>NZ_JYKO02000001.1:3047846-4346769 GCF_000949385.2 Pseudomonas sp. LFM046 | reverse complement strand
GAGGTTGAGGCCGTCGTCGGCGTCCGTGTCGTTACTGGCCACATTGATGTTGACGCTGCCGCCTTCGTTGACGGTGGCAGTGTCGGCGACAGCGACCGGCGCATCGTTCACCGGGGTCACGCCGATGCTGACGGTGACCGGGTTGGACTCGACGCCAGACTGGTCCTTGATGGTGTAGGTGAAGCTGTCGGCGGTGGTCTCGCTGCCGTCGTGCTGATAGCTGACGGTACCGTCGGCGTTGACGGTGAGGGTGCCATGCGCCGGGTTGGTGCCGATGACGATGCTGCCGAGGTCGAGGCCGTCGTCGGCGTCGCTGTCGTTGCCGGCCACATTGATGTTGACACTGCCGCCTTCGTTGACGGTGGCAGTGTCGGCGACAGCAACCGGGGCATCGTTCACCGGGGTGACACCGATGCTGACGGTGACCGGGTTGGATTCGGCGCCAGACTGGTCCTTGATGGTGTAGGTGAAACTGTCAGCGGTGGTCTCGCTGCCGTTGTGCTGGTAGCTGACGGTGCCATCGGCATTGACGGTAAGGGTGCCGTTGGCCGGGCCGCTGGTGACGGTGATGCTGGTCAGGTCGAGGCCGTCGTCAGCGTCGCTGTCGTTATTGGCCACACTGATGTTGACGCTGCCACCTTCGTTGACGGTTGCGCTGTCGGCCACAGCAACCGGGGCGTTGTTCACCGGGGTGACGCCGATGCTGACGGTGACCGGGTTCGACTCGACGCCGGACTTGTCCTTGATGGTGTAGGTGAAGCTGTCTTCAGTGGTCTCGCTGCCATTGTGCTGGTAGCTGACGGTACCGTCGGCGTTGACTGTGAGGGTGCCGTTGGCCGGGCCACTGGTGATGGTGATGCTGCCCAGGTCGAGGCCGTCGTCGGCGTCCGTGTCGTTACTGGCCACACTGATGTTGACGCTGCCGCCTTCGTTGACGGTGGCGCTGTCGGCTACGGCAACCGGCGCGTCGTTCACCGGGGTGACCCCGATGTTGACGGTGACCGGGTTGGACTCGACGCCGGATTTGTCCTTGATGGTGTAGGTGAAGCTGTCGGCGGTGGTCTCGCTGCCATTGTGCTGGTAGCTGACGGTACCGTCGGCGTTGACGGTGAGGGTGCCGTTGGCCGGGCCGCTGGTGACGGTGATGCTGGTCAGGTCGAGGCCGTCGTCGGCGTCCGTGTCGTTGCCGGCCACATTGATGTTGACGCTGCCGCCTTCATTGACGATGGCAGTGTCGGCCACGGCAACCGGCGCGTCGTTCACCGGCGTGACCCCGATGTTGACGGTGACCGGGTTGGACTCGGCGCCGGACTTGTCCTTGATGGTGTAGGTGAAGCTGTCGGCGGTGGTCTCGCTGCCGTTGTGCTGGTAGCTGACGGTGCCATTGGCGTTGACGATCACGGTGCCGTTGGCCGGGCCACTGGTGATGGTGATGCTGCCCAGGTCGAGGCCGTCGTCAGTGTCGCTGTCGTTATTGGCCACACTGATGTTGACGCTGCCACCTTCGTTGACGGTGGCAGTGTCGGCGACAGCAACCGGGGCGTCGTTCACCGGGGTGACGGTGATGTTGACTGTGGCGGATTCCTGGTTCCCGGCGGCGGTGGTGACGGTGTAGGTGTAGCTGTCGGGGCCGTTGTAGTTGGCGCTCGGGGTGTAGGTGACGGTGCCGTCGGCGTTCAGGGTGACGGTGCCATGGGTGGCGGTGCCGACCGAGGTGACCTGGGCGCCGGCGCCGAAGGTGTCGTTGGCCAGGACGTTGGTAGTCAGCGACTGGTCCTCGGCGACGGTGACGGCATCGTCCTTGGCGTCGACGACCGGCTTCACAGTGACGTTGACGGTGCTGGTGACGGTGCCGCCGTTGCCGTCGCTGACGGTGACGGTGAAGCTGTCGCTGCCGTTGAAGTCGGTGCCCGGGGTGTAGGTGTAGGCGCCGTCGGTGCCGAAGGTGACGCTGCCATGGGCCGGCGAGGTGCCGACGGTGTAGGTCAGGCTATCGCCGTCCAGGTCGCTGGCCTGGATGGTGCCGGTAACCGGGGTGTCTTCGTCGGTGGTGATGGCGAAGTCGTTGCTGTCCGGCACGTGGCCGTCGCCGCCGTCGATCACCGGGGCGTCGTTCACCGGGGCAACCGTGATGGTAGCGGTCGCTGGAGTGGAATCCTCCAGGCCATCGTTGTCCACGGATGCATATTCAACGGTGGTGGTGCCGTTCCAGTTGGCATCCGGCACGAATGTGACAGTGGCGCCATTGGCGGTTGCTGGAATGACCGCGCCGATACCCAGGACCACGCCATCGAGGAGCAGCGTGCCGTTGCTCGGCAACGACTTGATGACGAAGTGGTCAACGCTGCCGTCCACATCCGATCCGCTCAGAACAACCGGAATACCTTCAGCGTCTTCGTTGCCGGAAGCGGACGTCGCGTTGGTCTCGGGCGCGTCGTTCTCCGGGGTAACGGTGATGGTCAGCGTTGAGCTGCTGCCGGTGTTGGTGGTGTAGCTGACCTCGGGAACCTCACCATTCCAGTTAGGTGCCGGGGTGAAGACGTAGGTGCCGTCAGTGTTGATCACCAGGCTGCCGATCTGGCCGATGGTGGCCGTGGTGCCTGCGGTGAAGGTGCCCTGCACGCCATCAATGCTGAAGGTGGCGACGGTGAGGACGTCGTCTACGTCGCTGTCGTTGGCCAGCACGTTGCCGGTCGCCGGGTTGTCCTCGGCTACGGTCTTGCTGTCGGCGACCAGGATCGAGGCATCGTTGACGGGGGTGACGTCGGCGAAGCTCAGGTCAGCGGTATCGGTGGCGGTGCCGTCGGTGACGGTGTAGGTCGCGGTCGGCACCGGGCCGGTGTAGTCCGGCGCCGGAGTGAAGCTGTAGGAGCCGTCGGCGTTGATCACCAGGGAGCCGACGCCTTTGATCACGGCGGTCTGGCCGGCCTGGAAGGTGCTCTCACCGATGGTGAACTGGGTAACGGTCAGGGTATCGCCGTCGACGTCGCTGTCGTTGGTCAGGACGTTGCCGGTGGCCGGAGTGTCTTCGGTGACGGCGGTCGGGCCATCGTTGAGCGCAACCGGCGCATCGTTGACCGGGCTGACATCGGCGAAGCTCAGGTCAGCGGTATCGGTGGCGGTGCCGTCGGTGACGGTGTAGGTCGCGGTCGGCACCGGGCCGGTGTAGTTCGGCGCCGGGGTGAAGCTGTAGGAGCCGTCGGCGTTGATCACCAGGGAGCCGACACCATTGATCACGGCGGTCTGGCCAGCCTGGAAGGTGCTCTCACCGATGGTGAACTGGGTCACGGTCAGGGGGTCGCCGTCGACGTCGCTGTCGTTGGTCAGGACGTTGCCGGTGGCCGGGGTGTCTTCGGTGACGGCGGTCGGGCCATCGTTGAGCGCAACCGGCGCATCGTTGACCGGGGTGACATCGGCGAAGCTCAGGTCAGCGGTATCGGTGGCGGTGCCGTCGGTGACGGTGTAGGTCGCGGTCGGTACCGGGCCGGTGTAGTTCGGCGCCGGGGTGAAGCTGTAGGAACCGTCGGCGTTGATCACCAGGGAGCCGACGCCATTGATCACGGCGGTCTGGCCGGCCTGGAAGGTGCTCTCACCGATGGTGAACTGGGTCACGGTCAGGGGGTCGCCGTCGACGTCGCTGTCGTTGGTCAGGACGTTGCCGGTGGCCGGGGTGTCTTCGGTGACGGCGGTCGGGCCATCGTTGAGCGCAACCGGCGCATCGTTGACCGGGGTGACATCGGCGAAGCTCAGGTCAGCGGTATCGGTGGCGGTGCCGTCGGTGACTGTGTAGGTCGCGGTCGGCACCGGGCCGGTGTAGTTCGGCGCCGGAGTGAAGCTGTAGGAACCGTCGGCGTTGATCACCAGGGAACCAATACCCTCGATCACGGCGGTCTGGCCGGCCTGGAAGGTGCTGCCACCGATGGTGAACTGGGTCACGGTCAGGGTGTCGCCGTCGACGTCGCTGTCGTTGGTCAGGACGTTGCCGGTGGCCGGGGTGTCTTCGGTGACGGCAGTCGGGCCGTCGTTGAGCGCAACCGGGGCATCGTTCACCGGGTTCACGCCGATGCTGACGGTGATGGTGTCTGTCCCGCCGTTGCCATCATCGACAATGACCGTGAAGCTGTCGTTGCCGTTGAAGTCAGGATTGGGCGTGTAGACGTAGGAGCCATCGGGCTTGACCACCACGGTACCGTTACCGGGGTTGTTGCCCAGGCTGAATGTCAGCGAGTCCCCATCCTGATCGGCGGCAGTCACCTGGCCCTGGATCGGGGTGTCTTCGTCGGTGGTGATGCTGGCGTCTTCGCCTTGCGGCGCGTTGTTCGGCGCAGCCGGCACTTCTTCGACCGCCGGGGCGTTCAGCAGCGGCGACGAATCGTCCACCTCCTGGGCTTCGGCGACCGGGGGAATGGCGCCGGTTTCGAAACCAATGTTGGCGTCAACCCGACCGGCAGTCGCGTCCAGCATCACGAAGCTGTGACCGCCGCCCACGCCGCCTGTATTGCCGCCCGCGTTGCCCGCGCCCGGACCGGCCGCGGTGGCTTCGAGTGCCTGGGTCGGGTCGACGCCGGCCTCGATCGCCTTCTGCAGCTGCGCGACGTCTGTGGCGGGAGCCTCGGTCTGTGCCTGGGTGGGCTGGGTCTGGGCGTGGACGCTGGTGTCGCCTTCGCTCCATTGGGAGTCACGGCCCAGGTCGAGGGTGCGGCCGTCTGCCAGTTCCAGGCTCACCATGCCCGCGTCGCCCGTCAGGACCTGATCGCCCTTGAAGAGTCGATCCCCCTCGACCAGAAGGCGCTGGAGCCCATCGGACGAAACGGCAAACACCTGGCCAACAATGCTTTTGACAATCGCAACGACACTGCTCATGGGCGACTCTCCTGGATTGACTCTCAGCTGGCTTGTCGTCGCTGGGGTCGCAAAGTGCGGCGACCAAGCGCAGGACTGACATTCCCTTCTATAGTTAATAGCGTGGCGAATTGATGGCGCCAATATATTGGCTTATTACATTTGGCTATTGCGAATATGCCAAAGTATTGACCAATTGATTCCCATCCTAAACAATCAATTTCATGCTGTCACTTTGATATTTGCTCACTCGTCTCGGGGGATCCAGTGTGACCTCGGTCACGAAGTCTGAACGTAGACGAGAAGCGCTTTTGGCGGGCCTCCGGCGAGTTTCCGGGCCGCGAAAACCAACGAAAAGGATGCCAAGAATATGCGTTTGCGTTTCTCCACCGTTCTTCCGTTCGCCCTGGTCGCAAGCCTCCCTGTCCATGCGCAGAGCCTCTCCGAGGCCATGCAGCAGGCCATGGATGCCCACCCGGAAATCCAGGCAGGCGTTAACAGCCGTTTGTCGGCCGACAAACAGCTCCAGGCGGCAAAGGGGGGATACCTGCCGTCCGTCGACTTGTTGGGCGGTTATGGCCGTGAAGGCACTGACGACACCAGCACCCGGGCAACCGGCAATGACCACTGGAAGACCATGACCCGCGGTGAGTCCAGCGTGCGCCTGCAGCAGATGGTGTTCGACGGCTTCGCCACCCAGAACGAAGTGGCCCGCCAGCAGGCCACCGTCAACTCCCGTGCCTATTCCCTGCTCAGCACGTCCGAGCGCACCGCGCTGGATGTGTCCCAGGTCTACCTCGATGTGCTGCGCCGCCAGGAAATGGTTCGCCTGGCCGAACAGAACCTGCGCAGCCACGAGCGCATCTTCGACCAGATCAGCCTGCGTAGTGAGCGCGGGGTAGGGCGCCTGGCCGACCAGGACCAGGCCGAAGCGCGTCTGGCCCAGGCCCGCAACAACCTGATCACCGAACAGACCAACCTGGCTGATGCCCGTACCAATTACTTCAGCGTGGTAGGTGTGGCGCCGGCTGACCTGAGCGATCCGGCCGGTCTGCCTGGACAGCTGCCGGAATCTCTCGATGACGCCCGCAAGGCCCTGCTGGCCAACAGCCCGGTCCTGCGTTCCGCCGAGTCCGATGTCGCTGCGGCCGAGAAGCAGTACGAAGCCGCCAAGTCCACCTTCTATCCGCGTTTCGACGCCGAATTGTCCCGCAACGCGGACAATGACCTGGATGGCGAGAACGGTCATTCCAACGAATGGCAGGCAATGTTGCGCATGCGTTACAACCTGTTTGCCGGCGGCAGCAACAAGGCCGACCTGGAATCCAAGGCCTACCAGATCAACGAGGCCCTGGACATCCGCAACAACGCCCTGCGTGTGCTGAACGAAGACCTCGGCCTGTCCTGGAACGCCCTGGGCAACGCTCGCGAGCAGCTGCCGATCGCGCAGCAGTATGTCGACTACAGTACCCGTGTGCGTGAGTCCTACCAGAAGCAGTTCAGCATCGGCGAGCGCACGCTGTTGGACCTGCTGGACAGCGAAAACGAGCTGTTCACTGCCTCTCGTCGGCTGGTCGATCTGCGTTACACCGAGTTGTTTACTCAGTACCGCATCAAGGCCACGATGGGCGAGTTGCTGAAGAGCCAGGGAGTGGTCGCGCCGATGGCCTCGGTCGTACAGACGGAGCTGAAGCCCCAGGCAACCCTTCCCGGCCTGAACTAAGTCCTGATCCGATGCGCACCGCCCGGTGAGACGCCTCCGTCTCGCCGGGCTTGTGAGTTCTGATCCGGGCTGAGCCTTTCGAAGAACCCAGAACAAGAGTGCCGAGGCGTGGATCCAGAAGTCAGTCGCGTTCAACTCAACACCGATCCACGCGGTCAGCATGACGATCCCTTGCTGGACTCGCTGCTGTCCCTGTGCGTCCTGCACCGCAAGCCGGCCAACCGGGCCATGCTCACCAGCGGACTGCCACTGCCCAAGCAGCGCCTGACCCCCGAGCTGCTGCCCCGCGCGGCAGCCCGCGCCGGCCTCCAGGGCCGACTGCTGCAGCGGCGCCTGGAGCAGATTCCGAAGATCGCCCTGCCGGCCCTGCTGTTGCTCAAGGAAGGTCGCTGCGCGGTGATGCTCGGCTGGACCGACGACGGCAAGGCACGCCTGCTGCTCAGCGA
Source organism: Pseudomonas sp. LFM046 (assembly GCF_000949385.2). Taxonomy (NCBI): domain Bacteria; kingdom Pseudomonadati; phylum Pseudomonadota; class Gammaproteobacteria; order Pseudomonadales; family Pseudomonadaceae; genus Pseudomonas; species Pseudomonas sp. LFM046. The sequence continues at coordinate 4,339,758 of NZ_JYKO02000001.1, read as the reverse complement.
GAGCGACGGCGGCGAAGTGAAGGTGACGCGTGAGCTGCTGCAGGAGGACTACAGCGGCCAGGTGTTCTTCGCCCAGCCCCAGCACAAGTACGACCTGAACCAGGGCAGCCTGATCCCGCGCACCCAGTCCTGGTTTCGCGACACCCTCAAGCGTTCCCGCTGGCTCTATATCGATGCGGTGGCCGCCAGCCTGCTGATCAACCTGATCGGCCTCAGCGCGCCACTCTTCGTGATGAACGTGTACGACCGCGTGGTGCCCAACCAGGCCGCCGCCACCCTCTGGGTGCTGGCCATCGGCATCTCCGGCGCCTACATCTTCGATCTGCTGCTCAAGACCATGCGCGGTCTGTGCCTGGACCTGGCGGGCAAGAAGACCGACCTGATCATTTCCGCCACCCTGTTCGAGCGCATCGTCGGCATGGCGATGAAGTTCCGTCCGACGCGGGTTGGCAGCTTTGCCCAGAACATCCACGAGTTCCAGACGCTACGGGACTTCCTCGCCTCCCTGACCCTGACCAGTGTCATCGACCTGCCGTTTACCCTGCTGATCCTCTTGGTGATCGGCCTGCTTGGCGGCCCCCTGGTCTGGGTGCCCCTGCTGGCCTTCCCGCTGGCCCTGGGCATCAGCTGGCTGCTGCAGAAACCGCTGGTGGCGACCATGGACCGCACCATGGCGCTGGCCGCCGAGCGTCAGTCGAGCCTGATCGAAACCCTCGCCAGCCTCGATGCGGTGAAGGTGAACAACGCCGAGAGCGACCGTCAGTACATCTGGGAACAGACCATCGGCACCCTCGGCCGCCTCGAACTGCGGGTGAAGATGCTCTCCAGCCTGGCGATGAACCTGACCCTGATGATCCAGCAGCTCGCTGGCGTGGTGATGATCGTTGCCGGCGTCTACCTGATCATGGCCGGCGACCTCAGCATGGGCGGCCTGATCGCCTGCTACATGCTCAATGGCCGCGCCCTCGGCCCGCTGAGCCAGTTGTCGGGCCTGTTCACCCGCTACCAGCAGGCGCGCCTGACCATGAATTCCGTGGACCAGATGATGGACCTGCCCCAGGAACGCCAGGAAGGCGAGCAGCCGCTGGTCCGCTCCAAGCTGCAGGGCAGCCTGGAACTGCGCGAGGTCAGCTTCACCTATCCGCACCAGCAGAGCGTGGCCCTCAGCGGGGTCAACCTGATCATCCGTCCGGGCGAGAAGATCGGCATCATCGGCCGCAGCGGCTCGGGCAAGAGCTCCCTGGCCAAGCTGATCGTCGGGCTCTACCAGGCCGACTCCGGCAGCCTGCTGGTGGACGGCACCGACATCCGCCAGTTGGACGTCAGCGAGCTGCGCCACAACGTCGGCTACGTGCCCCAGGACATCCAGCTGTTCAGCGGCACCCTGCGCGACAACCTGATGTCCGGTGCCCGCTACGTGGAAGACGAGCTGGTCCTGCAGGCCTCCGAGCTGTCCGGCGTGCACGAGTTCGCCCGGCTGCACCCCCAGGGCTACGAGCTGCAGGTGGGCGAGCGTGGCCAGAACCTGTCCGGTGGCCAGCGGCAGAACGTCGCCCTGGCCCGCGCCTTGTTGCTGGACCCGCCGATCCTGCTGCTCGACGAACCCACCAGCTCCATGGACAACCCGGGTGAGGAGCGCTTGAAGGAGCGCCTCGCCGCGGTAATCGCCAACAAGACCCTGCTGCTGGTCACCCACCGTGCCTCCATGCTCTCGCTGGTGGACCGGCTGCTGATCGTCGACCGTGGCCGGGTCATTGCCGATGGTCCGAAGGAATCGGTCATGGAAGCGCTGAAGAAGGGGCAGATCAGTGTCGCATAAGGCTTCCGGCGCGCTGCGCCAGTATTTCCAGGGCAGCGAGTCCCTGTCCGACCAGCCGCTCCCCGAGGTCAACAAGGCCCTGGTGGAAGACGCACCTCGCGTGGTGCGCCTGACCATCTGGACGCTGATCGGCTTCACCCTGTTCATGCTGCTCTGGGCCCACTTCGCCCAGATCGATGAAGTCACCCGGGGTGAAGGCAAGGCCATTCCTTCGTCCAAGCTGCAGAAGATTCAGAACCTGGAAGGCGGCATCATTTCCGAGCTGTTCATTCGCGAAGGCCAGGTGGTGGAAGTGGGTGATCCGCTGCTGCGCCTGGACCCGACCCGCTTCCAGTCCAACGTCGGTGAGACTGAGGCCGACCGCACCGCCATGCAGCTGCGGGTGGAGCGCCTGAGCGCCGAGGTCGAGGAGCGCCCGCTGCGGATCTCCGAGGACCTGCGCAAGCTCGCCCCGGAACAGACGGCCAGCGAGGAAGCGCTCTACCGCAGCCGGCAGCAGCAATTGCAAGACGAGGTGGGCGGCCTGGAACAGCAGCTCGTGCAGCGTCGCCAGGAGCTGCAGGAGTTCATTTCCAAGCAGGAGCAGTTCCGTAACAGCCTGCAGCTGCTGCGGCAGGAGATCGCCATCTCCGAGCCCCTGGTGGCCGAGGGCGCCATTTCCAAGGTGGAAGTCCTGCGCCTGCGCCGTGCCGAGGTGGAAAACCGTGGCCAGTTGGAAGCCACGGGCCTCGCCATTCCCCGCGCCGAGTCGGCGATCAAGGAAGCCGAGAACAAGATCGCCGAAACCCGTTCGCGCTTCCGCAGCGAAGCCCTGGGCCAACTGAACGAAGCGCGCACCGAGCTGAACAAGGCCAATGCCACCGGCAAGGCGCTGGAAGACCGGGTCAAGCGCACCCTCGTCACCTCGCCCGTGCGCGGCATCGTCAAGCAACTGCTGGTGAATACCATCGGTGGCGTGATCCAGCCGGGCAGCGACCTGGTGGAAATCGTGCCGCTGGACGACACCCTGCTGGTGGAAGCACGGATCCGACCCCAGGACATCGCCTTCCTCCATCCCGGGCAGAAAGCCATGGTCAAGTTCACCGCCTACGACTACACCATCTACGGCGGACTGTCGGCCGAACTGGAACAGATCGGCGCGGACACCATCACCGACGAGGAAGGCAACAGCTTCTACCTGATCAAGCTGCGCACCCAGAAGAGCCACCTGGGCACCGAGCAGGACCCGCTGCTGATCATCCCCGGCATGGTGGCCACGGTGGACATCATGACCGGCAAGAAGAGCATCCTCAGCTACTTGCTGAAACCCATCATCCGCGCCCGGGCCGAGGCGCTGCGCGAGCGTTGAGCCTGCGCTGATGCTTCGTAGGAAGGAGCGAAGCGATACCCATCAGCCCGGTCCGCATGGGTATCGCTCTGCTCCACTCATCTTGCGTTGCTGAGACTCATCATCTGGGGGCTGGGCGAGGTCACTCGGTGAACAGTTTCTGCACCACCGAGAAATCCTTCTTGCCCTTGCCCTGCTTGAGCAGCAGCCGATACAGCTGCAACGCCAGGGCGCCCATGGGGGTGCTGGAGAGGCTGTTCTGCGCGGCCTCCTGGGCAAGCCCCAGGTCCTTGGCCATCAGCTCGGCCATGAAGCCGCCTTCATATTCCTTGCTCGCCGGCGCGTTGGGCATCACGCCCGGCCACGGGTTGTAGCGCTCCAGCACCCAGTTGCCGCCTGAACTCTGGCGCATGATCTCGGCGAGGATGGCCGGGTCCAGGCCATTGGCCACGCCCAGGGCCATGGATTCGGCGGTGCCGATCATCTGCACCGCCAGCAGTTGGTTGTTGCACACCTTGGCCACCTGCCCGGCGCCGTCGGGACCGGCATGGAAGATGTTCTTGCCCATGGCCTGGAAGATCGGCCGCGCCTTTTCCAGGGCCGCTGCCTCGCCGCCGACCATGAAGGTCAGCGTGCCGGCGGCTGCGCCCGCTGTGCCGCCGGACACCGGCGCATCCAGCAGTTCGATGCCGCGCGCTTTTGCGGCTGCATGGACCTTGCGCGCGGACTCCGGGGCGATGGTCGAGCACTCCAGCACCAGACTGCCGGCGACGATGGATTCCAGCAGCCCGCCATCGCCCAGCAGCAGACCTTCCACATGCCGGCTGGCCGGCAGCATGGTGATCACCACGCCCGCGCCGCTGACCGCGTCCCGTGCATCCCGCGCAGGCCTGGCCCCCTCGGCCGCCAATTCATCCACGGCGGCCTGCACCAGGTCGTAGACCGCCAGCGCGTGGCCGGCCTTGAGCAGGTTGCGGGCCATGGGCAGGCCCATGTGACCGAGTCCGATAAAGGCGATCTTGCTCATCGTGCTTCTCCTTGGTCCGGGCCCAGGGGCGCCGGGCTGCTTGTCAGAGATCGTCCAGGGGGTGCCGGCCTTCCCACACCGGCTCGAAATGGGCGTCGATCACCGCCCGGGGAATGGCGGCGACATCCGGCCAGTGCCAGCGCGGTGCGTTGTCCTTGTCGATCAACCGGGCGCGCACGCCCTCGGGAAACTCCGGATGGCGGCAGCAGTTCAGGCTCATCGCGTATTCCATGCGGAACACCTCGGCCAGCGACAGGTGCTTCGCCCGGCGGATCTGCTCCCAGACCAGGTGGGCGGTGAGCGGGCAGCCACCGGCCAGGGTCTTGGCGGCACGGGCCAGGGGCACGTCGCTGTCGTGGTGCAGGGCGGTCATGGCCTTCCAGGCTGCGGGCAGGTCGGCGACGTCCAGCAGTTCGTCGATGCGCTTGCGGCGCGGCAGCCACTGGGCTTCCGGCAGATGGCCACGGGCTTCGTGCTCCAGGGCCTTGAGCAGGCTGTTGAGCTGGGTTTGCGGCTTGTCCTGCCAGTTGAGCTGGACCAGGCCCTTGATCAGGGCGTCCTGCTGGTCTTCGAGGAGGAAGCGGTCGGCCAGGTCAAGGTCCAGGGCGTCGTGGGCGTTGATTGTGCCCGCCCCCAGGCCGAGGAAGAGACCGAGCTTGCCCGGCAGGCGGGCGAGGAACCAGCTGCCGCCCACATCGGGGTAGAGGCCGATATTGATCTCCGGCATCCCCAGGCGGCTGGACGGGGTGACGATGCGGATCGAGGCACCTTGCATCAGGCCCATGCCGCCGCCCAGCACATGGCCGTGGGCCCAGCAGATCAGCGGCTTGGGGTAGGTGTGGATACGGTGGTCGAGGCGGTATTCGTCCGAGAAGAAGCGGCCAGCCAGCGGCGGCACCACCCCGGGATGTTCGCGGCAGGCGTCCACCAGTTTGCGCACGTCACCACCGGCGCAGAAGGCCTTGGGCCCGTTGCCGCGCAGCAGCACGCAGACGATTTCCGGGTCCTGCGCCCAGGCGCGCAGCTTTGCGTCCAGGGCTTCGATCATCGGCAGCGACAGGGCGTTCAGGCTGGCTTCGGCGTCCAGGCTGGCGATGCCGATGCGGGCGCCATGCAGGCCACTGCGTTCTTCGAAACTCACATTCATGGTCGTGGTCGTCCGGCTATCGGTCATTTGTTGCGCCAGTGCGGGTCGCGTTTTTCCAGGAAGGCGTTGACGCCTTCGCGGGTGTCGTCGGCGTCGAACAGGTCGACGAAGCGCTCGCGCTCTTCCGGCAGCCAGCTGTTCGGCCCGCGCTCCCGCGCGCCCTGGATCAGCGGCTTGATGGTGCGCACTGCCACCGGGCTCTGGCGGGCCACCTTGGCCGCCAATAGCAGGGCGGTGCCACGGGCCTCGCCACTGTCCACCACCTGTTCCACCAGTCCGATGCGCAGGGCCGTCTCGGCATCCACGCGTTCGCCGCAAAGGATCATGCGCTTGGCCCAGCCTTCGCCCACCAGCCAGGACAGGGCCTGGGTGCCGCCGGCGCAGGGCAGCAAGCCTACGGCAGCTTCCGGCAGGGCCATCTGGGCCTGACGTTCGGCGATGCGGATGTCGCAGGCCAGGGCGCATTCCAGGCCGCCACCCATGGCGTAGCCGTTGATGGCGGCGATGGACACGCCACGGAAATCCCGCAGGGCCTCGAAGGCTTCGCCGAAGCGCCGGGCCATCTCGCGGGCGCGGGCCTTGTCGCCGTCGGCGAAGAGCTTGAGGTCGGCGCCGGCGCTGAAGAACTTCGGTCCCTGGCCGGTCACCACCAGGGCGTAGATGTTGTCGTCGTGGTTGAGGTGCTCGACCAGCTGCTTGAGGCCGATCAGCGACTCGCGGTCCCAGGTATTGGCCGGCGGGTTGTTGATGGTGAGCAGCGCAGTGTGGCCATGCTTCTCGACGGTCAGCTTGTGGGTCAGGTCGAAGACGCCGGGCTGGTAGGGTTCAACGGCAGTGGACATGTGCATCTCCTTACAAAAGACGGTCGAGGGCGCCGCCCTGTTCCAGTAAACGGCGCGCCACGATGACGCGCATGATTTCATTCGTACCTTCGAGTATCTGGTGCACCCGTGTGTCTCGCACCCAGCGCTCCAGAGGATAGTCGTTCAGGTAGCCGTATCCGCCGTGGAGTTGCAGGGCTTCGTTGCACAGCTCGAAGCACTGGTCGGTGGCGAAGCGCTTGGCCATGGCGCAGTAGAGGCTGGCTTCGGCGTGGCGCTGGTCCAGGCGATGGGCGGCCAGGCGCACCATCTGCCGGCTGGCGGTGAGGGCGGTGAGCATGTCGGCGAGCTTGAACTGCAGGGCCTGGAAGTCGGCCAGGGGCTTGCCGAACTGTTTGCGTTCCTCCACGTAGCGCAGGCTCTGTTCGAGGGCCGCCTGGGCGGCACCGAGGGAGCAGCTGGCGATGTTCAGGCGACCGCCGTCCAGCCCCTTCATGGCATAGACGAAACCCTGACCCTCCGGGCCGATGCGATTGCCCGCGGGAACGCGCACGCCCTCGAAGGTGATGGTACGGGTGGGTTGGGCGCGCCAGCCCATCTTGTCTTCGTTGCGCCCGTAGCGGACGCCCTCGGCATCGGCCGGCACCAGGAAGCAGGAAATGCCCTTGGCGCCATCTTCCCCGGTGCGCGCCATGACGATCAGCACCTGGGTGCTGCCGGCGCCGGAAATGAAGCACTTGCTGCCATCCAGCACGTAATCGTCGCCGTCTCGGCGGGCGCGGGTGCGCAGATGGGCCGCGTCGGAACCGGCGTCCGGTTCGGTCAGGCAGTAGGACGCCAGCAGCTCGCCATTGATCAGGCCGGGCAGCCAGCGTGCCTTGAGCTCGGCATCGCCAAAGGAGGCGAGCATCCAGGCTGCCATGTTGTGGATGGTCAGGTAGGCGGTGGTGGCCACGCAGCCGGCGGCCAGCTGTTCGAAGATCAGCGAGGCAGACAACCGGGACAGCCCCAGTCCGCCGTCTTCTTCCGCGATGTAGAGGCCGAGATAGCCCTGCTCGGCCGCGCGGCGGATCACCTCCAGCGGGAAGTGGTGGCCCCGGTCCCAGTCCGCGGCAAAGGGAGCCAGCTCATGGCTGGCGAAGGCGCGGGCGCTGTCCACCAGCAGGCGTTGTTCTTCGGTGAGGTCGAAATCCATATGTCGTGTGCCTTGGCTCGGTTGCGTGGCGGTGCTGCGCACCGCTTGGCGAATGAATTCGCCCCTACTTCAAATGGATGGTCATGTTCGGGCCGGTGACGGGTGTGTCATCGAACCATCGCGTGGTGACCGTCTTGGTTTCGGTGTAGAAGCGCACCGCCTGTTTGCCGTAGGCATGGAGGTCGCCGTAGAAGGAGCCCTTCCAGCCCGTGAAGGAGAAGAAGGGCAGGGGCACCGGGATGGGCACGTTGATCCCTACCTGGCCAACTTCCACCGCATGCTGGAAGTGCCGCGCGGCGCCGCCGGAGCGAGTGAACAGGCTGGTGCCGTTGCCGTAGGGGTTGGCGTTGACCAGGGCGATGGCTTCTTCGAGGCTGTCCACCTCCATGCACACCAGCACCGGGCCGAAGATTTCCTCGCGGTACAGGCCCATCTTCGGCGTCACGCCACGGAACAGGGTCGGGCCCAGCCAGTTTCCGTTCGGATAGCCGGGCACCTGGCACTGGGAGCCATCCAGCAGGCATTCGGCGCCTTCTACCTTGCCTTCGGCGATCAGCCGCAGTACCCGCTGGCGGGCTTGCTGGCTGATGAGCGGACCGAACGCCGAATGGGCGTCCTTCCAGTGACCGGGGCGCAGCTCGGCCATCTGTGCGGCCAGTTCGGGAATCCACTGGCGCGCCTCGCCCACGAAGATCGCCACGCTGATGGCCATGCAGCGCTGGCCGGCGGCCCCGCAGCTGGCACCCACCAGGTTGCTCAGCACCTGGTCCTTGTGGGCGTCGGGCAACACCACCATGTGGTTCTTGGCGCCGGCGAAGGCCTGCACCCGTTTCAGGTGGGCGGTGCCGGTGCGGTAGATGTGCTGGCCCACGGGTACCGAGCCGACGAAGGAAATGGCGCGCACGTCCGGGTGGGTGAGCAGGGCGTCGACCTGCTCGCGCCCGCCGTGGATCACCTGGAGCACGCCTTTGGGCGCACCGGCTTCGATGAACAGCTCGGCAAGGCGGTTGGGTGTCAGCGGGTCCTGCTCGGAGGGCTTCAGGACGAAGGTGTTGCCGCAGGCGACGGCCAGCGGAAACATCCACAGCGGGATCATCGCCGGGAAGTTGAAGGGGGTGATGCCCACACACACGCCCAGCGGCTGGACCCAACTGGCGGTGTCGATCTCGCGGGCAACGTTCTCAACCGTTTCGCCCATCATCAGGCTGGCCACGTTGGCGGCGTGCTCGGCCACTTCGATGCCGCGCCAGACATCGCCCTTGGCATCGGCGAAGGTCTTGCCGGTTTCGCTCGCCAGCAGTTCGGCGAGCTCGTCGTGATGGTCCTTGAGCAGTTGCTGGTAACGCAGCATCAACCGGGCGCGTTCCGGTACGGGCACTTCACGCCAGGTCTGGAAGGCTTCCTTGGCGCTGGCGACAGCCGCCTCGATTTCCTCGGCCGTGGCCTTGGGCGCCAGGGCCAGGACTTCCTGGGTCGCCGGGTCGGTGACTTCGATCAGCTCGCGGGCGCGGCTCTCGCGCCATTCGCCATCGATGAGTTGCGGAATCGTCTTGGCCATCTTGTCCTCCTCGAAGCCGGCCCATGCTGGAACGCGGGGGGGCTTGTCTGTGTTGGGACCTTGTTTTTTCTTGTTCTTATAGCGGCGGCCGAGGCAGTTGTGGATTGACGATCTTGGTTGCGGGATGGACGATCTTGGTATTGAAGGTCATCACAACGACAGCCATGAATCGCAACGTGGAAACCTCCAACTGGCCCTTGCCGGCCAACGGCGTGCGCTTCACCACGCCACCCCGCCTGCGCCGCCTGCTGGCTCGCAATCCCTTGACCTCCGCCTGTTACCCGCTGGCCCTGGGCTACTACCCGGAGGCCCAGGGGCATCGCATGCAGCGCCACGCCCCGGACGACAACCTGCTGATCTACTGCCGCTCGGGACAGGGCTGGCTGGAGTATGGGGATGGACGATTCGAGGTGGGCGGTGGTGACCTGCTGCTCCTGCCCAAGGGGCAGCTGCACGCCTACGGCGCTGATGCCCAGCGGCCCTGGAGCATCTATTGGGTGCACTTCGAGGGCGAGTTGGTGGAGGAGTACCTGCGTCCGCTGGGGCAGTCGGCCCTGCGCCGCATTGGTGTGCAGCCGCGCCTGCTGGCGGACTTCGATGCCCTGCTGGGATTGCGCAAGCAGGGCCTGAACTTGCCTCATTTCATCCATGCCGCCCATCAGTTGCAGACCCTGCTGACGTCGCTGGCGGTGCTGCCGGTGCGGGGCTACCTCAAGTCCGGCCGGGTGCTGGACGTCGATGCGGTGCAGGCGGTGATGCGCGCCCACCTCCATGACAGCCTCAACCTCGACCAGTTGGCGGCGCAGTTCAAACTGTCGCGCTTCCACTTCGCCAAGACCTATCGCGCCCTGACCGGCCATGCGCCGATCCAGGACTTCATCCAACTGAAAATGGCCCACGCCTGCCGCCTGCTGGACGAAGGCGACCAGGGCGTGCGGCAGATCGCCGAGCAGCTGGGGTACGAGGACGTCTATTACTTCTCGCGACTGTTCCGCAAGGTGGTGGGGATGGCGCCCAGTCATTACCGGGCGTTGCATCAAGGGTGAGCTACGCGGCGGTTGTGGGGGCGAATGCATTCGCCCTTGCAGGGAGTCGCGTCAGGCCGTACAGACGTAGGGTGGACATCGCTTTTCATGTCCACCGTCGTGGCTGGGGGCGAGCGCAATGGTGGATCGGTGAAGCGTGATCCACCCTACGATCTGGCGGACCGCTTGAGGCCAGCGAGTCAATCGGTGCCCAGCGACCTGCCGCCCAGCAACTTCAGCCACAGCGCCACCACCTCCGCCATTTCCGCCCGCAATATCTGCGGCGCCGGCAATTCCATGCGCTGGTAGGCAGGCAGCCTGGCCAGGCGTTCGTCGTCGCGAGGCTCGTCCAGCAGTTGGCTGGCAACCTGCACGACATCCGCCAGGTCCACCGGGCCTTTGTGCTGGCGGCACCAGTCGCGGCGCAAGCGGGCGCAGTCCAGCAGGGTGGCGGGCAGTTTCCAGGCGGTCAGCAGGAGCACGCCCAGGTCGTCCGAAAGCTGATCGCAAAGCCGTTGCAGGTCGACCTCCAGGCGCGAGACGTGGGGCCACTGGTGCAGCTCCTGCAACAGCGGCAGGCTGCCGACATCCTGCAGCAACCCGGCGAGCAGGGCGTCTTCCACTTCCAGATGGGGCAGGTGCTGGGCCAGGCCGGCGCTGAAAGCGGCCCGCTGCAGGCTGAGGCTCCAGCGCTTGCTGAACACTTTCAGCAGGCTGGATTCGGCGCCGTCGAACAGCTGCCGCAATTCGAAGGCCAGCACCAGGTTGGCCAGGCGTTTGCCATCCAGCTGTTTCACGACTTCCTGCAACTGGGAAGCGGGCCGGATATGGCCGAGCAGGGGCAGGGCGGCGAACTGCATCAGGCGACTGGCCAGGGCTGGGGACTCTTCCAGCAGGGCGCAGATCTGCTCGCTCGCGGGCTTGCCGGCGGCCAGCAGCTGACGCAGGCGCGGGGATACCCCCGGTATCGGCGGCAGGGCGTCTGGGTCCTTCAGGAAGCGCTCATAGAGCGCGACTTTCACCGAGTCGTGGCGATTGTCCATGCGGGGTTTGTTCCTTGCGTCCTTGATTGACAAGGGTAGTGGGCATTTTTTAGGGTGCCCGACCATCGGGCGGGAAGCGCCCCGGCAACCGCCACGGAAAAGAATGAGCAATGACTGAGAACGACGATCGGATCAAGCTCGAACCGAGCTGGAAAGATGCCCTGAAGGACGAGTTCGAGAAGCCCTACATGAAGGCCCTGGGCGACTTCCTGCGCCAGGAGAAGGCCTCCGGAAAGGTGATATTCCCGCCCGGCCCGCTGATCTTCAACGCCCTGAATTCCACACCGCTGGAACAGGTGAAAGTGGTGATCATCGGCCAGGACCCCTACCACGGTCCCGGCCAGGCCCACGGCCTGTGCTTCTCGGTGCAGCCGGGCGTGCCCGCGCCGCCGTCGCTGCAGAACATCTACAAGGAACTCAAGCGCGACCTGAACATCGAGATTCCGTCCCACGGCTACCTGCAGTCCTGGGCGGAGCAGGGCGTGCTGCTGCTCAACACGTCCCTCACCGTCGAACAGGCCCGCGCGGGTTCCCATGCCAGCGCCGGTTGGCACCACTTCACCGACAAGGTAATCGAAGTGGTCAGCCAGCGTCGCCAGAGCCTGGTGTTCCTGCTCTGGGGCTCCCATGCCCAGAGCAAGGAACGGCTGATCGATCCCACCAAGCACCTGATCCTGAAGTCCGCGCATCCGTCTCCGCTGTCGGCGTACCGTGGTTTCCTCGGCAATGGCCACTTCAGCCGCTGCAACAAATTCCTCGCTCAGCACGGGCTGGACCCCATCGACTGGAGCCTGCCGGAGCTGTAGCGCGCTCAGCCCGGGTAGCACTCCAGTCCCTTCAAGTCCGCCACCAGATCGCCGATGCGTTGGCGCAGTACGCTGCGCTGACGCTCGTCGGCGCTGTTGAACAGGTCCGCCAGCAGCCGCGCCATGGCCTCTTCCGCCGCCGGGTAGGCCTTGCGGTAAGCCGGTGTCCAGAAGGATTCCGGCTGCTGCAGCAAGGCGGTGAAGCGTGACGGGAAGTCCGTGTTGTGGCGGGCGTAGAGGGTGTTGCGCAGCTCCTTCTGCCAGTTCTGGCGGTTCTCTTCCCAGACCCTGTTGTAATCGCCCTGGGCCTTGGCCCAGGCGTCGATGCGCGCCTGCTGGCTCGGCCGCAGCGGCCCCATCCAGTCCTCGACATGCCCGCGCATGCGTTCCGCCCGCGCCGCGATCTGTTCCTTCAGGGGCGGGGCGACGTGTTCTTCATGGAGCTCGGCATTGCGTTCGTCCATGGCCACGTAAAGTTCGCCCATCTGTGAGGGCGACAGGCTCTCCGCCAGGCCCAGCGCGGTGGGAGTGATCTCCACGGCGATGCCCAGAATGGCGTCGCGGACCTGGGAAAACTGGCCCTGCAGATCCGTTTGCGTGAGGCTGGGGCGCTGGCTGAGCTGGCTCAATTGTTCCAGCCAGGCGACGTACTCCGGCAGCTGGGTCCGGCAGTGCCAGTCCAGGTGCTTGCGCAGGCGAGGTTCCAGCCAGCGCTCCTGGTTGTCGTCGAGGGTGACGAAGGTGCCGATCCACCAGGGGATGACCACGTCGAGGTTTCGGTACGCCAGATCGAGGCGGCTGCAGGCGGCCAGCAGCAGGATGAGCCCGAACAGCAGGGGGCGTAGACAGACGGTGCGTCCGTACATGAGGGGCAGCCTTGGCGACGATCGAATACGGGAGAGCATAGGCCCGACTTGTTGCTAATGAGGGTTTCCCCGCGGCTTACGGCTCCCCAAAAAAAGCCCGCACATGGCGGGCTAAGCGTGGGTCTCTTGCTTCTGCCAGCGGCGGAATACCGGCTCGGCGAGGAACAGCACCAGGAGCAGTCGGAGTACCTGCAAGGCGGTGACCAGCGGCACCGACAGCTGCAGGGCTTCAGCCGTGAGGCTGAGTTCGGCGATACCGCCCGGCATCATGCCCAGCATCAGGGAGCGGTGATCCAGCCCGTCCAGCCAGCCCAGCAGTTCCGCGGCCACGGCGGCGAAGGCCATGCCCAGGCTGGTGGCCAGCAGGGTGCGGCCGATGAAGGAGGGCGCCCGGCGGAAGAAGGCGCGGTCGAAGTGACAGCCCAATGCGCTGCCGATCAACCACTGGCCGAGTTGGCTGGCGCCTTGGGGCAGGCCCAGTTGCAAGTCGAAGCTGATGCACAGGGCTGCGCTCACCAGGAGCGGGCCGATCAGCCAGGGGTTGGGCTGGTGGAAGCGCTGCATCAGGCAGGCCAGAAGGGCGCCGCCGCCCAGCAGTAGAACCAGCCAGCCCCAGTCCACCGGGGCTGCGTGATGGGCGCTGGGCGGGGCGCCGAGTACCAACTGGAACAGCGCCGGCACGCTGAGCACCACCAGCAGGAGGCGCAGGCTTTGGCCGGCGGCGACGCGGCTGAGCACCGCGCCATTGCGCTTGCCGAGGTTGACCATCTCACTGGCGCCCCCCGGCATGCTGGCGAAGAACGCGGTGGCGCGGTCCTCGCCGCTGCGCAGCATCAGGCTGATGCCGATGACGCTGGAGAGGGTGGTGGCCAGGGCGCCGATCAGGATGATGCCGCTGTGGGCCAGCACCTGCTCGATCACCGCCGGGGTGAAGTGCAGGCCGATGCCCACGCCCACGACCCACTGCCCGCACTTGCGGCCGCCCGGCACTTCCGCCAGTGGCAGACCGCCAAGGCAGCGCACGGCGATCACCGCCAGCAGCGAGCCCACCATCCAGGGCAGCGGCCAGCCCACCAGGCTGGCCAGCCAGCCGCCGGCGCCGCCCACCAGCGGCGTGAGCCACCACTTAGGCATGGGCCACCAGCTTTGCCTTGGCACGTCCGCGCACCCAGCGGATGCCCGGCAGGGCCAGCATCACTGCGGTGAGCACCCAGAGGGCAATGGTGATGGGGCTGCTCCAGAGGATGCCCAGGTCACCGTCGGTGATGGACAGGGCGCGGCGCAGGTTGGACTCCATCAGCTCACCGAGGACGAAACCGAGGATCAGCGACGACAGCGGGAAGTCCATCTTCCGCAGCAGGTAGCCGAACACCCCAAGGGCGGCCATCAGCACCAGGTCGAAGGTGGTGCTGTGCACGGCGTACACACCTACCACACTGACGACGGTGATGGCGGGCACCAGGATCCAGTTCGGCACGCTGAGCATGCGAGCGAACAGGCCCACCAGCGGGATGTTCATCACCAGCAGGATGACGTTGCCGATGAACAGCGACGCAATCAGGCCCCAGACCACGTCCGGCTGCTGCTCGAACAGCAACGGGCCGGGGGTGATGTTGTACAGCGTCAGGGCGCCGATCATCACCGCGGTGGTGCCGGAGCCCGGTACGCCGAGGGTCAGCATGGGGATGAGCGAGCCGCAGGCCGAGGCGTTGTTGGCCGCTTCCGGAGCCGCAACGCCACGCAGGTCGCCGTCGCCGAAGCGTCCGGAGCTGCCCGCCATGCGCTTCTCGCTCATGTAGGTGATGGCGCTGGCGATGGTGGCACCGGCACCGGGCAACACGCCGATGACGAAGCCGGACAGCGAGCTGCGCACGCTGCTCCACCAGGTGAAGGTGAACTCCTTGAAGTTGAACAGCATGCGCCCGCTGGCCTTGACCGCCTGCTGGCCGGTGGCGGTGTGTTCGAGCATCAGCAGCACTTCGCTGACGCTGAACAGGCCGATGACCACAATCACGAACTGGATGCCGTCGGACAAGCCCACGCTGTCGAAGGTGAAGCGGTAGACGCCGGTGGTGGCGTCCACGCCGACCGTGGCAAGGCCCAGGCCGATCAATGCCGAGAGCAGCGTCTTGACCGGTTTGTCGCCCACCATGCCGCCGAGGCAGGCAATGGCGAAGACCATCAGCATGAAGTACTCCGCCGGCCCGAACGCCACCGCCCAGTTGGCCAGGATCGGCGCGAAGAGCACGACGCCGATGGTGGCGATGGTGCTGCCGATGAAGGAGCTCATGGCGGACAGCGACAGGGCGATGCCGGCCTTGCCCTGACGGGCGAGGGGGTAACCGTCCAGGGTGGTCATGATGGCGGCGGCGTCGCCCGGCACGTTGAGCAGGATGGCCGAGATGCGCCCGCCGTACTCGCAGCCCAGGTACACGGCGGCCAGCAGGATCAGCGCGGTTTCCGGCGGCAGGCCGAGGGCGAAGGCCAGCGGCAGCAGGATGGCCACGCCATTGATCGGCCCCAGGCCCGGCAGCAGGCCGACCACAGTACCGACGAAGGCACCGAACAGCGCCACCAGCAGGTTGATCGGGCGCAGGGCGACATCGAAGCCCTGGGCCAGGAAGTTCAGGGTTTCCATATCAGTTCTCCAGGAAGCCCAGCACGCCCATGGGCAGCGGGACATCCAGCAGGTAGTCGAACAGGCCGTAGAGCAGCAGCCCCATCAGTACGCCGCTGGCCAGGCTCGGCAGCAGCCGGCCGTTGAACAGCAGGCCGAGGCCGAAACCCACCAGGGCCGTGCTGACGACGAAGCCGAGGGGCTCGAAGAGCAGGGCGTAGGCGAACAGGGCGATGACGAAGAGGCTGACCTTGCGCGCCAGGGACCAGGAGATCGGCAGGTCTTGCTCCTCACCGGGCTTGTAGATCAGCCAGAGTGCGGCGGTGGCCATCAGGAAGAGCAGCAGCAGGGGGTAGGCGCGCGGGCCCACCGGGTCATAGCTGAAGGGCGCCTGGAAGCCCCAGGCGACCACGGCGAGCAGGGCGCAGACGAGCAGCCAGACCGCAGCGAAGATTCGTACGTACATGGCGGATACCTAGGTATGCAATGGCCGCCCCTCTCCCGGCGGGAGAGGGGACGAGGGAGGGCTGTGTTACGGCGCCAGGCCGAATTCGCCGGCGAGCTGCTTGTACTGCTTCACCTGCTCGAAGACGTAGGTCTTCAATTGGTCGCCGGTCAGGCTCAGGGGGAACAGGTCACGCTGCTCGCGCAGCTTGGCGAAGTCCTCGCTGGCCAGCAGGGTGTCGAACCGCTGCTTCCACCAGTTGAAGTCCTCGTCGCTGACTTCCGGGCCCATGTAGAAGCCGCGGATCACCGGCCAGACGATGTCGTAGCCCTGTTCCTTGGCGGTGGGGATGGCCGCCAGCTTGCCCGGCAGGCGCTGGTCGGACAGCACCGCGAGGATGCGGATCTTGCCGGCAGCCAGTTGCGGGGTGATCTCGCCGAGGCCGCTGCTGGTGACCTGCACATGGCCGCCGAGCATGGCGGTGAGGGTTTCGCCGCCGCCCTCGAAGGCGACGTAGCGCAGCTTCTGCGGGTCGATGCCGGCAGCGCGGGCGATCAGCGCGGTCTGCATCCAGTCCTGGCCGCCGATGGTGGCGCCGGCGCCGAAGACGATGCTGGCCGGGTCCTGCTTCACCGCTTCCACCAGGTCGCCCAGGGTCTTGTACGGGGAGTCGGCCCGCACGGAGATCGCGCCGTAGTCGGTGCCGATACCGGCCAGCCAGCGCACGGCGTTTTCGTCATAGCGACCGAACTTGCCTTGCGCGAGGTTCAGCAGGGAGCCCGAGGAGAAGGCCGTGATGGTGCCCGCGTCCTTCGGGCGCTGGGCCACCACCGCGTTGTAGGCCACGGCGCCCACGCCGCCTGGCATATAGGTGACGCGCATCGGCGCCTTGAGCAGGCCGCCGTCCTTCAGGCCGCTCTGGGCCAGCTTGCAGGTCAGGTCGAAACCACCGCCGGGCTTGGCCGGGGCGATGCATTCGGGGCGCTTGGGCTCGGCCAGCAACTGGGTGGACAGCAGCAGGCCGGAGGTGAGCAGGGCGATGCGGGAGAGGGCGGTCTTCATCGGTTTTCTCCTGTGGAGTTTTATTGTGGTTCAGGCGTCACCAGATCGGCAGGGCGTAGCTGACGATCAGGCGCAATTCATCCGCATCGCGGGCGAAGTTCGAGCGGAATCCGGCGTGGCGGGCGCGGAAGGTAAGGTTCTTCAGGCTGCCGCTGGGCACCACGTACTTGAACTCGATATCGCGTTCCCATTCGCGGCCTTCCTCGCTGCTGCCGGTGACCTCGGCGTGGTCACTGGTGACGTAGCGGGTCATGAAGCTCAGGCCGGGAGCGCCCAGGGCGGCGAAGTCCAGGTCGTAGCGGGCCTGCCAGGAACGCTGGTCGGCGTTGGCGAAATCGTTGATCTGCACGAAGTTGATCAGGAACGGGTCGCTGCCATCGATGTAGGCGTAGCCGGTGTCGCCGCTCATGCGCTGGTAGCCCAGGCCGACCTTGTGGCTGCCCAGGCCGTAGCTGACCATGCCGTTGAGCGCGCGGTTGTCCACCTTGCCGGCCTCGGCCTGGCCGCTGTCGTCGCTGATGGCGTAGCGCAGGTCGGCGCTCAGGGTGCCGGTGCCTAGGGGCTGGCTGGCCAGGAGGCCGAAGAAGTGCTGGCGGTACACGTCGTCCAGTTCGGCGAAGTAGTAGCGGCCGGTGTAGTGCTCGCTGAAGGCGTAATCGGCGCCGCCGAGGTCGAAGTGGTCGCCGGTCGCGGCACTGGCGAAGCGCTTGTTCTTGTTGCTGATGGCCAGGTCTTCGGAGTTGGTGGAGGCGCGGTCCTTGACCTCCGACAGACGCCCGCCGGTAAAGGTCAGGTTGCTGATTTCCTTGGAGGTGAGCAGGCCGCCCTCGAACACCTGGGGCAGGATGCGGCTGTCGCTGGCCTTCACCACCGGCAGTTCGGGGATGTGGGTGCCCAGGCGCAACTCGCTCTTCGAGGCGCGGACCTTGGCGGTCAGGCCCAGCTTGCTGTACTCGTCCGGGGTGCCGCCGTCGTCCTGCACCGGCAGCAGGTCGGTGCCGCTACGGCCTTTTCCAGAGTCCAGCTTGACGCCGAGCATGCCCAGCGCGTCGAGGCCCAGTCCGACGGTGCCTTCGGTGTAGCCGGATTCGAGGTTGAGGATGAAGCCTTGTGCCCATTCTTCGCGTTTGTTCTGGCCGCTGCCGTCGCGGTAGTCGCGGTTCAGGTAGATGTTGCGGGCTTCGAGGGTGGCCGAGCTGTCCTTGAAGAATTCGGCGTGGGCCTGGGGGGCGAGGGTGCAGCTCGCGATGACGAGGCTGAGGATGCGAACAGGGGGCAATGCCCGCCGTACGGCAGTTTGCATCGGGTGGTCTCCATTGTTGTTCTTGTTAGCCGGCCCAACCACTGGCCGGCTTTTAGGTGCGGGTGGTCCTTGCCACCCTGTCGCGATGCTATGTAGCGAAACTTTCGCCAGGCTTTCAGTGCGAAAGAAAGTCGGTGCGGCGTTCACAGGGGCCAACGGGCCGTTAAACTTCAGTCCGATCGCTGCCATTTCGGAGACTTTGTCGTGCGAATCCTGCTGGTCGAAGACCATCCGCAACTTGCCGAAAGCGTTGCCCAGGTGCTCAAGGGCGCGGGCTGGACGGTGGACGTGCTGCATGACGGCGTGGCGGCTGACCTGGCCCTGGCCAGCGAGGATTACGCCCTGGCGGTCCTGGACGTGGGCCTGCCGCGCATGGATGGCTTCGAAGTGCTGGCGCGCCTTCGCGGGCGGGGCAAGACCCTGCCGGTGCTGATGCTCACCGCCCGTGGCGAGGTGAAGGACCGGGTGCACGGCCTCAATCTCGGCGCAGACGATTACCTGGCCAAGCCCTTCGAGCTGACCGAGCTGGAGGCACGGGTGAAGGCGCTGTTGCGCCGCAGTGTGCTTGGCGGCGAACAGCAGCAGCGGTGCGGGGCGCTGGTCTATGACCTGGGGACCCGGCGCTTCACCCTGGAGGGTGACATCCTCAGCCTGACGTCCCGTGAGCAGTCGGTGCTGGAGGCGTTGATCGCCCGGCCGGGGCGGGTGATGAGCAAGGAGCAGCTGGCTTCCCAGGTCTTCGGCCTGGACGAGGAGGCCAGTCCGGACGCCATCGAGATCTACATCCACCGCCTGCGCAAGAAGCTGGAAGGCAGCGCGGTACGCATCGTCACCTTCCGTGGCCTGGGCTACCTGCTGGAGAGCCAGGATGCGTGAAGCCGGCAGCCTGCGCGGGCGGCTGCTGCGCCGTCTGGCGCTGATGCTGGGCGCCTTGCTGCTGATCGCCAGCTCGAGCTCCTACTGGAACGCCCGCCAGGCCGCCGACACCGCCTATGACCGCACGCTGCTGGCTTCGGCACGGGCCATCGCCGACGGGCTTTACGAGAACGACGGGCGCCTCAAGGCGGACGTGCCCTATGTGGCGCTGGATGTGTTCGCCTACGACCTCGCGGGGCGGATTTTCTACCAGGTGATCGACCCGGACGGGAAACTGGTTTCGGGCTACGACAATCTCCCGCCACCGCCGCCCGGCACCAAGCGCACGGACGATTACCCGGCGCTGGCGCGCTTCTACGATGGCGAGTACCAGGGGGTGGGCGTGCGAGTGGTCAGCCTCTTGCAACCGGTGAGCGAGCCGCGCCTGAACGGTATCGCCGAAATTCGTGTAGCCGAGACTGAAAGCGCCCGCGAGCGTCTTGCCCGTGGCCTGCTGGTGGACAGCCTGTGGCGGTTGGTGCTGCTGGTGGTGGTGGCGCTGGTGCTGGTGTGGCTGGCGGTCAGCGCTGCGCTGCGGCCGCTGAACAAGCTGCGCCTGGCTGTGGAAGAGCGCCAGGTGGATGACCTGCGGCCCTTGCCTGAGGTGGCGGTGCAGCGGGAGCTGCGGCCCCTGGTGGATGCCCTCAACCAGTTCACCGAACGCCTGCGTGGATTGTTCCAGCGCCAGGCGGATTTCATTGCCGATGCGTCCCATGAACTGCGCACACCGCTGGCCGCCCTCAAGGCTCGGGTGGACCTGGGGCTGCGGGAGGAGGACCCGGTGATCTGGCGTTCGACGCTGGAGGAGGCTGCACAGAACACTGATCGGCTGACTCATCTGGCCAACCAGTTGCTGTCCCTGGCGCGCATCGAGAGCGGGGCGCGGGCCATTGCCGAAGGCGGCGCCGAGCGCATCGAACTGGGTCAACTCGCCCGGGAGCTGGGCATGGCCCTGGCGCCCCTGGCCCATGCCCGTGGCGTGGCCCTGGCACTGGAGGCTGAAGATCAGGCCTGGGTGATGGGAGAGCCGACCCTGCTCAATGAACTGCTCTGCAACCTGGTGGATAACGCCCTGGCCCACACGCCCAACGGCGGCAATGTGGTGCTGCGGGTGGCGGCGCCGGCCATTCTGGAGGTGGAGGACGATGGTAGCGGCATCCCGCCCGAGGAGCGCGACAAGGTGTTCCAGCGTTTCTATCGGCGCAGCATGCAGGGGAGTGGCGCCGGCTTGGGCCTGGCGATCGTCGGCGAGATCTGCCAGGCCCATCAGGCGGAAATCAGCCTTCATGATGGCGCGGCGGGCGGGCTCAAGGTGCGGGTGAGTTTTCCGCCGGCATGATCGGATCCGCGCCTGTCTGGGCGTTGTGGGGGCAATTGAAATCACCCATACACAGGCGGGCTTTGAGCTACGGCGCCAGACTCAGCGGCTGCTGCACTTGCAGCAGGTACTGAGCGACCTTGCCACTTTCGCGCAGCAGGGCGAGGCCCTTGTTGAAACGGGCCATGAGCTCAGCATTGCCGGGCACTTCGCGGGACAGCATCAGGTGCAGGCTGTCGGTGCGAAGGGGCAGAGGGTGAAAGCTCATCTGAACGCGCTCGGCGGAGCTGAACTTATCGTTGAGCAGGGCGAAGGCCACCACCTTGTCCATGGGGAAAGCGTCCAGCCTGCCGGCCAGGACCATGCGCATGCCTTGCTCCTCACCGCTCAGCCGCTGGACCTGGATACGGTGTTCGTGTTCCGCCTGCTGGA
This sequence comes from Pseudomonas sp. LFM046, assembly GCF_000949385.2. Classification (NCBI taxonomy): domain Bacteria; kingdom Pseudomonadati; phylum Pseudomonadota; class Gammaproteobacteria; order Pseudomonadales; family Pseudomonadaceae; genus Pseudomonas; species Pseudomonas sp. LFM046. The sequence goes on along the minus strand of NZ_JYKO02000001.1, from coordinate 4,319,032 downwards.
ACTCTGCCCCGTAGTCGTAGCCCAGGGCGCCGCCCAGGCGCAGGTCCTTGAGGTCGGAAACCTGCTTCCAGTCCATGGGGCGGTCCTTGCGGTGGAAGAAGTAGTAGGAACTCTCCACCACCGGATCGCTGATATAGAAGCGTTGCTCCCGCTCCGGGCTGCGTAGCCAGACGGCGGTGCCGGCGCGTTCACCTCGTTCGGCAAGGTGCATCGAGCGGGCCCAGGGATAGAACTCCCAGCGCACCTGGACGCCTTCCAGGGCGAAGGCTTCCTGGATGATGCGCGACGCCACCCCTTGATATGGCAGATGGGCTCCCAGGTAGGGCGCCCACTCGCCGTTGGTCAGGCGCACTTCTTCCGCGGCGGCGAGGCCGTGGCAGAGCAGGCATAGGGCGAGAAGCAGTGCACGCATGCGGGTCCATCCGGCTACGTCAGGGGAAGCCTGAGAATAGCGCCGGATGGACCTATGCGTGTGAAATTACTGGAGCATGCTCATGGCCGCTTCCATGGCGGCGGAGAGGTCCTCATCGGCTTGCATATCGACATTGGTGTCGAGGCCGAGCTTGCCGAAGGCGGGCACCTGGCTCCAATCCAGCTGGGTGAAGGGGTGCTCGCTACCCAGGTAGCTCTGCAGGGTGGCGACCTGGACGATGTCGATGTAGTCGGCGCGGGCGGAGTCGCGGCTGAAGTCCAGGTACTGGCTGGGGATGGATGCGATCGGCTCGGGGAATTCCCAGGCGCGCAGAATGCGGTCGCCAATCAGCGGATGGATGCGCTCGATCACATGGTTGAGGCTGATGGAGTCGGCCAGCAGCTCATTGTGTTCCTCGGCGTAGGTGAGGATCGGCAGCACGCCGATCTGGTGCACCAGGCCGGCCAGGGTGGCCTGGTCGGGCAGCAGGCGGGTGTAGTGGCGGCAGAGCACGTGGCAGATGCCGGCGATTTCGGTGCTCTTGTTCCAGACTTCGCGCATCTTGCGGTCGACCACGTCCGAGGTGGCCTGGAACATCTGCTCCATGGCCAGGCCGGTGGCCAGGTTGCTGGTGTAGTTGATGCCCAGGCGGCCGATGGCCATCTGCAGGTCGGTGATTTCCTTGTTGGTGCGCAGCAGCGGGCTGTTCACCACCTTGATGATGCGGGCGGTCAGCGCGGCGTCGTTGCCGATCACCTTGGTCAGGTCCTGGATGCTGGAGTTCGGGTCTTCGGCAGTCTCGCGCACCTTGAGCGCCACTTCCGGCAGCGTCGGCAATACCAGTTCGTCGTTGTCGATGGCCTGGATCAGTTCCTGTTGGACTTTTTCTGCAAGCTTGCTCATGGAGATTCTCGTCAGTGGCCGAAAGGGCGGGCTAGCGTTGGATTTCGCGGTCAGCGTCCAGGGTGTAGGGCAGGCTCAGCAGGTTCAGGGCCGGACCATCGGCGGCGCCCAGGCTGATGCGGCCATCGTTCACAGCATCTTCCTGAAGCACGGCGAGCAGTTCGCAGCCGTTTTCCGTCGGCGCCGCCAGCACGACTTCGCCCACCGAGCTCTGGTGCACCGGGGAGAAGAGCTCCTGGCCCGGCTGGGGCAGGTCGCCTCCGACCAGTGCCAGGCGATAGAGGCGGCGCTTGAGCTTGCCCAGGTACTGCATGCGGGCGACGATTTCCTGTCCGGTATAGCAGCCCTTCTTGAAGCTGACGCCGCCCAGGGCCTGAAGGTTGATCATCTGCGGGATGAACAGCTCGCGGGTGGCGCCGAGGACCTGGCCGATGCCCGCGCGGACCTGGGCCAGCAGCCAGGCGTCCAGCGGGGCCTGCGGCAGTTGGGCGGCGAGGCGGGATTCGAGGGCGCCGGCTTCAGCGCTGGGCGCCCAGAGTTCGGCGCGGCCGTCGGGAAGGCGCACGGCAATCAGGTTGCCTTCGCGGGCCACGCTGTCGGCGGTCTGGGGCAGGTCGAGGCCAAGGGCGAGCAGGACGCCGTCGCCCTGGCTGAGGCCGAAACGTGTCCAGTCGGCGCTTTCGTCGGCCAGGCTGGACTTGGAAAAGACGGCGTATTTCTTCAGGTCGGCCAGTTGGGCTTCCACCAACTCGCGGGACATGGCGAGGAGGAAGCCTTCGCCCTGGGCGAGGATGCGGAAGCTGGAGATCATCCGGCCCTTGGGGGTGCAGCGGGCACCCAGGCTGCTGGTGGCCTGGTCGAGGTAACTGAGGTTGCAGGTCAACTGGCCCTGGAGGAATTTCGCGGCATCCACGCCGCGAACGGCGAGCAGGCCTTCATGAGTGAGCGTGCAGAAGAATGCTGAGTCGGCCATTGCGGATCGCTGGAAAAAAGTCTGGGGCGCCATCATAGAGTCCCGCTGGTGCCTTGTCAGCGGGTGCCCGGGGCAGCGGCTGTGGTTATAATGCGCGCCTCTCTCCTGGAGGCGCTGTGATGGCCGACGCAATTGAACTGAACCGACTCTTCTGGCACAGCCGTCGCGGCATGCTCGAACTGGATGTGCTGCTGGTCCCCTTCGTGCAGGAGGTCTATCCGAGTCTCGACGCCGAAGACCAGGCTCGCTACCGCAAGCTGCTGGAGTGCGAGGACCAGGACATGTTCGGCTGGTTCATGCAGCGTGGCGAGCCGGAAGATGCGGACCTGCGCCGCATGGTTCGCATGATCCTGGACCGTGTCCAGCCCAAGTGAAGTTTTCGAGTGCCATTGGCGCCCCTCGCGGCGCCTGCTGGCCCTTTACCTGATCCTGTCGTTCCTGGCCGTCCTGGCCTTGTCGGTTGCCGATGTTCCCTTCTGGGCGCGGCTCGCCGGCGTCCTTGCCTGCGCTGCACACGCCGCCTGGTGCCTGCCCAGGCAGATTCTCCTGACTTCCCCCAAGGCTTTTACCGGGTTGCGCCTGGATGGCGACGGCTGGCAACTCTGGCGTGCCGCCGACGGCTGGCGTTCGGTCCAGCTGCGGCCGGACAGCCTCGCGCTGCCGCAGGCGGTGATCCTGCGTTTCCGTCTGTCGGGAGAATGGTGGGGGAGGGGGCTGTGCATTCCGGCGGATGCCCTCGATCAGGAGCAGCACCGCCGGTTGCGGGTGAGGCTGGGGTTCAGTCGCCGAAGGTGGGCGGAACCAGGATAGTGTCCTTGGCCTCGGGGAGCAGGTCCGGGTAGTCCAGGGTGTAGTGCAGGCCGCGGCTCTCGTGGCGCTGCATCGCCGAGCGGATCATCAGTTCCGCCACCAGCGCCAGGTTGCGCAGTTCGATCAGGTCCCGGCTGACCTTGTAGTTGCTATAGAACTCGTCGATCTCGCTGAGCAGCAGGCGTACCCGGTGCTGGGCGCGTTGCAGGCGTTTGTTGGTGCGCACGATGCCCACGTAGTCCCACATGAATCGCCGTAGTTCGTCCCAGTTGTGGGCGATGATCACGTCTTCGTCCGAGTCGGTCACCTGGCTGGCGTCCCAGGTCGGCAGGCTGAGAGGCATCGACACCTTGTCCAGCTGGCGGACGATGTCCTCCGCTGCCGAGCGCCCATAGACGAAGCATTCCAGCAGCGAATTGCTGGCCATGCGATTGGCACCGTGCAGGCCGGTGAAGCTGGTTTCGCCGATGGCGTAGAGGCCGGGGATATCAGTGCAGCCGTGCTGGTCGACGACGACGCCGCCGCAGGTGTAGTGCGCCGCCGGCACCACCGGGATGGGCTTGCGGGTGATATCGATGCCGAAATCCAGGCAGCGCTCGTAGACGGTCGGGAAGTGGCTCTTCACGAATTCCGCGGGCTTGTGGCTGATGTCCAGGTAGACGCAATCCACACCAAGGCGCTTCATCTCGTGGTCGATGGCGCGAGCTACCACGTCGCGTGGCGCCAGTTCGGCGCGCGGATGGAAACGCTGCATGAAGCGCTCGCCATTGGGCAGCTTGAGCAGGCCGCCTTCGCCGCGCACGGCTTCTGTGATCAGGAAGCTCTTGGCCTGGGGGTGATAGAGGCAGGTCGGGTGGAACTGGTTGAACTCCAGGTTGCCCACCCGGCAGCCGGCCCGCCAGGCCATGGCGATGCCGTCGCCACAGGCGCTGTCCGGGTTGCTGGTATAGAGGTAGACCTTGGCTGCACCGCCGGAGGCCAGCACCGTGAAGCGCGCGTGAAAGGTATCCACTTCACCGTTGTTGCGGTTGAGCACATAGGCGCCCAGGCAGCGCTGGCCTTTGCGGCCCAGCTTGCGCTCGGTGATCAGGTCGACGGCGACGCGTTGTTCCAGCAATTGGATGTTCGGGCGCTTCTTCGCCTGCTCGAGCAGGGTATTGAAGATGGCGGCGCCGGTGGCATCGGCGGCATGAATGATACGCCGATGGCTGTGGCCCCCTTCGCGGGTGAGGTGGAATTCGAAGCCACCGTCTTCGCGGGCGCTCTCGTCTTCACGGGTGAAGGGTACGCCCTGATCGATCAGCCATTGGATGGCCGAGCGGCTGTGTTCTACCGTGAAACGCACGGCGTCCTCGCGGCACAGGCCGGCGCCGGCAACCAGGGTGTCTTCGACGTGGGAATCGACGGTGTCGGTATCGTCCAGCACAGCAGCGACCCCGCCCTGGGCCCAGTAGGTCGAACCATTGCTGAGGTCGGCCTTGCTCAGCACGACGATGTTCAGGTGCGAGGGCAGGGTGAGGGCCAGGGTCAGGCCGGCGGCGCCGCTGCCGATGACCAGTACGTCATGCTGGAAATGTTGGCTCATGTCGGTTCCCGCGAAAAAAGCGGCGGCTAGTATATAGCCGGGGTGGCCGGCAAAATAGCGCGCTTATGACCATGCATGGCGCCACGGAACTTTTTTAGTCGTTCAGGTTCCATTCAGGGTCACCATTTTAAAGAGACGGTGCTTGCTTACACTGACGCAACGAATGCACTTGAAATGTGCAGCCCGGATGCCTGTAGATCAAGCGACTAATTTTCGGCGCAGCATGGCCGCGAGCCCTGCTGCGCCATTCCGTGCAGACGAGAAAACAATCTGCAGGAAGCTTGCATTGAGGGGAGAACTTTTGCGCAACGCCCGAGTCTATTTTGGCAAGCCGATCCACTGGCTAGCGCAACACCCCTTAGAGATCGACGAGGAGTGTTCATGCTAACCCAGGAACAGGATCAGCAACTGGTCGAACGGGTGCAGCGGGGCGACAAGCGGGCTTTCGATCTGCTGGTGTTGAAGTACCAGCACAAGATTCTGGGGTTGATCGTGCGCTTCGTGCATGACGCCCAGGAAGCCCAGGACGTAGCCCAGGAAGCCTTCATCAAGGCTTACCGCGCACTTGGAAACTTCCGCGGTGACAGTGCGTTTTATACGTGGCTGTATCGCATCGCCATCAATACGGCGAAAAACCATCTGGTGGCGCGTGGAAGACGCCCGCCAGACAGTGATGTAAGTGCTGAGGACGCCGAGTTTTATGACGGCGACCACGCCCTCAAGGATATCGAGTCGCCGGAGCGAGCCCTGCTTCGCGACGAGATCGAGGCCACAGTGCACCGGAGCATCCAGCAACTACCGGAGGACCTGCGCACGGCCCTGACTTTGCGCGAGTTCGATGGTCTTAGTTACGAGGACATTGCGAGTGTCATGCAGTGTCCCGTGGGTACTGTGCGATCCCGCATCTTCAGGGCGCGGGAAGCCATCGATAAAGCCTTGCAACCTTTGTTGCATGGAACCTGAGACAGCGGCGACAGCCAAGAGGGGAACCGCCATGAGTCGTGAAGCTTTGCAGGAATCGCTGTCCGCGGTGATGGATAACGAGGCGGACGAACTGGAGCTGCGTCGAGTTCTCGCCGCCAGCGAAGATCAAGAATTGCGGGCAACCTGGTCGCGTTACCAGATCGCCCGGGCTGTGATGCACAAGGAGCTGCTGGAGCCGCGCCTGGACATCGCTGCCGCGGTATCCGCCGCGCTGGCCGAGGAGGCTGTCCCGGCCAAACCGGTTGCACGTGCTCCGTGGCGCAACCTGGGCCGCATTGCCGTAGCCGCATCGGTGACCCTGGCCGTACTGGCCGGTGTACGCCTGTACAACCATGATGAGGTGGCGGGCACCCAGCAGCTGGCGCAGCAGCAGGGCAGCCAGCCGGCCATGGTAATGCCGCAGGCGCAACAGGGTGCCGTTCTGGCTGGCTATAGTGAGGATACGCAGCAGGCGCAACAGCCCATCGGCGCGACCCAGTCGTCGTCTGGCTGGCACGAGAAGCGCTTGCCGGCTTATCTGCGGCAGCACGCTCAGCAGGCCGCTATGAGCGGTAGCGACAGCGCATTGCCCTATGCCCGCGCTGCCAGTCTGGAGAGCCGCTGAGGAGGAACATGCGCGCACTTCCGGTATTCATCTTGCTTGGCGGCTGGCTGACTCAATCAGCCCAGGCCGCCGACGCTCAGGACTGGCTGCAGCGCCTCGCTGAAGCGGAGCAGCGCCAGAGTTTCCAGGGAACATTCGTCTACGAACGAAATGGGAGTTTCTCCACTCATCAGGTCTGGCATCAGGTCCAGCAGAGTGGGGAAGTGCACGAGCGTCTGTTGCAGCTCGATGGTCCGGCGCAGGAGGTGGTGCGCGTAAATGGGCGCACCCAGTGCGTAAGTGGCTCCCTTTCCGATCAGATGTCCGACGGCCGGGTCTGGCCCGCTCGTGCGCTTGACGCCAAGCAGCTCTCCGAGTGGTACGACCTGCGCCTGGCCGGCGAGTCCCGCGTAGCCGGGCGGCCGGCCATGGTCCTGACCCTCACTCCGCGCGATCAGCATCGCTACGGTTTCGAGCTGCATCTTGACCGGGACACCGGTCTGCCGCTCAAGTCCCTGCTGCTGAGTGACAAGGGTCAACTGCTGGAACGCTTCCAGTTCACCCGCATCGATACCGCTACCGCCCCCGCTGATGCCGACCTGCAGCCGGGTGCGGCCTGCAAGGAGGTGCGGGTCAGCGATGAGCAGAAAGAAAAGCCCGCCCACTGGCGCTCCGAATGGCTGCCGCCGGGCTTCAGCCTGACCAGTGCCCAGGAGCGGCGCAGCCCGGCTTCCTCCGAGGCCGTTTCAAGCCTGCTCTACAGCGATGGTCTGGCGCGCTTCTCGGTGTTCCTCGAGCCCCTGAACGGTGCTGTGGTCGAAGATGCCCGCAGTCAGCTGGGGCCGACGGTCATGGTGTCCAAGCGGGTCAGTACGCCGAAAGGCGACGTCATGGTGACCGTGGTCGGCGAGATCCCCCTGGGGACGGCCGAGCGGGTGGCCCTGTCCATGCGGGCAGCGGAGGTCACTGCAACACAATGATCCGCGCTACAGGATCCGCAAGCGTTGCAAAGTGCGGGGGCATCGACTCCCGCCCTATCTTTTTCACGATGTTCCACCGGGCCCGGGGCTGACGCTCCGGGCTCTTTTTGCTTTTGTGTTTTGCTCGCGGGGCCGGGCGGCTCAGTGAGTTCATACCACTCGTTATGCGACGGGAGCTGTATGTCGATGCTTAACCTCAAATCCTGCATGACCGCTTTGGCAGCTGTGCTGCTGATCGGTCAAACCCTCGTGGCCCGTGCTGAGCTGCCGGACTTCACGCCTCTGGTTGAAGAGGCGTCCCCGGCAGTGGTCAACATCAGTACCCGGCAGAAGCTGCCCCAGCGTAGTGGGGCCGGCGCCCAGGTAATGCCTGATCTCGAAGGCCTGCCGCCCATGCTGCGCGAATTCTTCGAGCGCAACATGCCGCAGGTGCCGCGCAATCCCCAGGGCGGTCGCCAGCGCGAGGCGCAGTCCCTCGGTTCCGGCTTCATCATTTCCAAGGACGGCTATGTCCTGACCAACAACCACGTGGTGGCCGACGCCGACGAGATCATCGTGCGCCTGTCCGACCGCAGTGAGCTGGAAGCCAAGCTGATCGGCGCCGACCCGCGTACCGACGTGGCCTTGCTCAAGGTCCAGGGCAAGGACCTGCCGACCGTGAAGATCGGCAAATCCGACGAACTAAAGGTGGGCAGCTGGGTGCTGGCCATCGGTTCTCCCTTCGGTTTCGACCACTCGGTGACCGCCGGTATCGTCAGTGCCAAGGGTCGCAGCCTGCCGAACGAGAACTACGTACCCTTCATCCAGACTGACGTCGCCATCAACCCGGGTAACTCCGGTGGCCCGCTGTTCAACCTGGACGGTGAAGTGGTCGGTATCAACTCCCAGATATTCACCCGCTCCGGTGGCTTCATGGGGCTGTCCTTCGCCATCCCGATCGATGTGGCCATGACCGTGGCCGACCAGCTCAAGACCGAAGGCAAGGTCAGCCGTGGCTGGCTGGGCGTGGTGATCCAGGAAGTGAACAAGGATCTGGCTGAGTCCTTCGGCCTGGACAAGCCGGCTGGCGCCCTGGTGGCCCAGGTGCAGGAAGGTGGTCCGGCGGCCAAGGGCGGTCTGCAGGTTGGGGATGTCATCCTCAGCATGAACGGCCAGCCAATCGTGGTCTCCGCCGACCTGCCGCACCTGGTAGGCAACCTCAAGCCGGGCAGCAAGATCAGCCTCGAAGTGGTGCGTGGCGGCAGCCGCAAGACCCTCGACATGGCGATCGGTGCCCTGCCGGAAGACGTCGACGAGATGGCCGCAGCCACTGGCGATGGCGTCGAGCGCAGCAGCAATCGCCTGGGCGTGAGCGTGGTCGAGCTGACCGACGAGCAGAAGAAGTCCCTGGATATCCAGGGCGGCGTGGTGATCAAGGACGTCCAGGACGGTCCGGCCGCCATGATGGGCCTGCGCCCGGGCGACGTGATCACCCACCTGAACAACCAGGCCATCACCTCCGCCAAGACCTTCACCCAGATCGCGACGGAGCTGCCGAAGAATCGTTCGGTGTCCATGCGCGTGCTGCGCCAGGGGCGCGCCAGCTTCATCACCTTCAAGCTGGCCGAGTAAAGCGGTTCCTGAGAAAAAGGGCGGCCATGGGCCGCCCTTTTTCATTTCTGGCTTCCGCCGCATGGGCGTGACGGGTTACCCGCCGATCAGGTAAACTCCCCCGCTATTTTTCGGCGAGCAGCCTGCTCGCGGCTTTTTCGAGTGTTGATCCGTGAGTGACCTGAGTCATATCCGCAATTTCTCCATCATCGCCCACATCGACCATGGCAAGTCGACCCTGGCAGACCGCTTCATCCAGATGTGCGGCGGCCTGTCCGACCGCGAGATGGAGGCCCAGGTGCTGGATTCCATGGACCTGGAGCGCGAGCGTGGCATCACCATCAAGGCCCACAGCGTCACCCTGCACTACAAGGCGCAGAGCGGTAAGACCTATCAGTTGAACTTCATCGACACCCCCGGCCACGTGGACTTCACCTACGAAGTCAGCCGTTCCCTGGCGGCCTGTGAAGGCGCGCTGCTGGTGGTGGACGCGGGCCAGGGCGTGGAAGCCCAGTCCGTGGCCAACTGCTACACCGCTATCGAGCAGGGACTCGAGGTCATGCCGGTGCTGAACAAGATGGACCTGCCCCAGGCCGAGCCGGAGCGGGTCAAGGACGAGATCGAACACATCATCGGCATCGACGCCACCGACGCCGTGCCGTGCAGTGCCAAGAGCGGCATGGGCGTGATCGACGTGCTGGAGCGCCTGGTCGAAGTGATCCCGGCGCCGGAAGGCGAGATCGACGCACCGCTGCAGGCCCTGATCATCGACTCCTGGTTCGACAACTACCTGGGCGTGGTCTCGCTGGTGCGGGTCAAGCACGGCCGGGTGAAGAAGGGCGACAAGATCCTGGTGAAGTCCACCGGCAAGATCCACCAGGTGGACAGCGTCGGCGTATTCACCCCGAAACACACCGAGATGGCCGACCTCAAGGCTGGCGAAGTGGGCTTCATTATCGCCGGCATCAAGGACATTCACGGCGCTCCGGTGGGCGACACCCTGACCCTGTCCAATACCCCTGACGTGGACGTGCTGCCGGGCTTCCAGCGCATCAAGCCGCAGGTCTACGCCGGCCTGTTCCCGGTCAGCTCCGATGACTTCGAAGACTTCCGCGAAGCCCTGCAGAAGCTGACCTTGAACGACGCTGCCCTGCAGTACGAGCCGGAAAGCTCCGAGGCCCTGGGCTTCGGCTTCCGCATCGGCTTCCTCGGCATGCTGCACATGGAGATCATCCAGGAGCGCCTGGAGCGCGAATACGACCTGGACCTGATCACCACCGCTCCGACCGTGGTCTTCGAGATCGTGCAGAAGAACGGCGAGACGGTATACGTCGACAACCCGTCCAAGCTGCCGGACCTCGCTTCCATCGCCGAGATGCGCGAGCCCATTGTCCGAGCCAACATCCTGGTTCCCCAGGAGCACCTCGGTAACGTCATCACCCTGTGCATCGAGAAGCGCGGTGTCCAGCGCGACATGCAATTCCTCAGTTCCCAGGTTCAGGTTTGCTACGACCTGCCGATGAACGAGGTGGTGCTGGACTTCTTCGACCGCCTGAAGTCGGTAAGTCGTGGCTATGCGTCGCTGGACTACAGCTTCGATCGCTTCGAGCCGGCTAATCTGGTGAAGTTGGACGTACTGATCAACGGCGAGAAGGTCGACGCCCTGGCGTTGATCGTGCACCGCGACCAGGCCCACTACAAAGGCCGTGCGTTGACTGAGAAGATGAAGGAACTGATCCCGCGCCAGATGTTCGACGTGGCGATCCAGGCAGCGATCGGTGGACAGATCGTTGCGCGTACTACCGTAAAGGCGCTCAGGAAGAACGTTCTGGCCAAGTGCTACGGCGGCGACGTCAGCCGTAAGAAAAAACTGCTGGAGAAGCAGAAGGCCGGTAAGAAAAGGATGAAGCAGGTCGGCAGCGTGGAAATCCCGCAGGAAGCCTTCCTCGCTGTGCTCAAAGTGGATAGCTAGGGTCTATGTCGATCAATTTCCCGCTGTTGTTGGTTATCGCCGTGGCAGTCTGCGGCGTGCTCGCGCTTATCGACCTGGTTCTGCTGGCCCCGCGCCGGCGCTCCGCGATTGCCTCCTACGAGGGGCAAGTCAGCGAGCCCGACCCGGAGGTGCTCGACAGGTTGAACAAGGAGCCGCTGCTGGTTGAGTACGGGAAGTCCTTCTTCCCGGTGCTGGCCATCGTGCTGATTCTGCGTTCCTTCCTGGTGGAACCCTTCCAGATTCCCTCCGGGTCCATGAAGCCGACCCTGGAAGTGGGCGATTTCATCCTGGTCAACAAGTTCGCCTACGGCATTCGCCTGCCAGTGCTGGACAACAAGGTGATCGAGGTGGGTGACCCGCAGCGCGGCGATGTCATGGTGTTCCGCTACCCCAGCGATCCGAACATCAACTACATCAAGCGGGTGATCGGCTTGCCGGGCGACCGCATCGCCTACAGCAGCGACAAGCACCTGACCATCAATGGCGAGCCGGTGGCCGAGCGGCTGCTGGGCGAAGAGCCGGGCACCCTGGGCAGCGCCAGGCTGTACAAGGAGAAGCTGGGCGAAGCCGAGCACCTGATCCGCAAGGAAATGAAGCGCTACCGCATGGAGCCGGGCCGCGAATGGGTGGTGCCTGCCGGGCACTACTTCATGATGGGCGACAACCGGGACAACTCCAACGACAGCCGCTACTGGAACGATCCGCGTATCCCCAAGGATCTGCTGGGCATGGTTCCGGACCGGAATATCGTCGGCAAGGCCTTCGCCGTCTGGATGAGCTGGCCTGATCCCAAGATGCACAACATGCCAACCTTCTCCCGAGTGGGCCTGATTCACTGATCGCCTGCTTGCCATTGCGGATTTGCGGCGTTGTTCATGACAGCGCCGCAGTCGCTATATAGTCTTGCTTGCGGGCCATCCGGCCTCCCAAAAAAAACACAGACATTGAGGTCGATCATGACGTTCGCGCGTAAGCAGAAGGGTATGTCGGTTCTTGGCTGGCTGCTGGTTCTGGCTGTAGTGGCCTTCCTTGCCAGCACCGCCTTCAAGGTGATCCCGCATTACCTCGACTTCTTCTCCCTTGAGAAGATCATCACCTCGGTAGAAACCGAGAAGGCCCTTGAGATCAGAACCATTCCGGACTTTTACAGCCATGTCAGCAAGGGTATGCAGGTCAACGGCATCCGTGACCTGGACCTGGACAAGGCACTGAAGGTGACCCTGGAAAACAACGAGTTCAGGGCCCACCTCAAGTATGAAAAACGCGAACCGCTGGTCGAGAACCTCGATCTGGTGGTGCGCTTCGACAAAGAAATCCGTGTGCGAGTCCAGTGAGCGTATCCCTCAGCCGTCTCGAGCGTAAGCTCGGCTATACCTTCAAGGACCAGGGTCTGATGACCCTGGCCCTGACCCACCGCAGTTACGCGGGGCGCAACAACGAGCGCCTCGAATTCCTCGGCGATGCCATCCTCAATTTCGTCGCCGGCGAGGCGTTGTTCGAGCGCTTTCCCCAGGCCCGTGAGGGGCAGCTGTCGCGGTTGCGCGCCCGTCTGGTGAAGGGCGAGACCCTGGCCCAACTGGCCCGGGGATTCGAGCTGGGTGAATACCTGCGCCTGGGGTCGGGCGAACTGAAGAGTGGTGGCTTCCGTCGCGAATCCATCCTCGCCGACGCGCTGGAAGCGCTGATCGGCGCCATCTACCTGGATTCGGGCATGGAGGCCGCTCGCGAGCGCGTCCTCGCCTGGCTGGCCAATGAACTCGAAGGCCTCACCCTGGTAGATACCAACAAGGACCCCAAGACCCGCTTGCAGGAGTTCCTGCAGTCCCGGGCCTGTGAACTGCCTCGCTATGAGGTGGTGGATATCCAGGGTGAACCGCACTGTCGGACGTTCTTCGTCGAGTGCCAGGTGACCCTGTTGAATGACAAGACCCAGGGCCAGGGCGCCAGCCGCCGCATCGCCGAGCAGGTGGCCGCCGCCGCCGCCCTGGTTGCCCTCGGCGTGGAGAACGGCAATGACTGATATCGATACCCCCCGCTGCGGCTACGTTGCCATCGTCGGCCGCCCCAATGTGGGCAAGTCCACGCTGCTGAACCACATCCTCGGGCAGAAGCTGGCGATCACTTCGCGCAAGCCCCAGACCACCCGCCACAACATGCTGGGAATCAAGACCGAGGGCGGTGTGCAGGCGATCTATGTGGACACCCCCGGCCTGCACAAGAAGAGTGACAAGGCGCTGAACCGCTATATGAACCGCAGCGCTTCGGCGGCTCTGAAAGACGTGGACGTGGTGGTCTTCGTCGTGGACCGCGACCGTTGGACCGAAGAGGACCAACTGGTGCTGGAGCGCGTGCAGTACGTGCAGGGCCCGGTGCTGATCGCGGTGAACAAGACCGATCGCATGGACGAGAAGGGCGACCTGATTCCGCACCTGGCGTGGCTCCAGGAGCAACTGCCAAACGCCGAGCTGGTGCCCATCTCCGCCCTGCAGGGCCATAACCTGGACACCCTCGAGCGCCTGGTGGCCGAGCGCCTGCCGGAAGGGGATCACTTTTTCCCGGAAGACCAGATCACCGACCGCAGCAGCCGCTTCCTCGCCGCCGAACTGGTACGCGAGAAGATCATGCGCCAGCTGGGCGCCGAGCTGCCCTACCAGATCACCGTGGAAATCGAAGAATTCAAGCAGGAAGGCCATGTCCTGCACATTCACGCCCTGATCCTGGTGGAGCGCGACGGCCAGAAGAAAATCATCATCGGCGACGGTGGTGAGCGCATCAAACGCATCGGCCAGGATGCCCGCAAGGACATGGAGACCATGTTCGACTCCAAGGTCATGCTCAACCTCTGGGTGAAAGTGAAGGGCGGCTGGTCCGATGACGAGCGGGCCCTGCGATCCCTGGGCTACAACGACCTCTGAGCTACCCCATGATCGGCGCGGCGCTACCGGCGTTTGTCCTGCACAGCAGGGCCTATCGGGAAAGCAGCGCGCTGGTCGACTTCTTCACCCCTGAAGGTCGCCTGCGCGCTGTGCTGCGCGGTGCCCGGGGCAAGGCCGGCACCCTGGCGCGGCCTTTCCTGCCCCTGGAAGTCGAGTTTCGTGGCCGTGGTGAGCTGAAGAATGTCGGCCGCCTCGACAGCGCCGGCATTCCCAATCTGCTCGCGGGCGAAGCTCTGTTCAGCGGCCTCTACCTCAACGAACTGCTGGTCCGCCTGCTTCCTGCGGAAGACCCGCAGGCCGCACTCTTCGAGCATTACGCCGTAACCCTCCAGGCCCTGGCCGCCAACCGCCCGCTGGAACCTTTGCTGCGCGCGTTCGAATGGCGTCTGCTGGACGAGCTGGGCTATGGTTTCGCCCTGGATACGGACCTGGCCGGGCAGCCCATTGCTCCGGACGGCATCTATCGGCTCGTGCCCGATGCCGGGCTGGAGCCGGTGGGGCAGTTGCAGCCCGGCCTGTTCCAGGGCCGCGAACTTCTCGCCCTGGCCGAAGCCGACTGGAGCGCCCCCGGCGCCCTCGGCGCGGCCAAACGCCTGATGCGCCAGGCCCTGGCACCTCACCTGGGCGGCCGGCCGCTGGTCAGCCGCGAGCTATTCATGACGATCAAGGAACCTCACCGTGACTGAAGCCAACCGCGTACTTCTTGGCGTGAACATCGACCACGTCGCCACCCTCCGCCAGGCCCGTGGCACCCGTTACCCGGACCCGGTCAAGGCGGCCCTGGACGCCGAAGAGGCGGGTGCCGATGGCATCACCGTGCACCTGCGCGAAGACCGCCGCCATATCCAGGAGCGCGACGTGCGCGTGCTCAAGGAGGTCCTGCAGACCCGCATGAATTTCGAGATGGGCGTGACCGAGGAGATGATGGCCTTCGCGGAGGAAATCCGCCCTGAGCACGTTTGCCTGGTGCCGGAAACCCGTCAGGAACTGACCACCGAGGGCGGCCTCGACGTCGCCGGCCAGGAAGCCCGTATCAAGGCCGCTGTGGAGCGCCTTGCCAAGGTAGGCAGCGAGGTTTCGCTGTTCATCGACGCCGATCCGCTGCAGATCGAAGCGTCCCACCGTGTTGGCGCCCCGGCCATCGAACTGCACACCGGTCGCTACGCCGATGCCCGCACCCCGGAAGAGGCCGCCCGTGAACTGCAGCGCATCCAGGAGGGCGTCGCCCTGGGTCTGAAACTGGGCCTGATCGTCAACGCCGGCCACGGCTTGCACTACCACAACGTCGAGCCGGTCGCGGCGATCCCGGGCATCAATGAGCTGAACATCGGCCATGCGCTGGTGGCCCATGCACTGTTCGTCGGCTTCAAGCAGGCGGTGGTGGAGATGAAACAGCTGATCGTTTCGGCAGCTGCACCGCGCTAAGCAATATCGAAGGGCTGCGCAGCGGCCCCGTAGGTTGGCGCCGAGGAACGAGGCCCAACGATGTGTGGGGTGAGTCCGCTGCGTTGGGTTACGCAGTCTCTACCCAACCTACGAAAAGCGGTGCGTGCCCCCTATAAGCTGCGATCGTCAGGGCTTGCGCGCGATCAGCACGGCCCGCGCCGGCGCCGGCAGGCCTTCGATGGTGCGGCTGTGGTCCGCCGGATCGAGGAACTCCGGCAGGGACTGGAAGCGCATCCACTCGGTGCTGCGCTGTTCTTCGACGCTGGTGTAGCTGACATCCACGCAGCGCACATCCACATAACCTGCCCGGCGCAGCCAGAGCTCCAGGGCCGGCACCGAGGGCAGGAACCAGACGTTGCGCATCTGCGCGTAGCGATCCTCGGGGACCAGTACCTGCTGGGCGTCGCCTTCAACCACCAGCGTTTCCAGCACCAGTTCGCCGTTCCGGCGCAGGCAGTCCTTGAGGTCGAAGAGATGGTCGATGGGCGAGCGACGGTGATAAAGCACGCCCATGGAGAACACGGTGTCGAAGCCTTCCAGTTTCGGCGGCAGTTCTTCCAGGGCCAGAGGCAGGTGCCAGGCGGGGAGGTCTGGCAGGAAGCGCTTCATGGCCAGGAACTGGCAGAAGAACAGCCAGTTCGGGTCCACGCCCACCACGCTGTCGGCGCCAGCGCCAAGCATGCGCCACTGGTAGTAACCGTTACCGCAACCCACATCCAGCACCCGCTTGCCGGTCAGGTCCAGGTGTGGCGAGACCCGTTCCCATTTCCAGTCCGAGCGCCATTCCGTGTTGATGTGCACGCCGAACAGTTCGAAGGGACCCTTGCGCCAGGGGATCAGCCCTTGAAGGGCTGTTTTCAGCTGTGCGCGGGTAGCGTCGTCGCAGGGGCCCTCCAGCAGAAATCGCCGGGCCAGCTCGACCTGCTGCGGCTGCAGTGGAGGCAGGGCGTTGACCGCAGCGCCCCAGCGTTCCAGGTCGCCGTGGCCCACCGCCAGCTTGGCATCCAGTTGGCCGGGCAGGTCGGCGGCCCAGTCCTGCAGGGGGGTGCCCGCCAGCTTTTGCTGCAGGGCGTCGAGGTCCAGCGTACGAATCATGGCAGGGCGATCAGCGAAGCGAAGTTGAGGCATTGGAACCAGGGCACCACCTTGGAGAAGCCGGCCGCCAAGAGGCGCGCGCGGTGTTCTTCGAGGCTGTCGGGGTGCATGACATTTTCCAGGGCGCTGCGCTTCTGGGCGATTTCCAGCTCGCTGTAGCCGTTGGCGCGTTTGAAGGCGATATGCAGGTCAGTGAGCAACTGGTGCTCGTCAGCGTCCTCGAAACGCAGTTTCTCCGATAACACCAGTGCGCCGCCCGGCAGCAGCGCCTGGCGAATGCGGCCGAGGAGCTCGGTGCGGTGCTCGCGGGGCACGAACTGCAGGGTGAAGTTCATCGCAACAAAGGAGCAAGGCTGGAAGTCCAGGGTGAGGATGTCCGCTTCAAGGACATCCACCGGCAACAGCTCCTGGAACATGGCGTCCTGGGCATGCAGGTACTCTCGGCAGCGCTCCACCATGGCGCTGGAGTTATCCACAGCGACGACCTTGCAGCCGTCGGCCTTCACATGGCGGCGCAGGGCCTGGGTCACGGCGCCAAGGGAACTGCCGAGGTCATAGAGCGGGGTGCCGGCCTGGGCGAATTGCGCGGCCAGTACGCCGATGTTCTCGACGATGGTGGGATAGCCCGGCACCGAGCGCTTGATCATGTCCGGAAACACCCGGACCACGTCCTCATTGAAGGCGAAGTCGGCGACTTGAGCCTGTGGGGTGGCGTAGATGCGATCGGGTTTTTCGGTCACGGGCCGGTACCAGCAAGGGAAAAGGCCGGCATTCTAGCGGACTGCGCGACGCGGCCAAACCACCCTCACTTCAACTGATCGGAAAAGAACTCTCCTGCGCCCTGCAACGGCCCCAGCGGGTTGCGTTTGACTTCGAAGCGGCGAATGTTCGGCTCGCCGTTGCTCACCTTGTGCACCACGACGTCGTCCACCAGGACGAACACCGCGCGGAACGTCCAGCCTTGCAGTTCACGATTCTTGCGGAAGTTGAAGACGTCGGCCCAGAAGCTGCCCACCCGCTGGGTATCCGTCTTGGTGAACTCGAAGGCATAGCCGATGCAGCGGTCCTTGGCTTCCAGGCACTTCATCAGGCCGTCTGGCAGGTAGTCGATGGGGACGTTGGGCTGCACGAACATCAGACGTATGTCGATGAACGACAGCATCTTGCCGTTGCCCTGGATCAGCGGGTCGAAGCCCAGGGAAAACAGTTCCGGGCGTGTGGTCTTGCCCGGCATTGCCTGGGAGTAGCGGATTTCCGCATCGGTGTAGTCGCGAAAGGGCGACAGCACCTCGGCGCGCTCACTGGGCAGAAGACTGCCACAGCCTGCGAGAAGAACTGTACAGCACAGCAAGCTCCATATTCGCGTTAGGCTGCTCATCGTCCGCTCCTGATTTGAGTGTCCGCCTAATTGCTATAGCCGATTTCCTGAGGGGGCGCCGGTGGGATTGTAGAGGAAGAAATGGCATTCGAATGTGCCATCGCCGAGGCAGCGATGCCCCCCTGGCCGAGCCAGTAACTGAGGATGATGAGGTAACTCGCACCGGTGAAAGGGGATACGAAACGGTTGATGCCGATCAGGCTATCGGACAACACGAAGAGGGCGGCGCCACCTGCCGCCAGCAGTGCCGACTGGCGGTCGAGACCCATGCCCAGACGGGCGAGGGCGCGCCAGAGCATGGTGCTGATGGCCAGCGCGTAACAGCCTACCGGCAGCAGCAGGGAGCCCAGCCCTCCGCTCGCCAGCAGCGCGAAGATGGCGGCCCCGCATCCGGCCGCCACCCACAGCGCCAGGGGCGCCAGGCGGCGGGTGTGCAGCAGATAGGCGCGCAGGTAGGCCAGGTGGGCAAGGAGAAACGCGCCTAGGCCGAAGACGAAGAGATCGGCGGGCCATGCCAGGAGCATGTCACCCAGCAGGGACAGCAGCAGGCCGATGACGATCCAGCGCCGGTATGGCCCCGACGGCGCGGCGCGCAGCCAGAGGAGCAGGGCCAGCATGGGAACCGGCTTGCTCCAGAAGCATAGCCAGTCCAGTTCCAGCGTCAGGCCGGTGACGAAGGCCAGTACGCCGGCCAGTCCGAATATCAGGGTTCCCATGGGCGCTCCCGCGAGTTGGTCTGGGCGGGACTATGAAAGGGCGCCAGCGGGCCCGCCAGGCGGCGGACGTCAGCGGCACTGTCAAATGGCGCTACTGGACGCTGATCTGGCAGTCGAAGCTTTTGGCCGGTGGCACGTCGGTTTCCCAAGGGCGCTGGTAATCCAGGCGCAGGCGACCTTCGCCGGGCTGGCTGGCCTTGAAGCGCCAGGTGGATTGGCCGGCGCTGCCCACCAGACCGACGTCCTCGGGGACGGAATAGACCTCCGGGCCGAGGAGCTGCAGCACGGTGCCGGCCGCATCGCGCATTACCCAGCGGAAGCCGGTGGTGGGGTTGCTGGGCAGGGTCAGCACCAGGGGTTGGCCCTGGCTGAGGGAAATAGGGCAATCGCTGCGCTGGTTCTGGACCACCATGGGGCCGGTCTTCTGCTGGGCGCAGGCGGCGAGCAGGGCGAGGCCCAGGGGCAACAGTAGGCGAGGGGAGGGAACGAGTGACATCGGCGGCTCCGTCGGGCAAGGGCGGGCCCAGCATAACGGCTGGCTCCGCCCTTGCGTAGCTCCGGCGCGACGGGTCGCGTGGTCCGCCCTGTGAAAGGTGTTCAGTCGAACAGGATCTTGGCCACGTCGCTGAAGCGGCGGGCAAAGTGCACTGTCACGCCTTCCTTGAGGTAGTCCGGCAGTTCCTCGAAGGCGCCGCGGTTAGCCTCAGGCAGGATCAGCTCGAGGATTTTCTGCCGGCGCGCGGCAATGACCTTCTCGCGAACCCCGCCGATGGGCAGCACGTGGCCGGTAAGCGTCAGCTCGCCGGTCATGGCCACGCCCCTCTTCGGGGCCTGGTTGCGGGCCAGTGAGAGCAGGGCGCTGGCCATGGTGATACCTGCGCTGGGGCCGTCCTTGGGGGTGGCGCCTTCTGGTACGTGGAGGTGGACAAAGGCCTGGTCGAAGAAGGTCGGATCGCCGCCGTACTGCTTCAGGTGCGAGCTGACGTAGCTGTAGGCGATCTCGGCCGACTCCTTCATCACGTCGCCCAATTGGCCGGTGAGCTTGAACCCACGGTTCAAGGTGTGGATGCGGGTCGCTTCGATCGGCAGCGTAGCGCCGCCCAGGCTGGTCCAGGCGAGGCCGGTGATGACACCGACACCCGCCAGCAACTGTTCCTTGCGGAACGGCGCCAGGCCCAGGTAGTGCTCGAGGTCCTTTTGGCCGACCTTGATCTTCGCGTCGGGCTCGTCCAGCAACTGCACCACGGACTTGCGGATGATCTTGCCCAGCTGCTTCTCCAGCTGGCGCACTCCAGCCTCGCGGGCATAGCCGTCAATCACCGCCGTCAGCGCGCCATCGGTGATGGACAGGCGCTCCTTCGGAACACCGGCGCGTTCCAGCAGGCGTGGCCAGAGGTGGCGCTTGGCAATCGCGTGCTTCTCTTCGGTGATGTAGCCGGAGAGGCGGATGGTTTCCATGCGGTCCAGCAGCGGGCCGGGTATGGAATCCAGCGTATTGGCGGTGCACACGAAGAGCACTTTCGACAGGTCCAGGCGCAGGTCCAGGTAGTGATCGAGGAATTCGACGTTCTGCTCCGGGTCGAGGGTCTCCAGCAGCGCCGAGGCCGGGTCGCCCTGGTAGCTGGCGCCGAGCTTGTCGATTTCGTCGAGCATGATGACCGGGTTCATCACCTCCACTTCCTTCAGCGCCTGCACCAGCTTGCCGGGGAGTGCGCCGATGTAGGTGCGGCGGTGGCCCTTGATCTCCGCTTCGTCGCGCATGCCGCCGACGCTGAAACGGTAGAAGGGGCGGCCCAGGGATTCGGCAATGGACTTGCCGATGCTGGTCTTGCCTACGCCGGGCGGGCCTACCAGCAGCACGATGGAACCGGAAATTTCGCCCTTGAAGGCGCCCACCGCGAGGAACTCGAGGATGCGG
The DNA here is from genome assembly GCF_000949385.2 of Pseudomonas sp. LFM046. Lineage (NCBI taxonomy): Bacteria > Pseudomonadati > Pseudomonadota > Gammaproteobacteria > Pseudomonadales > Pseudomonadaceae > Pseudomonas > Pseudomonas sp. LFM046. The sequence continues at coordinate 4,298,730 of NZ_JYKO02000001.1, read as the reverse complement.
TTCTTCACGTCATCGAGGCCGGCGTGGTGCTTGTCCAGCACCTTGCGGGCGTGCTTGAGGTCGAGGCGGTCCGCGCCGTACACGCCCCAAGGCACGGAGGTGGCCCAGTCCAGGTAATTGCGGGTGACGGCGTACTCGGGGGAGCCGGTTTCCAGGATCGACAGCTTGTTCAGCTCTTCGTCGATGCGTTTCTTCGCCTGCTCCGGCAACACCTTGCCTTCCAGGCGTTGGGTGAACTGTTCACTGTCGGCGCTGCGGTCGTCCTTGGTGATGCCCAACTCCTGTTGGATCAGCTTGAGCTGCTCCTTGAGGAAAAATTCGCGCTGGTGCTGGCCGATCTTGCGGTTCACCTCGGCCGAGAGCTCGCTCTGCAGCCGCGCCATTTCCACTTCCTTGCGCAGCAGGGGCAGCACCTTCTCCATGCGCTTGAGCACGGGAACCGTGTCCAGCACCTCCTGCAATTCATGGGCAGGCGCAGTGGTCAGGGCGGCGGCAAAGTCGGTCAGCGGCGAAGGATCGTTGGGGCTGAATCGGTTGAGGTAGTTCTTCAGCTCTTCGCTGTACAGCGGATTGAGCGGCAGCAGCTCCTTGATCGCGTTGATCAGCGCCATGCCGTAGGCCTTGACCTCATCCCGTGGGTCCAGAGGGCTCTGTGGATAATCCACTTCCACCAGATAGGGCGGGCGGTGGCGCTTGAGCCAGCCGCGAATCCGCACCCGCGACAGGCCCTGGGCAACGAACTGCAGCCGGCCACCGTCGCGGCTGGCGTGGTGCACCCGCACCAGGGTGCCGTGCTCCGGCAGCGTGCTGGGGTCGAAGTGGCGCGGGTCTTCCGGCGGGTTCTCCATGAAGAACAGCGCCACGCAGTGGTGCTCGGTCTTGGCCACCAGCTCCAGGGTTTCCGCCCAGGGCTGCTCGTTGACGATCACCGGCAATACCTGGGCCGGGAAGAAGGGGCGGTTGTGGATGGGGATGATGTAGACCTTGTCCGGCAGGGTCTGGCCGGGTAACACCAGGCCTGTCCGCTGGCTGGAAGTAGCTTCTTCGACGATGTCGGCGTTGATGTCCTGATCGCTCATGGGGGCACCTGGCTATTGGCTCACTAAGCCTAGATGGGGAGGGGCGATGGGCATTTCAACCGTATCGGGCCGTGGCTGCCTGCCGGGAGGCGCTGGGCAATCCCGGGCACCCCCGGTAGAATGCGCAAATTTTGATCAAGTCGCCCCATGCTCGAAGCTCGCCTCCTGCGCCTGGATGATCAGGCCCGTCACCATTCCCACGACCACCATCAATTGGTGATGTCCCTCGCCGGCCGCGCCGAGTTCGAGGTGGAGGGCCGTGGGGGCGAGGTCTGCCGCATGCGTGCCTGTCTGGTGCCGGGGGATGCCGGGCATCAGTTCGCCGGCCTGGGCGACAACCGCATGCTGATCCTCGACCTGGACGAGCGGGGCACGTCGCCGGAGGACCTGGAACTGCTGGGTCCCCTGTTCGAGACTCCGCGTTACCCCGAACTTGATGCCGACTTTCACAACCTGCTGAATTACGCCGGAGCCGAACTGGCGCGCTACGGCAGCGACCCGATGCTGGCGCGCTCCCTGGGCGGCATCCTGCTGCGTGCCCTTTACTTGCGGCTGTTCGGCGAGGCTCGGCGGCGGCCGGTGGGCAGCCTGGATATCGAGCGCCTGGACGGCTACATCCTGAACAACCTGTCCCGGCGCATCAGTGTGGCGGAACTGGCCCAGGTGGCCTGCCTCAGCCCGAGTCACTTCCACGCCCAGTTCAAGGACTGCGTGGGGCTGACGCCCCATCAGTACTTGCTCAAGACCCGCCTCGATCAGGCAGCCCGTCTGGTTCGCGAGAGCGACCAGCCCCTGGTGCGCATCGCCGAGGAATGCGGTTTTTCCAGCCAGAGTGCCCTGACCACGGCCATGCGCCGTTACCTGGGCCTGACCCCCGGGCGCCTGCGCGGCGCCGATTAACACCGTCTTTCACGCATCCGATTGTCGCCGGTCGTCCCGTTTTGCCTTGGGTTTTGCTTGTGGGTGCAACCTCGCCATCGACAGTTGTGACGGGTTGTACCTGAAAGGAGCAACCACGAGTCCGCTTGTTGATCGCGCGTTGGCGCTGAATCACACCGTGACTGGCTGGTGGCAGGTTGCACCTTTTGGCGGAAAGTTCCCTGAATCAGAGCTTTTGGAAAAGAAACCAGAGAATCCGACAAGAAAGGCCGAGTGCCAACTCTCTAAATTTCGCACCCGCCCTGCGACCGGTAGGCGCACCCGGTGCCTCGATCGTGCCGCAGGTTGTACTGAACGATTCCAGTGACTGCCCTGGGGCGGTTGCAGGCCCTGTCTCCGGCATGGCCGAGGCATACCAGGAATTCCATTGATTCGTATGGCGGGCCGGGCCTTCCGAGGCTGTGGTCATCGCATTGGCAGGGCAGGACGCCCTGCAGCCAATGCTCGACCGGGATTGCGTCGGCCCCATGGCTGACTCGGTCGGGAATTGAACCGGCAGGCGCCACAAGTGCTTGCCATACAGCAACCACGGGAGCGGACAACCCGCCGCACCCGAATAAAAACAAACGAGCAGGGGAGACCCCCATGAGTATGAACAACCCGATGCTGATCACTTTCGTGATCTATATCGCGGCGATGGTGCTGATCGGCTTTGCCGCCTATCGCTCCACCAACAACCTTTCCGACTACATCCTGGGTGGCCGCAGCCTCGGTAGCTTCGTTACCGCGCTGTCCGCCGGCGCCTCCGACATGAGCGGCTGGCTGCTGATGGGCCTGCCGGGTGCCGTCTATCTCTCCGGTCTCTCCGAAAGCTGGATCGCCATTGGCCTGATCATTGGCGCCTACCTCAACTGGCTGCTGGTTGCCGGCCGTCTGCGCGTGCAGACCGAGCACAACGGCAACGCCCTGACCCTGCCGGACTACTTCACCAACCGCTTCGAAGACAACAGCCGCATCCTGCGCATCTTCTCCGCTGTGGTGATCCTGGTGTTCTTCACCATCTACTGCGCCTCCGGCGTCGTGGCCGGTGCCCGCCTGTTCGAGAGCACCTTCGGCATCTCGTACGAAACCGCCCTGTGGGCCGGCGCTGCCGCGACCATCTGCTACACCTTCGTCGGTGGCTTCCTCGCGGTCAGCTGGACTGACACCGTCCAGGCCAGCCTGATGATCTTCGCCCTGATCCTCACCCCGGTCATCGTGATGATCGCCACCGGCGGCATGGACACCACCTTCGTCGCCATCGAGATGAAGGACGCTGCCCACTTCGACATGCTCAAGGGTGCCAGCTTCGTCGGCGTGATTTCCCTGCTCGCCTGGGGCCTGGGCTACTTCGGCCAGCCGCACATCCTGGCGCGTTTCATGGCCGCCGACTCCGTCAAATCCATCCCGAACGCCCGCCGCATCTCCATGACCTGGATGGTCCTCTGCCTCGGCGGCGCCGTAGCCGTGGGCTTCTTCGGCATCGCCTACTTCTCCGCTCATCCGGACCTGGCTGGCGCCGTGACCGAGAACCACGAGCGCGTGTTCATCGAGCTGGCCAAGATCCTGTTCAACCCCTGGGTTGCCGGCGTGTTGCTGTCCGCCATCCTGGCGGCCGTGATGTCCACCCTGAGCTGCCAACTGCTGGTCTGCTCCAGCGCCCTCACCGAAGACTTCTACAAGGCCTTCTTCCGCAAGAACGCCAGCCAGGCCGAACTGGTCTGGGTCGGCCGCGCCATGGTGCTGCTGGTGGCGGTGGTCTCCATCGTCATTGCCGCTGATCCGGAGAGCAAGGTGCTGGGTCTGGTGTCCTACGCCTGGGCCGGTTTCGGTGCCGCCTTCGGCCCGGTGGTGATCCTGTCCCTGATCTGGAAAGGCATGACCCGTAACGGCGCCCTGGCCGGCATGATCCTCGGTGCGGTGAGCGTGGTCGTGTGGAAGAACTTCTTCGGCTGGACCGGCCTGTACGAAATCATTCCGGGCTTCATCCTCTGCACCCTCGGCATCCTGATCTTCAGCCGCATCGGCAATGGCCCGTCCGCTGCCATGATCAAGCGCTTCGACGAAGCCGAGCAGGAATACCAGGACGCCCACGTCTGACTCTGTGCGACGCGCGGCCGGTCGTCCGCGCGCCGTCCTCCGGGCTAGCCCGGGCTCTCACCAACGACCCGATAGTGCTTCACCGGCCCATGTCCACGGACATGGGCCGGTTTTTTTTGCCCAGGTGATTGCGGGCGATTCCATTGGCCGGTTCCGGCCGGTTTTGGCTGGGCACGATTCAGGTGGCTTCGACCATAGTCCGAGTTTGGTAAGACGATGGTCGAATGGCCCCACTAAAGTGCGGGGGATACAAAAGGCTCCATACAAAAACAACTACCCACCGAGGTAAGACCCCCATGAGTTCTGCTTCTCTGTATCCGGTCCGCCCTGAAGTGGCCGCCCAGTCCCTCACCGACGAAGCGACCTACAAAGCCATGTACCAGCAGTCCGTCATCAACCCCGACGGATTCTGGCGCGAACAGGCCAAGCGCCTGGACTGGATCAAGCCCTTCACCAAGGTGAAGCAGACCTCTTTCGACGATCACCACGTCGACATCAAGTGGTTCTCCGATGGCTCCCTCAACGTTTCCGCCAACTGCCTGGACCGTCACCTCGCCGAGCGCGGCGACCAGCCGGCCATCATCTGGGAAGGCGACGATCCTTCCGAGCATCAGGTCATCACCTACCGCGACCTCCACGAGCGCGTCTGCAAATTCGCCAACGCACTGCGTGGCCAGGACGTGCACCGCGGTGACGTGGTGACCATCTACATGCCGATGATCCCGGAAGCCGTGGTGGCCATGCTGGCCTGTACCCGTATCGGCGCCATCCACTCCGTGGTCTTCGGTGGCTTCTCCCCCGAGGCCCTGGCCGGTCGCATCATCGATTGCCGTTCCAAGGTGGTGATCACTGCTGACGAAGGCCTGCGCGGCGGCAAGAAGGTCCCGCTGAAGGCCAACGTCGACGATGCCCTGACCAACCCTGAAACCAGCAGCGTGCAGAAGATCGTGGTGGTCAAGCGCACGGGCGCCGACATCAAGTGGAACCAGCACCGCGACGTCTGGTACGAGGACCTGATGAAGGTTGCGTCCAGCCACTGCATCCCGAAGGAGATGGGCGCCGAGGACCCGCTGTTCATCCTCTACACCTCCGGCTCCACCGGCAAACCCAAGGGTGTGTTGCACACCACTGGCGGCTACCTGGTGTACGCCTCCCTGACGCATGAGCGCGTGTTCGACTACCGTCCGGGCGAAGTCTTCTGGTGCACCGCCGACATCGGCTGGGTCACCGGTCACACCTACCTGGTCTACGGCCCGCTGGCCAATGGCGCCACCACCCTGATGTTCGAGGGCGTGCCGAACTACCCGGACGTCACCCGTGTCGCCAAGATCGTCGACAAGCACAAGGTCAACATCCTCTACACCGCCCCCACCGCCATCCGCGCCATGATGGCCGAGGGCAAGGCGGCGGTTGAAGGCGCCGACGGCTCCAGCCTGCGTCTGCTGGGTTCGGTGGGCGAGCCGATCAACCCGGAAGCCTGGCACTGGTACTACGAGAACGTCGGCCAGAGCCGCTGCCCGATCGTCGACACCTGGTGGCAGACCGAAACCGGCGCCTGCCTGATGACTCCGCTGCCCGGCGCCCACCCGCTGAAACCGGGGTCCGCCGCACGTCCCTTCTTCGGCGTGCAGCCGGCGCTTGTGGATAACCTCGGCAACATCATTGAAGGCCCGGCTGAAGGCAACCTGGTGATAGTCGATTCCTGGCCGGGTCAGGCCCGTACCCTGTACGGCGACCACGACCGCTTCGTCGACACCTACTTCAAGACCTTCAAGGGCATGTACTTCACCGGCGATGGCGCCCGTCGCGATGAAGACGGCTACTACTGGATCACCGGCCGCGTGGACGACGTGCTGAACGTCTCCGGCCACCGCATGGGGACTGCCGAGATCGAGAGCGCCATGGTTGCCCACCCGAAAGTGGCCGAGGCCGCGGTGGTCGGCATGCCGCACGACATCAAGGGGCAGGGCATCTATGTCTACGTGACCCTGAACGCAGGCGAGGAAGCCTCCGAGCAACTGCGTCAGGAACTCAGGGCCTGGGTGCGCAAGGAGATCGGTCCGATCGCCACCCCCGATGTAATCCAGTGGGCTCCGGGCCTCCCGAAGACCCGCTCGGGCAAGATCATGCGCCGTATCCTGCGCAAGATCGCCGTCTCCGAGTACGATTCCCTCGGCGACATCTCCACCCTGGCTGATCCCGGAGTGGTGCAGCACCTCATCGATACTCATCGCACCATGCAGGCAGCCTGATCCGCCCCTGCGCAAAACCCCGCCCCGGCCACAAGCCGGGGCGGGGTTTTGCATTTATGGGGTGCCGTTGTCAGCGTCGATGCCGCGTACGCGAAGTCTGGTGATCGTCGTGTTCGGAATTACCCTGGAAAGAAAAGCGTGAACTCGCTGCTGCAAATGCCGATTGGATATCGGATTTTCAGCAAGGGAGGGGCATTGTGGTAACAGTGTTCGTTACGCCTGACGCCAACCTGGTTCCATCGGGAACGGCCGAGGCTGATTCAGAGCATTTTTCCGGCTGTGCTCAGCAAGTCAAAATGCTGTGATGCCCGAAGTATCAGGGTTCTTGATTTTGTGGCCTGATAATTGCCTTTAATCTAGGTTTTGAAACCTGCTTTCCCGGCACTTTTCCCTGTGCCTGTCAATCCTCTTTCTCCCCCGCTCCGGCGCTTCTGTAATTTGTTGTCGCATTGAAGAAATATCGACTTAAGGGCTGTGGCTAGAATGCCGCACACCCAGTCGGAGCCTTTTGCTTAGGGCCTTCAGCCAGCAAAGACGACGACTCTTTCTACAATTCGTGGACCGTCTGGGCGAAATCTCACGCTGCCAACAGAAGCCATCCCCCTTTGAAGGAGTCATAACATGAAAAAGATTGCACTTCTCGGCGCCATGGCGCTGTCCCTGTTGTCGCCGCTGGCCGCCATGGCGGACGACGCCAAGCCTCTGCGCATTGGTATCGAAGCAGCCTACCCGCCCTTTGCCTACAAGACTCCGGAAGGCAAGATCACCGGCTTCGACTACGACATCGGTAATGCCCTGTGCGACGAGATGAAGGTCAAGTGCCAGTGGATCGAGCAGGAATTCGACGGCCTGATCCCGGCTCTGAAAGTGCGCAAGTTCGACGCCGTGCTGTCGTCCATGACCATCACCGAAGAGCGCCTGAAGTCGGTCGACTTCACCAACAAGTACTACCACACCCCCGCGCGTCTCGCGATGAAGGAAGGCACTGTCATCAACGACCCGCTGACCGACCTCAAGGGCAAGAAAGTTGGCGTGCAGCGCGCCTCCATCTATGACCGCTACGCCACCGACGTTTTCGCTCCGGCGGGTGTTGAAGTGGTGCGCTACAGCTCCCAGAACGAGATTTTCCTGGACATGACCGCCGGCCGTCTCGACGCCACCCTGGCGGATGTGGTCAACATCGACGACGGCTTCCTCAAGACCGACGCCGGCAAGGGCTTTGCCCTGGTGGGTCCGGACTTCAACGAGAAGAAGTACTTCGGCGAAGGTGCCGGCATCGCGGTGCGCAAGGGTGACAAGGCCCTGGCCGAGAAGATCAACAATGCCATTGCCGCCATCCGTGCCAACGGCAAGTACAAGGATGTGCAGGACAAGTACTTCAAGTTCGACGTCTACGGCGAGTAATCGCATTTCCCTGAAAGTGGCACAAACTTCACATAGCGGTTTGTGCCACTTTTTCGTTGTGGCGGTGCCGCCCGGACTATTCCGGCGCGCTGCATGAGGATCTGATCATGCTCAACGGCTACGGCTCGACCATTCTCGATGGTGCCTGGCTCACCCTGCTGCTGGCCCTGTCTTCCATCTCCATGGCGATAGTGCTTGGCCTGATCGGCGCGGCCTTCCGCCTTTCGCCGATCAAGTGGCTGGCCCTGATGGGTGAAACCTACGCCACGGTGATCCGCGGCATTCCCGATCTGGTGCTGATTCTCCTGATCTTCTACGGCGGCCAGCAGCTGGTGAACGTCGTGGCGCCCATGGTCGGCTACGAGGACTACATCGATCTGGACCCCTTCTGGTCCGGTGTCTTCACCCTGGGCTTCATCTTCGGTGCCTACCTCTCGGAAACCTTCCGGGGCGCCTTCATGGCGATCCCGAAAGGGCAGGGTGAGGCCGGCCTGGCCTACGGCATGAGCGGGCCCAAGGTGTTCTTCCGCATCCTGGTGCCGCAAATGATTCGCCTGGCGATTCCGGGCTTCACCAACAACTGGCTGGTCATGACCAAGGCTACCGCGCTGATTTCGGTGGTCGGTCTGCAGGACATGATGTTCAAGGCCAAGAGCGCAGCGGATGCGACCCGTGAACCCTTCACCTTCTACCTCGCGGTTGCCGCGCTGTACCTGGTGCTGACCAGCGTTTCCCTGCTGGCCCTGCGCTACATGGAGCGTCGCTACTCCGCTGGCATCAAGGCGGCTGAACTATGATCTTCGACTACAACGTGATCTGGGAGAGCCTGCCGCTCTACTTCGGCGGCGTGCTGGTGACCCTCAAGCTCCTGGCCATCTCCCTGGCACTCGGCCTTGCGGCTGCCGTGCCGCTGGCGCTGATGCGGGTATCCAAGCAGCCCTGGGTGAACTTCCCGGCCTGGCTCTACACCTATGTGATCCGCGGCACCCCGATGCTGGTGCAGCTGTTCCTCATCTATTACGGCCTGGCCCAGTTCGAGTCCGTGCGCGAGAGCGCGTTCTGGCCCTACCTGTCCAACGCGACCTTCTGCGCTTGCCTGGCCTTTGCCGTCAACACCAGCGCCTACACTGCGGAAATCCTCGCCGGCAGCATCAAGGCCACGCCCCACGGCGAGATCGAGGCGGCCAAGGCCATGGGCATGTCCCGCGCCAAGCTGTACCGCCGGATCCTGCTGCCGTCGGCATTGCGTCGTGCGCTGCCGCAGTACAGCAACGAAGTCATCATGATGCTGCACACCACCAGCCTGGCGTCCATCGTCACCCTGATCGACATCACCGGCGCGGCACGCACCGTGAACTCGCAGTTCTACCTGCCGTTCGAGGCCTTCATCACCGCCGGCCTGTTCTACCTGAGCCTGACCTTCATCCTGGTGCGCCTGTTCAAGGCCGCCGAGCGTCGTTACCTGGCCTACCTGGCCCCGCGCAAGGCCTGATGTCATGCAACGTATCGACCATGAACTGCCCTGGAGTTGCCTGGGGACCCGCCGCCAACTGACGGTCTTCCGTTTCGGCAGCGGCGCGCGCAAGGCCTATATCCAGGCCTCGCTGCACGCTGATGAGCTGCCGGGGATGCGGGTGGCGGTGGAGCTCAAGCGCCGCCTGCGCGAGTTGGAAGGGCAGGGCCGTCTGACCGGTGTGATCGAACTGGTGCCGGTGGCCAACCCTGTTGGTCTCGGCCAGCTCATTCAGGCCACCCAACAGGGGCGCTTCGAGCTGGGCAGCGGCAAGAACTTCAATCGCGACTTCGCCGACCTGGCCCGCCTGGTGGGTGATCGCCTGGACGGTCGCTTGGAGGCCGATGCCACCGCCAATGTGGCGCTGATTCGCCAAGCCATGATCGAGGCACTCGCTGCACTGCCGCCGGCCGGTTCCGAGCTGGCCGGCCTGCAGCGCCTGTTGCTGCAGCATGCCTGCGACGCCGACCTGGTGCTGGACCTGCATTGCGACTTCGAAGCCGCGGTGCATCTGTACTGCATGCCGCAACACTGGAGCGAACTGCGTCCGCTGGCGGCGCGCCTGGAGGCGGGCGCCGTGCTGACCGCCGAAGACTCCGGCGGCAGTTCCTTCGACGAATCCTGTTCGCTGCCCTGGCTGCGCCTGGCCCAGCGTTTCCCCGGTGCGGCGATTCCGCTGGCCTGCATGGCGACCACCGTCGAGCTGGGCAGCATGGCGGATACCGACAAGCCGCTGGCCGAGGCGCGTACCGAAGCCATCCTGGCCTTCCTCGCCGACCAGGGGCTGATTACCGGTCAGTGGCCGGTCGCGCCGCAAGCCTGTTGTGAGGCCACCCCCTTCGAGGGCGCCGAATATCTCTACGCGCCCCACGCCGGTGTGGTGAGTTTCCTGCAGCCCGCCGGGGCGAACGTGAAGGCGGGCGACCCGCTGTTCGAAGTGATCGATCCGCTGGAAGACCGTCACGCCGTGGTGTGCGCTTCGGTAGACGGAGTGTTGTTCGCGCGCGAGCGGATGCGTTTCGCGCAACCTGGACTGTGGTTGGCCAAGGTGGCCGGCCGTGAACCCATTCGTCAGGGACGCCTGCTGAGCGACTGAGCCAAACGAGACCGAGACCATGTACAAACTGGAAGTCCAAGATCTGCACAAGCGCTATGGCAGCCACGAAGTGCTCAAGGGCGTGTCCCTGGCGGCCAAGGCTGGCGACGTCATCAGCATCATCGGCTCGAGCGGCTCGGGCAAAAGTACCTTCCTGCGCTGCATCAACATGCTGGAGCAGCCCCACGGCGGCAAGATCCTCCTCAATGGCGAGGAACTGAAGCTGGTGGCCAACAAGGACGGCGGCCTCAAAGCGGCCGATCCCAAGCAGCTGCAGCGCATGCGCTCGCGTCTGGCCATGGTGTTCCAACACTTCAACCTGTGGTCGCACATGAGCGCCCTGGAGAACGTGATCGAAGCGCCGGTGCATGTCCTCGGCGTGCCGAAGAAGGAAGCCATCGAAAAGGCCGAGCATTACCTGGCCAAGGTGGGCGTGGCCCATCGCAAGGACGCCTATCCGGCGCACATGTCCGGCGGCGAGCAGCAGCGCGTGGCCATCGCCCGTGCCCTGGCCATGGAACCGGAGGTGATGCTGTTCGACGAACCCACTTCCGCCCTGGACCCGGAGCTGGTGGGTGAAGTGCTCAAAGTAATGAAGGATCTGGCGGTGGAAGGCCGTACCATGGTGGTGGTCACCCACGAAATGGGCTTCGCCCGCGAGGTGTCCAACCAGTTGGTGTTCCTGCACAAAGGCCTGGTGGAAGAGCGTGGTTGCCCGAAAGACGTGCTGGCCAATCCGCAGTCCGACCGCCTCAAGCAGTTCCTCTCTGGCAGCCTGAAGTGATGTCCAGCGCGGCGGCCCCAGGGCCGCCGCGCTGCTTCGAAGCCAGTCTTCACCTCTTTCCTTTCCTTTTGCCGGGGTCTGCTAAGCTGCCTGCCATGACTGCCCATCGAATCGCTTTTCTCCTCTGGCCTGGTACCAAGGCGCTGACCCTGGCGCTTGCCGAGGAAGCCCTGCGCGTAGCCCAGCGACTCCATCCGGAAGTGGTTTACGAGATGTCTTTCCTGCATGCCGAACCGGCTGCGGAGGGCGGCTGGCGCCTGCCGGGCGAGGGCTGGACCGGCAAGCTGGACGGCTTGCAGCGCCTGTTCCTGGTGGCCGACGAGCCGCCCGCGCAGATGTCCCCGGCGCTGTCGGCGGCCATCAAGCAGCTGGTGCGTGCCGGCTGCGTGGTCGGCGGCCTTTCCGCCGGTGTGTATCCGCTGGCGCAGCTCGGCTTGCTGGACGGCTACCGCACGGCGGTGCACTGGCGCTGGCAGGACGACTTCGCCGAACGCTTCCCCAAGGTGATCGCCACCAGCCACCTGTTCGACTGGGACCGTGATCGCCTCACTGCGTGTGGCGGGCTGGCGGTGCTGGACCTGCTGCTGGCGGTGCTGGCGCGCGACCATGGCGCTGAACTGGCCGGTGCGGTATCCGAAGAATTGGTGGTGGAGCGCATCCGCGAAGGCGGCGAACGTCAGCGCATCCCGCTGCAGAATCGCCTCGGCTCCAGCCATCCGAAGCTGACCCAGGCCGTGCTGCTGATGGAAGCCAATATCGAAGAGCCGCTGACCACCGACGAGATCGCGCAGCATGTCTGTGTGTCCCGTCGCCAGCTGGAGCGCATCTTCAAGCAGTACCTCAATCGCGTACCCAGCCAGTACTACCTGGAACTGCGTCTGAACAAGGCGCGGCAGATGCTGATGCAGACCAGCAAGTCCATCATCCAGATCGGCCTGTCCTGCGGCTTCTCCTCCGGCCCGCACTTCTCCAGCGCCTACCGCAACTTCTTCGGCGTCACTCCCCGCGAAGACCGCAACCAGCGCCGCGGCACCAGCCCCTTCGAGGCTTCGCAGCCGGCTCCCGTGGCCGAGCGGACCTGATCCCTCTCGCTTACCCCTCTTCATTCTCTTGTAGGGGCGAATTCATTCGCCAAGGGCAGCAACGCTGCCCCCTGCGGTCCGGTAGGGCAGGCCTGCGGCCTGCTTGGCGAATGAATTCGCCCCCACAGATTTTCCGTCCCCTCCTTGATTGATACTCACCAGTCACCCCGTGGAGAAAATTTCCCGGTCGGTGCGTAGCAGTGGCGATCAGCGTTTAAACTGCGCCTTCCCGACGCTTTCTGTCGCATTTCCGTAAGCGCCGGTTTTCGCGGGGTTGGCGCTGTAAGAAGTTGTCGCATGGCGGCAATGCCAACCCCGATTCAGTCCCTACAATCCTTTCATCACTAGCCGTTCATGGCAGGAGAAACTGATGTCCGTTGAGCATGCGCAGGTCGAGCGCGCCGATTTCGACAAGGTGATGGTTCCCAACTATGCCCCCGCCGCTTTCATCCCGGTGCGTGGCCAGGGTTCCCGGGTCTGGGACCAGTCCGGTCGCGAGCTGATCGATTTTGCCGGCGGCATTGCGGTCAACTCCCTGGGTCATGCACACCCGGCGCTGGTCAATGCGCTGACCGAGCAGGCCAACAAGATCTGGCACGTTTCCAACGTCTTCACTAACGAGCCGGCCCTGCGCCTGGCCAAGAAGCTGGTGGCTGCCACCTTCGCCGAGCGCGTGTTCCTCGCCAACTCCGGTGCCGAGGCCAACGAAGCGGCATTCAAGCTGGCCCGTCGTTATGCCCATGACGTCTATGGTCCGCAGAAGCACGAGATCATCTCGGCTACCAACAGCTTCCATGGTCGCACCCTGTTCACCGTGACCGTCGGCGGCCAGCCGAAGTACTCCGACGGCTTCGGTCCAAAGATGGAAGGCATCACCCACGTGCCCTTCAACGACCTGGAAGCCCTGAAGGCGGCCATCTCCGACAAGACCTGTGCCGTGGTTCTCGAGCCCGTGCAAGGTGAGGGCGGCGTGCTGCCGGCCCAGAAGGCTTACCTGGAAGGCGCGCGCAAGCTGTGCGACGAGCACAACGCGCTGCTGATCTTCGACGAAGTACAGAGCGGCATGGGCCGTAGCGGCCACCTGTTCGCCTACCAGCATTACGGCGTGACCCCCGACATCCTCTCCAGCGCCAAGAGCCTGGGGGGTGGTTTCCCCATCGGCGCCATGCTGACCACCAGCGAGATCGCCAAGCATCTCTCCGTGGGCACCCACGGCACGACCTACGGCGGCAACCCCCTGGCCTGCGCCGTGGCTGAAGCCGTGCTGGACGTGATCAACACGCCGGACGTGCTGAACGGCATCAACACCAAGCACGACCGCTTCAAGACCCGCCTCGAAGCCATCGGCGCCAAGTACGGCATCTTCACCGAAGTTCGTGGCCTGGGCCTGCTGATCGGTGCCGTCCTGACCGATGCCTGGAAGGGCAAGGCCAAAGATGTGCTGAACGCCGCCGAGAAGGAAGCCGTCATGGTGCTGCAGGCCAGCCCGGACGTGGTTCGCTTCGCCCCCAGCCTGGTGATCCCGGATGCGGACATCGACGAGGGCCTGGACCGCTTCGAGCGCGCCATCGCCAAGCTGACCCAGGCTTAACGCGACTGCTGTACGCAGCGCAGGGACGCGCTGCGCGTACAACCCAGGGACGGAACAGATTCATGCGTGAGCGTGGGCCATAGGGGCCCTGCTTTCTCCGGACGGTTCGAGTTGACCGTCTGGAGCCTTTAACAAGAAAAGGAGTGACCCCCAATGCTGGTGATGCGCCCCGCGCAAATGGCCGACCTCGCTGAAGTCCAGCGTCTGGCTGCGGATAGCCCCGTGGGTGTCACTTCGTTGCCGGATGACGCCGAGGTCCTGGGTGAGAAGATCGCCGCCTCCGAGGCATCGTTCTCCGCCGAAGTCAGTTTCAACGGTGAGGAAAGCTACTTCTTCGTCCTCGAAGACAGCCAGACCGGCCGCCTCGCCGGCTGCTCGGCGATCGTCGCTTCCGCCGGCTTCTCCGAACCCTTCTACAGCTTCCGCAACGAAACCTTCGTGCATGCCTCGCGGGAACTGAAGATCCACAACAAGATCCACGTCCTGTCGCTCTGCCACGACCTGACCGGCAACAGCCTGCTCACCAGCTTTTACGTCGAGCGCGACCTGGTGAACACCCCGATCTCCGAGCTGAACTCCCGTGGCCGCCTGCTGTTCATGGCCAGCCACCCGGAGCGTTTCGCCGATGCGGTGGTGGTGGAGATCGTGGGCTACAGCGACGAGCAGGGCGAGTCCCCGTTCTGGGACGCTGTGGGTCGCAACTTCTTCGACCTCAACTACACCGAGGCCGAGCGCCTGTCCGGCCTGAAGAGCCGCACCTTCCTCGCCGAGCTGATGCCGCACTACCCGATCTACGTGCCGCTGCTGCCGGACGAGGCCCAGGAATCCATGGGGCAGGTGCACCCACGGGCGCAGATCACCTTCGACATCCTGATGCGCGAAGGCTTCGAAACCGACAACTACATCGACATCTTCGATGGCGGCCCGACCCTCCACGCCCGGACTTCGAGCATCCGCTCCATTGCCCAGAGCCGCATGGTGCCGGTGAAAGTGGGCGAGCAGGGCAAGGGCGGTCGGCAGTACCTGGTGTGCAACGGCCAACTGCAGGATTTCCGTGCCATCGTCGCCGAACTCGACTGGGTGCCCGGCAAGCCCGTGGTACTGAGTGAAGAAGCCGCCGAAGCCCTGGGTGTCGGCGAAGGCGCCAGCGTCCGCCTGGTCGCGGTTTAAAACACAAGCCACAAGCTGCAGGCTTCAAGCGGCAAGTTCCAGCGGCAAAGGTGGCGGCCTCTCCAGCGAGGCGCGCCGACTGCCGCACGCAACTGATCCGGAGGATCCATGATCGTTCGTCCCGTACGCAGCGCCGATTTATCGGCCCTGATCGACCTGGCACGCAGCACCGGAGCAGGTCTGACCACGCTGCCGGCCAACGAGGCGCGTCTGTCGCATCGAGTGGGCTGGGCGGAGAAGGCATTCCGTGGCGAGGCCGAGCGCGCCGACGCGGACTACCTGTTCGTCCTTGAGGATGACGATGGCTCCGTCGTCGGCATTTCTGCCGTAGCCGGCGCCGTGGGTCTGCGTGAGCCCTGGTACAACTACCGGGTCGGCCTGACCGTCAGCGCCTCCCAGGAGCTGCACATCCACCGCCAGATCCCCACGCTGTTCCTGGCGAACGACCTGACTGGCAACTCCGAGCTCTGCTCGCTGTTCCTCCATTCCGGCCATCGCAGCGGCCTGAACGGCCGGCTGCTGTCCAAGGCGCGTTTCCTGTTCATCGCCGAGTTCCCCGAACTCTTCGGTGACAAGGTGATCGCCGAAATGCGCGGCATGTCCGACAAGGACGGCGTATCCCCCTTCTGGGAAAGCCTCGGCCGGCATTTCTTCAAGATGGAATTCTCCCGTGCGGACTACCTCACCGGCGTCGGCAACAAGGCGTTCATCGCCGAACTGATGCCCAAGTTCCCGCTGTACACCTGCTTCCTGTCGGAGGCCGCCCGCAACACCATCGGGCGCGTCCACCCCGATACCGAGCCGGCGCTGGCCATGCTCAAGGGTGAAGGCTTCAGCTACCAGGGTTATGTCGACATTTTCGACGCCGGCCCGGCCATCGAATGCGAGACGTCGAAGATCCGCGCCGTGCGCGACAGCCAGACCCTGGTTTTGGCGGTCGGCACCCCGGGTGACGACGCTACGCCGTTCCTGATCCACAACCGCAAGCGCGAAGACTGCCGCATCACCGCCGCGCCGGCCCGCCTGGCGGCTGGCACCCTGGTGGTGGACGCGCTGACGGCCAAACGCCTGAAACTCTCCGCCGGCGCCTCCGTGCGCGCCGTGCCGCTGTCGGCCAAGGAGTCCGTATAAATGAGCACCCATTTCATCGCCGGTAACTGGCAGGCAGGGCAGGGCGAAGCCTTCGATTCGCTGAACCCGGTGACCCAGGCGGTCGTCTGGTCCGGCCGGGGCGCCAACGCCGCCCAGGTGGACGAAGCCGTCAAGGCCGCCCGCGCCGCCTTCCCGGCCTGGGCCCGCCGCCCGCTGGAAGAGCGCATCGGCATCCTCGAACAGTTCGCCGCGACCTTGCGCAGCCATGCCGACGAACTGGCTCGCTGCATTGGCGAGGAAACCGGCAAGCCGCTGTGGGAGTCGGCCACCGAAGTGACCAGCATGGTCAACAAGGTCGCGATCTCCATTCAGAGCTACCGCGAGCGTACCGGCGAGAAGAGCGGCCCCCTGGCCGACGCCACGGCGGTCCTGCGCCACAAGCCCCACGGCGTGGTGGCGGTATTCGGTCCCTACAACTTCCCTGGCCACCTGCCCAACGGCCACATCGTGCCGGCGCTGCTGGCCGGTAATGCGGTGATCTTCAAACCCAGCGAACTGACCCCCAAGGTCGCCGAGCTGACGGTGAAGTGCTGGGTCGAGGCAGGCCTGCCGGCCGGTGTGCTCAATCTGGTGCAGGGTGCCCGTGAGACTGGCGTTGCCCTGGCCGGCAACCCGGGTATCGATGGCCTGTTCTTCACTGGTTCCAGCCGCACCGGCAACCTGCTGCACCAGCAGTTCGCCGGCCGTCCGGACAAGATTCTCGCCCTGGAAATGGGCGGTAATAACCCGCTGGTGGTGGATCAGGTCAAGGACGTGGATGCCGCTGTCTACACCATCATCCAGTCGGCCTTCATTTCCGCCGGCCAGCGCTGCACCTGTGCGCGCCGTCTACTGGTGCCTGAAGGCGCCTGGGGCGATGCCCTGCTGGCGCGCCTGGTGACCGTGGCCGGCAGCATCAAGGTTGGCGCCTTCGATGCCCAGCCCGCGCCCTTCATGGGCTCGGTCGTCTCGCTCGCCGCCGCGCAGCACCTGATGCAGGCCCAGGAGCAATTGCTGGCCAAGGGCGCCAAGGCCCTGTTGGTCATGACCCAGCCCCAGGCCAACGCTGCGCTGCTGACCCCCGGTATCCTCGATGTGACCGCCGTGACCGGCCGCCCGGACGAAGAGTTCTTCGGCCCGCTGCTGCAGGTGATCCGCTACGCCGACTTCGACGCCGCCATCGCGGAAGCAAACGCCACCCAGTACGGCCTGGCTGCCGGCCTGCTGTCGGATTCCGCCGAGCGCTACCAGCAGTTCCTCATCGAGAGCCGTGCCGGCATCGTCAACTGGAACAAGCAACTGACCGGCGCCGCCAGCAGCGCGCCCTTCGGTGGTGTCGGCGCCTCCGGCAACCACCGCGCCAGCGCCTACTACGCCGCCGACTACTGCGCCTACCCGGTGGCCTCGCTGGAAAGCGAAACCCTTGCCTTGCCTGCAACCCTTACCCCAGGAGTCAGCCTGTGAAAGCCTATGAAGTGAACTTCGACGGACTGGTCGGCCCGACCCATAACTACGGTGGCCTGTCCTACGGTAACGTCGCCTCGCAGAGCAACAGCCAGGCGGTCTCCAACCCGAAGGAGGCCGCGCTTCAGGGCCTGGGCAAGATGAAGGCGCTGATGGAAATGGGCTTCAAGCAGGGGGTGTTCGCCCCGCAGGAACGCCAGGACGTCGCCGCCCTGCGCAGCCTGGGTTTCTCCGGCACCGATGCCCAAGTGATCGCCCAGGCCGCCAAGGAAGCCATGCCGCTGCTGGCCGCCTGCAGCTCCGCATCCAGCATGTGGACCGCCAACTCCTGCACCGTCAGCCCCAGTGCCGACACTGCGGACGGGCGCGTGCACTTCACGGCCGCCAACCTGAACTGCAAGTTCCACCGCTCGATCGAACACCCGACCACCAGCCGCGTGCTGGGCGCGATGTTCGCCAACGACAAGTTCTTCGCCCACCACGCCGCGCTGCCGGCGGTAGGCCAGTTCGGTGATGAAGGCGCGGCCAACCACACCCGTTTCTGCAAGGGTTACGGCGATGCCGGCGTGGAATTCTTCGTGTTCGGCCGCAGTGCGTTCGACAGCCGTTTCCCGTCGCCCCAGCGCTACCCGGCCCGTCAGACCCTTGAAGCCTGCCAGGCGGTGGCCCGTCTGCATGGCCTGGGGGACGATGGCGTGGTCTACGCTCAGCAGAACCCGGCGGTGATCGATCAGGGTGTGTTCCACAACGACGTGATTTCGGTGGGTAACGGCGAGGTGCTGTTCTACCACGAGGATGCGTTCCTCGAGACCGACAAGGTGCTGGCCGAGCTGGACAGCAAGCTGGGCAAGCGCGGCGGCCGCTTCAGCGCGGTTCGTGTGCCGCGCAGTGCGGTGGCCGTAGAGGACGCGGTGCGTTCCTACCTGTTCAACAGCCAACTGCTCAGCCGCGACGACGGCAGCATGCTGTTGATCGTGCCGGAAGAGTGCCGTGCCAACGCCAATGTCTGGAACTACCTGAACGAGCTGACCGCTGGTCAGGGGCCGATCCGCGAAGTGAAGGTCTTCGACCTCAAGCAGAGCATGCAGAACGGCGGTGGGCCGGCCTGCCTGCGCCTGCGTGTGGCACTGAAGGAAGACGAGCTGGCGGCGGTGAATCCGGGCGTGATCCTCACTCCGGAACTCCACGCCACCCTGTCCGCCTGGGTCGAGAAGCACTACCGCGACCGCCTGAGCGAAGCCGACCTGGCCGACCCGCAATTGCTGGTGGAGTGCCGGACGGCATTGGATGAACTGACGCAGATCCTTAAACTGGGCGCTGTTTATCCCTTCCAGCTCAACTGAGAGTCATCAAATGTCCGACGCCCTGCAACTCATCCTCGAAGATACCGACGGCACCCAGCTCGAAACCTCCTGCACCCGGTTCGCCGTCGTCTGGCAGGGCAAGGAAGTGTGGATCCAGCAGGCCGGCAACGGCCAGCTGCTGATCGGCGTGGACGTGGAGGAGGGCGATACCGAGTACGCCAACCTGCTGCTGCGCCCGCTGGCCACCAACCTGGTCAGCCTGCAACTGGAAATGGAACCGGCCGACGCCGACGACGACCATGTGCATGGTCCCGACTGCGACCACGATCATTGAGGTAACAGGATGCTAGCCCTCGGAAAACTGCTCGAACTGACCCTCGCCGGCCGTGAGCCGACCGAGAAGATCCAGCTGACATCCGGGGGCGTGCGCCTGCACTGGCTGGGCGAAGGGGCGCTCGACGTCACGCCGCCCGCCGCCGACGACAGCGGGCTCGACCTGCTGCTGTCGGCCGGCGTCCACGGCAACGAGACCGCCCCCATCGAATTGCTGGACCGCCTGGTCCAGGCGATCGCCCGTGGTCAACTCAAGCCGAGGGCCCGCATTCTCTTCCTGCTCGGCAATCCCGAGGCCATGCGCCGCGGCGAACGCTTCGTCGAGCAGGACATCAACCGCCTGTTCAACGGTCGCCATGCCGAATCCAGTGGCTTCGAGGCCATGCGCGCCGGTGAACTGGAGCGCTATGCCACGGCATTCTTCAGCAAGCCCGATCGCGCGCGCCTGCACTACGACCTGCATACCGCGATCCGTGGCTCGAAGATCGAACAGTTCGCCCTCTACCCCTATGTGGAAGGCCGCGAGCATTCACGCCTGGAACTGGCCCGCCTGCGTGAAGCCGGTATCGATGCCGTGCTGCTGCAGAACAAGACCGGTATCACGTTCAGCTCCTTCACCTATTCCCGCCTGGATGCAGAAGCCTTCACCCTGGAACTGGGCAAGGCCCGGCCCTTTGGCAACAACCAGGAGGTCAACCTCGACCGCCTGGAGGCCCGCCTGCATAGCCTGATCGAAGGCCGCGAGCCGGAACTGGATGACAGCAGCCTGAATGGGCTGCAGCTGTTCTCGGTATCCCGGGAGATCATCAAGCACAGCGAATCCTTCCAGCTGCACCTGGCTCCGGATATCGAGAATTTCAGCGAACTACCGGTGGGTTACCTGCTGGCCGAAGACATCGCCGGCACCCGCTGGGTGGTGGAAGAGCAGGGCGCGCGCATCATCTTCCCCAATCCCAGGGTGAAGAACGGCCTGCGTGCCGGCATCCTGGTTGTACCCGCCGAGGTCTGACGGCCGGATTTTCCCGCTTTCTGTACCTGTACCCGAACGGCGCAGGGCCTTAGGATCGGGCTCTTCGCCCATCCAAGGAGCCCGGTATGAGCCTTATCGACCTGCGCAGCGACACTGTCACCCAACCCACCGCCGGCATGACGGACGCCATGCTGCGTGCCGAGCTGGGGGACGACGTCTATGGCGAAGACCCCACGGTAAACCGTCTGGAAGCCAGCCTGGCCGAGCGTCTGGGCTTCGACGCCGCGCTATTCGTGCCTACCGGCACCATGAGCAACCTGCTGGGCCTGATGGCCCACTGCGAACGGGGCGACGAGTACATCGTCGGGCAACAGGCCCACACCTATAAGTACGAAGGTGGCGGCGCAGCTGTACTGGGTTCCATTCAGCCTCAGCCCATCGAGGGCGAAGCCGACGGCAGCCTTGATCTCGGCAAGGTGGAAGCCGCCATCAAGCAGGACGACTTCCATTTTGCCCGCACCCGTCTCCTGGCCCTGGAAAACACCATGCAGGGCAAGGTGCTGCCACTGGACTACCTGGCTGCCGCTCGCGAGCTGACTCACCGCCGTGGCCTGGGGCTGCATCTGGATGGTGCGCGTTTGTACAACGCGGCCGTGAAGCTGGGCGTGGATGCACGCGAGATCACCCGGCATTTCGACTCGGTGTCGGTGTGCCTGTCCAAGGGCCTGGGCGCGCCCGTGGGCTCGGTGCTCTGCGGCAGCGCGGCGCTGATCGCCAAGGCCCGGCGTCTGCGCAAGATGGTCGGCGGCGGCATGCGCCAGGCCGGCATCCTGGCGGCCGCGGGCCTTTATGCGCTGGATCACCAGGTGGAGCGCCTTGCCGAGGACCATGCCAATGCAGAGCGCCTCGGCGCGGGTCTGCAGGAGCTTGGCTATGGGATCGAACCGGTGCAGACCAACATGGTCTATGTGCAGATGGGCGACAAGGCCCGAGCCCTTGGTGAGTTCCTCGCAGGGCGTGGCATTCGCGTGAGCCCCGCAGCACGCCTTCGTCTGGTCACCCATCTGGACGTCCGGGCCACCGATATTCCCCGTGTGATCGAGGCTTTCGCCGCTTTCCGACAGTCCTGAGTCGCTGCCGCGCACAAATAGCCTGCCTCTATCGCACAAAGGCACTATCCCGCTGGCGCAGGGCCGATATAATGCGGCCCTTTGCCGGTGATTCGTATGCGCGTCGCAAGACGGCTGCGAGTTTCGCGCGCAATGTCGGGAACAGGCGGGAAATACCGGGATTTCCTCGGAAAAACTGCTGCTTTCTTGCCAATTTCCGCTTGCCGTCCTTCGCCGATAACGATTAGCACCCACCGTCGTGGCCGCAGTTTCCGTGGAAGAACCTATGAAAAGCGCAGAAATCCGTGAAGCCTTCCTGAGCTTCTTCGAAGAGAAGGGGCATACCCGTGTCGCTTCCAGCTCCCTGATTCCGGGCAACGACCCGACCCTGCTGTTCACCAACGCCGGTATGAACCAGTTCAAGGACTGCTTCCTCGGCCTGGAAAAGCGCGCTTACACCCGTGCCACCACCAGCCAGAAATGCGTGCGTGCGGGCGGCAAGCACAACGACCTGGAAAACGTCGGCTACACCGCGCGTCACCACACCTTCTTCGAAATGCTGGGTAACTTCAGCTTTGGCGATTACTTCAAGCGCGACGCCATCCATTACGCCTGGGAATTCCTCACCGGCGACAAGTGGCTGAAACTGCCGAAGGAAAAGCTGTGGGTCACCGTCTATGCCAGCGATGACGAGGCCTACGACATCTGGACCAAGGAAGTGGGCGTGCCGGAAGAGCGCATGGTGCGCATCGGCGATAACAAGGGCGCCCCGTACGCTTCCGACAACTTCTGGGCGATGGGCGATACCGGCCCGTGCGGTCCCTGCACCGAGATCTTCTTCGACCACGGCCCGGACATCTGGGGTGGCCCGCCCGGTTCCCCGGAAGAGGACGGCGACCGCTACATCGAGATCTGGAACAACGTGTTCATGCAGTTCAACCGCACTGCGGACGGCGTGATGCACCCGCTGCCGGCGCCCAGCGTGGACACCGGCATGGGCCTGGAGCGTATCAGCGCCGTGCTGCAGCACGTGCACTCCAACTACGAGATCGATCTGTTCCAGAATCTGCTGAAGGCCGCGGCCGAGGCCATTGGCTGTGCCAATGACGACGCCCCGTCGCTGAAGGTGGTGGCTGACCACATCCGCTCCTGCAGCTTCCTCATCGCTGACGGCGTGCTGCCGTCCAACGAAGGTCGTGGCTATGTGCTGCGCCGCATCATCCGTCGTGCCTGCCGCCACGGTAACAAGCTGGGCGCCACGGGCAGCTTCTTCCACAAGATCGTCGCCGCCCTGGTCGCCGAGATGGGCGAAGCCTATCCGGAGCTCAAGCAGCAGCAGGCGCACATCGAGCGTATTCTGAAGACCGAGGAAGAGCAGTTCGCCAAGACCCTGGAGCAGGGCCTGAAGATCCTCGAGCAGGATCTGGTGGGCCTGAAGGGCAAGATGATTCCGGGCGAAACCCTGTTCAAGCTGTATGACACCTACGGTTTCCCTGTCGACCTGACCGGCGACATCGCCCGTGAGCGCGGCTTCACCATCGACGAAGCCGGCTTTGAGCGCGAGATGGAGGCCCAGCGCGAGCGCGCCCGTGCTTCCAGCTCCTTCGGCATGGACTACAACGCCTTGGTCAAGGTGGATGCCGACACTGACTTCACCGGCTACGTCTGCACCTCCGGCGAAGGCAAGGTGATTGCCCTGTTCAAGGACGGCCAGGCCGTCGAGCAACTGGGCGAAGGCGAGGAGGGCGTCCTGGTCCTGGACAGCACTCCGTTCTATGCCGAATCCGGCGGTCAGATCGGCGACTGCGGCTTCATCGCTGCCCAGGGCGTGCGTTTCGACGTGCGTGACACCACCAAGGCCGGTGGCGCCTTCCTGCACCATGGCGTGGTCGATCACGGCAGCCTGCGTGTGGGTGCCAGCGTGACCGCTCAGATCGACGCCACCGTACGTCAGGCCACCGCCCTGAACCACTCGGCCACCCACCTGCTGCACGCGGCCCTGCGCCAGGTGCTGGGCGACCACGTACAACAGAAAGGCTCCCTGGTGGACAGCCAGCGCCTGCGCTTCGACTTCAGCCACTTCGAGTCCATCAAGCCCGAGCAGCTGAAGGCCCTGGAAGACATCGTCAACGCCGAAATCCGCAAGAACAGCGAAGTCGAGACCGAAGAGACCGACATCGATACCGCCAAGGCCAAGGGCGCCACGGCGCTGTTCGGCGAGAAGTACGGTGAGAAGGTGCGCGTGCTGACCATGGGCGGCGGCTTCTCCGTCGAACTCTGCGGCGGTACTCACGTCTCCCGCACCGGTGACATCGGCCTGTTCAAGATCGTCAGCGAAGGTGGCGTGGCCGCCGGCGTGCGTCGTATCGAGGCGGTGACCGGTTCGGCCGCGCTGGCCTATCTGAACGGCGCCGAAGAACAACTCAAGGAAGCCGCGGTGCTGGTGAAAGGCAGCCGCGACAACCTGCTGGACAAACTGTCCGCGCTGCTGGACCGCAATCGCCAGCTCGAGAAGGAGCTGGAGCAGCTCAAGGCCAAGGCGGCAAGTGCCGCTGGTGACGACCTTGCCGCGTCCGCCATCGAGGTGAAAGGCGTGAAGGTCCTGGCTGCGCGTCTGGACGGACTGGATGGCGACGCGCTGCTGGCGCTGGTCGACCAACTGAAGAACAAGCTCGGCCGCGCAGTGATCCTGCTCGGCGGTGCGCTGGAGGGCAAGGTGACACTGGTCGCCGGCGTCACCCAGGACCTGACCGGCCAACTCAAAGCCGGCGATTTGATGAAGCAGGCCGCGGCGGCGGTCGGCGGCAAGGGCGGTGGCCGCCCTGACATGGCCCGTGGCGGTGGTACCGACGCTGCGGCCCTGGAGCAGGCCCTGGCCCTTGCAGCACCGTTCGTCGAGCAGGGCCTCTAAGGCCCGCCGCCAATGGCCCGCCCCACGCCCGGCGGGCCTTGGCAGTGTTCTGCGTTGATTGTTTAATGGGCGCCCTTCACGGGATTAGGCGGCTTTTGAAATGGCTTTGATCGTACAGAAGTTTGGGGGGACCTCGGTCGGCACTGTCGAGCGCATCGAGCAGGTGGCCGAGAAGGTGAAGAAGTTCCGCGAAGGCGGCGATGACATCGTGGTCGTGGTTTCCGCCATGAGCGGTGAAACCAACCGCCTGATCGATCTGGCCAAACAGATCAGCGAGCAGCCGGTACCGCGCGAACTGGACGTGATGGTCTCCACCGGCGAGCAGGTTACCATCGCCCTGCTGTCCATGGCGCTGATCAAGCGCGGCGTGCCGGCGGTCTCCTATACCGGCAATCAGGTGCGCATCCTCACCGACAGCGCTCACAACAAGGCGCGCATCCTGCAGATCGACGACCACAAGATTCGCGCCGACCTCAAGGCCGGTCGCGTAGTTGTGGTTGCCGGCTTCCAGGGCGTGGATGAGCACGGCAACATCACCACCCTCGGCCGTGGCGGCTCCGACACCACTGGTGTGGCCCTGGCTGCGGCCCTGAAGGCCGACGAATGCCAGATCTACACCGATGTGGACGGCGTCTACACCACCGACCCGCGCGTTGTGCCCCAGGCTCAGCGTCTGGACAAGATCACCTTCGAAGAGATGCTGGAAATGGCCAGCCTCGGCTCCAAGGTGCTGCAGATCCGCTCGGTGGAATTCGCCGGTAAATACAATGTCCCGCTGCGCGTGCTGCACAGCTTCCAGGAGGGTCCGGGCACCCTCATTACCCTTGATGAAGAGGAATCCATGGAACAGCCGATCATCTCCGGCATCGCCTTCAATCGCGACGAAGCCAAGCTGACCATCCGTGGCGTGCCGGACATCCCCGGCGTGGCCTTCAAGATCCTGGGCCCGATCAGTGCCGCCAACATCGAAGTGGACATGATCGTGCAGAACGTGGCGCACGATAACACCACCGACTTCACCTTCACCGTGCACCGCAACGACTACCAGAATGCTCTGCGCGTGCTGGAGCAGACCGCCAGCGAAATCGGCGCTCGCGAAGTGATCGGCGACACCAAGATCGCCAAGGTCTCCATCGTCGGCGTCGGCATGCGCTCCCACGCTGGCGTCGCCAGCCGCATGTTCGAGGCGCTGGCCAAGGAAACCATCAATATCCAGATGATCTCTACCTCGGAAATCAAGGTTTCCGTGGTCATCGAAGAGAAGTACCTGGAGTTGGCGGTCCGTGCCCTGCACACTGCCTTCGAGCTGGACGCCCCGACCCGACAGGGCGAGTAAGGCTATAAACAAAAGGCGCGGCTTACCCCGCGCCTTTTGTCGTTTTCGGCCGCTGCCGGCGGAACTTTCCTTTTGCCGGGGCTGGTCAATACTTGGGTGTAAGCTCCAGCGGTGATTCCGTGTCGGGGCCGTAACCATTTCTTTTTTGCAGACTGTTGTCCCGAAACGAATCCGTAAGGAGAAAGGAATGCTGATTCTGACTCGCCGGGTCGGAGAGACCCTGATGGTGGGTGACGATGTCACTGTGACTGTGTTAGGCGTGAAAGGTAACCAGGTGCGCATTGGCGTTAACGCCCCGAAGGAGGTCGCCGTGCACCGTGAAGAAATCTACCAGCGCATCCAGAAAGAGAAAGACCAGGAACCAAGCCACTAATTTTTCTGCATTTTTTGCTTTGCAAACGGGGAAAACATGGATATCATGCGCCCCGTGTTGCGGAGAGGTGGCCGAGTGGCCGAAGGCGCTCCCCTGCTAAGGGAGTACACCTCAAAAGGGTGTCGGGGGTTCGAATCCCCCCTTCTCCGCCATTATTTGGTGTTGTAGGACGGTTCAGCGCTAGATCGATAAGTTACTGAAACTTCTCGAAAAAGTAGTTGACCAGAGTGAAAACTCCCCTATAATGCGCGCCCACAACGCACTCATAGCTCAGCTGGATAGAGTACCCGGCTACGAACCGGGCGGTCGGAGGTTCGAATCCTCCTGAGTGCGCCATATTCAAAGTTCACGGTTAACGTCGGGAACTTGAAGCAACCAGCGGTGATCTGGTCTAAAAACACCGATACGCACTCGTAGCTCAGCTGGATAGAGTACCCGGCTACGAACCGGGCGGTCAGAGGTTCGAATCCTCTCGAGTGCGCCATACCGAAAGGGCCTGCAGAAATGCAGGCCCTTTTTTTGTTGTGCTCTCAGCGCCCACCCTTCACGCATCCCTCCTCATCAAACGTGACTTGGTGGCTCGCGCCCTTCTTCGGCCTGTAGTGGTAGCGGACCTGGCCATTGCTGCTGCTTATTCTGTCCGGCTTGCCCAGTGCGCTTTCCACGTCCGCGCGTGTCATCCCACTGCGAACCTGCTTTCGAATGATGGCCTGGCGACGTTCCTGTTGGGATATCAGGTCGCCGCAGACGGCTTCTCGCTCGCCAACAACGACCACTTCATTGATGCGTTCAGGACTTTCCCAATCCTGAATCGGAAAGTACTCCGTCCCTGTTTCCTCTTTGATCGGCGGGCTGCTGAGCAGATTTGGCGTCCTGGTGCGTTGCTGTTCGGCTTGACTGTCTGGCGGGCAACCATGCTGGTTGAAGCTGACATTGCCTTGCGCATCGATGCAGCGATAGACCGAAGCCGCTCTGGCTGAGGTGTCGAGGCAGCAGGGCAGGGCGGCGATCAGGTAGATCGAGAGTCTTTTCATGGCGCCTTCTCCTTGGCTTGGGCTCTCGATGGTATCCGAGCCTTTTCGGATCCTCGGGTGTCCTACACCGGCTTGCCGACGTCGCAGCAGTGCGTACGGAGAATCAGCTTTGCGATGCAAGCGATTGTTCTGTCCATGATTTTGTAAAGCGGGAGTTAATCGGCGGTGTTATGAT
Source organism: Pseudomonas sp. LFM046 (assembly GCF_000949385.2). Classification (NCBI taxonomy): domain Bacteria; kingdom Pseudomonadati; phylum Pseudomonadota; class Gammaproteobacteria; order Pseudomonadales; family Pseudomonadaceae; genus Pseudomonas; species Pseudomonas sp. LFM046. Next base: position 4,271,601 of record NZ_JYKO02000001.1, on the reverse strand, counting down.
TGCGCGGTCAGCCCCGCCGGGGCATTCGGACAACCATCATGGAATTACCCAGTAGTTACTCAGAATCCCGATTGCACAATCGCGAAATGACTGTCTGACCTCCTTTCGGCGTGCTCTGCCACTGGGGGTGGAGCGCGCTATATGACTGAAGTAGAAGCCAAAAAGCCGCAAGAGAGCCTGCAGGACCGTCTGGCCCAGGTAATCGATCTGCTGCATCGCCACAAGGTGGTGGAAAACCTGACGCACCGTCAGGAAGGCCAGCACCACGACCTCGTCGAAAATCTCGTCCATCGACAGAACCTTGCCGAGTTGCAGCGCAAGCTGGACGAGCTGCACCCGGCGGACATCGCCCACATCCTTGAAGCATTGCCGCTCAACGAGCGTCTGACTGTCTGGCAACTGGTCAAGGCGGAGCGCGACGGCGACATCCTCCTCGAAGTATCCGATGCCGTCCGGGAATCGCTGATCGCCGACATGGACGATCACGAGCTGCTCGCCGCCGCCAAGGAAATGGATGCCGACGAGCTGGCCGATCTCGCGCCGGAACTGCCGCGGGACGTGATCCACGAGCTGATGGAATCCCTCGATGCGCAGCAGCGCGAGCGTGTTCGCTCCGTGCTGTCCTATGAGGAAGACCAGGTCGGCGCGCTGATGGACTTCGAGATGGTCACCATCCGCGACGATGTGACCCTGGAAGTGGTGTTGCGTTACCTGCGTCGCCTCAAGGAGCTGCCCGGCCATACCGACAAGCTCTTCGTGGTGGATTACGACGGCGTCCTCAAGGGTGTGCTGCCCATCAAGCGCCTGCTGGTTAACGACCCGGAAAAGCTGGTGGCCGAAGTGATGGCTACCGACCCGGTGAGTTTCCACCCGGACGAGGATGGCTACGACGCCGCCCAGGCGTTCGAGCGTTACGACCTGGTTTCGGCGCCCGTGGTGGACAAGAACGACAAGCTGATTGGCCGTCTGACCATTGACGAGATGGTCGACTTGATTCGTGAGGAGAGCGAAAGCGAAGTCCTCAGCATGGCCGGTCTGCGGGAGGAAGAAGACATCTTCGCCTCGGTCTGGAAGTCGGTGGGCAACCGCTGGGCCTGGCTGGCGGTCAACCTGATTACCGCCTTCATCGCCTCGCGGGTCATTGGCCTGTTCGAAGGCTCCATCGAGAAGCTGGTGGCCCTGGCGGCACTGATGCCCATCGTTGCCGGTATCGGCGGCAATTCGGGCAACCAGACCATCACCATGATCGTTCGCGCCATGGCGCTGGACCAGATGGGGCCCGGCAATACCTCGCGCCTGCTGCGCAAGGAGCTCGGGGTGGCGCTGATCAATGGCCTGATCTGGGGCGGGGTCATCGGTCTGGTGGCCTACTACCTCTATGGAAGCTGGTCGCTGGGGGTGGTGATGACCGGAGCCATGACCCTGAATCTGCTGCTGGCGGCGCTGATGGGCGTGCTGATCCCCATGACCCTGACGCGCATGGGGCGCGACCCGGCCATGGGCTCCAGTGTGATGATCACCGCCATGACCGACAGCGGCGGCTTCTTCATCTTCCTGGGGCTGGCGACGCTGTTCCTGCTCTGATTCAGCCGAAAACAAAGAAGCCGCCCTTGGGGCGGCTTCTTTGTTTTCACGGTATGCGTGAATTGGAGGCATGAAAAAACCGGCAATTGCCGGCTTCTTCATTCGATGCGGGGTGGCCTCAGGACTCTTCGGCCGCCAGTTCCGCATCGTGGGCGATCAGTGCCACCAAGGCATTCTGCTGACGACGCGACAGCTGACGGAAGCGCTGCAGCAGCTCGCGTTCGTGCAGGGTCAGCTCGGGGCTGTCAAGACGCATGGAAACACCTTCGTCCAGCGCGCCTTCCTGGAGCATGCTCTGCTCGAGGCGGGCGATGATCTCGGAGTTCATGCTGCGGTGGTGGTTGCGGGCCACGACAGCAATGCGCTCGCGCATGCCCTCGGGGAGACGAACGACGAATTTGTCAGCCGTGCGACTGGAATAGATAGCCTGTTTCATAGGGCGCATACATTCAACCGGTTAGTTCAGGAAAGCGATGCTGGCGATTAGCTGCAAGATTGTCACCGGTTTGACTGTCCTTAGCAGCAATTGTTCAACCAGTTTCGCGATTCGAATCGGTATGACCCTGACGTCAGTAAAACGGTTCATTGACGTCAAATTGGTGTCACATTGTGATCAATATAGAGGCTCTTGGCCAGCACCAATTGTCCGAATTGCGAGTGGCTGAACAATTCGTCCCTATCTGGCGTGCTAGCTGGCCCGGTTTGTCTTGGCACAGTGTCGTCACGCCACCCTGATCGACGTGGATCTCCTGTTGAGTTCCTGGCCAATGGCGGCACCATGATGCTGTATGGCCATCATGTTAAATGGTAGCCGCTGAAGTCTGACCACGCTTTGCGCGAAAGAATCCTTTGCGCCGTCATGAAACCCGTTCAGACTTTCCGCGTCAGACCTGATCTCCCCTTCGCATGACCCCAACTCGCCCAGGTGCACAGATGAAAGGCAGGCTCATCTACCTCATAGGTCCCTCCGGTTCCGGCAAGGACAGCCTGCTCGACGCCGCTCGAGAAACCCTGGCAGGGCAGGGCTGCCGCGTGGTCCGGCGGGTCATCACCCGTTCCGCCGAGGCCAGGGGTGAGTCGGCCGAATCCGTGACCCCTGAGGCGTTCGCCCAGAGCGAGGCGCGGGGGGACTTTGCCATGAGCTGGTACGCCAACGGACTGTCCTATGGCATCCCCAAGGTGATCGACGACTGGCTGAATGCAGGCGACGACGTGCTGGTGAATGGCTCCCGTGGCTACCTGCCGGAAGCCCGTCGGCGCTATCCGCACCTGCTGGCCGTGCTGCTCACGGTTGAGGACGGAGTCCTGCGACAGCGCTTGCATGCCCGTGGCCGCGAATCGGCAGAAGAAATCGAAGCCCGCCTGGCGCGCAATGCCGGTTTCGCCGACACCCTGCTGGCCGGCGAAAATCCCGACCTCTGTCTGCTGGACAACTCCGGCTCTCTTCAGCAGACCTGCCAGCGCCTGCTGCAGCTCATCGAAGACCACCGCCCCATTGCGTGGTCTGACTCCGCCTGATCTTCAGTCCAGCGGCAGCTCCGTGGTGCGCTTGACCTCGCTCATGGCAATGTTCGAGTGCGCCTCCAGCACGTGGGGCCGTTGCAGCAGATGGTCCCGCAGGAAGCGCTCGTAGCTGGCGATATCCCGCGCCACCACCTTCAGCAAGTAGTCCGATCCACCGGCCATGGTGTAGCACTCCTGCACCTCCGGGTAGCCGACGATGGCGTCCTCGAACTCGGTGAGGTTGTTGCGCCCGTGGGCCGATAGCTTGATGTTGACGAACACCGTGATGGAGAAGCCCAGCAGCCTCGGATTGAGCAGGGCCACCTTGCGTTCGATCAGGCCTTCCTCCTGCATGCGGTGGATTCGCCGCCAGCAGGGCGATTGCGACAACTCCACCTTTTCTGCCACTTCGGCGGCGGACAGGTCGGCGTTGTGCTGCAGCAGACGGAGGATCTTGCGGTCGATGGGGCTCAGAGGGTTTTGCATGAATCAATCCGAAAATTTGTTTTTGTTGGAAAGATCATGCGCAAGTCTGACGCCGTAGCCCAAAAATAGAAAGAAAAAATCGGCACCGATCAGTCACAGTCTTGCCACGCGTCCGACGCAGCGATCCTGCGGCGGGCTGAACAAGAGATGGCAGCTACCCTTGCCATCAAGGTCGCCATAAAAACAACAGGAGCGCCCGCATGTCTCTGGCCGAGATCCGCCTGGATGACAAATACCGCCTCGCAACCGGTCACCTCTACCTCACCGGCACCCAGGCACTCACCCGCCTGCCGATGCTGCAGCGCCAGCGGGACAAGGCCCACGGCCTGAACACCGCCTGCTTCATCTCCGGCTACCGGGGTTCGCCGCTGGGCAACCTCGACAAGAGCCTCTGGGAAGCCAAGTCCTTCCTCAAGGAAAACCACATCCACTTCCAGCCGGGCGTCAACGAAGAACTGGCCGCCACCGCCTGCTGGGGCAGCCAGCAGACCAGCCTGTTCCCCGGCGCCCGCTACGACGGCGTGTTCTCCATGTGGTACGGCAAGGGCCCGGGCGTGGACCGCTGCGGCGACGTCTTCAAGCACGGCAACTCCGCCGGCGTTTCGGCCCATGGCGGTGTCCTGCTGCTGGCCGGTGACGACCACGGCTGCAAATCCTCCAGCATCGCCAACCAGAGCGAGCACGCCTTCATCGGCGCCTCCATCCCGGTGCTGAACCCGGCCAACGTCCAGGAAATCCTCGACTACGGCATCATCGGCTGGGAGCTGTCGCGCTACAGCGGTTGCTGGGTCGCCCTCAAGACCATCGCCGAGAACGTCGACTCCTCCGCCGTGGTGGACGTGGACCCGCTGCGAATCGACGTGAAGATCCCGGAAGACTTCGTCCTGCCGGAAGACGGCGTGCACATCCGCTGGCCGGACCCGCCCCTGGCGCAGGAAAAGCGCCTGAACATGTACAAGATCTACGCCGCCCGCGCCTTCGCCCGTGCCAACAACCTCAATCAGGTGATGCTGGATTCGCCCAGCCCGCGCCTCGGCATCATTACCACCGGCAAGTCCTACCTCGACGTACGCCAGGCGCTGAACGACCTCGGCCTGGACGAGGAACTCTGCGCCAAGGTCGGTCTGAGGGTGCTCAAGGTCGGCATGAGCTGGCCGCTGGAGCCCATCTCCGTCCACGAATTCGCCGAAGGCCTGGACGAAATCCTGGTGGTGGAAGAAAAGCGCAGCGTCATCGAAGACCAGGTCACCGGCCAGCTCTACAACTGGCCTGTGGATAAGCGCCCGCGCGTGGTGGGCGAGTTCGACGAAGAAGGCACCTCCCTGCTGCCCAACCTCAGCGAGCTGACCCCGGCCATGATCGCCCGCGTCATCGCCAAGCGCCTGGCGCCGATCTACTCCAGCGAACAGATCGAATCCCGCCTGGCCTTCCTCGCCGCCAAGGAAAAAGCCCTGGCCGCCCCCAAGCACACGACTGTGCGCACCCCGCACTTCTGCTCCGGCTGCCCGCACAACACCTCCACCAAGCTGCCGGAAGGCAGCCGTGCCCAGGGCGGTATCGGTTGCCACTACATGACCCAGTGGATGGACCGCAACACCGACACCTACACCCAGATGGGCGGGGAGGGCGCCACCTGGATCGGCCAGGCCCCCTTCACCGACACCCCGCACATCTTCCAGAACCTCGGTGACGGCACCTACTTCCACTCCGGCCAACTGGCCCTGCGCGCCGCCGTCGCCGCCGGGGTCAACATCACGTACAAGATTCTCTACAACGACGCCGTGGCCATGACTGGCGGCCAGCCCATCGACGGCGAACTGCGTGTCGACCAGCTCAGCCAGCAAGTCTTCGCCGAAGGCGTGAAGCGCATCGCCCTGGTCACCGACGAGCCGGAGAAGTACCCGACCCGCGACACCTTCGCGCCTATCGTCACCTTCCACCACCGCCGCGAACTGGATGCCGTGCAGCGCGATCTGCGCGAGTTCAAGGGCGTGTCGGTGCTGATCTACGATCAGACCTGCGCCACCGAGAAGCGCCGTCGCCGCAAGCGCGGCAAGCTGGTGGACCCGGCCAAGCGCGCCTTCATCAACCCGGCCGTGTGCGAGGGTTGCGGCGATTGCAGCGTGAAATCCAACTGCCTGTCCGTGCTGCCGCTGGAAACTGAACTGGGGCGCAAGCGCCAGATCGACCAGAACGCCTGCAACAAGGACTTCTCTTGCGTCGAAGGTTTCTGCCCGAGCTTCGTCACCGTACACGGTGGCAGCCTGCGCAAGCCGGAGGCCGCGGGTGCCAAGGCACTCTTCGTGGCCCTGCCGGAGCCGCGCCAGCCCAGCCTGGACCGCCCCTGGAACATCCTCCTGCCGGGCGTCGGTGGCAGCGGCGTGACCACTGTAGGCGCGCTGCTGGGCATGGCCGCCCACATCGAAGGCAAGGGCTGCACTGTGCTCGACCAGGCCGGTCTGGCGCAGAAGTTCGGTCCGGTGATTACCCACATCCGCATCGCCGCCAAGCAGGACGACATCTACGCCGTGCGCATCGCCGCCGGTGAAACCGACCTGCTGCTGGGCTGCGACCTGGTGGTGACCGCCAGCGAGGAAGCCCTCGCCAAGCTCAACGACCGCATCGCCCATGCCGTGGTCAACAGCCATGAAGCGGCGACCGCCGAGTTCACCCGCAACCCCGATGCCCAGGTTCCCGGCGCCGCCATGCGCGAAGCCCTGGTGGAAGCGGTGGGTGAGGCCAAGACCCACTTCGTCGATGCTACCCGCCTGGCCACCCGCCTGCTGGGTGACAGCATCGCCACCAACCTCTTCATGCTCGGCTACGCCTACCAGAAGGGCCTGGTGCCCATCTCCGCCGAAGCCATCGAAAAAGCCGTCGAGCTCAACGGCGTTTCCGTGACCCTCAACCAGCAGGCGTTCCTCTGGGGGCGCCGCGCTGCCCACGACCTGGCGGCGGTGGAAAAACTCGCCAAGCCCGCCGAAGTGGAAGCGCCGCGTTGCGAAACCCTTGAAGAGATCGTCCAGTACCGCGCCGACCATCTGCGTGCCTACCAGGACGCCGCCTACGCCGAGCGCTACCGCGCCCTGGTGGAGCGCGTACGCCAGGCTGACAGCGGCGAGGACAAGGCCCTGACCCGCACGGTCGCCCGCTACTACGCCAAGCTGCTGGCCTACAAGGACGAGTACGAAGTGGCTCGCCTCTACAGCGACGACACGTTCCGCAAGCAACTGGAAGCCCAGTTCGAGGGTGACTACCACCTGGAATTCCACCTGGCGCCGTCCTGGCTGGCCAAGCCCGACCCGGTTACCGGCGAGCCGCGCAAGCGTCGCTTTGGTCCCTGGATGCTCAAGGCCTTCGGCGTGCTGGCCCGCTTCAAGTTCCTCCGTGGCAGTGCCTTCGACGTCTTCGGCTACAGCGAAGAGCGCAAGCTCGAACGCCAGCTGATTGGCGAGTACGAAGCCCTGGTGGACCAGTTGATCAAGGAGCTGAAGCCGAGCAACTACGCCACCGCCGTCGCCCTGGCCCAGCTGCCGGAACAGATCCGTGGCTACGGCCCGGTGAAGGAACGCGCCCTGGCCAAGGTCCGCGAGCAGGAGAAGCAGCTCCGTACCCGCCTCACCGCCAGCGAGATCCAGGTCCTGCACCTGTTCGACCCGGCCGCCTGACCTCAATCCTGCCCTGAACCTCCCCCCTCTCCCGCTTGCGGGAGAGGGGCCGGGGGAGAGGGCGCTCTTCGCTTTGAAACACGCCAATACCGAATCGAGGAACCTCCATGTCCGTCTTCACCCACGTCGAGTTCGATCATCACGAGCAAGTGGTCTTCGGCCACGACAAGGCCTCCGGCCTCAAGGCCGTCATCGCCATCCACAACAGCAACCTCGGCCCGGCCCTGGGCGGCTGCCGCATGTGGCCCTACCTGAATGACGAACAGGCCCTGCGCGACGTGCTGCGCCTGTCCCGTGGCATGACCTACAAGTCCGCCCTGGCCAACCTGCCGCTGGGTGGTGGCAAGGCCGTGATCATCGGCGACCCGCATCGCGACAAGAGCGAAGCGCTGTTCCAGGCCATGGGCGATTTCGTCGACAGCCTGGGTGGCCGCTACATCACCGCTGCCGACTCCGGCACCGGCGTCACCGAAATGCGCATCATGGCCGAGCGCAGCCGCTACGTGGCCGGCGCCGGCACCCGCGAAGCCCTGGGCGGCGGCGTGCGTGACGGCAACCCTTCGCCGTCCACGGCCTATGGCACCTTCGTCGGCATTCGCGTGGCGGTGAAGCATCGCCTCGGTCGTGACGACCTGACTGGCCTGAAGGTGGCCATCCAGGGCGTCGGCGAAGTGGGTTTCAGCCTCGCCAAACACCTCAAGGACGCAGGCGCCCAGCTCTGGGTTTGCGACATCCACGAACCCAACGCCCGCCGCGCCGCCGAACAACTGGGCGCCCAGGTGGTGGGGCAGAACGAGATCTACGGTCTGGACGTCGACGTCTTCGCCCCCTGCGCTCTGGGCGGCATCATCAATCCGCAGACCCTTGAGGCCCTGCGTGCGCCGATCATCGCCGGCGCTGCCAACAACCAACTGGCCGACGCCGGCCTGGCCGAGGAACTGCGTCGTCGCGGCACCCTCTACGCGCCGGACTACGCCATCAACGCCGGCGGCATCATCGACGTCTGGTACGAGCGCAGCGGCGGCACTGAAGATGCCCTGCGCAAGCATGTCGAAGGCATCGGCGAGACCCTGCGGGAGATCTTCGTGCGTGCTGACAGCGAAGGTCGCACCACCACCGCGGTGGCCGACCTCCTGGCCGAAGAGCGCTTCGGACGCTGAGGACGTCGCCTCGCGGGACACCGGTCCCGCGAGGCATGACAAATCACGCAGACGCCGCTAACATGCCGCCCGTCCTCGCGACTCACCGGCCTGGTGAGTCCGCCGCGTCCCAGTAGCTCAATTGGATAGAGCATCCCCCTCCTAAGGGGAAGGTTGGTGGTTCGAACCCACTCTGGGACGCCATATTTCATGCGCTTTCCAGCCTATCCCGTTATTCAGCTTGGTTCCCCGTGGGTGCAGAACGGGTGCAATCGTCCTGCTTCTATCCTCTTTTCTTTCTTCCTTTTGGCTACGCTTGGCGACTGCTATGAGGACCAGGCTCAAATTTTGATTTGTTGCCTTGAAAGGGGCTGACGCGTCAGGGACGCGATCAGTGCTCGGTGCTCAACACGTATTTACACAGCCGCGGCCAGAAGCAACCGCTGGTTTGCATTAACCAGAGCAGGCTTGGCCCATTAGCCACGATGGCTGTGCGCAAAAAACTGCCGAATTACAGGGTCTGAGGTTCGAGTTCAAAAGCCGGCAATCTGAGCCGGCTTTCCTTGATTCCAGAGCCAATCAATACACCCCACCACCCCCACTCACCGGAGCAGCCGTGCCATTGAACGCACCTGCCAGGCTCTGCAGTCCGCGCATCAGCACCGTGGTATCCACCCCAACCGCGACGAAGGCGGCACCCAGTTCGATGTAGCGACGGGCCAAGGCCTGGTCGGCGGAGAGGATGCCAGCGGCCTTGCCGGCCCGGCGGATGCGCAGGATCGCGTCTTCGATGGCGGCCTGAACTTCCGGATGGCCAGGATTGCCGCGATGGCCCATGGCGGCGGAGAGGTCGGCTGGGCCGATGAACACGCCGTCGACACCTTCCACGGCAGCGATCACGTCCAGGTTGGCGAGGCCTTCGAGGTTCTCGATCTGCACCAGCAGGCACATCTGCTCGTCAGCCTGGTCGAGGTAGCCGGGGATGCTGTTCCAGCGCGAGGCGCGGGCCAGGGCGCTGCCGACGCCACGGATGCCGAAGGGCGGGTAGCGCATGGCGCGCACCAGCTCGGCGGCCTGGTCGGCGGATTCCACCATGGGCACCAGCAAGGTCTGGGCGCCGATGTCCAGCAGTTGCTTGATCAGCACCGCATCACCAACGGGTGGGCGGATGATCGGCTGGGACGGGTAGGGCGCAATGGCCTGCAATTGGGCCAGAAGGGTGCGCAGGTCGTTGGGCGCGTGCTCGCCGTCGAGCAGCAGCCAGTCGAAGCCGGCGTTGGCCGCCAGTTCCGCGCAATAGGCATCGGCAAGGCCGAGCCAGAGGCCGATCTGCGGCTGACCGGAGTGCAGGCGGGCCTTGAAGGTATTGATGGGCAGGTCCATGGGGGGACTCCTGGGAATACACCGGACGTAGGAGCCAGCTCTGCTGGCGAAGAGCTTCGCGAGCAAGCTCGCTCCTACAAGGGTCGGGTGAAGGTCGAAACCGGGCTCAGACGAACCGGCAGGCGATGGAGCCCAACTGGTCGTAATCGACGTGGAAGGTGTCGCCAGGGTTGGCCGCCACCGGACGGGTGAAGGAGCCGCCGAGAATGATCTGGCCGGCTTCCAGGGTGACGTCGTAGGGCGCCAGCTTGTTGGCCAGCCAGGCCACGCCCTTGGCGGGGTGGTTGAGCACGGCGGCGGAGACGCCGGATTCCTCGATCACGCCATTGCGGTAGAGAATCGCCGGCACGCGACGCAGGTCGATCTCGGTGGGACGCACGGCGCGTCCGCCCATTACCACACCGGCGTTGGCGGCATTGTCGGAGATGGTGTCGAAGACCTTGCGGGTGACCTTGGTGTCCGGGTCCACCTGCTGGATGCGCGCGTCGATGATCTCCAGCGCCGGGATCACCCACTCGGTGGCGTCCAGCACGTCGAAGATCGTGCAGTTGGGGCCGCGCAGCGGCTTGCCGAGGATGAAGGCCAGCTCCACTTCCACGCGGGGGACGATGAAGCGCTCGAAGGGGATGTCACTGCCTTCGTCGAACAGCATGTCGTCCAGCAGCGCACCGTAGTCCGGTTCGGTGATGTTGGAGGATACCTGCATGGCGCGGGAGGTGAGGCCGATCTTGTGGCCCACCAGCTTGCGGCCGTCTTTGATCTTCTGGGCCACCCAGGCGCGCTGGATGGCGTAGGCGTCTTCGATGCCGATGGACGGATAGTCCAGGGAGAACTGGCGCACCTGCTCGCGGGAACGCTCGGCGGCGTCGAGGCGGGCGGCGGCTTGCTGGATGATGCTGGCGTCGAGCATGGAGACCTCAGGAATTCTTGGTGAACAGGGGGTGCAGGCTGCTGTGCTTGGCATCGAAGACCTGGCCGGGGCTTTCGTCGATCTGCAGGGTGATGCCGATGGGGCGTTGCTCCAGCAGGCCGTCGAGGTAGCCGCGCAAGACCGTCAGCAGCGCGTCGCCCACCTGCTGGTGCACCGCCGGGCTGCGTCCGGCGCCCATGCGCAGGTTGGCGTAGAGAAAACCGTAATCACCCTTGCCGTCAGCCACGGCGGCATGGGCCGCCGGGTAGGCCAGCACGCGGGTGCCGCCGGTGGGGAACACCTGGCGGCCGGTCTCGTCGCGCTGTTCCAGCATGCAGTCGGCGAGGGCACGGCACAGGCCGCCGATGTCCGCCTCGCGTTCCAGGTCGGGGCTGTAGAGCAGGACCAGATGGGGCATTTCGCGGCTCCTTACAGGCGGCTGGTGGAGACGACGCCGGCCGGGTTGGAGGCCTGGGCGGCGGGAATGGCGGAACCGTCCTGCGGGGTGACCGGGAAAACGGCGTTGATCTGGCCAGTGCCGGACGAGCCGAAGTAGGGCGTGACGACCTCGGCCTTGCCGTCGTACTTCGACCAGCCCAGGGCGCCCAGCAGCATCGCGGTGTCGTGCATGAATCCTTCGCCGTGGCCCTTCACCGCGTACTCCGGGAGCATGGCGCAGAAGTCCTCCCACTCACCGTCTTCCCACATCTGCACGACCCGGTTATCGAGGAGTTCCAGGAAGGGGCTCCAGACTTTTGTGGCGAACTCTGGCGCCTGGCCGTTCTGCGCGAAACGGTGGGACAGCGATCCGCTGGCGAGGAAGGCGACCGTGCCGTCGTAGTGTTCTTCCACGGCCTTGCGCATGGCCCAGCCGAGGCGGGCGCTGTCGTTCAGGTAGTGGGAGGTGCACAGCGCCGAGACCGAGATCACCTTGAAGTGCTGGTCGGCGTTCATGTAGCGCATGGGCACCAGGGTGCCGTATTCCGGGGCCAGCGTCGTCGCGTCGTGGGCCATGGTTTCCACGCCGTAGCGGTTGCATACCTCGGCCAGCAGGCGACCCAGTTCGGGGTTGCCGGGGAACTCGTACTCCATGTTGCTGATGAAGTGCGGCAGTTCGTTGCTGGTGTACAGACCCTGGAAATGAGGGCCGCAGTTGACGTGGTAGTTGGCGTTGACCAGCCAGTGGGTGTCGAACACGACGATGGTGTCGACGTTCAGCTCGCGGCAGCGGCGGCCGATTTCAATGTGCCCATCGATGGCAGCCTGACGGAAGCCCTGGCGCGGGCCCGGCAGCTCGGACAGGTACATGGACGGAACGTGGGTGATCTTGGCAGCCAGAGCAAGTTTGCCCATGACGGTTCTCCTCGTGTCGTTCCCCTCCAGGGAACTTGTTGTTCGGTCGGTTGCACGCCGGCACGGGGAGGGGAGTCGGACTCCCCTCTTTATGGATTAGCAGTTATCTCACAGGCCCCAACGCGGGATGTGGTGGCTGCCCATGGAAATGCACACGTTCTTGATTTCGGCGAACACCTCGAAGCTGTACTCGCCGCCCTCGCGGCCGGTGCCTGAGCCCTTCACGCCGCCGAACGGCTGGCGCAGGTCGCGCACGTTCTGGCTGTTGATGAAGACCATGCCGGCTTCGATGCCACGGGCCAGGCGGTGGGCCTTGCCGATGTCCTGGGTCCAGATGTAGGAGGCCAGGCCGTACTCGGTATCGTTGGCGAGTTGCAGCGCCTCGGCTTCGTCCTTGAACTTCATCAGGCAGACCACCGGGCCGAAGATTTCTTCCTGGGCGATGCGCATGCGGTTATCCACATCGGCGAACACCGTGGGCTGGATGAATTGCCCTTTGGACAGGTGCGCCGGGAGGTTGGCCGGGCGCTCCAGACCGCCGGCCAGCAGGGTGGCGCCTTCCTCGATGCCGATGCGGATGTAGCCGGTGACCTTGTCGTAGTGCGCTTGGGTGATCATCGAACCGACCTGGGTCTTCGGGTCCTGCGGATCACCGACGATCAGGCGTTTGGCGCGGGCGGCGAATTCGGCGACGAATTGGTCGTACACCGATTCCTGGATGAAGATCCGGCTGCCGGCGGTGCAGCGCTCGCCGTTCAGCGAGAAGATGGTGAACAGCGCGGCGTCGAGGGCGCGGTCGAGGTCGGCGTCGTCGAAGATCAGCACCGGCGACTTGCCGCCCAGTTCCATGGAGTACTTCTTCAGGCCGGCGGTCTGCATGATCTTGCGGCCGGTGGCGGTGCCGCCGGTGAAGGAAATCGCGCGCACGTCCGGGTGACGGACGAGGGCGTCACCAGCGGTGGCGCCGTAACCCTGCACCACGTTCAGCACGCCTTTCGGGATACCGGCTTCCAGGGCCAGGCGACCCAGTTCGTTGGCGGTCAGCGGCGACAGCTCGCTCATCTTCAGTACTGCGGTGTTGCCCAGGGCCAGGCAGGGCGCGGTCTTCCAGGTGGCGGTCATGAAGGGCACGTTCCACGGGGAAACCAGGCCACACACGCCCACCGGCTGGTACAGGGTGTAGTTGAGCATCTGGTCGTCCACCGGGTAGCTGTGGCCGTCCATGCGGGTGCAAACCTCGGCGAAGAACTCGAAGTTGTGCGAGGCGCGGGGGATCAGCACATTCTTCGTCTGGTGGATCGGCAGGCCGGTGTCCAGGGTTTCCAGCTCGGCCAGGTGCGGCACGTTCTGGTCGATCAGCTCACCCAGCTTGCGCATCAGCTTCGCGCGTTCCTTGGCCGGAGTGTTGGCCCACTTGGGGAAGGCGTCCTTGGCCGCGGCCACGGCGGCGGCGATTTCCTCGGCGCCACCGCTGGCGACCTCACCGATGGCGTCCATGGTGGCCGGGTTGTAGTTGACGAACGTCTCTTTGCTTTCGACTTCCTGGCCGTTGATCCAGTGCTTGATCATGCTGCTCATGCCTCTTGTTGCTTGCGGGCGAAGCCCTTGCTTTCGAAGAAATCGGCTTCGCTGACGATTCGGTTGACCAGGCGGCCCACGCCTTCGACTTCCACCACCACTTCATCGCCCGGCACCACGTCGGCCAGGCCCTCCGGCGTGCCGGTGGCGATCATGTCGCCCGGCTGCAGGGTCATGAAGCTGGAGAAGTATTCGATCAGGCAGGGGATGTCGAAGATCATGTCTGCGGTGGTGCCTTCCTGCTTCAGCTCGCCGTTCACCCAGGTGCGCAGCTTCAACTTCATCGGGTCGGGCACGTCAGCGGCGTCGACGATCCAGGGGCCGACCGGGGTGGTGGCGTCGCGGTTCTTCACCCGCAGGTTGGGCCGGTAGTAGTTCTCCAGGTAGTCGCGGATCGCGTAGTCGTTGCAGACCGTGTAGCCGGCCAGGTAGGCGAGGGCGTCTTCGCGCTTCACGTTGCGCGCCGGCTTGCCGATCACCGCCACCAGCTCGCACTCGTAGTGCATGTAGGCGACGTTGTCGGGGCGCCAGGTGACCTGGTTGTGGCCGGTGTAGGCGCCCGGCGACTTGATGAAGGCCAGCGGCTCGGTGGGTGCCTTGAAGGCCAGCTCGGCGGCGTGGTCGGCGTAGTTCAGCCCCAGGGCGAACATGCTGCCGGTGGCCGGCGGCAGCCACTCGACCTGGTCTTCGGCCAGCAGACGGCCATCGGCGAGGCGGACGGCATTGCCGGCTTCCACGGTCACGGCGTGGATGCCGCCCTGGTAGCGGATACGTGCGTGTTTCATCTCGGGCTCCTTATTCCGCGACCACGGTGTTGGCGAGGCGGCCGAGGCCGGTGATTTCCACTTCCACGACATCGCCCGGTTGCACGTCGACACGGCCTTCCGGGGTGCCGGTGATCAGCACGTCGCCCTCATGCAGGGTCATGAATTCGCTGATCTCCTCGATCAGTTGGGGGATGCCACGCACCAGGTTGGCGGTGCTGTTCTCCTGGCGCAGTTCGCCGTTGACGAAGAGCTTGAGAGTCAGCGCGTGCGGGTCCTGCACATTGGCGGCAGGGACAAATTCCGGGCCAATGGGGCAGAAGCCGTCGCGGCACTTGGCCTTGACCGCCGGGCGGTAGTAGCTCTCTTCCGGCAGGCTGAATTCGTTGACGATCACGTAGCCGGCCACATGTGCCAGGGCATCCTCAGCGCGTACGCGGCTGGCGCTCTTGCCGATCACCACGCCGAGGGCCGGGCCCGGTTGCAGGCGCTCCACGCCTTGCGGGTAGACCACTGGCTGGCCGTGGCCATTTCGGGTGTTCGGGGTCTTGATGAACAGCACCGGCTTGACCGGCGGCTTCTGGTAGGGCGGCTGCTGGAATTCCTCCAGACGGCTCTCCAGCAGGCCCCGGTAGTTCAGCGCAATGCCGAACAGGGTGCCGGTGGCGACGTGGTCGAGTGCAGGGCGCATGGTCGTCTCCTGTGGCAGAAAAAAGCGGGTGGGCCGTGGCAGGGGCACCACCCGCAACGAGGATTTCGTTAATGTGTTAATTTTATATTTAACATGTTAATGATCGTCAAGCCTTGCGCCTTCGCCTTTCGTCATCGAAGGTGTGCGAAGGCAGCGGAGAAAGGTCGCCATGGCAGAGCGCCAACCCATTCCCAACATCAACATCGGACAGGTCTACGACCAGCGTTACGCCGATGCCGAAGTGCACTACGAGGCCCTCGGCAAGCTGGCGGATTTCTTCGGTCGCAACATGCCGGTGCACCGCCACGACCGCTTTTTTCAGGTCCATTACGTGAAGAGCGGAGCGGTGCGGGTCTACCTCGACGAGCAGCAATACCGTCAGGAGGGGCCGCTGTTCTTCCTCACCCCGCCCACCATTCCCCATGCCTTCGTCACCGAGCAGGACGCCGACGGTCATGTGCTCACCGTGCGTCAGCAACTGGTCTGGCCCTTGCTCGAAGCCGAGCAGGGATTGGCCGATGGAGCGCAGATTGCGCCGGTGTGTGTGGCCTTTTCCGAGCTGGGGGAGGAGTACCGCGACGAGGTGCAGCGCCTGGACCTGCTGTTCGACCAGCTGCGCAGCGAGTTCGGTGCCCAGCGGCCAGGACGCGAGGCGGCGCTCTCGGCCCTGACCCGGCTGATCTTCATCAGCCTGTTGCGGCTTTCCGCCCGCTCCCTCAAGGCGCAGCCGGCGCGCCATGAGGACCTGCAGGTGTTCCACCGCTTCAACGGACTGATCGAGGCCCACTACCGCGAGCATTGGTCCCTCGGCCAGTACGCCAGCCAGATGGGCGTGACCGAGGCGCGGCTGAACGACATCTGCCGACGCATCGCCGATCTGCCGTCCAAGCGCCTGATCCACGACCGGGTGATGCAGGAGGCCAAGCGCCTGCTGCTGTTCACCGGCAGCTCATCCAACGAGATCTGCTACTTGCTGGGCTTCAAGGACCCAGCCTATTTCAGCCGCTTCTTCGCGCGTAATGCGGGCATGTCCCCCGGGGAATATCGCCAGCGCCGGGCGGCGGACAAGGAAGACTCCTGGCGCTGACTGCTGTCTTGTCTCTCTCTGCCAGGCCGGATTTCCCGACCGGCTGTCCTTCGTCGATCGCAATTTATTGATTCTTTGAGTTTTTTCTTTGAGCTGGGTAACCGGAGCGGGTCATTGCAGTTGTCCACGGTTGACAGTCACGGGCAAAACGTTAATTTGTTAATGATATTCTGAATATGTTAACGAATCGACTGTCGCCCGATTGCTCAACCCGCAACTACAAGAACAACGAGGCCCACTCCAATGAAGATCTCCAGGCTTGCCATCCTCTTCGCCGCTGCCTGTTCAGCGTCCACGGCGCTCGCGGAGCAGAGCTACACCCTCAAGGTCGCGCACTTCCTGCCGGCCAACTCCAATGCCCAGCGCAACATCATCGAACCCTGGTGCCAGCAGCTCACCAGCGAGTCCGCCGGCCGCCTGAAGTGCCAGTTCTACCCCTCGATGCAACTGGGCGGGACCCCGGCCAAGCTGGCAGACATGGCGCGCAATGGCGTCGCCGACATCGTCTGGACTGCGCCCGCGTATTCGGCGGGCAAGTTCCCGCGCATGGAGGCCATGGAGTTGCCGTTCATGCTGCCGGCCGGGGCGAAGGCCAGTAACCCGATCATCTGGCAGTACTACGAGCAGTACGCCCGGGACGACTTCAAGGGCTACAAGGTGCTGTCGGTGCACGGTGATGGCGGCATGGATATCCACACACGTGGCAAGGGCGTGGCGACCCTGGACGACCTGAAGAACCTCAAGTTGCGGGTGTCCAGCCGTACCGCTGCAAGTCTGGTGAAGACCCTCGGTGCCACCCCGGTGAGCATGCCGCCGGCGCAGATGACCGAATCCATCTCCAAGGGGGTGGTGGATGGTGCGCTGGCCTCCTGGGAAGTGGTGCCGCCGACGAAGCTGGACGAGGTCACCGATCACCACTCGGCCACTCCCACCGGCCAGCCGGCCTTCTCCTACACCGTGCTGGCGATGCTGATGAACGAGCGCAAGTTCAACAGCCTGCCCGAGGACCTGCGCGCCATCATCGAACGCAACAGCGGCCCGGTCTTGAACCAGCGCTTTGCCACCGCTTGGGACAAGGCCCTGGACGACGCCCGCACCCGCACGCCCTCCGAACAGATCGTCGCCATCGACGAAAGCGCCTATGGCGCCATGCGCCAGGCCGCCGCGCCGGTGGCCGATGCCTGGGCTGCTGCCGTCACGGAAAAAGGGCTCGACGGCAAGGCGCTGCTCGAAGGCGCCCGGTCGCTCTCCAGTAACGCCCGGTGATCGATCATGAACGAGTCCTTGTCCTTCGAGTCTTCCCCCGCCGAGGGGGCTGGCCTGGCCAGCCGCGCACTGCAGCGTACCGCCCAGGGTTTCGCCCTGGGTGGCGGCTGCATCCTGCTGGCTCTGGTGGCCATGTCCATGGTCTCCATCATCGGCCGCAAGCTGTTCGCTACGCCCATCCAGGGTGATATCGAAATCATGGAAATCGGCGCGGCGGTCGCCATCGCGGCGTTCCTGCCGCTCTGCGAACTGCGCGGCCAGCACATCAAGGTGGACGCCTTCACCCTGAAATTGCCGGTACGGGTCCAGGCCTGGCTGGATGCCGCTGCCCACTTCCTATGCCTGCTGATTGCGCTGGTACTGGCCTGGCGAACCGGCTTGCAGGTGCTGGAAAGCCATGAATACGGCGAAGTCTCCACGCTGCTCTCGGTGCCGCTGTGGATACCGCTGCTGGGCATCGTCCCGAGCCTCCTGCTGCTGGCGGTCACCGCCGGAGCCCGAACCTGCCAATGCTTTTTCCGGGAGCAACGTCCATGAGCGGTCTCAGTCTCGGCCTGCTGGCACTGGCCGTCACCTTCACCCTGCTGGTGCTGCGCGTGCACATCGGCCTGACCATGATGGTGGGTGGCGCCCTGTGCTTCCTCGCGGTGAACGATGGCGACTTCTCCGCGCTGCTGTTCAGCCTCAACAACCTGGCCTGGTCACGCCTCTCCAACTACGACCTGGCGGTGATTCCGCTGTTCGTGCTGATGGGGCAGTTCGCCACCCATGGCGGCCTGTCCAGGGCGATTTTCCGTTGCGCCGCAGCCTTCGTCGGCCACCTGCGCGGCGGAATCGGCATGTCCGCCATCGGCGCCTGTGCCGGCTTCGGGGCCATATGCGGTTCGTCGCTGGCCACTTCCGCCACCATGAGCCAGGTGGCGCTGCCGGAGCTGCGCCGGCACAACTATTCCGGGCGCCTGGCTACCGCCACCGTGGCGGCGGGCGGCACCCTGGGCATCCTCATCCCGCCGTCGGTGCCGTTGATCATCTATGCGGTGCTGACCCAGGAATCCATCGCCAAGCTGTTCGTCGCCGCCGTGGTGCCGGGCCTGCTGGCGGCGGTGGGCTATCTGATCGTCGTACGCCTGATGGTGTCGCGGGAGCCGGAGGGCCACACCCGCAGCGAACCGGCCAGCGCCGCCGAGCGTTTCAAGGCGTTCCTTCAGGTACTGCCGGTACTGGGAGTGTTCCTGGTGGTGATCGTCGGCATCTACGGCGGTTGGGCCAACCCCACCGAGGCTGCTTCCATCGGCGCGGCGGCGTGCGGCCTGCTGGCGTTCTTCCAGGGAGGCATGCGCGGAGCTGGATTGCGCCTCAGCCTGCTGGGCACGGCTGAAACCTCCGCGATGATCTTCCTCGTGTTGCTCGGCGCCGACCTGCTCAACTCGGGCCTGGCGCTGACCCAGATGCCCACCGAGCTGGCCGAATGGGTCAAGCAGAGCGGACTCGCGCCCATGCTGGTGCTCTGCGCGATCCTGCTGCTGTATCTGCTGCTGGGCTGCGTGATGGACTCCCTGGCGATGATCCTGCTGACCATTCCGATCTTCTACCCGGTCATCATGGGGCTGGATTTCTATGGCCTCACCGAAGTCCAGAAGTCCATCTGGTTCGGCATCCTCGCGCTGATGGTGGTGGAGATCGGGCTTATCCACCCGCCGCTGGGCATGAACCTGTTCATCGTCAACAAGGTGGCGCGCGACGTGCCTTACCTTGAAACCGCCAAGGGCGTGCTGCCGTTCCTCGCCTCCGACCTACTGCGCATCGTCCTGCTGGTCGCGTTCCCCGGCGTGTGCCTCTGGCTATTGAGCCTTTGATCTTCGCGGGCCGCCGTGCGGCCCGTGCCTTTCCTGCTGTTGCGGAGTCCCCATGTCCCAGCACGCCCCACAGGCCGGCCGAGGCCTGATCATTCTTCTGGCTGCCCTGGTGGCCTTTGCGCCCCTGTCCATCGACATGTACCTGCCCAGCCTGCCCGCGCTGGCGCGGGAGCTGGCGGCGAGCGATGCCCAGGTGCAGCACAGCATCAGCGTGTTCCTGGTGGGGCTGTGCATCGGCATGTTGTTCTACGGTCCGCTGTCGGATCGCTTCGGCCGTCGCCCCCTGCTGCTCGGCGGCATCGCCTTGTACGTGGTCGCCAGCGTTGGCTGCTCGTGGGCCGCCAGTGCCGACCAGCTGCTCCTGTGGCGTGGCCTTCAGGCCCTGGGTGGCGCCGCTGCCTCGGTATTGGCGCGGGCCATCGTCCGTGACCTCTTCCCCTTGCAACAGGCGGCGCGGGTGCTGTCGCTGATGCATCTGGTGACCATGCTCGCCACGCTGGTGGCGCCCCTGCTGGGCAGCTACCTGATGGAACTGGCCGGCTGGCGATCGATCTTCATCGGCCTGCAGGGCTTCGCCGCGCTGTGCGGCCTGGCGGTCTGGCTGCGGGTGCCGGAAACCCACTGTGGCGAGGCGCGCGGACATTCCCTGGGCAGCGCCTTCGCCGCGTATTTCGCGATCCTCGGCAACCCACGGGCGGTGGGTCTGATGCTGTGCATGGAGCTGTCCTTCGCCGGGATGTTCGCCTACATCACCGGCTCGCCCTTCGTCTTCATCGAGCATTTCGGCTTCAGCCCGCAGCAATACGCGCTGCTGTTCGGCGCCAATATCGCCGGGGTGATAGTCGCCACTTTCCTCAACGCCCGCCTGGTGGGACGTCTAGGCCCCGAAGCCATGCTGCGTCGGGGTTCCCAAGTGTCGGCTCTGGCCGGACTGGGGCTGTTGCTGGCGGCTAGCTTGCCGGCGTCCGGCTGGCCGGCCATTGCACTGGCGCTGCTGCTGTTTGTCTGCGTCACCGGGATGCTCGGCGCCAACGCCATCGCCAGCCTGATGGCGCTTTTCCCACAACGTGCCGGCGCCGCCGCAGCCCTGGCGGTGGCCGGGCAGTTCGGTCTCGGCGCCCTGGCCAGCTTCCTGGTGGGCGTGCTGCATGACGGCTCGCCCATGCCCATGAGCCTGATCATCGCGCTCTGCGGTGCAGGCTCCTTCCTCGCGCTACGCCTGGCCGTTCGCTCGCGGCGGGTGGTGGCTGCCGCTCCCGAATGAATTCGCCCTCACAGACACTGCCCTGGCTAATGCACGACAGGATCAGTGCGGACCTTCCGTTGTCGCGGCGATCTCCCGGCCCAGCCAGCGCTGGCGTGGCAGCAACCAGAAGCAGTAGGCGAGCAGCAGCACGCCAGCTGTAGTCATGGCGATGGGGGCGCCGAAGTGTTCGGCGAGGATGCCGACCAGCAGGCCCCCTATGGCGTCGAAGCCGAAGCGCGTCGAGGTGTAGAGCGCCACCACGCGGCCGCGCAGGTGTTCCGGCGCCAGGCTCTGCAAGAGGATGTTGGTGCCGACGTTGCAGTTGGTGATGGCGAAGCCGAGCACGGCCATGGCCATCAGCGACAGCGCCAGTGCGTCGCTGGCGGCGAAGGCCAGCAGTCCGGCGCCGCCGGCCAGGGCGCAGGCCATGATGCTGTTCACCAGGCCCGGCAGGGCATGGCGATTGGCGAGAAATGCCGTGCCCAGCAGCGAGCCCAGGCCGGCGGCGCCCCAGAGCCAACCGAGGGTGCGCGCGTCGCCGGCGAAGATGTCCTTGGCGAACACCGGCAGCAGCACCGCGTAGCTGGAGGCGGTGAGGTTGACCACCAGCACGCTGGTCATCATCAGGCGGATCGGCGGGCGGCCGGCGATGTAGCGCAGGCCCTCGCGGAACACATCGCTGGTGGAGCCCTGGGCGCGCGGCGTGGGGGCCATGCGGATTACCAGCAGCCCGGCGGCAAGGCCCAGATAGGAGAGGGCGTTGAGGGCGAAGCAGGCGGCCTCGCTGGTGAAACCCAGCAGCAGGCCGGCCAGCGGCGGGCCGATGAAGCGCGAGCAGTTGAACAGCATCGCGTTCAGCGCCAGGGCGTTGGGCAGGTCCTCCTTGCCGCTGACGAACTGGCTCAGCAGGGATTGGCGCAGCGGTGTGTCGAAGGCGTTGAGCACGCCAAGCAGGGCGGCCATGGCGACGATCAGCGTCGGGCCGATCAGCCCGGTCGCCGTCAGCCCCGCCAGAACCACGGCCTGCAGGCCGAGCAGGCCCTGCACGCCGATCAGTAGGCGGCGTTTGTCGTGGCGGTCGATCCAGGCCCCGGCCAGCGGGCCTACCAGCAACTGCGGCAGCAATGAGGCAAAGGTGGTGACGCCCAGCAGCGCCGCGGAGCCGGTGAGGCGGTAGATCAACCAGGCCAGCGCCACCTGCTGCAGCCAACTGCCCAGGGTGGAAATGGCCTGGCCGGCGAAGTACAGGCGGAAGTTGCGGTGGCGCAGGGCGCGGATGGCGGCGGGCCAGGGACGGGGTTCGGACATCGTGCAGTTGCGAGCTTGGCGGAAAGAGAAAGTTAATATCTTAACGTGATTGACGCTTGCTCCAAGCCCGCTTTTTGGGCACGTCGTCGGGGCCGAGTGGAGAGTGCTAGGCCCGCCCGAACGCCAAGGTCGGCACGTCCACGATGCTCGACCCGCCATCGGCCACCAGGCTGGCGCCAGTGATGATGGAGGCTTCGTCCGAGAGCAGGAAGCGGCAGACGCTGGCGATTTCCTCCGGCTTGGCGGGGCGGCGCAGTGGCACTTCGGCGGTAACCCGCGCATAGGCCGCCTCCAGATCTTCGCCATGACGCTCCATCAACGGCTGCATCTCGGCGTCGGCCATGGGTGTGCGCACCCAGCCCGGGCAGACGGCGTTCACCCGCACGCCCTGCGGGCCAAAGTCCCGGGCCAGGGAGCGGGTGAGGCCGAGGAGGGCGTGCTTGGCGGTGGTGTAGCCGCAAACGCCTTCGCCGGCTGCCAGGGCGGCGATGGAGGCCATCAGCACCAGGGCGCCGCGCCGCTGTGCCAGTAGCGGCAGGCAGGCGCGGGCGGTGTAGAAGGCGCTGTCCAGGTTGGCGCGCATTGCCGCCTGCCAGTCCTCGTCCGAAGTTTCGGTGGCGCTGCCCAGGCCATGGCCGCCGGCGTTGGCGATCACCCCGTCGAGGCCACCGAAGCGCTCGCGGATGGCCGGGATGAAGCGGGCCCAGTCGGCGCTGCTGGCGGCATCCCCGCAGAGCACCAGGCCGCCGGTCCCGGCGGCCACGTCCTCCAGCGGTTCGCGACGCCTTCCCACCAGCACCAGTTGCGCGCCGTCGTGGGTGAGACGTTGCGCACAGGCCGCGCCTATGCCACTGCCGGCTCCGGTGATGAGCACGGTGCGGCCCTTCACAGCGGATACTCCGTGCGGTTCAGCACGCTGCAGTGGGAACTCACCGGGAAGTTCGACAACTGGCCGAAGTCGCCGCCGGCATAGCCGCAGATCTTGCCGTCGCTGCGATGGTGCTGCAGGTCGATCAGCACCACGCCGAGGGTGGGGATGATCTTCTCCCGCCAGACGAAGAGGTAGAGCGACTCGGCGATCTTCAAAGTGTGGCAGCGGTCGGTGTCCGCCAGGCCCTGCTCGACCCCCTTGAGGCACTGCCAGCTATAGAAGTTCTCGTTGAGGTAGAGGTGCTCGTAGACCTCGCTGGGGCTGTAGCGGTAGAGGTTGCGCAGGCCTACCAGTTCGAGGCTCGGCGCGTGGGGGCAGGCGCCTTCGCGCCAGGGGCGGTCGAGGCTGCCGTGGAGGAATTCCGCCTTCACCGACGTCAGCTCGCCACCGGCGAGCGCCTTGCCGAACAGGTCGCCCCGGCATTCCGCCTCGCTGGGCATGCGCCCGAGCACGGCGGTGAAGGCGGCGTTGGCGATATCCAGCACCAGGCTTACCGAGACCGTGCGGCCGTTCTCCTGCTTGAGGAAGTCCACCAGGTACAGGCCCTCGCGCACCGAGGTGGCGCGGTAGGACGCCTCGCCGCCGCTGCCGTCCTGCAATGACCAGGCGAGCTGCTCGGCGCCGAAGCGGTGCTCGATCCGCCAGCCGTTGGCGAAGTGCAGGGTGAAGGTGCGGCCGGCAAGGTCCGCCAGGCTGGGCAGGATGAAGGCTTGCGGGGCGAAACCGTCGGCCAGGGCGCCGACGGTGATCCATTCGGGTTGGGTAGTCATGGCTCATCTCCGTGGGTTGGGATGACGCCATGCTCGGCTGGATGGGGGAGGGGTGGTATCAACCGGAAGGTGGAGGTGGCACGTTCGGGTCGTAGGATGGGTGGAGCTTGCGATACCCATCGGTCTGACACGGTGATTGATAGGTTTCGCTCAGCTCGCGGAACACCACCCGCCCCATCCTAGGGGAAGAGCTTCCTCACCAGTTCGGTCCGGCTGCGTGCACCGGTCTTGCGGAACAGGTGGATAAGGTGGGTCTTCACCGTGGCCAGCCCCATATCGAGCTGCCGGGCGAGGTCCTTGTTGGACAGGCCTTCGCGCAGGAGCAGGGCGATTTCCTGTTCCCGAGGGGTGAAACCGGTCAGCCGATCCTTCTCCGCTGGCGCGTCCGGCAGCTGGCGCACGGCGAGGTCGAGCAGGCCGCGCAGGCCATCCAGGCGCTGCAGTTCATCGGCATCGAAGGGCGTCTGGCTGCCCAGACGCAGCAGGGAGACGCCCGCCACCGGCCGCTGGCGATCATGGGCGATCACTTCCACCACATCGCGGATTCCATGGCGGACCAGGAAGCCCTGGTAGATACGCCGCGAATTGTCGGCCTGGCGTGCCATGGCTTCCCGCAGTGACACCACGGCGCGGCGTTCGTCGCGGCAAAGGGCGGGCTGCAGCGGGTCGAAGTCGCGGTAGTGGTCGAGGTAGTCGCGGTGGGTCCGGGCGTCCATGCGCAGGAGCTGGAAGTCGCGGGCGCGCAGGTGTGGGTCGACCCGGTAGAAGGCGAAGCAGGAGGCCGGGACAACCCGGCTGAAGGCGTGCAGGCAGTGCAGGCCGAAGTCGTTGTGCATGGCGCTGCTCCCGAAAACGGAGGAGCGCGGCATGGGCCGCGCTCCGAAGGGTTACAGATGGGCTTCCTGGAAACCTATCGCAAGGGCATTGACGATGGTGTCGATCTGCTCCTTCTCGATTACCAGCGGCGGCGAAAGGATGATCTTGGTGCCCACCGGGCGCACCATCACACCGTTGGCGCGGGCGATCTCGGCGACGCGGTTGGCGTAGCCGCCCATGGGGTCGATGGGGTCGCGGCTGGCCTTGTCGCTCACCAGGTCCAGCGCCACCATCAGACCCTTGCCGCGCACCTCGCCGACAGCGGCGAAGCGTTCGGGGAAGGAGGCGAGGCTGCTGAGCAGGTAGTCGCCCTGCTTGGCGGCGTTGGCCGGCAGGTTTTCCTGCTCGACGATATCCAGGTTGGCCAGGGCCGCGGCGCAGGCCACCGGATGCCCGGAGTAGGTGTAGCCATGCATGATGGCGCCGGTGAAGTCGCCATTGCCCGCGAAGGCCTGCTCGATGCGCTCGTTGACCACGGTGGCGCCCAGCGGGATGTAGCCCGAGGAGATGCCCTTGGCCAGGCACATGATGTCCGGCTTCACGCCCCACAGGCGGCTGCCGAACATGGCGCCGGAACGGCCGAAGCCGGTGACGATTTCATCGGCGATCAGCAGCACGCCGTACTTGTCGCAGACCTTGCGGATCAGCGGCCAGTAGTTGGCCGGCGGCACGATCACACCACCCGCGCCCTGGATCGGCTCGGCGATGAAGGCGGCCACGGTGTCCGGGCTCTGGAACTGGATTTCCCGCTCGAGGATGTCGGCGCAGATCTGCCCCAGTTCTTCCGGGTCCTGGCTGTAGGGGTTGCGGTAGAGCCAGGGCGTGTCGACGTGGAAGCAACCGGGCAGCAGCGGCTCGTAGTTGCGGCGGAACACCGTGTTGCCGTTCACCGAAGCGCCGCCGAAGTGGGTGCCGTGGTAGCCCTGGCGCAGGGAGATGAACTTGGTGCGGTCGGCCTGGCCCTGCAGCTTCCAGTACTGGCGGGCGAGCTTCAGCGCGGTTTCCACGGCGTCGGAGCCGCCGGAGCTGAAGGCCACGCGGCGCATGCCTTCGGGTTCCAGCATGCCAATCACCTTGGCGGCCAGTTCCTCGGCGCGCGGGTGGCTGATGCCGTCGAACAGCTGGAAGTATTCCAGCTCGTCCAGCTGGGCGGTGATGGCGGCCTTGATCTCCTTGCGGCCGTGGCCGACGTTGACGTTCCACAGGCCCGCCACGCCGTCCACCAGGCGATTGCCCTTGTCATCGAAGACGAAGCAGCCCTCACCACGGAGGATGCGGATGGGTTCGCGCTGCTTCATCTCGTTGGGGTGCAGCATGGGGTGCCAGAAGGCGGTGTCTTTGGTGCTCACAATGAATTCTCCTGTCGTGCAGCGGTGCGGCTGTGTGGCATTTGTGCCGCAACCGGCCGGGGGCGTCTTGTCTGTCCGTGCCAGGCCGGTTGCCTGGCCCTGCCTAGTTGCGCTCCAGTTCCGCGCGGATTTCCTGGCGCACCCGCGTGAAGTCGGCGGCGGCCTGTGGGTCCGTCAGCAGGTTCGCTACCAGGGCTGCGGCGGCGAGCTGCCCGCCTTCCAGGTCGCTGGGGTAATGCACGCCGGCGATCACCCGGCTCGCGGCATGTTCCTGTGCGCGTTCGAACAACTCGGCGTGTCGTTCCGGCACCGCCATGCCCAGCAGGGTGGCATTGAGGTAGGCGTTCATGCTGTGGCCGCTGGGGTAGGAATCGCCTTCCGGCGGCGGCAGCACGGGCTTCACCCTGGCGTCGGCCTCATAGGGGCGGGGCCGGTCGAAGTGCTGCTTGGCAGGCATCAGCACCTGCACCAGGTCTTCCTGGGCGCGGCGGAAGAAGGCGCGGGTCAGCGGTAGCCGCTCTGCCGCGAAGTTCTTGCCGAGCAGGTCGGCGGCGAAGGGGAAGACACCGTCTTCCCACTGGTCGTCAGCCTGCACCTTTCTCACCTGTGCGGTACTGCGCGCGGCCTGGGCGTCGAGCACGGCCTGGAGGTCGGCTCGGGCCGCAGGCGAATCGGCAGCAGGGGGCGGGGGCAGGTAGTCGGCCAACTGGAGCCGGGCTTCGGCGAGGTAGGGCGGGTAGGGGGTGGCCGGTTCGGCCTGGACGGCCAGCGCGGGAAGGAGCAGGGCGAGGCCGAACAACAGGGCGCGTGGGGGCTTTTGCATGGCAACGGTCCTTATTGTGGGAAGGGACGAGACGGTGGTTCCGGCCATCTCGACTGTCCTTGTCCGTCAAAGGCGGAGGCGACGCTTGTCTGTCCCTGCCCGGTGGGTTGTCTCTGCCGGCCGTGCCCTGGCAGCCAGTGGCAAATCTCCCGGCAGGGAGGGTCAAGAGCGGCCGCGGGGTTTGCCGCAGAGTGCCATTCGACTATCCGAGATACCCGGCCGCCCCGGTGGCCGAGCGAGAAGAGGAATCGAGATGAGCATTGCCCTTGACCCCCGCGTGGCGGCCTTCGTCCAGGCCCGCCACGGCCTGCTGATCGACGGGGAAGCGCGCCCGGCGCTGTCCGGCGCCGAGATGCCGGTGTTCAACCCCGCCACGGGCGAGGCGCTGGCGCGGGTCGCCGTTGCCGCCGCGCAGGATGTCGACCTGGCAGTGGGTGCCGCGCGCCGCGCCTTCGAGGGCAGCTGGGCGCAACAGCGTCCGGCAGACCGCGAGCGCCTGCTGCTGAAACTGGCCGATCTGCTGGAGGCCCACGGCGAAGAGCTGGCGCAACTGGAAACCCTGAACAACGGCAAGTCGATCAACCTGTCGCGCGCCATCGAGGTGGGCGCCAGCGTCGAGTACGTGCGCTACATGGCCGGCTGGGCCACCAAGATCGAAGGCAAGAGCCTGGATGTCTCGATTGGCGCCATTCCCGGCGGCAAGTACCGCGCCTACACGGTGCCGGAACCGGTGGGTGTCGTGGGCGCCATCGTGCCCTGGAACTTCCCGCTGATGATGGCGCTGTGGAAGATCGTGCCGGCCCTGGCCTGCGGTTGCACCGTGGTGCTCAAGCCCGCCGACGAGACCCCGCTCACCGCCCTGCGCCTGGGCCGGCTGTGCCTGGAGGCGGGCATTCCGGCGGGTGTGGTGAACATCGTCACCGGTGTGGGCGCCGAGGCCGGTGCGGCCCTGGCGGCGCATCCGGGGATCGACAAGCTCGCCTTCACCGGCTCCACCCCGGTGGGCAAGCTGATCGGTCACGCGGCGGTGGAGAACATGACCCGCTTCACCCTGGAATTGGGCGGCAAATCGCCGGTGATCGTGCTCGACGACACCGCCCTGGACAACGCCGCTGCCGGTGCCGCCGGGGCGATCTTCTTCAACCAGGGCCAGGTGTGCACGGCAGGCTCGCGCCTCTACGTGCAGCGCAAGTCCTTCGACCAGGTGCTGGAGCGCCTGCATGGCATCGCCAGTTCGCTCAGCATCGGGCCGGGCCTGGACCCGTCCGCGCAGATCAACCCGCTGATCTCCGCCAAGCAGCAGCGTCGCGTGCTGGGCATGATCGACAGCGGTCGTGCCCAGGGTGCCAGCGTCATCTGCGGCGGCGAGGCGTACGGCGAACGGGGCTTCTTCGTCCAGCCGACGGTGATCGCCAATGTGCGTCCGGAGATGCAGGTGGTTCGCGAGGAAATCTTCGGTCCGGTGCTGGTGGCCACCGCCTTCGACGACCTCGATGAAGTGGTCGCCCTGGCCAACGACAGCCCCTACGGCCTGGCCGCCAGCATCTGGTCCAATGACCTGAAGCAGGTGATGGGGCTGATCCCGCGCCTGAAGGCCGGCACCGTCTGGGTCAACGCCCACAACCTGCTGGACCCTTCGATGCCCTTTGGCGGCTTCAAGCAGTCTGGCATCGGCCGCGAGATGGGCCATGCGGCCATCGAGGCCTTCACCGAGAACAAGTCCGTGTGCATCGCCTACTGAGCCACGCCGCCGGAGGCATTGGCCTTCGATGACCTTCGCCGGGCCTCCGGGCCCGGCCTTCCACATGCCTTGAACCCTAACAACGACAACATCCGTCTTCGAGGTCCAGCACCATGTCCATCCACGCAAGACTCTCAGCCCACCTGGAGCAGGGAACGGTCGGTTTCCCCACCGCCCTCGCCAGTACCATCGGCCTGATCATGGCCAGCCCGGTGATCCTCACCGCCACCATGGGCTTCGGCATCGGTGGCAGCGCCTTCGCTGCGGCCATGCTGATCGCCGCGCTGATGATGCTGGCGCAGGCCACGACCTTCGCCGAGGCCGCCTCCATCCTGCCAACCACGGGTTCGGTGTACGACTACATCTCCTGCGGCCTGGGACGCTTCTTCGCCATCACCGGGACCATTTCCGCCTACCTCATCGTCCACGTGTTCGCCGGCACCGCCGAGACCATCCTCTCCGGGGTCATGGCGCTGGTGAACTTCGAGCATCTCAACACCCTGGCGGAGTCCGCCGGCGGCTCCTGGTTGCTGGGCGTGGGCTTCGTGATCGTCTTCGGCATCCTCAACGCCTTCGGCATTAGCGTATTCAGCAAGGCCGAGGTGATCCTCACCTTCGGCATGTGGACGACGTTGATGATCTTCGGCGTGGCTGGCCTTATCGCCGCGCCGGCGGTGCAGCTGGACGGCTGGTTCGGCGCTTCCCTGGTGGGTACCGACCTCACCACCATCCTGTCCCTGGTGGGCATGGCGATGTTCATGTTCGTCGGCTGCGAGTTCGTCACCCCGCTGGCCCCGGAAGTGCGCCATTCGGCGCGCACCCTGCCGCGCGCCATGGCCCTGGGGCTGTTCGGCGTGGCGTCCTGCATGTTCATCTACGGCGCGGCGATGAAGCGCCAGGTGGAGAACGTGCTGCTGGACGAGGCTACCGGCGTGCACCTGCTGGATACGCCCATGGCCATTCCCCAGTTCGCCCAGCAGGTGATGGGCGACATCGGGCCGATCTGGCTGGGCATCGGCTTCCTCTTCGCCGGTGCTGCCACCATCAACACCCTGATGGCCGGCCTGCCGCGCATCATGTACGGCATGGCAGTGGACGGCGCGCTGCCCAGGGTTTTCACCTACCTGCACCCGCGCTTCAAGACGCCGCTGCTGTGCATCGCCGTGGCGGCCGCCATTCCCTGCGTGCACGCCTGGTGGCTGGGCGGCAATACCGACGATATCTTCAACCTGGTGCTGGCCGCCGTCTGTGCCTGGAGTACCGCCTACCTGCTGGTGACCCTCTCGGTGGTGATGCTGCGCATCCGCCGCCCGGACCTGCCGCGCGCCTATCGCTCGCCCTGGTTCCCGCTGCCGCAGATCGTCTCGTCGGTAGGCATCCTCATTGGCATGTGGTTCATCACCCCGCCGGGCATGAACTCCAGCGACATTTACGTGCCTTTCGGCGTGATGCTCGGCCTGACCGCCGCCTACGCGCTGTTCTGGACCCTGGTGGTGCAGAAGGTGAACCCGTTCCGGCCGGTGCCGGTGGAGGAGGTGCTGGAGAAGGAGTTCAACCACGAACCCGGCGTCGGTCACTCCGTGGAGCGCTTCGAGCATGTTTCCAAGCCTGTCTGAGTATTGGCGGCGACCGCCCTCCGGCTACCGGCCGGGGGCCACGCTGGTGCATGTGCAGCGTGATCTCCAGGGCTTGCCGGGCGAGCCGCTCGACGGGGCGGCGATGCGCTTTCGCAGCGCAGACGGCACCCTGGACTTCGAGGTGCGTGAGGTGGTGCAGGCGCAGTTCCTCATGCACCTGGTGCTCACCGAGTTCGTCCTGCGGGTGCCTTCGGCCGGGATCGGGCCGGTGCGCATCGAACTGAACCACCGGGGCGCGATCCGCCGGCAGGGCATTGCCTGCAAGGTCCGCGCGGGCGATGCCGGAGCGCTGGCCAACCGCTTGCAGGACGACCCCCGGTTGCTGGCCGCGTTGATGCCCCTGGACTTCAAGCGCCTGCGCATCGAGCGCGAAGGGAGCCAGTGGGTGGTGCGCCTGGAACACATGGGCGCCAGCGAGGTGGTCAACCGGATGCCGGCGTTCCGTCGTTACATCCGTCTCACGGCTGAACAGCGCCAGCATCTCCTGCAGGTCTTCCGAGGTCTGCGGGAACTGTTGGGCGAGTACTGAATAGGAGGGCATCTCCAGCCCGGGCACAGGTGGTCTGTTCTGGCCGACAAGCTTCCTTGTCGACCAAATAGATAACATGTTAATAATGTCGCCATAACAATGTGGCTTCAGCCCGCCCCTGGAGGTGCCCGATGGTTTCCCAAGCTGTCCGCTCCCATGATTTCGATTCCTGGCTCCGTGAGCTGCAAGGCGTCTGCGGTCGATTCGAATCGCGTCCGGCGTTGAGCCACGGTCTGTTCATCGGCGAGATCGCCCGCCAGGACCTCTCCGGGCTGGAAGTGGCGCAGATTCGCACCAACGCCGGGTTGATCAGCCGCCAGCGCACCTCCATCGATCATGACGACGACCGCCACTGCTTCCTCGTGGTCCAGCGCAGTGGCCGCGCCCAGCTGCGGCAGAACGGCGAGAGCGTCGAACTGGCGCCCGGCGAGATGGCCCTGATGGATTCGGCCCGGGCCTGCGAAATCCTCCCCCACGGTCTTATCGAGCACGCCTCCTTCCACCTGTCCCGCGACGAGGTCTGCCGCCATCTGCCGGAAGGCCGACCGACCTTCGGCAAGCTCTCCCAGCAGTGCGCCAGCGGCCGCGTGCTGCGTACCCTGGTGGAGCAGATCTGCGGCGGCGAGCTGGACGATTGCGCCGGCCTGGAGGAGGGCGACGCCCTGCAGGAAGCGCTGATCGCATTGCTGGCGCCGACCCTGCGGCAGCAGGCCGGGCAGACCGCCAGCGAGCAGGACCAATGCCACAACGCCGGCCTGCGCGGACTGGCGCAGCAACTGATCGATCAGTCCCTGTCCGAACCGGGGCTCACGCCGCTGTCACTGGCCAGGCAGCTGAATATCTCGGTGCGCCAGCTCTACCGCCTGTTCGAGGAGCAGGGCGACAGCGTCTGCCGCTTCATCCAGCGCTCGCGGCTGAAACGCAGCGCCGCCGACCTCGCCAACCCGCGCTTGCGCAACGAGTCCATCACCGATATCGCCTTCCGCTGGGGCTTCACCGATTCGGCGCATTTCAGCCGCACCTTCAAGAAGCATTTCGAGCAGTCGCCACGGGATTACCGTGCCAGCGCATTCGTGGGCTGACGGGACTGCCGCCGCCTTTCGCCGCGAAGGCGATGATCGCGGGCTATCACCGAGACACAGGGGGGGAATTTCCCGTGCGCGGCGCTGGAGCCGGACAACGACAGGGAGCGGCTGGCCGTGTGTGGATCCGTCGGTACGAATGCCGGAGGGCCGTGGGCGGGTCACGGCTTTTTCGTTAAACTCTTCATGAATAAATTCCTGGCCCAGCCAATCATGCCCAGCCCAAGACCTTCCCTGACCCTGACCCTGCTCCAGGCCCGCGAAGCGGCCATGAGCTTCTTCCGCCCGCTGCTCAACCAGCACGATCTGACCGAGCAGCAATGGCGTGTGATTCGTCTGCTGCGCCAGCACGGCGAGCTGGAGAGCTACCAGTTGGCGGACCTCGCCTGCATTCTCAAGCCGAGCATGACCGGCGTGCTGGCGCGCCTGGAACGCGACGGCGTGGTGGTTCGCCGCAAGGCGCCGCAGGACCAGCGGCGCGTGCTGGTCAACCTGACCGAGAAAGGTCACCAGTGCTTCCTCTCCATGAGCGAGGGCATGGAAGCCAACTACCAGAAGATCCAGGAGCAGTTCGGCGAGGACAAGCTCAAGCAACTGATCGAGCTGCTCAACGAGCTGAAGCAGATCAAGCCCTGATCCACGACGCGCAGACGGCGCGTTTCGCAGGGTGGGAACCGTCGAGTTCAATCCATCCTGCGTGCTCTTCATGCCCTCCATGAAAAGTGCAATCGAGACTCCGTAACGTCCATTCTTGGGGTTGGTTCCCCGTCCCATAATCGCCCTGCACCCACTTGGGGTATCCGTTTCAGGCTCTGGAATCCTGCGATTTTCA
This sequence comes from Pseudomonas sp. LFM046, assembly GCF_000949385.2. Taxonomy (NCBI): domain Bacteria; kingdom Pseudomonadati; phylum Pseudomonadota; class Gammaproteobacteria; order Pseudomonadales; family Pseudomonadaceae; genus Pseudomonas; species Pseudomonas sp. LFM046. The sequence goes on along the minus strand of NZ_JYKO02000001.1, from coordinate 4,239,209 downwards.
CTGTCGCGGCGAGCTCCCCGCCTGGCCTTTTCCAAGTACTAACAATAAGCAGGGCCTCGACATGAAAAAGCCAAACTCCCTTCTCGACGACCTCAAGGCCATCCTCCCGGCCATCGCTGCCAATGCGGCGAAAGCCGAGCAACTGCGGCAGGTGCCGGAGGAGAACATCGCCATGCTCAAGGGCATCGGCCTGCATCGCGCGCTACAGCCGAAGAAGTTCGGCGGCATGGAGATCTCCCTGCCCGAGTTTGCCGATTGCGTGGTCGCACTGGCCGGAGCCTGCGCCAGTACTGCCTGGGCCTTCAGCCTGCTGTGCACCCATAGCCACCAGTTGGCCATGTTCTCTTCTCGCCTGCAGGAGGAAGTCTGGGGCGAGAATCCGGATGCCACCGCCAGCAGCTCCATCGCGCCCTTCGGTCGCATCGAGGAAGTGGAAGGCGGGGTGATCTTCAACGGCGAGATGGGCTGGAGCAGTGGCAGCGATCATGCCGAGTGGGCGATCGTCGGCTGCCGCCGCCAGAACGCCGAAGGGGAGCAGGTCTACTGCTTCGCCGTTTTGCCGCGCAGCGATTACGAGATCCGTGATGACTGGTTCGCGGCCGGCATGAAGGGCAGTGGCACCAAGACCCTGATCATCAAGGACGCCTTCGTCCCGAACTACCGCATCCAGGCCGCCAAGGACATGATGGAGGGCCGCTCCGAAGGCTTCGGTCTGTATCCGGACAGCAAGATCTTCTACGCGCCTTACCGCCCGTATTTCGCCAGCGGCTTCGCCGCCATCAGCCTGGGCATCGCCGAACGCATGCTGGAAGCGTACAAGGAGAAGACCCGGAATCGCGTGCGCGCCTACACCGGCGCCAGCGTGGGAACCGCCACCCCGGCGCTGATGCGCCTGGCCGAGTCCACCCACCAGGTCGCCGCCGCTCGGGCCTTCCTGGAGAAGACCTGGCAGGAGCACGCCGAGCATGGCGAGCGCCACCAGTACCCCAGCCGCGAAACCCTGGCCTTCTGGCGCACCAACCAGGCCTACGCGGTGAAGATGTGCATCCAGTCCGTGGACCGTCTGTTCGAGGCGGCCGGTGGTGCCAGCTGGTTCGAGAACAACGAGATGCAGCGTCTGTTCCGCGACTCCCACATGACCGGCGCCCATGCCTACACCGACTACGACGTCTGTGCGCAGATCCTCGGCCGCGAGCTGATGGGGCTGGAGCCTGATCCCTCGATGGTTTGATCCTTCGGGCTTCTTCGCTCGCCTGCGTGCCGGGCGGCCTTGCGCCGCCCCTTCAGAACAATCGCGTGGCCGTCCTTTGGAGGCGGCTGCCAGGAGCTGTGCCATGTCCTCTCAAGAAACCCTCTTCGACTCCCGTGCCTTCCGCCGTGCCTTGGGCAATTTCGCTACCGGCGTCACCGTGGTTACCGCCACCGCGCCCGATGGCACTCGTGTGGGCGTCACCGCCAACAGCTTCAACTCCGTGTCGCTGGAGCCGCCGCTGATTCTCTGGAGCATCGACAAGCGCTCCAGCAGCCTGGCGGTGTTCGAGCAGGCCAGCCACTTCGCGGTGAACATCCTCGCCGCCGACCAGATCGACCTGTCCAACCAGTTCGCCCGCCCACGCGACGACAAGTTCGACGGCGTTGCCGTGGAGTCCGGCATCGGCGGAGCGCCGCTGCTGCCCGACTGCGCGGCACGTTTCGAGTGCGAGATGCATCAACGCGTGGAAGGCGGCGACCATTGGATTCTCATCGGCAAGGTGGTGCGTTTCGACGACTTCGGCCGTTCGCCGCTGCTCTACCACCAAGGCGCCTATTCCATGGTCCTGCCGCATACCCGCATGACGCAGAAGGCCGAGGGGCAGCCGGCATCCAGCGCCTTTCAGGGACGCCTGTCGCACAATCTCTATTACCTGATGACCCAGGCGGTACGCGGCTACCAGGCCGACTACCAGCCCAAGCAGCTCGCTACCGGCCTGCGCACCAGCGAGGCGCGCATGCTGATGGTGCTGGAGAACGATGCCGGTCTCGGCCTGTGCGACCTGCAGCGCGAGGTGGCGATGCCGATGCGCGAGATCGAGGAGGCCGTGGCCAATCTCAAGCGCAAGGGCATGGTGGCCGACACGGCGGATCGCTACGTGCTCACGCAGGCCGGGATGGAGCAGGCCGAGGCTCTCTGGCGCATCGCTCGCGAACAGCAGGAGAAAGTATTCGCCGCGTTCAGCGACGAGCAGGTGGAGACCTTCAAGACCTTGCTCAAAGCGGTGATCGTGCTCAGCTAAACGTTCGAGCTCGACTAAGCGTTGAACCAGATCAAGGCCATCACCCGCGGTCGCCTGAACCCGCGAGTGGCGTGAGCGGCGGGAAAGCCGTGGCTACCTCATCGAATTGAGCTGCCCGCCTGGGGCAGGCCAATTGGCAGCTCAATCAATACCCCGCCTGGATTCAGGGCTTGGCCACGTGCCAAACCTGATTCACGCCGTCGCCGGTCGTGTCGCCAGGCTTGGAGTCCTTGATCCAGGTGTACAGAGGCTTGCCCTGATAGGCCCATTGCCGGCTGCCGTCATCGCGGGTGATGACCGTGTAGCCATTGCCAGGTTCGGCACTGGCGGGGGCCATGAGCGGTGGCCAGTTCTGGGCGCAGGGGCCATTGCAGGCGGATTTGCCTTCGGCGTCCTTGGCGAAGGTGTAGAGGGTCATTCCCTGGCTGTCGGCTAGGGCCTTGCCCAGGGCGGTGTCGACGGTCTTGGCAGGGTCTGCGGCCAGGGCCAGGGAGGATAGGCCGCAAAGGGTCAGGGCAGCAGCAGGAGACAGCAGTTTTTTCAGCATGGAGAACCTCTCATGTCGTGAAGGCGATGGGTACGTTCAACGTTCGGGTTTCGGTGCACAGGGCTGTAGCGGAACCCAGCCACTGCGAACGAGACGCCCCACGAGACTGTTTATTCCTCCGCTGACGATCTTTTCTTCGGCATGGACCTGCCAAGGCCATCGACACCGACCTCATCCCGAGTAGCGGTGTCCATTTCTTGCACGGCGCAGAGGCACTTTGCTTGCACCCTCTACCGCCCCGCGCTTGACTGAATGATTGGGGGCTCACCTCACGGGAGAACTCAGATGCTCAAGCGCTTGATCCCCTTGGTACTGGTGGCGCTGTTCATTGCGATCAGTGGCTCGTCGTGCAATGGCGGCAGTGGTGGCGGTGGTTCGCAGCAGAGCGAACCCATGGGCGGCGGTGGAGGCGGAGGTTACTGATGGGAAAGGGCCCCGCCTGGTGCGGGGCTTTTTCGTTCATGGCGGCTTTTCCAGATGCGGGAGCTCCTGAATCCACACTCAGAATGATGTCGTTCCATGGGGGCACTGCGTGGCCCTTGGCGAATGAATTCGCCCCCACCGCTAGCGGAGCCGTCCGGGTGTACGGCTAGAATGCCGGGACTCCACCGTCCCCCGAGGTCCCGGCCGTGCCCCATCCCGCTTCCCTGACCGCTTGCCATGCTCAGCGCTGAGCTCAAGGCCTTCTACATGGTCGCTCGCCTGGGCAGCATCACCCAGGCGGCCAAGAAGCTCGGCCTCAGCCAGCCCACGGTGACGACCCAGATCCGCAACCTGGAAGGCCAGTACGGCGTCGAGCTATTCCACCGGGGCGGACGCCGGCTGACGGTGAGCGAGGAGGGCGCGCGGTTGCTGCCCATGGTCAAGGTGCTGCTGCAGCAGGAAGCCGATATCGAGTTCTTTCTGCGCAACTGCGGGCAGATGCAAGGCACCCTGCGCATCGGCGCCACCGCGCCGTACTACATCCTCGACCTGGTACGCGCCTTCCGCACGCGCTTCCCGCAGATCGATGTGTCACTGGATATCGGCAATTCCCAACAGGTGATCGAGGCGCTGGAGGAGTATCGGGTGGACCTCGCTGCCTCCTCCCAGAAGCTCGACGATGCGCGGCTGACCCGCATGGTGCTGGGCAGCGACCCGCTGGTGCTGGCGGTGCACCGCGAGCACCCGCTGGCCAAGCGCAAGTCCGTCACCCTGCAGGACCTCAAGGGCCACTGCCTGCTGATGCGCGAACCCGGCTCGACCACCCGCCAACTGACCGAGGACATGCTCAAGGATGCCGGCATCGCCATCGGGCCGCTGCTGGAGATCGGCAGCCGCGAATCCATCCGCGAGGCGGTGATCCGCAACCTCGGCATCAGCATCATTGCCCGCCACGAAGTGCCGGATAACCCGGAGCTGAAGGTGATCGAGCTGAAGGGCGCGCCGCTGATCGACGAATACCTCTATTGCCTGAAAGAGCGGCGCCAGGCGCGGCTGCCGGCGGCGTTCCTGGCCCTGGCGCGGGAAATCACCAAGTAGGGTGGATCACGCTTCACCGATCCACCATCGGAGTCATGCCGAACGCCGAGGGTGGAACTCCAAGTGTTGGTTAGGCTCTGGCTTGTTGACCAGCAAGCTCGCGCTTCGCGTCCCGTAGGCGCCCATGCACTACCAGGAGCCATAGGGAATACCGTGCTGTTCGACGTACACCTTGGCCTCGTCCGACAGGTAGTAATACTTGCCGCCGGATTGGCCTTCGAATGGCCCGCGCGGATCGACCTTGGCCTGATATCGGCCGATCTCGATATTCGATAGGCAAGGCCCGCCGACCCAGGCCTTGGCGATGCCGCCGGGGGCCATGCCGATGGAGATGTCGAAACGGTACTGCTTGTCTCGCCATTGCTTACGTCCCGGGCAGTACGCCCGTTGCGGCTTGACCATCTCATCACGCACCCATTGCGGGATATCGATACGCAACTTGTAGGTCTTTGGCTCCACCAGGGATTGCCAGCGCACGAAGAGCGTTTCCGGCAGGTCGACGTTGGGCACTTGCTTCATGCCGCCACCCCCTTTGTGCCAACCCTCGGGTTTGTTGGTGTAGGCCGGTACGCCGCCGCGAATACGAAAATAGGCAAGGCCTCGCTGATCGATCACATCCACGCTTTCCACCCAGACCTCCATAAAGCNTCGAATGGCCCGCGCGGATCGACCTTGGCCTGATATCGGCCGATCTCGATGTTCGACAGACAGGGGCCACCCACCCAGGCCTTGGCGATGCCGCCGGGGGCCATGCCGATGGAGATGTCATGGCGGTAGAGATTGTCGATCCATTTGCCGTCGGCTCGGCAGAACGCCCGCTGCGGCTTGACCATCTCATCACGCACCCATTGCGGGATATCGATACGCAACTTGTAGGTCTTTGGCTCCACTAGGGATTGCCAGCGCACGAAGAGCGTTTCCGGCAGGTCGACGTTGGGCACTTGCTTCATGCCGCCACCCCCTTTGTGCCAACCCTCGGGTTTGTTGGTGTAGGCCGGTACGCCGCCGCGAATACGAAAATAGGCAAGGCCTCGCTGATCGATCACATCCACGCTTTCCACCCAGACCTCCATGAAGCGTGGAGCGGCGATACCAACATACCAGTAGTCATAGGGCAGTCGGGGGCGCCCCTGGCCGACGACGCAGCCGGCCAGGGTGAGGATGGTCAGGGCGAGCAGCAGGCGCTTCATTCCGGGTACCCCGCCTGTGGCTTGTTGTTGAAGATGAGCCGCTGGTTGGGCGCGGGTTTGTTGACCAGCACGCCCTTGCTCGGCGTCCAGTGGGCGGATAGGTGGATATAGCGAGCCCAGAGATGGCGCCAGTCATCGTGAGTCAACTGGCTCGGGGCACCCCGTACATAGGCGAGCATCTTTTCGGCGACGGGAAGCAGATCCGTAGGCAGGGTGAAGCGCGGGTCCTCGTCCAGAATTGGGCGGAATGGCACGCCATGCTTCACCGCCAGCTCCCGCATGGCCCTCAGAGCCACTAGCGACAGTTCTCCGCGAACCCTCCGACGAAGGGTGACGCCCACCATGGCTTCCTGGATGCCGGCCTGCTCCCGGGCGGGGTTGGCGCTGAGGCGCGACCAGGAGCTGACCTTGATTTCGCCGTCACCGGGCAGGCCGATCCAGCGCAGACGGGCCATTTCCTCCTTGGCTTCTCGCCAGGCCGGGCTGGTTTCCAGGGGGTGGCCAGGGCGCTCCGTCGCCGCGCGGGGCTGGGAAACCAGCAGTTGCTCTTGCATCAGCGACGGATACCCGCCGCCGATATCCGAGTGGACGCCCGGCAGGGTGATCTCCTGGTGGAGCGGGGCCACGCTGTTGAGGGCGAAGTTCCAGCGCCGCTCAGAACCGGCGACCAACTGCACCACTTTGCGGGCGCAGCCGGGCGGCAGGTAGAGATTGATGCCGGGGTTGTCGGCGTTGGCTGGGCTCCAGTCACCCTTCAATGGGGCGACCGTCGCCGCCACGGTGTCGAACAGCCCAATGAAGTTGATGCGCATATCGCGCTGCCAGCGGAAGCCGGCGACCAGGCCGAACTGGCCAGCCCGCAGCACCTCGGCCAGCAGGCCGCCCTCGGGTTTCAGCAACTCATTGGCGAAATGCCGGGCTGCCGCCGCGCCACGGCTGAAACCGAAGAGATCGAACTCCAGAGAGCGGATGCGGGTGCCTGCGTTGGTTTCCAGGAAACGGCGCAACTCTGATCTGATCTGGCTTGGGCTTTGCGCCACCCGGTGCAGGATGCCGGTCTCTCCCCGTCCAGTGGCCTGGGCTGGCAGCACGGAATCCGACCCACCGCTGGTGGTACCGATACCTTCGAGATAGGCCTTCACAAAACCCGTGTCTGCCGTGGCTTTCAGTGGAGCCTCTGCGTTGTCGGGATATAGGTCGAACAAATGCGCCACATTGCTCGGCGCATTGCCGTAGCTGTTGTCGGGCACGTTGCGGAAAAAGCCTCCCTCGTCCGGGTCGCGGTAACCGTAGCGGGCGCAATAGCTGATGATGGCGCTCAGTTCGCCTTCGTCGAACTGCTGGCGGTCCTCGCGCCGACACTGTTCGGTGATCGCCGAGTTGGCCTGGTTGTTTCCGGTGCCGTCGAAGAACAGGCCCAGGCGCAGGACGATGCCGACGTCGTCCTGCTTGTTCACTGCTTGCTTTTCTTCCCGCAGGTTGCTCCTGGCCAGCGTTGGTGTGTCGTCAGGCCGGGCAGCGGAGAGAGCGACGGCGGCTACCGGGGACGGGGTAGCGGAGCGACTTTTGGCCGGGGTGCCGGTCTGGCGATGCTCCGCGCCGAAATGCGAGGGGATGAATTTGGCGCGGCAGGGGCAACTGCTCATGCTGTAGAGGCTGCTGGCCACCAGCCGGCCGTTGCTCTGAATGAACGGCACACCGCCCATGATCTTGAAGATGCCGGGGTGCTTGCCGCAGGTCACCCGATCGCCTTCGCGGGCATGGGCGCGCCCGAACATGTTGACGAGATTGCTCGCCTCGATGACTTCGCCGCCGCAGCTGGTCTTGTCGTGCAGGCGAATGAAATGTCCGATTGTCATATCGACTCCTGTGATTTCCAGTGGCTGGCGGATTGCGCCAACCGTTCGCTTGAGGAAGGCCGGAAACTAGCAAGCGGTGGCCGACGCCAACGGCCGTGGAAAACGGAAAGGAAATTTCGACATGAACTTTCGGAAGGGCTGCATCGTGAAGGGTATCCAGCCCTGTGAATCGCACACCAATACCTAGCGCAGCGCGGGAGGATAAGCAGAGCGTTATACGGGACACGTCGATATCGCCTATCCCAAATTCACCAATGACACTATCGGCGGACTTTGCCTAACCGCCATCTGGCGTTCGTATTGCCTCCCTAGCATCAACCTCGTCGAGTCGTGCACCTGTGTACGCCCACTGCTTAACGAGGTACCGCCATGACCCCAACCGACCACGCCACCCATATGCGGGTGCGAGATATCCACAAGCGCTTCGGCCATTTCACCGCCCTGGGCGGGGTGTCCCTGGATATCGCCGAGGGCGAGCTGGTGTGCCTGCTGGGGCCGTCCGGATGCGGCAAGACCACGCTGTTGCGCTGCATCGCCGGCCTGGAGCAGCAGGACAGCGGCAGCCTGCATATCGGTGAGCGGGACATTTCCCGCCTGCCGCCCCAGGCCCGTGACTACGGCATCCTGTTCCAGTCCTATGCGCTGTTCCCCAACCTGACCGTCGAGCAGAACATCGCCTACGGCCTGGCCGGCGCCAGCCGTGAGCAGGCCCGCGCCCGTGTGGCCGAGATGCTGGAGCTGGTCGGTCTGTCCGGCAGCGAGAAGAAGTACCCCGGCCAACTGTCCGGCGGCCAGCAGCAGCGCGTGGCACTGGCCCGCGCCCTGGCACCCAAGCCGTCCCTGCTGTTGCTGGACGAGCCCATGTCCGCCCTGGACGCCCGCGTCCGCGAACATCTCTGCACCGAGCTGCGTCAGCTGCAGAAGAGCCTGGGCATCACCACCCTGATGGTGACCCACAACCAGGACGAGGCCATGCTGATGGCCGACCGCATCGCCGTGATGAACCAGGGCCGCGTGGAGCAGTACGGCACGCCCCAGGACATCTACCGCCAGCCGGCCACCCCCTTTGTCGCCGAGTTCGTCGGCCAGGGCAACTGGCTGCCCTTCGAGTCGCGCCAGAACGGCCATGCCCGTGTCGGCAGCCTCGACCTGCGCCTGCCCGCGTCCGCCGGCAATGCCGCCAGCGGCCGCCTGTTCTGCCGCCCCGAAGCCATCGCCATCAACCCCACCGAGCAGCAGGACAACCGTTTCCGCGCCCAGGTACGGGAGATCACCTTCCTCGGCAACCGTTGCCGCATGAGCTTCGAACTGGAGCAACTGCCGGGCCATCCGCTGCTGGCCGAGCTGGACCCTTCGATCCTGCCGCGCCTGGGGACCCCGGATATCTGGGTGGCCCTGCCGTCCCGCAGCCTGCAGGTGTTCGCCTGAGATGGATGCCGTGATCAAGCTGGACAAAGCCCCGGCCAAGGGTGCGCCACGCACCGACCTGGGCGACCGCCTCTTCGTGCAGGGCGGCAAAACCCTGTTTCTGGGTGTGCTGACCGTGGCCGTGCTGCTGCCGCTGCTGGCCATCTTCTGGCGCGGCTTCAGTGGTGACGCAGGGCAGGGCGGCGGTCTCGCTGCGGCCCGGGAGTTGTTCGCCAGCGCCAACTTCCACTGGCTGCTGGGCAATAGCCTCAAGGTGTCCCTCAGCGTGGCCGCCATCGTGGTGCCCACCGCCTACCTGTTCGCCTATGCGTTGCAACGCACCCTGATCCCGGCCAAGGGGCTGTGGCGTGGCATTTCCCTGCTCCCGCTGCTGGCGCCCTCGATGTTGCCGGGCATCGCGCTGATCTACCTGTTCGGTAACCAGGGCCTGCTGCGCGACTGGCTGCCGGACAATATCTACGGCTTCTGGGGCATCGTCCTGGGCGAAGCCATCTACACCTTCCCCCATGCGCTGATGGTGCTGCTCTCGGCCCTCGGCATGGCGGATGCACGCCTGTTCGACGCGGCCGCCAGCATGGGCGCCGGTCCCTGGAAAGCCTTCCGCAGCATCACCTGGCCGGCGACCCGCCAGGCCGTTTTCGCCGCCTGCTGCCTGGTGTTCACCCTGACCATCACCGACTTCGGCGTACCCGTGGTCGTCGGTGGTGATTACCAGGTGCTGGCGCTGGAGGCCTACAAGGCCGTGGTCGGCCAGCAGCAGTTCGGTCGTGGCGCGCTGATCGGCATGGTGCTGCTGGTGCCTGCGCTGCTCAGCTTCGGCGTCGACGCCTGGCTGCGTCGCCGCCAGGGCGAGGCCATGAGCGGCCGTGCGCAGGTGTTCCATCCGGCGCCGTCGAAGGTGCGTGATGCCTGCTTCCTGGCCCTGGTGCTGGTGGTCTGCGCGGTCCTGCTGCTGGTGCTGGGCATGGCGGTGTACTCGTCCCTGGTGAAGTTCTGGCCCTACAACCTGTCGCTGTCGCTGCGTCACTACGCCTTCGAGGAAACCGCCGGCGGCGGCTGGCTGGCCTACCGCAACAGCCTGACCCTGGCCACCTGCACGGCCCTGTTCGGCGGCGCGCTGATCTTCACCGGCGCCTACCTGATGGAGAAGACCCGTGGCCAGCAGTGGCTGAACCAGGCCCTGCGTCTCCTGAGCTTCGTGCCCATGGCGGTACCCGGCCTGGTGCTCGGCCTCGGCTACGTCTTCTTCTTCAACCTGCCGGGCAACCCGCTGCATTTCCTCTACGGCAGCATGACCCTGCTGGTGATCTGCTCCATCGCGCACTTCCTGACCACCGCGCAGATGACCGCCACCACCGCCCTGCGCCAGCTGGACGGCGAGTTCGAGGCTGCGGCCCTGTCGCTCAAGGCCCCGCTGTGGCGCCACTACCTGCGGGTGACCGTGCCCATCTGCCTGCCGGCGCTGCTGGATATCGTACGCTATCTGTTCGTCTCGGCCATGACCACGGTGTCCGCCGCCATCTTCCTGTACAGCCCGGACAGCATCCTCGCCGCCGTGGCCGTGCTGAACATGGACGACGCCGGCAACGTCGGCGGCGCTGCCGCCATGTCCACCCTGATCCTGCTCACCTCGGCCGCGGTGTCCCTGCTGCTGGCCTGGGCCTCGCGCGGCCTGCTGCGCCGGTCCCAGGCCTGGCGCCGGGGCGCACCGGCCACCGCCTGAACCACCACCTGAACAATCACACACCGCAAGCCAACCCCGACAAGGAGCTTTCCATGTTCAAACGCCTCGCCTTCGCCGCTGCCGCAGTGGCCGGCTTCAGCCTCCAGGCCCACGCTGCCACCGAGCTGACCGTTTACACCGCCCTGGAAGCCGAACAGCTGTCGGCCTACAAGAAGGCCTTCGAAGCGCAGAACCCGGACATCGAGATCAAGTGGGTGCGCGACTCCACCGGCATCATCACCGCCAAGCTGCTGGCCGAGAAAGACGCCCCGCAGGCCGACGCCGTCTGGGGCCTGGCGGCTTCCAGCCTGGCCATACTCGATGCGCAGGGCATGCTGGAGAAGTACGCGCCCAAGCACCTGGAAACCATCGGCGCCAACTACCGCGACGCCGCCAACCCGCCGGCCTGGGTCGGCATGGACGTATGGGCCGCCACCATCTGCTTCAACACCGTGGAGGCCGAGAAGCAGGGCCTGGCCAAGCCCGGCAGCTGGGAAGACCTGACCAAGCCTGAATACAAGGGCAAGATCGTGATGCCGAACCCGGCCTCTTCCGGCACCGGCTTCCTCGACGTCAGCGCCTGGCTGCAGACCTTCGGCGAGAAGCAGGGCTGGGCCTACATGGATGGCCTGCACCAGAACATCGGCCAGTACGTCCACTCCGGCTCCAAGCCGTGCAAGCTGGCCGCCGCAGGTGAGTTCCCCATCGGCATCTCCTTCGAATACCCGGCTGTGCAGCTGAAGCGCCAGGGTGCGCCACTGGACATCGTCCTGCCGAAGGAAGGCCTGGGCTGGGAAATCGAAGCCACCGGCATCGTCAAGGGCACCGACCACATGGAAGCGGCCAAGAAGCTCGCCGACTTCTCCGCCAGCCCCGCCGCCATGGACCTGTACAAGGAGAACTTCGCCGTCCTCGCCGCCCCTGGCATTGCCAAGCCGCAGACCGAACTGCCGGCTGACTACGAGCAGCGCCTGATCAAGAACGACTTCGCCTGGGCCTCGCAGAACCGCGACCAGATCCTGGCCGAATGGCGCAAGCGCTACGACGGCAAGTCCGAGAAGCTGCCGCAGTAAGACCTCGGCCCTCTCGTTCCGACTACGCCCTCTCCCCTCGGGGAGAGGGCTGGGGAGAGGGGGCGACTGAATTCCAGGAGAACCCCATGCCCCTGCAAGACACCGATATCGCCATCGTCGGCGCCGGCATCCTCGGCCTTTCCCACGCCTACGCCGCCGCCCGTCGCGGCTTGCGCGTCAGCGTCTTCGAGCGCAGCGCCACGCCGTTGGGCGCTTCGGTACGCAATTTCGGCCAGGCGCTGGTCACCGGCCAGCCGCCGGGCCCGATGTTTGCGCTGGCACGGGACAGCCGTGAAATCTGGGCCGGTTGGGCCGAGGCTGCTGGTTTCCACATCCGCCGCAACGGCTCGCTGCTGTTCGCCCGTACCCGCGCCGAGGAAGAGCTGCTGGAGGCCTTCTGCGCAGTCCGCGCGCCGGAGTACGGCTACCACGTGGAGTTGCTGCGTGGCGAACGCCTCCACGACCTCTACAACGGCCAGTTCAGCCACCACCGCGCGGCGCTGCTGGGGTTGGACGATCAGCAGATCTATTCCCGCGAGGCCATTCCCGCGCTGGTGGAATACCTGCGCTCCGAGCTTGGCGTCGAATTCCACTTCTCCACCCTGGTGCGCGATGTCGAACCGGGACTTGTCCACAGCACCCAGGGCAGCTGCCGCGCGCAGAAGATCGTGGTCTGCTCGGGCCATGAGTACCAGGCACTGCTGGCCGAGAAGATCGCCCCGCTGCAACCCCAGGTGTGCCGCCTGCAGATGCTGCGTGTACGTCCCGAGCGCGACTTCGGCTTGAACCAGGCGGTGCTCACCGGCCTGAGCTGCGTCCACTACGGCGCCTTTTCCGACCTGCCGGAAGCGGAGGCCATTCGCGAGCAGATCCTGAACGAGCAGCCGGAACTGGAAGAGAACGGCATCCACCTGCTGGTCAGCCCGACGCCCTATGGCGAGCTGATCGTCGGCGACTCGCACCACTACGGCACCGATGCGTCGCCCTTCAACGCCGAGGCGGTGGACAACATCATGCTGGAGCTGGCCGAACACACCCTGGGTACCCGCCTCAAGGTGGTCGAGCGCTGGCAAGGCGTCTACGGCGCTCGCGGCCCCGGTCCTTTCTCGGTCCTCAAGGCCGCGCCGGGGGTGACCGCCGTGCTGATGCACAGCGGCGTCGGCATGAGCATCGGCCCGGCGCTGGGCGAGCGGACCATGGCGGGGTTGTTGGGCTGATCGGGGTAACGAATGGGAATGTCCTTGTAGGGGCGAATTCATTCGCCAAGGGCGGCGCAGCTGCCCCTTGATGTTTGGCAGGGCAGGCCTTCGGTCTGCTTGGCGAATGAATTCGCCCCTACAGAATGATTGCCCGGCCGAATGCGCCTCAATCCAACCGCTTGTGCACCCGCATCACCGCGACGGTGAGCATGACCAGGGTGAACACGATCAGCACCACCAGTTCCAGCCAGAGGTCCGCCAGGCCCGCGCCGCGCAGCATGATGCCGCGGGTCAGGCGCAGGAAGTGGGTCAGTGGCAGCACCTCGGCTATCCACTGGGCCACCTTGGGCATACCGGCGAAGGGGAACATGAAGCCCGACAGCAGGATCTGCGGCAGGAAGGTGAAAAACGCCATCTGCATCGCCTGGAACTGGCTCTGGGCGAGAGTGGAGATGAACACCCCGAGGGTCAGGCTGGCGAAGATGAACACCACGGCCGCGCCGTAGAGTTCCAGCAGGGACCCGCGCACCGGCACCTCGAACAGCCAGAGCCCCACCAGCAGGATCACCGTCACCTGCACCAGGCCGATACCGACGAAAGGCAGCACCTTGCCCAGGGTCAGTTCCCAGGGCGACAGGGGCGTGGTGATCAGCAGCTCCATGTTGCCGCGCTCCCGCTCGCGCACCAGGGCGATGGCGGTGAACAGCACCATGGTCATGGTGAGGATCACGCCGATCAGCCCCGGCACCGTGTTCAGCGGCGCCAGCCGTTCCGGGTTATAGAAGTTCACCACCTGCACGCCGGTGAGGTTGGGCCAGCCGGGCAGGGGATAGGCCGCCAGTTGCCGGGCCGAGGCCTGCACCACCTGGTCGGAGCCGTCCACCACCAGCTGCAGCGGCGGGCGGTCCTTGCGTTGCAGGCGTGCCTCGAAGTCCGGCGGCACCACCAGGGCGGCGCTGATGCTGCCCTCGCGCAGCAACTGATCCAGCTGTTGGGGAGTGGAAAGCTGGTAGCGGTAATCCAGCACTTGGCTGGCGCCGAATTCCGCCACCACTTCGCGGGAGCGGGCGGTGTTCGCCTGGTCCAGCACGGCGGCGTGCAGGCCGCGCACATCCATGTTGATGGCGTAACCGAAGAGGATGAGTTGCATGATGGGGATGCCGACGATCATGGCGAAGGTCAGACGGTCGCGGCGCAGCTGGCGCAGTTCCTTGCGGACGATGGCCCCCAGGCGGCGCAGGTTCATGACGATGCTCCAACCCGCTCGAGCGGGCGGTGGGTGACGGCGACGAAGACATCTTCGAGGTTGGCCTCGGTGTCCTTTACCGAGGCGACGATGCCCTGGTCGGCCAGGCGCCTGGCAATGCGCTCCCGGGCGTCGGCGACGGCACTGAGCACCCTGAGCGAGGCGCCGATCTGGGCCATGGCGATGACTTCCTCGGCATCTTGCAGCGCTCGCTGGGCTTGGCGCGGCTGGTCGCATTCCACCAGCAACGGGCGGCCGGGCAGGGCGGCCATCAGGTCGGCCGGGCTGCCGTCGGCCACCAGCCGGCCGGCGTCGAGGATGCCGAGGCGGGTGCAGCGCTCGGCTTCGTCCATGTAGTGGGTGGAGACCAGCAGGGTGGTGCCGGCTTCGGCCAGTTCGAACAGCGAATCCCAGAATTCCCGGCGCGACTGCGGGTCCACGGCGCTGGTGGGTTCGTCCAGCAGCAGGAGGTCGGGCTTGTGCAGCACGGCGCCCGCCAGGGCCAAGCGCTGTTTCTGACCGCCGCTCATGGTGCCGGCCAGTTGGTTGCGACGGTCCTCCAGCCAGTAGCGTTCCAGCAGCTCGTCGATGCGCTGGCGGGCGGCGCGGCGGTCCAGGTCCTGAACGGTGGCGAGAAATTCGAGGTTCTCGTACACCGTCAGGTCCTCGTAGAGGGAGAACTTCTGGGTCATGTAACCAATGCGGCGCTTCAGCGTCTCGGCGTCCTGCGGGATGCGGCAACCGAGCACCTCGATCTCGCCGGCACTGGGCAGCAGCAGGCCGCAGAGCATGCGGATGGTGGTGGACTTGCCACAGCCGTTGGGACCGAGGAAACCGAACACTTCCGCGCGATTGACCTTGAGGTTCAGCCCGTCGACCGCCGTGAGCTGGCCGAAGCGCTTGGTCAGCCCGCTGGCGCGGATCACCGCTTCACTGCTGTTCATGGCTCACCCGCTGCGCCTGCACCGGCAGTCCGGAGGGCAGCTTGCGCGCGGCTTCGCCCTCGAGCACCAGTTCGGCACGGTAGACCAGGCGGCTGGCGTCTTCGCCGGTCAGCGCGAAGTAGGGGGTGAAGCTGGATTCGCTGGCGATGCTGCGCACAGTGGCCTCGAAGGGTTCGGCCACACCTTCCACCTTCACCGAGACCCGGTCGCCGATGGCGATCTGCGGACGTACCGAGGCCGGCACGTAGACTCGCGCATAAGGCGCATCGCCCACCAGCAGGCTGACCAGTTCGGCGTTCAGTGGCGGCTGGTCGCCGGGCTTGAAGGGCAGGGCGTCCACCCTGCCGGCGCGGGGGGCACGCAGGCTGAGGTGCTCGCGGGTGACCTGCAGCTGCGCGAGCCTGCCCTGGGCGGCCTGGAGTACGGCGGCGGCCTGTTCGATCTGTTCCGGGCGGGTGCCGTTGGTGAGTTCCCGCAACTGGGCGTCGGCGTTGCTGACGGCGGCGCGGGCCTGGTCACGGGCGGCGCGGGCGCGGTCCAGTTCGGCGATGGCTACCTGGCGGCGCTGGTAGAGCGCGGAGATGCGCTGGAACGTGCGTTCGGCGTCGGTGAGTTCGGCGCGGTTGCGGGTGAGGGTGGCGCGGGCCGCGTCCACCGTTTCGCTGCGGGCGCCGGTGCTCAGTTCCTCCAGCCGTGCCTTGGCCTGGCCGACATCGCCTTCCGCTTCCTTGATGCGGGCGTCGAGGCGGCGCGGGTCGAGTTCCAGCAGCAATTGGCCGGCCTGCACCTGATCGCCCTCGGCCACGTGCCAGGCGAGGATGGTTTCCGAGGCTTCGGCGGGCAGGCCGATGCGGTCCCATTCAAGTGTGCCGAGCAGGGGTTCCCGGGCCGGGTCTTCGCAACCGCTGAGCAGGAAGCAGGCCAGCAGGCAGGGGAGCAGGCGGTTCATGGCTTCACCTCCAGTCCGCGCTCCAGCAGGGCCAGTATGTGCTTCACCATCGCTTCGTCGCCCAGCTCCGGGCTGGCGAAGATGCCGCGCCAGACCGGGCCGGCGGCGTAGGGCAGCATCACCAGACCGACCAGCGAGACCACCAGCAAACGCGGGTCGAGGTCGGGGTTCAGGCGCCCGCCGGCCTGGGCCGCGGCAAAGCGCTGGGCGAGGAGGACAGGCACCATGGGCGCGAAGCGGCCGGGCAGCAGTTCCCGCAGGGCGCCGCCTTCGCAGAGCACTTCGCGGACCCAGAGCGGCGGCAGCCAGGGATTGCGGCTGAGGTTGGCACTCATGCCGCGCACGAAGGCGCTGACCAGTGCGAAGGGATCGTCACCCACTTCCTGCAAGCGCTCGGCCATGCCCTGGAACAGCGGCAGCAGGCGCTCTTCCAGCATCGCATCGACCAGGCGTTCCTTGTTGCCGAAGTAGTAATTGACCAGCGCCGGCGTCACGCCCGCGTGCTGGGCGATGCCGCGCAGGCTGGCGGCATGGATGCCGAGTTGGGCAAAGGTGTGGGTGGCGGCGTCCAGCAGGCGTTCGCGCTGGAGCTGAGAATCGCCGGTAGGGCGGCCGGGGGAGCGGGGGCGGGTCACGGGAACATCTCCGGAGGAGGACGACGGTTTATTTAAATATGCATTTAATTAATTAACAACGAGGAGCCGACGAACGTGAAAGCGACCTCTGGACGGCAATCTATTAGCTAGCTAATAATAAGTCTTGCGTATGGCTCGCCGTTCCCGGCGGACTATCTTCAGATTCAATCCCTATCACCCTTGGACCTTGCCCGTGCGCGATACCCTGCGTGCCTTTCTGGCGCCCGATATGCCGGCGCTGCAATTCGCGATCAAGACGTTGCTGGGTGGCGGCCTGGCGCTCTGGTGTGCGTTCCGCTTCGGCCTGGAACAGCCGCAATGGGCGCTGATGACGGCCTTCATCGTCGCCCAGCCGCTGTCCGGCATGGTGGTGCAGAAGGGCCTGGCACGACTGCTGGGTACGTTGGTGGGCACGGTCATGTCGGTGGCCATCGTCGCGCTCTTCGCCCAGACGCCCTGGCTGTTCCTGCTGGCGCTGGCCACTTGGCTGGGCATCTGTACCGCCGCCTCGACCATGATGCGCAGTGCCTGGTCTTATTCGTTCGTCCTGGCGGGCTACACGGTCGCCATCATCGGTCTGCCGGCCATCGCCCATCCCCTGGCCGTGTTCGACCAGGCGGTGGCGCGCTCCACTGAAATCAGCCTCGGCATCATCTGCGCCACCCTGACCAGCGCGCTGCTCTGGCCGCAGCGGGTGGAGCGCCAGCTCGCCCGCCAGGCGCGGGATGCCTGGCAATGCGGCATTCAGGCGGCGATCTCCGCGCTCAAGGGCGAACGCCAGGAGCGCCAGGGGCTGCTCGGGGTGCTCGGGCGCATCGTGGCGGTGGATGCCCAGCGCGAGCATGCCTGGTTCGAGGGCGATCGCGGCCGCCAGCGCGCGGTGGCCCTGCAGGTGCTCAGCCATGACCTGCTCAGCCTGCTGCGCCTGGCCCGGGGTGTGGCACGCCAGTGGCGCCAGCTCGGGGAGGGGGAGGCCGAGCGCCTGCGACCCTGGGTGGAAGAAGTAGAAGCGGCCCTGGCCGAACCCGATGTCTCACGCCTGGATGATCTGCGCGATCGCCTGCTGCAGGCTTCCGAGGACGAGTCGCTGTCCACCGTCCAGCAATACTGCCTGGGCCGCATGGCGGTGGTGATGCGCCAGGCCGCGGCGGCGGTCGGCTCCATGCATGCGGTGGAGCGGGGCGAGGCACCGTCGGACGTGCCGCCGCCGCTATCCACCCACCGCGATGTGCAGACCGCCGCGATCTACGGCCTGCGCAGCGCCCTGGCGTTCCTCGGCCTGTCGGCGTTCTGGCTGGCGACCGCCTGGACCTCGGCGGTCGGCGCCCTGACCCTGACTTGCGTAATCTGCGGCCTGTTCGCCAGCCGCGAGAACGCCGAACAGATCGGCTTCATGTTCCTGCGCGGCATCCTCTACGCGCTGCCCGTGGCGTTTGTCGTCGGCCAGGTCCTGCTGCCCCAGCTCAGTGGCTTTCCCATGCTCTGCCTGGCCCTCGGCGTGCCGCTCTTCTTCGGCGCCCTGGGGATGGCCAGGCCGGCGCTGGCAGCCACGGCCACCTCCTTCTGTCTGCATTTCATCGTCCTGTGTGCGCCGCAGAACATCATGCGCTTCGACGTCGGGGTGTTCTTCAACGAGGCGATTTCCATGGTGCTCGGCGTGGGCTTCGCGGTGCTCTCGTTCCGGCTGATTCTGCTGCGCAACCCGGTCTGGCATGGCCGGCGCCTGCTCAAGGCGACCCTCGCGGACCTGGCGCGTCTGACCGGGGTGCGCCTGGCGGGCGCGGAGAACTGGTTCGGCGGTCGCATGGCCGACCGCCTCCTGCAACTGGCGCGGCTCTATCCCGTGCTGCCGGAGCAGAGTCGCAGCCGTTGGGACGATGGCCTCGCCAGCCTGGACCTGGGGGATGAACTGCTGCACCTGCGGCGCTGCCTGGCGGCTGCCGATAAACCCTTGGGGGTTTCGGAAGAGCGTTTCCTGCGACAGCTGGAGCGCATCCTGCTGCAAGGCCCGGCGCCGGGGCGTGCCCTGACCCTCGACGAGCCCGCCGGTGAGTTGCTTACCGCCCTGCGTGGCGCCGGAAGCAGTATCGACCGCCGCCTGGCCCAGGCGGCCCTGCTGCAGTTGCAGCAGAGCTGGCGGCAATGGTGCGAACAACAGGAGGCGAGCCATGGGCTTGCGTGAATGGTCCCTGGGCGGCGTGCTGCTCAGCCCCTTTCTGATTTATGCGCTGCTGGCGCTGCTGGTGACCGGCGTGCTGCGGCTTGGCCTGGCGCGTATCGGGGTTACGCGCTGGATCTGGCACGAAGCGCTGTTCGATTGTGCCCTGTATGTCTGTGTGCTGGCCGCCCTGGTGGCGCTGACCGGGCACTGGTGAAGGAGAGAGTGATGCGTTCGATGTTGCGTGTGGCGGTAACCCTGGTCCTGGTCGCGGTGGCTCTGGTGGCCGGCTATGGCCTCTGGCAGCACTACATGCTTTCGCCCTGGACCCGCGATGCGCGGATTCGCGCCGACGTGGTGGTGATAGCGCCGGATGTTTCCGGCTGGGTGATGGACCTCAAGGTCCGCGACAACCAGGAGGTGAAGGCGGGCGACCTGCTGCTCAGCGTTGACCGCGAGCGCTACCAGGCAGCGCTGGAAAAGGCCCGCGCGGTGGCCGACACCCGCCAGAATCAACTGCGCCTGCGCGAACACGAAGCCTCCCGCCGTGAGCACCTGGGGCCCCAGGCCATCAGCGCGGAGCTGCGGGAGAACGCGCTGATCACGGCCGAAGTGGCCCGCGCCGAATTCCGCGAGGCCCAGGCCGAACTCAAGGTGGCCGAACTGAACCTTGCCCGCAGCGAATTGCGCGCGCCGCGCAGCGGGCAGGTCACCAACCTGCGCCTGGCCCAGGGTAACTACGTGAGTGCTGGCCAGCCGGTGATGGCGCTGGTGGACGACGGTTCGTTCTACGTCCAGGCCTACTTCGAGGAAACCAAGCTGCCGCGCATCAAGGTGGGGGCACCGGTGAAGGTCTGGCTGATGAGCGCCGGCGAGCCGCTGTCGGGCACGGTGGAAAGCATCAGCCGGGGTATCACCGACCGCAACGCCAGTCCGGACACCCAGTTGCTGGCCAACGTCGAACCCACCTTCAACTGGGTGCGCCTGGCTCAGCGGATTCCCGTGCGGATCAAGCTGGACAAGCTGCCGGCCGACGTCCAGTTGAGTGCCGGCATGACGGCCAGCGTGACGGTGGGGGAGGAATAACGCGGACGAGCTTTTCGTAGGTTGGCGCCGAGGAACGAGGCCCAACCTACGGCAGGGCTTCGCCCTGCTTGGCGAATGAATTCGCCCCTACAGAAAAGCGGCAGCGTCGCCCATGAAAAAGCCCGGACAAGTCCGGGCTTTTTCATTTCCAGCTCAACCTCAGCCGATGGTGATCGGCGGCAGCTCCGGCAGTTCCACCGACAGCTGCTGCTTGGGCGCCAGCACTTCGGCTTCGCCATCCACCACCTGCTCGGCGTTCTGGTTGAACACGCGGGTGGCGATGCGCACGCGGTTCTTCGGCAGCTTCTCGAGGATTTCCAGCTCCACGGTCAGGCTGTCGCCCAGCTTCACCGGGCGGGTGAATTTCAGCTGCTGGCCGAGGTAGATGCTGCCCGGGCCAGGCATTTCGCAGGCGATGGCGGCGCTGATCAGGGCGCCGGTGAACATGCCGTGGGCGATGCGTTCCTTGAACAGGGTGCCGGCGGCGTACTCGGCGTCCAGGTGTACCGGGTTGCGGTCGCCGGAGACGGCGGCGAAGAGCTGGATGTGGCGCTCTTCCACGGTGGTGGAGAAGTTGGCCTTCTGGCCGACTTCGAGGGCGTCGTAGGTGAAGTTGGTTACCTGGCTCATGCGGTCTCCTTGGCTTGCTGTGGGTGGCGATGGCTGTGGGCAAGGGCCTGTTCCAGCCAGTCGATCAGGTCCGCGGTCACCTCGTCGCGGTTGCTCTCGTTGAGCAACTCGTGGCGGGCGCCGGGGTAGATGTTCAGTTGCACGTTCTTCAGGCCGGCCGCGCGCAGTGCATCGGCCAGGTCCTGCAGGCGCCGGCCGTCACTGACCGGGTCACGCTCACCGCCGATCACCAGCAGCGGCAGATCGGGGTCGATCTGCGCCAGGTTCTTCGGCGGGGTGATGATCTGAAGCCCGCCGAGCAGGTCGAGCCACAGCTGATTGGTGCAGCGGAAGCCGCAGAGCGGGTCATTGACGTATTTGTCCACTTCCTGCGGGTCACGACTCAGCCAGTCGAAGGTGGTGCGATTGGGCTTGAAGGCCTTGTTGAAGGAGCCGAAGGAGAGGAACTCGATCAACGCGCTGCGGCCTTCCTTGCCCTGGCGCCAGCGCTCGAAGCGGGCGATCAGGCGGGCGGCCCGGTACAACGCCACGGGCTGGTGATTGGAGCCGGAAAGGATGGCGCCCTGAAGGCTGCAGCTGTGCTGCATCAGATACGCCTGGCCGATGTAGCTGCCCATGCTGTGGCCCAGCAGAAAGATGGGCGCCTGCGGGTGCTGCTGGCGGATGTGGTGGTTGAGGCAGGAGAGGTCGCTGATCACCTTGTTCCAGCCATCCTCCGCGGCGTACTGGCCGAGGACGCCATGCTCCGCGGTGCGTCCGTGGCCGCGCTGGTCCAGGGCGTAGAGCTCGAAGCCGGCGGCCACCAGGGCCTCGCCCAGGCGGGCGTAGCGGCCGCTGTGTTCGGCCATGCCGTGGGACAGCATCACCGCCGCCCGGGGCGGGGCGTCGCCGGCCCAGTGGTTGACGTACAGGGGCACTGCATCGCTGGCGTCGAGCCAGAAAGCGTCGTGGCGCATGGCCGATCCTTCTGCCTGGGAATCGGCGCATTGTGCACGGGCGCGGAGGTGGCGCAAAGCGTCCGATCGTGACCGGCCGGTTCCATGGCGCGCAATACGTGAGCGGCAAGATTCACGTCGTCAATGACGGGCGCGGGAGTATTTGCGCTATCCCGGGGAGCTGCTAATTTCCGGGCAGCCCCGAAGCACGGGCCAGACACATTCAGGGATAAGAGGACAACAACAATGCAACCTGATTTCTGGAGCGACAAACGCCCGGCCGGTGTGCCCAAGCAGATCGATCTGACGGCGTACAAGTCGGTGATCGAGGTGTTTGAGCGGTCCTGCAAGAAGTTCGCGGATCGCCCCGCCTTCAGCAATCTGGGCGTGACCCTGACTTATGCCGAGCTGGATCGCCTGTCCGCCGCCTTCGCCGCCTACCTGCAGAAGCACACCGATCTTGCGCCCGGCGACCGCATCGCCGTGCAGATGCCCAACGTCCTGCAGTACCCCATTGCCGTGTTCGGCGCCCTGCGCGCCGGGCTCATCGTGGTCAACACCAACCCGCTCTACACCGCCCGCGAGATGCGCCACCAGTTCAAGGACGCCGGGGTGCGCGCGCTGGTCTACATCAACCTGTTCGGCAAGCTGGTCGAAGAGGTGCTGCCCGACACCGAGATCGAATTCCTGATCGAAACCCGCATGGGGGACCTCCTGCCGAGCCTCAAGGGCTGGCTGGTGAACACCGTGGTGAAGACGGTGAAGAAGATGGTGCCTGACTTCAACCTGCCCCAGGCCGTGCCCTTCAAGGACGCGCTGAAGCAGGGACAGGGCCATGCGCTGAAACCGGTGCGGGTGGGGCTGGATGACATCGCCGTGCTGCAGTACACCGGCGGCACCACGGGCGTTGCCAAGGGGGCGATGCTGACCCACGGCAACCTGGTGGCCAATATGCAGCAGGTGGATGCCTGCCTGTCGCAGCTGGGGCCGGACGGCGCGCCGCTGATGAAGCAGGGCCGGGAAATCATGATCGCGCCGCTGCCGCTGTACCACATCTATGCCTTCACCGCGAACTGCATGTGCATGATGGTCAACGGCCACCACAACATACTCATCACCAACCCGCGTGACATCGGCGGCTTCATCAAGGAGTTGAAGAAGTGGCGCTTCTCCGCGCTGCTGGGCCTGAACACCCTGTTCGTGGCGCTGATGGATCACCCCGAGTTCAAGAACCTCGACTTTTCCAACCTCAAGGTCACCAACTCCGGTGGTACCGCCCTGGTCAAGGCCACTGCGGAGCGCTGGCAGTCCATCACCGGTTGCTCAGTGGTGGAGGGCTATGGCCTGACCGAGACGTCCCCCGTGGCCAGCACCAACCCCTACGGCGGCCAGGCGCGCCTGGGCACTGTGGGCATCCCGGTGGTGGGTACCGCGTTCAAGACCATCGACGATCAGGGCTGCGAAATGCCCCTCGGCGAGCGTGGGGAGCTGTGCATCAAGGGGCCGCAGGTGATGAAGGGGTACTGGAATCGACCTGAAGCTACAGCCGAGGTGCTGGACGCCGAGGGCTGGCTCAAGACCGGCGACATCGCGGTGATCGACCCGGACGGCTACGTGCGCATCGTCGACCGCAAGAAGGACCTGATCATCGTCTCCGGCTTCAATGTCTATCCGAACGAGATCGAAGACGTGGTCATGGCCCACCCGAAAGTGGCCAACTGCGCGGCCATCGGTGTGCCGGACGAGAAGTCCGGCGAGGCGGTGAAACTCTTCGTGGTGCCCCGCGAGGGCGGCGTCAGCGTCGAGGAGCTGAAGGCCTACTGCAAGGAAAACTTCACCGGCTACAAGGTGCCCAAGCACATCGTGCTGAAGGATGCCCTGCCCATGACGCCGGTGGGCAAGATTCTCCGTCGCGAGCTGCGCGACATCGCCTGACGCAAGAGGGCAGGGCGGATCATCCGTCCTGCCCCGCTTTTCTCCCTTCCCGAACTCCGGGGCCTGCGCCTGACCCCACCCGACGCCTCCCCAGACACCCGCGAAAGCCCCGCCGTACGCCGTTTGTCGGTAAATTAGAGCTCAGACTCCAAAAGTGACCGTGAAAATTAATTAAGTCATTTTTGTGACCTGTCAGGGCTATTTTGGTGCTGGTTAGCCTCTGGCAAAGCTGCTACTCTCGGCGCGTTTTTTTGCCCGGACGGGCGCACAATCGCACAGAACACAACAAACAACTGCTCCTCTGAGGGCAGTGAAATCAGCTGTTGCTTAGGAGTGGGCCTCCATGACCGAAAACTTCTGGAAGGACAAATATCCTTCGGGTGTTCCTGCCGAGATCAACCCCGATCAGTACCCCAACGTCCAGGCGGTATTGAAGCAGTCCTGCCAACGCTTTGCCGACAAGCCCGCATTCAGCAACCTGGGCAAGACCTTCACCTACGGTGAGCTCTACGAACTCTCCGGCGCCTTCGCCGCCTTCCTCCAGAACCACACCGACCTCAAGCCCGGCGACCGCATCGCCGTGCAGCTGCCGAACATCCTGCAGTACCCGGTCGTGGTCTTCGGTGCCTTGCGTGCGGGCCTGGTGGTGGTCAACACCAACCCGTTGTACACCGCGCGGGAAATGGAGCACCAGTTCAACGACGCCGGCGCCAAGGCCCTGGTGTGCCTGGCCAACATGGCCCACCTGGCCGAGGAAGTGCTGCCCAAGACGGGCGTGAAGCACGTCATCGTCACCGAAGTGGGCGACCTGCTGCCCACCTTCAAGCGCCTGCTGGTCAATGCCGTGATCAAGCATGTGAAGAAGATGGTGCCGCCGTTCAGCCTGCCCCAGGCGGTCAAGCTCAACGATGCCCTGGCCAAGGGCCGTGGCCGTGCCGTGAACGAAGCCAGCCCGCAGAGCGGCGACATCGCCGTGCTGCAGTACACCGGCGGCACCACCGGCGTGGCCAAGGGCGCCATGCTGACCCACCGCAACCTGGTGGCCAACATGCTTCAGGTGAAGGCCCTGATGGGCGCCAACATGGTTGAGGGCAAAGAGATCCTCATCGCCCCGCTGCCGCTCTATCACATCTACGCCTTCACCTTCCATTGCATGGCGATGATGCTGGTCGGCGGCCACAACGTCCTGATCAGCAACCCGCGCGACCTGCCGGCCATGACCAAGGAACTGGCGAAGTACAAGTTCACCGGTTTCGTCGGCCTCAATACCCTGTTCGTCGCCCTGTGCAACAACGAGGACTTCCGCAAGCTGGACTTCTCCTCGCTGAAGGCGACGTTCTCCGGTGGCATGGCATTGCAGCAGGCCACGGCCGAGCGCTGGAAGGAGGTCACCGGCTGCGAAATCTGCGAAGGCTATGGCATGACCGAGACCAGCCCGGTCGTGTCGGTGAATATCTTCGAGAACAACCAGATCGGCACCATCGGTATTCCGGTACCGTCCACCCAGTGCAAGGTGGTGGACGATGCCGGCAATGACGTCGGCCTGGGCGCGCCCGGCGAGCTCTGCGTCAAGGGCCCGCAGGTGATGAAGGGCTACTGGCAGCGCCAGGAAGCCACCGACGAAATCCTCGACGCCGACGGCTGGCTGCGCACCGGTGACATTGCGGTGATCCAGGAAGATGGCTACATGCGCATCGTCGACCGCAAGAAGGACATGATCCTGGTGTCGGGCTTCAACGTGTACCCGAACGAGCTGGAAGACGTGCTGGCAGCCCTGCCGGGCGTGCTGCAGTGCGCCGCCATCGGTGTGCCGGACGAGAAATCCGGCGAGTCCATCAAGATGTTCGTGGTGGTCAAGCCGGGCGCCAGCCTCACCAAGGAGCAGGTGATGGAGCACATGCGCGCCAACGTCACCGGCTACAAGATGCCCCGCGCCGTCGAGTTCCGCGACGCGCTGCCGACCACCAACGTCGGCAAGATCCTGCGCCGCGAACTGAGGGACGAAGAGCTGAAGAAGCTCAAGGCCAAGCAGGAGAAGGCCCAGGCCTGATCCCGCCCCGCAACTGACAAGGCCCCGCACTCGCGGGGCCTTGTCGTTTCCGGAGGAAGATTGTTGGAGCGAATTCATTCGCGAAAAGGGTGATGTGGCGCCCTCGGCGGGACAGCCCCGTAGGATGGGTTGAGGCACGAAACCCATGCGGACCATGGTTGATGGGTTTCGCAAGCTCGCGGAACGCCGCCCGACCCATCCTACGAAATGCGCCGCCCTTGGCGAATGAATTCGCGCCCCACAGGCCCGAGCCCTCGCCGGGGGAAATCTGCGACAATTCCGCCCTTGCCGAAAACGACAGCAGAATCAGCGGACCCGATGAGCGAGCAATCCCCCAGCCCCGAACAACTCCTGCAACGCCTCGACCAGGCCATGGGCGCCGACCGCCATCGCCTGCGCCGGCAGCTCCATGAGCTGCGCAAGCACCCCGATGACGCCAAGCTGGCGCAGTGGGCCGAGCGCTTCCAGGCTTCCGTGTCGCGGGTGGAGGCGCGGCGTACCAGCGTGCCGGTGATGCGCTACGACGATGCCCTGCCCATCGCCGCCAAGCGCGACGAGATCAAGGCGGCGCTGGCAAAGCACCAGGTACTGGTGATCGCCGGTGAGACCGGCTCGGGCAAGACCACGCAGTTGCCGAAGATCTGCCTGGAAATCGGCCGTGGCGCCCACGGCCTGATCGGCCATACCCAGCCGCGCCGGCTGGCGGCCCGCAGCGTAGCGACCCGCGTGGCGGAAGAGATCGGCAGCCCGTTGGGCGAGCTGGTGGGTTATCAGGTGCGCTTCGAGGACCAGTCCAACGAACGCAGCCTGATCAAGCTGATGACCGACGGCATCCTGCTGGCGGAAACCCAGCACGACCGCTTCCTCGAACGCTACGACACCCTCATTGTCGACGAGGCCCACGAGCGGAGCCTGAACATCGACTTCCTGCTGGGTTACCTGAAAACCCTGCTGCCGCGCCGTCCCGACCTCAAGCTGATCATCACCTCGGCCACCATCGATCTGGAGCGCTTCTCGAAGCACTTCGGGGACGCCCCGATCATCGAAGTCTCTGGCCGCACCTACCCGGTGGACACCTGGTACCGGCCGCTCGCCGCCGAAGTGGACGAAGACGGCGAGGCGCTGTTCGACGACCTCTCCGTGGACCAGGGCATCCTTCGCGCGCTGGACGAGATCACTGCCCACGAGCGCGATGTGGGCAAGCGGCCCGGCGACGTGCTGGTGTTCCTGCCGGGCGAGCGGGAAATCCGTGACTGCGCCGAGGTGCTGCGCAAGGCCAATCTGCGCCACACCGAGGTGCTGCCGCTCTATGCGCGTCTGACCCCGGCGGAGCAGCAGAAGATTTTCCAGCCCATGCCCGGGCGCAAGATCGTGCTGGCCACCAACGTGGCGGAAACCTCCCTCACCGTGCCGGGCATTCGCTACGTGATCGACAGCGGCACCGCGCGCATCAGCCGCTACAGCTACCGCGCCAAGGTTCAGCGCCTGCCGGTGGAAGCCGTGTCCCAGGCCAGCGCCAACCAGCGCAAGGGCCGTTGCGGCCGTGTGGAGCCGGGCATCTGCGTACGCCTGTACAGCGAGGAGGATTTCCTCGCGCGCCCGGCCTTTACCGACCCGGAGATCCTGCGCACCAACCTGGCGGCGGTGATCCTGCAGATGCTCCATCTGCGCCTGGGCGACATCGAGGCGTTCCCCTTTATCGAGCCGCCGGATGGCAAGGCCATCAAGGACGGCTTCACCCTGCTGCAAGAACTCTCGGCGGTGAACCGCGAGGGCCAGCTCACCCCCATCGGTCGCCAACTGGCGCGTCTGCCCATCGACCCGCGCCTGGGCCGCATGGTGCTGGAAGGCGCCCGCCAGGGCAGCCTCGACGAAGTGCTGGTGGTCGCCGCCGCACTCTCGGTGCAGGACCCGCGTGAACGCCCGATCGAACGCCAGCAGGCGGCCGACCAGGCCCACGCGCAGTGGAAGGATGTGGACTCCGACTTCGCCGCGCTGATCAACCTGTGGCGCGGCTTCGAGGAACAGCGCCAGGCGCTGGGCTCCAACGCCCTGCGCAACTGGTGCCGGAAGAGCTTCCTCAACTACCTGCGCCTGCGCGAGTGGCGCGATGCACACCGCCAACTGGTACTGATCTGCCGCGAACTGAAGCTCTTCCCCGAATCCGGCAAATCCAAATCCCCCGTAGGAGGGGTGGAGCGCAGCGATTCCCATGCTGCTACCAGTGATGCCAAGGCGAGGCAGTCTGCACAGTCCGCCACCGCCAAGGCCGAACAGCAACAGCGCAGCATCGACTACGCCAAGGTGCACAAGGCCATCCTCTGCGGCCTCCTCAGCCAGATCGGCCAGAAGACCGAGGAGGGCGACTACCTCGGGGCCCGCCAGCGCCGCTTCTGGATTCACCCGGGCACCGCCATCGCCAAGAAACGTCCGCAGTGGGTGATGACCGCCGAGCTGGTGGAGACCACCAAGCTCTTCGCCCGCATGGTGGCGAAGATCGAGCCGGACTGGCTGGAGCCCCTGGCCGGCCACCTGGTGAAGAAGAACCATCTGGAGCCCCACTGGGAGAAGCGCCGTGGTCAGGTGGTGGCCTATGAGCAGATCACCCTCTACGGTCTGATCATCGTCGGCCGCCGCGCCGTTCACTATGGCCCGGTGGACCCGGAAACCTCGCGCGAGCTGTTCATCCGCGAAGGTCTGGTGCGTGGCGAAATCCACAGCAAGGCCAAGTGCCTCACCGCCAACCGCCAGTTGCTGGAGAAGCTCGACGAGCTGGAAGCCAAGGCCCGTCGCCGCGACATCCTGGCCGACGAGGAAACCCTGTTCGCCTATTACGCCGCGCGCTTGCCGGCGGACATCTACCAGACCGCCAGCTTCGAGAAATGGTACGAGCGGGAGCGGGCGACGAACCCGGACCTGCTGATCATGCGCGAGGAAGATGTGCTGGCCCGCGAAGCCAGTGAAGTCACCGCCGCGCAGTACCCGGACAAGCTGCGCCTGGGCGAGCTGGAGCTGCCGCTGTCCTATCACTTCGAGCCGGGCCATCCTCGCGACGGGGTGACCCTGCGCGTGCCGGCGCCGCTGCTGCCACAACTGCCGCCGGAGCGCCTGGAATGGCTGGTGCCGGGCCTGCTGGAGGCCAAGTGCGTGGCCCTGGTGCGCAACCTGCCCAAGGCGATGCGCAAGAACTTCGTGCCGGTGCCGGACTTCGTGAAGGCCGCCCTGGACAAGATCGCCTTTGGCCAGGGTTCCCTGCCGGACTCCCTGGGCCGCGAGCTGACCCGCATGACCGGCGCCCGCGTGCCGGAAGAGGCCTGGGTCGAGGCCGCCGCGCAGCTGGAAAGCCACCTGAAGATGAACCTGGAAGTGGTGGACGCCAGGGGCAAGTTCCTGGGAGAAGGACGCGACCTGGTGGAGATCACCGCTCGCTTCGCCGAAGCCAGCCAGGCCGCCCTGGCCATTCCCCAGGCGCAGCGGGAACAGAAACCGGTGGAAGCCAAGGGCTTCGCCCAGGTGGCGGAGAAGACCCAGCAGAAGGTGGCGGGCCTCTCCATGACCGTCTACCCGGCGCTGGTGGAGGAGGGCGGAACCGTCAAGGAAGGCCGTTTCCCCACCCAGGCCGAGGCCGAATGGCAGCATCGTCGCGCCCTGCAGCGCCTATTGCTGCAGCAACTGGCGGAAACCGCCAAGTTCCTCCGTGGGAAGCTGCCGGGGCTGACTGAGCTGGGCTTGCTCTACCGCGATATGGGACGGGTGGACGCCCTGGTGGAGGACATCCTGCTGGCCAGCCTGGACAGCTGCATCCTCGACGGCGAGGCCAGCCTGCCGCGCGATGGCGCTGCGTTGGCCTCCCTGGCGGAGAAGAAGCGCGGCGCCTGGGCCGAGCACGCCGAGCGCCTGGCCCGCCTGACCCTGGAAGTGCTGAAGCTCTGGCATGGGCTGCAGAAGCGCTTCAAGGGTCGCATCGACCTGGCTCAGGCGGTGGCCCTGAACGATATCAAGGCGCAGTTGGGCAACCTGGTCTATCCGGGTTTCGTCCGGGAGACCCCGGCGGAATGGTTCAAGGAACTGCCGCGCTACCTCAAGGCCATCGAGCAGCGTTTCGACAAGATCGCCGCGCAATTGCAGCGTGATCGCGTCTGGTCGGGTGAGATCGCCGGTTACTGGGAGCAATACCAGGCACGCCTGGCCAAGCACGCCCAGGAAGGCAAGCGCGACCCGGAACTGGTGACCTACCGCTGGATGCTGGAGGAGTACCGCGTCTCGCTGTTCGCCCAGCAGTTGGGCACGCGGATGCCGGTGTCGGACAAGCGATTGAACAAACAGTGGACCCAGGTAGAGGCGTAATGGAAAGCATGAATCCGATGTTCGAAATCCGCCCCATGAGCCCCGAGGCCTACCGCCAGCAGACCCGGCGGATAACCCTGACGATCGCTGCCCTCTTCATCGCCCTGGCGCTGCTGCTGTCCACCTTATGCGTGCAGCTGTTCGGCGCCTCGGGTGGTGACAACTTCCGCTGGAACCTGATGGGCGTGCTGATCGGCCTTGCCCTGACCGTTGCCGTGGTGCGCATCCAGCTCTGGCCGCGCCCCTGGATGGCTCCGGCGGTCTACGGCTGGCAACTCAAACGCAGCCTGATGCGCATCGGCAATGTCATGCACAAGGTCAAGGCCGGCGTGGAAGCGCGCGATCCGGCGGCGATGAAGCTGTTGCGCTTCTATCACCTGGGCCTGACCCAGATGCACCAACTGGATGGCAACCTCTCCGATCTCAGCCAACTGATGCGGGAGATCGACCAGCACCGCGAGGCCATGGAAGCCCAGGGGCTGGAAACCGAGCAGAACCGCCTGGACCCCGCCTGGCTGGACGCGGTGAAGAATCTGTAGGTTGGGTAGAGGAACGAAACCCAACAAGCGAAGTTTCAGGGGCCGCACATGTCGGTCCGGGCCGCCCATCGTTGGAGCTACCGGAGGGTGACGGTCGGCACGCGATGGTGGATGGAAAAAGCGCCATCCACCCTACGTAGCTCGAAATGCCCCTTGTAGGGTGGATCACGCTTCACCGATCCACCGTCGCGGTTGCGCAGTGGCACCGCAGCCGGGCGTTATTGCAGGTGCTTGAGCAGGCGCGCCTGAAGAGATTCCAGCACCTGCGGATCGGCCTTCGTGCTGGCATGGATGCCCAGCGACTCGCCTTCGAAGCGCGGCACGATGTGCATATGAATGTGGAACACGGTCTGGCCCGCCGGGGCGCCGTTGAACTGCGCCACCTGAACGCCAGCCGGCTTGAGTTCGTCCACCAGCACACGGGTCAGGCGCTGCACCACGGCCATCACCTTGGCCAAGGCCTCGGCCTCGATCTCCAGGATGTTGCGCGCGCTGGAACGCTTGGGGATCACCAGCGTGTGGCCGAACGACTGCGGGAAGATATCGAGGAAGGCGAGCACGTCGTCGTCCTCGTAGAGCTTGTAGCTGGGCGCCTCGCCACGAATGATCTGGGCGAAGACGTTCTGCGGATCGTAAGTGCCGTGCAGGCTCATCAAGGGCTCTCCGGTTGCCGAAAGTGAGTCGCGCAACATAGCGCTCTCCGCTTTCGGATTGAATCCCCTGGCGATCAATCACCCGTTTGCCGACGGCTGCGCAGACGGTGAAAAGAAAGTGGCTGAATGGTCGCGATTGGACTATCTATCCACACGGTTTGGGCGCATTTCTGGCCAAAGTCCCCGTCGCCACAGGCAATTTCTGGAGTTACCCTTTGCACCCACCAGTGGCGAATTGCGCACCTGCTTCCTATCGATACGAGGGGCAGAGACGGATGCGATGGCAGGATGCTGCGCCCACCCCGCCCATGCGGGGAAACTCTTTCCCGTCGCCGGCCTGCGAGGCCGGCGGTTGAATGCCTGAACCGGCTGCTCCCGCGAGCGGCCCAATATCGAGAGGATCGACCGTGCACAACGTCGTCATCAGTGGCACCGGCCTGTATACCCCGCCCAACAGCATCTCCAACGAAGAGCTGGTGGCTTCCTTCAATGCCTATGTCCAGGCCTTCAATGCTGAAAACGCCGCCGCCATCGAACGGGGTGAAATCGAAGCGCTGGCCGAGTCCAGCGTGGCCTTCATCGAAAAGGCCTCCGGCATCAAGAGCCGTTTCGTGGTGGATAAAGAAGGCATCCTCGATCCCAAGCGCATGGCGCCGCGCATCCCGGAACGCTCCAACGACGAGTGGGGCATCCTCTGCGAAATGGCCGTGAGCGCTGCGAAGCAGGCCTTGGAACGTGCCGGCAAGACCCCGGCGGACATCGACGGCGTGATCGTCGCCTGCTCCAACCTGCAGCGTGCCTACCCGGCGGTCGCCATCGAAGTGCAGGCCGCCCTTGGCATCAACGGCTTCGGCTACGACATGAACGTCGCCTGCTCCTCGGCCACTTTCGGTATCCAGGCTGCCACCAACGCGGTCCAGACCGGCCAGGCCCGCGCCGTGCTGATGGTCAACCCGGAAATCTGCACCGGCCACCTGAACTTCCGTGACCGCGACAGCCACTTCATCTTCGGCGATGCCGCCACCGCGGTGGTCATCGAGCGCGCCGACCAGGCCACGTCCAAGCACCAGTTCGACGTGGTGGGCACCAAGCTGCTGACCCAGTTCTCCAACAACATCCGCAACAACTTCGGCTTCCTCAACCGTGCCGCGGAAGAGGGCATAGGTGCCCGTGACAAGCTGTTCGTGCAGGAAGGCCGCAAGGTGTTCAAGGACGTCTGCCCGATGGTCGCCGAGCTGATCGCCGCCCACCTGGCCGAGAACAAGCTCAACGTCACCGACGTGAAGCGCTTCTGGCTGCACCAGGCCAACCTCAACATGAACCTGCTGATCGCTCGCAAGCTGCTGGGCCGTGACGCCGAGTCCCATGAGGCGCCGGTGATCCTCGACACCTACGCCAACACCAGCTCCGCTGGCTCGGTGATCGCTTTCCACAAGCACCAGGACGACCTGCCCAGCGGCGCGCTGGGTGTGCTCAGCTCCTTCGGTGCCGGCTACTCCATCGGCAGCGTGATTCTGCGCAAACGCTGATGAGCCTACCGGCCGACGCGGACCTGCTACCCCGGCTGCTGGCCGGGGATCAGGGCGCCTTTCGCGAGCTGATCGGCGCCTATCAGGGCGCCATGCGCGCGGTGGCCTACGCCATCGTCGGCCACCGCAATGCCGACGAAGTGGTGCAGGACGCCTGGCTGGCCGTGGTGCGCAACCTGGACGGCTTCCAGCAGCGCTCCAGCCTCAAGACCTGGATTCTGACCATCGTCGCCAACACCGCCCGCAGTCGCCTCAGGCAGAACCGCCGCGAAGTGTTGCTCGACGATCTCCCCGGACCCCACGGTTCCGTCGGGGATGAGCGATTTGCCGAGGACGGCCACTGGGTCGGCAATCTTCCCGCCTGGCACGAGGACTCGCCCGAAGCGCTGCTCGCCGAGGACGAACTGCGCGAGTGCCTGGAAAAGACCTTGCTGAGCCTCTCGGACACGCAGCGCAGTGTGCTGCTGCTGCGTGAGTGCCAGGGCCTGGAGTTGGAGGAGATCTGTAATTTATTGGATGTCTCGCTCTCCAATGTCCGGGTGCTGCTGCATCGCGCACGCCTGAAACTGTTCGCCACGCTGGAACACTTCGAGGAGACAGGCCAATGCTGAATTGCAAGGAACTGGTTGCCCGTTCCAGCGATCTCCTCGACGGCACGCTGAGCTTCCGTGAGCGCATGGCGCTGCGCCGCCACCTGATGCTCTGCCGCAACTGCCGGCGCTTCATCAAACAGATGAAACTCACCCAGGCGGTGATCCGTCACCTGCCGGATCTGCAAGGGGGCGAAGTCGAGGGTCTGGCGGCTCATCTGGCGCAAAAACGACGCGAATCCCTCTGAGTCCAATCCCTGCTTTACCCCGGCGGTAGTCGCGATATGTGAAATCCGCAAGCCGGTTTTTTTCTTCCCCTCGATCCTGAAAATTCCCCAAATAACGGCTGAAAAGCCCGTCCTAGAGCGTCGCGTGCCTTATAAATATTCGAAGTAAAAAAGTTCCTTTGTCACAAAATATTTATATAGGAGCAACCGAGCTGAAATAACCGGTCGCCAAGATTCCCCACCAGCACCGACGAGCCCACCGCTCGAGTGTTTTCTAACGCTAAAGACCAATAGGGGAATTCTTCGATGATCCGTAAGCACTTCGCCGGTTTTGCCGCCAGCGCCATGGCCCTGGCCATTTCCGCCCAGGCTTTCGCCGGTACCGTTACCACCGACGGCGCCGATATCGTCGTCAAGACCAAAGGCGGCCTTGAAGTTGGCACCACCGACAAGGCTTTCAGCTTCAAGCTGGGTGGCCGTCTCCAGGCTGACTACAGCCGTTTCGACGGCTTCTATACCGTGAACGGCGACACCGCCGACGCCGGTTACTTCCGTCGCGCATTCCTGGAGATCGGCGGTATCGCCTTCTCCGACTGGGCTTACCAGGTCAACTACGACTTCTCCCACAACGCCGGTGGCGACAACCGTGGCGGCAGCAACGGCGACGCCAACGGTGACGGCTACTTCGACGAAGCGTCCATCTCCTACATCGGCTTCCAGCCGGTTGTCATCAAGATGGGCCGTTTCGACCCCGATTTCGGTCTGGAAAAGGCCACCAGCTCCAAGTGGGTAACTGCCCAGGAGCGTACCGCTGCCTATGACCTGGCCGACTACGTGAACGCCCACAACGGCGGCATGGGCGTACAGGTTTCCGGCACCGTGGGTGCTTCTCTGTACGGTTCGGCTGGCATCACCGCCAACGACGCCACCAACCAGGAAAAAGACGGCGACAGCGTCAAGCAGTTCAACGCCCGCGGTGTGTTCGCCCCCATGCACGAAGCCGGCAACGTCCTGCACTTCGGCGTGAACTACGCCCAGCGCGACCTGTCCGACACCGCTTTCGACGGCCGTATCCGCAGCCGCCTGGGCATCCGCGGCGTGAGCACCGACGGTGGTCAGGACGCTGGCACCAACGGCAACCGCCTGGTCCTGGCCGGTGCCAACAACACCCCGGCTGGCGCGTTCGACAACGACAGCACCTGGGGCCTGGAAGCCGCCTTCGCCGCTGGTCCGTTCTCCATCCAGAGCGAATACCTGAAGCGTCAGGTGGAAGCCAAGGCTGCCAACCGCGAAGACATCGATGCCGACGGCTACTACGTGCAGCTGGCCTACACCCTGACCGGCGAAGCCCGTGACTACAAACTCGGCAAGTTCGACAAGATCAAGCCGTCCAACAACCGCATCGGCGCCTGGGAAGTGTTCTACCGCTTCGACAACATCAGCGCTGAAGACGACAACGGCGCCTTCGCCAACATCGACGACGTCGAAGCCAAGGTCCACAACTTCGGTGTGAACTGGTACGCCAACGAAGCGGTCAAGCTGAGCGGCTACTACGTCAAGGCCAACGTCGACAACGCCGAGAACGCCAACGGCGACGACTCCGGCGACGGCATGGTCTTCCGCGCCCAGTACGTGTTCTAAGACGACGAAACGTTCTGCTCCTTTAGTTTCAGCCCCGCCAATCTGGCGGGGCTTTTTTATGGGGCGACGGAACGTCTCGATCGGGCGTCCGGGCGGAGCGCCCTCAGCCCGGATTCACGCCTTCCCATACTCCCGGCTTACATGTGCCACTCGGGTGCGAAACGCCTGGTACCACTCCTCTCGCCCGCGCCGCTGTGCTTCCCGATGTTCGGCCTGGGCGCGCCAGCTGCGGATGGCCTCCTCGCTGCTCCAGTAGGACACGGTAATCCCCAATCCATCGGCGCCACGGGCGGACTCCACACCGAGAAAGCCCGGCTGGTCGCGGGCCAGTTCCAGCATGCGGCCGGCGGTTTCGGCGTAGTCCTGTTCGGACTCGCTGCGCAGGGAGGTGAAGATCACCGCGTAATAGGGCGGTTCAGGCGTGCGGGCGATCATCGGGCTTCATCCCGGCAGGCATTGACGAAGGCGGCTACCAGCGGCGGCAGGCGGCCGATCAGGGCGGCGCGCTCCGGCTGGAACAGCGTGGCGACGAAGAAGGGATGGTCGTCCAGCTCCACCGCTCGCGCCGTGCCGCTGGCGTCGGTGGCGGCCACTTGCAGCG
Organism: Pseudomonas sp. LFM046; assembly: GCF_000949385.2. NCBI lineage: Bacteria > Pseudomonadati > Pseudomonadota > Gammaproteobacteria > Pseudomonadales > Pseudomonadaceae > Pseudomonas > Pseudomonas sp. LFM046. Next base: position 4,203,701 of record NZ_JYKO02000001.1, on the reverse strand, counting down.
GCCCTTGGGTGAGCTGTTCGCGGAAGGCCGGGTTGAGGCCGTAACCGCAGTGATAGCCCTCGAAGGCTTCGTCAGCGCCATAGGCATTGGCCAGGCGCGAGCCGGGGCGCAATTGCACCCGCTCCAGGGTTTCCCTGAGGGCGCAGGGCAGGGGACTGATCACCGCGCGCGGCGCGTCCGGGGTGGTTTCGGCATGTTCGGCGTCGGCCCAGCCGAGCACGTTGCGCGCGTGCTCCAGCAACGCATGCTGGAAGCCGCCGCAGGTGCCGAGGAAGGGCAGGGCGTTGCGGCGGGCGTGGGCGATGGCCGAAAGGGCGCCTTCGGTATCGCGGTAGGGGCTGCCGGGGACGCACCAGAGGCCGTGGAAATCTTCCAGCGGGGTGTCGGCGATGCGGTCGGTCGCCAGCCAGACGGCTTCCAGCGCCAGGCCAGTGGCGCTCGACGCCAGGTCCAGGGCGCGGGGAATGGCGCGGTGCGCGGTGATGCTGTCGTCCCTGTCGCCCACCAGGGCGATGCGCAGGTGCCGGGGATGCTTCATGTCCTGTCCTCCCAAGGGAGCGCGTCTTGCGCCCGTTCAGGCGGACTATATAGTTGCGATCGGGCAATCAATATTGGCGATCAGGCAAGGCAGGTTTGCAATGACGCAATACAGCATCGACCACGCGGACCTCGCCCTGGTGCTGGCATTGGTGCGTGGCGGCACCCTGGCGCGGGCGGCCGAACTGCTCAAGGTGGACGTGTCCACCGTATTCCGATCCCTGCGCCGCCTGGAACAGGCCCTGGGCAGCGTGCTGTTCGAGAAGAGTCGCGCCGGCTACCTGCCCAATGCCGCGGCGCAGCTGCTGGCGCAGCAGGCCGAACTGGCGGAGAGGGCGCTGGATGCCGCGCGCCTGGGGCTGGAGCAAGGCCGCGAGGCGGTCAGCGGCACCCTGCGCCTGACCTGCACCGACGCCGTGCTCCAGGGGCTGCTGCTACCGGCCCTGGCGCGCTTCATGCCGGCCTACCCGGCGCTGGAACTGGAGCTGACCACCTCCAACGACTTCGCCAACCTCAGCCGTCGCGATGCCGATATCGCCCTGCGCCTGACCACCGCGCCCCCGGGCCACTTGGTGGGCCGTTGCCTGGGCCGCGTACCCTACGTGCTGTGCGCGTCGGAGGCGTACCTGTCGCGAGAAGCCGGTGACGATCCGGCGCGGATGACCTGGATCGCTCCGGACGACTTCCTGCCCAACCAATCCAGCGTGGTCTGGCGCCGCCAACGCTATCCCGAAGCGCAGCCCGCCTATCGCTGCAACAGCATGTTCTCGGTGGCCCAACTGGTGCGCGCCGGCCTGGGTGTGGCGGCCTTGCCGGAATTCCTGGTGAAAGGCGATGAAAGGTTGCGTGTGCTGGAGACGGACCTGACCGGCTGCGCCAGCGCCCTCTGGCTGCTGACCCGGCCGGACTGCCGCGCCCTGCGCTCCGTCACCACCCTGTTCGAGGAGCTGGCGCGGCATATCAGGCTGCCGGACGCGGCAACGCAGAGCGACTAACCTTGTTCTTGCCGTCCTGCCGATTCGCCGGTCCAACCTGCCTGCAAGCCCCTGGAGCGCGCCATGCTCAAAGCCATCTTTGCCATCCTTATCGTCGCGTGCGTCGGTGTGCTGGGATACGCCGCGATCAGCCCGGATCACTTCCGCATCGAACGTACGGCCCACATCGCCGCACCGCCGGACAAGGTCTTTCCGCTCATCAACGACTTCCATCAATGGACCGCCTGGTCGCCCTGGGAAAAGATCGACCCGGCCCTGAAGCGTGAATACAGCGGTCCGGCCCAGGGCGTGGGCTCTACCTACGCCTGGAAGGGCAACAATGAGGTGGGCACCGGCAGCATGGAGATCACCAAGAGCGAGCCGGCCTCGAAGGTGGAGATCAAACTGGACTTCCAGATGCCCTTCGAAGCGCACAACACCGCCGAATTCCTCCTCCAGCCCCACGAGGGCGGAACCCAGGTGACCTGGGCCATGTACGGGCCTTCCCCCTACACCCACCGGCTGATGCAGGTGTTCTTCGACATGGATGACATGGTGGGCGGCAAGTTCGACCAGGGTCTGAACAACCTGAAGGCCGCCGCCGAGAAATAGTCCTACCCCCGCCGACCCGTCGACTACCCTGAATCCTTCCCGTGGGGCGCGAGTGAATTCGCGCCCCACGGGGCAGTCCATTCCATTGCGAGCCAGAAAATTTCGGCGGCCCTGTCGATTCCCCCGTCAGCGGATCGACAAAAGGGTGTCAGTACCCCAAGCCACCCGAGGAACCCATCATGAAATACCTGTGCCTGATCTATATCGAAGAGGCCAAGCTGGCCAGCCTGACCGATGCCGACTACCAGGCCATCGCCGGCGAGTGCCTGGAATACACCACGCAGCTCACCGCAAGTGGTCATTACCTGGCGTCCAACGCCCTGGAGTCGGTGGGCACCGCCACCACCCTGCGTATTCAGGGCGGGCGGGTCTCCATGACCGACGGGCCTTTCGCGGAAACCAAGGAGCAGTTGGGCGGCTTCTACCTGATCGAAGCCCGCGACCTCAACGAAGCCATCCAGATCGCCTCCAAGATCCCGCCGGCACGCCTGGGCTGCATCGAGGTCCGGCCAGTCCGCGAACCGGAAATGCGGCCGAACATCCAGCCGCTTGGCGTGGCCTCGTGACAGGGCGGCGCGCCTGATGGACGAGGTCGCGCTGCGCCAGCGGGTCGAGGCGATCTACCGCAGCGACTCGCGCCGGGTGCTCGCCACCCTGATCCGTCTGCTGGGGGATTTCGACCTGGCCGAGGAAGCCCTGCACGACGCGTTCATCGCCGCCGTGCAGCAATGGCCGCGGGATGGTATCCCCGCCAACCCGCGTGCCTGGCTGGTCTCGGCCGGGCGCTTCAAGGCCATCGACAGCCTGCGCCGACGGTCGCGCTTCGACGCCTCCAAGAGTCAGCTGGTGGAGGAGCTGGAAGAGGCCGCCAGTGCCTTCGAGGAGGGCGAGGACGTGGAGGATGACCGCCTGCGGCTGATCTTCACCTGTTGCCACCCGGCGCTGCCCGCCGACGCCCAGGTGCCTTTGACCTTGCGCGAGGTCTGCGACCTGAAGACCGAGGAAATCGCCCGGGCCTTCCTCAGCAGCCCGTCCACCATCGCCCAGCGCATCGTCCGCGCCAAGGCGAAGATCCGCGACGCACGCATTCCCTACCAGGTGCCGGCCATGGCCGAGCTGCCGGAGCGCCTGGATAACGTCCTGCGGGTCATCTACCTGGTGTTCAACGAGGGTTATTCGGCGTCCTCGGGGGACTCCCTGACCCGTACCGATCTCTCCGTCGAGGCCATCCGGCTGGCGCGCCTGCTCCTGGAACTGCTGCCCGACCCGGAAGTGATGGGCCTGCTGGCCCTGATGCTGCTGCACGACTCGCGCCGCGCGGCCCGCGCCAGCGCCGATGGAGAGCTGATACTGCTGGATGACCAGGACCGCTCCCTGTGGGACCGGGCGCAGATCGCCGAAGGCCTGTCGCTGGTGACCCGGGCCCTGGCCGGCCGACGTGTTGGCGTCTACGTGCTACAGGCTGCCATCGCCGCCGTGCATGCCCAGGCGCCGGACGCATCGCGCACCGACTGGGGCCAGATCGTCGGCCTCTACGATGTGCTGCAACGTCTGGTGCAGTCGCCGGTGGTGGCACTGAACCGTGCCGTGGCCATCGCCATGCGGGACGGACCGGCAGCGGGGCTGGTGGAAGTGGATGCCCTGCTGGAAACCGGCGACCTGCGGGACTACCACCTGGCGCACGCGGCCCGCGCCGACCTCTGCCGGCGCCTTGGGCGCAAGGAGGACGCACGTGCGGCCTATCGCAGTGCCCTGGCGCTGGTTCGCCAGGAGCCTGAGCGGCGTTTCATCGAGATGCGCCTGCGCGAGCTGGAAGACTGAACGGGCCGTTGGTCGGTCCTGAGATGGGCCAGGTCGAAGACCGGCAGCGGCGTACGACAATAGATGAACCCGTCGGCCTGCAGCCGGGCGGAATCCTTTCCTGGAACAAGGAGACGCACCATGAGCAGTGAAACCCTCAAGGCCACCGCCGAGCTGGACGTGCACGAAGCCTTCAACCAGTGGCTCAAGGCCGCCCGTGCCAAGGACATCGACGGCATCGTGGCGCGCTATGCGGACGACGTGATCGCCTACGACGCCATCCTCCAGCTGCAGTTCAAGGGCATTCAGGCCTACGGCCAGCACTGGCGCTACTGCATGGAAATGTGCAGCGGCGACCACATCTTCGAACCGGCCGACCCGACCATCCATGCCGACGGCAACGTGGCTTTCCTGCATTGCCTGATCCGCTGCGGCGGCGAACATGACGGCCAGGTACAGACCAGCTGGATGCGCGGCACCCAGTGCTACGTCAAGCGCGGCGGGCAGTGGAAGATCATCCACGAACACTTCTCCGCGCCCTTCGACATGGAAACCACCAAGGCCCTGTTCGACCTCCAGCCCTGACCCCCGGCGCTTGGCTGATCGTAGGGTGTGCCCACCGAAACACCGTGCGGAGATTTCGGTGCGCACAGCGCACCCTACGGGGAGAGGGCAGCCAGCCCCACTCAAGACCCGACGCCCATCAACTGGCCAGTTGCAACTCCGGCTGCCGGTGCAGGTCCTGCAACCAGTTGCGGTAGAGCGCGGCGATCAGGTCGCTCTGGCTGACGATGCCCACCACCCGTCCGCCATCATCCAGCACCGGCAGGCAGTGCAGTCCCTGATCGGAGAGCAGCGACACCAGCTCCACCACCGGCGTATCCACCGTCACGCAGCGCACCGGGCGGGTCATCAGCCGGGACACCGGCGCCTCGCGGCGGGCGCGGAAGCGGTCGGCCAGGCTGCGTGAAGCGGTATTGGCGGCGTGGCCGAGCAGGTCAGAGAGGGTCAGGATGCCCACCAGCCGCTGCTGGTCGTCGAGCACCGGCAGGGCCTTCAGGTGATGGCGGTCGAGCAGCCTCCAGGCGTCGCTCACCGGCGCCTGGGGACCGACCGTGCGCAGGTCGCGGGACATGATCCGCGCGGCCCGCAGGTCGCCCATGGTGCGGCGCAGGGCATGCTTCTCGGTGAGCTGGAGCAGGCGCTGCAAGTCGTCGCGGGTGACGTCGACGAAGCTGCCGAATTCCGCCAGTGCATGGTCCAGGTCCACTTCGGCGATGCCGTTGCGCTCGCCGGGTAGCGGGTCGGCGGTCAGGTGGGGTCCACTGGCGGGATGGGCCACCTTGCGTGGGTAGGGAATGCCGCTGAGGTTGTTGAACAGCAGGGCGGTACTCACCAGCAGCAGCGAACCGAGCGCTACCGGCAGCAGCAGGTGCCAGCCCATTGCCGCGACGATCGGTCCGCCCAGGGCCGCGCCCAGGGCCACGGCACAGCTCGGCGGGTGCAGGCAGCGCAGGGCCTGCATCGCGACGAGCGCCAGGCCAAAGGCCAGCGCAGCGGCCGCCAGCGGCGGTAGCCCCCACTGGCCCACGAACAGGCCGATGGCGGCCGCCAGCACATTGCCGGCCACCACGGGCCAAGGCTGCGCCACGGGGCTTGAAGTCACAGCGAACAGCAGCACCGACGAGGCAGCGAAGGGGGCAGCCAGGCGCAGGGCCGGTTCAGCACCGAACAGATGGAGGCAGGCCAGGGTGGCCAGGGCGACGGCGATGCTGCCGCCAATGGCGGCGCGCACCCACTGCCGGGGTGGGGCGTTGCTCGCATCCGGCAGCAGACGCTGCAGCCAGAGGCGCAGAGGGTTCTGGGGCATGGTCATGACACTGGGCAGTTGTAAAAGGGGAGGCCGCCAGGTGCTGTGCGAAAACCGCCGTGGCTCGGTGATTTTTCGTACAGCGCCTGGGACCCCTCAATCCCACCGGAGTGGGGGCCTCCTTCCCTGGAGATGGAAACGTCTATTTCTCGCGCACGGTTCCTCGGGAGGCCTGCCTGGGCAGGCCCCGGCCGGGCCGGGCGTCGGGGATGGGCGAATCCTAAGGGGCGAGAAAATAGAAGGCCAATGAATGTTGTTGCTGTTTCAGTGCAAAAAAAATGCACTTAAACCGAGGTCATGGCGGTATGGCGGAACCGGCGCACTCCGAGCGGCAAGGTGTTGCTCCAGCAACAGTTGACCAACAGATGGCCTGTTTCAGGCGGCCTTGATTTCTGGATGGCTTCTATAACTATCTGATTATCAAAGAAAAAATAAACTGGCACGGGCGCTGCAATACCCCTTCGCAAGCAAGGCCGCGATGCATTGCGGCGAAACTCCGAGGGAAGAAAGCTGCCCATGACCCACTCAAGCGCACACCACGCTATTCGTGATGAAGCCCCGCCACTACTCCCGGCGGCGCTGATCGAGAACGATGCCCAGGCCCTGCAAGCCGCCCACGAGGTGGCAAAACTGGCCCGCCATGACGCCGCCACCCGGGACCGCGAGCGCCAGCTGCCCTGGCGTGAACTGGAACTCTTCACCCGCCTGGGACTGGGCGGCATCCGCATTCCCCGCGCCTACGGCGGAGCGGAGGTGTCCCATGTCACCCTGGCCGAGGTGTTCCGCATCATCTGCGCCGCCGACCCGGCCCTGGGGCAGATTCCGCAGAACCAGTTCGGCCTGCTCAGCGTGGTGGAGAACGTCGGCAGCGAGGCGCAGAAACGCAAGGTCTTCGCCGGCATCCTGGCTGGCCGCCGCTTGGCCAATGCGGGCCCTGAGCGCAACACCCGGCACACCCTGGAGATCAAGGCGCGCATCGCCCGCACCGATGATGGCCTGAAGATCAGCGGCGAGAAGTTCTATTCCACCGGCGCGCTGTTCGCCCACTGGGTGGCGGTGAAGGCCATCGATGACAACGGCGTCGGCGTGCTGGGGCTGGTGGAGCGGGGCGTGCCGGGGCTTTCCATCATCGACGACTGGTCCGGCTTCGGTCAGCGCACCACCGCCAGCGGCACCGTGCTGCTGGAAAACGCCCCGGTGGCCGACGACCTGGTGTTCCAGAACAGCCGGCTGGCCGAGGTACCGAGCATCCAGGGCGCCGTTTCTCAACTGATCCAGGCGGCCATCGATGCCGGCATCGCCGCAGCGGCCATCGACGACGCCATCGCCTTCGTCCGCGAGCGCTCGCGACCTTGGGTGGATGCCGGCGTCGACCGTGCCAGCGAAGAGCTCTACACCATCGCCGAGTTCGGCCGCCTCAAGGTGGAGCTGAATGCCGCCAATGCCTTGCTGGAACGTGCCGGCCGGGTCCTGGACGAAGTGGCTGCCGCGCCCATCGATGCCGACTCCGCTGCCCGCGCCTCCATCGCCGTGGCCGAAGCCAAGGTGCTGACCACCGAGATCGCCCTGGCCGCCAGCGAGAAGCTCTTCGAACTGGCCGGCAGCCGCGCCACCCTCGCCGAGTTCAACCTCGACCGCCACTGGCGCAATGCCCGCGTCCACACCCTGCACGACCCGGTGCGCTGGAAGGTCCAGGCGGTTGGCGCCTGGCACCTCAACGGCACCCGCCCGGCACGCCATTCCTGGATCTGAGGAGCTCGCCATGACTTTGCTGCAACACGCCCCGGCGACCCACGTCACCATCATCCGCGACGACGCCGAAGCCCTCGATGTGGCGCACCGCCTCGCCGCCGAATTCAAGCCCGGCGCCGCCGAACGTGACCGCGACCGGCGCCTGCCCCATGAAGAACTGGAGGCTTTCAGCCGCTCTGGCCTCGGGGGCATAGGCGTGCCCCGCGAGTTCGGCGGGGCGGGGGTGTCCCGTGTCACCCTGGCTCGGGTCGTCGCCATCATCAGCGCGGCGGATGGCTCCCTGGGGCAGATTCCGCAGAACCATTTCTACGCCCTGGAAGTGCTGCGGGTGAATGGTGGCAAAGCCCAGCAGCGCCGCCTGTTCGCCGCCGCCCTGGCCGGTGAACGCTTCGGCAACGCCCTCGCCGAGATTGGCACCCGTACCGCCAATGACCGCAACACCCGGCTGATCAAGGAAGGCGCCGGCTATCGCATCCACGGTCGCAAGTTCTATTGCACCGGCGCCCTTTTCGCCCAGCGCGTGCCGACCCTGGTGGTGGCCGAGGATGGCCATCAGTACCTGGCGTTCGTGTCGCGCAATGCCCCGGGGCTGACGGTGATCGACGACTGGTCGGGCTTCGGCCAGCGCACCACCGGCAGCGGCTCGGTGGTGTTCGAAAATGTACCGGTCAGGACCGAGGACCTGGTGTCCTTCCAGGCCGCCTTCGAGCGCCCGACCACCGTGGGACCCTTCGCCCAGATTCTCCATGCCGCCATCGATGTCGGCATCGCCCGCGCCGCGTATGAGGACGCGCTGGACTTCGTCCGCGAACGCTCGCGGCCCTGGATCGACTCGGGCGTGGACAAGGCCCGCGACGATCCGCTGGCCATCCAGGAATTCGGCCGCCTGGCGATCCGCCTGCACGCCGCCGAAGCCATCCTCGACCGTGCCGGCCGCGTGCTGGATGCCGCCACCGCCGCGCCCACGGCCGAAACCGTGGCCGCCGCCTCCATCGGCGTGGCCGAAGCTCGCGCCCTGACCACCGAGGTATCCCTCGCCGCCGGCAGCAAGCTGTTCGAACTCGCTGGCACTCGCGCCAGCCTGGCCGAGCACAACCTCGATCGTCACTGGCGCAACGCACGGGTCCACACCCTGCACGACCCGTTGCGCTGGAAGTACCACGCGGTGGGCAACTACTACCTCAACGACCAACTGCCGCCACGGCGGGGGACGATCTGATGGCGCGCAAGCAGATCCTCCTCAACGCCTTCAACATGAACTGCGTGGGGCACATCAACCACGGCCTCTGGACTCACCCACGCGACCGCTCGGCCGACTACCGCAAGCTCTCCCACTGGACGGAGCTGGCCCGGCTGCTGGAGCGCGGCCTGTTCGACGGTCTGTTCCTGGCGGACATCGTCGGGGTCTATGACGTCTACCAGGGCAACGTGGACCTGACCCTGGCGGAGAGTATCCAGCTGCCGGTGAACGACCCGCTGCTGCTGGTTTCGGCCATGGCCGGAGTCACCCGGCACCTGGGTTTCGGCCTGACCGCCAACCTGAGCTACGACGCGCCGTACCTCTTCGCCCGGCGCATGTCCACGCTGGACCACCTCACGGACGGGCGGGTGGGCTGGAACATCGTCACCGGTTACCTGGAGAGCGCCGCCCGCGCCATGGGCCTTGCCCGGCAGGAGGAACACGACCGCCGCTACGACCAGGCCGATGAATACCTGGAGGTGCTCTACAAACTCTGGGAAGGGAGCTGGGAAGAGGGCGCGGTGGTCGTCGACCGCCAGCAGCGCCTCTACGCCCGGCCGGAGAAAGTGCACAAGGTTCGCCACCGGGGCGAGTTCTTCAGCGTGGAGGGTTATCACCTCTGCGAGCCTTCGCCCCAGCGCACGCCGGTGCTGTTCCAGGCCGGCTCTTCGGCACGTGGGCTGCGCTTTGCCGGGGAACACGCCGAGTGCGTGTTCATCAGCGGTAACAACAAGGCCGCCACCCGTGCCCAGGTGGACAAGGTGCGCGGCGCGGCACTGGCAGCCGGGCGCGATCCACACGCGGTGAAGGTGTTCATGGGCATCAGCGTGATCGTCGCCCCCACTGAAGCCGAGGCCCGCGCCAAGCATGCCGAGTACCTGGCCCATGCCAGCGCCGAGGCGGGCGTGGCCCACTTCGCCAGCTCCACCGGCATCGACTTCTCCCGCTTCGGGCTGGACGAGCCGATCCCCTACGTGAAGACCAACGCCATCGAATCGGCCGCCAGCAAGCTCAGGGACAACAGCCTGACCCGCCGCCAGTTGCTGGAACAGCACGCCCTGGGTGGGCGCTACATCCTGCTGATCGGCTCGCCCACTCAGGTGGCCGATGAGCTGCTGGCCTGGATCGACGAGACCGGGCTGGACGGCTTCAACCTCACCCGCATCGTCACGCCGGAAAGCTACGCGGACTTCATCGACCTGGTGGTGCCTGAGTTGCAGGCACGCGGCGCCTACAAGACGGCGTATGCCGAAGGGACCCTGCGCCACAAGTTGTTTGGTACGGGGGATCGGCTGCCGGAGAGCCACCCGGGCGCCCATTTCTCAGTGGGGCAATTTTCCTCTGCAGGGGCGAATTCATTCGCCCCTACAACCAGCTGATTTCCCTTCAAGACCTTGCTCAAAGGATGACAACCATGCCCAAACACCTCCTCAAAACGCTCACCCTCAGCCTGCTCCTGGCCTCCGGCCTCGCCCATGGCGCCGATTCGAAACCCCTCAAGGTCGGCACCACCGCCGCCTTCGCCCCACCCCTGGAAGTGGCGGTGGAGGAGGCCGCCAAGAAGGGGCTCAAGGTGGAGTTGGTGGAGTTCACCGACTGGAACTCCCCCAACATCACCCTGGCCGCTGGCGATATCGACGTGAACTACTTCCAGCACACGCCTTTCCTGGAGAACGCGAAGAAGGAGGGCGGTTTTGCGCTCAAGCCCTTCGCCCCCGGAGTGATCAACAACGTCGGCCTCTACTCGAAAAAGTACAAGGCCATCGCCGACCTGCCCGACGGCGCCAAGGTGGCCATCGCCAACGATCCCATCAACGGCGGACGCGGCCTGCAGCTGCTGCAGAAGGCCGGCCTGCTCAAATTGAAGGATGGCGTCGGCTACAAGGCGACGCTGGATGACATCGTCGAGAACCCGAAGCACATCGACATCATCGAGCTGGAGGCGGTGCAACTGGTGCGTGCCCTGGACGACGTCGACCTGGCCCAGGGCTACCCGCACTACATCCGCCTGGCCGGCACCCTCGATCCCAACAGCGCGCTGCTGTTCGACGGCATCGAGAACAAGGAATACATCATCCAGTTCGTCACCCGCGCCGATTACCGCGACGACGGTCGCCTCGGCCAGTTTGTGGATATCTACCAGCACTCCCCGCAGGTCCGCGCGGCCCTCGATAAGGCACACGGCAAGCTCTATCAGCCGGGTTGGGAGTGACCTAACGACGGTCGATGAAAATGCTGTCGGGGGAATTCGTTTGCCAAGGGCAGCAACGCTGCCCCTGCGGACTCGAAGGCAGACCTTCGGCCTGCTTGGCGAATGAATTCGCCCCTACAAATTTTTTCGACTTCGGGTAATTCGAAACAGAGAGGCCCCACATGGTCAGTTTCAATCGCAACATCAGCCTGGAGCTGCCGCATATCCGCTTGCAGGGGCTGGGCAAGGCCTACCAGGGCAGCAAGGGACCGGTGCAGGCGCTGCAGGGCATCGACCTGGACATCCGCCGAGGCGAGGTGTTCGGCATCATCGGCCGCAGCGGCGCCGGCAAGTCGTCGCTGATCCGTACCCTCAATCGTCTGGAGAAGCCCAGTGCCGGCCAGGTGCTGATCGACGGCGAAGACATCGGCGCCTTGGACGAGCAGCAGCTGGTGCGGCTGCGACGTCGCGTCGGCATGATCTTCCAGCACTTCAACCTGATGTCGGCCAAGACCGTCTGGCAGAACGTCGCCCTGCCGCTGAAAGTCGCCGGAGTCTCCGGGGGCGACGTCGAGCGCAGGGTCAACGAACTGCTGCACCTGGTGGGGCTGGCGGACAAGCGCGATGCCTATCCGGCGCAGCTCTCGGGCGGCCAGAAGCAGCGGGTCGGCATTGCCCGCGCGCTGGTGCATCAGCCGGAAATCCTCCTCTGCGACGAGGCCACTTCGGCGCTGGACCCGGAAAGCACCCAGCAGATCCTCGCCCTGCTGCGGGACATCAATCGGCGCCTGGGGCTGACCATTGTGCTCATCACCCACGAAATGGCGGTGATCCGCGAGATCTGCGACCGGGTGGTGGTGCTGGAGCAGGGGCGGGTGGTGGAGCAGGGGGCGGTCTGGCAGGTGTTCGGCGATCCCCGTCACGAGGTCACCCGGACGCTCTTGGGCACCCTGCGCCACGACCTGCCGGACGACCTGCTGGCGCGCCTGGTGAGCCAGCCTCGGGATGGCGCCAACGAACTGCTGCTGGACCTGCACTTCACCGGTGCCAGCGGACGCGAGCCGGACCTGCTGGCCATCACCCAGGCCCTCGGCACGCGGGTGAGCCTGGTACACGGCGGCATCGACCGCATCCAGGGGCGGGCCCAGGGTCACCTGCTGCTCAGTGCCACGCTGGCCGGGCAGGGCGGGCTGGAGTTGCTGGAACGGGCGCGACCATTGGCGGACAAGGCGGAGGTGCTCGGCTATGTCGCCCATGCTTGATCGCCTGTTGCAAGGCATCCTCGACACCCTGCTGATGATCGGGGCGTCTTCGCTGATCGTCTTCCTGGTGGGGATTCCCCTGGCGCTGGTGCTGGTCACCACGGGGCCGGGCGGCATCTTCGAGGCGCGCGTCCTGAACCGCACCCTCGGCAGTGTCGTGAATGTGCTGCGCTCCGTGCCGTTCCTGATCCTGATGGTGGCGCTGATCCCCTTCACCCGCCTGATCGTGGGCACCAGCTATGGCGTCTGGGCGGCGGTGGTGCCGCTGACCATCGCCGCCACGCCGTTTTTCGCGCGCATCGCCGAGGTGAGCCTGCGGGAAGTGGATTTCGGCCTGGTGGAAGCGGCCCAGGCCATGGGTTGCCAGCGCCGCCACATCATCTGGAATGTGCTGCTGCCGGAGGCGCGGCCGGGCATCGTCGGCGGCTTCACCATCACCCTGGTGACCATGATCAACTCATCGGCCATGGCTGGCGCCATCGGCGCAGGCGGACTGGGGGACCTGGCGTACCGCTACGGCTACCAGCGTTTCGACACCCAGATCATGTTGACGGTGATCATTCTGCTGGTGGTGCTGGTGACCCTGATCCAGTTCGGCGGAGACCGGCTGGCGCGGGTGTTGAACAAGCGGGTGTGAGGGCTGTGAATGTTACGGAGGGTGGACCACGCTTCACCGGTCCACCATTGGTGCCCGGGATGGCATCGAGGGTGGAAATGAAGAGCGATTTCCACCCTACGAAGAGCGATGTGCCGGCCGGTTCGCTCTGGACACGTTGGGCTTCGCTCCTCAGCGCCAACCTACGGGGCTGGTGGAGGCCTCAATCCATCACATCCTGCAGCACTTCGTAGATGATCCCGGTGGCTACGGTCACCAGGACCAGGTCAGTGCCCGCGCGAACCCAGTCATAGCCCTCGTAGTGGGGCAGGCGGTCGACCAGGCGGCCGTCGAGCTTCTTGGCGATTCCCGGCGGCAGCGGCTTGCCGCGCGCCAGGTTCTTCTGGATGCCCGGCGGCAGCGCCTGGGTGGGGCCCCAGTACTCGCGGTTGTCGTCGAGGATGCCGCGGATGCCGCCGATATCCACCCTCGGGCCGCTGTCGGCCCCGTTCTTGCCCTGAGTTCCGCTGTTGCTGCTCTGGGCCTGATTACCATGGCCCTTGTTCTTGCCAGGGTCGGCCAGCAGCGCTGGGGACCCTGCAATCAGGGCAAGGCTGGTGAACGCTACGATCAGGGATCGGGTCTTGATCATGTCCGTATGGCCTCCATGAGGATGTTTCCTTTGCTGATTGACTGCGAATGCAGGGGACAATGCCGCCACTATTACAGGATTAATCGTCAGCGTGATTGAGCGGAAATATGACGTAGTTCAAAAAGTGCAGCGCCAGGCGTCGACTTTCCTGTCCGCTCGTCTCCCGTGAGTGAACCGGCTCACGCGGTATGAAGTCTCACGGTCACTGTGAACAAGTGCCTGTGGAGGCTCCAAAAATGATCAGCAAGAAAACCCTGTTGGCTGCAGCGACCTGTGCGATGGTCCTCGCGGCGGGCACTGTCCTGCCCGGTGGCGCGTCCCTGGTTGATTCCGCTTACGCCCGTGGCAACGGCAATGGCGGCGGTAACGGTGGCGGGAATGGTGGTGGTCATGGCGCAGGTCACGGCGGTGGTATGGGTGGCGGAATGGGCGGCGGCCACTCTAGCAGCCACGAGGGCAGGGGCAACAGCTTCGGCCGTGACAGCGACCATACCGGCCAGGGCAACAAGTTCGGCCAGGATGCGGATCACACTGGCAAGGGCAACAAGTTCGGCCAGGACGCGGATCACACCGGCCAGGGCAACAAGTTCGGCCAGGACGCGGATCACACTGGCAAGGGCAACAAGTTCGGCCAGGACGCCGACCACACCGGCAAGGCCACCCGCAATGGCGAGGACAAGGGCCACGGGAAAGCGACTTCCGCTGTCGCCCGCGACAAGGACAGCCGCGGCCTGGCCAACGCTCGCGCGGTGTCCGAGACGACGCCCGGCGATCACAACGCCCACGGCCGCTCCCAGGCCGAAGCGTCGTCCAGCAAGAACGACGGCAAGAACCACCGCTAGAAATGACTGGGGGCAACCGGTTGGTTGCCCCCACTCTTCACGCATCCTGTTATTCAGCGCGCTGCCAGCAATACCCCACGGCATTCGCCGAAGCCGATGCTGGGGAAACCTTCCCGCTTGCACCGGGCGCGCAGGATCACTTCATCCCCGTCTTCCAGGAACGTGCGCTGCTCGCCGTTGGGCAGGCTGATGGGCTGCTTGCCGCCGAAGGTGCTCTCCAGCAGGCTGCCGAAGGCCTGCGGTTCCGGACCGGAGAGGGTGCCGGAGCCGAACAGGTCACCGGACTGCAGCTTGCAGCCGCCGACGCTGTGGTGGGCGACCATCTGGGCCACGGTCCAGTACATGTTCAGGGTGTTGCTCAGCGCCAGGCGATGGGGCGCCAGGCCTTTCTCGCGCATGGCGGCGGTGAGGATCAGCACTTCCAGTTCGATATCGAAGGCGCCCTTGGCCTGATCCGCTTCGTCCAGCAGGTAGGGCAGGGGCTGCGGGTCACCTTCGGGGCGCGCCGGCTGGGCGGCACGGAAGGGTTCCAGGGCTTCGGCGGTGACCACCCAGGGCGACACCGTGGTGCCGAAGTTCTTCGCCAGGAACGGGCCGAGCGGCTGGTATTCCCAGGCCTGCACGTCACGGGCGGACCAGTCGTTGAGCAGGCAGTAGCCGGCGATGTGATCCTGGGCCTGGCCGATGGCGATGGACTCGCCCATCTCGTTGCCCTGGCCGATCCAGATACCCAGTTCCAGTTCGTAGTCCAGGCGCTTGCTGGGGCCGAAGTTCGGCACTTCGTTGCCCGGCGGCATGGTCTGGCCCAGCGGGCGGCGTACCGGGGTGCCGGAGACGCAGACGGTGGACGCGCGACCGTGGTAGCCGATGGGCACGTACTTGTAGTTGGGCAGCAGCGGATTGTCCGGGCGGAACAGGCGGCCGACGTTGTTGGCGTGGTGGATGCCCACATAGAAGTCGGTGTAGTCGCCCACTTTCGCCGGCAGGTGCAGCTGGCAGGTGGCGGCGGTCGGCAGCAGGGCCTGGCCCATGGCTTCCAGGCGTGCCTGGGCGGCGCTGCCTTCGGCCAGCAGGTCCTGCAACTGGGCGCGCAGGGCGCGGCGAGCGGAGGCGCCGAGGGCGAAGAAGGCGTTCAGGTTGTCGTGGCACGCTGCGCTGGCGGCCTCGGCCGCTTCACCGCTGAACAGGCCGGCATCGGTAGCGGCCTTCAGGTCGAAGATGGCGTCGCCGATGGCCACGCCGCCACGGGGCGAGGCGCCGGACGGGCTGAAGATGCCCAGCGGCAGGTTCTGCAGGGGAAAGTCGGGGTGGCCGTTGGCGGAGGCGATCCAGCTACGGCGGGTGTCTGCTTGGGTCATGTCAAATCCTGCCCTTGTCGAAGGTCTTGGCCATGCCGGCCCAGCATGCATCGTAGTCGCTCTGCAGCTGCGGGCATTCCAGCGCGTATTGGCTGGGGCGCAGCACGCGGCTGGTCTCGAACATGAAGGCCATGGTGTTGTCGATCTTGTGCGGTTTCAGGTCGACGGCGATGGCGGTGGTGGTGGTGGCGTTGTCCGGGCCGTGGGCGCTCATGCAATTGTGCAGCGAGGCGCCGCCCGGGGCGAAGCCTTCAGCCTTGGCGTCGTAGGCGCCCTGGATCAGGCCCATGAATTCGTTCATCAGGTTGCGGTGGAACCACGGCGGACGGAAGGTGTTCTCGGCCACCATCCAGCGCGGCGGGAAGATCACGAAGTCGACGTTGGCCTGACCGTGGGTGTCACTGGGGGAGGTGAGCACGGTGAAGATCGACGGGTCGGGGTGGTCGTAGCTCACGGTGCCGATGGTGTTGAAGCGGCGCAGGTCGTACTTGTAGGGCACGTTGTTGCCGTGCCAGGCGACCACGTCCAGCGGGGAGTGATCCAGCTCGGTGGCCCAGAGTTCGCCGAGGAACTTCTGCACCAGGGTCACCGGCGCATCGATGTCTTCGTAATGGGCCACCGGGGCGAGGAAGTCGCGCGGGTTGGCCAGGCCGTTGCTGCCGATGGGGCCGAGGTCCGGCAGGCGCAGGGCGGCGCCGTGGTTCTCGCAGATGTAGCCGCTCGCAGTGGCGTCCAGCAGCTCGACGCGGAATTTCATGCCGCGCGGGATCACCGCGATTTCCAGCGGCTCCACATCCAGCAGGCCCAGCTCAGTGGCGATGCGCAGGCGGCCTTGTTGCGGAACGATCAGCAGCTCGCCATCGGCATTGAAGAACACCCGCTGCATCGAGGTATTGGCGCGGAACAGGTGCACGCTCACGCCGGACGCCTGCTCGGCATCGCTGGTGGCGGCGATGGTCAGCAGGCCGTCGATGAAGTCGGTGCGTTCGGCGGGGATGTCCTGCGGGTTCCAGCGCAGGCGGTTAGGCGTGACCGGGCCCAGGCGATTGCCGGTGATCTGGCGCTCCAGGCGCTGGTACTTCGGATGATTCGCCGAGGGCTTGATGCGGTACATCCAGGTCCGCCGGCCTTCGCTGCGGGGCACGGTGAAGGCGGTGCCGGAGAGCAGTTCGGCGTACAGGCCGTAGGGGACTTTCTGCGGGGAGTTCTGGCCGACGGGCAGGGCACCCGGCAGGGCCTCGCTGCTGAATTCGTTGTCGAAACCGGACTGGTAAGTGAGCTGCGTGGGGGAGACCATGGCGACCTCGCTGTTTTTGTAATTGAATTACGCATAACGTAATTTGAAAGGCAAAAGGGGTCAAGCTATAACAGCGCCCTTCACACCGACCAAGGCCAGGACATGACAAGCGAAAACGACAGCGCGAGCGCCCCGCGGCGGCAGAAGGTGCAGGCCGCGGAAGTGGGCACCGACATTCTCAAGGGTTTGGCGGAGCTGGCGCCGGCCACCTCGCTGTCGAAGCTGGCCGAACACGTTGGGATGCCGGCCAGCAAGGTCCATCGCTACCTGCAGGCGCTGATCGCCAGTGGCTTCGCCGAGCAGGACGCCACCACCAACCACTATGGCCTCGGCCGTGAGGCACTGCTGGTGGGGCTGGCCGCCATTGGTCGACTGGATGTGGTGAAGGTCTCCATGCCGCATCTGGTGGACCTGCGGGATGCGCTGAATGAAACCTGCTTCCTTGCCGTGTGGGGCAACAAGGGGCCAACCGTGGTCCATGTGGAGCAGGCCCTGCGCGCGGTGACCCTGGTCACCCAGGTGGGCTCGGTGCTGCCGCTGCTGGGCTCCTCCACCGGCCTGGTCTTCAACACCTACCTGCCGGAGGCCGAAACCGCCTTCCTGCGCGACGAGGAACTGGCCCTGCCAGGCGCTCCAGGAGCCGCCGAACTCCAGGAGCAGATGGCGCAGATCCGCACCACTGGCCTGCACCCGGTGCATGGCCTGCTGATGCCCGGGGTGAACGCCCTGTCGGCTCCGCTGTTCGCCACCGGTAGCAAGTTGGCCGGGGTGATCACCGTGGTCGGCGCGGCCAGCGTGTTCCGCGCCGACACCCAGGGCTCCGCCGCCGAGCGGCTGCACCAGGCGGCCGAAGCCATCAGCCTGAGGATGGGCGGACGCCAGCCGGAGTGATCCGGCCCCTCATCCGGTCCCTTCGGAGGCCTACTGCACCATGCCGCTGAACAGCAGGGTGCACTCCCGCGGGTCCCCGGTTTCCACGCCTACCCTGAACCAGTGCATGCGAGTCTCCACGTCGCTCGCCGCCAACTGATCGGCCATGGGCGGCTGGTCCTTGGCCTTGGCGCGTTCCTGGGTCAGGGCCGCCACGGCCTTGAGGACTTTGTCCATCTGGTCGGGCTGAACCCAGGGGTACTTGCGCTGTGCATAAGTGATCCAGATGCCCGCCAGGCAGTCGGCCTGCAGTTCCTGGGCGGTTTCCAGGTCCGTGGTGATTTCCCCGCGAGCGCGGTAATCATTGATCCAGCTGTTCACCCCGGTCAGGTTCTGCACGTGGTGGCCCACTTCATGGGCCACCACATAACTCTTGGCAAAGGCACTCGCTTCAGGGAGGCGCTTGCCCAGTTCGTCGAGGAAAGCCAGGTCCAGGTACAGGCGCTTGCCGTCCGGGCAGTAGAACGGCCCGCTGGCGGTACCGACGTTCTTGCAGCCGGCGTCCACTCGGCCTTCATAGAGTTCCAGCTTGGGTTTGCGGTAGGCGAAGTCGCCACGGGCGAGGAACTCGCCCCAGATGTCTTCAGTGCTGTCCATGACCTGATTGACCAGTTCCCGAGTCTCGGCTGGCGCCGACGGCGGGGCGGTGACCGGCGCGGCGGTCTCTGGCGGCTGCGGCGCCTCGGTGACGTGCTCCGGGAACACCGGCGCGGAAGGCTTCAGGCGATCGATCATCCGGGCAGGGCCGAACGCCAGGTAAATAGCCACGCAGACCAGGGAAACGACGATCAACAACCACGCCAGGATGCGCAGCAGGCGAAGGATCCATCCCTTGCGGGGCGTCGAGGCGGTGGCTTTTTCGGGCATGGTCCCAGACTCCTGAAAATGTAGATTTCAGTGTTGTCGCTCCCGCGCCGCAATGCCAAATGTTTCCTGTATGAGACACCTGTCACATGATGGCAACCTGATGCTGCTTGAATGCCCGGCACCCATAAGTCGCGGAGTACCGATCATGGCAGCCGAAAGCAGTCTGGCGCGCCTGCTCAGACCCGTGGAGCCACTGGCCCCGGACATGAGCATCAGTGACGTGGCCGATCGTCTGCTGACCCATGAACACAAGGCATTCCTGTCCCTGCCAGTGGTGGACGGGCAGGGCCAGCCGCTGGGCCTGGTCAGCCGTTACGCGTTGCAGGACATCTTCATGCAGCGCTTCGGGCGCGATCTCTGGGGCCGTCGTCCGGTAGCCGACGTGATGAACCCGGCACCGCTGACCGTCAGCCTGGCCTCCGGCCTGGAGCTGGCGGCCAAGCAGGTCACCGCGCAATTGCAGTACCCCATTACCGAAGATTTCATCCTGGTGGACGAGCAGGGACGCTACTTGGGGCTCGGTACGGTGCTGGACCTGCTGAAGGCCATGGAGCTGCGCATCGCCCAGCGCAACCGGGTGCTGCGTCAGGCGCTGGTGGACCTGAAGGAATCCCAGACTCAGCTGGTGCAGTCGGAGAAGATGGCGTCCCTCGGCCAGATGGTGGCCGGCGTCGCCCATGAATTGAACACGCCGCTGGGCTACGTGAAGAACAACGTGCAGTTGATGGAAGCGCTGACCACGCCGCTCTTCGCCCTTGCCGACAGCCAGGCCACCCTGGCCGCTTGCCTGGAAGATCCGGCCTGTGACGAACAGCGCCTGGCCGATGCCCTTGACCGTGCAGCGATCGCGCGCGAAGGGGCTGCGCCCGACCTGCTGGCCGGCGACCTGCGCCAACTGTTCGGCGATACCCTCTACGGCCTCGGCCAGATCGCCGAACTGGTTTCGGGGCTCAAGGACTTCGCCCGCCTGGACCGGGCCATGAGCGAGGAAGTTGACCTCAACGACTGCATCCGCAGTGCCTTGCTGATCGCCCGCAACCACATCAAGGACAAGGCCGAGGTGTTCCAGTTGCTGGGCGAGTTGCCGCGCATTGCCTGCACGCCCTCCCAGATCAACCAGGTGCTGCTCAACCTCTTCACCAACGCCGCCCAGGCCATGGACGGGCCGGGGCGCATCCAGGTGAAGAGCTGGGCCGACGACGCCAGCGTCTTCATCTCCGTGCAGGACAACGGTCGGGGTATGCCGCCCGAGGTGATGCGGCGCATCTTCGACCCGTTCTTCACCACCAAGCCGGTGGGCGAGGGCACGGGGCTGGGGTTGTCCATCAGCTACAAGATCATCCGTGACCATGGCGGCAGTATCCGCGTGGCCTCGGAGCCGGGGCGCGGAACGCGCTTTCTCATCAGCCTGCCGCGCAGTCAGGCAGTCGAACTGAAACGGAGCGCCTGAGCCCATGACCACCCCCATTCGCATCCTCTTCGTCGACGACGAGGAACGCATCCTGCGCAGCCTGGCGCTGCAGTTCCGCCGCCAGTACGACGTGATCATCGAAAGCGATCCGCTGCGGGCCCTGGAGCGCCTGAAGGAAGAGTCGGTGCAGATCATCGTCAGCGACCAGCGCATGCCGCGCATGAACGGCGCCGAACTGCTGGCGCGCTCCCGCGAGATCGCCCCGGAGTGCCTGCGCATCCTGCTCACCGGCTACTCCGACCTGGACGCTGCGGTGGAGGCCCTGAACAGCGGCGGCATCTTCCGCTACCTGACCAAGCCTTGGGACCCGCAGGAAATGGCCTTCACCCTGCGCCAGGCCGCCGAAATCGCCACACGCCAGGCCGCTGCGCCGGTCACGTCGGCCACCAGCGACCTGGCCGCACCGCTTTCCCTGCTGCTGCTGGACGACGACCAGGAAACCCTGCACTGCGTCGAGGCCTTCTGCCAGGCTGGCGGTCACCGCCTGCTGCGTGCCCACAGCCTGAGCGAAGCCCTGGTGACCCTGAACATGGACCAGGTGGACATCCTGGTCAGCGACCTCAAGCTCGGCGGCGAGGACATGGCGCCGCTGCTGAAATCCCTGGCCCAGGCCCATCCACGCCTGCTCAGCCTGGTGGTCACCCCCTTCCGCGATACCCAGGCGCTGCTCAAGCTGATCAACGAAGCGCAGATCTTCCGCTACCTGCCCAAGCCGATCCGCCGCGGCCTGTTCGAAAAGGGCCTGAAGGCTGCCGCCGAGCAAGCCTTCCTCTGGCGCGCCCAACCCCTCGACCTGCTCCCGCGCGTGGCCGATGCGCCCAAGGAGGCCGCCGAGAACCAGCGGGTCGGCAGCATCCTCGGCATGCTGGCTAGGCTGCGGGAACGGATGATTGCCTGAGATGGGGAAGGGGCCGCGTAGCGGCCCTTTTCTCACGGATTCATTGCCCATCTCGTTGGTAGCCCAGACTCCATCCGGGCTATGGACATCCTTGTAGGATGGGGCGGGCGGCGTTCCGCGAGCTTGCGCAACCCATTGACCATCGCTGATGGGTTTCGCTTCGCTCTTCCGCATCCTACGAAAGCATCGGATGACTGCTCGGTAGCCAGCGCGTGTCACCCTTTCCGCTTCAGGAAGAGGGGCCGGGTGTGAGGGGAAGGAAGGTCGCACGGAAACCATCAGGCCGCAGGAACGGGCTGACGGGGTGCCAACGGGAGGTGGGGGATCAGCGGAGAACGTCGAGTCGAAATTTCTGGCAGGCACGGGAAGCGCTGTTCACTCAGGTGTGCACCCACTCGTGCAGCGTACCGCCTGGTGCTGGCGAGGCGGGCAGGGCACCGAACCATAGGAACAGAACACGCAGCAGTCGCCCGGCTTGGCCCACATCACGCGCTTGCACTCGCTGCACCCATGGAAGAACAGGCAGAAGTCGGTTGGCATCCGCAGCCGTTGCACGAATCCACAGTGCGGGCACCTCAGGTCAGAGTCCAGCGTGATGCCCGCCATACCCACCTCCTTCCGGTTGGGGCGGTAGTGCATCGACTTTCAGCGTAGCAGCGGCGCAAGCCAGAGAACCTAAGGCCGGCGCATGAGCGTTGCTCGACGGCGCATGGACAATGGAGCCCCAGGTTGGCAAAGCACCAACCTGGAAACTCCGATCGACACGACTCTTCAAACACCTGACTCGTTATTGAACCGCCGCTTGTCCAGCCGGCATTACGTCAGGGGCGTCCTCTGCAGCTTCGCGAGCGGCATCTGCCGCGTCTTCAGCTGCTTCCCTGGCAGCGTCTGCTGCCTCTTCGGCAGCTTCGCGAGGTGCTTGATCAACGTCTTCGGCTGCTTCCCTGGCAGCGTCTGCCGCGTCTTCGGCAGCTTCGCGAGCAACGTCGTCAGCATCTTCGGCTGCTTCCCTGGCAGCGTCTTCCGCTTCTTCGGCAGCTTCACGAGCTGCTTGATCAGCGTCTTCGGCAGCTTCTCTGGCCGCGTCTGCTGCATCTTCGGCCGCTTCGCGAGCAGCTTGATCAGCATCATCGTCAGGTGCCCGAGCTGCATCTCTGGCAGCATCTGCCGCCGCTTTGGCAGCGTCCCTGGCTGCATCTGCCGCCGCTCTGGCTTCATCCCGAGCCGCATCTGCGGCTGCTCGAGCAGCATCTCTTTCGGCATCGGCGTTCGGGTCTCCAGCCGCTTTGGCTGCGTCTCTGGCAGCATCCGCCGCAGCCCTGGCTGCATCTCTGGCGGCATCTGCCTCCGCTCTTGCAGCGTCTCTCGCCGCATCTGCTGCATCTCTGGCAGCGTCTCTGGCAGCGTCTGCGTCATTGTCATCCGCGTCGTTATCGTCCGCGTCGTTGTCATGGGCATTGCCCGGGCCGTTGTTGCCGGCTACGCCACCATGGTCTGCGTCACCGTGCCCCGGACCTCCATGGCCGTTACCGGCATGGCCGCCACCATGGCCGCCGCCGTCACCATGGCCGCCGCCATCACCATGGCCGCCGCCATCACCATGGCCGCCGCCATCACCATGGCCTCCGCCGCCATCACCGCCGTGACCGCCACCACCATGGCCGCCGCCACCACCGCCGCCGCCTCCACTGCCGCCGCCGCCACTGCCGCCGCCGCCTCCACTGCCGCCGCCGCTACCGCCACCGCCGCCGCCGCCACTGCCGCCGCCACCGCTACCACCGTGGCCACCGCCACCACCACCGCTACCGCCATGTCCACCGCCTCCATCTTGGGCGTGAACTACGGATGAACTCGAAATGTAATCCGGGACCAGCACGCTGGATGCCGAGAGAACACCACCAATCGCCAGAGCGAGTAGGCACTTTTTGAATAGCATGATCAGGCCTCCGTCTCAGTTCTCTTGGTTCCCCTCCCCAACGAAAAGTATTTCGGTAGAGTCTCCAGTAAGCCCCCTGTTCATCTCTGGCTACAGTGTTCTAGACAGGCGGCAGGCCTGATTCCTCGAGCCTGTGACGAATTTTTTGGAACTTCGGGTAATAACGAAAAAGCCCGCTTAGTGCGGGCTCTTTTAATGGTGAGGATTTGCGCGGGAAATTTTCCCACAGTGAATCACCAGGGAAACAGACGAGGAATTTTCACGGCCAACTTCGAAGGTCGGACGGCGCTATACATACAGGTATGCAGGTGACGAGCGGTAGGTGTTGAACAGGTTTCATGGACGCCCGTGGGCGTTCATTGCAGAGATTCCGTCCGCTTGATTTCAGAGGAGACGCAGCATGGACCGATTCACAGGTGGTTGTCTTTGCGGCAGCGTCCGAATTGTGGCGTCCGGGCGCCCCTATCGGGTCGGCATTTGTCACTGTCTCGACTGCCGCAAGCATCACGGAGCCCTTTTTCACGCGTCCGCGATATTCCCTCAGGATGCGGTGACGATCGAGGGCGAAACACGCGACTACGCCGGACGGTTTTTCTGTCCCCGCTGCGGCTCGTCTGTGTTTGCGCGCAGCGATGACGAAATCGAAGTGAGCCTGGGGGCCCTGGATGCCCCTGACCAGCTGAAGCCAACCTATGAGCTCTGGAATATCCGTCGCGAGTCCTGGTTGCCGCCGTTTCCGCTCACGAGGCGTTACGAGCGTGATCGTGACGCCACGAGTCGCTTTGAGGAGTAGCTGGCACAAAGGGTGCGAAAGCGCCGCTTCGGGGGCTGGGTCGAGGTCTCGAATTCGAGCCCCCGAGCAGTTCGACTGCTCCAGTTACCGGGCGGCCTTGCGCTGCTGCTTCACCTTGTACATTTCCCGGTCAGCCAGCTTGATGGCCTCATCCGCGGTCACGCTATCGGGCTGCACCGCGACAACGCCGACGCTGGCGCCGCGATACTGAAGATCGCCGTGCCCGTTACCAATTCGTAATGCCCGATGGTGGCGTTCGCCAATCTCTCCTGCAGCAGGTTGGCGGCATGCAGCATGTCGGTCGACTGGTCCTGCTGACGGGATGGCGTGCCCAGTGCGATCACGATGAACTCGTCCCCGCCCGTGCGCCCAAGAATGTCGCTCGCACGCAGGCTGTCTTGCAGGCGGGCAGAGACGCCTTGCAAAAAGGCGTCGCCGGCCTGGTGACCATGGGTATCGTTGATGTGCTTGAAGCCATCCAGATCGACGACGCCCACCAGCACGTACTTCTGTTCCCGCTGAGCCAGCGCGAACATGCGCGCGAGTTCACTCAGGATGGCGCGCCGATTGGACAAGCCCGTCAGGGAGTCGGTCAGGGCCAGCCTCGTCAGCTCCGTGTTCGCGGTTTGCAATTGTTCGACAAGAAGCTCCCGTTCCAGGGAGTACCCCAGCAGTCCGGAAAGCAGCTTCAGGATCGGTTCCACTTCTGGAGCGCGGGTGACCTTTGACGAGCTTGCGGCACAAACCGTACCGAGCACCCGGCCATCCTGTGCCTTGATCGGAGCACTGACGTACGTCCTGATGCCCAGCGCCCTGGCGGCATCCGAGTCCCCCCAGCACTCGGCAACGTCGTCCGAGTACAGGCGATTCTCGTCCAGCGCACGCTTGCACAAGGTGTCCTCCCACGGCACCACCAGCCCCTCGGGTATCTCCATCCCGCCGGCGTTGCGAGCGAATTCCACGCGCTGAACACCTTGCCCGGTGTCGATGGTCGTCAGGTAGGTCGACTCCATGCCCGTGACTCTTTCGAGCAAGGCCAGCAACGGGCGTGTGAGCTGTTCTACGGTTTTGGCTTTGGGAACGGTTTCGGACAGGAACGAAAGGATCTGGTCCATGCAGGCGTTTCGGCAGTGGCGAGAGGGCGTGCTGATTGATAGCAAATCACCCTGGCCATGAACAGCCATGCGAACAAGCCGCTTTGCGGCTGTGTGAGGCGCGTCCGTTTGCAGGAGGAGGTTGGCTCATCGAGCGCTGCTACCTGGCCGCAAAGCCATTGGTGCCGGAGCTTGCCCGGCGCTGGTCAATCGGGTGGTTGCTGCACGGCCGTCGGTTCAGGTCGCGTATTGAGCGAGTCCGTTACCGAAGGACCAGTTTTCCTTTTTGACTTCGACCAGGCTGATGAAAACGTCCTCCAGGCGAACACCTGCTTCCTTGTTGAGCCCTTCGGCAATCGCCTTGTAGAGAAGCTTCTTCTGATCCGTTGTGCGCCCCTCGTTGAGGGTGATCTGGATAAACACCAGGCCATCCGTTCGCGCTATCCCGAGGTACTCCGGGTCATAGACGAAGTGGGCGTCATCGTGCTCGGTCAGGACCTGAAAGTTGTCGTGATCCGGCACGTTGATCGCGCTCCTCATCGAGTCATAGACGACCTTGCCCAGCCGCTTGGCGTAGGAAGTGTCAGGGTTCCTTTTGATATCGATACGGACGAGAGGCATGGAATTCTCCTGGACGTGATCGGGAAAACCTTCAGACCCGCTGGCTTGGGCGCGAGCTCAGGCGCTGGTCGGTTCGGTCGCCAGGCACCCTTGCAGTGAAAAGATAATGACCATAATCTATTTTTACAAGAGAGTGCGACCACCCCCTGGATAGCGCCCAACGGGCTAGCGATGGAGTCGAGAGAATGCCGGAACGTATCTACCTGGATGACATAGCCGTGGATGACATTTTTGTAAGCGGCCAGCATGAGCTGGACGCCGAGCAGATCATCCAGTTCGCAACCCAGTTCGACCCACAGTCATTCCATCTCGACGAAGACGCGGCGAAGGACACGTTCTTCGAGGGCCTGGCTGCAAGTGGATGGCACACAGCGGCCATCACGATGCGGCTCCTGGTGCAGAGCCTGCCCTTCGCTCGCGGCGTAATCGGCGCAGGCGCGGAGATCAGTTGGCCACAGGCAACCCGCCCTGGTGACATCCTTCAGGTCACCAGCAAGGTCGTCAGCATTACGCCGTCCCGATCCAGGCCTGATCGGGCCATCGTCGTTTTCGAGTGTGTGACCTCGAATCAGAATGATGAGGTACTGCAAAAACTGACCACCAAGGTCGTGGGCTTCAAGAAGGAGAGGTAAGGTCATGGGACGCTCATCACAACAACAGGCTTCGGAGAATCGAGCGAAGATCGTTGAGACGGCGAGCCGGATGTTTCGCGAGCTGGGCGTCGAAAACGTATCGGTGTCCGACGTGATGGCTGCCAACGGAATGACGGTTGGCGGCTTCTACAAGCAGTTCAAGTCCAAGGATGCGCTTGTGGCCGAAGCGTTTTCGCTGGCGTTCGATCAGTCCCTCGATGCCTGGGACGACGTGTATCAGCAGGCAGATGCCAAAGCCGAGAATCGAGCCTGTGCGCTTGTCCGCCAGTACCTTCGAAACAGGTCGGCGAAGCGTCGCTGCCCGGTATTGGCATTCGCGCCACACGTCATCCACGGAGGCGCCGATGAAGCGTCCGTAGACGCTTACAAGGCGGGTACGAAAGACCTGTTCGACAAGTTCATCAGCGAGCTGAAGGGACCAACTGCTGCCCATACCGTCTCGGACGCCGCCGAACGCGATGCAATGGTCATTTTTGCGGCGATGGTGGGCGCACGTGCTATTGCGCAGGCCATTGGCAATGAGCCTTGGGTTGAAGCCATTGAGGCGGCTGTGAACCAGGCCGCCAACGAGCAGGGGCATCGATAGGCCATCGCCCACTCTAGGGTGTGGATTCGACTGGTCGATGCAACGGATGGGTCGGCGAAATCGTGCACGGGATTTTGCGTCCGACCGATCGCACTTCAGCGCTGCAGGCGCCTTATCCTCTAAACCCCTTTGCCACCAGATAAACCTCCCTCGACCGCGGCCGCGACGCCTCGGGTTTGCGTATCACCACCTTTTCGAATGAGGTGCGAACGTCCTTCAGAAAGACGTCGGAGCCTTCGCCCTGAAAGACCTTGACCACATAGTTTCCATTGGGTTTGAGCACTTGCCGAACCATGTCGAGGGTGAGTTCGACCAGGTACATCGAGGAGGCCTGATCGGCGGCAGCGACGCCACTGATATTGGGGGCGATGTCGGAAACGATCAGATCGGGCTGCCTGCCGGCGAGCTTGTCGAGAATCTGCTGGAACACCGCGTCGTCGGTGAAGTCGCCTTGAATGAAATCGACGTTATCCAGCGGGTCCATCGGCAGAATGTCACTGGCCAGAACCCGTCCCTTTTCCCCCACGAGCCCTCCGGCCACCTGCGACCAGCCGCCGGGAGCGGAGCCAAGGTCCATGACCAGCATGCCGGGGCGGATCAGTTTGTCCTTCTCGTTCAGCTCGATGAGCTTGTAGCTGGCGCGGGAACGCAAGCCATCCTTCTGAGCCCGTTTGACGTAAGGATCGTTGACGTGTTCATCCAGCCAGCGGCGGCTGCTTTTGGATCGTTTCATGAGAGAGCCAACTACGGAAAATCAATGTGAGGTGCGGGACAATATAGGCAACAGAGGGGAAGCTGTTGGGCGCAAAGCGGCGGCAATTATAAGCCGATAATCCCGCGCAGGTTAAATCCGCGGGGCAGGGATCGCACTGCGCCGACCCGCATGGCGCGTTCCAGAGGGCCGTCAGTCCAGACCTGACAGGGGCGGGCGGCGGCGGGTACAATTCGCGCCTTACCTCATCCCTCTGTTGCTTCCTTTGCCGGATTCACCGGCCAGGATTACCGCCATGATTCGCATCAACGAACTGTCTCTGCCCCTCGATCACTCCGCCGATGAATTGCGCAAGGCCATCGTCAAACGCCTGGGTATCAGCGACGCCGATCTGCTGAACTTCACCGTGTTCAAGCGCAGCTACGATGCCCGCAAGAAAAGCAGCGTCATTCTGTTCATCTACATCATCGATCTGGAGGCCCGCGACGAGGCGGCGATTCTGGCGCGCTTTGCCGATGACCACAATATCCGTCCGGCCCCGGACACCCAGTACTATCCAGTAGGAGAAGCGCCGGCCAATCTGAGCGAGCGGCCGGTGGTCGTGGGCTTTGGCCCTTGTGGATTGTTCGCGGCGCTGTTGCTCGCGCAGATGGGGTTCAAACCCATCGTGCTGGAGCGCGGCAAGGACGTGCGCAGGCGCACCAAGGATACCTGGGCGCTGTGGCGCAAGAAGGTCCTGACCCCGGAATCCAACGTGCAGTTCGGCGAAGGTGGTGCCGGCCTGTTCTCGGACGGCAAGCTCTACAGCCAGATCAAGGACCCGAAGTTCTACGCCCGCAAGGTCATGCACGAGTTTGTTCGCGCCGGCGCTCCGTCGGAGATCATGTACGTGAGCAAGCCGCATATCGGCACTTTCCGCCTCACCGGCGTGGTGTCCACCATGCGCGAGGAGATTATCGCCCTCGGCGGCGAGGTGCGATTTGAAAGCAAGGTGTCCGATCTGCTGATCAACGATGGCCAGCTCGAGGGTGTGGTGCTGGCCAGCGGCGAAACCATCCACAGTCGCCATGTTGTCCTGGCGCTGGGCCACAGCTCCCGCGATACCTTCCGTATGCTGCACCGACAGGGCGTGTTCATCGAGGCCAAGCCCTTTGCCGTGGGTTTTCGCATCGAACACCCGCAGGGCATGATCGACGAGGCCCGCCTGGGCAAGTACGCCGGCCACCAGGAGCTCGGCGCCGCCGACTACAAAGTCGTGTATCACGCCAAGAATGGCCGCGCCGTCTACAGCTTCTGCATGTGCCCCGGCGGCACTGTGGTGGCGGCTACGTCGGAGCCGGAGCGCGTCGTTACCAACGGCATGAGCCAGTACTCGCGCAACGAACGCAATGCGAATGCCGGCATCGTCGTCGGCATCAACCCGGAGCAGGACTTCCCGGGCGGCCCGCTGGCCGGTGTGGAATTCCAGGAGCGCCTGGAATCCCGTGCCTATGAATTGGGCGGCAGCGATTACTGTGCGCCCGCGCAATTGGTGGGCGACTTCATTCGCGGCGTGCCGTCGACCGAGTTTGGCGAGGTGGAACCCTCCTACAAACCCGGCGTTCGCCTGGGCGATCTGGCGCTCTCGCTGCCGGATTATGCGATCGAGGCCATCCGCGAGGCGCTGCCGGCGTTCGGCAAGCAGATTCGTGGTTTTGATCGCGATGACGCGGTGCTCACCGGCATCGAAACCCGCACCTCCTCCCCGGTCCGCATCACGCGCGACCACGAGACCTTGCAGAGCCTCAACCTGCGCGGCCTGTATCCGGCTGGTGAAGGCGCCGGTTATGCCGGTGGCATTCTGTCGGCGGGCGTGGACGGTATCAAAGTCGCCGAGGCCTTGGCCAAGTCGCTTCTGTCTGAAATCCAGAAGACCGAAGAGCAGCCCCACTGAGCGCCGCATTGATGAAATTCGATGACATTAAAAAGCTCCACCAGAAGAAATACCGGGCCGAGTTCGGTCATTTCCTGGTGGAGGGCGAACATCTGCTGCTGGAACTGCAGAAAGCGGCCTTGAAGAATCCGCTTCTGCAGCGCAGTCAGCTGTATGTAACCGGCGCCTACGAGCACTGGCAAAGCCCGTTTGAAACCCATGTGATCAGCGACCGCCAGATGGCGCAGATCGCCGACACCAAGACACCGCAGGGAATCATTGCGCTGGTGCCCATGCCGGCGACGAGCGCGCCGGTTGCTGCCTCCACGGATAACGAGCGCGCCATTTACCTGCATGAAATTCAGGACCCGGGCAATCTCGGGACCATTCTGCGTACGTTGGCGTGGTTCGGTCATTTTCGCTGCCTGCTCAGTCCCGGCAGCGTTGATCCGTATAACCCCAAAGTCGTGCGCTCCAGCATGGGCGCCATTTTTCATGCGCCCATGGAGCTGGATGTGGAATTGGATTCCCTGCGCACGCGCTTTGAACGCATCGCCTGCCTGGACATGAAGGGCGATCGCGTGCAATCCGCCAGTTTCAAGACCTTCGATTGCTACCTGTTCGGCAACGAAGCACGCGGCGTGCCCCGCGAGCAACTGATCGCACTCAACGCCCAGCCTTTTACGATTCCCGGTTGTGGCGCGATCGAATCGCTGAACCTGGCCGCGACGGTCAATATGTGCGTGTACGAATTGAACCGATAGCGGGTCAGAAAGCCGCGCTTTCTGAATCGCCCCTGGTTTCATCGCCGCTTTGTGCCCATATACGGACAGTCAATCACGCTCTGGCTCTGCCCCGAATATGCCGCACGCCTTCCAGGGCCAGCAGTCCCACCGCAAGCCAGATGGGTATATAGGTCAGCCACTCGCGGGACGCGATTCGTTCGCCGATGAACAATGCGGCGACCACCATCAGCACAGGCTCCACATAACCCAGCAAGCCGAACAGGCTGAATGGAAGGAGACGGCTGGCAGTGGTGTACGCCATGAAGGCCGCTGCGCTGATCACCGCCAGGAAAATCACCAGGACGACCAGTCGAGGCGCCTGCTCGAATTGCGCGACCGTCCCCTGTTGCCCCAGCACGAACCAGCAGGCAAAGGGCAGCGTGAACAGCATGTCGAACCAAAGTCCCCCCAAGTTGGCGGTGTTGAGCCTGCGACGCAGCATGAAGTAGGCCGGGAAGCCGAACGCAACCAGCAATGCCTCCCAGGAGAAGCCACCCATCTGGATCAACTCGTGAGAGACCCCCATCAGCGCAGAAGCGCCGGCGGCCCTCTGCAACCAAGTGAGCCTCTCCCGATAGAAGACCACCCCCACCATCAGCATGGTGAGCGGAAGCAGGAAGTACCCCAGGGAAACCTGTAGACCCCGACCGTTGATGGGGGCCCAGAGGAACAGCCATTGCTGCACGCCGAGCAGAGCACTGCTACCCATCAGGCCGAGCAGCAGGTTGGGACGCTGCCGAATGCGGATGAAAATTTCCCTGACCGGCTGCCACTCCCGGCCTAGCAGCAGAAACAGCGACACGCACGGCAGGGTGAGCAGCATGCGCCAGCCGAAGATTTCCTCACCGGTGAGCGGCTTGAGCAGCGTGGCGTAGTAATAGAGACCGGCGAACGCGCAGGACGATGCGACGGACAGGGCGATACCTTTGAACACAAAGGCCTCCGCAAGCAATCAGGTTATGGGATGGCGGTCAGGGCTGGAGAGGTGACCAGGGCGGGCCGCCGGCAAATCTGCTTTCGATCCAGCTTTTGAATGCGAGGGTTGTTGCGGGGGAGAACCTGGCCGATGGGCGTACCAGGTAGACGCCACCTTCGCTGCCACCCAGCAACCCGTCCGGCAGCACTCGTACCAGCCGGCCGGCGTGCCTGGTGCACCGTGCTGAGCGAGATAGTCCGGAGGCACGCAAAGCATGCGGCGGTGCTCGCTCAGCTTGCCGGCGATCAAGCGATTATCGCTCAGCTCACCGATGCGGATCACAGCGTCGGAGCCTTCGGCGATGGCCGACTCGATGGAGATGCGGATACTCCGCAATTGGCTGGTGGACCAGACGCAGGAACTGAGGGGCAGGGGCACCTCGGCTCCCTAGGGGCGCCACCCCACAATCACTTCAACACCCGCCTGGGCAGTTTCAGGTCGGCGCATAGCCCGCCTTCTTCGCGGTTGCGCAGGCTGATGCTGCCGCCCAGGCGGCTGGCGATCATCTGGACGATGGCCAGGCCCAGGCCGGCACCTTGGGGGTTGTCCTGGCTGTAGAAGCGCTCGAACAGGCGCTCTTGTAGAGTCTCATCGATGCCCGGACCCTGATCCTCCACCCGCACGATGCAGGCGTCCCGGCCGTCCTCCAGCAGGCTCACTTTCACTTCGCCGCCCGGTGGGGAGAAGTTGGTGGCGTTGGTCACCAGGTTCTGCAGGGCAATGCCGATGGCGGCGGCGTCGCTGGTGGTGTGGAAGTCGCCCTCGGCCACTTCCAGGGCCAGTTCCAGGCCCTTGTCCAGCAGCAGTGGCGTGAGCTCCGCCAGGTGCTCGCGGACAACGGTCCCCAGGTCCAGCGGCTGCCATTTCTGCCGGGCCAGTTCCGGTTCCACCCGCGCCATGGTGAGCAACTGGTGGACCACACGGGTCAGTCGGTCGACGCCCACGGTGAGGAATTGCAGGGCCTCGGTGCGCTGGTCCTCCGCCGTGGCCTCCAGGGCGTTCTGCGCGTGCAGGCGCAGCACCGCCAGCGGGGTGCGCATCTCGTGGGCGGCGTCGCCGATAAAGCGACGCTCGCGCTGGAGCATCTGCTCGATCTGCCCCAGAAGACGGTTGATTGCGGCCTGCATCGGTTCCAGTTCCTTGGGCAGCGGCACGATCTGCAGGGGCGCAAGGGAGTCGGCGTGGCGGCTGCGGATCACCCGCGCCATGTTCTGCAGGGGTTTCAGGCCCCAGCCGATGGCCAGCCAGACGAGGGCGGCGAGGATGAGGACGCCTACCAGATTCGGCACCAGGGTGTGGCGCACGATGCGCTGCACCAGGTCCTGGCGCACGTCGGAGCGCTCGCCTACCCAGATCAGCAGGCCCTGTTCGGTGTCCGGCAGGGCGAAGCCACGCCAGTAGTGGCCGCCCAGCTGGACGTCATGGAAACCGGGCTTCTGCGGGACGGAGGCGAACGCCGGGGCGCTGGCCGATTGCACCAGGCTGTCGCCCTCACGATTCCAGACGTGGAAGGCCAGTTTGCTTTCGTAGGGGTGGCCGATCTTGCGTGGCTCGGCGTGGCTCAGGGCCTCGTTGAAGGCCCGGTAGAGCGCATCGCGCTCGGCGCTGGCCAGCGGCATGCGCATCACCCCCAGCAGCAGGCGCGCGTTCTGCGCCAGCTGAGCATCGTAGATTTCTTCCACCTCGTGGCTGCTGTCGCGGTAGTTGATGTAGACGATGAGCAGGGTGCCGATCAGCAGCAGGACCATCACCAGCCACAGGGTGCGGTCGCGCAATGAGGTCATGGATGGCCGTCCACCAGGTAGCCGATGCCACGCACGGTGCGGATGAGGTCGCTGGAGAGCTTCTTGCGCAGGTGGTGGATATGCACTTCCAGGGTGTTGCTCTCGGCTTCCTCGTCCCAGCCGTAGAGGGTCTGCACCAGGCGTTCCCGGGTGAGCACCTTGCCCGGTTGCGAGAGCAGTTCATGGAGCAGCTGGTACTCCTTGGGCGTCAGGGCCACCGGGTTGCCCTGGTAGCTGACCTGCTGGCTGGCCGGGTCGAGCACCACGCCGGCGTGCTCGATCAGCACCTGGGGCCGGCCAGCGCTGCGCCGCAGCAAGGCGCGCAGGCGGGCCTTGAGTTCATTGAGGTCGAAGGGCTTGACCAGGTAATCGTCGGCGCCCGCGTCCAGGCCCGTGATGCGGTCTTCGGTGGCATCGCGGGCCGTGAGCACCAGCACCGGCAGGGTGGAGCCGCCGGCGCGCAGCTGCTGGAGCACCTGGATGCCGTCCAGGCGTGGCAGGCCGAGGTCGAGGATCGCAAGGTCGAACGATTCGGTCTGCAGGGCGTGCAGGGCGCTGGCACCGTCCATCAGCCAATCGATGGTGTAGCCCTCCTGGCGCAGACCGGCGCGCACACCAGCCCCCAGGGCGTTGTCGTCTTCGACGAGGAGCAGTCGCATGAGGTTGCGGTTGCCTTATTTTTTCTGGATTTCCTGCAGTAAAGCATCGATTTCCTGGCGACGGCCCTGGTCGGCCAGTTCACGGCCGGGGCGCGGCGCGGCGGCCTTGGCCTTGAGCAGGGCTTCGCGGGCTTGTTCCGGGTGGCCTTGGCGATAGAGGTGGTCGCCCCAGAAGTACAGGCTGTCGATGCCCGCCGGGTTGATCTCCAGGGCTTTGCGCAGCAGTTGCTCGGCCTTTTCGTCGTCGCCGAAGCTGACGGGCCAGCCCGGCACCCGGTCATAGAGGGCGCCCAGGCTGGTGTAGGCGGAGCCCTGCAGGGCGTTGGGGTCGAGCTGGATGGCGCGCTCCAGGGCGGCGCGGGCGTCCTTCACCTTGCCCAGGGCACCCAGGCCGCCTTCGGCGCCAGCCCAACTGCTGGTGACGATGCCGTGCCAGATCCAGGCCTCGGCGGCCTGGGGGGAGGTGCGGGTGAAGGCACCGCTGCGGGCGGCAAGCTTCTCGAATTCGGCCTCGCGCTGCGTTTCCGGCACCTGGTACTGGATCTCTGCCCAGCGCTGCTGGATGGCCGAGAGTTGCTGGGTGCCGCTCTCGTCGAGGGCCCAGGCCGGGATGCTGAGAATCAGGTACAGGCCGAATGCACTAATGAGCTTGTTCATCACGGGTGGTCCTTGCTGTGTTGGGCGGCGCTGAAGCGGCGGATGATCGGCAGTTGCTTGTGCAGGGCGCGGTCCACCAGGCCCGGCAGCATGCCGTTGAGGCGGACGAAGAATTTCTCCGGCCAGCCCAGGTAGAGCTCACTGAGGTCTTTCTCGACGGCGGCGATCACCGCCCGGGCCACCTGTTCCGGCTCGTCCACACCCACCTTGAGTTCAGCGTTCAGCGCCATGGCGGCCTGGCTGTTCATGCTGGTGCGGGTGGCGCGCGGGGCGACGTAGAGAACGTTCACCTGGGTGTCCGCCAGTTCGCGGCGCAGGGCTTCGGAGAAGCCGCGCAGGGCGAACTTGCTGGCGCAGTAGACGGCGTAGCCCGGGTAGCCGATGGAGCCGTAGATGGAGCCGACGTTGACCACCAGCCCGTGCTGCTGTTGGCGCAGCAGCGGCAGCAGGCCGCGGGTCAGTTGCAGGGTGGCGGTGACGTTGAGGGCCAGCATTTCCTCGATCTGGCCGTCATCCACCTGCTCCAGCATGGCGAAGCGGTTCACCCCGGCGGCGTTCACCAGCACGTTGATCCCGCCCATGGCGCGAGCGGCCTCCAGTATCCGCTGGCGTCCCTGGGCCTGGCGCAGGTCGGCACCGATCCAGGACAACTGCTGGGGATGGTGCTGGAGCAGTTCGGCCAGGGCATCGCGGTGGCGGCTCACCGCCAGTACCTGGGCACCCCGGGCGCAGAGCTGTTCGGCCAGGGCCAGGCCGATGCCGCCGCTGGCGCCAGTGAGCAGGACACGGCAATCAGCGAGTCGCATGGCTCACCTCGCCGGCGCGGGGCAGGCCGCGGAACATCTCGGTGTAGAGCTGGTAGACCACCTTGGCGGCGTGAATCACGGCCTGCTGGTCGTCCTCGTCTTCCAGGCGGTCCATCAGGCCGCGGTAGGTGACCATGTGGTCCTGGTCCAGGTCGCCATGGGACGACAGGTAGCTGAAGGCGGTCGCCGGCAGGCCGAGGCCTCCACGGATGGCGCCGGCGGCTTGGGTGGCCAGGGCGATGCTGGTGCCTTCCAGCACGTTGACCATGCCGAACAGGCCCACGGGGTTGCCCCGGGCGATCAGGTCGTACAGGTAGGCGACCATCAGTTCGATGGGCAGGGAAGGGCGGCTGCGGCTGGCGGCTTCGGCATCGCCCCCACAGGCGGCGATGTCGTTGAGGATCCAGCGCTCGTGGCCGTACTCTTCTTCGATGTACTCGCAGACGGCGCCACGCAGCCATTCCAGCCGCGACGGCAGGCGGGCGCCGCAGGCCATCATCAGCGGCACGGTGTGGCGCACGTGGTGGTAGGCCTGGCCGAGGAAGGCGCGGTAGCCCTCCAGGCTGACCTGGCCCGCCAGGGCCTCGCGGATCACCGGGACGCTGAACAGGGCGTCCCGCTCCGCGGCGGTCTCGGCTTGCAGTCGTTCGAAGAAACTCATGGTCGTACCTCGTTTTCGAGTTCGCGAAGGGTGCCCTGGTAGCGCGCGAGGATCGCCTCGCGTCGCAGCCGGCCATTGCTGGTGAGCAGCCCGTCGGCGCTGCTGAAGGGGGTGGTCAGGCGGTGCCAGGCCCTGATCCGTGCATAGTCGGGCAGCGCGGCATTGGCGCCGGCCACGGCATCGGCCAGGGTCTGCAGGTCGCATTGCGGGTCCAGCGGCCAGACCAGGGCGAGGTTGCCCGGCAGGCCTTCACCGTGGACGAAGGCCTGGGCGATGACGCCGCGCTGGGTCAGCTCGGCCTCCACCCAGTCCGGGTTCACATTGCGGCCGAAGCTGGTGATGAACTGGTGTTTCTTGCGGCCCTTGAGGTGCAGGTAACCATCGGCGTCGAACTCACCCACGTCGCCGGTGGGCCACCAGCGTCCGGTGAACGGCGCCTCGCCCAGGTAGCCGAGCAGGGCGGAGCCGCTGACTTCGACTTCGCCGTCTTCCGCCAACCGGACCTGCACGTGGGGCAGGGGCTGACCGACGCTGCCAGGGCGGTTGGTGCCGGGGCGGTTGAGGCAGACCACCGATGCGCATTCGGAGAGGCCATAGCCTTCGAACACCGGCAGCCCGACCCGTGCCGCGCGGGCCAGCAAGTCTGGGGAGACCCTTGCGCCGCCCACGGCGACGAAGCGGAACTGTGCGGCGCTCAGGTGGCCCTGCTCGATGGCGGTCACCAGGCCGAGCAGCAGTTGCGGCACCAGGATCAGGCTTTGGGCGCCGCTGAGGACCAGGGTGGCCAGCAGCTTCGGCCAGTCGACTCCGCTGGCGCCCTGGATGCCCATCTGCCGTTGGGGCAGCAGGGTGACGCAGGCGCCGGCCAGCAGCGCGGCGTAGACCCCGAGGTTTTCCAGCAGGACCGCCATGGGCAGCACCGCCAGGTAGTGGGCCGGCGCGGTGGCGCGGCTGGCGATTTCCAGCTCATGGGCCACCTGCAGCAGGGCGGTGGCGCCGAGGCATACCCCCTTGGGCTGGCCGGTGGTCCCGGAGGTGTAGGTGATCTTGGCAGTGCCGCCGGGCAGGGCAGCGGGGCCGCTGACGGTTCGGCGCCAGAAGGGGCCCTCCGCGTGGAAGCCGGCGGCGGTCAGTTCGTCCGCGTAGTCCCTGTCGATCACCGCCAGTGCAGCGTGGCATTGCTCCAGGCAATGGGTGCGCTGCTGGGGACTGAAGAAGGGCGGCAGGGTCAGGCAGGGACGCCCGGAGAAGAGTGCGGCCAGATCCCAGAGCAGTGCCTCGGGGCCGTTGTCCAGGCCGAGGGCGAGCACACCTTCGGGTTCGGCGCGCAGCAGGGTTTCGCGCCGCTCCACCTCGGCCAGCAACTGGGCGTAGGTGTAGCGGCGGGTGTCGCCACGCAGGGCGAGGGGCTGGGGAAGGCGGGTGGCGTACTCCCGCAGGATGTCGCGCAGGGCTTCAGGCTGCATGGGGCGCCGCTCCTCCGTCTTCCGGAAAGCCCAGGCGAGCGAGGATGCCGGCGCGCTGCAGTTGCTCGAATCCGTAGCGGATGTTGCCGGTGTACACGTGAGGCTTCTGCTCGTAGTAGGTGCCCCATTCCTGCTGACCTGAGCTCAGGCGCTCGGGGTCGGCGTCGCCCAGCAGCAGGGGGTCCAGGCCGAGGCGGCGGAAGCTGTTGATCAGCGATGGGGAGCCGGTGAACACCACCCACTCCAGGCCGCGCAGGTTCAGCAGCCAGGTGACGGCAACGATGATCAGCCGCGCGTTGCCGGCGTTGATCGACGCGAGGTTGCCGACTTCCACCACCTCGCTTCTTGCCACGGGGCGGGATGTCAGCCCGGCGATCAGGGCTTCGGCGGGTGCTTCGAGGTATTGCTCCAGGAACAGCGGCTCCTGTTCAGCAAGGCGGATGCCGGTCACGGCGCTGAGGGCACCGTGGTAATTGCGCATGCTGAGCAGCTCGGGCATGTACTGGCGGATATCGGCGTGGTGGGCGCTGAAGAACCGGCGGTGGACAAAGTCCTCCGCGGCGCCACGTCCGCTGTCTCCCGCCTGCAGCAGGGCCAGGTAGTGTTCCTGAGACTTTTGACCGAAACGGAAAGGAAACAGGGCGTTCCACTCGGCGCTGTTCATCGGTGCCCTCCGGGCGAATGGCAGATGGAGGGAGTATCCGGAGGAAGTCTTAAGGGAGCCTGAAGACGGGCTCAGTGTCTGTCGCCTGGCCGTCATGCCGCTGACTCGGGGATGTCATCCCCGTGGGGCATCCTGCTTGCAGGAACAGAAACGGCACAGGACGTGCCAGGGTGCAAACTGAAGCTGCCGGCGATGGCAGCTTTTTTTTGCGCGTCCGCTGGCGGCTCAGGCCGAACCAGCAGGTTGAAGCTGATCCGGTAGGGTGCGCCGTGCGCACCGGCGGTTTGACGGGGTGCCGAAGCCGATCTCGGGATCGGTGCGCACAGCGCATCCTACGACCCGTCCTACGAACTTCGGGGGCAAACTCCTGGCCTCAGAGCTTGTAGCCGATCTGCCGCAGCAGCCCCTTGCGCCAGGCGACGTCCTCTTCTCCCTCGGCTCCCTTGGGCCGGAAACCGTCCACCACGCCCAGCACGCCGCGCCCCTGGTCGGTCTCGGCGAGGATGACCTCGGTGGGGTTGGCGGTGGCGCAGTAGATGCGGCAGACCTCGGGCACCAGCTTCAGGCTGTTGAGCACATTCACCGGATAGAAGCCTTCCCCGAGGAAGACGATGAAACTGTGTCCGGCGCCGATGGCCAGGGCGTTTCGGCGAGCCAGTTCGAGCAGGGCGTCGTCGGTGCCAGAGCAGCGCACCAGGCACTTGCCCGAGGCTTCGCAGAAGGCGAGGCCGAAGCGGATGCCGGGGACGGCGCCCACCAGGGTTTCGTGAATGTCTTCGACGGACTTGATGAAGTGGGTCTGGCCGAAGATGAAGTTGATCGCTTCCGGCTTGTCGATGCTGACGCTGATGAGTTGCATGTGAAGCGCCTCCAACCCCCATGGGACAAGCATAGTCAGGGTCTGGTCGGCGAAGGCCCGCGCAGGCGCGCGGCCGGAACGAAAAAGCCCGGCACGAAGCCGGGCTTTTCGAAGGGGATCGCGCCTTATTCGGTGCTCAGAACGCCACGGCGGATCTGGTCGCGCTCGATGGATTCGAACAGGGCCTTGAAGTTGCCCTCGCCGAAGCCGTCGTCACCCTTGCGCTGGATGAACTCGAAGAACACCGGGCCCATCAGGGTTTCCGAGAAGATCTGCAGCAGCAGGCGCTTGCTGCCGCCTTCGGTGGTGCCGTCCAGCAGGATGCCGCGCGATTGCAGCTCGGCTTCCGGTTCGCCGTGGTCCGGCAGGCGACCCTGGAGCATCTCGTAGTAGGTAGCCGGCGGCGCGGTCATGAAACGCATGCCCAGGGCCTTGAGCTTGTCCCAGGTCTTGAGCAGGTCGTCGGTGAAGAAGGCCACGTGCTGGATGCCTTCGCCGTTGAACTGCATCAGGAACTCTTCGATCTGCCCGGCGCCCTTGGAGGATTCCTCGTTCAGCGGGATACGGATCTTGCCGTCCGGCGCGGTCATGGCCTTGGAGGTCAGGCCGGTGTACTCGCCCTTGATGTCGAAGTAGCGGATCTCGCGGAAGTTGAACAGCTTCTCGTAGAAGTCCGCCCAGTAGGCCATGCGGCCGCGGTACACGTTGTGGGTCAGGTGGTCGATGAGCTTCAGGCCCGCACCTTCGGGGTTGCGGTCCACGCCTTCGATGAACTCGAAGTCGATGTCGTAGATCGACGAGCCTTCGCCGAAGCGGTCGATCAGATACAGCGGCGCGCCGCCGATGCCCTTGATCGCCGGCAGGCGCAGTTCCATCGGTCCGGTGGGGATGTCGATGGGCTGGGCGCCCAGTTCCAGGGCGCGGGCGTAGGCCTGGTGGGCGTTCTTCACGCGGAAGGCCATGCCGCAGACGGACGGACCGTGCTCGGCGGCGAAGTACGCGGCCTGGCTCTTGGGCTCGTTGTTGAGGATCAGGTTGATCTCGCCCTGGCGATACAGGTGCACATCCTTGGAGCGGTGGGTGGCGACCTTGGTGAAGCCCATCATCGCGAAGACGGGTTCCAGGGTGTTCGGGGTGGGCGAGGCGAACTCGATGAATTCAAAGCCCATCAGGCCCATGGGGTTTTCGAAGATGTCAGCCATTTTTTGGCACCTCAAGCATTTGATTGAAAGTTATAGGTCAATGCGAGGTGGCTGCGGGCGGTGCACAGGAAATGCCCCGTACGCTGCGGGCGAGGTAGTCGCCGATGGTGACTTTGAATCCGAGGCTTTTCATGGGCGTTGCCTCAGGCCGGTTTGTCGGCTTGCTGGTCAGGGTGCGCCTGGATGAACGCCGGATGCTCAAGGGCGAGGCGTTCGACCCGGGTGATCTTCGGATAGTGTGACAGGTCCTGTTCGAAGCGGCGTGCGGCGTAGACCTGCGGTAGCAGGTAGACGTCCGCCAGGCCCGGCTCACCGAAGCAGAAACCGTCATCGCCTATCAGTGCTTCGACCGCGTTGAAGCCTTCGGCGATCCAGTGACGAATCCAGTTCATCACCTCGGCTTCCTCCACCTTCAGGCCACGCAGTCGGTTGAGGACCGCGACGTTGTGCAGGGGGTGGATATCGCAGCCGATGATCGCCGCCACCGCACGCTGGCGGGCGCGGGCTTCCAGGTCCTGGGGGAGCAGGGCGGGCTGGGGATAGCGTTCTTCGAGGTATTCGATGATGGCGGGGGACTGGATCAACACCTGGCCTTCGTCGGTGCGCAGGCTGGGCACGCGGCCTTGGGGGTTGATCGCCTTGTATTCGGGCGTGTGCTGCTGGCCGCCGTCCTGGATCAGGTTCACCGGCATGTGCCGGACGTCCAGTCCCTTCAGTGCCAGGGCGATGCGCACCCGGTAAGAGGACGTGGAGCGGTAATAGGTGTAGAGATCCATGGCACTCACTTGGCGGCAGGCGGTCCGGGAGGCCCGGAAGCCGGCATTGTTGTTTTCGTAATCAATTTACACTTTGCGTAATTTGCGGGCTGGGGGCGGGCCTGTCAAGCGTCGGGAGGGGAGGCGGGATAGGCGGGGGGCGGACAGTGCCTGGCTGTGGCGCTTTTCCTGTAGGGGCGAATTCATTCGCCAAGCAGGCCGAAGGCCTGCCCTGAGGCGCCCAGAATGAAAAGCCCCCGCATCGAGCGGGGGCTGGGTCCATCACTGGTTCTGCTTGGCGTCCTCGACGCCGGCGGTGTTGTTCAGCAGGCTGCCGGTGGCGGTCTGGAGGAAGGCCTCCAGGTACTTCTGCAGGCGCGGGTCGCTGTCGCCAGGGATGCGTTCCGCCTTGGCGTCGGCGCCCAGCTGGTAGTTGTAGAGGCGTGCCGGGAAGCCTTTTGGCTGGATCAGGATGCGGTCGTCGCTGACGATGGCCACGGTCTGTTCGCCGCCGGACGGCTTGATCACGCCGATACCCGGGTCGCCGGCCGGCAGATTGAGCAGGTCGCGGCCCCAGCACTGGTGACGCACGTCGCCGCCCAGGCGCCCCATGATGGTGGGCACGATGTCGACCTGGGTGCCGACGGTGTGGTTGCGCGTACCGAACTTCTCCTGCACACCCGGACCGATCAACAGCATTGGTACGTTGAAGCGGAACAGGTCCATTTCGGTGAGCTGCTTGTCGCTGCCGAAGCCGTGGTCACCGACCAGCACGAACAGGGTGTCCTTGAAGTAGGGCTCCTTGCGTGCCTTCTCGAAGAACTGGCCCAGGGCCCAGTCGGCGTAGCGCATGGCGGTGAGGTGCTCGTCCAGGCCTCCGTGGCCAGTCACCCGCTCCACCGGCAGGTTGGCGGGCAGGGCGTAGGGCGTGTGATTGGAGAGGGTCTGCAGCAGGGCGTAGAAGGGCTTGTCGGCCGGTTGCTTGGCCAGCTCCGCGGCGCCACGGTCGAACATGTCCTGGTCGGATACGCCCCAGGTCTTGTCCATGAACACCGGATTGACGAAGTCCTCGCGGCCGATGAAGCGGGTCATGCCCTGGTTGCTGAAGAAGCCGGACTGGTTGTCCCACTGGAAGTTGCCGTTGTAGACGTAAAGGTCGTCGTAATCGCGGGCACTGAGCAGCTGCGGCAGGCCGGAGAACTTGTGCGAGCCCTCGGGGGTGCGCATCAGGTATTCGAAGCTGGGCAGGTTGGGGAAGCAGGCCATGGTGGCGAACATCCCCTGGTGGGTATGGGTGCCGTTGGAGAAGTAGCGGTCGAACAGCAGACCCTCTTTGGCCAACTTGTCGAAGTTGGGCGTGATGCCGTCGGGGTTGCCCAGGGCGCCGACATAGCGACCGGCGAAGCTCTCCATCAAGATCACCACCACGTTGCGGATCGGCAGGGTGCCGTCGGCCGGCGGGGTGAAGTCGCGGCGGATGGCAGCCTTGTCGGCGTCCACCAGCTTGTCGTTGGGGGTCAGCAGCATTTCGCGCACGCTGGCCAGGGCCTCAGCCTCGGGCAGGGTGGCCTTCCAGGCGTTGTCGCGGCGGGCGGAGAAGGTGTGCTGGGCGGCTTCCACCAGGGTCAGGGTACCGTTGAGACCGAGCTGGTTGGCGAACATCGAGTCGGTGGTGTAGGCATCGCCCCAGCGCAGTGGCGGGCCCTGACGCAGGTGGCCACGGGCGGCGATCACGGCCACCACCAGGCAGACCATGAAGACCGCCAGGCGGCCGAACCAGGGCGCGGCGCGGCGGGGGCCAGTCGAGAGTGTGGCGCGGGTGCGCGGACGGCTGAGCAGGTCCAGGCCGCGGAACATCAGGTAGAGCAGGCCGGTGGCCAGGGCCCAGGCGATCAGGTAGCGGCCCACCGGGAAGCCGTTCCAGATCATGCTGGAAACGGTGCCGAGGTCTTCCTGCAGGTACTGGAATACCAGGCTGTTCAGGCGCTGGTGGAACTCGCGATAGAAGTCCAGTTCGGAGATGCCGAGGAACAGCGTCAGGCTGGCGAAGAGGGTCAGCCAGATCCGGTGCAGGCCACGGGCGGCCATGGCGCGGACGCTGAGCAGGGACAGCAGCAGCGGGGCGCAAGCGATTACCACCAGGCGCAGGTCGAAGCGCAGGCCGTTGTAGAAGGCTTCAACGAAGACCGAGGCCGGGCTGTCACCGATCTGGTCGCTGTTGTACACCAGCAGCGCCACGCGCAGGAGGCTGTACATCACCACCAATGCGGCGGCGCTGAGCAGGGTGAAGGCGAGGTGGCTCTTGACGGTGGGGCCGTTCAGGGTGAACGAGGCCCGCCGGGTGGTGACGGTTTCCGGTGCGGTCATGCGATCAAGCGTCCATAGGGCTTCAAGACAGGGCCGGCGCCGCTTGGGGCCGGGGGGCTAGCAGACCGCCCGATAGTACATTAGTTCCAGTAGGCGGCCGAAGCCGGACGGACTCTGCCAGACGGGATGTGAAGAAAACGTCGAATGGGGGAGGGGCAGCGTCCGAAGATGTGTCGGACTGTTTCGGGGCGGGGCGCTCCACAGACTCGCTCTCACCG
Organism: Pseudomonas sp. LFM046; assembly: GCF_000949385.2. Classification (NCBI taxonomy): domain Bacteria; kingdom Pseudomonadati; phylum Pseudomonadota; class Gammaproteobacteria; order Pseudomonadales; family Pseudomonadaceae; genus Pseudomonas; species Pseudomonas sp. LFM046. Next base: position 4,160,387 of record NZ_JYKO02000001.1, on the reverse strand, counting down.
GGCAGCCCGCAGGGTGACCACGCTTCATCGGTCCACTATCGGCGTACGGAATGGCAGGGGCGGTGGAAATGAACAGCGATTTCCAACACGCGTCCTGATGCCTATCGCTCCGCTCAATTCATCCTTCGGCCCGCCAGGGCGGCGGCCTCACGGGTCACCAGTTCGACGAACGCCAGGGCCGGGGCCGAACGCTCGCAGCGCCGGCGCACCAGCCAGACGGCGGTGGTGGCGCCGGGGTCCAGCAGGGTGCGGTAGACCACCCCATCGATGCGGGTGCGGCGGAACGAGGCCGGCAGCACCGATACCCCCAGGCCCGCCGACACCAGGCCGATGATAGTCATGGCCTCGCTGGCCTCCTGGGCGATGCGCGGGGTGTAGCCGGCCTCCCGAGCGAGGGCCAGCAACTGGTCATAGAGGCCGGTGCCGAACGTGCGGGGGAAAAATACGAAGGGTTCCTCAGCCAGGGCGGCGACGGCAATTCCGTCCTCGCTGCCCTGGGCCAGGGGGTGGTCGGCACGCAGCACGGCCACCAGGGGTTCGCGGAACAGCTCCACCGCCTGCAAATTGTCCGGCAGGGCCAGGGGGCGGATCACCCCGACTTGCAGGCTCTCCTCCAGCAGCGCCTTCACCGTCTCGGCACTGCTGCCTTCGGTGAGTTCCAGGTGCACGTCCGGGTAGGCCTGGCGGAAGGCGTTGATGCTGCGGGGGATGGTCGAGGTGAAGGGCGCCGACGAGGTGAAGCCCACCTTCAGTTCCCCCAGTTCGCCACGGTGGGCACGCCGCGCCAGTTGCACCGCCCGGTCTACCTGCACCAGTACCTGGCGGGCCTCATCGAGGAAACGACGGCCGGCTTCGGTCAGCTCCACACGCCGGTTGGTGCGGTCCAGCAGGCGCGCGCCGATTTCTTCCTCCAGGGCCTGGATCTGCTGGCTCAGGGGTGGCTGGGAGATGCCCAGTTGTTCGGCGGCCCGGCCGAAATGCAGCTCTTCGGCCACGGCGATGAAGTAGCGCAGGTGTCTCAGTTCCATGGGGCGGCCTATTGATATGTTTCGAGTATCAAATGTGTCGAACAATATATTGGAGATAATGTAAACCCGCCGATATTCTTTGCCCCACAACCCCAACAACGAATCCCCCAGCCCCTGATCCAGGCGGCGCGGCCTCGTTGTGCCCGCTCGCCGCAAACGCCCGAAGGTGCCCCGTGAGCAAATCCCAGGCAGTACTCAAGAACGAAGACGAACCCGCGCTTAGCGAGGCGGTCCGTGACGCAGCCAGCGAGCTGCCGGACGCCGCCGCCAACGATCCCGAACTCCCCACCTTCATCCGCAAGGGCACGCCGCAGTTCAAGCGCACCTCCCTGGCGCTGTTCTCCGGCGGTTTCGCCACCTTCGCCCTGCTGTACTGCATCCAGCCGATGATGCCGGTGCTGTCCAAGGCGTTCTCCGTCACCGCCGCCCAGAGCAGCCTGGCGTTGTCGGTGTCCACCGCCATGCTCGCCCTCGGCCTGCTGGTGACCGGTCCGCTGTCCGACGCCCTTGGCCGCAAGCCCGTGATGGTGGTGTCGCTGCTCGCCGCCGCCCTGTTCACCCTGGCCAGCGCCGCCATGCCCACCTGGGAAGGCGTGCTGGTGATGCGCGCGCTGGTCGGCCTGTCCCTGAGCGGCCTGGCCGCCGTGGCCATGACCTACCTGAGCGAGGAAATCCATCCGCACCACCTGGGCCTGTCCATGGGGCTCTACATCGGCGGCAACGCCATCGGCGGCATGAGCGGGCGGCTGATCAGCGGCGTGCTGGTGGACTTTGTCTCCTGGCACGCGGCGCTGGCAGCGCTCGGCGGCCTGGCCCTGGTCGCCGGCGTGGTGTTCTGGCGTGTGTTGCCGGAGTCGAAGCACTTCCGCCCGATGCCGCTCAAACCCGCCACGCTGATCGAGGGCTATCGCCTGCACTTCCGCGATGCCGGCCTGCCGTGGCTGTTCCTCACCGGCTTCCTGCTGATGGGCGCGTTCGTCACCCTGTTCAACTACATCGGCTACCGCCTGCTGGCGTCGCCGTACCAGATGAGCCAGGCCGTGGTGGGCGTGCTTTCGGTGGTCTACCTCTCGGGCATCTACAGCTCGGCCTGGGTCGGCTCCCTGGCGGACAAGCTGGGCCGGCGCAAGGTGCTCTGGGCGGCGATCCTGCTGATGCTGGGCGGCCTCCTGCTTACCCTGTTCAGCCCGCTGGGGGTGATTCTGGCCGGCATGGCGATCTTCACCTTCGGCTTCTTCGGCGCCCACTCGGTGGCCAGCAGCTGGATCGGCCGCCGCGCCCAGCGTGCCAAGGGCCAGGCGTCGTCCCTCTACCTGTTCAGCTACTACGTTGGCTCCAGCCTGGCCGGCACCCTTGGCGGCCTGTTCTGGCACCACTTCGGCTGGGAAGGCGTCGGCCTGTTCATCGGCGCCCTGCTGGTGGTTGCTGTGGCCGTGGCCCTGCACCTGGCGCGGCTTCCGGCCCTGCCGGGCAACGCCATCGTCCAGCCGGCGCACTGACCTGTTCAGCCGGGGGCTGCCTGCCGGCCCCTGGCTTCCCTCCGATCCCACCAGAAGCTCCCCGGGGTGCGACAACGCGCCTCTCATGACGACATCCCCGGCGCTGGTCCGGGCTGGCAGAATGGCGCGCCTACCCACCGCTCAGAGTGGGAGCCTTTCTGCCTGTCATGCGTGCCCAACCCGTCCCGATCCAATCCAGGGAAGTACAGCATGAGCATCACATCCGCCGATATCTGCAAGGCCGCCGATGCCCTCACGGGGTTCGTCGGTTTCAACCGCAAGCTGGGCAAGTACATCGTGCGCTTCAGCGAGGACTCGTTTGGCATGGACGTGCCCGACAACAGCATCACCCCCGCCAGCGAGTTCGTCTGGGTGCAGAAAGCCGGCCAGGTGATGACCCTCAGCCGCGAGTGCCTGCAGATCCTGCTGGACCAGAACATCAATGACCGCCTCAATCTGGGCGACGTGCTGCTGGTGTACCTGCGCCGCACCGACCTGCCGGAGATCAGCGCCGAGCGCCTGCGGGTCTGAAGCTGGCGGCGCGCAACGGCATCAAGGCTTTCGTCGACTGCGGGCCTCAGTAGAGTCCGGGAATCAACCGTGAGGTGCGTGCGCAATAGGCTTCGTATGCCTCGCCGAACTCCGTGCGCAGCAGCGCCTCTTCAGCATCGATGCGGGCCAGCAGAGGCGGCAGGGTCAGCACGGCCAGCGCCAGGCCGGCGCCGGAGCGGAAGGCCAGGGCCCAGCCGATCGAGCCGACCATCAGGCCCAGGTAGCTGGGGTGGCGGATCGTTCCGTAGATGCCGTCCGTCACCAGGCGGTGGCCGGGTTGGATGGCCACCAGGCCGCTGAAGCGATGGCCCAGCACGAACACCGGCCAGAGCCGCAGCGCGCCGCCCGCAGCGAAGATGAGTACGCCGAGCCAGCGCACACCTTCGCCGCCGAAGGTCCAGACATTGAGGCGGTCGGTGTAGGCCGGGAGGAAGGCGCTGAGCAAGCCGATGAGGCCGAACACCCACAGCACCCAGCGATTGTGCCGGTCTTCGCGGATGCCGCTGCTGAGGTTGCCGCCGGAGAAGGGCGCCACGAAGGACAGGACGAAGAGCACCAGGGTCAGCGCCACCAGGGGGGAATGGCTGAAGAACGCGCTGAACCCGCCTTCGCCGAGGATGGCAAGGCCCAGGTAGGCGAGGGTTCCGACACAGGTGGCGAGCAGCAGACCGGGCCGGGACATGGCGGATCACCTCATCGAACAGGGTGGACTCTGCATTGGACCGCGGCGCTGGCGGCGGGTGCAGGTTGCCGCCTCAAGCGGCCCCCGGACTCCTCCGTCCAAATCGCCGGCGATAGTCCGTGGGTGACAGCCCGACCATCTTGTTGAACACCTTGCGAAAGGCCGCCGGGTCCTGATAGCCGACTTCCCAGGCGATCTGGTCCACCGAGCGGTTGGTGAGCTCCAGCAGTTCGCGGGCCTTGGCCGCGCGCAATTGCTGGCAGTACTCCGTGGGGCGCAGGCCGGTGGCCTGCTGGAAGCGCCGCAGGAAGGTGCGTTCCCCCAGCCCGGCCTGAGTGGCCATGGCGGCGACGCTGACATTGCGCGCAGCCTGGCGCTGCAGCCAATGCTGCACCTTGAGCACCGCTTCGTCGCCGTGGGTGAGTCGCGGGGTGAAACGGCGGAAGTACTGTTGGGAATGACGGGTCAGGTCCAGTGCCAGGAAACGTGCGGTGTCGGCGGCGATGGTCGGCCCCAGCAGCCGGTCCACCAGGGTCAGGCCCAGGTCGGTCCAGGCCATCACGCCACCGGCGGTGATGATGTCGCCGTCGTCCACCACCAGCTTGTCGGCATCCACCTTCACCTCGGGGAAACGTTCCCCCAGGTCCTTGGCCAGGCTCCAGTGCGTGGTCACGACACGACCGGCCATCAACCCCGTCTGCGCCAGCACGAAGGCCCCTGCGCATACCGAACTCAGCGTGGCGCCGGTTGCATGCTGGCGGCTGAGCCAGTCGGCGAGGGGCTGCAAGGTTTCGGCCGGCGGCAGCGTACCGATGCAGGGCGGCACCACGACGACGGTCGGGCGGCTGTCGGCACCGGGATGGCTGTCGAGGGTGCAGCGGATTTCGCCGTTCTCGTCGGTGGTCAGGTGCCGGACCCGAAGGACGGGAAGGTCGGCGTCGGCGCGTTCGGCGGCCATGCGATTGGCCACCGCAAAAAGGTCGGAGAGGCCATGGGCGGCTGCGAGCTGGGCACCGGGATAGAGCAGGAGGCTGATCTCCAGCAGGGTCGTCATTGTCAGTTTTTCCTGCGAATTTGTCGGTCGCGCCGATCCTCAACCGGCGCGCGGACGTTCATCTTGGGCCCCATGTCTCCACTCCTACAACCCGAGGTGAACACCATGAGCAAACAAGCCGTCATCGTCATCGATATCCAGAACGATTATTTCCCCGGTGGCCTCTGGACCCTGCACGGCGCCGACGCCGCGGCCGACAACGCCGCCCGCATCATTGCCGGCGCGCGCGAGGCCGGGGACCTGGTGGTACACGTCCGTCACGAGTTCACCAGTCAGGACGCTCCCTTCTTCCGGCCCGGCTCGGAAGGCGCGCAGATCCATCCCAAGGTGCTGAACGCCCCAGGCGAGCCCGTGGTCCTGAAGCACTTCGTCAATTCCTTCCGTGAGACCGATTTGAAGGACATCCTCGACCGGAACGGCGTGGAACAGGTGACCATCGTCGGCAGCATGAGCCACATGTGCGTCGACGGCGTTACCCGCGCGGCGGCGGACTACGGCTACGACGTCACTGTGATCCACGATGCCTGCGCCACGCGGGACCAGGAGTTCAACGGCAAGGTCATCCCCGCCGAGCAGGTCCATGCCGCTTTCATGTCCTCGCTGGGCTTTGCCTACGCCAAGGTGGTGTCCACTGACGAGTACCTCGCGCAGCAGAACTGATGCCGAACGCCGGGAACCGGCGCTGACGCGGGAGGTCTTGCCATAGAGGGGGCATGGTGACCCACTCCGGGGCGGGGGTTGGAGCGGGTTCACAACCTATGCTGGAATTCTGCCAATACGCCTGTAACCCGGAGTCCCCATGAACGAGCAAACCCTCCCTCCCGAGTACCTGGAATTCGCCGAAGAACTGGCTGAAGCGGCGTCCCGGGTGACCCTGACCTATTTTCGCCTGCCGCTTGAGGTGGAAAACAAGGAAGCGGAGCGCTTCGACCCCGTGACCCTGGCCGACAAGGGCGCCGAGCGGGCCATGCGCGAGCTGATCGCCCAGCGCTATCCCGGCCACGGCGTCCTTGGTGAGGAAGAAGAGAACATCAAGGGCGAAGAGCCCTGGACCTGGGTGCTGGACCCGGTGGACGGCACCCGCTCCTTCATCAGCGGCATCCCGCTCTGGGGCACGCTGATCGCCCTCAACGATGGCACCCGTCCGGCACTGGGGGTGATGGACCAGCCTTTCACCCGCGAGCGCTTCATCGGGGATGGCAAGCATGCTTCCCTCAACGGCCGACCGATCCAGACCCGCGCTTGTCGCAAGCTGAGCGACGCCACCCTGATGGTCACCAGTCCCGAGCACTTTCTGCAGCCGCCCTACAGCAGCCTGTTCAGGGATCTGTCCAGTGAAGTGCGCCTGGTGCGCTACAGCGGCGATTGCTACGCGTACTGCATGCTGGCCCTCGGGCTGGTGGACATCGTCCTCGATCCGGGCCTCAAGCCCTACGACATCCAGGCCCTGATGCCGATCATCCAGGGTGCGGGCGGCGTGGTGACCCGTTGGGACGGCGGCGACGCGCAGAACGGCGGCGACGTCATCGCCTGCGGCGACCCGCGTCTCCATGCCCAGGTGCTGGAGATGATGCGCGGGGGTTGATCCTCTCGGACGATGGGGGCTTCCTTTGGGGGCGAATTCATTCGCCAAGCAGCCCGAAGGGCTGCCCCTCAATACACATCCCTCACATACCGCTTATCCCTCGCCATCGCGCCCACGTAGGCCTCCGCTTCCGTCGCGCTCATCCCCCCATGTTCCCGCACCACTGACTTGAGCGCTGTGTCCACGTCCTTGGCCATGCGGCTGGCGTCGCCACAGACGTAGAAGTGCGCCCCATCCTCCAGCCAGCGCCAGAGTTCGGCACCCTGTTCGAGCATGCGTTGCTGGACGTAGACCTTCTCCGCCTGATCGCGGGAGAAGGCGGTGTCCAGGCGGTACAGGTGACCAGACGCCCGCCAGCCCTCCAGTTCTTCGCGGTAGTAGAAGTCGGTGGCTTCCCGCTGCTCACCGAAGAACAGCCAGTTACGCCCTTTCGCACCGGCTGCCTCGCGTTCCTGGAGGAAGGCGCGGAAGGGGGCGATGCCGGTGCCGGGGCCGACCATGATCATCGGCCGCTCGGGGTCGGCTGGTACGCGGAAGTGTGCGGATTTCTGGATGAAGATCGGCACCTCGCCCTGGCCTGCACGGTCGGCGAGGAAGGCGGAGCAGACGCCGCCACGCTCGCGGTCGTCGCACTGGTAGCGCACGGTGGAGACCGTCAGGTGCACCTCGTCCGGCGTAGCCAGTGAGCTGGAAGCGATGGAGTACAGGCGTGGCTGCAAGCGCTTGAGCTGGCCCAGCAGCTCATCCGCACTGATCTGGATGGGAAAGGCCCGCAGCAGGTCGGCCAGTTGGCGGCCCCAGAGCCAGTTATCCAGCTTGGCCTTGTTCGCCGGATCCAACAGCCGCGCCAGTTCCGGGCTGCGGGAGCGCTCGGCGACGAAGCGCAGCATGTCGGGGGTGATCCTGGCGATTTCGAAGTACCGATCCAGGGCGGTCGCCAGGGGCAGGGTGCCCTGGTCCTTCACCTCTACCTCCAGACGGCCGTCCAGACCGGCTGCGGTCAGGACTTCCTCCACCAGCGCAGGACAGTTGCTCGGCCATACGCCCAGCGCATCGCCGGCCTGGTAAGCGAGGCCGCTGCCCTTGAGGTCCAGCACGATCTGCCGGGTTTCCTTGGCCGATTCCGGGCTGTTGAGCACGCGGTTGTGCAACAGGCGGCTGCGCAGCGGTTGCTGGCGGCTGTAGCGAGGCGCGGTTTCGACTTCGGGCTCGGCGTCCGCCCCGGCCAGTTCGACCACGGCCTGCGGGGCGGGAGCGCCGACCAGGGCGTCGCGCACGGCGGCCAGCCAGGCCCGCGCGGGTTCGTCGTACTCCGGTTCGCAGTCCATGCGCGGGGCCAGGCGGCGCGCGCCGAGTTCTTCCAGGCGGACATCCAGCTTGCGGCCGAACCCGCAGAACTGGTCGTAGTTCGAGTCGCCCATGGCCAGCACGGCGAAGTCGAGGCCAGCGAGGGACGGCGCATCGTCCGCGCTCAGCGCACTCCAGAGCGACGCGCCATTGTCGGATGGATCGCCATCGCCGAAGGTGCTGGCAATCAGCAGGGCGGTGCCGGCAGCGGCGAGTTCGGCAGGCTGGACAGCATCCATCGAGCGCACCGTCACGGCGCGTCCCTCGGCCTGGAAGGTTTCGGCGCAGACGGCGGCGAAGCGTTCCGCATTGCCGGTCTGCGAGCACCAGAGCAGCAGCAGTGGCTTCTGTTCGGCCTGGACTGGCGCTTTATCAGCGGCGGGCGCTTCCCGGTTGCGGGAGAACAGGCCGGCAAGGATACCGTCCAGCAGCAGGCGGGTGTCCGGGGCCAGGGGCGCGCTGGAAGGCAGGGTGGGCACGCCGCCCAGCTTGCGGCCTTCCTCGCTGCGCAGGCCGAGCAGGTAGCCCTGCAGGTAGCGCTGTTCGGTGGGGGCCAGGCTGACTTCGGCGCTGGCGTCGAGGTTCAGCAGGCGGGCGAAGGCGTTGATTGGCATGTCGGCGAGTTCCTCCGCGAAACCGGAAGCGGTACAGGCCGCGACCGGCTCGACTTCGACCAAGGGGATGAGCTGGGAGCTGGCCGGGGCGACAGGCGCCAGGGAGACGGCGCTGTACTTGAATTCCGGCTGCAGCGAAATGGGGTCGATGGCGTCGCTGGTCACGGCGTTGATCGCCAGGTCCTCGCCATAACGGTCGTTCCAGTGGAACGGCGCGAAGCAGTGGCCCGGCTGCACGCGGTCGGTGACCACCGCCGGCAGCACGGCGCGGCCCCGGCGCGAGCGCACTTCCACCTGGCCCTTGTCAGCGATGCCCAGGCGTTCGGCGTCCAGCGGGTTCAGCTCAAGGAAGGCGCCGGGATTGAGCTTGTTCAGGGTGGCCACCTTGCCGGTCTTGGTCAGGGTGTGCCACTGGTGCTGCACGCGCCCGGTGTTGAGGACCAGCGGAAACGCGTCGTCGGGCATCTCCGCCGGGTCCAGGTGCGGGCGGGCGAAGAACACGCCCTTGCCATGCTCGGTGGCAAAGACGATGGCGGGGCGGTTGCCGTCGGCGTCCAGTTTCAGCGCCTGGCTAACGCCGTCGTTGAGGTAGCGGATCGGGTTGCGCGCGTTGGCTTCGCTGCCCGGTGCGCAGGGCCATTGCAGTGGGCCGTCGCGCAGCAGGGTGTGGCTGGCGCCACGGATGTCGTAACCGGTTTTCGGGTTCCAGGCCTGCTTGATTTCCTCGAACACCTCGGCGGCGCTTTCGTAGCTGAAGGCATCGGCGAAGCCCATGGCGCAGGCGACGCGGGCGATGATCTGCCAGTCCGGCAGGCTGTCGCCGGGGGCGTCCACGGCTTTCTGGGTCAGGGTCAGGGTGCGCTCGGAGTTGATCATCACCCCCTCGGCTTCGGCCCACAGGGCGCCGGGCAGGAGAATGTCGGCGTAGCGGTTGGTTTCGGTGTCGAGGAAGGCGTCCTGGGTGATCACCAGGTCGGCGGCCTGCAGGCCTTCGATGGCTGTGCGGCGGTTCGGCACGGTGGCCACCGGATTGGTGCAGATGATCCAGCAGGCCTTGATCTCGCCCGCGCTCATGGCTTCGAACAGGGCCACGGTGCCGTTGCCGCCGTCCTGGCGCAGGTGGCCGCGCGGCAGCTGCCAGAGGTCTTCGATGAAGTGGCGGTCGGCCTCCACCAGCAGTGAGCGCTGGCCCGGCAGGCCGGGACCCATGTAGCCCATCTCGCGGCCGCCCATGGCGTTGGGCTGGCCGGTGAGGGAGAAGGGGCCGCTGCCAGGGCGGCAGATGGCGCCGGTGGCCAGGTGCAGGTTGCACAGGGCGTTGGTGTTCCAGGTGCCATGGGTGCTCTGGTTGAGGCCCATGGTCCAGCAGCTCATCCACTCCTGCGCTTCGCCAATCCACTGGGCGGCCTTGCGGATATCCGCTTCAGACAGGCCGGTGATGGCCGCGACCCGCTCCGGGGAGTAGTCCTCGAGGAAGGCCGGCATGGCTTCCCAGCCCTGGGTGTGGGCGGCGATGAAGGCCGGATCGATGTGGCCATGCTTGTACAGCAGATGCAGCAGGCCGTTGAGCAACGCCAGGTCGGTGCCCGGCTTGATCGGCAGGTAGAGGCTGGCCTTGTCGGCGGTGGCGGTGCGGCGCGGATCGACCACGATCAGCTTCGCCCCGGCCTTGACCCTGTCCATCATGCGCAGGAAAAGGATCGGGTGACAGTCGGCCATGTTGGCGCCGGTCACCAGGAACAGGTCCGCCTGGTCGAAATCCTGGTAGGCGCCGGGCGGGCCGTCCGAGCCGAAGGAGAGCTTGTAGCCGCTGCCGGCGCTGGCCATGCACAGCCGCGAGTTGGATTCGATATGGCGGGTGCGGATGAAACCCTTGGCCAGCTTGTTGGCCAGGTACTGGGCCTCCAGAGACATCTGCCCGGACACATAAAAGGAAATGGCATCCGGGCCATGTGCATCGAGCAGCGCGCGCAGGCGGTTGGCGGTGTCCGCGATGGCCTGGTCGATGCCGGTGCGCACCGGGTCGCGGCTGCGTTCGTGGCGCAGGTAGGCGTGCTCCATGCGGCCGGATTCGGTGAGCGGCTGGGCGCAGGTGTTGCCCTTGGTGCAGAGGCGGCCGACGTTGGTGGGGTGGGCCTTGTCGCCACTTACCTTGACCACGCGGTTGTCCGCCACCTCCATGACGATGCCGCAGCCGACACCGCAATAGGGGCACACGCTTCGTACTGTCTTGTTCGCCATATCCAACACCTGCCGCAGAAACGAAAAAGCGCCATGCCACCCTCCGTTCGAAACGGGGGAGACACGGCGCCTTTGTCGTGGGATGGGCAATCGGCATTGATTGCCTTGCCGGGGCTATCGCAAGGCACATGCCAAGTTGGCCAGCCTTCCTCGCAGGCATTGCGCGGCGGCCTTTGCGGGCATTTTTCGGGTCATGGGCAAGGGTGGTCAGCCGGCTTCAGGATGGGGCGCGCGAGGTGCCTTCGCACCGTTTTGGTACTTGAGCCGGCGGTCGGCGGGAAGGCTACTGAAGAGGAGGTCGATTTTTGTGCGAATCGCTGCAAACCGCGCCGCTGCTGCGTCGGAACGCGTCCGGTGCGGCGGTCCAATTGGCTTTTCGCCGAACTGGCACAGCCACTGCATAGGCAGGACCAGACCCACCGCGAACACGGCGGAGGGCGGCCCGGCAGATCAATGGCGATCGCTCCCCGGGCTGACAGGTGCGCCAGGCAATGCTGCTCGGCGGCACCCACGAATGAACAGGCAAAGGCGCCTGGGACGGCTGAGTCCCAGGCGCTTTTTTTTGCCCCCGAAAAACGTGATTGGCTTGGGCCGGGTGCTACGTATGAACACTTCCACTCCTGATGTGCAAACGCTGGTCGTCATCGGCAATGGCATGGTCGGCCATCATTGCGTCGAGCAACTGATCGAGCGCGGTGCGCTGGGCCGCTATCGCATCGAAGTCTTCAGTGAGGAGCCGCTGCGCGCCTATGACCGGGTGCACCTGTCCGAGTACTTTGGCGGTCGTGATGCCGAGTCCCTGGCCCTGAGCGAAGCCAGCCTCTACCAGACCCCCGGCGTGACACTGCACCTGGGCGTGCCGGTGCTGGAAATCGACCGCGAACGCCGTGAAGTGATCACCGCCAACGGTTGCGTGGCCTACGACAAGCTGGTGCTGGCCACCGGCTCCTATCCGTTCGTGCCGCCCATCGAGGGTGCCGAGGGCAACTCGCGTCTGGTCTACCGCACCCTGGCGGATCTCGACACCATTCGCGCCGCCGCCGCGCAGGCGCGCCGTGGCGTGGTGGTTGGTGGCGGCCTGCTGGGCCTGGAAGCCGCCAATGCGCTGAAGTCCCTGGGCCTCGATGCCCACGTGGTGGAGTTCGCCCCGCGTCTGATGCCGGTTCAGCTCGACGATCAGGGCGGCCTGGCGCTGAAGGCCCGGATCGAGGAGTTGGGCGTGGGCGTGCACCTGTCGAAGGCCACCCAGTCCATCAGCGCGGGTGAGGCGTACCGCTACCGGATGAATTTCGCCGGAGAGGATTTCCTCGAAACCGACCTCATCGTCTTCTCCGCGGGTATCCGCCCGCAGGACGCCCTGGCCCGTCAGAGTGGTCTGGAACTGGGCCCGCGCGGTGGCGTGGCCATCGACGGCCAGTGCCTGACCTCGGACGCCAACATCTACGCCATCGGCGAATGTGCCGCCTGGAACGGTAGCATCTTCGGCCTGGTCGCCCCCGGCTATCAGATGGCCCGCAGCGTCGCCACGCAGCTGTGCGGCGAAGACGCCGATCCCTTCATCGGTGCCGACATGTCCACCAAGCTGAAGCTGCTGGGCGTGGACGTGGGCTCCATCGGCGATGCCCACGGCGCTCTGCCGGGCGCGCGCAGCTACCGATTCATCGACGAAGCCACCGCCAGCTACCGCCGCCTGGTGGTCTCCGCCGACGGCAAGCAGGCCCTCGGCGCCGTGTTGGTGGGCGACAACAGCTACTACGACACCCTGCTGCAGTACGTGCAGAACGGCATCAAGCTGCCGGCCGACCCGGCCAGCCTGATCCTGCCGGCGGGCGAGGGCGCACCGGCCCTGGGCGCCGATGCGCTGCCGGCCACCGCCACCGTCTGCTCCTGCCACAACGTCAGCAAGGGTGCCATCTGCTCCGCCATCGATTCCGGCTGCACCGATGTCGCCGGAGTGAAGGCCTGCACCAAGGCGGCCACAGGCTGCGGCGGCTGCGCGGCACTGCTCAAGCAGGTGGTGGAGCATGAGCTGTCGGCCCGTGGCGTGGCCGTGGACAAGAGCCTCTGCGAACACTTCGCCTACACCCGCCAGGAGCTCTATGCGCTGGTTCGTGTGGAAGGCATCGAGACCTACGAGGAAATGCTCGCCAAGCACGGTCGCGGCCATGTCGGTTGCGAGATCTGCAAGCCGGCCATCGGCTCCATCCTCGCGTCCTGCTGGAACCGCCCGATCCAGAACCCGTGGCTGGTGCCGCTGCAGGACACCAACGACACCTTCATGGCCAACATGCAGAAGAACGGCACCTACTCGGTGGTGCCGCGCATCCCCGGTGGCGAGATCACCCCGGAAGGCCTGATCGCCATTGGCGAGGTGGCGAAGAAGTACAACCTCTACACCAAGATCACCGGTGGCCAGCGCATCGACCTGTTCGGCGCCCAGCTGCACGAATTGCCGGATATCTGGGGCGAGCTGATCGCCGCCGGCTTCGAGACGGGCCATGCCTACGGCAAGTCCACTCGCACCGTGAAGTCCTGCGTCGGCAGCACCTGGTGCCGCTACGGCGTGCAGGACAGCGTCAAGATGGCCCTGGATATCGAGCACCGCTACAAGGGCCTGCGCTCACCCCACAAGCTGAAGTTCGCGGTCAGCGGCTGCACCCGCGAGTGCGCCGAAGCGCAGAGCAAGGACGTGGGTGTGATCGCCACCGAGAAGGGCTGGAACCTCTACGTCTGCGGCAACGGTGGCATGCGCCCGCGCCACGCCGAGCTGTTCGCCACTGATCTCGATGACGAAACCCTGATCCGCTACATCGACCGCTTCCTGATGTTCTACATCCGCACCGCCGACAAGCTGCAACGCACCTCGGTCTGGCGTGAAAGCCTGGAGGGCGGCCTGGACTACCTCAAGGCGGTGATCATCGACGACAGCCTGGGGCTGGCCGAGGAGCTGGAGGCACAGATGCAACTGGTGGTGGACCGCTACGAATGCGAGTGGGCCAACGCCATCCAGGACCCGGAGAAGCTCAAGCGCTTCCGCACCTTCGTCAACGACGGTCGCGGCGACCCGGATATCCGTTTCATCGAAGAACGCGGCCAGATCCGCCCGCTCCGGGCGGACGAGGCCGAGCTTATTCCCTTGGTGGAGGAGGTGGTCTGATGAACCAAGCAAGCGTGCAACCCAGTGAAGTTCGGGGCCGTTGGCAAGCCGTCTGCAATCGCGCCGACCTGGTGCCCAATTCCGGCGTGGTGGCCTGGGTGGCCAATATCCAGGTGGCGCTTTTCTATCTGCCGGGAGAGGCCGGCGAGCAGCTCTTCGCGGTGCAGAACCATGATCCGCTGGCGCGGGCCAACGTCATCGGCCGGGGCATCGTCGGCCACCTGGGCGGCGCTCTGGTGATCGCCTCGCCGCTGTACAAGCAGCACTACCGCCTGGAAGACGGTAGCTGCCTGGAGTATCCGGAGCAGCAGCTGCGGGTCTGGCCGGTGCGGTTGCAGGGGGATGTGGTGGAAATCGGGGTGGGTTGACCGGTCATGCGCTGATGAATCTTTCGAATGCCCGGGCTAGCAGGATGAGACCGATCCGGTAGGGTGCGCCGTGCGCGCCGGCGGTGTGACGCGGTGCCGAAGACGGTCCTGTTGTCGGTGCGCGCAGCACACCCTACGGTCCAGGCCAGGCTAAAGGGGGGATCTTGTGCAGGGGGAGGATTCGAGCCCTTCCAGGGGCTAAGCCTTGCCTTCGGGTTGCCCTTGGGCCCTTGCATACATCAGGTGGGCATCCATCAGCAGCGCCTCCATGCCGGAGAGCACGGCCTCCTGCCGCAGGCGGCCGGCGGTGCTGCTGTCCTGTTCCAGGCGCAGGCGCTCGATCAGGCGGGAAACCTGCACCAGGCGGTAGTCGGCCAGGCGGCGGCAGGCTTCCGGGCTGGAGTCGGCGCGCACGTCCAACACGTCGTCGGAGAAGTCGTTCAGGGTCGGAAAACGGTGTGGAGTAGTCATGGCGTGGACTTCATGGAGGCAGGGGCGCGGAAAAATTACCCAGGCCTCCTGTAGGTGTTCAAGGCAGGATCCGTGTGCGAATTTTCGCGTTGGCGGGTAGGGATGAAGAGGGGATAAATACTGATTCCCTTGGAACGCGCGGCCCAGAGCCCTCAGCTGAAATCCAGCGCGCCTTGTCGGCAGCAGCGCACCAGGGCTTCTTCCAGCTTGCGGTCGGGCATGGCATGGGCGCGCAGGGTTCGGGCAGTCTTCTCCACGTAGTCGCGGGTGCTGCCATAGCGGCCGCTGGCGCTGTCGAAGACCTGGCGCAGCACGTGGTCCGGCAAGGCCCCGGCATAGCAGGAAATGTTTCGCTTGAGCACAAAGCCCAGGGCCTGCACCTTGGCGCCTCTTTCCAACTGGCAATTGAGCCATTTCGGTTGATAGGCCGCGTCGGGCATTTCCCGTTGCCAGAGGGCGAAGAGGTGCTCTTCCAGCTGTTGCTCCGGCAGGCGGTAGGCGAAACCGGCGCAGGAGCCGCCACGATCCAGCCCAAGTACCAGACCCGGCGTTTCCGGGGTGCCACGGTGGATCTGCGACCAGAGATAAAGGCCGCGGTGATAGCCATGGATACGCGCGCGCCGGGTTTCCACCGTGGGGCATTCCGGCCGCCAGATCAGCGACCCATAGGCGAACAGCCAGACGGCGCCGCCCCGGTGCCGGGCCATCGTGGTTTCCAGTGAGGCGAGCAGTTCCGCCCGCGTGAGCTGCACCGGCTGGTCCAGCAGCGGCGGGTAGGACAGGTTCTGGAGGACGGGGTCCGGGCCGTACATTGCGATGGATCGGGCTCCTCGGCTGCTACGGATGCAGTTTTACCAGTTGCGCCACTCGCCGCGAACAGGCGTTCGTCGAAATATGGCCGACAGATCGCCCGTGTGCCCTCGGGTTGGGGAAACCCTGCATTCGGCGGCGCACTCGACCAAGGTCGGGTCGTCGTTCTGGCCCAACGTCCGATGAAATGGTTCGACTTTCGCAGCTATGCACGGTTGCTGGAGTCGTTGATGCTCTTTCCACGCCCTTGGATAAAACCGGGCCGGGTGGTGGGAGGCAGCCATGTACAGCCTGAAAAGCTCCACGCACAACGTGAAGGACTCTGCAGCAAGGCAGTTTCCCCACGCTGCGTGTGTTGGGCAGCACCCCCGAGGGCGTTTTGCTGACCGCACGCTCAGTCTCGGATCCGGTCACCACCTGCCCACTGGCAAGCCGATGGTTTCCGGTTACGCCACCGCTCTATCCATCCCCAACCGGCCGTTGCCGACGCAGTACCGTCTGACCGCCAGCACCTTTGCCATCCAGGACGCCGATGGCATTCCCTCAGGTGCTGGCGCGTTCAGCTTCCGGTGGCAGGTTCGCTCCGGGGCGGTGTGGAGGGGAATCCATGGCGCCACGGCCTCCGCCTTGGCCTCGCCGGTAGGCACCGGCAAGGTGCGCCGGCAGGGAGATTGAGGGGGCAGTGAGCTTCGTTTTCGCCGATCTGATCGACATGTTTTGTTGCAAGGAAGTGCGTCACGTTGTCATGAAGTGGTAAGAAATTGTCATGAAATGCGAAGTGGTGATAGTTGCGCACCCCTAGGCTTTGCGGCCTGTCACAAGGGGTGGAGGACCTGCGCGGTTCGCCCCGATTGTCATGGAGATACCTGTGGTGAAACCGCTTTTCGGATTTGCGTTGGCTGGCCTGGTCCTTTTCGGCAGTGGCTGTTCCAGCACGATCACCAAGCCCGAGCAGTATTCGGGGTTCCTCGGCGATTATTCGAAGCTTGAGGAAACCATGTCCGCCAGCGGCAAGCCGGTCATGCGCTGGACGGCGCCGGGCTTCGATCCCCAGCGCTATGGCTCGCTGATGGTGGAGAAGCCCGTCTTCTACCCCGCCCAGGCCCCCAGCGACCAACTGAGCCAGGAAACCATGGACAAGATCGCCACCTACATGCGCCTGGCCTTGCAGCGCGAGATGGTTGGCAAGATGCGGCTGGTGGGCGAGCCGGAAGCGGACACCCTCATCCTGCGCCCCTCCATTTCCGCGGTTGCCGTGTCGAATGAGGACCTGAAAGTCTACGAGGTCATCCCGATCGCCCTGCTGGCGGCCGCAGCGACCACCGCCGCAGGAACCCGTGACCAGGAAGTGGCGATCTACGCGGAAGTGGAAGCGCTGGACGGCACCACCGGCGAGCCGGTGGCCCGCACGGTGCGCAAGGGCCAGGGACTGAGCCTGGAGAACCGCAAGACCCCGTTGATCCTGGATGACGTCAAGCCCGTGCTCGATGAGTGGGCCAAGGACGCGCGTGATTTCCGGCCCTGACGGGCCACCTTTCCGAACGAGCCACACGCCGTAACCGGCACCCGCCACGCGGGTAGCCGGTGCGTGTTCGTGTGCTCGCCAGTCGTACCGGGCCCGCTGGCCCGGACGTGAAACCCCCATGCAGGCGGGAACACTCCGGCGACGGGCCGGCCCCGCCAATCAGGTGATGAAATGGTTAGTGATGGCGTTCTGGATTACTTCGCCCTGGGCGTGCTGTTCTTTGTCGTGATCGTGCTGTTCTACGGGATCATCCTGTTGCACGACATTCCCTACGAGATCGCCAAGCACCGCAACCATCCCCATCAGGACGCCATCCACGCCGCTGGCTGGGTGAGCCTGTTCACCCTCCACGCGCTGTGGCCGTTCCTGTGGATCTGGGCGATGTTGTACCGCGAGGACCGGGGCTGGGGCTTCAACGTTCCCAAGGGGGACCTGCAACAGCAACTGGCCGACATGCGTCAGCGCCTCGAACAGCTGGAAGGGCAGGGTGCTTCCCGCACTTCGGCCAAGGTAGAGGAGGCCTGACATGGATCTGTTGCTCATCCTCACCTACACCGCCATCTGCGTCGCCATCTTCAAGATCTTCAAGATTCCGCTGAACAAGTGGAGCGTGCCCACGGCGGCACTGGGCGGCGTGGTCCTGATCGGTACGCTGGTCTTCCTGATGAACTACAACCACCCGTACTCCGAGGTGGCGCGTAGCTACTTCGTGTCGACGCCGGTGATCCCGGCGGTGACCGGCCAGGTGATCGACGTGCCGGTCAAGGGCAACGAGCCGCTGGAAAAAGGCGATGTGCTGTTCCGTATCGACCCGACGCCCTTCGAGAACCGGGTGAAGTCGATCAAGGCCCAGTTGGTTTCGGCTCGCGCCGACCAGTCCCGTGCCCGCGAACTGGCCGCTCGCAATGTCGGCAACCGCCGCGATGTGGACCTCACCACTGCGCGGGTGGAGGACCTGCAGGCGCAGTTGAACATCGCCCAGTTCGAGCTGGACAACACTGTGGTGCGCGCCCCGAGCAAGGGCTTCGTCACCCATGTGTCCCTGCGCCCGGGGATGATGGCGACCCGCATGCCGCTGCGCCCTTCCATGGTCTTCATCCCGGATGAAGGGCATTACTTCGCCGCCTGGATGCGCCAGAACAGCCAGCTGCGTCTGACCCCCGGCGACGAGGCGGAAGTGGCCTTCGACGGCATTCCCGGCCAGGTGTTCAAGGGCCACGTCAAGCAGGTGCTCGGCGTGATCGGAGAAGGCCAGGTGCAGCCGTCCGGCAACCTGACCAGCTTCAGCGGCTCGCCGCCTCCCGGCCGGGTGCCGGTGATCATCGAGATCACCGATCCCGATTTCGCCAATTACGCGGCCCTGATGCCTGGCGGTGCCTACGGTCAGGCGGCGCTCTACAGCGAGCATTTCCACCATGTGGCGATCATGCGCAAGATCCTTCTGCGCATGGCGGCCTGGATGAACTACATCTTCCCCTTCCACTGAGGACGAGCACTTGCCGGTGGCCGGAGCCCTTGGGCTTCGCCGTCCACCGGCGTCGAGGATTGGCGGGACGCGTTCCCGCCAGGCCGGACGTGGGGCGGTCACAGGGAGTACCCCAGCGCGTCTGGACAACCAGGTGGATTCCGCTGTGCGAAATCCGGATGTCTAGAAGAGAGAGGGATATATGGCCGGAAAATCCGACAAGTCCAAGGGTGAGACCGAGGCGCTCAGGATGCCTCGCAAGGCGTACGAGGCGGAGCTGAAAAGGCTGCACGTCGAACTGGTGAAGATGCAGCGCTGGGTGGTGCAGCAGGGCATGAAGGTCTGCATCGTCTTCGAAGGAAGGGATGGGGCCGGCAAGGGCGGCGTGATCAAGGCCCTGACGGAGCGCACCAGCTCGCGCATCTTCCGCACCGTCGCGCTGCCCACGCCGACCGAGCGGGAAAAATCGCAGATGTACGTGCAGCGCTACATCACGCATTTCCCGGCGGGCGGTGAGGTCGTGATCTTCGACCGGAGCTGGTACAACCGCGCCGGCGTCGAGCGGGTGATGGGGTTCTGCAGCGAGGCCGAGGTGCAGAAGTTCCTCGCCGTCACGCCCCTGTTCGAGCGGGCGATGGTGGAGTCGGGGATCATCCTGCTGAAGTACTGGCTGGAGGTCGGCCCGGAGGAGCAGGAGCGCCGTCTTGAGGACCGCATCCATGATGGCCGCAAGACCTGGAAGCTCTCGCCGATGGACATCAAGTCCTTCAGCCGCTGGGACGATTACACCCGGGCCCGTGACGAGATGTTCGCGGCCACCGACTCCGAGTGGGCGCCCTGGTATGTCGCCCGATCCGAGGATAAGCGCCGGGTACGCCTCAACGTGATCCAGCACATCCTGGACCAGGTTCCCTATCAGGAAATCCGGGATGAGAAGCCGGTGAAGCTGCCCAAGCGCGGCAAGCTCGGCAAGTACAAGTCCCCGGAGTATGACTTCCGCTACATCGCCGAGAAGTACTAAGGCTCCGCCCGGGCGCCGGACCTGACCTTGCGTGCCTTGCCGTCCCGATACACCGGAGGGGCGGCCAGAACAGGTACCGGAGCCTGTCATTCATGTTCCGGTGTGTGCCCAAGTTTCGTGGGAAAAAGGACGACTCCCGCTTCATTGAATCGCTCAAGGCAGGCGTTCGCCGCCCACGAGCTGTTTCGCCCGGTTCGGGGCGCTGGACCCGCACGAGCCGTGAACCCAAAGCAGGAAACCCGATGGGATATCACCCAAGGCGCGAAACGCTGCGCAGGCTGGCGGGAAGGCTCGTCCTGCCGACGGCTCTGGCCATGGCCATTGCGGCGCAGCCAACGGCCCTGGCCAGTGCCGCGCATTCAGCGGGGCCGGTCGTGCTGGCGCCCGACGCGCCGCCCAACCGGACCGATGATTTCGACCTTCTCCAGGAGCGCCGAACCATTCGCGTCCTGGTGCCCTACAGCCGGACGTTCTTCCACATCGACCACGGCCGGCAGAAAGGTGTCACCCATGAGGTCGGCATCGCCTTCGAGCGCTGGCTGAACAAGCGCTACCCGCGCAAGGGCGGCAGCCTCGGCTGGCACGTGATGTTCATTCCAGTCGCCCGCGACCAACTGATTCCCAGCCTGGTCCGGGGTGTCGGCGATATCGCCGCAGGCGGCCTGGTGGAAGGCGACCGGCCACGATTCGGCGAGCAGGTCGTTGCCGCGCCCGGCTCCTTCAGGGCCGACCCGGTGCTGGTGAACGGACCGGGCGGCAAGCCGGTCGGTAGCCTCGACCAACTGGCGGGAAAGGAAATCGCGGTGCCCGCCATGAACAGCGATTTCTGGGAGCTGGTGGAGCTGAGCAGCCAGTTCAGCGAGCGCGGCCTGCAACCGATCCACCTGGTGCCGCTGGCGGAGGGGATCGAACCGGAGGACCTGCTGGAGCTGGTCAATGCCGGAACCGTGCCGGCGGCCGTGGTGGACCGCCGAGTGGCTCAGGCGTGGAAACCGGCCCTGGGACGGATCGAGATCCAGGACGAGGTCGAGCTGGACTGGGGCGGTCAGTACGCCTGGGTGGTGCGCCGGGGCAACCCCGAGTTGCAGCGGGTGCTGGCGGCGTTCTTTGCCGGGCACCGACGCGGGACCCGGCTCGATTCAGGAGAAATCGAGGCCGGGCGCTACCTGGGAACCTCCGCCTCGGCGGACGAGCTGCGCAGCTTCCGCCGCCTCAACCGGGCCTTCATCGCGTCCGCCGAGCGTTATGACCTGGACCCGCTGATGCTGATGGCGCAGGCCTTCCACGAATCCCAGTTCAACCAGCGTGCCCGCAGCCGCCGCGGCGCGGTGGGGGTGATGCAGGTGCTGCCAAGCACCGCGGCGGACCCCAATGTGCGGGTATCGGGCGTGGTTGCCAGTGCGGAGAAGAATGTCGAAGCGGCCAGCAAGTACCTGCGCTTCCTGGCGGATACCTACCTGGACGATCCGTCGCTGACGCCGGAGAACCGGATGTTCATGCTCCTGGCGGCGTACAACGCCGGGCCGGGCAACCTGCAGAAGGTCCGGCGCATGACCCGGGAGAGCGGACTCGATCCCGATCGCTGGTTCGGCAACGTGGAGAAGGTGGCGGGGAGGGTGCTGGGGCGAGAGACGCTGAACTACGTCAACAACGTCTACAAGTACTACGTGGCGTACCGGTTCGCCCAGGACCTGGAAGAAGAGCGGCCGCTCAGCCTGGCTGACGGCCAGGGGCATCGCTGAGATGCCCTTGGCGGGGAGAGGCGGCTCGCTGTCGGGACAGGAGCCGCAGGGGACATCAGAACAGCAGGTAGGCGCTGGCGGTGGTCTGGTCCAGCTCGATGTCGCCGACCTTGAGCACTTCCTGCTCCACGCGCACACCAACGTTGCGCAGCACGTCCAGCTCGACGCCGACGCCATAGGTCAGGTCCAGGTCGCTGCTGTCTCCGGCGGCGTCATCGTCGGCTTCCCAGGCGTGGACGCCGGCGCTGCCGAACAGGCGCAGACGGTCGCCCACCGGAATGCCGAAATGGGCGGCGGCCTGAACGGAGTGGCCATCGAAGTCGCCGCCGGAGCCGCTGAAGCTGCCCAGGTCGACCCAGGCACCCTCGAAGGCCAGGTAGGGGTTCAGGCGGTAGCCGACGTAGGCCTTGTAGCTGTTGTCGTCGTCGCCCAGGGTGCTTTCGTCGATCTCCACGCGGGTCACGCCGCCGCCGAGGTAGAGGCCCTTGTCATCCGCGATTGCGCCCAGGGAGGTGAAGGCCAGTAGTGCAGCTGCCAGCTTGTTGCCGATTTTCATGTTTCTTCCTGCAAGGTCTGTTGGAGGTGAGGGGGAGTCTGTGGAATCAGGCGGGTTTCTTGCCCGGGAACTCCTTGTCCAGGCGTTCGCGGATCTGCTGGGCCTTGGCGTCCAGCGCGGGGTACATGGCGTCGAGGGTGTTTCGTTCGGATTGCTCGATGTTCTTGCCACGAACCCGGGTCAGGGACCGGCCGAGGAGCTCGCCGCTCTGGCTGTCGGCGATTTCGGTCTCGAACATCACGTAGAGGGTTTCGTCGCGTACACCGGCAACGTGCAGGGAGGCCCCGATCAGCATGCCGATGGGGATGTATTCCGTGACGCTGGGATCACGAGGCGTGCGCTTGATGTCGGTGATCGCGACCTTGAGCGAGAGCGCGCCGGGTTCGGGTTTGTTCACCACGCGGTAGCCGGCGGAGACGAGTTCCAGCCTCAGCTTGCCGCTGAAGTGGACGAGCAGCCGGTTGAAGTCCTCCTCGGATTCGCCATGGAGCGAGTTCTTGTCCGCGACGGGAACCGGCTTCGGCAAGTTGATGAATATCTTCTTGCCATAGCGCTTGGACAGCGGTTCGGGATACCGCTTCCAGACTACGGTTTCCCCGTCGTTTTCGATCAACTGAAGTTTGCTGTTGGCTTGCTGTTGTTCAACGCTGGTCTGATCGATTTTCGGAGCCATCGAACAACCAAGCAATGCCATCGAAAGTGAGAGAGTTGAAAGCGTTTTGAAATGCATGGGTATTCCTGTTGAAGTCGGATCGAATTACTCGACTGTGACTCAGGGGAGTTTTCGCAAGGGAAATGCCGATGTTCAGGGGCAACTTGCCCGGACGGTCTCGTATCGTTTCGGCAGGCCTTGTCGGTGGGCGGCGCGGTACGTCGTCGGGCGGTTCTCCCGGTGGGAGGTGGCCTTGTAATCCGTTGTGCCGCGCCACGTTCGGCGCGTTTGCACTCTGAAGCAGGTGGGCGAAAAAGGAGAATCAAAAATCGTTATTTTTGATGTGAGGCAAACAGTCCGGTGCCGTTGTGCGAGAGAATTCGCCTCCACTTTTCCGGGTGATCAAGTCATAACGATCAATAAGCGATCATGAAAAGCAAATTCAATTTCTTCCTGAAGTGTGGCGATAGCGTGATGTTCGATGCCGCGACCAATCAGCTGCTCTTAAGCTCAGGTTCAGGCGAGCCCCGCAGCGTTACGCTGTCCTATTCGGAATCCCGATTACTGCAACTTCTGCTGGATAATCCGGGGGAAACCAGAAGTCGCAACGAAATAATGGAATATGCCTGGGACAACCGCGTCGTGGCGGCGGGAAGTTTGAACCAGGCGATATTCACCCTGCGCAACCTGATCGATGACGGCACCGATCATGACCTGCTGCAAACCGTCCCCCGGCGAGGCTATCGGTTCAATGCGCAGTACCTCGCGGACGACTCCGCGAACGAGGCCGGCGCGGCCAGCCCGGAATTGCCCGACGACAGCCCCCGGGAGGTCATCGAGCCTGACGCCGAGCTTGCGGCAGGGGAGATGCCCCGCCAACTGATTGGCCTGTTCGGCTCCCGCAGGCTGCTGGTCCCTGCCTATGCCCTGATGTTCTGCCTGCTGGTGCTGGTGGCTCTGTACCGTACTGGCGTCCTCGGCGGCGCGACGCCTGATCTGGTGATCGAGGACGTCAAGGTCGGACCGCTGACCTACCACTTCATTGGCGAGAGTGAAGAGGAGAACGCGACGGCCCGTGAAGCCTTCAGGCTGGCCATGGAGACCGGCGAAGAGGGGCTCGAGGGGGATATCTGGATCAACAAGTCGAACCGGCTCTACGACCTGAGTTGCGTCCGCGCGGGCGGCGTTACCGAAAACCTGATCTTTCGCGAGGACAACACGATGGCCAACCTGGAGCTGGAGATGGTCAGGCGCTGCATGAGGGGGTGGCGATGAAACTTGGCAGGGTCAAGCACGGATTCATCCTCGGCGGCCTCGCCCTGCTGGCGGTGGCCGGCCTGGTGTTCGAGCGCCCGGCCTACACCCGGGGTGTGTCCTACCACGGGGCTAACACCATCCTGCTCAACGACGGCACCCCGATTCGTTCGGAAGAGCGCCTCATCATCGGCGATGTGCTGAGCCTGGCCGCCATGGAGCGGGTTGGCTCGGAGGTCAACTACGCGTCCCTCTCGGCGGATGTCGTCGACTTCGGTGCCCGCAGCCTCGACGTGCGCTTGCAGAAGGCCAAGACCAGCCGCAGCAGTCCCCTGGAGCGGCTGAGCGAAATCCCGGATGTGTTCTTCGGCCGGCAGTATGGCCTGGCCACCGGTGCGACGCTGCGCCTGGAGTTCCTGCCGGTGCCGGATAGCAAGGTGATCTGCTACTACGCCCGCGAGATCGACAACGTCCGCTGCCTGAACCGCTGACCCGGCCGGGTCAGGGTTCCGTGGGGGGCTCGCGTTGCGGCTCCCCGATCTCTTTTTTCCTGCCCTTCAGGCGGACTCCAGAAGGCGCAGTTCACGACTTTCCGTAAGCCTTCCGTCCAGCGTCCGGGTTTCGACGCTGAGGACGACCGTGGGCCTTTCCACGCGAATGACCTTGATGCGGGTGATGGTGTCCGGCGTGCGCTGGACCACCACGCTTTCCCCGACGTTGCGACACAGGATCAGCATTGCGAACTCCCTGGTGAAGTTGTCTCGCTGTCGATTGTCGAATTCGCTGCCTGGAAGATGCGAATCAAAAATGGTCATTGCTTCCGGCGCCGTGGCGCTCAGCCCACGGACTGCCGGGCGCGGTCGATCCTTTCCGGGCAAGCCGTCCTGTTTCCCTCCAGGGCCCTGGCGCGCAGGGGAGGGGCGGCGTTGACAGAAAATGAAGATTGGTAATTTTCATTTCCACCGCCTCCCTGCGAAGAATCCTCCAGACCCCAGCTCGACGACCCGGAGCAGGCAAAGCCTGTCGGGAGTAGCCGGGACCCGTCTTGTCGCGAAAAGGGACGACTCATGAAATGTGTACCTGTCATCAGGCTTGCCTGCTGGATCGTCTGCGCGATCCTGATCGCCGTGTCCGTCGCGCTCATGCGCCATTCGCTCATCGGCGGGCTGCTGATGCTGTCCGGCGCCATCTGGCTATGCCCCGCCAGTTGGCGGGCGATTGAAAGCCTCGCCGGGAAGAAGGGCAGCGGCATCGCCGTCGCCGTTCTGGCGGTCCCGCTCTTCCTCCTTGGCATCCACATCACGACGACCGCGCGGGACCTGGATCGGCCGGCGGAAGGCTGGAGAATGATGTCCAACGGGGACTCCACCGTGAAGGCGGACGCCGGGGATCATCCGGAAGTGGACGCGGGCGCGCTGAACTTCTTCCGGCACCTCATGGAGCAGGACTACCTGATCGCCCTGGCCGGCGGAAAGTCGGCGCTGAACATCCTGTCGATGGTCAACCCGATCGAGCGTGTGCCCAGTTCGAAACTGGCGCGGCTGTACGAAGGCGACGAGGAGTCCATCGATCAGTTCTACAAGGGCCGCAAGATCATCGTCACGGGCGAGATCCTGGGGGTCCGCATGAACTTCTCCGATGACGTGGTCCTCGAGCTTCCCGGCGTCAACGAATTGTTCAACGTCCAGGCGCAGCTCCATCGCGATCCCGAGAAGTTCTCGTCGCCGGTCATGGAAGGGAAGTACGTGAACCTTTACTGCACCGTGTTCGGCAAGGTCAGCGACGACACCGCGAGCAACGTCTACCTGAAGGACTGCACGGAAGTGAACTTCAGCCCCGAGGCCAAGGCCTATGCGGACAACCTCACCGAAGCCCTGCGTGGCTGGCTGAGTACCGGCGGCAAGCACATTTTCCCCACCGACAATGCGGCGTCCTACTTCCTGGTTTCCTACCTGGCGGGCACCAAGCTGCCGGCGGACAACCCCTGCCTGCGGCAGGAAACGCCGCTCGAAGAATGCGTGGCGTCCCTGGAAAACATGGAAGCCAACGCGGTGTTCGAGCAGACCCGCGCCGACCTGCCGCGCTGGCAGGAGTGGCTTGACCTGCCAGCGCCCGGCAACCGCGGCCAGCTGTCCAGCCGTTGAGCGCAGCTTGGTGAAACAACGGGCAATCGCCGTGCAGCTGGCCGCGCTGGCGTTCTGCGCCCTGGCCACTTCCGGCCCGGTGCGCGCCGCGGAGGTCCACCTGCGCGGCCACTGGGTGCAGCCGATCGAGGATGAGGAGCGCTTCGTCGGTGTGTTGAGCCGCGATGCAGGAGGCGCCGCGGTGTCCGTCGAGTTGCATCTGGAGGCCTTTCGCGACGGCATCTTCGTCGGCGAGGAGGTACGGCAGGTCGCACTGTCGGAGCTGGTGAAGCTGTTCTCCTTCCCCCTGGAGAATGGCATCGACTGCTACCAGGTTGCCGACGTCGTCGGCTTCGATGCCGAAGGCGGGGAGCTGTCCGCCGAGGACAGTTCTCCGGAAGATCAGGGGGCATGCGGCACCCCCGACCTGGTCCCCGCCGGAGCCTCCAGGCCTATCTGAGTGGCGCGCCCTGTGCTTTCGGGCCAGAGGATTCAGGCGATTTTCCGCAGGTCGGCGGGGGCACCTCCGAATAGCGGTGCCGCGCGTTCGGCGGCCAGGGCGATGCGGGCCTTCAGCGTCTCGCTGGTGATCTGGTAGTTCTGGAAATCGGCCTCCGAGGCGTAGACGCCGATGGGCAGGGTCAGTGCCTGGAAGAAGCTGAACAGCGGACGCAACTGGTGATCCAGGACCAGCGCGTGGCGATCGCTGCCACCGGTGGCGGCCAGCAGCACCGGCGTGTCCACTAGGGCGTTGAGGTCGATCAGGTCGAACAGGTGCTTGAACTGGCCGGGGTAGGAGCCGCGATAGACCGGCGCCGCCACCACCAGCAGGTCGGCCTTCTCGATGGCGCGCAGCTCGTGCTCGACGGTTTCCGGCAGCTCCTGGCGCGACAGGGCGCCGCCCACCGGGCGGGCGATATCGCCCAGCTCGATGAGGTGGCTGTGGATGGGCAGGTGTCTGCCGAGCTCGGCGAGGATGGCCTGGGTCAGCACCAGCGTGCGAGAAGGACGGAAGACGCCGCCGGAAACGGCGACCACGTTGATCGGTCTGCTCATGGGAGGTTCCTTGCGATGTTGCTCTGGGTGCGGCAGGGGAGAGCAAGGGACGTACCAAGGCGTCGGATACCCATGAACCCTGGGGTTGGCAGTTGGTCGCCCGGTTTCTTCTGATGGATGGGCAGCAGGTCTGTTGGCGGGGTGTTGCTGGATCAGCAGCGAAGGGCAGCATTGTTATTCCATAAAGATATATATAAATATCAATCAATAATTTTTTAATCTATGTGGGTTTCGGGCATCATCTTTCTGCGCTATCGGATGCCAGGAACGCACCATGTCTCTGCTTACCCTCCCCAATGCCCGCGAACTGACCAAGTCCGTGCGGGCCTCCGTGCTGGTGTTCAAGGACCCGGCTTCTCAGGAACTGCTCAACCGCATCGAACGCCTGGCGCCCAGCGAGGCCAATGCGTTGATCGTCGGTGAGACCGGCACCGGCAAGGAGCTGGTGGCCCGGCATATCCACAACCTCAGCCGTCGCGCCGGCGGCCCGTTCGTTGCGGTGAACTGCGGTGCTTTCCCGGAAACCCTGGTGGAAAGCGAACTGTTCGGCCACGAGAAGGGGGCGTTCACCGGCGCCGTCAGCAGCAAGGCCGGCTGGTTCGAGGTGGCCAACGGCGGCACCTTGTTCCTCGACGAGATCGGCGACCTGCCGCTCAACATGCAGGTGAAGCTGCTGCGGGTGTTGCAGGAGCGGGAAGTGGTGCGCCTGGGTTCACGCACGCCCGTGCCCATCGACGTGCGCCTGGTGGCGGCGACCAACGTGAACCTCGCGGAAGCCGTGATGGCCGGGCACTTCCGCGAGGACCTGTTCTATCGGTTGCATGTGGCGAGTATCCCGCTGCCGCCGCTGCGCGAGCGCAAGGGCGACATCCTGCCCCTGGCGGCGTTCTTCGTTGGCGAGCACTGCCGGCGCCTGGGCTACACCCCGGCGACCCTGAGCGCAGACGCCGAACGCAAGCTGCTGGCCCATGGCTGGCCGGGCAACATCCGCGAGCTGGAGAACGCCATCCACCATGCGCTGCTGGTTTGCCGCAACCGCGTGGTCCAGCCAGGCGACCTCCACCTGGTAGACATGCGTCCGGCTTCAGCGCGCCATGATCTTGCATTCCAGGCATCGACCGTGCCCGCCGAACTGGAGGCGGCGTTGCAGGCGCTGTTCGAGTCGAACCAGCCGGATCTCTACGAGCGGATCGAGGAGCGGCTGTTCCGCAGCGCGTACCGTTTCTGTCACGGCAACCAGTTGCAGACGGCGCGCTTGCTGGGCGTCAGCCGCAATGTGGTTCGCGCACGGCTGGAAAAAATCGGCGAACTGGGTGTGGTTGCCCAGGCGCCGGGCGCCCGTCTGGCCTGAGTCCTGTCGGCCCGGCGTTCAGTCCGGGCCATCTCCTTTATCCCCACCTTCGATCAGGCAAAAAGCACGGTTTTCTGGCGCTCGTGACCGCACACTGTGCCCATCAGGGCCGGCTCTTCCGGGCGGTGGCAAACAGCGGATTAACGGAAAGACACTGCTCGGATGGCTCTATCTCGGGCGTTCCGGGCTGGTTCGATGAGTGGTGGGGGGCGTTTGACCGGGGCTAATTGCCAGGGATTATCATCTTTGTAAGATAATATTTCCGATTAAAGACGATATAAAACAACAAGTTACGTGCCTATTTTTCGATGTTAAGGCCTATCCGACGGTCGCTTGACAGTGTTTTTTGGCGAATCTTTAGTCAGGTGTGTAAGAGATTGTTTCGCTTTGCGGGCAGCTGCATCGTGAGGGCGCTGCAGCCTTAGCCGGGGAACAACACACGCTAGGGAGTTCGTCATGAGCACTGTTTCGCTGATCCCGCCGTCAGGGGCGATGCCCCCCATTGCCTCTTACCTCACCGAAATTCACGGTCCGCCGGGCTGATGACCCACGGCGCCGACGTCAATTGTCCGGCGCAAAAAGGGGTAGAACCACCTGCTCAAGTGCATGAGTAGCGCTCGCACCTGCGCCGCTTGAAGGCAGGCGTCATCTCGTCCCCCCACATCCCGTAGTCAAGTCGAAAGCGTGGAGCCCTGTCCTTGCTGCCACGGCGCACGCCCTTACGCAGTCGGAATTGAGGAATCAGCAAAAATGGCCAACTTCAACCTTGCGGACCTGGATTTCATCCTTCAGCAGATTCTCATCGCAGAGGCCCATGCTTCCGGGGAGAACCTCCTGGACTTGCTCCCCAACGTGCAGGTGCCTTTCGGTTTGCGCACCATCGATGGCTCGTTCAACAACCTGCTCCTGGGACAGTCGGAGTTCGGCGCTGCGGACAACATCTTCCCGCGTCTGCTGGACCCGGTGTTCCGGCCAGCCGAGCTGGGAACCAACTACGCGCAGACGACGGGTACGGTGTTCGATTCCCAGCCGCGCATCATCAGCAACCTGATCGTCGATGATACCGCCAGCAACCCGGCGGCCGTGGCGGCGGCCTTCGATCCCGGCGTGGACGGGATTCTCGGAACGCCCGACGATGTGTTGAAGGACGGCGTCCAGATCGTGACCAGCCCCGGCCTCGACGGGCTGTTCGGCACGGCGGATGACAAGCCGACCTTCTTCATCCCGAACGTTGCGTCTGACGTCGGGTTGTCCGCCCCGTTCAACGCCTGGATGACCTTCTTCGGCCAGTTCTTCGACCACGGCCTGGACCTGGTAACCAAGGGCGGCAATGACGTCATCTTCATTCAGTTGCAGCCGGACGACCCGCGCTTCGTCGCAGGCAGTCCGACCAACTTCATGGTCCTGACCCGCGCTACCCAGTTCGGCGGCCCCGGCCTGAACCAGAACACCACGTCGCCCTTCGTCGACCAGAACCAGACCTACAGCTCGCACCCGTCACACCAGGTCTTCCTGCGTGCCTACGAGATCGGTGCCGATGGTCATCCCCATGCCACCGGCAAGCTGATCACCAACCGTGACCTGGGCGCCGATGGTCAATTCGGTACCGCCGACGATGTGGAGATCGGCGGCATGGCCACCTGGGCGGTGGTCAAGGCCCAGGCCCGTGACATCCTCGGGATCAACCTGACCGACGCCAACGTCTTCGACGTGCCGCTGCTGGCCACCGATGCCTACGGCAACTTCATCAAGGGCCCGAACGGTTTCCCGCAGGTGGTCTTCGTCGGTCCGGACGGTTTGCCGGGTACGGCTGACGACGTGCTGGTCGAAGGCAATCCGGCCGCCAACGGCGGTCTGGGGATCAGCCTGGTCGGTGCGGTCGGCACCGGCCACCAGTTCCTCATCGACATCGCCCACAGCGCCGACCCCACCGGTGGCCTGACCGCGGACGCCGACAACGTCATCAACGTCGGCACCCCGCCGGCAGCCGGCACCTATGACAACGAGCTGCTGGACGCCCACTTCATGGCCGGTGACGGCCGGGTCAACGAAAACATCGGCCTGACCACCGTGCACCACGTGTTCCACTCCGAGCACAACCGCTTGGTGGAACAGACCAAGACCACGCTGCTGTCTCCCGGTGCCCTGGCTACCGCCGCCGATCTGGCCACCCTCAACCAGTGGCTGCTGACTCCGGTAACGGCCTTCCCGGTCGCTGCTGCGGATATCGCGGCCCTGGACTGGAACGGCGAGCGCCTGTTCCAGGCCGCCAAGTTCGGCACCGAGATGCAGTACCAGCACCTGGTGTTCGAAGAGTTCGCCCGCACTATCCAGCCGCAAGTGGACGAGTTCCTGGCGCCAACCGGCTATGACACCACCATCGATCCGTCCATCGTCGCTGAGTTTGCCCATACGGTTTACCGTTTCGGCCACTCGATGCTGACCGAGACGATCGATCGCTTCGACCCGAACTTCAACCCGGTCACCGTCGACCCGTTGCACCCGACCAACAACCAGCAACTCGGCCTGATCGCCGCCTTCCTCAACCCGCTGGCCTTCGCCGCCAGCGGACCGACGGCGCAAGCTGCGGCCGGCGCCATCGTCCGTGGTGTGACCCGCACCGTGGGCAACGAGATCGACGAATTCGTCACCGAAGCCCTGCGCAACAACCTGGTGGGCCTGCCGCTGGACCTGGCTGCGTTGAACATTGCCCGTGGTCGTGACACCGGCATTCCTTCGCTGAACGCTGCGCGCCGCGAGTTCTACCACATGACCGGTGACGAGCAACTGACCGCCTACACCAGTTGGGTGGACTTCCTCGATCACCTGAAGCACCCGGAATCGCTGATCAACTTCATCGCCGCCTATGGCACCCACTCCAGCATCACTGGCGCTACCACCATGGCGGCCAAGCGTGCCGCTGCGACCCTGCTGGTGCTGGGCGGTGCCGGCGAACCGGCTGACCGCATGGACTTCCTGCACAGCACCGGGGCCTGGGCCAGCGGCGCCGACGGCGTCACCACCACCGGCCTGGACCTGGTGGACTTCTGGATCGGCGGCCTGGCAGAAGAGAAGATGCCCTTCGGCGGCAAGCTGGGCTCGACCTTCAACTTCGTCTTCGAGACCCAGCTGGAGTCCCTGCAGAACGGTGACCGCTTCTATTACCTGTCGCGCACTGCCGGGATGAACTTCGGCACCGAGCTGGAGAACAACTCCTTCGCCAAACTGGTGATGCTCAACACCGATGCTACCCACCTGTCCAACGCGATCTTCTCCACCCCGACCTGGACCCTGGAGGTCAATCCGCTGGCGCAGCACACCGGCCTGAACGACCCCGGCCCGGATGGCATCCAGGGCACGGCGGATGACGTGGTTGGCGCGGACGGTATCGCCGGCAACTCCGATCCCATTGGGGGCATCATCATCAACGGTATTGAAATCAACCCGCTGGTGATGCGCGACAACCCCAATACCGCCGCCGTGGAAACCAACTACCTGCGCTACACCGGTGAAGACCACGTAGTGCTCGGTGGCACCGCGCTTGACGACACCATCATCTCCGGCGACGGCGACGACACCGTTTACGGTGATGGCGGCAATGACGAACTGGAAGGCGGCTACGGCAACGACACCGTCATGGGTGGTGCCGGCGACGACATCCTCACCGATGCCGGCGGCGACAACCGCATGGAGGGCGGTGACGGCAACGACGTCATCCATGTCGGCAACATGATGGCCGGCGGCGCCGGGCACCTGATCCTCGGTGGCAACGGCAAGGACTTCATCGTCACCAGCGAAGACATGTCCACCACCTTTGGCGGCCAGGGCGACGACTTCATCCTGAGCGCCAAGACCAGCCTGCCGCCCACCGGCAACGAGGGTAACGACTGGATCGAGAAGGGCACCCAGGATGGTGCGCCCGGCGACAACTTCGCGCCCCTGCTGGCTGACAACGTGATCGGTCACGACATCTTCGTCGGTGGCGGTGGTTTCGACGAGATGATCGGCGAGGGCGGCGACGACATCTTCGTGGGCAGCGATGCCCAGGACAAGATGGACGGCATGTCCGGCTACGACTGGGTCACTTACAAGAATGACAACATCGGCGTCACCGTCGACCTGGCCCTGGCGGCCTTCCTCGGCATCGGCGAGGTGGGTGACCACATTGCCTTCCCGGTGGCGCAGTCGCCGGCCTCGATCTTCGACCGTTTCGCCGAAGTGGAAGGTCTGTCTGGCTCCGACTTCGCGGACATCCTGCGCGGCGATGACGTGGACCCGACCACCATCATCAACCATGGCGGCGCCACCGGTGGTGCGCTGACCAACCTCGATCTGATCACCGGCCTGCGGGCTTTCCTGGGTGACCAGGCCTCGGTGGGCGCGGACGCCATTCTCGGCACCGCGGACGACCTGGTGAACACCTTCATCGGCGGCAACATCATCCTCGGTGGTGGCGGCAGCGACATCATGGAAGGTCGCGGCGGCAACGACCTGATCGATGGTGACCTGTGGCTGAACGTGCGTATCAGCGTGCGTGCCAATGCCGATGGCACCGGCGCGGAAATCGCCAGCTTCGACAGCATGGAGGACCTGGTCCCGCTGATGCTGAACCGCACCTTCAACCCGGGGCAACTGGTGGCGGTGCGTGAACTGCTCAATGGTGGTGCCTCCTTCGACACCGCCAACTACCAGGGACTCGCCGCCGATTACACGGTGGTGGCCAATGCCGATGGTTCCTGGACGGTGACCGACTCGGTGGCTGGCCGTGACGGCATCGACCGTCTGACCAACGTCGAGCGCATCCAGTTCTCCGACGCTGTCCAGGTGCTGGTCCCCGGCCTCAACATCGAACCCGTGGGCTCCCTTGCCATCACTGACACCAATGGCGGTGCCCTGGAGGTGGGTGATTTCCTGACCGTCTCCGCGGCCGGTGTGTCCGACGGCGACAACCCCGGTGGCGATATCACCAACGTCAACTATGTCTGGCAGGTCGAACGCGTTCCGGGTACCGGCGTATTCGAGGACATCATTGCCGCACCGGCAGGCGACCTGGCCTTCCAGAGTGCCAACGGTATCCGCTTCAGGATCACGCCGGACCTTGCCGGCCTGTCGATTCGGGTCAAGGGCGTCTATCAGGATGCTGGCGGCGTCACCGAACAGGTGTTCTCCGCGCCTTCCGCTGCCGTGGCAGCCTTCATCCCGCCGCCGCCCACTCCGGTGGTCGACCTGGGGCCTGGCGTGGCCCAGAGTGGCCCTGGCATTCAACTGGTGCGTTCGGACCTGAACTTCATCCTTGATCAGATCCGCATCGCCGAGGCCCATGCAGCAGGCGTCGATCTGCTGTCGCTGTTGCCGAACGTGCGTGCGTCCATGGGGCTGCGTACCGTCACTGGTGAGTTCAACAACCTGCTGAACTTCTCCGGCATCGATCAGAGCCAGTTCGGCGCTGCCGACAATGCCTTCCCGCGGCTGCTGCCAGCGGAGTTCACCAACGGCCAGGGCGACCCGAATTTCTCCGCCGCGACGGGCATTACCAACACCAACTACAACAGCTCCACCAGCGTGGTGGACACCGCTCCGCGCACCATCAGCAACCTGATCGTCGACCAGACCGCCAACAACCCGGCGGCGGTGGCGTCGACCTTCGATCCGGGTGTGGACGGGATTCTCGGAACGGCCGACGACGTGTTGAAGGAGGGCAACCTGGTCGTGACCAGCCCTGGCCTGGACGGTCTGTTCGGCACGGCCGATGACCAGCAGGTGAACTTCATCGCCAACACCATGCCGGACGCTGGCCTGACCGCGCCGTTCAACGCCTGGATGACTTTCTTCGGCCAGTTCTTCGACCACGGCCTGGACCTGGTGACCAAGGGCGGTAGTGGGACGGTGTTCATCCCGCTGCAACCGGACGATCCGCGCTTCGTGCCCGGTAGTCCGACCAACTTCATGGTCCTCACCCGTGCCACCCAACTGGGCGGTGTGCCTGGGCAGAACGAGAACACGACTTCTCCGTTCGTTGACCAGAATCAGACCTACACCTCGCATCCGTCGCATCAGGTGTTCCTGCGGGAGTACATCTCCACGCCCAATGGTCCGGTAGCGACCGGTGAGCTGATCACTAACCGCAATCTGGGTGCAGATGGCGAATTCGGCACTGCCGACGATGTGGAAATCGGCGGCATGGCCACCTGGGCGGTGGTCAAGGCTCAGGCCCGTGACGTCCTCGGGATCAACCTGACCGATGCCAACGTCTTCAACGTGCCGCTGCTGGCCACCGACGCCTATGGCAATTTCATCAAGGGTCCGAACGGCTTCCCGCAAGTGGTCTTCGTCGGTCCTGACGGCTTGCCGGGTACGGCTGACGATGTGCTGGTCGAAGGCAATCCGGCCGCCAACGGCGGTCTGGGTATCAGCCTGGCCGGTGCGGTCGGCACCGGTCACCAGTTCCTCATCGACATCGCTCACAGCGCCGATCCTACCGGCGGTCTGACCGCGGATGCGGACAACGTCATCAACGTCGGCACCCCGCCGGCAGCGGGGACCTACGACAACGAGCTGCTGGATGCGCACTACATGGCCGGTGACGGCCGGGTCAACGAGAACATCGGCCTGACCGCCGTGCACGCGATCTTCCACTCCGAGCACAACCGCCTGGTGGCACAGACCAAGAGCACCGTGCTGGCCAGCAACGACCTGGCGTTCCTCACCGAGTGGCTGCTGCCGGGTACGGCTCCTGCAGCCTTCCCGATCACTGCGGCCGAGATCAATGCCCTGCAGTGGAATGGCGAGCGTCTGTTCCAGACCGCCAAGTTCGGTACCGAAATGCAGTACCAGCACCTGGTGTTCGAGGAGTTCGCGCGGACCATCCAGCCCAACGTCGACCCGTTCTTCGCGCCGACGCAGGTCTATGACGTCAACCTCGATCCATCGATCGTCGCCGAGTTCGCCCACACGGTTTACCGCTTCGGCCACTCGATGCTGACCGAGACGGTCGATCGCTTCGACGCCAACTTCAACCCGGTCACGGTCGACCCGCTGCACCCGACCAACGACCAGCAACTGGGCCTGATCGCTGCCTTCCTCAACCCGCTGGCCTATGCCGCCAGTGGGGTGACCCCGGAAGACGCCACCAGTGCCATCGTGCGTGGTGTGACCCGCACCGTGGGCAACCAGATCGACGAGTTCGTTACCGAAGCCCTGCGCAACAACCTGGTCGGCCTGCCGCTGGACCTGGCCACGCTGAACATCGCCCGTGGTCGCGATACGGGCGTGGCAACGCTCAACCATGCTCGTGCGCAGTTCTATGAAGCTACCGGCGACGCCAACCTGAAGCCCTACGTCAGCTGGGCGGACATGGTGCTGCACCTGAAGCATCCGGAGTCGCTGATCAACTTCATCGCGGCATACGGCACCCACACCAGCATCACCGGTGCCACCCTGCTGGCCGACAAGCGTGCCGCTGCGACCGCCATCGTCCTGGGCGGGGCAACGGCGCCTGCCGACCGGCTGGACTTCCTCAATGGCACCGGCGCATGGACCGGCGTGGAAACCGGTCTCAACCTGGTGGACTTCTGGATCGGCGGCCTGGCCGAGAAGGTCACGCCGTTCGGCGGCATGCTGGGCTCGACCTTCAACTTCGTGTTCGAGAACCAGCTGGAGAAACTCCAGGACGGTGACCGCTTCTACTACCTGGAGCGCACCGCCGGCCTGAACTTCAACGCCGAGCTGGAAGGCAACTCGTTCGCCAAGCTGATCATGGCCAACACCACTGCCACCCACCTGCCGGGCGTGGTCTTCCTGACCCCGGCCTTCACCCTCGAGGTCAATCCGCTGGCGCAGCACACCGGCCTCAACGACCCGGGGGCCGACGGCATCCAGGGCACTCTGGACGACGTGATCGGCGCCGACGGCATCGCCCTCAACTCCGATCCGCTGGGCGACAACCCGCTGCTACCGCTGGTGGATCGCGACAATCCGGCGACTGCCGGGCTGGACACCAACTACCTGATGTACCGCGGCGAAGACCACGTGGTGCTGGGCGGCAGTGCCGGCAACGACATCCTGCGTTCCAGCGAGGGTGACGACACCCTCTACGGCGACGGCGGCAACGACCGTCTGGATGGCGGCTACGGCAATGACTTCATCAATGGTGGCGACGGCGACGACATCATCACGGACGTGGGTGGCGACGACAACATCAAGGGTGACAACGGCAACGACGTGATCCAGGGCGGTAACGGCGTCAACCTGATCCTCGGCGGATTCGGCAAGGACTTCATCATCACCGGTGAGGACGCCAGCGAAGCCTTCGGTGGCCAGGGCAACGACTTCATCCTGGGCTCCAAGGCCAACGAGCAGGACATGGGCAACGAAGGTGACGACTGGCTGGAGGCCGGTACCTCCGATGGCGCCCCTGGCGACAACTTCGACCCGGCAGGCAACGACCCGATCGCCGGCAACGATGTCTACGTCGGCAGCGGCGAGAACGACAAGTTCAACGCCGAGGGCGGTGACGACATCATGGTCGGCAGCCCCGGCCAGGGCGACCGTTACATCGGTGGATCAGGCTACGACTGGGCGACCTTCAAGAACGATACCCGTGGTGTCACCATCGACATCAGCGATCGTTTCTTCGACCAGCCGCAGATGCCGGGCTCGGGTGCCTCGGTGCTGACCCGCTTCGACTTTGTCGAGGGCCTGTCGGGTTCCGCCTTCGGCGACGTGCTGAGCGGTGACGATTCCGATGCCGTTTCGTTGCCCGTGGCCGGCGCCAAGGGCAGCGTGCTGACCAACATCGCCCTGATCTCGGGCCTGCAGGGCTTCCTCAACCAGATGGTCGGTACCGTGGCCGTGCCGTCGGTGGCCTTCTTCGACGGTGGCAATATCATCCTCGGCGGCAGCGGCAGCGACATCATCATGGGACGGGGTGGCGATGACCTGATCGATGGTGACAGATGGTTGAACGTGCGCATCAGTGTGCGGGCCAACCTGGACGGCAGCGGTGCAGAGATCGCCAGCTTCAACACCATGAAGGAGATGGTGCCGCTGATGGTCAACGGCACCTACAACCCGGGGCAACTGGTGATCGTGCGGGAGCTCCTGCAGGGGACTGCTGCATTGGATACAGCGGCCTATCAAGGGCTTTCGTCCGAGTACGTCTGGACCGTGAACGCGGATGGCACCGTGACCGTCGCCGACCAGGTGGCCGGCCGTGACGGCACCGACCACCTGAACAGCATCGAGCGCCTGCGGTTCACCGACGGCGTCATCGACCTGTCCGGCACCGATGCGCTGCCGGTGGGCGCAGTGAGCATCAGCGACGCCACGCCTGAAGTTGGCACGCTGCTCACCGCTTCCCTGGCCGGCGTGACCGACGCCGACAACCCCGGCGGCACCATCACCGGACCGGTGTCTTATTACTGGCAGGTGGAAACCAACCCGGGGTCCGGCATCTTCGAAGACATCATCACCTTTGCCGCAGGTGAGGTCGCCCGTGCTACTGGCCGGTCCTTCCGCGTTACCGCCGACCAGGCTGGCCTGAACCTGCGGGTCATGGCGATCTACAAGGACGCCAACGGTGTGCTGGAGACCGTACTGTCGAATGTGACAGCTCCGGTCGCGACCGTCGCGGTCAACGACGCGCCGACCGGTGCGCCGGCGATCAGCGACACCACGCCGACGCAGGGCCAGGTGCTGACCGCGACCCGCGGGACCATCGCCGATGCCGATGGCACGACCACCTCGGTGTTCAGCTTCCAGTGGCAGGTTTCCACCAACGGCGGTGCGACCTTCTCCAACATCGTTGGTGCCACGGGGGCGAACTTCACGGTCGGCGCGGCGCAGGTCGGCCAACTGCTGCGGGTGGTGGCGAGTTTCACCGATGATGGCGGCACCGCTGAATCGGTGGTCTCGGCGGCGACCAGTGTGGTGGGTGCCTTGTTCAACGGTGGACCCGGGGCGGACAGCTTCCTCGGCACCGCAGGGGATGACATTGCCAATGGCGGCGCTGGCAACGACATCCTCCGCGGCCTGGCCGGCAACGACACCCTCAACGGTGATGGCGGGAATGACACGCTGATCGGAGGGGTGGGCAACGACGTGATGGCCGGTGGTGTGGGCAACGACACCTACGAGGTAACCGATGCCGGTGATGTAGTGACTGAGTTGGCCGGGGAGGGAACCGACACGGTCTGGACCTCACTGTCGAGCTACACCCTGGGCGCCAATGTCGAGAACCTGTTCTACGGCGGCACCGGCAATTTCACCGGCACGGGCAACGCGCTGGACAACCTGTTGGTGGGCGGCGTGGGTAACGACGTGCTGATGGGCAAGGGCGGCGCGGACACCATGCGCGGCGGTGCGGGGAACGATACCTACGAGGTCACCGAGGCGGGCGATGTGGTGGCCGAGTCGGGTGGTGCGGGTACGGATACGGTCTTGACCTCGCTGGCGAGCTACACCCTGGGTGCCAATGTCGAGAACCTGAGCTACATCGGCACTGGTAACTTCACCGGCACTGGCAATGCGCTGGGCAACCAGATGAGCGGGGGCGTTGGTAATGACGTGCTGATGGGCAAGGGCGGTGCGGACGCCATGAGCGGTGGTGCGGGGAACGATACCTACGAGGTCACCGATGCAGGCGATACGGTGGTCGAGTCGGCCGGTGCGGGTACGGATACGGTCTGGACCTCGCTGGCAAGCTACACCCTGGGTGCCAACCTGGAGAACCTGAACTACGGCGGCAATGGCAACTTCACCGGCACAGGCAATGCGTT
The DNA here is from genome assembly GCF_000949385.2 of Pseudomonas sp. LFM046. Taxonomy (NCBI): domain Bacteria; kingdom Pseudomonadati; phylum Pseudomonadota; class Gammaproteobacteria; order Pseudomonadales; family Pseudomonadaceae; genus Pseudomonas; species Pseudomonas sp. LFM046. The sequence continues at coordinate 4,121,459 of NZ_JYKO02000001.1, read as the reverse complement.
GGACAACCAGATGGGCGGTGGGACAGGTACCGACGTGCTGATGGGCAAGGGCGGCGCGGACACCATGCGCGGTGGTGCAGGTAACGATACCTACGAGGTAACCGATGCAGGCGATGTGGTGATCGAGTTGGCCGGTGCGGGCACGGATAGCGTCTGGACCTCGCTGGCGAGCTACACCCTGGGTGCCAACCTGGAGAACCTGAACTACGGAGGCAGTGGCAACTTCAACGGCACCGGCAACGGTTTGGCCAACACCCTCAGAGGGGGGGCGGGCAACGACACCCTGAACGGGGCGGGCGGCATCGACACCCTGATTGGCGGCCTGGGCAACGACACCTTCGCGTTCGGAGCCGGCTTCGGCCAGGACCGCATCCTGGACTTCGATGCCGATCCGGCTGGTGGCCAGGACCACATCGACATCACCGGCATGGGTATCACTGCGGCGAACTTCGCGGCGAACGTCACCATCCTCGACGTCGGGGTGAATACCCGAGTGACCATCGGGGCCAACATCATCACCCTGGTGGGGGTGGCGGATGCCACTACGGTGACCCAGGCGGACTTCATCGTGAGCTGAGGAGGTCGTTCACGTTGCGTTGAGTTGAAGGTTCGAAAGGTGCGGGGCCAATGCCCCGCACCTTTCGCTCTAGCTGAAGTCTCGCGAGGAGGTTCCCATGGATTCGAGGATCAGAATCGGCATTGTCGACGACCATCCGTTGTTGCGGGATGGGGTGGCAATGGCGCTGCAGAAAATTGCTGACTTCGAGGTAGTCGAGCAGGGCGAGTCGGCGGACGATGCCGTCGACATTGCCACGCGGTTTGCTCCGGACATCCTGCTGATGGATGTGAACATGCCGGGTGACAGCTTTGCCGCCGCCCGGACAATCACCGAGCGTACGCCGGACGTCAGGATCATGATGCTGACGGTGTCCGAGTCCATCGAGGATGCCTATTCCGCATTTGAAGCGGGCGCCCAGGGGTATGTGCTCAAGGGCATCAGCGGCCGTGAACTGGTCATGGCGATCAGAAACGTCGTTGACGGTGAAACCTTCATCACGGCCAAGCTCGCCGGCAAGTTGCTGGGCAATCTTCGGAAGCACACCGGTGACAAGCAGAAGGTCGAGTTGAGTTATCGCGAGGAGCAAGTCATTCGCGAGGTGGCGAAGGGGCTGACCAATCGTGAAGTCGCCATCAAGCTCGAACTGAGCGAAAAGACCGTGAAGTACTACATGACCAATGTCATGTACAAGCTGCATGTGCGCAACCGGACCGAGGCCGTGGTAGCGGTGCGGCGGCATTGGGAGAAAGAGCAGGCTGCCAGCCTGTACGCCGTCAGCCAGGGCCGTGATTAGGAGGCCGGGGGCCTGGCCGATCAGATCCTGAACTGCGCCTTGGCCCTGGTTCCGGCATGGGGCGCAGAATCGATGGTGAATACACCACCCAGGGATTCGACACGGTAGCGCATGCCGACAAGGCCCAAGTGAGTCCGGCCCCGGGCCTGAACACCGGGTTTCTCCGCTGAAATTCCGTCCCCCGAATCCTCCACCTGCACTTCCAGCAATCCGTCGCGATACGCGGCGCTGAGCTTTTGCCCCTTGCCGCCGGCGTGGGCATAGGCGTTGTTGAGCGCTTCCTGGGCGAACCGATAGATGCAGATCTTGTGCGAGACGGGGACGTCGTCGGGCAGTGCTTCAAGCTCCATGTCCACCTGCGTGTCGGTTCGATCCTCGTGGCGCGCGGCGAGCAGGACCAGCGCTTCCTGAAGCGTCAGGTCGTTGATCTCCGGAAGTGCCAGACCAAGCGAGATTTCGCGAACTTCGTCCAAGGCATCCTGGCCGGCGTGGCGGACCATTTCGAATACTTCCTTGTTCGCGGCGTTTTCCGAGTCATCGAGCTCTTCAAGGCGCAGCAGGATGAGCGACAACAATTGCGCCGGGCCGTCATGAAGGTCAGCCCCGATGCGGCGAAGAGTCAGTTCGTTGATCCTGGAAAACTCGCGATTGGCGGCGTCGACCCTGTTCTGTAGAAAGGCATTGTTCGAGAGCAGCATGGCCTGCTCACGCATTCTGGCTCTCAGGATTTCTTCCTGTTTCCTTATGATCAGGTCGCTGCGCCGGACGATGAAGAAGAGCAGAAGAAGCATGGAGATCGTTGCCGTGCCGACGATCAGCCAGACCTTCTTGTGGACTTTCGTGATTTCACGTTGCAACGCTTCCGCAGTCTCATAAAACTCACCCACAGCGAGGATTTTTCCGGTGCCGGCTTCGCGCAATGGGGCAAATATTTCGTAGAGCGGTACGTTAAGTCTTTTTTCGAAAGCATCCTCCACGTCATCCACGGGGTTGACGCCAATGTCTTCGTCCAGTGCCGTGGTGATATTGCCTGCCAGTGCATTGGAAATTTCGGTGATTTTGAATTTTTTCTGGATCACGGACTTGTCGGTGCTGTAGACAATGGTGCCATCCGGAAGCCAAATCTTCACCGAAACAATATGGGTGCTGAGCGAAGTTTCAGAAAGAAGTTTGTCAATGGTCTGGATGGTCTCTTCAGGAATAACTCTGGATGTGCCGAGTTCCTGCACGAACGGTTCCAGAAAGTTCTCCATGTAACGCGCACCGGTTTCTGCCGCTGCTTGAACCGTTGCATCTTCGATGCTCTGGGTGACGAGGTTGCCGACGAACGTCATGGTCAGGCCGAGAATGAGCGCGGCGGAGATGACGAACTGGGTCGAGCGGCTCAGTTGGCGTAGCCGGAAACGACCGACTTCGCTGTAAGCCGCGCCCTGACTGGCATTCTCGTCTGCTTCCGATTCGACCAAGGTCGCATCCGACTCACTGACCTTGGTCTCACCATTTGGCTGGTCTTTTGTCTCTGTACACATTCAGGTGGCACCTCTTTACTCAATGTTAGGTGTATTGACTATTGATGCCAGGAGATGGCCGTGAATGACGTTGGAGGCTTCTCGATTAGTCTGGTAAATCAAAAATTCCGACAGGAAAGAGCGTGCTGTTCCTGTCGCGTCGTGGTCATTCATCTGCACTGTGTTCATCGCCCCCTGCCTCCCTGATACATAACTCAAGTGTCTGAATAAGTTCGGCATGGGGAACTGATCCCCGAACTTGCGCCGCTGGTCTCTGGTGCCCGGCAAGGGGATCGTATGGCCGCAATACCGGATTCTGCCGTTCAGTCGTTGTTCTCTTATAACCAGGTCGCGTGATTGCGTAGTTATTTCGCGTGCGTGGTTTCCTGATTGTTTAAATATCGAGGAAACAATAATGGCCAGCTTCATCAAGTCCGACCTCGAGTTCATTCTCGAACAAATTTTCATCGCTGAACGCAATGCCGCAGGCGAAAGTCTGCTCGACATCCTGCCGAACGTAGAAGTCCCGTTTGGCCTGCGCACGGTCTCTGGCATCTATAACAACCTGACCTTTGGACAAATCCAGTTTGGTGCTGCCGACAACGTCTTCCCGCGCCTGACCGATCCGGTATTCATCACCGCGCAGGTCCAGCCGGTCGGATTCTTCGGTCCCGCGGACCCCGGTGGTACCACGCCGACCTCCTATCTCCAGACCAGCGGGCCGGTCTTCGACTCGCAGCCACGCACCATCAGCAATCTGATTGTGGACCAGACGGCCAATAACCCGGCGGCCGTTGCGGCTGCCGCCGCCAATCCCGGCTCACAGGTCGTCACGAGCCCTGGCCTCGATGGTCTCTTCGGCACAGCTGATGACAAGACGGTCTTCCAGATTCCCAACATCACGCCAGACGCGGGCCTGACGGCGCCGTTCAATCAGTGGATGACCTTTTTTGGCCAGTTCTTTGACCATGGCCTGGACCTGGTCACCAAGGGGGGCAGTGGCACCATCTTCATTCCGTTGCAGCCTGACGATCCGCTCTTTGTGCCGGGCAGCCCGACCAATTTCATGGTGCTGACGCGGGCCACCAACCTGCCTGGCCCCGACGGCATCCTCGGCACCGCCGACGATATTCACGCGCAAAGCAACACCACTTCGCCCTTTGTCGACCAGAACCAGACCTACAGCTCGCACCCGTCGCACCAGGTGTTCCTGCGCGCCTATGAAATCGGGCCTGACGGGCATCCCCATGCCACCGGCAAGCTGATCGTGAACCGTGACCTCGGCGCCGACGGCCATTTCGGCACCGCCGACGATACGGTGATAGGCGGCATGGCCACCTGGGCCGTCGTCAAGGCACAGGCGCGTGACATCCTGGGCATCAACCTGACTGACGCCAACGTGTTCGATGTGCCGCTGCTGGCCACCGACGCCTATGGCAATTTCATCAAGGGCCCGAACGGCTTCCCGCAGGTCGTGATGAAGGGCCCCGATGGACTGGCCGGCACCGCCGATGACGTGCTCGTGGAAGGCAATCCGCTGGCCCCCATCGACCTGACCAATGCGGTCGGCACCGGTCACCAGTTCCTGATCGACATCGCCCACAGTGCCGACCCCACCGGCGGGCTGGTGGCGGACGCCGATAATGTCATCGGCGGCGTCCAGGCACCCGGTACCTACGATAATGAACTGCTCGACAAGCACTACATGGCCGGCGACGGTCGGGTGAACGAGAACATCGGCCTGACCACCGTTCACGCGATCTTCCATTCCGAGCACAACCGCCTGATCGACCAGACCAAGTCCACGGTGCTGGCGTCGAACGACCTGGCATTCCTCAACGAGTGGCTGCTGACACCGGTCACCGCACTGCCAGTGACCCAGGCCGATATCGATGCCCTCCAGTGGAACGGCGAGCGACTGTTCCAGGCGGGCAAGTTCGGCACTGAAATGCAGTACCAGCACCTGGTGTTCGAAGAATTCGCCCGCACGATCCAGCCGCAAGTGGACGTGTTCCTGGCGCCCATGGGCAACGACACCACCATCGACGCGTCGATCGTTGCCGAGTTCGCGCACACCGTGTACCGCTTTGGCCACTCGATGCTGCTGGAAAACATCGACCGCTTCGACCCGAACTTCAACCCGGTCGTTGCCGACCCGATGCACCCGACCAATGACCAGCAGATCGGCCTGATCGCCGCCTTCCTCAACCCGCTGGCCTACGCCGCCAGCGGACCGACACCGGAGGAGGCCACGGGCGCCATCGTGCGCGGCGTCACCCGGCAGGTCGGCAACGAGATCGATGAATTCGTCACCGAAGCCCTGCGCAACAACCTGGTCGGACTGCCGCTGGACCTGGCCGCCCTCAACCTGGCGCGCGGTCGTGATACCGGCATCCCCTCGCTGAACGCGGCACGGCGTGAGTTCTACCACATGACCGGCGACAGCCAGCTGACCCCGTACACCAGTTGGGCTGATTACGTGATGCACATGAAGCACCCGGAGTCGTTGATCAACTTCATCGCCGCGTACGGGACCCACTCCACCATCACCAGTGCCACCACGCTGGCGGACAAGCGCGCCGCCGCCGCAGCCATCGTCCTGGGTGGTGCCGGGGCGCCGGCAGACCGCCTCGACTTCCTCCACAGCACGGGTGCCTGGGCCAGCCAGGCCGGCGCGGACGGCATCCTGCACACGGCTGACGACGTCACCATCACCGGCCTGGACAGCGTCGACTTCTGGATCGGCGGCCTGGCCGAAGAAAAGATGCCCTTCGGTGGCCTGCTGGGCTCATCCTTCAACTTTGTCTTCGAAACCCAGCTGGAGAACCTGCAGAACGGCGACCGCTTCTATTACCTGGCGCGCACAGCAGGGCTCAACTTCGGCACTGAACTGGAGAACAACTCGTTCTCCAACCTGGTGATGCTCAACAGCGACGCCACCCACCTGTCGGCCAACATCTTCCTGACGCCGGCCTTCACCCTGGAGGTCGATCCGACCCACCAGTTCAACCCGAGCGTGGTGGCCGGCCCGGACGGTATCGTCGGCACGGCCGATGACCTTCCCGCCACCGCCGATCCCTTCGGTCCGTCGGTGCATCCGATCGGTTCGCCGCGCACCGACTTCATCACGCCGCTGGTGATTCGCGACAACCCCGACACGGTCGGGCCGGACACCAATTACCTGCACTACACCGGCGCTGACACCGTGGTGCTTGGCGGCACCGCGGGCGACGACATCATTATTTCCGGTGATTCGGACGACGACACGGTCTACGGTGACGCCGGCAATGACCGGCTCGACGGCGGCTATGGCAACGACAACCTGTTCGGGGGGGCGGGCGACGACATCATCACCGACATGGGCGGTGATGACACCATCCGTGGCGAGGACGGCAACGACGTCATCCAGGCCGGCAACTCGACCATCGCCGGGAACAACCTGGTGCTCGGCGGCGCGGGCAAGGATTTCGTCATCACCACCGAAGACATCACGATGACCTTCGGCGGTGCCGGTGACGACTTCATCCTCGGCGCCACGGTGAACCTCGCGCCGACCGGCAACGAAGGCGATGACTGGATCGAAGGCGGCACCCAGGACGGCGCACCGGGCGACAACATGAGCCCGACCCTGACCGACGATGTGCCGGGCAACGATATTTTTGTCGGCAAGGGCGGCTTCGATGAAATGATCGGCGAGGGCGGCGACGACATTTCCGTCGGCAGCGACGCCCAGGACAAGTTCGACGGCATGTCCGGGTTCGACTGGACCACCTACAAGAACGACAAGTACGGCGTCACCGTCGACATGGTGGTGCCGTTCTTCAGCCCCTACCACCCGATGGTGAACGCGGACGACGCCATCGTGGGCGCATTCGCGCAATCGGCCGATGCCGTCTACGACCGTTTCGCGGAGGTGGAGGGCCTGTCCGGGTCGGCATTCGGCGACTTCCTGCGCGGCGATGAGCAGAACGCGGCGATCATCGCCAACATCACCGCCCGGGGCAGCATCCTCACCAACTTCGACCTCATCAGCGGGTTACGTGACCTGCTCGGCGAGGCGGCGGCCGGCCCGGACGGCATCCTGGGCACGGCGGATGACCAATTCGGTGCGGGCAACATCATCCTGGGCGGCGATGGCAGCGACATCATCGAAGGCCGTGGCGGCAGCGACGTCATCGACGGCGACAAGTGGCTGAATGTCCGCATCAGCGTGCACCAGAACCTGGACGGCACCGGGCCGGAGATTGCCAGCTTCGACAGCATGGTGCCGCTGATTCCGCTCATGCTGAACGGCACCTACAACCCCGGCCAACTGGTCGCCACGCGGGAGATCCTGCCGGGGCAGGGCGGCTTCGACACCGCCAACTTCCTCGGTCCGCTGGCCAACTACAGCATCGCGGTCAACGGGGTGGAAATAGACCCCACCGTCCCGCTGAATATCGGCGCCAATGACATCGTGACCGTCACCGACAATGTCGGCCAGGAAGAGACCGATCGCCTGACCCATATCGAGCGCCTGCAGTTCTCCGATCAGGCCGTGGTCCTCGTGGCCGGTCTCAATGCCGAGCCGGTGGGCGCGCTGACCATCAGCAACACCGCCCCGACCGTTGGCCAGACGCTGACCGCGTCGGCGGCGGCCATTCGTGATGGCGACAATGCAGGTGGCGTCATCCACAACTCCATCAGTTACGTGTGGCAGGTGGAGGCGGCGGCCGGTTCGGGCGTCTTCGAAGACATCATCGTCGGACCGGGGCGCATCGGCGTAGGCTTCGAGCGGGCGGATTCGCCGACCCTGGTCGTGACACCGGATCTGGCCGGCCTGGTCATCCGGGTCAAGGCGATCTATGTCGACGACCACGGCGTGGCCGAGCAGGTGTTCTCGGCTCCGACCACGGCGGTTGTGGCCGGTGCTCCGGCTGCCGCGCCGACGCCTTCGCTGATCGATCCCCAAACCACGGCACCCAGTACCGGCGTGCATTACACGCAATCGGACCTTGCCTTCATCCTCGATCAGATCGTGATCGCGGAGCGCAACGCCGCGGGTGAGAATCTGCAGTCGCTGCTGCCGAACGTCCGGGTGCCCTTCGGGTTGCGCACCGTACTGGGCACGGAAAACAACGTGCTTCAGTCTCAGACCGAGTTTGGCGCGGCCGATACGGTCTTCCCGCGCCTGACCACGCCGAATTTCAGGGCGGCTGACGCGGGCACCAGTTACACCCAGACCAGCGGCCTGGTGATCGATTCGCAGCCGCGCACCATCAGCAACCTGATCGTCGATCAGACCGCCAGCAACCCGGCAGCGGTCGCGGCCACTTTCGATCCTGGCCTGGATGGCATCCTCGGTACGGCTGACGACGTGTTGAAGGTCGGTGCCCAAGTGGTCACCGGAACCCGTACCGATGGCACGACGTTCCAGACCTTCTTCAATCCGAACGTGAGCCCCGATGCGGGCCTGACCGCGCCGTTCAACCAGTGGATGACCTTCTTCGGCCAGTTCTTCGACCATGGTCTGGACCTGGTGACCAAGGGGGGCAGCGGCACCGTGTTCATCCCGCTGCAGCCGGACGATCCACTGTTCGTACCGGGCAGCCCGACCAACTTCATGGTGCTGACGCGGGCGACCAACCTGCCTGGCCCGGACGGTGTGCTTGGCACGGCCGACGACATCCACGAGAACACCAACACCACCTCACCGTTCGTGGATCAGAACCAGACGTACAGCTCCCATCCGTCGCACCAGGTGTTCCTGCGTGCCTACGTGCTCAATGCTGCCGGTGACCCGGTGGCCACTGGCAAGTTGATCACCAACCGCGACCTGGGCGCCGACGGCCACTTCGGTACCGCCGACGATGTGGAAATTGGCGGCATGGCGACCTGGAAGGTGGTCAAGGCGCAGGCCCATGACATCCTCGGCATCAACCTGACCGATGCCGACTTCAACAATGTGCCGCTGCTGGCCACTGACGCCTACGGCAATTTCATCAAGGGCCCGAACGGATTCCCGCAGGTGGTGATGGTGGGGCCGGATGGCATTGCCGGGACCGCTGACGATGTGCTGGTGGAAGGCAACCCGCTGGCGCCGGTCGACCTGACCAATGCCGTGCGCACCGGTCATGCCTTCCTCAACGACATCGCCCATACCGCCGTTCCGATCAATGAGCAAACCGGCGCCGCGCTGCTGCCCGATGCCGACACGGTTGCCGGCGGTACACCGGCGCCGGGCTTCTACGACAACGAACTGCTGGACGCGCACTACATCGCCGGCGACGGTCGGGTCAACGAGAACATCGGCCTGACCACCGTCCACTCGATCTTCCACCATGAGCACAACCGCCTGGTCGACCACACCAAAGAGGTGGTCCTGGCGACTGCGGCAAGCGGTGACCTGTCGTTCCTGAACCAGTGGCTGCTGACCCCGGTCACGACCCTTCCAGCCGATACCTCGACCCTCGACTGGAATGGCGAGCGGCTGTTCCAGGCGGCCAAGTTCGGCACCGAGATGCAGTACCAGCACCTGGTGTTCGAGGAGTTCGCGCGGACCATCCAGCCGATGGTCGACCCGTTTTTCGCACCGACCCAGGTGTATGACGTCAACCTCGATCCGTCGATCGTCGCCGAGTTCGCGCACACGGTGTATCGCTTCGGGCACTCGATGCTGCTGGAGCAGGTCGACCGTCTGGACCCGAACTTCGCCTCGAGCGACATCGGGCTGATCCAGGCCTTCCTCAATCCGCTGGAATTCGCCGGCAGTGGCCCCACTCCGGAACAAGCGGCCGGTGCCATCGTGCGCGGGGTGACCCGCCAGGTGGGCAACGAGATCGATGAGTTCGTCACCGAAGCCCTGCGCAACAACCTGCTCGGACTGCCACTGGACCTGGCCTCCATCAACCTGGCGCGCGGTCGCGATACCGGCATTCCGTCGCTGAACGCGGCCCGGCGGGAGTTCTACAGCGCCACCGGCGACGCGGAGCTCAAGCCGTACTCGAGCTGGGCGGATTTCGTGCAGCATATGAAGCACCCGGAATCGCTGATCAACTTCATCGCCGCCTACGGCACGCACGACACCATCACCGGCGCCACGACCCTGGCGGACAAGCGTGCCGCGGCCGCCGCCATTGTGTTGGGTGGCGCCACGGCACCGGCGGATCGCGTGGACTTCCTGAACAGCACAGGGGTTTGGGCCAGCAATGCCGGCGCGGACGGCGTCCTGCACACGGCGGACGACGTCACCATCACCGGCCTGGATAACGTCGATTTCTGGATCGGCGGGTTGGCCGAGGAGAAGATGCCGTTCGGCGGGATGCTGGGCTCGACCTTCAACTTCGTGTTCGAGAACCAGATGGAGAAACTCCAGAACGGCGACCGCTTCTACTATCTGGAGCGCACCGCCTCGATGGACTTTGGCGCGGAACTGGAGAACAACACCTTCGCCAACCTGGTCATGACCAATACCGATGCCACGCACCTTCCGGCACGGGTCTTCCTGACGCCGGCCTACATCCTCGAGGTCGACCAGGTGCACCAATACAACCCGAGCGTGGTGGCCGGCCCCGACGGCATCGTCGGTACGGCCGACGACCTGCCCGTCACCGCAGACCCCACCGGTCCATCGAACCATCCCATCGGTTCGCCGCGCTCCGATTTCCTCACACCGCTGGTGATTCGCGACAACCCGGCGACTCCGGGGCTGGATACGAACTACCTGCACTACACGGGCGCGGACACGGTGGTGCTTGGCGGTACGGCCAACAATGACATCATCATTGCCGGTGATTCGGACGACGACACGGTCTACGGCGATGGCGGCAATGACCGGATCGATGGCGGCTACGGCAACGACCAGCTGTTCGGCGGCACCGGCGACGACATCATCACCGACATCGGCGGCGACGACGTCATCCATGGCGAGGACGGCAACGACGTCATCCAGGGCGGCAACGGGCTCAACCTGATCCTCGGCCAGGCCGGCCAGGACTTCATCATTACCGGTGAAGATGCGGCCGACTCCAGCGGCGGGCTGGGCAACGACTTCATCCTCGGCAGCAAGGCGAACGAATTCGCCAGGGGCGGGGAAGGGGACGACTGGATCCAGGGCGGTTCCGCCGACGGTGTTGCCGGCGACAACTTCGACGCGTTCGGCAACGACCCGATCAATGGCAACGACGTCTTCATGGGGGATGGCGGGCCGGACAACTTCGACGGTGAAGGCGGCGACGACATCATGGTCGGCAGCCCCAGCGAGGCGGACCGTTTCATCGGGTTCTCCGGCTACGACTGGGCAACCTACAAGGACGACCCGGCCGGTGTGACCATCGGCCTCAACTCCAGGCTGCGTTTCTTCGACCAGCCGCAAGTGCCCGGTTCCACGGCGTCGATCCTGGCGCGGCTTGACCTGGTGGAAGGGCTGTCTGGATCGTCCCATGCGGACTTCCTGAGCGGCGATGACTCGACCGCGGGCCTGCTCGCCGTGGCCGGCGCCAAGGGCAGCATCCTCACCAACTTCGACCTCATCAGTGGTCTGCGAGATTTCGTGGGCGCGGCGGGAGCCGGCGCCGATGGCATCCTGGGGACCGCAGACGATCGCTTCGACGGCGGCAACATCATCCTGGGTGGTGCGGGCAGCGACATCATCGAGGGCCGTGGCGGCGACGACCTGATCGACGGCGACAAGTGGCTGAACGTGCGCATCAGCGTGCGGCAGAATATCGATGGCACAGGCCCGGAAATCGCCAGCTTCGCCAACATGACGGCGCTGGCCCCGCTGATGCTGAACGGCACCTACAACCCTGGGCAGCTGAAGATCGTCCGTGAAATCCTGACGGCCGCCGGCCCCAACTTCGACACGGCGCTCTTCTCCGGCAACCTGGCCGACTACAGCGTTACCCAGAATGCCAACGGCACCTTCACGGTCGTCGACAGCGTCGCCGGCAGGGACGGCACCGACACCCTCACCAATATCGAGCGGCTGCAGTTCGCCGATCAGGCGGTCGTGCTCGGCGGTGTGAACGCGGCGCCGGTCGGCGCGTTGACGATAGACGATACCACCCCGGCGGTCGACCAGCTGCTGACGGTATCGGCCGCTGGGATTACCGACCCCGACAATACCGCCACCGGCGGCGCGATCACCGGACCGATCAGCTACTTCTGGCAGTTCGAGGCGCGTCCGGGGTCCGGGGTGTTTGAAGACATCACCTTCTTCGCCGCCGGTGAGGTCGCGCGGGCGGAAGGCACCACGGCCGTGGTGGGCTCGGAACTCAGGGTCGCCCCGCCGGCCACACTCATCGGTGCCGTACCGGCTGTGCCGGAGCTGGTGGTGGCGACGGGTCTCGCCCTGCGCGTACGGGCGGTCTACAAGGACCAGAACGGCGTTTTGGAAGAGGTGTTCTCGGCACCGACCGCACCGATTACAGCGGCCGGTACGGGCACCGTGAACGTGCTACCCGTCGGAACCGTGCTGATCAGTGATACGACGCCGACGGAAGGCTCGGCGCTGACGGCGACCAATGCGTTTACCGATGCCAATGGCACCACGACCTCGGTATTCAGCTTCCAGTGGCAGGCCGGGACGGGGGCGGTCTTCACTAATATCGCTGGCGCGACGGGCCCGGCCTTCACGCCCACCCAGGCACAGGTCGGTCAGCTGATGCGGGTGGTGGTGAGCTACGTCGATGATCTCGGCACGCTCGAACAGGTCATCTCTGCGTCCACGGGGGTGGTCGGCGACCTGTTCAACGGTGGCCCCGGGGTGGACAACTTCCTCGGCACCGCAGGGGATGACATTGCCAATGGCGGCGCTGGCAGCGACATCCTCAACGGCCTGGCCGGCAACGACATCCTCAACGGTGATGGCGGGAATGACACGCTGATCGGGGGGGCGGGCAACGACGTGATGACCGGTGGTGCGGGCAACGATACCTATGACGTGCGCGAGGCTGGGGACGTGGTGGTCGAGCTGGCTGGCGGCGGTACGGATACGGTCCGGACCTCGCTGGGGAGCTACACCCTGGGCGCCAACGTCGAGAACCTGCTCTACGATGGCACCGGCAACTTCGTGGGTACTGGCAACGCGCTGGCCAACCTGTTGGTGGGCGGTGTGGGTGACGACGTGCTGATGGGCAAGGGCGGTGCGGACACCATGCGCGGTGGTGCGGGGAACGATACCTACGAGGTCACCGAGGCGGGCGATGTGGTGGTCGAGTCGGGTGGTGCGGGTACGGACACGGTCTGGACCTCGCTGGCGAGCTACACCCTGGGCGCCAACCTGGAGAACCTGAGCTACGGCGGCACCGGTAACTTCACCGGCACTGGCAACGCGCTGGCCAACCATATGAGCGGGGGCGTGGGTAACGACGTGCTGATGGGCAAGGGCGGTGCGGACACCATGAGCGGTGGTGCGGGGAACGATACCTACGAGGTCACCGATGCGGGCGATGTGGTGGTCGAGTCGGCCGGTGCGGGTACGGATACGGTCTGGACCTCGCTGGCGAACTACACGCTAGGCGCCAACCTGGAGAACCTGAACTACGGCGGCACCGGTAATTTCACCGGCACTGGCAACGCGTTGGACAACCAGATGGGCGGTGGGAAGGGTAACGACGTGCTGATGGGCAAGGGCGGCGCGGACACCATGCGCGGTGGTGCGGGGAACGATACCTACGAGGTCACCGATGCGGGCGATGTGGTGGTCGAGTTGGCCGGTGCGGGTACGGATACGGTCTGGACCTCGCTGGCGAGCTACACCCTGGGCGCCAACCTGGAGAACCTGAACTACGGAGGCAGTGGCAACTTCAACGGCACCGGCAACGGGCTGGCCAATACCCTCACAGGGGGGGTGGGCAACGACACCCTGAACGGCGGAGCTGGGAACGACACTCTGAACGGTGGCGCCGGAAACGACCACCTGGAAGGGGGTGCCGGCAACGACGTCATGAACGGAGGACTGGGTAACGATGTATTCCGATTCGCGGCGGCCGGATTCGGTCTCGACCGTATAGCGGGGTTCGATGCCAACCCCGCAGGCGGTCAGGACCTGATGGACATCTCCGGCTTGGGGATCACCGCCGCCAACTTTGTTGCCAGCGTCAGCATCGTCGACCAGGGAGCGAACACTCAGGTCACCATCGGCGCGAACCATATCGTTCTGGTGGGTGTGGCCGATGCCACCACCGTGACTCAGGCGGACTTCATCCTGGCGACCTGAGGAGGCGCCGCCAGTAGTCTGCGGTAACGAAAAAAGGGGTGGAGCGCCTGGCGCTTCACCCCTTTTTGCTGCCTGCAGAACCTTCCCGGGAATCGATCACTGTCTGGATTTCGGCCGGTTCGGGTCGCGGACCGCGCATTGCCGCGCCACGTCAGATTCCAAGCAAGAAAGGTGCCGCCGAAATGCATGGATTTCCCATTAGCGTCAACGGTTGTATTCCGCTGATGAGTGGGGAGATGGGCTTCAGCCGCTCTAGGACGGTGCTTTCAGCTGTGTCCGAACAGGCGTGCCAGGTGTGCTGGAAGGGTGCTATGGCCTGCCGTGCGATTCAAGGGAGGTGGTTTTTGCATTTAATCCAGTTAATTCAATAGCTTAATTGCATTTTACATATGGAAATACATTGCGACAGTTTATTGACAGTGCATGGGCCCGGAACTTTAGTCAGGGTGTGAACGAGCATGACTGTTATTTGGCACGCAGGGGCGTTGAGGGACGCAGCTGCGGCGCCGGCCACAAGAGTGCTAGGGAGAACACCGCAATGAGCATCGATTCAGTCTCGCCCGGTGGGCCGAACGGCCCATCGACCTGTGCCGCCCCCCGCGTCCGTTTCCACGGACCACCTCACGCCTGAGCTTACGCGCCGCCTTCGACGACGGCCGCTGACAGGGACAAATCCATTCAGTCGGAACTGAGCCACTACCAAGGCTTGGCGGGTTCGGCCGCGACTGCGATTTGCCCGGCTTGATCGCTTTCCTTCGACGAAACGTGGAATCGCACCCGCGCGGGCGCGATTCGGCCTGACTTATTGCTGTCGGATTGAGGTAAACAACATGGCCAACTTCATCAAGTCTGACCTCGAGTTCATTCTCCAGCAGATCCTGATCGCCGAGGCCCACGCGGCCGGCATCGAACTGACGTCTCTTGTGCCCAACTCGCAAGTGCCCTGGGGCCTGCGCACGGTGGACGGCTCCTTCAACCATCTGCTGGGCGGGCAGGAAACCGTCGGCGCTGCCGACGAACTCTTCCCGCGCATGCTGGAACCGGTATTCCGTCCGGGAGAAGACGGCACCTCCTACCTGGGCAGCGGTACGGTGGTCGACTCCCAGCCGCGGATCATCAGCAACCTGATCGTTGATCAGACCATCAGCAACCCGGCGGCGGTCCAGACCTTCGTCGATGCCGGCTTCGGCGTCCTGGCCGATGGCACGCAACTGGATCCTGGCGGTGTTCCATTCCCGGTCGGCACGCTGCTCGACCTCGCCGGGGTTCCGGTCCCCGCCGGGCAGCCGCTGTTTGCTCCCAACACCGCTCCGGACGCAGGGCTTTCCGCCCCCTTCAACACCTGGTTCACCTTCTTCGGCCAATTCTTCGACCATGGCCTGGACCTGGTTACAAAGGGAGGCAACGAGATTGTCTTCATTCCGCTGCAGGAAGACGACCCGCTGTTCGTCCCGGGCAGCCAGACCAACTTCCTGGTCCTGACCCGCGCCACCCAGTTCGCCGGTCCTGGAGCCGATGGCGTGCTGGGCACCGCCGATGACACCCAGGAAACCCAGAACACCACCTCGCCCTTCGTCGACCAGAATCAGACCTACAGCTCGCACCCGTCCCACCAGGTGTTCCTGCGTGCCTACGAGCTGAATGCCGATGGTGACCCGGTGTCCACCGGCCGGCTGATTACCAATCGTGACCTGGGCGCAGACCTCAGATTCGGTACGGCGGACGACGTCGAGTTGGGTGGCATGGCGACCTGGGCGGTGGTCAAGGCGCAGGCCCGCGACATCCTCGGCATCGACCTGACCGACGCCGACGTGGGTAGCGTCCCGCTGCTGGCCACCGATGCCTACGGCAATTTCATCAAGGGGCCGAACGGATTCCCGCAAGTGGTCTTCCCCGGCAATGTGCTGGTCGAGGGCAACCCAGCGGCACCCATCAGCCTGGTGGGCGCGATCCGCACCGGCCATGCCTTCCTCGATGACATCGCCCATAGCGCCAATCCATTCAACAGCCAGACCGGCGCCTTGCTGGGCGTCGATGCCGACGCAGTGGCCGGGGTGGATGACGGGAATTCGGCCACCTACGACAACGAGCTGCTGGACGCCCACTACATGGCCGGCGATGGCCGCGCCAACGAAAACATCGGCCTGACCGCCGTTCACCATGTGTTCCACTCCGAGCACAACCGCCTGGTCGAACACACCAAGGAAGTGATCCTGGCCTCCGGCGACCTGGCTTTCCTCAACCAGTGGTTGCTGACGCCGGTGGCTGCCGTGCCAGCGACCCCGGATGGGCTGAACTGGAACGGCGAGCGTCTGTTCCAGGCCGCCAAGTTCGGTACCGAGATGCAGTACCAGCACCTCGTGTTCGAAGAGTTCGCCCGCAAGGTGCAGCCCGCCGTCGACGCATTCCTGGCGCCCAACGGCTTCGACGCCACCATCAACCCGGCCATCGTCGCCGAGTTCGCCCACACGGTTTATCGCTTCGGTCACTCCATGCTGACCGAGACCATCGACCGGCTCGACCCGAATTTCGCCAGCAGCGAGATCGGCCTGATTACTGCCTTCCTCAATCCGCTGGCATTCGCCGGCAGCGGCGCGACGCCTGAAGCGGCGGCCGGGGCCATCATCCGCGGTACCACCCGCCAGGAAGGCAACGAGGTCGACGAGTTCGTAACCGAAGCCTTGCGCAACAACCTGCTGGGCTTGCCACTGGACCTGGCCACCATCAACATCGCCCGTGGCCGCGACACCGGTATTCCGTCACTGAACGCCGCGCGCCGCGAGTTCCACGCGATGACCGGCGACAGCCAGTTGGCGGCCTACACCAGCTGGGTCGATTTCATGGACAACCTCAAGCATGAAACGTCCCTGATCAATTTCATCGCCGCTTACGGGACTCACTCCACGATCACCGGGGCGACGAGCCTGGAAGCCAAGCGCGCTGCGGCGATGGCAATTGTCCTCGGCACGGGGGCCAATGTTCCCATCGACCGACTGGACTTCCTGAACAGCACAGGGGCCTGGGCCAATGGCGCCAACGGCGTGACCACCACCGGCCTGGATCTGGTGGACTTCTGGATCGGCGGCCTGGCCGAGCAGCAGATGCCGTTCGGCGGCCTGCTTGGCTCCACCTTCAACTTCGTCTTCGAGACCCAGATGGAGGCGCTGCAGAACGGCGACCGCTTCTATTACTTGAGTCGCCTGGCAGGGCTGAACTTCCTCACCGAGATGGAGAACAACTCCTTCGCCAAGATGGTGATGGAGAACACCGACATCACCCGGCTGCCGGCGGACATCTTCTCCACCCCGGCGTGGATTCTCGAAGTCAATCAACTGGCGCAGCACACCGGCCTGAACGAGGCGGGCGCCGATGGTATCCAGGGAACCGCCGACGATGTGGTAGGGACGGACGGCATTGCCGGCAACTCCGACCCGCTGGGCGACAACCCGCTGCTGGGGCTGGTAATCCGTGACAACCCGGACACCGCCGGGCCCGATACCAACTACCTGCGCTACACCGGCGTGGATCATGTGGTGCTCGGCGGCACGGACGGCAACGACATCCTGATCGCCAGCATCGGCGATGACACCCTCTGGGGCGATGCCGGCAATGACCGCCTGGAAGGCGGCGACGGCGTCGATAACCTCGATGGCGGCGCGGGTGACGACATCATTACCGACTGGGGTGGCGACGATAACATCAAGGGTGGCGAGGGCAACGACGTCATCCACGGCGGCAACGGCTTCAACCTGATCCTCGGTGGTGGCGGCAGTGACTTCATCATCACCGGCGAAGACGTGTCGGAAACCTTTGGCGGTACCGGCAATGACTTCATCTACGGCGCCAAGGGCAACCTGCAGACCGCGGGCAACGAAGGCGACGACTGGATCGAGATCGGCACCCAGGACGGTGCCCCCGGCGACAACTTCTCACCGTTCTCCCGCGACGAGGTGCCCGGTAACGACGTCTTCGTCGGTGGCGGTGGCTTCGACGAGGTGATGGGCGAGGGCGGCGACGACATCATGGTCGGCTCCGAAGGTTCCGACCACTTCGACGGCATGTCCGGTTGGGACTGGGCCACTTACCGTGGCGATCCGCGTGGCGTCAATGTCGACCTGCTGGTCAACGATCTGGTGGAACCGCCGGTCCCGGCCTCCAATGCCGGCCTGCTCGACCGCTTCGCGGAAGTCGAAGGGCTTTCCGGTTCTTCGTTCAGCGACATCCTCAAGGGCGACCACTCCGATGCCACCACCATCCCCACCGATGGCGAACTCGGCAGCACCCTGACCAACATCGCCCTGATCAACGGACTGCAGGACCTGTTCGACGATGCCTTCGGGCCTGGCGTGGTGTCCTTCAGCGCCGGCAATATCCTGCTGGGCGGTGCGGGCAGCGACATCATCGAAGGCCGTGGCGGCAACGACCTGATCGACGGCGACCGCTGGCTCAACGTGCGCGTGCAGGTCACCGGCAACCCCAATGTAACGACCGTGCAGAGCATCCAGGAGCTGATTCCGCGCATGCTCTCCGGCGAGATCAACCCGAGCCAGCTGAGCATCGTCCGCGAGATCCTCGACACCGATGACAGTGTGGATACGGCGGTGTTCGGTGGCGACCGCGCCAACTACACCGTCACCACGGTCAATGGGGTGACCACGGTTACCGACAACGTCGGTACCGAGGGCTCGGACACCCTGCTGAACATCGAGCGGCTGCAGTTCGCCGATCAGACGCTGGTCCTCGGTGGTGCCAACAGCCTGCCTACAGGCCAGCTGAGCATCCTCGATGCCACCAGCGGCCAGGTGGACAACACGCCGTCAGTCGGGCAATTGCTGAGAGCCTCCGTGGCCGGGGTCACCGACGCCGATAACGCTGGCGGCACGCTCAACGGGCGGCCGATCACCTTCATCTGGCAGGCCGAGACCATTGCCGGCTCGGGCATCTTCCAGGACATCGTCACCGAAGGTGGCGATGTCCCTTCGACCGCTGCCCGCGGTACCTTCCGCGTCACCGCGGAGCAGAACGGCCTGGCGATCCGCGTGAAGGCGATCTACCAGGATGACGAAGGCGTCCTGGAGACCGCATTCTCCGCCCCGACCGCCGATGTGGCCGGTGTGGTGGTACCGACCACGCCAGCGGCAATTCCGGTCGAAAGCCCGACTGAACCCATCAATGGCGGCGTGCACCTGATCCGTGGGGACCTGCAGTTCATCCTCGACCAGATCAAGATTGCCGAACGCCATGCCGCCGGCGAAAGCCTGCTGGACATCCTGCCGAACACCCGTGGCGCATTCGGCCTGCGGACAGTGGATGGCAGCTTCAACAACCTGGTTCCGGGGCAGGAGGGCTTCGGTGCGGCCGACCAACCGTTCCCGACCCTGCTGGATCAGTTCTTCCGTAACGACCAGGATGGTGACCAGTTCGACAGCAACGGACCCGCCCCTGGCGGCGTCGTCACCAATACCAACTACGCCACCAGTGGTCCCGGTGCGAATGTCGTGGACGCCGATCCGCGGATCATTTCCAACCTGGTGGTGGACCAGACCATCACCAGCCCGGCCGCGGTGCAGGCCTATGTGGGTGCCGGGCTAGGCATCCTCGCCGATGGCACCCAGCTTGACCCCAATGGTGTTGCCTTCCCGGTGGGGACGCTGCTCGATCTGAACGGCAATGCCATTCCTCGGGGGCAGCCGCTGTTCATTCCCAATACGGCTCCGGACGAAGGTCTGTCGGCGGGCTTCAACTCCTGGTTCACCCTGTTTGGCCAGTTCTTCGATCACGGCCTGGACCTGGTGAACAAGGGGGGCAATGGCGTTGTCTTCGTCCCATTGCAGGCCGATGATCCCCTGGTGCTCGGGGCCGATGGCATCGCTGGAACCGGAGATGACCTGCCGGAGGCCCAGCGCTTCATGTTGCTGACCCGCGCCACCAATACCCTGGTGCAGGCGGGGGCCGACAACACCTTCGGTACGTCTGACGACGTGCATCTGCACAACAATCAGACCACGCCCTTCGTCGACCAGAACCAGACCTATACCTCCCACGCCTCGCATCAGGTGTTCCTGCGCGAGTACACGCTGGATGCCGCGGGTGACCCGGTGGCCACCGGCCGGCTGCTCGATGGAGCCAGTGGCGGTCTGCCGACCTGGGCAGAGGTCAAGGCACAAGCCCTGATGCTCGGCATCCTCCTCACCGATGCCGATGTCACCAACCTGCCCATGCTGGTGACCGACGCCTATGGCAAGTTCGTGCCTGGCGCCAACGGCTTCGCGCAGTTCGTCACTGCCACCGGTACCGTCGAAGGGCAGGCTGGCGGCCTGGCGGTGCCGGGCAATGTGGTACGCACCAACCACGCGTTCCTCGACGATATTGCGCATAACGCCAATCCGCGCACTTCCACTGGCGCATTGCTGACCGCGGATGCCGACGATGTCGCTGGCAATGCGGTGGCAACCGACCCGGTGACCGGGCAGCGGCTGGAATATGATGACGAGCTGCTCGATGCCCACTTCATCACCGGCGATGGCCGTGGCAACGAGAACATCGGCCTGACCGCCGTGCACCATGTGTTCCACTCGGAACACAACCGCATGATCGAGCACATCAAGGCAGTGGTGCTGGCCAGTAACGACCCGGACTTCATCGCCGAGTGGCAGCTGTCACCCGGTGTCTGGGATGGCGAACGCCTGTTCCAGGCTGCGCGCTTCACCACCGAGATGCAGTACCAGCACCTGGTGTTCGAGGAGTTCGCGCGCAAGGTGCAGCCGCAGGTGGACGTCTTCTTCGCGCCGACCCAGGTCTACGACACCAACATCAACCCGGCCATCGTCGCCGAGTTCGCCCACGTCGTTTACCGCTTCGGCCACTCGATGCTGACCGAGACCGTGGACCGCTTCGATCCGACCTTCGCCAACGACAGCTCCATGGGGCTGATCGCGGCCTTCCTCAATCCGCTGGCGTTCAACCAGTTGAGCAACGGTGCGGGGGGTACGGTCGCGGTATCCGCCGATCAGGCGGCTGGCGCCATCGTCCGCGGCATGACCCGGCAGCAGGGCAACGAGATTGACGAGTTCGTCACCGAGGCCCTGCGCAACAACCTGCTGGGCTTGCCGTTGGACCTGCCGACCATCAACCTGACCCGAGGTCGCGACACCGGCGTCCCGACGTTGAACATGGCGCGCCAGGAGTTCTACAACGCCACCGGCGACACCCAGCTCAAGCCCTACACCAGCTGGCTGGATTTCGCCGCGAACCTGAAGCATCAGGAGTCGGTGGTGAATTTCATCGCCGCCTATGGCACCCACGCCAGCGTCACCAGTGCCACCACATTGGCGGCCAAGCGGCTGGCGGCGACCAACCTGGTGTTTGGCGATCCAACCCTGACCGGCGCTGCGGCGGACGCGTTCAATGCCGAACGCCTGGCCTTCCTCAACGGGCCGGCGGCGGCCACCGGGGTGAATGACATCGACCTGTGGATCGGTGGCCTGGCCGAGCGGCAGATGCCCTTCGGTGGCCTGCTGGGCTCGACGTTCAACTTCGTGTTCGAGAACCAGATGGAAAAACTCCAGGACGGCGACCGCTTCTACTACCTGGAGCGCACCGCCGGCCTGAACTTCCTCACCGAGCTGGAGAACAACTCCTTTGCCAAGCTGGTGATGGCCAACACCGACGCCGTGCACCTGCCGGGGGATATCTTCTCCACCCCGGCCTTCACCCTCGAAGTGAACCAGCTCGCGCAACACACGGGCCTGGGCGTCACCGGGCGTGACGACCCGACGGGGACCAATCCCTTGCTGCCGCTGGTCGGTCGCGGGGACGGCCTGCTGATCTACCGCGGCGAGGACCATGTGGTGCTGGGCGGCACTGCCGGCAACGACAGGCTGATTTCCAGCGTCGGTGATGACACCCTGCACGGCGACGCCGGCAACGACCGGCTCGAAGGCGGTGACGGCAACGACATGCTGTTCGGTGGTGCCGGCGACGACATCATTACCGACCGGGGCGGCGACGATAACATCCAGGGCGGAGAGGGCAACGACGTCCTCCACGGCGGCAATGGCATCAACCTGATGATCGGCGGGTTCGGCAATGACTTCATCATAACGATCGAAGATGAGTCCGAGATCTTCGGCGGCGTGGGCAACGACTTCCTGTTGGCCGGCCGCGCGAACGAATTCACCTTCGGCAACGAGGGTGACGACTGGATCCAGCAGGGCATGGCCGACGGCGCCGCGGGCGACAACTTCGATGCCTTCGGCAACGACCCGATCATCGGCCACGACGTATTCTACGGCGAGCTCGGGATCATCGACCGCATGGACGGTGAGGGCGGCGACGACATCATGATGGGCAATGGCGGGGAAGGTGACCGCTATGTCGGGATGTCGGGCTTCGACTGGGCGGTATTCCGCGACGACCCGGCCGGCGTCAACATCGACATGCGCCTGCGCGCCTTCAACGAGGCACCCATCGCCCCATCCGTGGCGTCGGTGCTGTCACGCTTCGCGTCCACCGAAGGCCTATCCGGTTCCAGGTTCAGCGATATGCTGCACGGCGACGACGCCGATGCCGTAGCCATCGCCACCCACGGTGGAGCCGCCGGCAGCGCGCTGACCAACTTCGACCTGATCATCGGCTTGCGGGCCTTCGTCGGCACCGCCGCAGCTGGCGTCGACGGCATCACAGGTACTCCGGACGACGCGTTCGGCGACGGCAACATCATCCTCGGTGGCAACGGCAGTGATCTGCTCATCGGCGGCGGTGGCAACGACCTGATCGATGGCGACAAGTCGCTGAACGCGCGCATCAGCATCCAGGTGGGGGGCGTGGAAATCGGCACCGCCAATCACCTGACCGGGGTGATCACCGGCAAGTCCGGAGCCCTGGCAGGCACGCCCAACAACCTGACGCTCGCCTCGGCCGTGCTTTCGGGGTTGGTGAATCCGGGGCAACTGGTGATCGTTCGCGAGATCCTCAATGGCACCGGCTTCAACTACGACACGGCGGTATATCGCGGCAACTTCGAGGAATACCTGGTCAGCATCGACAACAATGACACCACGCTGGACTTCTCGGATGACGTGATCACCGTGACCGACACGGTCGATGGCCGCGATGGTGTCGATCGCCTGACCGGGATCGAGCGGCTGCAGTTCTCCGACCAGGCGATTCCGCTGGTTCCGGGCCTCAACAACGGTCCGACCGGCCAGGCCACGATCAGCGATACGACCCCGGAAGTCGGCGCTCTGCTGCGGGCGTCCATCGCGGGCGTGACCGATGCCGACAACCCCGGCGGTACCATCACCGGGCCGGTGGCTTTCTATTGGCAGGTGGACGAGGGTGACGGCGTGTTCGTCGACATCGAGACGCTGAACGCGGGTGGCGACAGTGACGTGGTGGCCGGTCCGACCTTCCGGGTCACCGCCGACCTGGCCGGACAAGCGCTGCGCCTGAAGGCGATCTACAAGGACCGCAATGGCGTACTGGAGACCGTGTACTCGGCCGCCACTGCCCTGGTCTCAGCTACCCAGGTGAACGATGCGCCGACCGGTGCGCCGGTGATCAGCGATACCACGCCGACGCTGGGCCAAGTGCTGACCGCGACCCGCGGGACCATTGCCGACGCGGATGGCACCACGACTTCGGTGTTCAGCTTCCAGTGGCAGTTCTCCACCAACGGCGGTGCGAGCTTCTCCAACATCATCGGTGCCACGGGGGCGAACTTCACGGTCGGTGCGGCGCAGCTCGGCCAACTGCTGCGGGTGGTGGCGAGCTTCACCGATGATGGCGGCGTCGCGGAGTCGGTGGCCTCGGCGGCGACCAGTGTGGTGGGCACCCTGGTCACGGGGGGGCCGGGTAGCGATAGCCTGATTGGTTCCATAGGCGCCGATACCCTGAGCGGCGGTGATGGCAACGACACGCTCCGCGGTCTGGCGGGTGATGATGTTCTCAATGGCGACAATGGGAGCGACACGCTGATTGGCGGGGCTGGTGCGGACAGCATGGCGGGCGGTACCGGCAATGACACCTACGAGGTGACCGAGGCTGGGGATGTGGTGACTGAGTTGGCCGGGGAGGGAAGCGACACGGTCTGGACCTCGCTGGCGAGCTACACCCTGGGCGCCAATGTCGAGAACCTGTTCTACGGTGGCACTGGCAACTTCACCGGCATTGGCAACGCGCTGGCCAACCTGTTGGTGGGCGGCGTGGGTAACGACGTGCTGATGGGCAAGGGCGGCGTGGACACCATGCGCGGTGGTGCGGGGAACGATACCTATGAGGTCACCGAGGCAGGCGATGTGGTGGCCGAGTCGGGTGGTGCGGGTACGGATACGGTCTGGACCTCGCTGGCCAGCTACGCCCTGGGTGCCAATGTCGAGAACTTGTTCTACGGTGGTAGCGGCAACTTCACCGGCACTGGCAACGTTCTGGCCAACCTGTTGGTGAGCGGCGTGGGTAACGACGTGCTGATGGGCAAGGGCGGCGCGGACACCATGCGCGGTGGTGCGGGTAACGATACCTACGAGGTAACCGATGCGGGCGATGCGGTAGCCGAGTCGGCCGGTGCGGGTACGGATACGGTCTGGACCTCGCTGGCAAGCTACACCCTGGGTGCCAACCTGGAGAACCTGAACTACGGCGGCAATGGCAACTTCACCGGCACAGGCAATGCGTTGGACAACCAGATGGGCGGTGGGACAGGTACCGACGTGCTGATGGGCAAGGGCGGCGCGGACACCATGCGCGGTGGTGCAGGTAACGATACCTACGAGGTAACCGATGCAGGCGATGTGGTGATCGAGTTGGCCGGTGCGGGCACGGATAGCGTCTGGACCTCGCTGGCGAGCTACACCCTGGGTGCCAACCTGGAGAACCTGAACTACGGAGGCAGTGGCAACTTCAACGGCACCGGCAACGGGTTGGCCAACACCCTCAGAGGGGGGGCGGGCAACGACACCCTGAACGGGGCGGGCGGCATCGACACCCTGATTGGCGGCCTGGGCAACGACACCTTCGCGTTCGGAGCCGGCTTCGGCCAGGACCGCATCCTGGACTTCGATGCCGATCCGGCTGGTGGCCAGGACCACATCGACATCACCGGCATGGGTATCACTGCGGCGAACTTCGCGGCGAACGTCACCATCCTCGACGTCGGGGTGAATACCCGAGTGACGATCGGGGCCAACACCATCGTCCTGGTGGGCGTGGCGGATGCCACTACGGTGACCCAGGCGGACTTTATCGTGGGCTGAGACGCTTGCCGGAAGGAGGGATGCGGTAACGGAACAAGGGGTGAAGCGCGTGGCGCTTCACCCCTTTTTCATACCCGGAGAAATCGTTTCGGAGCCTGCTTGATATTTCGAACGGCCGGTGCGTATTTTGTACAAACCGCCATCCAGAGCGGTCGTCGTGCACAAGGACAATAACCATGACTACCAAAGTCCGCAGCCCGCTCACCGAGCGATTGGCTGGCGTTGAAGAGATCGAGTGCGTTACCCCTGACCTGAACGGAGTGATGCGGGGCAAGGTGATGACCGGGGAGGGCTTCCTGTCCGGGCGTCGGCTGCAGTTGGCGCGAGGGGTGTTGCTGCAGGCCATCATGGGCGGCTATCCGCCGGCGCGTTTCTACGGCAGCGATGACGGCGACCTCGCCCTGGTCGCGGAGCCTGCCCAGGTCCATCGCTTGCCCTGGAGCGAGCGCCCGCGCGCCCTGGCGATCTGCGATGCCCAGGAGCTGGATGGGCGGCCTTCCGGACTGTCTACCCGGGGCCTGCTGCGCAAGGTGGTGGAGCGCTACGCCGAGCATGGCTGGCAACCGGTGGTGGCCACCGAGCTGGAGTTCTTCGTCTTCGCGACCAACCCTGATCCGCACCAGCCGTTCCTGCCGCCGCTCGGCCTGGATGGCCGGCGCGAGGTGGGACACTCGGCGTTCAGCGTGTCGTCCAACAATGGCCTGCGACCTTTCTTCGAGGAGGTCTATCGGACCATGGAGGCGTTCGGCATGCCGCGCGACACCTTCATGCACGAAATGGGCGTCAGCCAGTTCGAGATCAATTTCCTTCATGGCGATCCGCTGCTGTTGGCGGACCAGACTTTCCTGTTCAAGCACCTGCTCAAGGAAGTGGCGCTACGGCACGGCATCCAGGTGGTCTGCATGGCCAAGCCGCTGGCGCATACGCCGGGCAGCTCGATGCACATTCACCAGAGCGTGGTGACCGTCGATGGCGGCGAGAACATCTTCAGCGACGCCAATGGCGAGCCCACTGCGGCCTTTGCCCATTTCATCGGCGGCCAGCAGGCGGCCATGGCGGACTTCACGGCACTCTTCGCGCCCAACGTGAATTCCTACCAGCGCCTTTGCCATCCCTATGCATCGCCCAACAACGCCTGCTGGTCCCACGACAACCGGGCGGCGGGCTTGCGCATTCCGGCCAGCGCACCGGTGGCCAGGCGGGTGGAAAACCGCCTGCCGGGCGCCGACGCCAACCCGTACCTGGCCATCGCTGCCAGCCTTGCGGCGGGGCTCTACGGAATGGAGCAGCAGTTGCAGCCGAGCGCGCCCATCCAGGGCGAATTCGAGGCCCCCGACGAACTTGTCCTGCCCTGTACCTTGCATGCCGCCATCGAGCGTCTGAAACGCAGTGATCTGGCCCGTGAACTGTTCGGCAAGGAGTTCATCGAAGGCTACATTGCTACAAAGACGATGGAGCTCAGCAGCTTCTTCGATGAGATCACGCCCTGGGAACGGCGCATCCTCGCCGCCCAGGTCTGATCCGACCAGGGGCCGCCAATTCCGGCGGCCCTCTCTGTATTGGAAGCCGCCTGGAGCGCGTCAATGCATCGAATCTGGAAGTCCTTTCGTGCGCTATATTTCGCCACCCTGCTCATGCTGATCGGCTCCGGCCTGCTCAGCACCTACCTCGGCCTGCGCCTGGCAGCCGACAAGGTGGACGGGCTCTGGGTGGGGGCCTTGATGGCGTCCAACTATTTCGGCCTGATCCTGGGCGGCAAGCTGGGGCACCGGCTGATCGCCAGGGTAGGGCACATACGGGCCTACGTGGCCTGCGCCGGTGTGGTCACCGCGGCGGTGCTCGGTCATGGGCTGATTTCCATCCTGCCGGTCTGGCTGTTCATGCGGATGCTGGTGGGCCTGGGGATGATGTGCCAGTACATGGTGATCGAGAGCTGGCTCACCGAGCAGGCCGACGCCAGCCAGCGCGGGCAGGTCTTTGCCGGCTATATGGTGGCGTCTTACCTCGGCCTGGTGCTGGGCCAGTTGGTGCTGGTGCTGCATCCGGGGCTGGGGCCGGAACTGCTGATGCTGGTGGCCATGTGCTTCGCCCTCTGCCTGGTGCCGGTGGCGCTGACCCGCAAGCTGCACCCGGCACCGTTGCATCCGGCGCCGCTGGAGCCGCGCTTCTTCATCAAGCGGGTGCCGCAGTCCATGACCACGGTGCTGGTGTCGGGCCTGGTGATCGGTTCCTTCTATGGTCTGGCGCCGCTCTATGCGACCGCCCAGGGGCTGCCCATCGACCAGGTGGGTCTGTTCATGGGTAGCTGCATCCTGGCCGGCCTGCTGGTGCAGTGGCCGCTGGGCTGGCTGTCCGACCGCCACGATCGTGCCGTGCTGATCCGCAGCACCGCGGCCCTGCTGGCGCTTGCGGCGCTGCCCCTGGCGATCATGCCGACCGCGCCCCTGGAGCTGCTGTTCCCGGTGGGCTTCGTGGTCTGCTTGCTGCAGTTCAGTCTCTATCCGTTGGCGGTGGCGTTCTCCAACGACCATATAGAAGCCGAGCGGCGGGTATCGCTGACTGCGATGCTGCTGATCACCTTCGGCGTCGGCGCCAGTATCGGCCCGCTGCTGACCGGTGCCCTGATGAAGCAGTTGGGGCCGAACATGCTCTATGCCTTCGTCTGCTTCTGCGCGGCGGTACTCGTACTGCGGGTACGGCCG
This sequence comes from Pseudomonas sp. LFM046, assembly GCF_000949385.2. Taxonomy (NCBI): domain Bacteria; kingdom Pseudomonadati; phylum Pseudomonadota; class Gammaproteobacteria; order Pseudomonadales; family Pseudomonadaceae; genus Pseudomonas; species Pseudomonas sp. LFM046. The sequence goes on along the minus strand of NZ_JYKO02000001.1, from coordinate 4,093,445 downwards.
GATGCGGTCACCGCCATGCACCGGGTCGACGAGGCGCCGCTGCACCACGTGCCCACGCCGGACAACATGACCAGTTCGCCGCTGGTGGCTGCACTGGACCCGCGCGTTGACGAGAAATCGGTGCAGGATCAGATGCAGAACGGCGACATTCCGCCGCCGCCCACTGAGCCGTCCGCCGGGCCGGCCGAGGAACCGCAACCCAACAAGTAGTGGCCCAACGCCATTTCGCTTTTGCCCAATCATCGCCCGGTATGACTGTCTGAGCTTCAGTCCCGAGGTTTGCCTCGGGACTTCAAGGAGGATCTGGTCATGTTGAGCATTTCCCTGCATTTGCTGGCCAGCGCCCCGCAGGCCGGCAAGCTCGACCCCCGGCTACTCCCCGTGCTGGGGGAGGCGGGAGTCAGCCAGTTGCAGCGGCAACTGGTGGCCCGCGTTCTCAATCTCCCGCCCCTTGGCTTCAGTGAACGGATCTTCTGGATCGAGGATGGGCCGGACGAAGCCCTGGAAGCCTTGGCCGAGGACAATGACTGGATGGTGGTGGGCCAGCCGGTCGGCGACCTGGGGGAGCGAATGCGCCGCATCGCCGCCCTTGGCCTGTCCGAGAACGAAGCCGTGGTGCTCATCGGCCAGCATTGCCCGATGCTGGATGCCGACTACCTGTCAGCCGCGTGCGAGGCCCTGGACCATCACCAGGCGGTGCTGGGGCCGACCGAAGACGGACGTTATGCGCTGCTTGGCCTGCGTCGCGTCGATCCGCGCCTGTTCGAGGCCATGCCATGGGGCAGTAACCAGGTGCTCGCGCGGACCTGTGAGCGCCTGCAGGAACTGGAGTGGCAGCATGGGCTGTTGCCATCGCTCTGGGTGATGGACAGTCCCGAGCACTTGCCGCGACTGGGGCGGCTGGGCTTCAAGCTCGGGACGGTCTGAGGGCGGCGCCGGTCTGGCAGTCGCTCACCGCCTGCTAGAACAGCTCGTCTTTCTCGAACCGCCGTGCTTCGCGCTGCAGCTGGTAGACGAAGCGTTCGACATTGCGTTGCACCAGGCCGCTCATGCTGTGGAAGCGGATGCCGGCGAAGCTCGCATCGAGCTTTTCGTCGTAGCGCAGGTGGCGCAGTTCGACGGAGGTGGTGATGGGGCCGATCGGTAGGCGGGCGGTGAAGCGTTCATAGACCTGGCCCGGTTGCACGCGGCCGGTCAGATCGCCCTCGAAGCGCAGCTTGCAGCCGGTGGCGGAGATATCCAGCATCACACCCTTGAAAGGCTTGGACAGCTTGTCGCCGTCCAGCTCGATGGACACCAGTTGCGTCTGCTTGAGCGCGGCACGGTACGCGTTGCGGCGCTGGTGGTAGGTCACTTCGTCGGGCAGGGGGCACCAGTAGCAGCGGTCGCCCTCGAACTCGCCGACGGTGGCGGGTTGCTGGGTTTCCCAGGCGATCCGCACGCCCTCGTGGAAACCTTCGATGCGGAAGGTCTCGCCGTTCTTCAGGAAGCGCTCACCATCGTTCGGGATCATTTCGTCCAGGGCGATCCGGCCGCGGTCGCGGTCCACTTCCACCAGGTAGCTCTGGAAGCGCTGGTTGCGGTCGTGGAAGGTGATGATCAGGGGATCGTGATGCTGTTGCAGGAGGCGAAGGTTGGCCAGGATCTCGACGGGTGTCTTGAGCACCTTGGGGGGTTGTGGGCCGTTATCTTCTTGGAATGGGTTGGACACGGTCCAGGACTCTCCAAACACAAAGCGGATTGCGCAAAGCAGGGTGGCAGGGCTCCGCCTGTCTTCGCATTCTTCTTGTAATTTCTTGTCAGGCCTGGCTTAGCGGGCGCTGCTGGCCGATTCTAGCGGTGGCACCGCGGCTGTCATAGAGGCCAGGCGTTTCGCCGCCACGCAGGATGCCGAGCATGCCGCCGACCGAGGCGCGATTGGCGCGGATCAGGCGTCCGTTGCGTTCGTTGGCTTTCTGGCAGTTTTCCAGCAGTTGGGCGAGTTCGTCGCCACGCTCCAGGAGCTCCTGGCCCAGGGGCGAGCGTTCGGCGAGCTGCTGGAGGCCGGCGCGGTCGGCGCTCAGTTGGAGGCTGGCCAGCAGTTGGCTGCGTTGGCGGCCGTGCTGGTCGAGTTGGGCGAGCAGGGGCTGTTTTTCGGCGAGCAGGCCTTCGAGGCGGGCGAGGTCACGTTCGCCCAGGGCCTGGAATTCTTCGTCCATCAGCTCAAGCAAACGCTGGGCGTGGCCGATATCGTCGGTGAACAGCTGAAGCAGGTTGGTGTCTTGCATTACGCGCTCTGGGGATCGGGCGTCCAAGTTCCCCAGCGCCGCCCGTGGACTAGCGCTGGGATTCGAAGTTCAGCAGCTTGCTGGCCACGCGATTGCTGTCGACCTGGTAGGAGCCGTCGGCAATGGCCTGCTTGAGTTTTTCTACGCGCTCCTTGTCCACCACGGGCAGGTCGCGCAGTTTTTCGCCGGCTTTCTGCAGCACCTGAGCCTCGCTGCTCAGTTGCACGGATTCGCCGCTCTTGGCTGCCGGGGCCTGCTCGCCGGTCGTTTGGGGAGCAGTGGTCTGGCCGCTGGTGACGGTTTCGCTCTTGCCGGCCTGGGTGCTGCCGGTGCGCCCAGAGTTGGAGGGCGTGGGGCCGTTATTGAGCCGGTTGAAGTCGATAACCATGATGAAGAACCTCGGACGCTATATGGACGCTTACCGGTTTATCGGCCCTGTCCGGGATAACTTTAGGAAATTTTTTTGTACTGGCTGAGTTTAGAAAATCAGCCCTCCGGGGCGCCAGCGGAATCATGTCTACATATCCACCTGGACCTGCCCCGGGCCCTTGACGCGGGCCTTCACCACGCGGCCGGAGCTCAGGTTGCGGACCCGGATCTGCTCGCCCAGGGCGCCGTTGGACAGGGCTTCTCCCGGCATACGCACGTTGATCGCGCTGCTTGCGGCGCTGATCACCACCTGGTCGCCCTTGCTGACCACTTCGGCCTGCTGCAGGTGCAGGGGCGCCAGCACCTGGTCGGGGACCAGGGCGCGGGTGGTCTTCTGGCCGACGACCTGCTCCGGATCGCTCAGGAAGCCCTGGCTCAGCGTGCCCACGTCGCGCTCGGCCACGGAAACGTCCTGGGGCCCGATGGGGGCGCCGCGACGCAACGGGCGGGTCACCACCACCACTTCGCGATACAGCTTCACCTGGGCCGGGACGAACACTGTCCAGGGTGAACTGCCGTCGCAGCGGATTCGCACCGTCACCCGTCCAAGGGGCTGGGCCGGGCTTTCCAGGCTGGTCGTCAATTCCTTGTCGCATTCGGCCAGGCGCAGGCGCGGATCGAGGCGGTTGACTTGGATTTCGCTGCGACCCTGGATGTTGCTGCGCTGCAGATATTCTTCGACGGCGTACTCAAGAAAGCCTTCCGCCGTGCCGATAAGCACTTCGGGCGATGTCACGGCCGCAGCCGATATCGGGCTGTAGCCGAGACAGCACAAAGCAGGTAAAACAGCCGCAAGAGAAAAGCGGCGTTTTGCCATCAAGTGTCGGAAAAGCGTCGTCAAAGCGTTCATACAATTAGAGAAGCAAGGCTCGTGCCGCCTGCTAGGCTGAAGCGGGCGTTCAAGGGCGTGTCAGAGGAGTCTGGTCATGGCCGGTATTTTGGATTCGGTTAACCAGCGTACCCAACTGGTCGGGCAGAACCGCCTGGAGCTGCTGTTGTTCCGCCTCGACGGATCGCAGCTCTACGGGATCAACGTGTTCAAGGTGAAGGAGGTGCTGCAGTGCCCCCGTCTCACCCTGATGCCCAAGTCCAGTCCGGTGGTGCGCGGGGTTGCCAATATCCGTGGGGGTACCATTCCGATTCTCGACCTGTCCATGGCGACCGGGCGCAGAGGCCTGGATGACCTGAAGAACAGCTTCGTCATCATCACGGAATACAACACCAAGGTGCAGGGTTTCCTGGTGCGCTCGGTGGAGCGCATCGTCAACATGAACTGGGAGGAGATCCATCCGCCACCCAAGGGAACCGGTCGTGAGCATTACCTGACGGCGGTGACCCGGGTCGACAAGCAGCTGGTGGAAATCATCGACGTGGAGAAGATCCTCGCCGAAGTGGCGCCCACCTCCGAAGTGGTGTCCGAAGGCGTGGTGGACATCGAGACCCAAAGCAAGGCCGTCAGCAAGCGGGTGCTGATCGTCGACGACTCGTCGGTGGCGCGCAAGCAGGTGATCCGCTGCCTGGAAACCGTCGGCGTGGAGGTCAAGGCCCTCAACGACGGGCGTCAGGCCTACAACTACCTGCGCGAGATGGTGGAGGAGGGCAAGGCGCCGGAGCAGGAGCTGCTGATGATCGTCTCCGACATCGAAATGCCCGAGATGGACGGCTATACCCTGACGGCGGAAATCCGCAACGATCCGCGCATGCAGAAACTGCATATCCTCCTGCATACTTCGCTCTCCGGTGTGTTCAACCAGGCGATGGTGAAGAAGGTGGGCGCGGACGATTTCCTCGCCAAGTTCAAGCCGGACGATCTGGCGGCCCGTGTGGTGGAACGCATCAGGGTAACGGATGGGGGCTGATGGCTCGGCCCCCTGACACGGAATAGATTGGTGAGGCGCCCTTAGTGTCTTCAGGCAATGTGGATTTCGAGCAGTTCCGGGTGTTCCTGGAGAAGACCTGCGGCATCCTGCTGGGCAGCAACAAGCAGTACCTGGTGTCCAGCCGGCTGAACAAGCTGATGGAGCAGAACGGCATCAAGACCCTGGGCGAGCTCACGCAGCGCATCCAGGGTTTTTCCCGTGGTGGCCTGCGCGAGCAGGTGATCGATGCCATGACCACCAACGAGACCCTCTGGTTTCGCGATACCTATCCCTTTGAAGTGCTGAAAAACCGGGTGCTGCCCGAACTGATCAAGGCCAGCCCGAACCAGCCGTTGCGCATCTGGTCGGCCGCCAGTTCGTCGGGACAGGAGCCGTTCTCCATTTCCATGACGATCGACGAGTACGAGAAGGTCAACCTCGGCCAGCTCAAGGGCGGTGCTCGCATCGTCGCCACGGACCTTTCTTCCACCATGCTGACTGCCTGCCGCTCCGGTGAGTACGACAGCCTGGCCATGGGCCGGGGCCTGTCCCAGGAACGCCTGCAGCGCTATTTCGATCCGAAGGGGCCGGGGCGCTGGGCGGTGAAACCGGCGATCCGCAGCCGGGTGGAGTTCCGCCCGCTGAACCTGCTGGACAGCTACGCGGCGCTGGGCAAGTTCGACATCGTCTTCTGCCGCAACGTATTGATTTACTTCTCGGCGGAAGTGAAGAAGGACATCCTCACCCGCATCCACGCCACGCTGAAGCCGGGTGGCTACCTGTTCCTCGGCGCCTCCGAGGCGCTCAATGGCCTGCCGGACCTGTACCAGATGGTCCAGTGCAGTCCGGGGATCATCTACAAGGTGAAATGAAAGAGGGAGGCCAGCGGCCTCCCTTTTTTATCCGTGTGCGCCTCACACCAGCGTCAGCGTCACATTGATATTGCCCCGCGTCGCATTGGAGTAGGGGCAGACGATATGCGCCTTGTCCACCAGCGCCTTGGCGGCCTGCTTGTCCAGCCCGGGCAGGGAGATCTTCAGTTCCACTTCGATGCCGAAGCCCGTGGGCAGGGTACCGATGCCCACCGCGCCTTCGATATAGGTGTCCTCGCTGAGGGCGATCTTCTCCTTGCCGGCGACGAACTTGAGGGCGCCGAGGAAGCACGCCGAATAGCCGGCGGCGAAGAGTTGTTCAGGGTTGGTGCCGTTCCCGCCGGCACCGCCCAGTTCCTTGGGGGTGGTCAGCTTCACATCCAGCACCCCGTCCGACGACACGGCGCGGCCTTCGCGGCCGCCGTAGGCTTCAGCATAGGCGGTATACAGGGCTTTCTCGATGGGCATGGTGAGTCTCCTGTTGGTGGGCGAGACACCCAAGCCTAGTCAAAGGATTCGACTCACCTGGCTCTGGCTGACTGAAGGTCGCCCCTCAGGCCGTCAGCCAGTCGATGAACAGGGCGAATAACTCCGCCTGGGAGCTGATCTCCAGCTTGGTGTAGAGATTCTTGCGGTGCATGCGCACGGTTTCCGGGGAGATTTCCAGCACCTTGGCGCTGGATTTCGCCGAGTGGCCGCGCAGCAGCAGGTGGGCGATTTCCCGTTCCCGCTCGGTCAGGCGGTCGCCGCCGAAGTTCATGAAGGCTTCGCGGATCTGCTGGTTGAGGCCGGCGGGAGCGCCGCTGCGCAGGGGCGCCGTGCCGTGGCCGTCGAGGCTGCGGATCAGGCCGCCGCGCTCATCGAACTGGCGCACCAGCTCGCGGACCAGCGGGTGCGCCGTTCGCAGCAGCGCAAGCTCTTCCTGGCTGAAGCGCGCCCCACTGCGGCCCTGGTACACACACAGGGACACCTTGCGCTGGCCACCGAGGTCGACGATGAAGTGGGCGTCTTCCACGGAACCGCACTTGAGGTAGTTGGTGCGGTAGTACTCGCTGCTGAAGAAGTCGTCGGGGGCGATTTCCGAGAGGTGGTAGAAGCCCTCGGCCAGGCCGTTCTCCATCGCCAGGCAGAAGGGGTCCAGCAGATAGCCGCGGGCGTAGTAGCGCTCGATCAGCGCCTCGCGGTACTCGGTGGGGATGCCGCACTGGTAGAGCGGTCGCGGCGCCAGACCCTTGCATTCCAGGCCGAGCAGTACCGACTCGATGGGCACCAGGCTTCTCAGGGCGTCGATCAGGTGCTCGCAGAACACCGGTTCCGCGACGCTGGCCATGGCCTGCGCCAGCCCCGCATGCCAGGCATGCAGGGCGGCGAGGGTGGTGCTGGCAGGTTGGGACTCGGTCATGTCCGGCAGTCTACTGGCACCGCCTGCAGGCGGCCAGACGCCTTCAATTGCCCGCATAGTCGCCCCGTTGCTTGAGGTCCTCGGCGGTTTCGAGGATGGCCTCCCGCAGGGTCTCGACGATCTCGTCCACTTGCGCGTGGGTGATGGTCAGGGGCGGCGACATCACGTTCAGGTGGACGATGGGCCGCACCAGCAGGCCGCGTTTCTGCGCCCGCAGGTGGATCTGCTCGCCTATGTTCAGCGCGTCGGGGAACAGGGCCTTGCTGGCCTTGTCGGCGACGAACTCCACGCAGGCCATCAGCTTCTTGCAGCGCACGCTGCCCACCAGTGGCAGGTCGGCGAGGCTCTGCAGCCGTTGCTCCAGATAAGCGCCCACGTCGTCCACATGGGCCAGCAGATTCTCCCGCTGGATGATCTCGATGTTCTTCAGTGCGCTGACGCAGCTCACCGGGTGCCCGCTGTAGGTGAAGCCGTGGCTGAAGCAGCGACCCTTGTCCGCTTCGCCGATGACCTGCCAGATGCGGTCGGAGAAGATGCACGCGCCCAGGGGCAGGTAGCCGGAGGTCAGGCCCTTGGCGGTGGTGATGATGTCCGGCACCACGCCGAACACGTCTTCCGACGCGAAAAAGGCGCCGAGGCGACCGAAGGAGGTCACCACCTCGTCCGATACATACAGCACGTCGTGGCGCTGGCAGACCTCCCACATGCGCTTGTGGTAGCCGGCCGGCGGAATGATCACGCCGCCCGAACCCATGATCGGCTCGGCGAAGAAGGCCGCCACCCGGTCGGCGCCGAGGGTGAGGATCTTGTCCTCGAACTCGTTCACCAGGAAATCCAGGAACTCCGCCTCGCTCATGCCTGCCGGCGCGCGGTAGGGGTTGGGGCAGGAGATGTGGTGGATACGGTCCTTGAGGAAGTCGAACTCCGCCGGCCGGTCCGCCGCCTTGCCACCCAGGGACATGGTGAGGAAGGTGGAGCCGTGGTAGGCGTTGATCCGGGTGATGACGTGCTTTTTCTCCGGCTTGCCACGGCAGTTCTGGTAGTACTGCACCAGGCGGAAGGCGGTATCCACGGCCGTGGAGCCGCCGGTGGTGAGGAACACGTGGTCCAGGTCGCCGGGGGCCAGTTCCGCCAGCTTCTCGCAGAGTTCAATGGCCTTGACGTTGGCCATGTCGCAGAAGGGGTTGGAGTAGGCCAACTGGCGGACTTGGTCGGCGATGGCTTCGGCCATTTCCTCGCGGCCCAGGCCGATGTTGGTGCACCACATGCCGCCCACGGCATCCAGGTAGCGGTTGCCAGCGGTGTCGTAGATATAGGCGCCACTGCCTGCGGCGATGTTCAGCGCGCCGTTCTCCCGGTGGTCGTCGAAGATGTGGTAGCCGTGCATGTAGTGCGCCTTGTCGGCGGCCACCAGGCGCTCGTTGTCGAACTGGGCGAAGAAGTCGGCGTTCAGCTTGGTCATGGTCTTAACCTCGGGTCCATCAGGTAATTCAAATCACTTGCCGGTTTTCACTGCATTCCAGGTGCGAGTGATCAGGCGCATGGCCTTCTGCGGCTGGGGTTTCTGGGTGAAGAGGCGGGCACGGGTGGCGTCGTCGGGGTAGATCGCCGGGTCGTTGCGCACCTCCGCGGTTACCAGGGGGGTCGCGGCCTGGTTGCTGTTGGCATAGCGGATGTAGTCGGTAACGTCAGCGATCACCCGGGGTTGCAGCATGTATTCGATGAACTTGTGGGCGTTCTCCACATGGGGCGCATCCTTGGGGATGTAGAAGTCATCGAACCAGATCAGCGAGCCTTCCTTCGGGATGAAGTAATCCAGCTTCACCTTGGCGCCGGCCTCGGTAGCGCGGGCCTGGGCGGTGGCGTAGTCGCCGGACCAGGTCATGGCGATGCACTGGTCGCCGTTGGCCAGGCCGTTGAGGTAGCTCATGGAGTCGAACTTGCGGATATAGGGACGAACCTTCATCAGCAGGTCCTGGGCGGCCTTCAAGTCCTCCGGCGCGGCGCTGTTCGGGTCGCGGCCCAGGTAGGTCAGGGCCAGCGGCAGCACATCGGTGGGCGAGTCGATCAGGGTCACGCCGCAGTCGGCGAAGCGCGACACCACCTCGGGATCGAAGACCATCGCCAGGGAGCCGATGGGCGCATCGGGCATGCGCGCCTTGATCATCTCCACGTTGTAGGTGATGCCGTTGCTGCCCCAGGTATAGGGCGCGGAGTAGGTCACGCCCGGATCGAAATGCTCCAGGCTGGCCAGCACCTGCCGGTCCAGGTTGCCCCAGCTGGGCAGCCGGCTCTTGTCCAGTGGCTGGAAGACCCCGGCCTTCAACAGCGGCGGTACCAGCGCGGCGTTCATCACCACCAGGTCGTAGCCGGAGCGCCCCGGCAACAGCTTGCCCTGGACCGTCTCATAGGAATCGAAGGTGTCGTAGACCACCTTGATGCCAGTGGCTTTCTCGAAGTCCTTGAGGGTGTTCTCGCCGATGTAATCCGACCAGTTGTACAGGCGCAGGGTATTGCCATCGTCCGCCTGGCCAAGGGCCGGCAACAGGATGAGCGTCGCGCCGAGTGCTGCAGCGAGGGTCTTGCGCATGTCGGTTCCACCTCTTGTGTCGTTATTGGGTCACCTGTGGCTACTCTGTGCGCCGGGCGGCGATGGGGCCATAACCCGAACGGGTAGGTGGGATTCAATTGTTGCTGTACATTCGTTCAGATTCGCCGTACCACCACAGGAGCTGTCGGCATGACAACCCAGGATGTGCGCTACTCCCGACTGGACCCCGAGCTGCGCAAGGCGCACCTGATCGAAGCGACCCTCATTTGCCTCAAGCGCCACGGCTTCCAGGGCGCTTCGATCCGCAAGATCTGCGCTGAGGCCGGTGTCTCGGTGGGGTTGATCAACCATCACTACGCCGGCAAGGACGAACTGGTGGCCGAGGCTTACCTGGCCGTCACCGGACGGGTGATGAAGCTCCTGCGTGATGCCATCGACGACGCGCCGCCCAGCCCCCGGGCGCGGCTGTCGGCGTTCTTCCAGGCCTCCTTCTCCGCCGAACTGCTGGACCCGCAATTGCTGGAAGCCTGGCTGGCCTTCTGGGGCGCGGTGAAGACCGCCCAGGCCATCAATGCGGCCCACGACCATTCCTATGGCGAGTACCGCGCCATCCTCGCCAACGTGCTCAACGAGCTGGCGGTGGAGCAGGGCTGGCCGGGCTTCGATGCCGAGCTCGCGGCCATCAGCCTCAGTGCGTTGCTGGACGGGCTCTGGCTGGAATCCGGGCTGAATCCCCAGACCTTCACCCCGGAGCAGGGCGTGCAGATCTGCGAGGCCTGGGTCGATGGCCTGCAGAGCGGCGGTGTACAGCGCTTCCTGCGACCCGTCGGGGGCTGTTGATCGCCTGTTCAGCCGACGTTAACCTCCAGCCACTTCCAACAATAAGAACGCCCCGCTCGTGCGCGGAGGCGGAGGGCAACCGTAATGTCTGCCAGCGTGCTGATCGTCGATGACGATCCGCTGATCCGTGAACTGCTCCAGTCGTACCTGGCCCAGGAGGGCTATCAGGTCCGTTGCGCCAGCACCGCCGAACAGGCCGAGGCCTGCCTCGCGGAAAGCCCGGTTGACCTGGTGATGCTGGATATCCGCCTGCCCGGCAAGGATGGCCTGACCCTGACCCGCGAACTGCGGGTGCGCTCTGAGGTCGGCATCATCCTCATCACCGGCCGCAACGACGAGGTCGACCGCATCGTCGGCCTGGAATGCGGCGCCGACGACTATGTGGTCAAACCCCTGAACCCCCGCGAACTGGTCTCCCGCGCCAAGAATCTGGTGCGTCGCGTGCGCCATGCCCAGCAACCGGCCGCGCCCGCTACCGGCCAGCTCAAACGCTTCGCTGGCTGGGTGCTGGACAGCGACCGCCGCCGCCTGATCGATCAGGACGGTAGCGAAACCCTGCTCACCCACGGCGAGTTCCAGCTCCTCAGCGTCTTCCTGCGCAACGCCGGGCACACCCTGAGCCGCGACCAGTTGATGGACCAGATCCGCAACCGCGAGTGGCTGCCCAACGACCGCTCCATCGACGTGCTGGTAGGGCGCTTGCGCCGCAAGCTGCGGGACGATCCGGCAGAGCCCCAGCTGATCATCACCATCCACGGCGCGGGCTACCTGTTCACCGCCAATGCCAGCGCTGCCTGACCTCATGGCGCGCGCCTGGCTGCTGGGGCTCCTGCTGCTGAGCGGCACGGCGCTGGCCGCGCAGCCCGTGCGTTACTGCGATCATCCGGTCTACCCGCCCATCTCCTGGAGCGATGGCAAGCACATGCGCGGCCTGGCGCCCCACGTGGTGAAAGCGGTATTCGCCCGGCTCGGCCTGGACGTCGAATTCGTCAACCTGGGCAACTGGAAGCGCTGCCTGACGGACGCCGCCGAGGGGAGGGTGGACGCGGTGCTGGCCTACCGCACCGAGCCCCGCGAGCGCTACCTGCAGTTCGCCTCCGTCCCGGTGCTGCGCGAAGAAGTGGCGATCTTCTACAACCGCCAGCGGCCACTGAAGGTCGACAAGCTGGAGGACCTGACCGGTTACCGCGGCGGCCTGCTGTTCGGCGAGAGTTACGGCGAGGCCTTCGACCGCACCGTCGCCGGCGCCGGCAACATCGAATGGGTATCCGACAGCCAGCAGAACTTCGGCAAGCTGATTCGCGGCCGCATCGATTTCATCCCCTACGAGCGCCGCACCGGCCTGCTCTATATCGAGCATCTGCCCGGCGGCGGCGACATTCGTGCCCTGCCCATCACCCTGGCGGTGGACTACCTGCGTCTGGCAGTGGCCCGTCAGTCCCCGCTGGCTGCCCGTATGGACGAGATCGACCAGGAGCTGCAACGCCTCACCGACAGTGGCCAGATCGACCGCTGGCTGGATGAGAGCCAGGCCATCTACCGCGACATGGTCGTCCAGCCGGAGCCCCGTCCATGACCGGCCCGAAACCTGCCAGCGGCCTGCTGCGCCGTCTGCTGCGCTCCATCCTGCTGTTCAGCCTGTGCTTCACCCTCGTTGCGAGCGCCGTGCAGCTGCTGCTGGAATATCGCCGCGAGATGCGGGATATCGAAGCGCGTCTGGAGCTGATCCGTGTGGGTTACCTGACCAGCTTCGAGCGCAGCCTCTGGGACCTCAACCAGGAGCAGTTGAAGATGCAGCTGCGCGGCCTGGCGGACTTCCCCGATATCGCCCAGGTGCGCCTGACCAGCCGGGACTTCGACTTGCAGGACGGCGCCGCCAATCCAGTCGGGCCCCTGCGCCGCGTGCATTTCCCCCTGGCCTACCAGCCGCCCGGCAGTGAGGTGCGGCCGCTCGGCGAGCTGGAAGTCGCCATCGACCTCGGCGCCGTCTACCGGCGCCTCTACGCCACCGGCCTCAACAGCCTGCTGTGGATGGGGGTGTTCCTCTGCGGCCTGGCGGTAGCGCTGTCCTGGCTGTTCCACCGGCTGGTGACCCGCCACCTGCGGGTGATGGCCGACTTCACCCGACGCATCGGCGCCGGGGATTGGTACGAAACCCTGCGCCTGAATCGCCGGGCCGGGCGTAGCCCCGACGAAATCGACACCGTGGCCCAGGCCCTGGACGACATGCGCCGGGCCATCCTCGACGACATCCAGCGCCGCGAGGATGACCGCGCGGCCCTGCAGGGGTTGGTGGAGCGGCGCACTGCCAGCCTGCAGCGCGCCAAGGAAGACGCCGAGGCGGCCAACCTGGCCAAGTCGCGTTTCCTCGCCACCATGAGCCATGAAATCCGCACGCCCCTCAACGGCATTCTCGGCATGGCCGAACTGCTTCGCGGCGCGGCCCTTGGCGAGCGCGACAGCCAGCGCCTGGACGCCTTGCACAAGGCCGCCGAAGGCCTGCTGGCGATCCTCAACGAAGTGCTCTATTTCGCCCGCCTGGAGGAAGGGGAGAGCCGGCCCGAACTGCTGGACTTCTCCCTGCCGGCGCTGGTGGACCAGGTGCTCACCCTGCTGGAGCCCCGGGCCAGCGCCAACGGCACCATCCTGCGCGCGCGTCTCGATCCCCGCGTGCAGGGTCGCTGCCGTGGCGCCGAACAGTTCCTCCGCCAGGTGCTGAGCAACCTGCTGGCCAACGCGGTGAAGTTCACCGAGGAGGGGGAAATCCTGGTGGAGGTGCAGTTGCTGGAGGAACTGCCCGGCGGCCAGCGCCTGCGCATCAGCGTCACCGACGACGGCATTGGCATCGCTCCAGACATGCAGGCGAAGATTTTCGAGCGTTTCACCCAGGCCAGCGAAGCCGTGGCCCAGCGCTATGGCGGCACCGGCCTGGGCCTGGCCATCAGCAAGCGGCTGGTGGAACTGATGGGCGGGCAGATCGGCGTCCAGAGCGAGGAAGGCGAGGGCAGCTGCTTCTGGTTCGAGCTGGTATTGGACGCTGCCCGCGATCAGACGGCCGCCTCGATGGTCGCTCCTCTGTCCCGGTCGCTGGACGTGCTGGTGGTGGAAGACGTCGCCCTCAACCGCGAAGTGGTGGCCGGGCTGCTGGAGCGCGACGGCCATCGCGTCACCCTGGTCGAGGACGCCGAGCCCGCCTTGGCGCTGTGCCGGCAGCGGCGCTTCGACCTGCTCCTGCTCGATCTGCATCTGCCGGGCATGCCCGGCACCGAACTGTGTCGCCTGATCCGTGACGACCTGCAGGGCCTGAATCGCGGCAGCCGCATCCTCGCGTTTACCGCCAGCCTGCAACCGGCCCTGGTGCGCAGCTGCCTGGATGCCGGCATGGACGGCGCGCTGGCCAAGCCGCTGAAGCTGGACGACCTGCGTCGAGCCCTGGCCGGGCAGGAGGGCAAGCTGGAAGACGGGGGCGATGCCGAACTGCTGGATCAGCAACTGCTGGATACCCATCGCGGCCTGCTCGGCGAACAGAAGGTGCGCGGTCTGCTGGAGCTGCTGCGGCGCATGCTCGACGAACATCGCGTCGGGCTGCTGGAAGCGCTGGCAGCCGAGGATTGCGCCGAAGTCGGCCACCTGGCCCATCGCCTCGCCGGCAGCAGCGAGTCCCTGGGCCTGCGTGCCCTGGCGACCTGCCTGCGGGAGCTGGAAGCGGCGGCCCTGGCCGGTGATGTCACCGCCTTGCCGGCGCTGAGGCCACGGCTGGAAGACCTGCTGGCGCGCTCTGCTCGGGCACTGGACGGCCTGCTGCAACCCGCCTCCTGAAATCGAACAAATTCCTTACGACTTTTTACAACTTCGATCCTGGCTTACAACGGCGTCTTACAAGTCCTTCCAATAATCGACCCGAACCGCGCTCGAACGCGGTCCTCGTGGCCTATTGGAGACAAGAATAATGACCCGCAAAGCCCGCCTGCGCTGCCGCCACCTCGTTTCGGAGGTGCGCCATGTCTGAAGAGCGCATCCAGCTCACCCGTGCTCTGAAGAGCCGCCATATCTTCATGCTGTCCCTGGGCGGCGTGATCGGCACCGGCCTGTTCATGGGCTCGGGCCTCACCATCAACCAGGGCGGCCCGGCCGGCGCCGTGCTGGCCTACCTGGTCGCCGGCCTGCTGATGTACCTGGTCATGGTCTGCCTCGGTGAACTCTCGGTGCAGATGCCGGTTTCCGGCTCCTTCCAGGCACACGCCACCCGTTACGTCGGGCCCGCCACCGGCTTCATGGTGGGCTGGGTCTACTGGCTGAGCTGGGCCACCACGGTCGGCCTGGAATTCACCGCCGCCGGCATGCTGATGGACCGCTGGTTCCCGGATGTCCCCGTCTGGTACTGGTCCGCGCTGTTTGTGGCCCTGCTGTTCGGGATCAACTCCCTCAGCACCCGTGCCTTCGGTGAGGCCGAATACTGGTTCTCGGGCGTCAAGGTCGCGGCCATTCTGATCTTCATCGTCGTTGGCATCCTGGCCATGTTCGGCGGTCTGCCGCTGGCCAGTGGCGAGCCGGCGCCGAAGTTCTCCCATCTGATCGGCGAAAGCCTGTTCCCCAACGGCCTGTCCGCCGTGCTCGCCGTGATGATGACCGTGGTCTACGCCTTCCAGGGCTGCGAGATCATGGGCGTGGCCGCCGGCGAGACCGACCAGCCGGAAAAGAGCATCCCCCGCGCCGTGCGCAACGTGGTGTTCCGCGTGCTGATCTTCTACGTGCTGGCCATCGTGGTGCTGTCTGCCATCGTGCCCTGGCAGCAGGCTGGCCTGATGGAAAGCCCCTTCGTCCAGGTGTTCGACATGGTGGGCATCCCCTTCGCCGCCGACGTGATGAATTTCGTGATCCTCACCGCCATCCTCTCGGTGGGTAACTCCGGCCTCTACGCCTGCACCCGCATCCTCTGGGCCATGTCCAAGACCGGCATGGCGCCGCGTAGCCTGGAAAAGCTGAACAAGCGCGGTGTGCCGATTTTCGCGTTGTCCATCACCCTGTGCTTCGCATTGCTGTCCCTGCTGACCAGCTTCATCGCGGCCGACACCCTGTTCATGATCCTGACCGCCATCAGCGGCCTGGCCGGCACCGTGACCTGGATCGTCATCGCCCTGGCCCAGTACCGCTTCCGCCGCGCGCACTACCAGGCCGGCGGCACCGTGGCTGATCTGAAGTACGCCGCGCCGCTGTTCCCGCTGATCCCGGTGGCGTGCATCCTGCTGTGCGGCTCGCTGTTCGTGTTCATGGCCATGGACCCGGCCCAGCGTTCCTCGCTGTACTGGGGCTTCGGCTTCATCGCCCTGTGCTATGGCGCCTACTACTTCCTGCAGTTCAAGCGTCAGCGCAGCCCTGTGCCGATCCCGGCGGCCTGATCTCCGGCGATACCCGGAAAAGCGCGGCAGAGTGATCTGCCGCGCTTTTTTGTTGCCCCCTCTCCCTCCGGGAGAGGGGCCGGGGGAGAGGGAAGCAGAGCCCCCGCAGGGACTTCCGGCCTGACCAGAGATTGAATTCGCCCCCACAGGAAAGCCCCCAACCCCGGTTCCGAGTTGTTCAAAGATGTAACAGCTCCCGCGCCTTCCTCCCCTCCTAAAAATAAAAACCAATCAAAAACAACAACTTATCTATTGGCCATCACCGTTACATACCCCATTCGGGCAGGATTGCCGGATTCCTGAACACTCGTTTAGGATCGGCTCAGATTCCACCTCCTCACAGCAACGACAACAAGACGAGGGCTTCCATGACCACCCTGCTCAGCCAGGTCGAAGCCGGCATCGCCCGGATCACCCTGAACCGCCCCCAACAGCGCAACGCGCTGGACATTCCCACCCTGAAAGCCCTGCTGGAACTGCTGGACGCCCATGAAGCCGACCCGGCGGTGCGGGTCATCGTGCTGAGCGGGGAGGGCCGCAGCTTCTGTGCCGGCGCCGACCTGGCCGAGTGGGCCGAGGCCGAAGCCCGGGGCGAGCTGGAAACCTACGGCTGGACCGAAACCGCCCATGCCCTGATGACCCGCCTGCACGGGCTGGCCAAACCCACCATCGCCGCCATCAACGGCACCGCCGTTGGCGCCGGGATGGACCTGACCCTGTGCTGCGACTTCCGCATCGCTGCCGCCTCGGCGCGCTTCAAGGCCGGCTACACCGGCATGGCCTATTCGCCGGACGCCGGCGCCAGCTGGCACCTGCCGCGCCTGATCGGCGCCGAGCAGGCCAAGCGCCTGCTGTTCCTCGACGAACTCTGGGGCGCGGAGCGGGCCCTTGCCGTCGGGCTGGTGGGCGAAGTCTGCGCGGATGACCAACTGCAAGACGTCGCCGGCCAACTGGCCGCCCGCCTGGCCGCCGGCCCGACCTTCGCCTTTGCCCAGACCAAGACCCTGATCCGTGACGGCGCCAGCCGCAGCCTGGCCCAGCAGCTGGCAGCCGAACAGGCTGCCGGCCTGCTCTGTGGCCGCAGCGAAGATGCCGCCGAAGCCCTGCGCGCTGTTGCCGAAAAACGCGCCCCCCAATTCACCGGCCGTTGATGCGCCGAACCCCGAGGACATAGCGATGAACTTCCAACTGACCCAGGAACAGGAAATGCTGGTCGACGCGGTACGCGCCTTCGTCGACAAGGAACTGCTGCCCCATGAAGAAGCCGTGGACCGCGCCGATGCCGTGTCTCCGGAGCTGGCCGCGCAAATTCGTGGCAAGGCCCTCGCCGCCGGCTTCTATGCCTTCAACATGCCTGAGGAAGTAGGGGGCGGTGGCCTCGACTACCTGTCCCAGGCCCTGGTCGAACGTGAGCTGTCCAAGGTCTCCTGGGCGCTGCACGTGTTCGTCGCGCGGCCCTCGAAGATCCTCATGGCTTGCAAGGGTGAACAGATCCAGGACTACCTGCTGCCGTGCGTGCAGGGCGAGAAGATCGACTGCTTCGCCCTCACCGAGCCGGGCGCCGGCTCCGACGCCAATTCCATCAAGACCCGCGCCGTGCGTGACGGCGACGACTTCGTGATCAACGGCAGCAAGCACTTCATCAGCCACGCCGGCCACGCCGACTTCGCCATCGTCTTCGCGGTGACTGACACCTACGAACACAACGGCAAGAAGCGCAACGCCGTGACCGCCTTCCTGGTGGACAAGGGCACCCCCGGCATGACCGTGCGCCGTGGTCCGAAATGCGTCAGCAACAAGGGCTACCACACCTACGAAATGTTCTTCGACGACTGCCGCGTGCCGGCCTCCAAGGTCCTCGGCGAAGTGGACAAGGGTTGGGAAGTGGCCAACGCCTGGCTCACCGCCGGCCGCGTGATGGTGGCCGCCAACTGCGTCGGCCAGGCTCAGCGCGCCCTGGACCTGTCGCTGCAATGGGCGGCAGACCGCAAGCAGTTCGGCCAGCCCATCGGTACCTACCAGGGCATCTCCTTCAAGCTCGCCGACATGGCCACGCAGATTCGCGCCGCCGAGCTGATGACCCTGCACACCGCCTGGAAAATGGACCAGGGCAGCATGACCGACGGTGAGGCCGGCATGGCCAAGCTGTTCGCCAGCGAAGTGCTGGGCAAGGTGGCCGACGAGACGGTGCAGATCTTTGGCGGCATGGGCCTGATGGACGAAGGCCCGGTGGAGCGCATCTGGCGCAACGCGCGGATCGAGCGCATCTGGGAAGGCACTTCGGAAATCCAGCGCCACATCATTTCCCGCGAATTGCTGCGCCCGCTGCTGCGCTGATCGGAGTTCCCATGAGCCAACGCGAAAACCTCAAGCGCCTGCTGGCGCCCAAGCACCTCGCCTTCATCGGCGGCCGCAGCATGGCCCGCGCCCTCAAGCGCTGCGCCGAAGGCGGATTCGCCGGCCAGATGTGGCTGGTCAATCCGCAGCACGCCGAACTGGAAGGCGTGCCCTGCGTGGCCAGCGTCGCCGACCTGCCGTGCGGGCCGGACGCGGTGTTCATCGCCACCAACCGCGAACAGACCCTGGACAGCGTCGCCGCCCTGGCGGCCAAGGGTGCTGGCGGTGCCATCTGCTACGCCTCCGGTTTCGCCGAGACCGGCGCCGAAGGCCAGGTCCTGCAAACCCGTCTGCTGGCCGCGGCCGGCGACATGGCACTGCTCGGCCCCAACTGCTACGGCTTGCTGGACTACCTCCACGGCTCCGCCCTCTGGCCTGTCGCCCACGGCGGCAAGCTGGTGGAGAAGGGCGTGGCGGTGCTCACCCAGAGCGGGAACTTCGCCTACAACCTGTCCATGAGCGACCGCTCCCTACCGGTGGCCTACATGGCTTCGGTGGGCAACCAGGCCCAACTGGGCGTGGCCGAACTGATGGATGTGCTGCTGGACGAGCCGCGCGTCACCGCTATCGGCCTGCACCTGGAAGGCCTGAAGAATGTGCCGGGCTTCGCCCGTGCCGCGCACAAGGCGCTGGAGAAGGGTATCCCGATCATCGCCTTGAAGACCGGCGTGTCGCAGATCGGCGCCGAACTGGCCCTCAGCCACACCAGCTCCCTGGCTGGCTCCGACGCCCTCTACGACAGCCTCTTCGAGCGCCTCGGGGTGATCCGTGTCAGCGGCCCGGTGAGCTTCATGGAAACCCTCAAGGCCGCCGCCTGCGGCAAGCTGCCGGCTGGTCCGGGGCTGATCGCCCTGGCCTGCTCCGGTGGCGATGCCGGGCTGATCGCCGACTACGCCGAAGCCAACGGCTTGCAGTTGCCGAAGCTGGATGACGGCCAGCGCCACGAGCTGGCGCAGATCCTGCCGGGCTACGCCAACGTCGCCAACCCGCTGGACTTCACCACCGCCATCTGGGGCGACGGCGAGGCCCTGGAGCGCATGCTGGACAGCGCCCTGCGCAGCGCGGCCGACGCCGCCCTGCTGGTGTTGGACTATCCCGGCGAAGAGACCGGCGAGCGCCCCCAGTGCGACCTGTTGCTGGAGCTCTATTGCGAGGCCCTGGAGCGCCACGGCAAGACCGGTTTCATCGCCTCCGCCTTCCCTGAACTGCTGCCTGCCGCCGCCCGGGACTTCCTGCACGCCCGGGGTGTCGCTGCCCTGCAAGGGGTGGAGGACGGCCTGGCCGCCTGGGGTCGCATTGCCGACTACCGGCAACGCCGCGACGCGCTGCTGGCCCGTGGCGAATCGGCCCTGGTGCCCCTCAGCCCGACTCCCGTGAGCCGCGGCGAGCTGCTGGATGAATGGCAGTCCAAGCAGGCCCTGCGCGCCTTCGGCCTGCCGGTGCCGCAGGCGGTCCTCAGCACCCCGGAGCGGGCCGTTGAAGACGCCCAGACCCTGGGCTACCCGCTGGTGCTGAAAGCCGTCAGCGCGCAGTTGCCCCACAAGACCGAGGCGGGCGCCGTGGCCCTCAACCTGCGGGACGCCGATGCTCTGCAACGGGCCTTGGGCGACATGCGGCAACGCATTGCCGCCTACGCGCCGGGTGTGCCCTTCGACCAGGTGCTGCTGGAGCGCATGGCTACACCGCCGCTGGCGGAACTGATTGTCGGCGTGAAGCGCGAAGAGGGTTTCGGCCTGGCCCTGGTGATCGGCGCCGGCGGCATCCTCGTCGAGCTGCTGAAGGACAGCCGCAGCCTGCTGCTGCCGACCAATGACGGCGCCATCCGCGACGCACTGCTGAGCCTGCGCAGCGCGCCGCTGCTCACCGGCTTCCGTGGCCGCCCGGCAGCGGACCTGGATGCCCTGGTGGCAGCCATTCGCGCGGTCGCCGACTACGCCTGCGAGAACGCCGGACAACTGCTGGAGCTGGATGTGAACCCGCTGCTGGTCGGCGCCGACGGCGCGGTGGCGGTGGATGCGCTGATCCGCCTGGGTAAGTGACGCATCTGTAGGAGCGAGCTCTGCTCGCGAACGACCGTGCCGTGGAGTTTCGCGAGCAGAGCTCGCTCCTGCGGCACGGCAAAGCTTCGAGGAGAAACCTCATGCAAGACCAGAAAACCCTCACCGGCGGCCAGGCCCTGGTCCGTCTGCTGGCCAACTACGGCGTGGACACCGTGTTCGGCATTCCCGGCGTGCACACCCTGGAGCTGTACCGTGGCCTGCCCGGCAGCGGCATCCGCCATGTCCTGACCCGCCACGAGCAGGGTGCCGGTTTCATGGCCGATGGTTATGCGCGAGTCAGCGGGAAGCCGGGCGTCTGCTTCATCATCACCGGCCCCGGTGTCACCAACGCTGC
This sequence comes from Pseudomonas sp. LFM046, assembly GCF_000949385.2. Taxonomy (NCBI): domain Bacteria; kingdom Pseudomonadati; phylum Pseudomonadota; class Gammaproteobacteria; order Pseudomonadales; family Pseudomonadaceae; genus Pseudomonas; species Pseudomonas sp. LFM046. The sequence continues at coordinate 4,073,035 of NZ_JYKO02000001.1, read as the reverse complement.
GACGGCTATCGGTCAGGCCTATGCCGACTCCATCCCGATGCTGGTGATCTCCAGCGTCAACCACACCGCCAGCCTGGGCAAAGGCTGGGGCTGTCTGCATGAAACCCAGGACCAGCGCGCCATCACCGCGCCCATCACGGCCTTCTCGGCGGTCGCGCTGACCCCCGAGGATCTGCCCGAGCTGGTGGCCCGAGCCTATGCCGTGTTCGATGGCGAGCGCCCGCGCCCGGTGCATATCTCCGTGCCGCTGGACGTGCTGGCCGCTCCCGTGGCGCGGGACTGGACCCATGAAGTGAGCCGGCGTCCCGGTCGTGGTCTGCCGGACAGCGAGTCCCTGAGCGCTGCCGCAGCCCGGCTGGCCGCCGCCAAGCGACCGATGATCATCGCCGGCGGCGGTACGCTGGAGGCCGTTGACGCCCTGCAGGCCCTCAGCGAGCGCCTGGCCGCACCGGTCTTCACCAGCGTGGCTGGCAAGGGCCTGCTGCCGCCCGAGGCGCCGCTCAATGCCGGTGCCACCCTGTGCATGGCACCGGGCTGGGAGATGATCGCCGAGGCCGACCTGGTCCTGGCCGTGGGCACCGAAATGGCCGACACGGATTTCTGGCGCGAGCGCCTGCCGCTGTCCGGCGAGCTGGTGCGCATCGACATCGACCCGCGCAAGTTCAATGACTTCTACCCCTGCGCCGTCGCGCTCAAGGGCGATGCCCGGCAGACCCTCGAAGCCTTGCTGGCGCGCCTGCCTGCACAGGGCAGGGCAGGGGAGTCCGCAGCGGCCCGCGTGGCGCGCCTGCGAGACGCGATCCGCAACGGCCATGCGCCGCTGCAGGGCATCCACCAGGCCATCCTCGACCGCATTGCTGCGGCGCTGCCGGCGAATGCCTTCATCAGTTCCGACATGACTCAGCTGGCCTATACCGGCAACTACGCCTTCGCCAGCCGGGCGCCGCGCAGCTGGCTGCACCCCACCGGCTACGGCACCCTCGGCTACGGCCTGCCGGCCGGCATCGGTGCCAAGTTCGGCGCGCCGCAGCGGCCCGGCCTGGTGCTGGTGGGCGACGGCGGCTTCCTCTACACCGTCCAGGAACTGGCCACCGCCACCGAAGAGTTGGACAGCCCGCTGGTGGTGCTGCTGTGGAACAACGACGCCCTCGGCCAGATCCGCGACGACATGATCGGCCTGGATATCGAGCCCATCGGCGTACTGCCGCGCAACCCGGACTTCGTCGGCCTGGCCCTCGCCTTCGGTTGCACCGTAAGGCAGCCCCAGAGTCTCGACGACCTGGAGCGCGACCTGCGAGCCGGCTTCGGCCACCCCGGCGTCACCCTGATCGAACTGAAACACGCCTGCGCTCGTTGAGCGCTGGCCGAGGAGCTTTCCATGCGCTTTTCCGACCTTACCCAACGCATCGCCGGCGACGGCGCGGCGGCCTGGAACATCCATTACCGTGCCCTGGAACGGCAGGAGCAGGGGGAGGACATCCTCCTGCTGTCGGTGGGCGACCCCGACTTCGACACGCCGCAGCCCATCGTCCAGGCCGCCATCGACAGCCTGCTCAACGGCAACACCCATTACTCCGACGTGCGCGGCAAGTTCCCGCTGCGCCAGCGCATCGCCGCCTGGCACAACCAGCGCAGTGGCCAGAGCGTCGGCGCTGATCAGGTGACGGTGCTGGCAGGTGCCCAGTGTGCCCTGTTCAGCGTGGTGCAGTGCCTGCTCAACCCCGGCGACGAGGTGATTGTGGCCGAACCCATGTATGTCACCTACGAGGCGGTGTTCGGCGCCTGCGGCGCACGGGTGGTGCCGGTGCCGGTGTGCTCGGAAAACGGTTTCCGCATCCAGGCCGAGGACGTGGCCGCGGCCATCACGCCACGCACCCGCGCCCTGGCCCTGAACAGCCCGCACAATCCATCGGGCGCCAGCTTGCCGCGCGCCACCTGGGAGGCCCTGGCGACGCTGTGCATTGCCCATGACCTGTGGATGATTTCGGACGAGGTCTACAGCGAGCTGCTGTTCGACGGCGAGCACATCAGCCCCGCCAGCCTGCCGGGCATGGCCGAGCGCACCGCAACCATCAACAGCCTGTCCAAGTCCCACGCCATGACCGGCTGGCGCGTGGGTTGGGTGGTGGGCTCGAAGGAACTGACCCAGCACCTGGAGAATCTCGCCCTGTGCATGCTGTACGGCTCGCCGGACTTCGTGCAGGACGCCGCCTGCGTTGCCCTGGAAGCGCGCCTCCCGGAGCTGGAAGCCATGCGTGAAGCCTACCGTCAGCGCCGCGATCTGGTCTGCGACACCCTCGCGGGCTGTCCAGGACTGCGTGCCCTGAAGCCGGACGGTGGCATGTTCGTGATGGTGGATATCCGTCCCACCGGCCTGTCCGCCCAGGACTTCGCCGATCGGCTGCTGGACCACCATGGCGTCTCCGTGCTGGCGGGCGAAGCCTTCGGCCCCAGCGCGGCCGGGCATATCCGCCTGGGCCTGGTGCTGGGCAGCGCGCCCCTGATGGAAGCCTGCCGCCGCATCGCCCTCTGTGCCGCCGAGCTGGTGGAGGTGAAGCGCTATGCGTGAATACCGCCACCTGTTCATCGACGGTACCTGGGTCGCGCCCCAGGGCAGCGGGCTTGCCGAGGTGATCAACCCGGCCACCGAGCAAGTCGCCGGCCGCGTGCCACTGGGCGCCGAGGCTGACGTCGAACGCGCCGTGGCCGCCGCGCGAAAGGCCTTCGCCAGTTGGTCACGCACACCCTCCAGTGTGCGTGCCGGCTACATCCGTGCGCTGGCCGGGCAACTGAAGGCTCGTGCCGGGGAGATGGCCGCGCTCATCACCACCGAACTCGGCATGCCGGTGCAGTGGTGCCAGGCCATCCAGGTCGAGGGCCCCATCGATGGGCTGGAAAGCTACGCCGACCTGGCCGCGCACATGGACGAGGTACGCGAGGTCGGCAACTCCCTGGTGGTGCGCGAGCCGGTGGGCGTCTGCGCCTTCATCAACCCCTGGAACTACCCGCTGCACCAGCTGATCGGCAAGCTGGCGCCTGCCCTGGCCGCCGGCTGCACAGTGGTGGTCAAGCCGAGTCAGGAAACCCCGCTGCACGCTTTCCTGCTGGCCGAGATGATCGAAGCCATCGGCCTGCCCGCCGGGGTGTTCAACCTGGTCAGCGGGCCGGGCTCCAAGGTCGGCGAAGCGCTGGCGCGGCATCCTGATGTCGACATGGTGTCGTTCACCGGCTCCACCGGGGCCGGCGTGCGTGTCGCCGAGGCGGCGGCGCCGACGGTCAAGCGGGTGTGCCTGGAGCTGGGCGGCAAGTCGCCGCTGATCATCGGCGCCGACGCTGACCTGGCCGCCGCGGTGCGCTACGGCGTACAGGACGTGATGATCAACTCCGGGCAGACCTGCACGGCGCTGACCCGCATGCTGCTGCCGGCCAGCCGCTATGCCGAAGCGCTGGAACTGGCGCAGGCGGAAACCGAAGCGCTGCGCATCGGCGACCCCCTGGACCCCGAGTCCTTCCTTGGCCCCATGTGCTCGGCCGGGCAGCGGCGCACCGTGCGCGATTACATCCGCATCGGCGCGGAGGAGGGGGCCAGGCTCCTGGCGGGCGGCGCCGAAGCGCCTGCGGGCCTGGAGCGCGGCTACTACGTGCAGCCGACGCTGTTCGCCGATGTGCATAACCGGATGCGCATCGCCCGCGAGGAAATCTTCGGGCCGGTGCTCTGCCTGATCCCCTACGCCGATGAGGCGGATGCCGTGGCCATCGCCAACGACTCGCCCTTCGGACTTTCCAGCGCGGTGTGGACTGCAACGAGACAGCGCTCCCTGGAGTTGGCGCGGCAGTTGCGGGCGGGGCAGTGCTTCGTCAATGGCGCCGCTTTCAACTACCGCGCGCCCTTCGGCGGCTACAAGCAGTCGGGCAACGGCCGCGAATGGGGCGAGGAGGGACTGGCGGAGTTTGTCGAAACCAAGGCGATCCAGGTCTGACGGGAAAGCGCTGCGATGATGGCATCCAGCGCGCAGGCCTTCATGGCGTGTACCTCGCCACCTTGCTCCTGCAGGTGGCGACGGCTCTGCTCAATTCCAGGGGAGGTTTGAGGGGCGGGTTTCAGTCCTCGGCTTCGAGCGGCGAGTCGAAGGCGACGAACAGTTGGTCGGCGGTGATCTTTTCCAGATCCAGGCGGACGTTGGCTTCGAGCAGGGCGAACAGCCGGGTAAAGACGTCATAGACCTTGCAGTGGTCTTCCATGCCCGAGAAGGGGTTGTCGATCTTTTCGGCGATCAGGGAGCTTTCCTGCACCGCATCGTAGACCTCTCGCAGGGTGATCTGCTGCGGCGGGCGGGCGAGGGTAAGTCCACCGCCGGCACCGCGCTGGGATTTGAGGATGTCGGCCTTGACCAATTGCGAGACCAGATTGCGCACCCGTGTCGGATGCACCTTCACCCATTTGGCGATGGTCTCGGTACGCAGTTTCTGCGGAGCGTTCGCGGCCACGAAGGAGAGGATGTAGGACGCCGTGATCAGGCGGGTCGACTGGCTCATGGGAAAGGTTCCGGGTGCAGCGGCGGTGGGCGACGGCGAAAGGTTATTGAGTGGATAACAAATAGTAAATGCCCCGTCCAGACGCGAATGCCACCACTGGAGTTCGCTCGGAGTAATTGTTAATGTTTCGATCGCGATAACAATTAAGACGCACGACCTCACCCACAATTTCGCCACGGTGCGCGCCCTAGCCGACGAGGTGGTGGTGATGCAGCGCGGCCGGCCCGCCATTTCCGCTTGATCCAGAAGGTAATCCGATGAATGTATTGATCGTCCACGCTCACCCCGAACCGCAGTCCTTCACCAGCGCCCTGCGCGACCTGGCGGTGGAAACGCTGCAGGGGCAGGGGCACCAGGTGCAGGTTTCCGACCTCTACGCGATGAACTGGAACCCGGTGGCGTCGGCCTCCGACTTTTCCGGGCGGGCCAACCCGGACTACCTGGTCTATGCCCTGGAGCAGCGCGAGGGCGTCAAGGCCGGCAGCCTCGCCCCGGACATCCAGGCGGAGCTGGACAAGCTGCTCTGGGCCGACCTCCTGATCTTCAACTTCCCGCTCTACTGGTTCTCGGTGCCGGCCATGCTCAAGGGCTGGATCGACCGGGTGCTGGTCTCGGGCGTCTGCTACGGCGGCAAGCGCTTCTACGACCAGGGCGGGCTGGCCGGCAAGAAGGCCCTGGTGACCCTGACCCTGGGCGGGCGTGAGCACATGTTTGGCGAGGGCGCCATCCACGGTCCGCTGGAAGACATGCTGCGCCCGCTGCTGCGCGGCACCCTGGCCTATGTCGGCCTGGAGGTGCTGCCGCCCTTCGTGGGCTGGCATGTGCCCTACATCAGCAACGAGGCCCGCCAGGATTTCCTGCGCGACTACCAGGCACGCCTGCAGAACTTGGAGCAGGAGGCACCGCTCCAGTTCCCGCGCCTGGACCAGTTCGACGACAGGTTGTACCCGCTGGCGCGATGAGTGCAGCAAGGCCGCCCAAGGGCGGCCTTTTCATTTCCGGGTAGGGTGCGCCGTGCGCACCGGAATCCCCGCGCGCAATGGCTGGTGCGCACAGCGCACCCTACGAGATGACCCTCGCGATACCGCCAGCAAGGCGGCAACCAGCGGCAAACACCCCTTGCCGCTTTGCCGCTCCAGAGTGACCAGCGGAACCCCATTGCCGCTTATTGCCGCTCGTTTTTCCTTCAAGACATTGAAAATAAAGGAAAAATAAAAGTGGCACGGCCTTTGCTGAATGTCTGGCAAGCAAAACCACATTGCCACTGGCAAAGGTTCCGGACATGAGCATCAGCTTCGAAAAGGCCCTCGGCATCCACCAGCAAGCCCTCGGCTTCCGCGCCCAGCGTGGCGAGGTGCTGGCCAACAACATCGCCAACGCCGACACTCCGAACTACAAGGCTCGCGACCTGGACTTCGCCAGTGTGCTGGCTCAGCAGGCACAGAAAGCGTCCCAGGGCGCGTTCCAGGCGACCCGGACCAACGAGCAGCACATCGCCGCGGAAGGCTTCGACATGGGCGACGCGTCGTTGAAGTACCGCGTTCCGTTCCAAGCCGCCCTCGACCAGAACACCGTGGACCCGCAGCTGGAGCAGTCGAACTACACCGAGAACGCCATGCAGTTCCAGGCCAGCTTCACCTTCCTCAATAGCAAGTTCAAAGGGCTGATGAACGCCCTGCGCGGCGAATAACGGAGAGCCTAGCCATGTCCCTGTCCAGCATCTTCAACATCGCCGGCACCGGCATGAGTGCCCAGAACACTCGGCTGAACACCATCTCCAGCAACATCGCCAACGCCGAAACCGTTTCCTCCAGCCTCGACCAGACCTACCGCGCCCGTCACCCGGTATTCGCCACCGTGCTCCAGGACAACCTGGGCAATGGCGACCGCGGCTCGCTGTTCGCCGACCAGGACGAGTCCGGTGCCGGTGTGCAGGTGCTCGGCGTCGTGGAAGACCAGAGCACCCTGACGCCGCGTTACGAGCCCAACCATCCGGCGGCCAACGCCGAAGGCTACGTGTACTACCCGAACGTCAACGTGGTCGAGGAAATGGCGGACATGATCTCCGCCAGCCGGTCCTTCCAGACCAACGTGGAAATGATGAACACCGCCAAGCAGATGATGCAGAAAGTGCTGACCCTGGGTCAGTGATAGCGCGAGGGAACAGCATGAGTATCAGCAACATCGCGACGAACGACACCCAGTCGATCCTCGATCAGTACGCACTCAAGAACGAGACCACGTCCAGCAAGGACCTCGGCAAGAACGAGTTCCTCGAACTGCTGGTCGCTCAATTGAACAACCAGGACCCGCTGGCGCCCCAGGAGAATGGCGAGTTCATTGCCCAACTGGCGCAGTTCAGCCAGGTGGAAGGCATCGAGAAGCTGAACACCAGCATGGGCTCGCTGCTCTCCGGCTATCAGTCGTCCCAGGCGCTGCAGGCTTCATCCCTGGTGGGCCGCAAGGTGATCGTGCCGTCCGACAAGGCAGTGGTGGATACGTCCGAAACCTTCAAGGCAAGCGCCAGCCTGCCCGTATCCAGCAGCAACGTCTGGGTCAATGTCTACGACAACAACGGCGCCATGGTGACCCGCGTCAACCTGGGCCAGCAGTCGGCCGGTTCTGTCAGCTTCATGTGGGACGGCAAGGATTCCAGCGGCAATCTCATGCCGCCCGGCACGTACAAGTTCGAAGCGCAGGCCCAGTACGACGGCGAGACCAAGGGGCTGTACACCATGCTGCCGGCCAACGTCGACAGCGTCACCCTCGGTCAGAACGGCGGTGAGCTGATGCTCAACCTTGCCGGCATCGGCAGTGTCGGCCTGTCCAAGGTCCAGGTCATCGGTCAGTAACTTCCCGGTTCAGAACGCCGGGAAGCACCGGCAAAGGAGATAACAATGGCGTTCAACATCGGTCTCAGCGGCCTGCGGGCAGCGACCAGCGACCTCAACGTCACCGGCAACAACATCGCCAACGCCGGTACTGCGGGCTTCAAGCAGTCCCGCGCGGAGTTCGCCGACGTCTATGCCGCCTCGGTGCTCGGCACCGGCAAGAATGCGCAGGGCAGTGGTGTGTCGCTGGGTGACGTGTCCCAATTGTTCAACCAGGGCAACATCAACTACACCCAGAACGCCCTGGACCTGGCCATCAACGGCAACGGCTTCTTCCAGACCAGCAACAACGGCGAGGTCAGCTATACCCGCGCCGGTTACTTCGGTACCGACCGCAACGGCTACATCGTCAACAACTTCGGTTACCGCCTGCAGGGCTACGGGGTGGATGGCAACGGCAATGTGCAGAACGGCGTGGTCAGCGATCTGCAGGTCCAGACCTCGAACCAGGCGCCGAAAGCCACTACCCAGGTCGCACAGAAGTTCAACCTGAACTCCACCACCAAGGCGCCGACCAATACGCCGTTCGATCCGAGCGACCCGACGACCTACACCTCGTCCACCTCGGTCAACATCTATGACTCCCAGGGCAACGCCCATGTCATGACCCAGTACTTCATCAACAACGCCGACCCGGCCGCCACGCCGCCGGTGACCAACAACTGGACCATGTCGGTGCTGGTGGACGGGCGTAACCCGTCCGACCCGAGCAACACCACCCCACACTCCATGAACCTGCTGTTCAATGCCGATGGCTCTCTGGATACCGCAGGCATGGCGACGGGTGGCGCGTTGAACTACGACCCGGCAACCGGCCTGATGAACATGGACGACTGGGTTCCGGCGTCGTCCGATGGCGGCACCCCGGCCAACTGGTCGGCCAACGGCGCGGTTGCCAGCGCGACCGGCATCAGCATCGATATCCGCGGTTCCAGCCAGTACTCCAGCGCCTTCGCCGTCAACAGCATCAGCCAGGACGGCTACACCACCGGCCAACTGGCGGGACTGGAAATCGATGACACCGGCGTGATCTTCGCCCGCTACACCAACGGCCAGTCCAAGGTGCAGGGCCAGGTCATCCTCGCCAACTTCGCCAACGTCCAGGGCCTGAGCCCGGTGGGCAAGACCGGCTGGGTGCAGTCCTTCGAATCCGGCGAGCCGGTGGTGGGCACTCCGCGCTCCGGCACCCTGGGTGCCCTGCAGGCCGGTGCCCTGGAAGACTCCAACGTCGAGCTGTCGGACCAGTTGGTGAACCTGATCGTCGCCCAGCGCAACTACCAGGCCAACGCCAAGACCATCCAGACGGAAGACGCGGTGACCCAGACCATCATCAACCTGCGTTGATAGGTGGCTCTAGCTCGCTCACCTCTCCGTGTCATTGAGTTTCGTAGGGTGAGTCACGCTTCACCGACCCACCCAGCAGGGGCCGAGTTACCGGCCCCAGGCGGCAAACTCCCTTGCCGGTGGCGGCATCCCCTCGCCGCCAGCACTTTGACAAGGCCCTTTGAAGGGCCTTTTTCTTTTTTGAAAAATCCTTTTAATTCAATCTGTTGCGAATGAATTTTCTGCTTGGCACGGCGCTTGCTGGATAGCGAGCAAAGCGCCAAGGGCGGCAACGCCCACTCGGAGAAATTCATGGACAAGATGCTTTACGTCGCGATGAGCGGAGCCAGCCAGAACACCCTGGCTCAGCGCGCCCACGCCAACAACCTGGCGAACATCTCCACCACCGGTTTCCGCCGCGATTTCGAGCAGGCGCGTTCCATGCCGGTGTTCGGTGACAGCTTTCCGTCGCGGGTCTATGCCATGACCGAGCGCCCCGGCACCGATTTCACCCCCGGCGCCCTGCAGGAAACCGGTCGTGATATGGACGTGGCCATTGAAGGGGAGGGCTGGATCGCCGTCCAGGCCCCGGACGGCAGTGAAGCCTATGTGCGCACCGCCAGCCTGAAGATCGATGCCCTCGGCCAGTTGCGCACCGGCAATGGTTTGCCGGTCATGGGCAATGGCGGTCCCATTGCCATTCCGCCGGAGCAGAAAGTGGAGATCGGCCAGGACGGCACCATCAGCATCCGCGCCCTGGGCGAGAACCCCAGCGTGATGGCCGAGGTGGACCGCATCAAGCTGGTCAACCCCGATCCCAAGCAACTGCAGAAGGGCGAGGACGGCATGATCCGGGTCAAGGACCCGCAGCAGCCGGTGCAGGCCGATGCCAACGTGCGCGTGACCTCCGGCTTCCTCGAAGCGAGCAACGTCAACGCCGTGGAAGAAATGACCGCAATCCTCTCGCTGTCCCGCCAATTCGAGCTTTCCGTGAAGATGATGCGTACCGCCGAGGACGACGCCTCGGCGATGGCACGGGTCATGCAGTTCAGCTAATCACCAGTACGCGGCGCCATGATTCCGGCGCCCGAGGAGAAATAGATGCTTCCGGCACTCTGGGTCAGCAAGACCGGCCTGTCCGCCCAGGACATGAACCTGACCACCATTTCCAACAACCTGGCGAACGTCTCGACCACGGGCTTCAAGCGCGACCGCGCCGAGTTCGAAGACCTGCTGTACCAGATCCGCCGCCAGCCGGGTGGTCAGAGCAGCCAGGACAGCGAGTTGCCCACCGGCCTGCAACTGGGTACCGGTGTGCGCATCGCCGGCACCCAGAAGATCTTCACCCAGGGCAGCCTGCAGACCACCGAGCAACCGCTGGACATGGCCGTGAACGGTCGCGGCTTCTTCCAGGTGCTGCTGCCCGACGGCACCGTTTCCTACACCCGCGACGGCAGCTTCCACCTGAACTCCGACGGCCAGGTCGTCACCTCCCAGGGCTTCGCCCTGGAGCCGGCCATCGTGCTGCCAGGCGAAGTGCAGACCTTCACCGTAGGCGAGGACGGCACCGTCTCCGTGACCACCGTGGGCAACCCCGCCGCCCAGGTGATCGGCAACATCCAGACCGCCGACTTCGTCAACCCGGCGGGCCTGCAGGCCATCGGCAACAACCTGTTCCTGGAAACCGCCTCCAGCGGCGCGCCCCAGGTCGGTACTCCGGGTCTCAACGGCCTGGGCCCCGTGCTGCAGAACACCCTGGAAAACTCCAACGTCAGCGTGGTCGAGGAACTGGTGAACATGATCACCACCCAGCGCGCCTATGAGATGAACTCCAAGGTCATCTCCACCGCCGACCAGATGCTCGCATTCGTCACGCAGAACCTGTAACGCCTTGAGGTAGTCGCCATGAACCGGCTGATCATTCTTCTCCCGCTGCTCGGTATCACCCTCATCCAGGGCTGTGTGCAGCCGGCTCCGCGACCGAACGACCCGTACTACGCCCCCGTGCTGCCGCGTACCCCGCTGCCGGCCGCGCAATCCAACGGAGCCATCTACCAGGCCGGTTTCGAGACCAACCTCTACGATGACCGCAAGGCCTACCGGGTGGGCGACATCATCACCATCACCCTCAACGAGCGCACCCAGGCGAGCAAGAACGCCAACTCGCAGATCCAGAAGGACAGCAACGCCAATATCGGCCTGACCTCGCTGTTCGGCGGCGGCGTCTCGGTGAACAACCCCAATGGCGGCCTCAACCCGCTGGATGCCGCGCGCCTGTCCCTGGACGCGGAATACAACGCCACGCGCGACACCAAGGGCGACGCCAAGGCGGGGCAGAGCAACAGCCTGTCCGGCTCCATTACGGTCACCGTGTCCGAAGTGCTGCCCAACGGCATCCTCGCGGTTCGTGGCGAGAAGTGGCTGACCCTGAACACCGGCGACGAGCTGGTGCGTATCGCCGGCATGGTCCGCGCCGACGATATCGGCACCGACAACACCGTGCCGTCCACCCGTGTGGCGGATGCGCGCATCACCTATTCCGGCACCGGCGCCTTCGCCGATGCCAGCCAGCCCGGCTGGTTCGACCGGTTCTTCATGAGCCCGCTGTTCCCGTTCTGATGAGGCTGACCATGAAGCGACTGATCACCGCCCTCTGCCTGCTGCTCGCCGCAGGCGCCGCCCAGGCCGAGCGCCTGAAGGACCTGGCGAGCATCCAGGGCGTGCGGACCAACCAGTTGATCGGCTACGGCCTGGTGGTAGGCCTGAACGGCACCGGCGACCAGACCACCCAGACGCCGTTCACCTTGCAGACCTTCAACAACATGCTGGCGCAGTTCGGCATCAAGGTGCCGGCCAGCGTCGGCAACGTGCAGCTGAAGAACGTCGCGGCGGTGTCCATCCATGCCGACCTGCCGCCGTTCGCCAAGCCCGGCCAGACCATCGACGTCACCATTTCCTCCATCGGCAACGCCAAGAGCCTGCGCGGCGGCAGCCTGCTGATGAGCCCGCTCAAGGGTATCGACGGCAACGTCTACGCCATCGCCCAGGGCAACCTGGTGGTGGGCGGTTTCGACGCCGAGGGCAGCGACGGCTCGAAGATCACCGTCAACGTCCCGTCGTCCGGCCGCATTCCGTCCGGCGCTACGGTCGAGCGCCCGGTACCGAGCGGTTTCGAGCAGGGCAACTCGCTGACCCTGAACCTCAACCGTCCGGATTTCACCACGGCCAAGAACATCGTCGACAAGCTCAATGAACTGCTCGGTCCGGGCGTGGCCCAGGCCATCGACGGCGGCTCGGTGCGGGTCAGTGCGCCGCTGGACCCGAACCAGCGGGTGGACTACCTGTCGGTGATCGAGAACCTGGAGATCGAGGCCGGCCAGGCCGTGGCCAAGGTCATCATCAACTCCCGCACCGGCACCATCGTCATCGGCCAGAACGTGAAGGTGCAGCCGGCCGCCGTGACCCACGGAAGCCTCACCGTGACCATCACCGAAGACCCCATCGTCAGCCAGCCCGAAGCCTTCTCCGGCGGCCAGACCGCCGTGGTGCCGCGCTCCAAGGTCAACGCCGAGGAAGAGGCCAAGCCGATGTTCAAGTTCGGTCCGGGCACCACCCTCGACGAGATCGTGCGTGCGGTGAACCAGGTGGGCGCGGCTCCGTCCGACCTGATGGCCATTCTCGAAGCGCTGAAGCAGGCCGGTGCCCTGCAAGCTGACCTGATCGTGATTTAAGGAACGGGCGATGAACTCCAGACTCTCCGCAGGCCTCGCCACCGGCTCCAAACTGGACAGCGGCGCCTACACCGACCTGAACCGGCTCAGCCAGCTCAAGGCCGGCAAGGATCGCGACAGCGAGGGCAACATCCGCAAGGTGGCCCAGGAGTTCGAGTCGCTGTTCCTCAACGAGATGATGAAGTCCATGCGTCAGGCCGGCGAAGCCTTCGCCGAAGGCAACTACCTGAACAGCAACGAGACCAAGACCTACCAGGACATGCACGACCAGCAGCTGGCCGTGACCCTGTCCAAGCAGGGTGGTGTGGGCCTGGCCGATGTGCTGGCCCGCCAGCTGTCCAAGACCGGCCACGCGCAGCGGCCCAATCCCTTCGCCCAGGTGCAGTCCAATACCCAGGCGAACTGGCCGGCCCAGGGCAGCAAGCAGGTGGCCAAGAGTTCCGAGGCCAGTACCCCGACCCGCGACGACTCCCGGCTGCTCAACCAGCGTCGCCTGTCCCTGCCGAGCAGGCTCAGCGACCGTCAGGTGGCCGGCATCGTGCCGTCCCCCGAGCAGGTGGCGGGCAAGCCCCTGGTCGGCAGCGACTGGGCCGCTTCCATGACTGTGCCGGAGAGCCAGAGCGTCGAGGCCACCAAGGGTGTTGGCAAGCGTGTGTTCGCCTCGCGCAACGATTTCATCCAGACCCTGCTGCCGATGGCCGAGAAGGCCGCCGAGCGCATCGGCGTCGACCCCCGTTACCTGGTGGCCCAGGCCGCGCTGGAAACCGGCTGGGGCAAATCCATCATCCGTCAGGCCGATGGCGACAGCAGCCACAACCTGTTCGGCATCAAGGCGCACAAGGGCTGGGAAGGTGATTCCGCGCGGGTGATGACCACCGAATACAAGGGTGGCAAGGCGGTGAAGGAATCGGCGTCGTTCCGTGGCTACGACTCCTTCGAGCAGAGCTTCCACGACTACGTGAGCTTCCTGCAGAACAACGACCGCTACCAGGACGCGCTGGACTCTGCCGAAAAGCCGGAGCAATTCATTCGCGAGCTGCAGAAGGCCGGCTACGCCACCGACCCCCAGTACGCCCGCAAGATTTCCCAGATCGCACGTGGCATGCAGGTCTACCAGGCTGTCGCTTCCGTCGACACCCCGACCACCAGGATATGAGACTGAGTCATGGCTGACTTACTGAACATTGGCTTGTCGGGACTGCGCGTGAGCCAGACGCAGCTCACCATCACCGGCCACAACATCTCCAACGTCAACACGCCCGGTTTCTCCCGGCAGAGCGCGACGCAGTCCACCACGCTGCCGCAGTTTTCCGGTGCGGGTTATATCGGCAGCGGCGCCACCCTGACGGATATTCGACGCAGCTACAGCGAGTTCCTGACCGCGCAGCTGCGCAATACCACTTCGCTCAGCAGCGATGTGGAGGCCTACAAGAGCCAGATCGACCAACTCGACTCGCTGCTGTCCGGCACCACCACCGGCGTCACGCCGTCGCTGAAGAGCTTCTTCGCGGCCATGCAGACTGCTGCCGAAGACCCCGCCAACATCCCGGCGCGCCAGCTGGTGCTGTCCGAAGCGGGCGGCCTGGCACGACGCTTCAACACCGTATACGACCGTCTGAACGCCCAGAACGACTCGCTGAACAAGCAGATGTCCTCGGTAGCAGACCAGGTGAACCGCCTGGCCGGCTCCATTGCCAGCCTCAACGATGCCATCGCTGTGGCCTCTTCCAGCGGCCAGGTGCCCAACGACCTGCTGGACTCCCGCGACGAGGCGATCCGCCAGCTTTCCACCTACGTGGGGGTGAGCGTGGTGCCCCAGAGCGACGGCACCCAGAGCATCTTCGTCGGCACGGGCCAGCCGCTGGTAGTCGGCAGTTCCGCCAACCGTCTGGAAGCAGTACCCGGCCAGGGTGACCCCAACCGCTTCGAGCTGGAATTCGTCAGCGGCGATTCGCGCCAGGGCGTCACCTCGCTGCTCAGCGGCGGTGAACTGGGTGGCCTGATCCGCTACCGCAGCGAAACCCTGGATGCCAGCCTGAACACCCTGGGCCGCCTGGCCATGTCGATCACCGACCAGGTGAACACTCAGCTTGGCCAGGGCCTGGACCTGAAAGGGCAGGTGGGCGCGGCGCTGTTCGGCAACTATAACGATCCGTCCCTGGCGGCCCTGCGGGTGAAGGCCTTCGCCGGCAACAGCAATGCCCAGCCGGCCCTGAACATCACCAATACAAGCCTGCTCGGCACCAGCGACTACCAGATGGAGTACGACGCCACGGCAACGCCGCCTTACACGGTGCGCCGCCTGAGCGACAACCAGCAAATGGTGGTCAGCGACAGCACGCCATCCGGCACCCTGACCATCAAGGACAGCTCCGGTCGCGACCAGGGCTTCCAGATTGCCCTGGGGGTACCGCCGCCCACCACCGGTGACAAGTACATCCTGCAGCCCACGCGTACCGGGGCCAAGGACATCGCCGCCGTGCTGGACCAGGCGGACCAACTGGCCTTCGCCGCACCGCTGCAGGCGCAAGCCAATCTGCAGAACAAGGGCACCGGCGCCATTGGTCAGCCCAGCATTACCAATACGCTGACCCCCATGAGCCAGGCTCATCTGGCGGCGATCTCATCCATCACCCTGAACTACACCGCTGGCTCGCCCAGCGGGACACTGTCGTTCTCCGGTTTGCCGGCCGGCGTGACCATCACCCAGCCGTCTTCCGGAACATTGAACGTGACGCCGGGGCAGACCAACCAGCTGAGCTACACCGTTTCGGTTACCACCGGCACTCCGGCCACCACCCAGGATTACCAGATCACCCAGAGCTTCAGCGGACGGGCGGAAACCGGCGACAGCTTCAGCCTGGCCTTCAACAGCAATGGCGTTTCCGACAACCGCAACGCCCTCAAGCTGGTGGATCTGCAGACCAAGGCCGCAGTCGGCGTCGACGACCTGGTGGCCGGCACCGGCTCCAGTTTCACCGACAGCTATGGCGACCTGGTGGAGCGGGTGGGCACCCTGACGGCCCAGGCGCGGGTGGACAGCGATGCCAGCACGGCAATCCTCAAACAGGCGACGGACAACCGCGACTCGCTCTCGGCGGTGAGCCTGGACGAAGAGGCGGCCAACCTGATCAAGTTCGAGCAGTACTACAACGCCTCGTCGCAAGTGATTCAAGTTGCGCGCAGCCTGTTCGATACCTTGATGAGCACCTTCCGCTAACGGAGCCCGCCATGCGCATTTCCACGATCCAGCAATACAACAATGGCGTGTCGGGCCTGCAACGGAACTACTCGAACGTCACCCGTACGCAGGAACAGATCAGCACCGGCAACCGCATCCTTACGCCAGCGGACGATCCCGTGGCCTCGGTGCGCCTCCTGCAACTGGACCAGCAACAGGGCGTGCTGGAGCAGTACGCCTCCAACCTGACTGCGGCCCAGAACAGCCTGAACCAGGAAGAGGTGACGCTGAACTCGGTGAACACGGTGCTCCAGCGCGTGCGCGAACTGGCGGGGGAGGCCGGCAACGGCGCCCTCAGCGCCGACGACCGCAAGTCCCTCGCCGCCGAGCTCCGGGAGCGTGAGGACGAGTTGATGAGCCTGATGAACACCCGCAACGCGCGGGGCGAGTACCTCTTCTCCGGCTTCCAGGGCAAGACCCAACCTTTCGTGCGAAACGCCGACGGCAGCTACAGCTACACGGGCGATGAAGGCCAGCGAAAGCTGCAGATCGCCAGCTCCTTGCAGGTGCCGATCAGCGACAACGGCAAGCAGGTGTTCGAGAACGTGATCAATGCCGGTCGCCTGGACAGCGCCCTGACCAACAGCCCGGCCGGCTCCACCCTGAGCCCCTCGGCGCCGCTGGTACAGGACGAGGTCGCCTTCTCCGGTAACCCGCCGTTCCCGGATGCTGGCGTGCAGATCGTGTTCGGCAACCCGAATGCCAACAGCTACGAGATCTTCGAGATGGGCACCACTACGCCGGTGCTCGGCAGCGGTGCCATCGACACGGACACCAAGACCGCCGACCAGGTGGTGTTCCGTGGCATGAGCATCAAGTTCGACGGCGTTCCGGTAGGGGGCGAAACGGTAGAGGTGGTGCCGCAGCCCAACGAACAGAAACAGGGAATCCTCGACACCATCGCCAACCTGCGCATGGCGCTGGAGAATTCTCCGGATACCCCAGCGGGCAACCTTCAGGTGCGTGATTCGGTGGCAGAGGCACTGACCAACCTGGATAACGGGATGACGGTGGTGGATTCGGTGCGCGGCAATATCGGCGCGCGCCTGAACGTGGTGGAGTCCACGCTGACCGACAACGAGGACGTGACCCTGGTGAACCAAGGCGTGCAGGCCGACCTGCGGGAGCTGGACTATGCCGAGGCGCTGTCGCGGCTGTCGTTCCAGTCGATCATCCTGGAAGCCTCTCAGCAGAGCTACGTGAAGATCGCTTCACTGACGCTGTTCAACAAGCTGTGATCGCACCGCCGCCTTTACCTATCGCTTGAGTGAAAGCATGCAAGAGCCCGTGATCCTTGAGGGCGTCCAGGACTACCAGGATGCCCGCGGCAACCGTATCCACTGCCCGACACTGCTGGACGGCGTGAAGGTGGTGTTCCGCGGTGCGAACAACCATGTGGTGATCGACGCGGGCTCGCGCATCAAGCGGCTCACCGTCGAGTTCAATTGTTCCGAAGGTTATTTCGAGCTGGGCCGCAACGACTGGGACGATGCTTTCAAGGGGCTGGTGCGGATAGGGCAGGGCAGCCGCGTTCGCATCGGCCACAACGTCACCTGTACGGCGCACTGCTTCATCGATGCCAGTGAACTGGCGACCGTGACCATCGGCGAGGATTGCATGTTCGCCTCGGGCAATCAGTTGCGAACCGACGATGCGCACCCGATCTTCGACGTGCGCACCGGCAAGCGTGTGAATCCGGCGCGAAACATCGTCATCGGCAACCACGTCTGGCTTGGCTACAACGCCAGGATTCTCGGCGGCGCCGACATCGGCGAAGGCTCGGTGATCGGCATGGACGCCCTGGTGAAGGGGCGCCTGCCGAACAACTGCATCGCCGCCGGTGTCCCGGCGCGGGTGGTACGGCAGGACATCGCCTGGGAGCGTCCGCACCTGTCGTTCGACGAGCCCTACTTGAAGCCCGACGCCGACTGCATCGCCAGGTCCGCTTACTGGAACGAAACCCGGGATTGAGTAGTGCACACAACGTCCGCAGCCATCGAGCCGGCGGCTTAGACACAGGTGGTCCGCACATGGGCAAATCAAGCTTGGGAACAGTCATCACCTACGGCACGTTCGATGTGTTCCACGTCGGCCACCTGCGCCTGCTCAAGCGGATGCGCGAACTGGGCGAGCGGACCATCGTCGCGGTGTCCACCGACGAGTTCAATGCGCTCAAGGGCAAGAAAGCTCTGATCCCCTTTGACGAGCGCAAGGAGATCATCGAGTCGCTGAGCTGCGTGGATCTGGTGATCCCGGAGCATTCCTGGGAGCAGAAGGTCGGTGACATCCGCGAGTACCAGGTGGACACCTTCGTCATGGGCAGTGACTGGCAGGGGCGCTTCGACCATCTGAAGGACCTCTGTCAGGTCGTCTACCTGGAGCGCACCCGTGGCGTTTCTTCTACCGAACTGCGCGAGTCGCTGGGCCAATTTCTGGCCGACGACCGCCATATCACCAACACCTTCCACCTGCTGAAGGCGCTCAAGGGCGATCTCTGATGAAAATGAGTGTTCTGCTGGCTGACCTGATCGAGCGCATGGAATCCATCCAGGGCGACGAGCAACTTCTGGCCTTTGCCCGCCTGATGAAGAAGTACGCCGCGCACTGGTCGCAGATTTCCACAAGGCTCTACGAGAAGCTCGACGGGGATGACCGCCAGCGTTTCGTGACCTGGTTGCTCAAGCGCTGGGGCGGCCTGGACCAGGTGAACCCGGTGGAAATGAGCCGCTACCTGGAAATGGTTGAAAGGGTAAAGACCCAGGAGTGCGAGGCGCTGTCCATCGAGGGCGGGCGCTACAAGCTGCAGGACATGCGCCTGCAGGGTTACGACTTCAGGCTGGCCGCCTACAACTGGGTGCTGAGTGTCCACGACATCTACTACAACCAGTACGAGCACAAGGAATTCCGCGTGCGCGCGGGCGACGTCATCATCGATGCCGGCGGCTTCATCGGCGACACGGCGGCGCTGTTCTGCGTGAAAACCGATGGCGACTGCTTCGTCCATGCCTTCGAGGTGCTCGACGAGAACCTGCGTCTGTTCCATTACAACAACGAGCTGAATGGCATCACCGACAAAGTGCGGGTCAACCGCCTGGCGCTGACCGACTGTTCCGGCCAGACCCTGGGGGTCAAGCCCGCAGCGCTGCAGGGCGCGACTTCGGTGATGGCCAACGACGCGCTGGAAGAGCAGGTCGAGACCATCACCCTGGACGATTACGTGATCCGCAACAGGTTGGAGCGCGTGGACCTGATCAAGATGGATATCGAGGGGGCGGAAATGCCCGCGCTCAAGGGGGCGATCAATACCATCCGGCACTTCCGCCCGCGTCTGGCGCTCTGCCTCTATCACAAGTGGGACGACATCATCACCATCCCGCGCTTCCTTGAGGAAACGGGGCTGGACTATCGCTTGTGCTTCAAGTGGGTGCAGTTGACCCACGGCTGGGAGGCCGTGCTGCTGGCTGAACCGGTGGCCACGGGATCTCACGCATGACCGGCGAGGCATTGCTGTGGCTGCCGGTGCCCGACGGCATCTGTCTGGACGGCGAGGACCTTTGCCTGACGCTCGACGGCGTGGGTCAGGTCGAGGCGTGTCGCCTGCTGCTGGTCGGGCGACGCGCCAAGGTGTCGACGGTGTTCGCCGCCCAGCGCGGCGAGACCGGTTTCGCGGTGCGGATTCCGCTGGCCTGCTTCAGTGACGACGAGACCCGCTGGGATGTGCGCGTGGAACTGGTGCTGGCCGACGGCAGCCGCAGCGAGTGCCACCTGCTGGGCCAGCGCCCGGACGACGACACGCCCCGGCATTTCTTCAACCAGGCCATCGGCGAGCGTGGGCTGTCCGCCTACCTGAGCGATAGCGCCAGCTCCCTGGTGTTCTACGGTGCGCCGCGGGAATTCCATGCCCGTGCCACGGCGGGAGAGAACGCCAAGCAAGCATTCGCCCGTTACCTGGCCGAGTTGCCGCTGGATGAGAACCTGGTGATTTTCGAGAGCTTCCTCGGCAAGAGCTACTCGGGTAACCCCCGCTATATCTACGAAGAGCTGCGCCGCGTGCGCCCGGACCTGCGCTGCGTCTGGTCGTACAACGGCAGCCGACCCATTCCGGGTGATCCCGAGGTGGTCCGGCGCGGCTCGCCGGAGTACTTCCGCTTGCTGGCCCAGGCCAAATACCGGGTGAACAACGTCATCTTCCCGGTGCATGGACGCAAGGAGGAAACCCTCTATCTGCAAGCCTGGCACGGCACGCCGCTGAAGAAACTGTCGTTCGACATCGAAGTGAGCGGCCCGGAAATGGACGCCCGCGACAACTTCTACCGCGAGTCTCGCGCCTGGACCTTGCTGCTGAGCGAGAACGCTTACTCCAGCGAAGTCTTCCGTCGGGCCTTCCGCTACGAAGGCGAGGTGCTGGAGCTGGGCTACCCGCTCACCGATCCGTTGCTGGACGCCAACCTGGACCGGCCGGCCCTGGCCAGGAGCCTGGGACTGCCGGAGGACAAGCGCTTCATCCTCTATGCGCCTACCTGGCGTGACCACAAGGCGATCGGTGCCTGGCAGCACGCCTTCGACCTGCAACTGGACCTGGACCGCCTCTCCGCCAGCCTGGCCGATGACCAGGTACTGCTGATCAAGGCCCACCACCTGGTGGCCGAGACGCTGGACCACAATGCCTTGCCGTCGAATGTGCGCGACCTGTCGCACCTGGACGACGTCAATGAGCTGTGCATGCTCGCCGATGTGCTGATCACCGATTACTCGTCGGTCTTCTTCGACTTCGCGGTGACGGGCCGTCCCATCCTGTTCTATTGCTACGACCTGGAACTCTACGCATCGGCCATCCGCGGTTTTTACCTGGACGTGCATGAAGACCTGCCCGGTCCCGTGGCACAGAGCAACGATGAGCTGCTGGCCCTGCTGGGCGACCTCGACCGTGTGGCGCGCGAGTACAAGCCCCGCTACCAGGCCTTCCAGCAGCGCTTCGCTTCCCTGAACGACGGCCGGGTCGCCCGGCGCGTGGTCCAGGCCGTGTTTGGTGATGCCCGCAATGTTTAAGGTTCTGGTCTTTCCCTGCGGTTCCGAGATCGGTCTCGAAATCCACGGGGCGCTCAAATACTGCAAGGACGTCGAGTTGTACGGCGTGTCCTCGGTGTCCGACCACGGGGAGTTCGTCTATGCCCGCTACCGGCAGATCGAAGCCCAGGTCAATTCGCCGGATTTCATCGACCGGTTGAACGAGTTGATTGATGAGTGGCAGATCGACTGGATCCTGCCGGCCCATGACAGTGTGATCCTGCGCCTGGCCGAGGAATCCGAGCGGTTGGCGGCCCCGGCCGTGGTACCTGAGCTGGAACTGGCACGAATCTGCCGCAACAAGAACGCTACCTATGCTCACCTCGCCGGCTGCGACTTCGTGCCCGAGGCCGTGATCGGCCTGGCGACCGAGTATCCGATCTTCGCCAAGCCGGCGGTGGGGCAGGGGAGCCAGGGCGCGGAACGGGTAGACGATGTCACCCGCCACCGGCAACTTCTGGACTCCGGCATCGAGTACGTCTTCTCCGAGTACCTTCCGGGCGAGGAATTCACCGTCGACTGCATTGCCGACGCCACGGGACGATTGCTCAAGGCTTCTCCCCGCCAGCGGGCGCGGGTCAAGTCCGGTATCAGCGTGCGGACGCTGCCGGCGGACCTGGGAGAGGAAGTGGAGGTCATCGCCGGGCGACTGGCCGAGGTCTTCCGTTTCAAGGGTGCCTGGTTCTTCCAGCTCCGGCGTGCCCGTGACGGCCGCCTCAAACTGTTGGAGGTGGCGCCGCGCATTGCCGGCTCCATGGGCCTGTCACGCAACCTTGGCATCAACTATCCGTTGCTGAGCCTCTACGCTCACGCCGGCCTGGCCTTCTCGGTAATCGCCCAGACGCATCCGATTCGGATGGATCGGGCGCTGAAGAACTGTTTCAAGGTGGACCTGGCGTACGAGCGGGTCTACCTCGACCTGGATGACACCCTGATCCTGCGTGGGCAGGTCAATGCGTTGCTGATGGCGTTGATCTACCAGTGGCAGGCGCGGAACGTGGAGGTCGTGTTGATCACCCGCCATGCGGGTTGCCCCGGCGAAACCCTGGCGCGATTCCGCATTGCCCCGGAACTGTTCGCCAGGATCATCCATATCCAGGATGGCTCGCCCAAGAGCGCCGCCATCGATCGCCCGGAGCGCGCCATCTTCATCGACGACGCCTACCGCGAACGCCTGGACGTGAGCCGGACCCTGGGCATCCCGGTTTTCGACCTGGATGCCATCGAACAATTGCTGGACTGGCGCGCCTGAGCTGGCTTCCCCATTGCCCTGGTTGACGGAGATACCGGATGCAACCGCTGCTTTCCATCGTCGTGCTGGTCTACAACACCGCGGAGTATCTGCAGGAGTGCTTCGATTCCCTGCTGAACCAGCGCTACGAGAACATCGAAATCATTGCCATCGACGATGGCAGCACTGACGAAAGCTTTGCCATCTGCCAGGCCTACGCGGCGCGCCATCCGAGGTTCCGCTGCCTGACCAAGCCCAATGAGGGCGGTGCGGTGGTGGGTAACCTGGGCATTTCCATGGCGCGGGGGGAGTACGTCGCCCTGGTGGATTCCGATGATGTGGTGACTGCGGACGGCTACGCCTTGCTGATGGCCGAGGCCCTGGCCCAGCGCGCGGACATCGTCGTCGGTCGTGCTGCGCGCCTGACCGATGGCGTGGTGAACTCGGTTTCCTTCCTCTACGAACCCTTCGTCTGGAACCGGCGTCGGGTGCTGGAGTCGGTGGCGGAGTTCCCCGACCTGATGCATGACGGCTTCTACTGGAACAAGGTGTTCCGCCTGGAGTTCCTCCGTGAGCACGGCCTGGGTATGGTGCCCGGCCTGCTGTACGCCGACCGGCCCTTCGTGCACAAGGCCTACTACCTCAGCCGCAAGACCGCCATCATCACCGACCTCGTGTACCTCTGGCGCACCCGGGCGGCGGGCGCGGCGCTGTCGATCACGCAGAACAAGGCGGCGTTGTCGAACTTCCAGGACCGCATCCGTTCGATGACCATCGAATGGATGGACTTCGAACAGGTAGAAGGTGCCGACTGGTATCGCCGACTTATCGCCGAGACCAACCTCCAGCGCGCGCTGCACGTGGTCTACTCGATTGTCGACTCACCCAGCTTCCGGGCCGTGTACCTGGAGGGAATGCAGCGCATTCTCGCCCTCTACGGCGACCTCGATCACCGCCCCCTCGGCGCGCGTCGCTCGGTCTACCTGGAGCTCCTGAAACAGGGTGAGGTGGCCGGCCTGTGTTTCCTGCTCGGCCTGCAGAACGAGGGCAAGACCCTCGAGATAGAGGGGAAGTGCTATTGGAAGCAGCCTTTCCTCTCCAGCCAGGAAGTGGTGGTTCCCCGAGAACTGGCGCGGATCGACTTTCCCACCATCGGCTTCTTCCACATCAGCCGTCTGGCGCGGGTGGGGGAGACGCTGGAGCTGGAGCTGAATATCCATGACGCGGTGATGGCGGGGACCGAGGTGGTGTTCGAGATGCAGTCGCTCCTCGGCGATGACGTCATCACCTTCGAAGATCGTGGCCGCCTGCGGCCGCATGTCTATGCCTACCGCATGACGCTGCCCGCCGATTTCATGACGCGGCGGGCCAGCGGTGACCTGTTCGGCCTGATCCTCAACTACCGGTGCGGGGATATCACTGGCCGCTATCGCATTGGCCGCGCCTTGATGACCGAGCAGGTGCTTCAAGCGATGCCCGTGACAGGCCCGTCCGAGTACCCCGTGTGCTATTCGCCGGAGTTCGGTGGCGTAGGAATGCGGGTGGTCTGAGGAAACCGGTACGACGATTGCAGGGAAAGCCGTGCCAGGCCAATTTGGGCGGTGAGTGCCGACTTCCTGACGTGCGCTCACCCGTGGAGCCCGGCGCCGGCTGATCCTATTCCGCTTCGGGTACCTCAAGATGAAGAACCGGACCATTCCCGTCACAAGCCCGCTGCTCCCTCCGCTCGAGGACTTCGTGCCCTACCTGGAAAAAATCTGGGAGAGCCGCATCCTCACCAACGGTGGCAGCATGCACCAGGCTTTGGAGAGCGCGTTGTGCGAGTACCTCGGGCTGGAGCACATCGCCCTGTTCGCCAACGGTACCCTGGCGTTGGTCACCGCCTTGCAGGCGCTGCGCGTCACCGGCGAAGTCATCACCACCCCCTATTCGTTCGTCGCCACCGCCCACTCGCTGCTCTGGAACGGGATCAAGCCGGTCTTCGTCGACATCGACCCGCACACCCTTAACCTCGACCCGGCCAAGGTCGAGGCCGCCATCACGCCGCAGACCACGGCCATCCTGCCGGTGCACTGCTACGGCAACCCCTGCGACGTGGAGGCCATCGGGCGCATCGCCGACATCTACAACCTGCGTGTGATCTATGACGCCGCCCATGCCTTCGCCGTGCGCGACGAGGGCGGTAGCGTGCTGCGCCATGGCGATCTGAGTGTCCTCAGTTTCCACGCCACCAAGGTATTCAATACCTTCGAGGGTGGCGCCATCGTCTGCCCGGACGCCAAGACCCGGCAGCGTATCAACCACCTGAAGAACTTCGGATTCGTCAACGAAACGACGGTAGTGGCACCGGGCATCAACGGCAAGATGAGCGAAATCAACGCCGCCTTCGGCCTGCTGCAGCTCAAGCACATCGACCAGGCGTTCGCGAAGCGCCAGACCATCGACCGGTTGTATCGCCGCCTGCTGGCGGATGTACCTGGTGTTCGCTGCCTGGAACCGGGTGGTCAGGTGTTCGCCAATCAGGCGTACTTCCCGATCCTGGTGGACGACGAGTTCCCCCTTTCGCGCGATGGCTTGTACCAGCACCTGCGGGACCAGGGGATCATGGTGCGGCGCTACTTCTTCCCGTTGATCAGTGACTTCCCTATGTATCGCGGTCTGCCTTCGGCAGTGCCGAGCAACTTGCCGGTGGCCACCGCCATGGCCGGCAAGGTGCTGTGCCTGCCCATCTTCCCGGACTTGGGGCTGGATCAGGTGCACGGTATCTGCGAGCTGATCGCCTCGGCGCGAGGTGCGTGAGTGTGACGGACTTCGCCTGTCCCGGTGGAATGCTCGCTTGAGTCTTCCCCGTGTCTTCCGTGCTCTGGCCGACTGGCTCCTGCTGCCCCTGTGGTGGCTGTTCGACCGTGTGCTACCCAAACGCATGGACTGCTGGGCCTTTTTCGTTCACCCGTTGAAAAGTGATCAGTTCGTCGAGAACTCCCGCGCCCTGTTCGAATCGGTCAAGTCCGACCCGGCTATTTGCAAGTACATCTTCACCCGTGGAGGCAAGCCGCTGGACCTGGGCCTGGAGGGGCACTGTGCTACTCGCCTGGTGGACCTGCAGAGCCTGACCGGGCTGTTCCACCTCGCCCGGTGCGGCGTCTATCTGCTGACCAATTCCATCGCACTGGATATGTCCTGGCGCTGGCCGCAGGGCGGCTTCAGTGTGCTTCGGCCGAGCCTGAAACGGCGGATCGTGGTCAATCTCTGGCACGGCATCCCGCTCAAGCGGCTGTTCGCCCTGACCAATCCTGCGCTGAGGGAGAATGCCGACCGAGTCGCCTTCAGGCGCCTGGAGCGCGCCTACTACCGGGGGCTGGTGTGCTCATCCGATGTGGACAGCTATGCCATGGCGGCCATCTTTCATCCAATCGGCTACGACCGCTTGTGGATAACCGGGCTGCCGCGCAACGACTTCCTGCGCATGCCCGACAAGGCGTTGCCCAGCTTCCTCTCGCGTGATGTGCAGGCCATTCGCAGTCTCAAGCGCGGCCGGCGTCTGATTACCTATGCGCCTACCTTTCGCGAGAGTGAAGTAGCGGCTGCAGCCTGCTACCAGTTCAGCGAAGCTGAAATTGACCAACTCAAATCCCTGCTGATTTGTCACAACGCGGTGTTCGGCTTCCGCATGCATTACTTCCGCAAGGGCGACCAGTTGTTCAACATGGAACGCTTCATCGACGGCGACACACTGGTGGACCTGGGGCACGGCGCCATCCACGAAATTGCACCGGTCCTGCGGGAGTCCGACCTGGTCGTGACGGACTATTCCTCCGTCTATATAGACGCGCTTTACCTGGACAAGCCGGTGTTCAGCTTCGCCTTCGACCTGGAACACTACCAGGCCAGGCAGAACGGCCTGCTCTACGACATGGACCTGGCCTTCCCCGGCCCGGTGGTGAAAGATTTCGGCGACCTGCTGCGCGCCCTGGAGGACGAGCTTGAATCGCCCCGCCAGGTGGACGGCGATCGCTACCGGCAAACCAAGAAGCTGTTCTTCCGGCACCTGGATGACCGCAACTCCGCACGAGTGGTGGAACGCCTGAATCAGCTCATCGACAAGAGGCAGTAGCGGCTTTGGCCAATCTCAACGAATCCAATCCCCTGGTCAGCATTGTCATGCCCGCCTACAAGGCAATGTACCTGGAGGAGGCGCTGGAAAGCATTCAGCGCCAGACCTACCGCCCCCTGGAGCTGGTCGTGTGCGACGACTGCCGGAGTGATGACGTGCAGGCCGTGGTCGAGGCCTTCGGCGCCCGGGCGAACTTCCCCGTCATCTACCGACGCAATGAAACGCGGTTGTGGGAGACCCGCAGCGCAGCGCGGGCCATTTCCCTGGCATCGGGTGAGTACGTCAAGTTCCTCCACGACGACGATCGCCTGCACCCGGACTGCATCCAGTCACTGGTGGCGGTGATGCGCGACGACCCGGGCGTCACCCTGGCCAGTTCCCGCCGCAGGCGTATCGACGAAGACAGCAATCCGCTGCCGGATACCGTCGCTACCGCGCATCCCTTCAGCGAGGACGTGGTGGTCAATGGCGAACAACTGGTGACCTTCTTCGCCGACTACACCATCAACTTCATCGGCGAGCCCAGCACCGTGCTCTGCCGTCGCGCCGACCTGCTGGAATTCGGCGACGGGCTGTCGGTGCTCAATGGCAAACGCATCACCTGGGTCGCCGACCTCGCGCTTTACGTCAAGTTGCTGCGTCGTGGCCACCTGGCGATGCTGGCCCAACCGCTCACGGATTTCCGCGTCTCGCGCGAGCAGTACAGCCAGATCGGCCGTGACCGACCGGGCGTAGGCGAGCAGGGCCATGTGGACTTCCGCCAGGGTATCCGCGAACTCGGCTGGTACCGCACCGAGGGCGTCAGTCGCAAGGTCGAAGTGGCGCCCATTACCCGGCTGAAGACTCGGGTGTTCCGCTCGATGGACCTGCTTTCCGCCCTGGGCCGGGCTTCCGGCAATGGTGGGATGGCCTTGAGCGCCTGGCTGGAAGAGCGCGTCCCGTCCGCCCCGCAGATGTCGCTGATCGGCGAGCGCCTGAACGTCGCCGATGGAGGCCCCAGGATCGCCATTCTGGTGGTCGACCGACTGGGTGATGTCGAGGGCGTGGGCCGGACCTTGTCCAGCCTGGAAGCGGTGAACCTCTATCGAAATTACAGTGTGCAGGTGTTGTCCACGGCGCCTGCGGCGCTGGCTGGCCGCGCTGGAGAAGCACTGACGGCGGAACCGGAGGCCCAGGTGGCGGCCTTGAACCGGGCTGTGGAACGCGCTGCTGCGCAATGGGTGCAGGTCGTGGAAGCCGGGGTGGAATACACAACCAGTGGCCTGCTGATTGCCGCACTGGACCTCATCGGTGCGGACTCCTGTACGGCGGTGTACGCCGATGGCGTGATGCGTGGCGAGGACGGAGAGTTGGGCGTCGCCCTGAGGCCGGATTTCAACCTTGATCTGTTCCTCAGCTTCCCGGCGAGCATGACCCGCCACTGGTTGTTGCGCCGCGACAACTTCCTGGCGATGGGGGGCTTTGACGCGCAGGTGGCCGAAGCTTTCGAACTGGATTTCCTGCTGCGTCTGATCGAACAGCAAGGGCTCGGTGGCATTGGCCATATCAGCGAGCCGCTGCTGGTGAGTTCGGCGTTCCGGCTGGAAGACAATTCCCAGGAGCGCGCGGTGATTGAGCGTCACCTGCGTGCCCGTGGTTATACCGAGCCGCGAGTGCAGTCTCGGCTTCCGGGGCGCTACGAGCTGGATTACGGCCATGCACAACCGGGCGTCGTGAGCATTCTGGTGCCAGTGAAGGACCAGCTCGTGTGTATCCAGCGTTGCCTGGAAACACTGCTGGAAAACACCACGTATCCCCATTACGAGATTCTGCTGATCAATCTTGGCAGTACCGATCCGCACACCTGCGAATGGCTGGCGGCTATCGGCGGCATGGGTGAGGACCGGCTGCGGGTGCTCGACTATCCGGCCGGCGTTTCCCGAGAGGCGGCCTGCAACCAGGCTGCGCTCCAGGCGCGTGGCGACCTGCTGCTCTGGCTGGGCGCGGGCGCAGGAATCGTCGATCGCGACTGGCTTCAGCAATTGCTCAACCATGGCCTGCGCCCGGAAGTTGGTGCAGTGGGGGCAAAACTGCTCAGCGCCGATGGCCGCATTCGCCATGCCGGCCTGTTGCTGGGTTTGCGGGGGCCGTCCGGCCGCGCATTCGAGGGCATGACGCATGACGGTTCCGGCTACCTGCAACGTTTGCAGGTGGAGCAGAACTACTCGGCGCTGAGCGGCGAATGCCTGATGCTGCGCCGCGACCTGTTCCTGGAGCTGGGCGGTTTCGAGGAGGACCCGGCATTCGCGCCCTGGTCCGACGTGGACCTCTGCCTGCGGATACGCCAGGCGGGTTACCTCAATGTGTGGACGCCTCGCGCGCAGTTGTTGATGGAGCCGCAGCCCCAGGCCAGGGCCAGCCACGCCGAGGAAGACGCCATGTATGCCCGATGGCTGCCGATCCTGGCTCGCGACCCGGCCTACAACCCCGGCCTGTCGCTCCTGGCGGAGCAGGGGTTCAGGCTTGCCGACCCCAACCTGGCCTGGCGCCCGCTGCAATCCTGGCGCCCGCTGCCCAGGGTGCTGGCCCATCCGGGGGACCTGTATGGCTGCGGTCATTACCGGGTGATCCAGCCGTTCAAGGCGCTGGAAAGCAGCGGCCTGATCGAGGGGGCCATGTCCACCAGCCTGTTGCCGGTGGTCGATCTTGAGCGCTATGAGCCGGATGTCATTCTGCTGCAGCGCCAGATTGGCGATGAACGCCTGGAGGCCATGCGGCGCATGCAGTCCTTCTCCTCGGCATTCAAGGTCTATGAGTTGGATGACTACCTGCCGAACCTGCCGATGAAGAACGCCCACCGCCAGCACATGCCCAAGGACGTTCTGCGTTCCTTGCGCCGCGGCTTCGGCCTGGTGGACCGTTTCGTGGTTTCCACCGAGCCGCTGGCGGAAGCCTTCGCCGGCATGCACGAGCAGATTCGCGTGGTGCGCAACCGTCTGCCGACCCATTGGTGGGGTGGGCTTGAAAGCCAGCGCCGGGTCAGCGCTCGCCCACGCGTTGGTTGGGCGGGCGGCGCCGGCCACTCGGGCGACCTGGAAATGATCGTCGACGTCGTCAAGGAACTGGCGAACGAGGTGGACTGGGTGTTTTTCGGCATGTGCCCCGAAGCGATTCGTCCCTACGTCAAGGAGGTCCACGTCGGGGTGGAGATCAATCAGTACCCGCAGGCACTCGCTTCCCTGAACCTGGATCTGGCCTTGGCGCCCGTGGAGCAGAATCTGTTCAACGAGTGCAAGAGCAACCTGCGCCTGCTCGAATACGGAGCCTGTGGCTTCCCGGTGATCTGCAGCGATGTGCTGTGTTACCAGGACGGCCTGCCGGTGACCCGCGTGAAGAACCGATTCAAGGATTGGGTGGATGCCATCCGCATGCACATCAACGACCTGGACGCATCCGCCAGGGCCGGGGACGTGTTGCGCGAGGCCGTCCATACCGGCTGGATGCTGGAGGGCGAGAATCTTGCCGAGTGGTACCGGGCCTGGATGCCCGACTGACGCCGACAACGGGTCCGGCCTTCACGCCGGACCTTCGCCGGGGCTCAGAACGAAGCCGCGTTAAAGATCCATCCGATCCTGCCGAAAACCTGTCAACTCGCCGGAAATAGCGCGCTGTGCGCGCCCCGAAGGGCAGGGGTGAAAAAAATGCAAATCACCCCTAAAGCTCTCTCCGAAGAGGCCGATAAGGAATATGACAGCGCACTCAATGGTTGCCTGAGCGATGCAGCCCAGGGGCGCAAGCATAGGCAAACTCGTTAGGTCCGATGGAGGACAAACACCATGGCTTTGACCGTCAACACGAACATCGCGTCCCTGAACACCCAGCGGAACCTGAACACCTCCTCCCGGGCTCTGGACACTTCCCTGCAACGTCTGTCCACCGGTTCGCGCATCAACAGCGCCAAGGACGACGCCGCCGGCCTGCAGATTTCCAACCGTCTGAGCAGCCAGATCAACGGTCTGGGCGTTGCAGTGAAGAACTCCAACGACGGCATCTCCATGGCGCAGACCGCTGAAGGCGCCCTGCAGCAGTCCACCAGCATCCTGCAGCGTATGCGTGACCTGTCCCTGCAGTCGGCCAACGGCTCCAACAGCGACGACGAGCGCAAGGCCCTGAACTCGGAAGTGACCGAGCTGAAGAAAGAACTGAACCGTATTTCCAACACCACCACCTTCGGTGGCAAGAAGCTGCTGGACGGCACTTTCGGCACCACCACCTTCCAGGTGGGTAGCGCCGCGAACGAGACCATCAGCGTCAACATCGACGAGATGAGCACCGACTCGCTGACCGGCAAGTACTACGAAGGCAGCGTCACCGCCGCCACCGGCACCGCCACTGCTTCCGGTACCGCTTCGGTCACCCTGACCGTTGACGGCAAGACCATGACCGTCGAGGCCAACATCGCCAGCGGCGCCACTGCGGTCGAAGCTTCCCGCGCCCTGGGCGCTGCGATCAACGACGCCAACCTCGGCGTGGGTGCCTTCGTTGACGACACCGGCGCGATGAAGATCGTGTCCCAGGACAAGGACGGTGCCAACGAACTGACCGCCCTGAGCTTCGCCAACGCACCGGCCGGCATCAACGCGGGCAGCTACACCGCTGCCACCGCAGTGACCGAAGACAAGATCTCCGACATTGACGTGACTACGGTGCAGAACTCGCAGGAAGCCGTGCTGGTGATCGACCAGGCGATCAAGATGATCGACTCCCAGCGCGCCGACCTCGGTGCGGTGCAGAACCGCTTCGAGAACACCATCGGCAACCTGCAGAACATCTCGGAGAACGTGTCGGCCGCCCGCGGTCGTATCCAGGACACTGACTTCGCCGCGGAAACCGCTAACCTGACCAAGAACCAGATCCTGCAACAAGCAGGTACCTCGATCCTGGCCCAGGCCAACCAGCTGCCGCAGGCGGTCCTCAGCCTCCTGGGCTAAGGCCCGGACGAGGCAAGGCGTTGAACGCGGGGGGAAGTGCTTGGCGCTTCCCCCCTTCTTGCCATTTGTGAGGTGAGTGCGATGGAGATCGGCATAGTCAATTTGTCGGCCAAGGGCATGACGACTTCTCTTGGCGTCGATGGGCAGGCACGCGGCACTGCGCTGAAAGCGGCCTCCGACAAGGTCGCCGAACAGGCGCAGCAGAAGGTCGAGAGTGAGACCGCGGATCGCGAACCACTGGAGGCGGCCGCGTCCAGCATCCAGGAGTTCGTCCAGAGCATTCGTCGCAACTTGAACTTCAACGTTGACGACAGCAGCGGCCGGGTCGTGGTCCAGGTGACCGATTCAGAGTCCGGAGAAGTGATCCGTCAAATTCCGTCTGAGGATGCACTGAAACTGGCGGAAAGCCTGTCGGAAATGCGCAGTCTGTTGTTCAAGGCAGAAGCCTGACGCACAGGCTGGTACCTCCGTGTTGCATGGCACGTTTCTTGACTGCTTTATCGACTATTGGAGCAGGCGTCAGACGATTGGCGAGGTAACGGAAAAATGGCTGGCATAACCGGACTCGGTTCGAACATCAACATCGACGACATCGTGAAGGCCCTGGTGGACGCGGAACGAGCGCCCAAGGAAGCGCAGCTGTCTCGTGTGGAAAAGGCCGCGACTTCGAAGTTCTCTGCCGTCGGCCAGCTCAAGAGCGCCATCAGCGAGTTCCAGACCGCGCTGAAGGATCTCAACTCCAGCGACCTGTTCACCAAGCGTTCGGCCAAGTCGAGCAATACCGATCTGGCTACCGTCTCTGCCACGACCAAGGCAAGTGCGGGAACCTACCAGGTAACGGTGGAAAAGCTCGCTGCCGCCAGCAAGGTGGGGACCGCCACCTTCGCCAAGGACGCCACCGCTGCGACTTCCGGGACCTTGACCGTCAAGCTCGGCGCCGATGATCGCGGCGTCGATGTGCAGGTTGCTGCCGGCGCCACCCTCTCCGAAATCCGCGACAGCCTGAATACTGCACTCAAGGACAAGGGCGTCAGTGCCAACATTGTCAGCAACCCGGCGGACGGTACCTCTCGCCTGGTGCTCAGCTCCAAGACCACCGGGGCGGGCAAGGATATCTATGTCCAGGCATCCGCCGGCCTCGAAGCCTTTCGCATCGGCAACTTCGCCGACAACAACGCGGCGTCCAGCCCCAGTGGCGCCCTGACCGCGCTCGACGGTACCAATGCAGCCAGCAGCGGCTACATCAACCTGGCCCAGGATGCAGAATTCACCGTCGACGGTCTGACGCTGCACAGCGCCAGCAACAAGGTGTCCGGTGCGATTTCCGAAGTCACCCTCGATCTGGTCAGTGCCGAGCCTGGCAAGAAATTCACGGTGACGGTCGACCAGGACACGTCGACCGTGAAGACCAACGTCAAGAAGTTCGTCGACGCCTACAACAAGATGATCGGCGTGACCAAGACCCTGACATCCGTCACGGCCGTCGGCCAGGACAGTGCTCCGGTGACCGGCGCCCTGGTGGGGGATTCCTCGGTGCGTTCGATGCTGTCCACCGTGCGCAATGAATTGGTCAACCCGTCTGGCCAGAAGGGCGGCATTTCCATCCTGTCGGACCTGGGTATTACCACCCAGAAGGACGGCACGCTGAAAATCGACGACACCAAGCTCGACAAGGTTCTCAGCACCCAGTACGAATCCGTTGCCAGTTTCTTCACCGGCGACACAGGCCTGACCTCCCGCCTGAACGATAAGTTGAGCGTCTACAGCCAGTCCGGGGGCATCCTGTCCCAGCGCCAGGATGGTCTGCAGGAAACCCTCAGTTCGGTGAAGGACCAACGTACCCAGCTCGATCTGCGTATCGCCAAGGTCCAGACCCGCCTGTATGCCCAGTACAACGCCATGGACTCCCTGATTGCCAGCCTGAAGCAGACCAGCGACCGGATGAGCCAGGCCCTTTCCAACCTTCCCGGTGTAGTCAAGCAGAGCTAAGCAATGGCCAATCCGATCGACACCTACAAGCAAGTCAAGACCAGCCAGGAAGTCAGCCCTTACCGCGCTGTACAACTGCTCCTCGACGGCGCGCTGGAACGGCTTTCCCTGGCCCGTCACGGCCTGGAGATCGGCAGCCCCGAAGTGCGTGGCATGGCCGTGGGTTCCACCCTCAGCATCATCGGCGTGCTCCAGGCCAGCCTGGACAAGCAGCTCGGCGGCGAGATCGCCGAGAACCTCGATGCCCTCTATGACTACATGACTCGCCGGCTCTCCCGCGTGGCCCTGGACAACTCGCCGCGGCCCATCGAGGAAGTCGAAGCGCTGCTGCTGAACATCAAGCAGGCCTGGGATGGCATAGGTCCGGAAGTAGAAGCACCGGCTCCTGCGGAAATTTCCTGAATTCCGCAAAAGGCCGGGCTAAAGCTCTCGCCAGGGCTGCCGATACCTTGGGTATCACAGCCCGACACATGAGCGAGAGCGAATATGAACGCGATGGCGGCCCTCAAGCAGTACCAGTCCGTGAACACCCAGGCCCAGGCCGTGGATGCCAGTCCCCATCGACTGATCCAGATGCTCATGGAAGGTGGCCTGACCCGCCTGGCCCAGGCCCGTGGTGCCATCGAGCGTGGCCAGATGGCGCAAAAAGGCGAGCTGATCGGCAAGGCAATCGCTATTATCGGCGGTCTGCGCGACGGCCTGAACTTCGAGCAGGGCGGCGAGATCGCGGCTAACCTGGACTCGCTCTACGAGTACATGGTGTCCCGCCTGCTGGAAGCGAACCTGAAGTGCGACATCGCGCTGGTGGACGAAGTGGCAGGGTTGCTGCGCAATGTGAAAACCGGGTGGGATGGCATCGCCCAGTGATGCCTTCCGGGTTGGCAGGAGAATTTCAATGAATGCATCAGTCCAGCGTCTTGAGGCCACCGGCAGCGCCCTTCGCGAAGCGCTGGCCCGTCAGGACTGGGCAGCCATCGGCGAGCTTGACCAGCTTTGCCGCCAGGCTGTGGACGACGCCATGGTCGACGCCGTTGATGACACCGAACTGCTCGGTCGTCGGATGCAGGACCTGCTGGCGCTCTATCGCGAGCTGGTCACCCTCTGCCAGGCCGAGCAGCAGCGCATCGCCGGCGAGCTGGTCCAGCTCAACCAGGCCCAGCAGGGCGCCAAGGTCTATCAGTTGTTTGGCTGATGGCCACTCGACCTCCATCTGCCACTACCTCGATATTGCGCCGACAATCGCTTAGCCATTCCGTCGGCTCAAACAAAAAAAGCACGCCATAAAATTGACTCGGCAAGGGTTTTTCACTTTACTAGTGGCCAATTGCCGGTCACTCCCGAGTCAGGGATACGCCGTCTGCCCATACGCCGTGGATTACGGCGTTCAGCCCTAAAAGCAAGAATCCAAAAATGTGGCGTGAAACCAAAATTCTGCTGATCGACGACACCAGCGATCGCCGCCGCGATTTCGCGGTGATCCTGAGTTTCCTTGGGGAAGAGCACCTGGCCTGTGGCAGCCAGGATTGGCGCGATGTGACCGGTACCCTGAACTCCAGCCGTGATGTTCTGTGCGTGATGCTGGGTGAGGTGAACGCCAAGGGTGGCGCGCTCGAACTGATCAAGCAGTTGCTGGCCTGGGACGAGTTCCTGCCGGTCCTGCTGATCGGCGACCAGGTCCAGGCGGACTGGCCGGAAGATCTCCGCCGTCGCTTGCTGGCCAGCCTGGAGATGCCGCCGAGCTACAACAAGCTGCTCGACTCCCTGCATCGCGCCCAGGTCTACCGCGAAATGTACGACCACGCCCGCGAGCGTGGCCGCCAGCGCGAACCCAACCTGTTCCGCAGCCTGGTGGGTACCAGCCGCGCGATCCAGCAGGTGCGGCAGATGATGCAGCAGGTGGCCGATACCGACGCCAGCGTGCTGATCCTCGGCGAGTCCGGCACCGGCAAGGAAGTCGTCGCCCGCAACCTCCACTACCATTCCAAGCGTCGCGAAGCGCCCTTCGTGCCGGTCAACTGCGGCGCGATTCCGGCGGAGCTGCTGGAAAGCGAACTCTTCGGCCACGAGAAGGGTGCCTTCACCGGCGCCATCACCAGCCGGGCAGGGCGTTTCGAGCTGGCCAATGGCGGCACCCTGTTCCTCGACGAGATCGGCGACATGCCGCTGCCGATGCAGGTCAAGCTGCTGCGTGTGCTGCAGGAGCGCACGTTCGAGCGGGTCGGCAGCAACAAGACCCAGAACGTGGATGTGCGCATCATCGCAGCCACCCACAAGAACCTCGAGCAGATGATCGAGGCTGGCAGCTTCCGTGAAGATCTCTACTACCGCCTCAATGTCTTCCCCATCGATATGGCCCCCCTGCGCGAGCGGGTGGAAGACATCCCGCTGCTGATCAACGAACTCATCTCGCGCATGGAGCACGAGAAGCGTGGCTCCATCCGCTTCAACTCCGCCGCCATCATGTCCCTGTGCAACCACGACTGGCCGGGCAACGTCCGTGAGCTGGCCAACCTGGTGGAGCGCATGGCGATCATGCATCCCTACGGTGTCATCGGCGTCAGTGAACTGCCGAAGAAATTCCGCCATGTGGATGACGAGGACGAGCAGCTCAAGGCCACCCTGCGGGAAGAGATCGAAGAGCGCTCGGCCATCGGTGCCGGCCTGCCAGGTGTCGCTTCCCAGGCGCTGCTACCGCCGGAGGGCCTGGACCTCAAGGACTACCTCGGCAACCTGGAGCAGGGGCTGATCCAGCAAGCGCTGGACGATGCCTCCGGCGTAGTGGCCCGAGCCGCCGAGCGTCTGCGTATCCGCCGCACCACCCTGGTGGAGAAGATGCGCAAGTACGGCATGAGCCGTCGCGACGAGGAATTGGCGGAAGAATAACTCCGCTTTTTCCAAGTTGTTGTTTTTAAAGGATTAAATTTTAGGCACGGGTATTGCTATATCTCCCTCGACCGACCGTCTGCTGACGGTTGATGGAGCGAGAGAAGAGCATGAACCAAGCCGTCATCCCCGCGCAGAACCCGGACGTTGCCCCCGCCGAACAGGCCAGCCGTGCTGGCCTCGAACACGCCTTTTCGCTGTTCAACCAGATGTCGGCCCAGCTCAACGAGTCCTACAGCATGCTGGAGGCCCGGGTCACCGAGCTGAAAGGCGAACTGGCCTTGGTCAGCGCCCAGCGCATGCAGGAACTGGCGGAGAAAGAACGCCTCGCCAACCGCTTGCAGAGCGTGCTGGACCTGCTGCCGGGTGGCGTCATCGTGATCGATGGGCAGGGCGTGGTGCGCGAGGCCAATCCCGTGGCGCGCAGCCTGCTCGGCCAGCCCTTGGTGGGCATGCTCTGGCGCGAAGTCATCGCCCGCAATTTCGCTCCCCGTGAAGACGATGGCCACGAAATCTCCCTCAAGGACGGGCGTCGCCTTTCCATCGCCATCCGCTCCCTGAACGGCGAGCCGGGCCAACTGATCCTCCTTACCGACCTGACGGAAACCCGTCGCCTGCAGGATCAACTGGCGCGCCACGAACGCCTTTCCGCCCTGGGCCGCATGGTCGCGTCCCTGGCTCATCAGATCCGCACACCGCTCTCCGCCGCCTTGCTCTATGCCGGTCACCTGACCCAGCAGGTGCTGCCGACGGACCAGCAGCAGCGCTTCGCCGGCCGCCTCAAGGAACGCCTGCACGAACTGGAACACCAGGTGCGCGACATGCTGGTCTTCGCCCGAGGCGAACTGCCGCTGCCGGACCGCCTGGCGCCCTCGTCGCTTTTCAGTGCCCTGCGCGGCGCCGCCGAATCCCATGTGGAAGGCAGGCAGGTGCGCTGGCAATGCGACCTTGCCGAGGGCGAGTTGCTGTGCAATCGCGACACCCTCGTCGGCGCGATGCTCAACCTGATCGAAAACGCCATCCAGGCCGCCGGTCGTGACCTGCGCCTGAAGGTGCACCTCTACCGTCGCGGGGGCGATCTGCGCCTTTCCATCAGCGACAACGGCCCCGGCATCGACGCCGCCACTCTGGCGCGCCTGGGCGAACCCTTTTTCACCACCAAGACCACCGGCACCGGCCTCGGGCTGGCCGTAGTCAAGGCGGTGGCGCGCGCCCACCAGGGGAAACTGCGGCTGCGCTCGCGGCCTGGCCGCGGCACCTGCGCCACCCTGGTCCTGCCGCTGATTCCCGCGGCGCAGTCGGTTACACAGGAGTAAAGGACGATGACTGCCAAGATTCTGCTGGTCGAAGATGACCGCGCGCTGCGTGAAGCGCTGGCGGATACCCTGCTGATCGGCGGCTACGACTACCGTGCGGTGGACTGCGCCGAGGCTGCCCTGGTGGCGCTGGGCGAGGAATCCTTTGGCCTGATGGTCAGCGACGTCAACATGCCGGGCATGGATGGTCACCAGTTGCTGGGCATTGTCCGCCAGCGCTATCCGCAGCTGCCGGTACTGCTGATGACGGCCTTCGGTGCGGTGGAGCGTGCGGTGGATGCCATTCGCCAGGGCGCCGCCGACTACCTGGTGAAACCCTTCGAACCCAATACCCTGCTGGAGCTGGTGGCGCGCCATGCCCTTGGCCGCATGAGCCTGCTCGCCAGCGACGGCCCGGTCGCCCTGGAACCGGCCAGCCGGCAGTTGCTGGAACTGGCGGCGCGTGTCGCGCGCAGCGATTCCACTGTGCTGATTTCCGGCGAGTCCGGCACCGGCAAGGAAGTGCTCGC
Organism: Pseudomonas sp. LFM046; assembly: GCF_000949385.2. Classification (NCBI taxonomy): domain Bacteria; kingdom Pseudomonadati; phylum Pseudomonadota; class Gammaproteobacteria; order Pseudomonadales; family Pseudomonadaceae; genus Pseudomonas; species Pseudomonas sp. LFM046. Next base: position 4,035,234 of record NZ_JYKO02000001.1, on the reverse strand, counting down.
GCAGTACATCCATCAGCAGTCGCCGCGCGCCAATGGCCCCTTCATCGCCATCAACTGCGCGGCCATCCCGGACAACATGCTGGAAGCCACCCTGTTCGGCCATGAGAAGGGCGCCTTCACCGGCGCCATCGCCAGCGCGCCCGGCAAGTTCGAAATGGCCGATGGCGGCACCATCCTGCTGGACGAGATTTCCGAAATGCCCCTCGGCCTGCAGGCCAAGCTGCTGCGAGTGCTGCAGGAGCGCGAGGTGGAGCGCGTGGGTGCCCGTCGTCCCATCAGCCTGGATATCCGCGTGCTCGCCACCACCAACCGCGACCTCGCCGGCGAAGTGGCGGCAGGGCGCTTCCGCGAAGACCTCTACTACCGCCTTTCCGTCTTCCCACTGGCCTGGCGCCCGCTGCGCGATCGTCCGGCGGACATCCTGCCGCTGGCCGAGCGCCTGCTGGCCAAGCACGTCAAAAAAATGAATCACGGTGCCGTGCGCTTCTCCAGCGACGCCCAGGCAGCGCTGCTGGCCCACACATGGCCCGGCAACGTGCGTGAACTGGACAACGCCGTGCAGCGCGCGCTGATCCTGCAGCAGGGTGGACTGATCCAGCCTCATGACCTCTGCCTCACCGCGCCCATCGGCATGGCCATTGCGCCTGTCGTGCCGGCCCCGGCGCTGATGGCTGCGCCGGTGGTGCCGCTGCCGGTGGCTGCCGCGCCGGTCGAAACGGCCAGTGCCCTGGGCGACGACCTGCGTCGCCATGAGTTCCAGATGATCATCGACACCCTGCGTTCCGAACGCGGTCGCCGCAAGGAAGCCGCCGAGCGCCTGGGGATCAGCCCGCGCACCCTCCGCTACAAGCTGGCGCAGATGCGCGATGCCGGCATGGATGTGGAAGCGTACCTCTACGCCAGCTAAGCGCTGTCGCCTTGGCGTAGTCCGTAGCATGGAGGAGCCTGCGAAACCCCTCGATCGTGGCTGATGGGTTTCGCTTCGCTCGCAGGACGCCGCCCGACCCATCCTGCGGAGAGGCATCCGGGGCAGGCCTTTGGCCCCGCAATGTCTCGCCAAGCCCTCTATCTTCTGACTCTTGGCACCCTTGTTGCAGATACCCCTTCATCGAACCGCGTAGCGTCAAAAAATCGCGGCAGTTGGAGGAATGTCATGAGTCAGGGTATCGAGTTCAATCGCCTGATGTTGGAAATGCGAGCCATGCAGATGGATGCCATGGCTCGTGCAAAACCGGCCCCCACCGCAGCCCCGGAGGCCGGCGCGCCATCCTTCGCTGACATGCTCGGGCAGGCCGTCAACAAGGTGGCCGATACCCAGCAGGTTGCCAGCGACATGGCCACCGCCTTCGAGGTGGGCCAGAAGGGCGTGGACCTCACCGACGTCATGATCGCGTCGCAGAAAGCCAGCGTTTCGTTCGAGGCCATGACCCAGGTGCGTAACAAGCTGGTCCAGGCCTACCAAGACATCATGCAGATGCCGGTTTGAGGACGGATTGAGAAATGGCTGAAGCAGCTGTTGCAAAAGTCCCCGCCAAGGCAGAGGCGGCGGGCACTCAGGACGAGAAGAAGCCGCTGTTCGGCCTGTCCTTCCTGGAAAACCTCTCTCAGATGAGCATGCTGCGCCAGGTCGGCCTGCTGGTTGGCCTGGCTGCCAGCGTCGCGATCGGCTTTGCCGTGGTGCTCTGGTCCCAGCAGCCGGACTACCGGCCGCTTTACGGCAGCCTGAACGGGATGGACGCCAACCAGGTGGTGGAAGCCCTGGGTGCCGCCGACATCGGCTACAAGATCGAACCCAACTCCGGCGCCTTGCTGGTCAAGTCCGAAGACCTGGCCCGTGCCCGCATGAAGCTGGCTGCCGCCGGCGTGGCGCCCAGCGACAGCACCGTGGGCTTTGAAATCCTCGACAAGGACCAGGGCCTGGGCACCAGCCAGTTCATGGAAGCCACCCGCTACCGTCGCGGATTGGAAGGCGAGCTGGCACGCACCGTCTCCAGCCTGAACAACGTCAAGGGTGCGCGTGTGCACCTGGCGATCCCGAAGAGCTCGGTGTTCGTTCGTGACGAGCGCAAGCCCAGTGCGTCCGTGCTGGTGGAGCTCTATCCGGGGCGCACCCTGGAGCCGAGCCAGGTCATGGCCATCGTCAATCTGGTGGCCACCAGCGTGCCGGAACTGGACAAGTCCCAGGTCACCGTCGTCGACCAGAAAGGCAACCTGCTGTCCGACCAGCAGGAGCTGTCCGAGCTGACCATGGCCGGCAAGCAGTACGACTATACCCGGCGCATGGAAACCCTCTACACCCAGCGCGTGCACAGCATCCTGCAGCCGGTGCTGGGCAACGGCCGCTACAAGGCGGAAGTCTCGGCGGACGTGGACTTCAGTGCCGTCGAATCCACCTCCGAGATGTTCAACCCGGACCAGCCGGCCCTGCGCAGTGAGCAGAAGATGGCCGAGGAGCGCCAGAACAACGGCGGTCCCCAGGGCGTACCCGGCGCGCTGTCGAACCAGCCGCCGGCACCCGGCGCCGCACCGCAGCAGGCCACGAGCACCGCGACCGCAAGCGTGCAGCCGGGCCAGCCGATCCTGGATGACAACGGCCAGCAGATCATCGACCCGGCCACCGGCAAGCCGATGCTCGCGCCGTACCCCACTGACAAGCGCGACCAGACCACCCGCAACTACGAACTGGACCGCTCCATCAGCCACACCAAGCAGCAACAGGGCCGCCTGCGCCGGCTTTCCGTCGCGGTCGTGCTGGATGACCAGGTGAAGGTCGACCCGCAATCCGGCGAGACCACCCGTGTGCCCTGGACCGCCGACGAGATCGCGCGCTTCACCCGCCTGGTGCAGGACTCGGTGGGCTACGACGCCAGCCGTGGCGACAGCGTCAGCGTGATCAACACCCCGTTCATGGCCGACAACAGCGAAGAAGTGATCGACATTCCCTTCTACACCCAGCCCTGGTTCTGGGACGTGGTGAAGCAGGTGCTCGGCGTGCTCTTCATCCTGGTGCTGGTGTTCGGCGTGCTGCGTCCGGTGCTGAACAACATCAGCGGTGCCAACAAGGCCAGGGAACTGGAAGGCGGCCGCGTTGGCGACGTCGACCTGGGCGAGATGGGGATTGCCGGCGAGCTGTCGGATGACCGCGTCAGCCTCGGCGGCCCGCAAAGCATCCTCCTGCCCAGTCCGAGCGACGGGTATGATGCGCAACTCAACGCCATCAAGAATCTGGTGGCCGAAGATCCTGGCCGCGTGGCCCTTGTAGTCAAAGAGTGGATCAACGCCGATGAGTGATAACCGCGCCCCCGCCAAGCTGAACAAGGTCGACAAGGCCGCCATCCTGCTGCTGTCCCTGGGCGAGACTGACGCGGCCCAGGTGCTGCGCCACATGGGGCCGAAGGAAGTGCAGCGGGTCGGCGTTGCCATGGCGCAGATGCGCAACATCCACCGCGAACAGGTGGAGCAGGTGATGAGCGAGTTCGTCGATATTGTCGGCGACCAGACCAGCCTGGGCGTCGGCGCCGATGGCTACATCCGCAAGATGCTCACCCAGGCCCTGGGTGAGGACAAGGCCAACAACCTGATCGACCGCATTCTCCTCGGCGGCAGCACCAGCGGCCTGGACAGCCTGAAGTGGATGGAGCCGCGTGCCGTGGCCGACGTGATCCGCTACGAGCACCCGCAGATCCAGGCCATCGTGGTGGCCTACCTGGACCCGGACCAGGCGGCCGAAGTGCTCAGCCACTTCGACCACAAGGTGCGCCTGGACATCGTCCTGCGTGTGTCTTCGCTGAACACCGTGCAGCCTTCCGCGCTCAAGGAACTCAACCTGATCCTGGAGAAGCAGTTCGCCGGCAATGCCAGCACCACCCGCACCACCATGGGCGGTGTGAAGCGTGCGGCGGACATCATGAACTTCCTCGACAGCTCGGTCGAAGGCCAGTTGATGGACTCCATCCGCGAAGTGGACGAGGACCTCTCGACCCAGATCGAAGACCTCATGTTCGTCTTCGACAACCTGGCCGATGTCGACGACCGTGGCATCCAGGCCCTGCTGCGCGAGGTGTCCTCCGATGTGCTGGTGCTGGCCCTGAAAGGCTCGGACGACGCCATCAAGGAAAAGGTCTTCAAGAACATGTCCAAGCGCGCCGCCGAACTGCTGCGCGACGATCTGGAAGCCAAGGGCCCGGTGCGCGTCAGCGACGTGGAGTCGGCGCAGAAGGAAATTCTCACCATTGCCCGCCGTATGGCCGAAGCCGGGGAAATCGTCCTCGGCGGCAAGGGCGGCGAAGAAATGATTTGAGGCGGTGGTCATGGCCAGCAAGGAATCGGCAAGCGAACTGATCCGCGCCAAGGACGTCAACGTCTTCGATCGCTGGTCCCTGCCCAGTTTCGACCCGGACGCCCCGGAGCCCGAGGCGCCCGAGCCGGAAGAGGTGGTGGACGCGGCACCCGAACCCGAGCCGCAGATCGAGGAAGTGCCGATCGAGGCCGTCAAGCCGCTGACGCTGGATGAGCTGGAAGCCATCCGCCAGGACGCTTACAACGAAGGCTTCGCCACCGGCGAGCGTGACGGCTTCCATGCCGGCCAGCTCAAGGCGAAGCAGGACGCCGATGTGGCCCTGGCCGCACGCCTGGCCCAGTTGGAGACGCTGATGGGCCAGTTGCTGGAACCCATCGCCGATCAGGATCGACAGATCGAAGAGTCGCTGGTGCACCTCGCCAGCCTGATCACTCGCCAGGTGATCCAGCGCGAACTGCGTCTGGATTCCAGCCAGATCCGTACGGTGCTGCGCGAGGCGCTGAAGCTGCTGCCCATGGGCGCGAACAACGTGCGCATCCACGTCAACCCGCAGGACTTCGAACAGGTGAAGGCCCTGCGCGATCGTCACGAGGAAAGCTGGCGCATCCTTGAGGACGAGTCCCTGGAGCCGGGCGGCTGCCGGGTCGAAACCGAGCATTCGCGTATCGACGCCAGCATCGAGACCCGCCTGAACCAGGCCATGAAGCAGCTCTTCGAGCAGCAGCGCGAACAGAAGGTCCACCCGCCATCGGCCGACCTGGTGCTGGACCTGGACGCTCCGGACAGCCTCGACCATGCGTATTGAGCGCGCCAGCTTCGCCAAGCGCCTGGCGGGTTACAGCGAAGTCATCGAATTGCCGTCGCAGCCGGTGGTGGAAGGCCGCCTGCTGCGCATGGTGGGGCTTACCCTGGAAGCCGAGGGGTTACGCGCGCCAGTGGGCAGCCGCTGCGTGGTGATCAACGACGACAGCTACCACCCGGTGCAGGTGGAAGCCGAAGTGATGGGCTTTTCCGGCAGCAAGATTTACCTGATGCCGGTGGGCAGCCTCTCCGGCATCGCCCCCGGCGCCCGTGTGGTGCCTTTGCCGGATACCGGCCGCCTGCCGATGGGCATGTCCATGCTCGGCCGCGTGCTGGATGGCGCCGGTCGTGCCCTGGATGGCAAGGGCGGGATGAGGGCCGAGGACTGGGTGCCCATGGACGGTCCCACCATCAACCCGCTGAAGCGCCACCCCATCAGTGAACCCCTGGATGTGGGCATCCGTTCCATCAACTCCCTGCTCACCGTTGGCCGTGGTCAGCGCCTTGGCCTGTTCGCCGGTACCGGCGTGGGCAAGAGCGTGCTGTTGGGGATGATGACCCGCTTCACCGAGGCGGAAATCATCGTCGTCGGCCTGATCGGCGAACGGGGCCGCGAAGTGAAGGAATTCATCGAGCACATCCTCGGCGAAGAGGGCCTCAAGCGTTCCGTGGTCGTGGCGTCCCCGGCGGACGATGCGCCCCTGATGCGCCTGCGCGCTGCCATGTACTGCACGCGCATCGCCGAATACTTCCGTGACAAGGGCAAGAACGTCCTGTTGCTGATGGATTCCCTGACCCGCTTCGCCCAGGCCCAGCGCGAAATCGCCCTGGCCATCGGCGAACCGCCCGCCACCAAGGGCTATCCGCCGTCGGTGTTCGCCAAGCTGCCGAAGCTGGTGGAGCGTGCCGGCAATGCGGAGCAGGGCGGGGGCTCCATCACCGCCTTCTACACCGTGCTGTCGGAGGGTGACGACCAACAGGACCCCATCGCCGACTCCGCGCGGGGCGTGCTCGACGGCCACTTCGTGCTGTCCCGGCGTCTGGCCGAGGAAGGGCACTATCCGGCCATCGACATCGAAGCCTCCATCAGCCGGGTGATGCCCCAGGTGGTCAGCCCCGATCACATGAAGATGGCCCAGCGCTTCAAGCAGCTCTGGTCGCGCTACCAGCAGAGCCGCGACCTGATCAGCGTCGGCGCTTATGTCGCTGGCGGCGATCCCGACACTGATCTGGCCATCGCCCGGCAACCGACCATGAGCGCGTTCCTGCGCCAGGGGCTGGACGAAAGCGAAGGCCTCGCCCAGAGCGCCCAGCGCCTGGCCGCCAGCCTCGGCATCCAGGGCTGATAACCCATGTCTCGCAATCGCGCGGCGCGTCTGGCGCCGGTGGTGGAGATGGCCGAGCGCGCCGAACGCGAAGCGGCGCGTGTGCTTGGCCGCTGCCAGGGCCTTCTGACCCAGGCTGAGATGAAGCTCGGTGAACTGGAGCGCTACCGGTCCGACTACCAGCAGCAATGGATCGAAGAAGGCCGGCGCGGTGTCTCCGGCCAGTGGCTGATGAACTACCAGCGCTTCCTCTCCCAGCTGGAATCCGCCATCGGCCAGCAGATGCAGAGCGTCAAATGGAGCCGCGATAACCTCGACAAGGCCCGCGCCACCTGGCAGCAGCGCTATGCGCGCCTGGAGGGCCTGCGCAAACTGGTGCAGCGCTACCTCGACGAAGCCCGCGCGGCGGAAGACAAGCGCGAACAGAAGCTGCTGGATGAACTGGTCCAGCGCCTTCCGACCCGGCGTGGGGAGTAGGGGGCGACCCGCGCGTCAACCGATCGGGCGTGAGTGCTGGCGTGCCGCGCACCCTGCGCCAGCGAGTGAATGCATTCTTCAGCACGTCATCTCAGAACCATAAATTCTCCGCCACTGCCGCTTTCCAGTTGCCCAGCACCGATGCCGGTGCTAAATCTTCACCACGCGCATTCCGAACTTGAACAAGGAGCTTTGCATGGCCATCACCTCGATGCCCTCTGAAGATGGGCAGGAGCTGACCATCTACATCCAGGGACGTTTCGATTTCGGCGCCCATCAGGAATTCCGCGACGCCTACGAGCGCATCAATGTGACCCCCAAGCGCTATGTCGTCGACCTCAAGGGCACGACCTACCTGGACAGTTCTGCCCTTGGCATGCTGCTCCTGCTGCGTGACCACGCCGGTGGCGAGCGCGCGCAGATCCGCCTTGCCAACTGCAACCCCGACGTTCGCAAGATCCTCGCCATTTCCAACTTCGAACAATTGTTCCAGATCGCCTGAGGTCTGCTGCCATGCCGTCGCCGCTGACGATCCTGATTGCCGAGGACAACGCGGCGGACCGGCTGCTGCTGTCCACCATCGTCAGTCGCCAGGGGCACCGCGCCCTGACCGCCGCCAATGGCCGAGAGGCCGTGGCGTTGTTCCAGCAGGAGCAGCCGCAGCTGGTGCTGATGGATGCGCTGATGCCGGTGATGGATGGCTTCGAAGCCGCTCGCCGGATCAAGCAATTGGCGGGCGAGGCGCTGGTCCCCATCATCTTCCTCACCTCCCTGACCGAGAACGAGGCGCTGGTGCGCTGCCTCGAGGCGGGGGGCGACGACTTCCTCGCCAAGCCCTACAACCGGGTCATCCTGGAAGCCAAGATCAAGGCCCTGGACCGCCTGCGCCGGCTGCAGGACACGGTGCTGCAGCAGCGCGACCTGATCGCCCGGCACAACGAGCACCTGGTCACCGAACAGCGGGTGGCCAAGGCGGTCTTCGACAAGGTGGCCCACTCCGGCTGCCTGAGTGCCCCGAACATTCGCTACCTGCAATCGCCCTATGCGCTGTTCAACGGCGACCTGCTGCTGGCTGCCTACAAGCCCTCGGGCGGGATGCATGTGCTGCTCGGCGATTTCACTGGCCATGGCCTGCCGGCGGCCATCGGCGCCATGCCCCTGGCTGAAGTGTTCTACGGCATGACCGCCAAGGGTTATGCCATGCCGGACATCCTGCGGGAGATGAACGCCAAGCTGAAACGCATCCTGCCGGTGGGCGTGTTCTGCTGCGCCACCTTCCTCAACCTGAGCTTCCAGCGGCGCATGGTGGAGGTATGGAACGGCGGCCTGCCCGATGGTTACTTGCGGCGTGCCGACGGCGGTGAGCTGGTGCCGCTGGTGTCCCGCCACCTGCCGCTGGGAGTGTTGGACCAGAACAGCTTCAATGCCCACTTCGAGTCCTTCCCCGTCGAAACCGATGATCGCATCCTGCTGGTCTCCGACGGTGTGCTGGAAACCCGCAACGACAGCGACGAGGTCTTCGGCGACCAGCGCCTGCGCGCCGTGTTCGATGCCAACAGCGACGGCAACCGCCTCTTCGACGAGATCCAACTGGCCCTGAGCGCCTTCCGGGGGCACGCCCAGGACGACGTGAGCATGATCGAGTTGCGCATGCTCGAGGAGGTCACCGAGCGTGCCAAGCTGGCCTTCACCGACAGCGGCCAGTCCAGCCCACTGGACTGGTCGGCCACCTTCGAATTCCGCGCACAGACCCTCAAACGCTTCAATCCCTTGCCCTTCCTGTTGCAGCTGCTGTTGGAGGTCCAGGGCCTGCGTGACCAGGGCGGCGCACTCTACACCGTGCTCGCCGAGCTCTACTCCAATGCCCTGGAGCACGGCGTGCTGGGGCTGGATTCCTCCCTCAAGCGCAATGCCGAAGGCTTCGCCCGCTACTACCGGGAGCGCACCGAGCGCCTGGCCAGCCTGGAAGAAGGCTACGTGCGTTTTCACCTGCAGCTGATCCCCGAAGGCCGGGGAGGGCGCCTGGTGGTCCGCGTGGAAGACAGCGGCAAGGGGTTTGACCTGAGCGAGGTCCTTGCCGCCCGCCCGTCGATGGATAGCCTCAGTGGCCGTGGCCTGACCCTGGTCAGCCAGCTCACGGCGCGTTGCGAGTCCGCCGAGGGTGGCCAAGGTATCCACGTCGAATTCCGCTGGCCCGTTAAGGCATAATTTTCGGACGTTCAGATTCAGTACGGGAGCGACGGGTTTGTCCGATATCCATCTCGACCATTCTGTGCTTTCTGCCCTGCGGGACGTCATGGAGGACGAATTTCCGGTCCTGCTCGATACCTTCCTGGCGGACTCCGCCGAGCGCCTGCGGCAGATCCAGCAGGCCAGTGACCTCGCTGACAGCCAGGCCCTGCGGCTTGCCGCCCATAGCTTCAAGGGCAGCTGCAGCAACATGGGCGCCCCCTCTCTGGCCGGTCTGTGCAAGCAGCTGGAAGACATGGCCCGGCGCGAGCAACTCACCGACGTGCCAGCCCTGCTCGTGCAGATAGAGGAGGAATTCCTCGTCGTGCATGACCTGCTCCAGCAGGAGCACCGGGGCTAGTCCCGCCGATCGGCGCCTTCACCGACTGGCCAGAATGTTGGCCCGCCCCTTGCAAACCCAACGGCACGAACCAAACCGAGCGGAGAGTGCCCATGCCCGTTGCCCCCGATCTGCTTCTTCAGGCCCGGCCTGAAGTGAAGCCGAAAGCACCGGCCGCAAAAGCCCCGGAGAAACCGGCGGAAACCAGCAAGGGCGAGGCTTCCAGCTTCGCCCAAATGTACGCGAAAGAACGCCAGACCAAGGCCGCCGAACGCCACGAGGCATCGTCCAAATCGGCCAAGGACAGGTCAGACGAAGCGGCAAAGGCTGACCAGCCGGCGGCCGATCCTGCCGCCAGCCAGGCCGCCGTTGCCGAAAGCGGCAAGCCCTTGCCGACTGAGGAAGGGGAGGCCACCGAGGCCCAGGACGAACCCGTGGTCGACCCGATGCTGCTGATAGCCATGACCGGCCAGCTCCCGGCTGATGCCGTGCCGGCGGACGCCGAAGGCGCCACCGAAGAGCTGTCGGCCCTGACTGCCGCGCCGCAGGTGAACAGCGCAGCGCCGGCTACCCTCAGCGAAGCCAGCCTCGACCCCGACCTGGACCAGCTCAATGGCATGCCGGCGGTGAAGATGGCCCTGGACCAGGGAGCTCAGGCCGCCCAGGCGGCCGCTCAGCAGGCCCAGAATGCCGCCCAGGCGACGCAGGCCGCGCCCAGTGCGGAGCAGGACTTTGCCAGCGCTCTGGAAGCCTTCGCCGACAAGCCCCTGGAAGCCGGAGAGGGCAAGCTGGACAGCGAATTGCCGGTAGGCGAACTCTCGGCACGGATGACGGAAAGCCTCGGCGAGAACAAGGGCGAGGCGCGCAGCGAGATGCTCGCCAGCCGCCTCAACGCCCTGAGCCAGGCCATCAGCCAGCAGACCACCCAGGCGCAACGTGCTCCGGCACTGGTGCCCGGTCAGCCCGTGGCAATGAACCAGGGCGGCTGGAGCGAGGCGGTGGTGGACCGGGTGATGTGGCTCTCCAGCCAGAACCTCAAGTCCGCCGAGATCCAGCTCGACCCACAGGAACTCGGGCGCCTGGAAGTGCGCGTGCACATGACCCAGGACCAGGCCCAGGTGACCTTCGCCAGCCCCAACGCCAACGTTCGCGACGCCCTGGAAGGGCAGATGCACCGCCTGCGCGACCTGTTCGCCCAGCAGGGCATGAACCAGCTGGACGTGAACGTTTCGGACCAGTCCCTCAACCGTGGCTGGCAAGGGCAGGGTGGTGATGGCGAGCGCCGGTCCTCTGGCGGTCGTTCCAGCTTTGGCGGCGGCGATGAAGAGATCACCGTGAGCCACAGCGAAATCCGCCCGGCCTCGGCGGGTGGTGGGCGCGGGTTGGTGGATTTCTACGCCTGACAATCCTCTCCCCCGGCTCCCTGGAGGGGCCGGGGGAGAGGGCAAGCCCCCGCGCCAACATTTCCGGCAATCCCCCGTGACAGCCGCCCCCCGACACTGGTATATCCGCAGCCCTGAAGCAGTAGCCAGCAGCCGCCGGTTGGCCGGCGAGCTGGCATAACACTTGCTCATTCCCCTGGAAAAGGCGGGCTTTTCCCGCTCGGCGACGGATTATTGGCATGGCGAAGAAAGAAGCGAAGGCCCCGGTAGAGGGTGGAGCCGGCGGCAAGAGCAAGCTGAAGCTCATCATTCTGGTGGTGGTCGCACTGTTGCTGGCGATTTCCCTGTCGGTGGGCGCTACCTGGTTCTTCCTCAGCCGTGGCGACAAGTCCGCCGAGCCGGCCAAGGAAGAGGGCGCCACGGCCGCCTCGGCCCGGCAACCCGCGATCTACCAGGACCTGGCGCCGGCCTTCGTGGTCAACTTCAGCCAGAACGGCCGCCAGCGCTACATGCAGGTCAGCGTCTCGCTGATGGCCCGTGACCAGGCCCAGTTGGATGCGCTCAAGGTGCACATGCCGGTGCTGCGCAACAAGCTGGTCATGCTCTTCTCCGGACAGAACTTCGACACCCTGATCACGCCGGTGGGCAAAGAAATGCTGCGCCAGCAGGCCACCGCCACGGTGCAGGAACTGGCGAAGCAGGAAACCGGCGCCGTCACCGTCGAACAAGTGCTCTTCACCAACTTCGTATTGCAGTAGGCAAGGTACGACCATGGCTGTTCAAGACCTGCTGTCCCAGGACGAGATCGACGCGCTGCTCCACGGTGTCGACGACGGCCTGGTGGAAACCCAAACCGATGCCGAACCTGGCAGCGTCAAGAGCTATGACCTGACCAGCCAGGACCGCATCGTCCGGGGACGCATGCCGACCCTGGAGATGATCAACGAGCGCTTCGCCCGTTACACCCGCATCAGCATGTTCAACCTGCTGCGCCGCTCGGCGGACGTGGCAGTGGGCGGTGTGCAGGTGATGAAGTTCGGCGAGTACGTGCATTCGCTCTACGTGCCCACCAGCCTCAACCTGGTGAAGATGAAGCCGTTGCGCGGCACCTCCCTGTTCATCCTCGACGCCAAGCTGGTGTTCAAGCTGGTGGACAACTTCTTCGGGGGTGACGGCCGCCATGCCAAGATCGAGGGTCGCGAATTCACCCCCACCGAGCTGCGGGTGGTGCGCATGGTGCTGGACCAGGCCTTCGTCGACCTGGCCGAGGCCTGGCACGCGGTGATGGACGTGAACTTCGAGTACATCAACTCGGAAGTGAACCCGGCGCTGGCCAACATCGTCAGCCCCAGCGAAGTGGTGGTGGTGTCCACCTTCCACATCGAACTGGACGGCGGCGGCGGCGACCTGCACATCACCATGCCGTATTCGATGATCGAGCCGATCCGCGAGATGCTCGACGCCGGCTTCCAGTCCGACGTCGACGACCAGGACGAGCGTTGGATCAAGGCCCTGCGCGAGGACATCCTCGACGTCAGCGTGCCGGTGGGCGCCACCGTGGTGCGCCGCCAGCTCAAGCTGCGGGACATCCTGCACATGCAGCCCGGCGACGTCATTCCGGTGGAGCTGCCCGAACACATGATCATGCGCGCCAATGGCGTGCCGGCCTTCAAGGCCAAGCTGGGATCGCACAAGGGCAACCTGTCCCTGCAGATCCTCGAGCCAATCGAACGCCAGCGCTGATTGCGCGCCACCCACGAATCCAGAGCCAGCCGAGGTCAACCGATGGCAAACGACATGGACACCCCCACCCCCGAGGAACAGGCCCTCGCCGATGAATGGGCTGCCGCCCTGGCCGAGGCTGGCGATGCCAGCCAGGACGACATCGACGCGCTGATGAACCAGGGGGCAGCCGTCGCGCCGAGTTCGCCGCGTGCGCCGATGGAAGAGTTCGGCAGCGTGCCGAAGTCCAACGCTCCGGTGAGCCTGGATGGCCCCAACCTGGACGTGATCCTGGACATCCCGGTTTCCATCTCCATGGAGGTGGGCAACACCGACATCACCATCCGCAACCTGCTGCAGCTCAACCAGGGCTCGGTGATCGAGCTCGACCGCCTGGCCGGTGAGCCGCTGGACGTGCTGGTCAACGGCACCCTGATCGCCCACGGCGAAGTGGTGGTGGTGAACGAGAAGTTCGGCATCCGTCTGACCGACGTGATCAGCCCGAGCGAACGCATCAAGAAGCTGCGCTGAGACCATGCGCCGCCTTCTCACTGCGGGGCTGCTCCCGCTGCCCCTGGCCGGTCTCGCGGCCGAACCCGCCGCCACCACTGCGGCGCAGGCGCCGGCTGCCGCCGCGGCCCAGGCTGGCAGCGGCATGGCTGCGCAACTGGGGCAACTGGCCGTTGGCCTGCTGCTGGTGGTAGGGCTCATTTTCCTGCTGGCCTGGCTGCTACGCCGGGTTCAGCAACTCGGCCCCCGTGGCGGGCAGGTGATCAAGCTGGTGGCCAGTCAGGCCCTGGGCCCGCGTGACCGGCTGGTGCTGGTGCAGGTAGGTGGCGAGCAGGTCCTGCTGGGGATCAGCGCCGGCCGCATCGCGCCGCTGCATGTGATGAAGGAACCCGTCCCGCTGGCCGAGGCAGAAGCCGCCAGCCCGGAATTCGCCAAACGTTTGATGGAACTGCTCGGCAAGGACAAGCACTGATGCCCCGCCTCCTCATTGCGCTGCTGCTGGCATTGGCCGCGCCGTTCGCCCTGGGTGCCGACAATCCGCTGTCGGTGCCGGCGATCACCCTCTCCACCAATCCGCAAGGACAGCAGGAATATTCGGTAAGCCTGCAGATCCTGCTGATCATGACGGCGCTGAGCTTCATCCCGGCGTTCGTCATGCTGATGACCAGCTTCACCCGGATCATCATCGTCTTCTCCATCCTGCGCCAGGCGCTGGGTCTGCAGCAGGCACCGTCGAACCAGATCCTCATCGGCCTGTCGCTGTTCCTGACCCTGTTCATCATGGCGCCGGTGTTCGACCGGGTGAATCAGGACGCCTTGCAGCCTTACCTCAACGAACAGATGTCGGCCCAGGATGCGCTGGTCAAGGCTGAAGTGCCGATCAAGGACTTCATGCTGGCGCAGACCCGCGCCAGTGACCTGGAGCTGTTCATGCGGTTGTCCAAGCGCATCGACATCCCCAGCCCGGACGCCGCGCCCCTGACCATCCTGGTGCCGGCCTTCGTCACCTCCGAGCTGAAGACCGCATTCCAGATCGGCTTCATGATCTTCATTCCCTTCCTGATCATCGACCTGGTGGTCGCCAGTGTGCTGATGGCCATGGGCATGATGATGCTCTCGCCGCTGATCATTTCCCTGCCGTTCAAGATCATGCTCTTCGTCCTGGTGGATGGCTGGGCATTGATCATCGGCACCCTCGCCGGCAGCTTCGGCGGCGTGTAGGAGGCTTGCGATGACCCCGGAAATCGCTGTCGACCTGTTCCGTGAGGCCCTTTGGCTGACCTGCCTGATCGTCGGCATCCTGGTGGTGCCGAGTCTGGTGGTCGGTCTGATCGTCGCCATGTTCCAGGCGGCGACCCAGATCAACGAACAGACGCTGAGCTTCCTGCCGCGCCTGCTGGTGATGCTGGGCACCCTGATCTGGGCCGGCCCCTGGCTGACCCGCCAACTGATGGAGTACATCACGACGCTCTATCAGAACATCCCCCTGCTGATCGGCTGACATGCTCGAGCTCAGCGACGCGCAGATCGGAGGCTGGGTAGGCAGTTTCGTGCTGCCGCTGTTCCGCATCGCTGCGCTGTTGATGACCATGCCCGTGATCGGCACGCAGCTGGTGCCGACGCGGGTGCGCCTCTACCTCGCCCTGGCGATTGCCGTGGTGCTGGTGCCCACGCTGCCACCCATGCCGCAAGTGGACGCCATCAATCTGCGCAACCTGCTGCTGGTGGCGGAGCAGGTGCTGGTGGGCGTTCTGCTCGGCTTCGTGCTGCAGCTGTTCTTCCATGCCTTCGTGGTGGCCGGGCAGATCATTTCCACGCAGATGGGCCTGGGCTTCGCCTCCATGGTCGACCCCACCAACGGCGTGTCGGTGCCGGTGCTGGGCCAGTTCTACCTGATGCTGGTGACCCTGCTGTTCCTCGCCATGAACGGCCACCTGGTGGTGTTCGAGGTGCTGGCGGAAAGCTTTGTGACCCTGCCGGTGGGCGGCGGCCTGCTGACCAGCCAGTACTGGGAAGTGGCGGGCAAGCTCGGCTGGGTAATGGGCGCGGGCCTGCTGCTGTCGCTGCCGGTGATCACGGCGCTGCTGGTGGTCAACCTGGCCTTCGGCGTGATGACCCGCGCCGCGCCCCAACTGAACATCTTCTCCATCGGTTTCCCGCTGACCCTGGCCCTGGGCCTGGTGATCGTCTGGATCGGCATGGCCGACATCCTCGCTCAATACCAGGTGCTGGCCAGCGATGCCCTGCAAGTCTTGCGCGAGTTGGCGAAGGCGCGATGAATAATCTCCTACCCGTCCCGGGCGGATTCCCGGGCCTGCTGCTGAGGTGAGCCATGGCAGAAAGCGAAAGCGGGGCGGACAAGAGCGAAGATCCCACAGGTAAACGGATGCAGGAGGCCCGGGAGAAGGGCCAGGTCGCCCGTTCCCGTGAGCTCAATACCCTGGCCGTGACCCTGGCCGGGGCAGGCGGCGTAATGGCCACCGGCGGCGGCATGGCCGACATCCTGATGAAGATCATGCAGTCCAACTTCGACCTGCCGCGAGCGGTGCTGATGGACGAGCGCAGCATGGCCATCTGGCTGCTGGCCTCGGGAAAGATGGCCCTGGATGCCGTGATGCCGCTGCTTATCACCCTGCTGATCGTCTCCATCGCCGGCCCGATCTCCCTGGGTGGCTGGCTGTTTACCACCGAGCCGCTATTGCCGAACTTCGGCCGCATGAACCCACTGTCCGGGATCAAGCGGATGTTCTCCATGCACGCCCTGGCTGAGCTGCTCAAGGCCCTGGCCAAGTTCGGGGTGATCCTGCTGGTGGCCCTGGCGGTACTGAATGCCGACCGTGACGATCTTCTGGCGATCGCCAAGGAGCCGCTGGAAATGGCCATTCTGCACAGTGTCCAGCTGGCGGGCTGGAGCGCGGTCTGGCTGGCGTGCGGGCTGATCCTGATTGCCGCCGTGGACGTGCCTTTCCAGCTCTGGGACAACAAGCAGAAGCTGATGATGACCAAGCAGGAAGTGCGCGACGAATACAAGGACACCGAGGGCAAGCCCGAGGTGAAGTCGCGCATCCGCCGCATGCAGCGGGAAATGGCCGAGCGCCGCATGATGGCCTCGGTGCCCCAGGCCGACGTTGTCATCACCAACCCGACCCACTTCGCCGTGGCGCTCAAGTACGACGCCGAAAAGGGCGGCGCGCCGCTGTTGCTCGCCAAGGGTAGCGACTTCACCGCGCTGAAGATTCGCGAGATCGCCCAGGAGAGCAAGGTGACGGTGCTGGAGTCCCCGGCCTTGGCGCGGGCCGTCTACTACTCCACCGAGCTGGACCAGGAGATTCCCGCCGGTCTTTACCTGGCAGTGGCCCAGGTGCTGGCGTACGTCTACCAGCTCAAGCAGTTCCGTGCCGGCCGCGGCAAGCGCCCGTCGCCGCTCAATGACCTGCCGATCCCGCCGGAATTGCGGCGCGACGAGTGAAGCCGCTCGCTTTTCTGTAGGGGCGAATTCATTCGCCAAGGGCGGCGCAGCCGCCCCATAGAACCCCCCCTGGCAGACCTGCGGTCTGCTTGGCGAATGAATTCGCCCCTACACGTCATTTCCCGAATTCTTCCTCTGAATCAACCCCTTAACGAAGTTGGAAAGCTTCTTGCACAAGGGCTGTGACGCCACCTGAAGGCGTCAAAAGATTGGATGCGCGGAGCAGGGCTTCGCGAATGGGGTAGGGGAGCAACAGTGGATCGTACGCAACTGATCGGCAATGTCCGTAACAACCTGATGGGCATGGGGCGTGGCAACCTCGGGGTGCCGCTGCTCGTGCTGGTCATGCTGGGCATGATGACGCTCCCGGTGCCGGCGTTCCTGCTGGACGTCTTCTTCACCTTCAACATCGCGCTGTCCATCGTCGTGCTGCTGGTCTGCGTGTACGCCATGCGCCCGCTGGACTTCGCGGTCTTCCCCACCATCCTGCTGGTGGCCACCCTGTTGCGCCTGGCGCTGAACGTCGCGTCCACCCGCGTGGTGCTGCTCCACGGCCAGGACGGCCACGACGCCGCGGGCAAGGTGATCCAGGCCTTCGGTGAAGTGGTGGTGGGCGGCAACTACGTCGTCGGTGCCGTGGTCTTCGCGATCCTCATGATCATCAACTTCGTGGTGGTCACCAAGGGTGCCGGGCGTATCTCCGAAGTGAGCGCGCGATTCACCCTGGACGCCATGCCCGGCAAGCAGATGGCCATCGACGCCGACCTCAACGCCGGCCTGATCGACCAGGCCGAGGCCAAGAAGCGCCGGACCGAAGTCTCCCAGGAAGCCGACTTCTACGGCTCCATGGACGGTGCCAGCAAGTTCGTCCGTGGTGACGCCATCGCCGGCCTGCTGATCCTCTTCATCAACCTGCTGGGTGGCATGGCCATCGGCATGCTGCAGCACGGCATGAGCTTCTCCGACGCTGGCCGGATCTACTCCCTGCTGACCATCGGTGACGGTCTGGTGGCGCAGCTCCCCTCGCTGCTGCTGTCGACCGCTGCCGCCATCATGGTCACCCGGGTGTCCACCTCCGAGGACATGGGCCAGCAGGTCAACCGCCAGATGTTCGCCTCGCCCAAGGCCCTGGCCGTGTCCGCCGCCATCCTCATCGCCATGGGCCTGGTGCCGGGCATGCCCCATGTGTCCTTCGTCGGCCTGGGCCTGGTGGCTGCGGGCGGCGCCTACTGGATCTGGCAGAAGCAGAACAAGGTCAAGGAAGAGGCGGTCCAGGAAGAGAAGCGTCAGCAGGAACTGCTGCCCGCCCAGCGCGCCCAGGAAACCAAGGAGCTGGGCTGGGATGACGTGACCCCGGTGGACCTGGTGGGCCTGGAAGTCGGCTATCGCCTGATCCCGCTGGTGGACCGCAACCAGGGCGGCCAACTGCTCGCGCGGATCAAGGGGGTTCGCAAGAAGCTGTCCCAGGAGATGGGCTTCCTGATGCCCTCGGTGCATATCCGCGACAACCTCGACCTGCTGCCCAATGCCTATCGCCTGACCCTCATGGGCGTCAGCGTGGCCGAGGCGGAGGTCTATCCGGACCGCGAACTGGCGATCAACCCCGGCCAGGTGTTCGGCACCCTCAATGGTGTCGCCGCCAAGGATCCGGCGTTCGGTCTGGAAGCCGTGTGGATCGATGCCAGCCAGCGCGACCAGGCGCAGTCCCTTGGCTACACGGTGGTGGATGCCAGCACCGTGGTCGCCACCCACCTCAACCAGGTACTGCACAAGCATGCCCACGAGCTGCTGGGCCATGAAGAAGTCCAGCAACTGATGCAGAACCTGGCCAAGAGCTCTCCGCGCCTGGCCGAAGAGCTGGTGCCGGGCATGGTTTCCCTGTCCACCCTGCTCAAGGTGCTCCAGGCGCTGCTGCAGGAGCAGGTGCCGGTGCGGGACATCCGCACCATCGCCGAGGCCATCGCCAACGTCGCACCCAAGAGTCAAGATCCCGCCGCGCTGGTGGCGGCGGTGCGCGTCTCGCTGTGCCGCGCAATCGTGCAAAGCATTGTGGGACTAGAGCCGGAGCTGCCTGTGATCACTCTGGAACCCAGGTTGGAACAGATATTGCTGAATAGCCTGCAGAAGGCCGGACAAGGTTCGGAAGATGGCGTTCTCCTCGAACCCGGAATGGCCGAGAAGCTGCAACGTTCCCTGGTGGAAGCGGCGCAGCGCCAGGAAATGCTCGGCAAGCAGGCGATCCTGCTGGTGGCCGGGCCGATCCGGGCGATGATGTCGCGCTTCGCAAGGCTCGCCGTGCCAACCATGCACGTACTGGCCTACCAGGAAATACCGGACAACAAGCAGGTCACCATAGTTTCGACTGTGGGGCAGAACTAACCGAGGTCAAGGACCATGCAGGTCAAACGCTTCTTCGCCGCCGATATGCGTCAAGCCATGAAGTTGGTGCGTGATGAACTGGGTGCGGATGCCGCCATCATCGGCAATCGCCGGGTTGCCGGCGGCGTCGAGCTGACCGCTGCGCTGGACTACCCGCTGCCCGCCCCGGCGCCGAGCAAGCCGAACCCGGCGCTCGAAGCCGAACTGCGCAAGACCCAGGCGCGCATCGCCGAAGCCCAGGCCGAGCTGACCACCCGCGCCCAGGCCGATGCCGGCAAGGACCGTCAATTGTTCGCCGGTGAGCCCCTGACGGCCATCGAGTCGGAGCTGCCGGAAGCCGCCCTGGTCGCCGCCATGAGCCGTCCACGCCCGGTACCGCGCCCGGTGGAGCCGGTCGCAGCACCGAAGCCCGCCGCCGTGGACCAGGCTGCCCTGGACGCCATGCGCTTCGAGTTGAGCGGCCTGCGCGAACTGATCGAAGTGCAGCTGGGTTCCATCGCCTGGAGCCAGATGCAGAGCCGTCGTCCGCAGCAAGCCAGCCTCTGGCGCCGCCTGCAGCGCATGGGGCTGCCGGCTGATCTCGGCCGCGTCCTGCTGGACAAGGTGGCCAGCGTCAAGGATCCGCGCCAGGCCTGGCGCATGCTGCTGGCGCACCTGGCCCATGCCATCCGTACGCCGAAGGTCGAGCCGCTGGAAGAGGGCGGGGTGATCGCCCTGGTCGGCCCGGCCGGCATGGGCAAGACCACCACCCTGGCCAAGCTGGCTGCGCGCTACGTGCTCAAATACGGCGCCCAGAGCGTCGCCCTGGTGAGCATGGACAGCTTCCGCATCGGCGCTCAGGAACAGCTCAAGACCCTGGGCCGCATCCTCAACGTGTCGGTCACCCAGGTGGACCCGGGCCAGTCCCTGGTCCAGGCCCTGGCGCCCCTGATTCGCAAGCGTGTGGTGCTGATCGATACCGCTGGTCTGCCGGCCAATGATCCAGCCCTCGCCATGCAGCTGGAATCGCTGGCAAGCCGGGCGATAAATGCGAAGAATTACCTGGTCATGGCCGCCACCAGTCAGAGCCAGGTGCTCAAGGCGGCCTACCACAGCTACAAGCGTTGCGGTCTGGCCGGTTGCATCATCACCAAGGCGGACGAAGCGGTCAGCCTGGGTGAAGTTCTGGGGCTGGCTATCGGCCAGCATCTCCCGGTAGCCTATCTGGCCGATGGGCCGCGAATCCCGGATGATCTGCAGGTTCCCCGCAGCCACCAGCTCGTGAGTCGTGCGGTCAGCCTCCAGGCACCGGAAGACCCGAGCGAGGAAGCCATGGCCGACCTGTTCGCCGGGCTCTACCAGAATCCGGCGCGGCGCGCCGGTTGAAGAATTGACAACCGCCCCGGAGTGGGTGGTGCTAGACAGCCAAATGGCCCAGTCGACCTAAGGCAAGGTATTTGAAATGGGTAGTATGCATCCCGTACAGGTGATCGCGGTGACCGGCGGCAAGGGTGGCGTCGGCAAGACCAACGTGTCGGTGAACCTTTCGCTGGCCCTGGCCGATCTCGGCCGCCGCGTCATGTTGTTGGACGCGGACCTCGGTCTGGCCAACGTCGACGTTCTCCTCGGCCTGACCGCCAAACGCACCCTGGCCGACGTGATCAATGGCGAGTGCGACCTGCGCGACGTGCTGTTGCAGGGACCGGGGGGCATTCGCATCGTCCCGGCCGCCTCCGGCACCCAGAGCATGGTCCAGCTGTCGCCCATGCAGCACGCTGGCCTGATCCAGGCATTCAGTGAAATCAGCGACAACCTCGACGTGCTGGTGATCGACACCGCCGCCGGCATCGGCGACTCCGTGGTCAGCTTCGTCCGCGCGGCTCAGGAAGTGATCGTGGTGGTCTGCGATGAGCCCACCTCCATCACCGACGCCTACGCGCTGATCAAACTGCTCAACCGCGACTACGGCATGAACCGCTTCCGCGTGCTGGCCAACATGGCCCACAGCCCGCAGGAAGGTCGCAACCTCTTCGCCAAGCTGACCAAGGTCACCGACCGTTTCCTGGACGTCGCGCTGCAGTACGTTGGCGCTGTCCCCTACGACGAGTCGGTCCGCAAGGCCGTGCAGAAGCAGCGCGCGGTCTATGAAGCCTTCCCGCGCTCGAAATGCTCGCTGGCCTTCAAGGCCATCGCGCAGAAGGTCGACAGCTGGCCGCTGCCGGCCAATCCGCGGGGCCACCTGGAGTTCTTCGTCGAGCGGCTGGTCAGACAGCCCTCCGCGGAATCGCCTGTATGACACCCGCTACTGGACTGCGTATGTACGGCAAGGCACAAGGAAGGGATTCGCAACATGAGCTGATCGAGCGGTATGCCCCGCTGGTCAAGCGCATCGCTTATCACCTGCTTGCGCGCCTGCCGGCCAGCGTACAGGTGGAAGACCTGATGCAGTCCGGGATGATCGGCTTGCTCGAAGCCTCGAAGAAATACGACGGCAGCAAGGGCGCCAGCTTCGAAACCTACGCGGGCATCCGCATTCGCGGAGCCATGCTGGACGAGGTCCGCAAGGGCGATTGGGCGCCGCGCTCGGTGCACCGCAATACCCGCATGGTGAGCGACGCGATTCGTGCAATCGAAGCGCGAACGGGACGTGACGCTAAAGATCAGGAAGTTGCTGCCGAACTTGAATTGAGTCTCGAAGACTACTACGGCATCCTGAGCGACACCTTGGGCAGCCGCCTGTTCAGCTTCGACGACCTGTTGCAGGAAGGGGAGCATGGCGGCGTGCACGAGGACGCCGGTGTCACCCAAATCTCACCTTCCCAAGATCTGGAAGAAAACCGCTTCCAGGCCGCGCTGGCCGATGCCATCGCGAACCTGCCGGAGCGTGAGCGCCTGGTGCTGGCGCTGTATTACGACGAAGAACTGAACTTGAAGGAAATCGGTGAAGTGCTGGGGGTCAGCGAATCGCGGGTCAGCCAGTTGCATAGCCAGTGCGCGGCACGTTTGCGCGCGCGGCTCGGCGAATGGCGCGCGCGCTGAACGGCACACCGCTTTCAGATTAGAACGGCGCACCCGGCAAGAGGGGCGTTTGGGACTGTACGGAGGTTGACTTGGACAAGAACATGAAAATCCTCATCGTTGACGACTTCTCGACGATGAGACGCATCATCAAGAACCTCTTGCGCGACTTGGGTTTCACCAATACCGCCGAAGCCGACGACGGCACCACGGCCCTGCCAATGCTGCACAGCGGCAACTTCGATTTCCTCGTGACCGACTGGAACATGCCCGGGATGACCGGCATCGACCTGCTGCGTGCCGTCCGCGCCGACGAGCGCCTGAAGCACCTGCCGGTCCTGATGGTGACTGCCGAAGCCAAACGCGACCAGATCATCGAGGCGGCCCAGGCCGGCGTGAACGGCTATGTGGTCAAGCCTTTCACCGCTCAGGTCCTGAAAGAAAAAATCGAGAAGATCTTCGAGCGCGTCAACGGCTGACACCGGCCGCGAGGGCACCATGGACCAGAATGAATCCCTGTTGGGCGACTTCGAGTCGACCCTGAAAGTCCGTGCGCGGGAATTGGTGGAAAGCCTGGAGAAGGGCAATTTCACCGACGCCGTGCAACTTATCCACGAACTCAATCACGTCCGTGATCGTGGTCTGTACCAGGAAGTGGGCAAGCTCACCCGCGAACTGCACAACGCCATCGTCAATTTCCAGATCGACCCGCACCTGCCCCATGCCCAGGAAATGTCGCAGATCGCCGACGCGACTGATCGCCTGTCCTACGTGGTGCACATGACCGAGAAGGCCGCCAACCGCACCATGGACCTGGTGGAAGAGAGCGCGCCGCTGCTCAACGGCCTGAGTGACGAGGCCCAGCAGCTGGGTGAGGAGTGGGGGCGCTTCATGCGTCGGGAAATCGGCGCGGACGGCTTCCGCGACCTGGCTCGCCGTATCGAACAATTCCTTGCTCGCAGTCAACGCGACACCGATGCTCTGTCCAGCAAGCTCAACGACATCCTGCTGGCCCAGGACTACCAGGACCTCACCGGCCAGGTCATCAAGCGCGTGACCCAACTGGTGACCGAGGTGGAGAGCAACCTGGTCAAGCTGGTGATGATGGCCAGCCAGGTAGACCGTTACGCCGGCATCGAGCACGACCACGACGCGCTGCGCGCCGAGCTGGAACAACAAAAAAATCCTTCCAGGGGTGAAGGTCCGCAGATCCATGCCGATATACGGGAAGACGTGGTGTCCGGACAGGACGACGTCGACGATCTGCTATCCAGCCTTGGGTTCTAGGGAGCGCCCCGCTTATGAGCTTCGACGCCGATGAAGAAATCCTCCAGGACTTCCTGGTAGAGGCCGGCGAGATTTTGGAGCAATTGTCCGAGCAGCTGGTCGAGCTGGAAAGCCGCCCGGACGACATGGACCTGCTCAATGCGATCTTCCGTGGTTTCCATACCGTCAAGGGTGGTGCCGGCTTCCTCCAGCTGAATGCGCTGGTGGAGTGCTGCCACATCGCCGAGAACGTCTTCGACATCCTGCGCAAGGGCGAGCGCCGCGTGGATGCCGAGTTGATGGACGTGGTCCTGCAGGCCCTGGACACGGTCAACGAGATGTTCAGCGAAGTGCGCGAGCGCAGCGAACCGACGCCCGCCACGCCTGAATTGCTCGCCGCCTTGTCGCGCCTTGCCGAACCGGCAGGCGTCGAAGCGGCGCCCGTCGCTCCGGCCGCGCCGGCGCCGGTCGTCAAAGCGCCTGCTCCCATCGAAGCGTCCGCCGACATCACCGACAGCGAGTTCGAGCAATTGCTCGACGCCTTGGGTGACAGCGCCAGCCTGGCGGCTGAGCCCGTTGCCACCGAGGCCGACGAAATCACCGACGACGAGTTCGAAGCGCTCCTCGACCAATTGCACGGCAAGGGCAAGTTCGCCGGCGCCACCGAGCCGGAAACGGCCGTCGCCGCGCATGCCGCCGCCTCTGCCGTGGCCACTGCCGGTGCCGGTGACGAGATCACCGACGACGAGTTCGAGGACCTGCTCGACCAACTCCATGGCAAGGGCAAGTTCAACGGTGCCTCGGAAGCCGTTGTCCCCGCGCCCGTCGCCTCCGCTGCCCCAGCGCCCGCACCAGCCGCAGCCGGGGGTGGCGACAACATCACCGACGACGAATTCGAAGCGCTCCTCGACCAACTGCACGGCAAGGGCAAGTTCAACGGTGCCGGCGAGGAGCCCGCGGCTGCTCCGGCTCCGGCTGCGAGCCGTCCGGCAGCCGCTGTGGCGCCTGCGCCTGTGCCCAAGCCCGCACCCAGGGCCGAGCCGGCTCCCAAGGCCGCCGCGCCTGCCGCCAGCAATGGCGCGGCTGGCCCGGCTGCCGTGAGCGAGGCGGAAACCACCGTACGTGTGGATACCGCGCGCCTGGACGAGATCATGAACATGGTTGGCGAGCTGGTGCTGGTGCGTAACCGCCTGGTGCGCCTGGGGGCCAACAGCGGCGACGAGTCCATGGCCAAGGCCGTGTCCAACCTCGACGTGGTCACCGCCGACCTGCAGACCGCCGTGATGAAGACCCGGATGCAGCCGATCAAGAAGGTCTTCGGCCGCTTCCCGCGCCTGGTCCGCGACCTGGCGCGCAACCTGAAGAAAGAAATCAACCTCGAGCTGGTGGGCGAGGACACCGACCTGGACAAGAACCTGGTCGAGGCCCTGGCCGACCCGCTGGTGCACCTGGTGCGCAATGCCGTCGACCACGGCATCGAGTCCCCCGAGGAACGCGAAGCCGCCGGCAAACCGCGTACCGGCCGGGTGGTGCTCTCCGCCGAGCAGGAAGGCGACCATATCCTTCTGATGATCACCGACGATGGCAAGGGCATGGACGCAGCCGTGCTTCGTGCCAAGGCGGTGGAGAAGGGCCTGCTGGACAAGGACGCCGCCGAGCGCCTGACCGAGCTGGAATGCTACAACCTGATCTTCGCCCCGGGCTTCTCCACCAAGACCGAGATTTCCGACGTGTCCGGCCGTGGTGTCGGCATGGACGTGGTGAAGACCAAGATCTCCCAGCTCAATGGCACGGTGAACGTGTTCTCGCAGAAGGGTTCGGGCTCGAAGATCGTCATCAAGGTCCCGCTGACCCTGGCGATCATGCCGACCCTGATGGTGATGCTGGCCAACCAGGCCTTCGCCTTCCCGCTGGTGAACGTCAACGAAATCTTCCACCTCGACCTGTCCCGCACCAACGTGGTGGACGGCCAGGAAGTGGTGATCGTCCGCGACAAGGCGCTGCCGCTGTTCTACCTCAAGCGCTGGCTGGTCCGCGACGCGGCGGTGGAAGAGCAGGGCGAAGGCCACGTGGTGATCCTCTCCGTGGGCACCCAGCGCATCGGCTTCGTGGTCGATCAACTGGTGGGCCAGGAAGAGGTGGTGATCAAGCCGCTCGGCAAGATGCTGCAAGGCACGCCGGGCATGTCTGGCGCCACCATCACCGGTGACGGCCGTATCGCGCTGATCCTCGACGTACCCAGCATGCTCAAGCACTACGCGCGCCGCGGCTGATCTGGGGCGGCCAGCAAAGGCCGCCCGCTAGGAGCTTTTTTATATATGGCAGTCAAGGTTCTGGTGGTGGATGACTCCGGGTTCTTCCGCCGCCGTGTCTCGGAAATCCTTTCTTCCGACCCCAATATCCAGGTGGTGGGTACCGCCACCAATGGCCGCGAGGCCATCGACCAGGCGCTGGCGCTCAAGCCCGACGTCATCACCATGGACTACGAGATGCCGATGATGGACGGCATCACCGCGGTGCGGCACATCATGCAGCGCTGCCCGACCCCGGTCATGATGTTTTCCTCGCTGACCCACGAAGGCGCCCGTGTCACTCTCGATGCCCTGGACGCCGGTGCCGTGGACTTCCTGCCGAAGAACTTCGAGGACATCTCGCGCACCCCCGAGAAGGTCAAGCAGCTGCTGTGCGAGAAGGTCCACAGCATTGCCCGCAGTAACCGCCGCTACAGCAGCTTCAGCGCCACGCCGCATCCGGCGCCGGCGGCTGCCGCCAGCGCTCCGGCACGCCCGTTCCCCGCGCCGGCACAGCCGAGTCATCCGACCCCGGCGGCCCCGGCTCCGTCTGCAGCCCCAAAGCGTAAAGCCTACCGGTTGGTGGCCATTGGCACCTCCACCGGTGGGCCGGTGGCCCTGCAGCGCGTGCTCACCCAATTGCCGGCCAATTTCCCGGCGCCGCTGGTGCTGATCCAGCACATGCCGGCGGCCTTCACCAAGGCCTTCGCCGAGCGCCTGGACAAGCTGTGCCGGATTTCCGTAAAGGAAGCCGAGGACGGCGACGTGCTGCGCCCCGGCCTGGCGCTGCTGGCCCCTGGCGGCAAGCAGATGATGGTGGACGGTCGTGGTGTGGTGCGCATCCTGCCGGGCGACGAGCGGCTCAACTACAAGCCCTGCGTCGATATCACCTTCGGCTCCGCAGCCAAGGCCTACACTGACAAGGTCCTGGCGGTGGTGCTGACCGGCATGGGGGCCGACGGCCGCGAAGGCGCGCGTCTGCTCAAGCAGGGTGGCAGCCAGGTCTGGGCCCAGGACGAGGCCAGCTGTGTGATCTACGGCATGCCCATGGCGGTGGTGAAGGCCAACCTGGCCGACGCCGTCTACGGCCTGGACGATATCGGCCGGCACCTGGTCGAGGCGTGCATGTAATGGAGACTTCCCGGTAATGGATGTACTGAGCCTCATCGGGGTAATCCTGGCCTTCGTCGCCATCATCGGCGGCAATTACCTCGAAGGCGGCCATGCCGCGGCCCTGCTCAACGGGCCGGCGGCACTCATCGTCCTGGGCGGTACCCTTGGCGCCGCGTTCCTGCAGACGCCCATGAGCATTTTCAAACGTGCGCTGGGCATCATCCGCTGGATTCTCTTCCCGCCCCAGGTGGACCTCGCCGGTGGCATCACCCGGGTGGTGAACTGGAGCATGACGGCGCGCAAGGAAGGCCTGCTGGGCCTGGAGCCGGTGGCCGACAGCGAGCCCGATCCCTATTCCCGCAAGGGCCTCCAGTTGTTGGTGGACGGTGCCGAACCGGAATCCATCCGCAGCATCCTCGAAGTCGATCTGTTCACCCAGGAAGGCCGCGATCTGCAGGCCGCCAAGGTGTTCGAGAGCATGGGCGGTTACGCGCCCACCATCGGTATCATCGGCGCGGTGATGGGCCTGATCCACGTGATGGGCAATCTGGCCGACCCCAGCCAATTGGGCGGCGGTATCGCCGTGGCCTTCGTCGCCACCATCTATGGTGTGGGCTTCGCCAACCTGTTGCTGCTGCCCATCGGCAACAAGCTGAAATCCATCGCCCTGCGCCAGTCCCGATACCGGGAAATGATGTTGGAGGGCATCCTCTCCATCGCCGAGGGGGAGAACCCGCGCTCCATCGAACTCAAGCTGCAAGGCTTCATGGACTGAGGGGCCGGCCATGGCGCGCAGGCGACGTCACGAAGAACACGAGAATCACGAACGCTGGCTGGTGTCCTACGCGGACTTCATCACCCTGCTGTTCGCCTTCTTTGTGGTGATGTACTCCATTTCCTCGATCAACGAAGGCAAGTACAAGATCCTCTCGGAGAGCCTGGTGGGCGTGTTCAACCAGCCCGACCGCTCCATCAAGCCGGTCCCGGTGGGGGAGGAGAAGCCCCGTACGACCGAGCCGGATCGCTCCATGGTGGAGGAGAGCGAGCGCACCCAAAGCTCCATCGACGATCCCGGCGCCGACCCGTTGCAGGAAATCGCCCAGAGCGTGCGCGACGCCTTCGGCGACCTGATCAACACCGAACAGCTGAATGTGCGCGGCAACGAACTGTGGGTGGAGATCGAGATGAACTCCAGCCTGCTTTTTCCCAGCGGCGATGCCGTTCCCAATGACGCCGCCTTTGGACTGATCCAGAGGGTCGCCAGGATTCTGGCGCCCTACGACAACCCGGTGCATGTCGAGGGTTTCACCGACAACCAGCCCATCACCACCTCACAGTTCCCCTCCAACTGGGAGCTGTCCACGGCACGGGCCGCCAGCATCGTGCGCATGTTGGCCATGGATGGTGTTGCCGCTGGGCGCCTGGCCGCGGTGGGCTATGGTGAATTCCAGCCGGTGGCCGACAACACCACCGCCGAAGGCCGGGCGCGCAATCGCCGGGTCGTGCTGGTGATTTCCCGCAATCTCGATGTGCGCCGCAGCGTGAGCGGCGTAGGAAGCGCCAAATCCAGGCCGGATGCCGCATTGCAGAGGGCTGGCACGCATTCTGCACCAGCAGCGTCAGCACAGGCCCCGACTGCGGGTGCCGTCAATTCCCCGTCGTCTGCCCAGTAGGGTAGGTGAAGAGTCTCGGTGCACCCGCGCAGCCGGGAGGATGAAGAAGATGAGAGTCTGGGCAGTAGCCAACCAAAAAGGTGGAGTCGGCAAGACCACCACATCCATCGCCCTCGCGGGTCTGCTCGCGGATGCCGGCAAGCGCGTGGTGGTGGTGGACCTCGATCCCCACGGGTCGATGACCAGCTATTTCGGACATGATCCGGACACCCTGGAGCACAGCTGCTTCGACCTGTTCCTGCACCAGGGCAGCGTGCCCAGCGGCTTGCCGCGCGAGTTGCTGCTGCAGACCAGCCACGAACGCATTTCGCTGCTGCCTTCAAGCACCGCGCTGGCCACCCTGGAGCGTCAGTCGCCGGGGCAGAACGGCCTCGGTCTGGTGATCGCCAAGAGCCTTGCCCAGCTCTGGCAGGAATTCGACCACGCCATCATCGACAGCCCGCCGCTGCTGGGTGTGCTGATGGTCAACGCCCTGGCAGCCAGCCAGCAACTGGTCATCCCGGTGCAGACGGAATTCCTTGCGGTGAAAGGCCTGGAACGCATGGTCAGCACCCTGACCATGATCAACCGCTCGCGCAAGCAGGCGTTGCCCTACACCATCGTGCCGACCCTGTTCGACCGCCGGACCCAGGCCTCGCTGAACACCCTCAAGGTGCTGCGCAACAACTACCCGGACCAACTCTGGCAGGCCTACATCCCAGTGGACACCCGCCTGCGTGATGCCAGTCGTGCCGGTGTCACGCCGTCCCAGTACGATGCCAACAGCCGTGGCGTGATCGCCTACCGGGCCCTGCTCAAACACCTGCTCAGCCAGCAGCTGGCTGCCCAGGTGGCCTGAGATGCGCCGCTTCGTCGATCGCCAGGGCTCAAGTGAAGCGGGCCGCCTGCCGATAGGCTCTGAAGATCAATCCCGTGGGTTCCCAACATGACTCGTCCCGTCGCTACCGCAACCCGCCCGCAACTTGCTTTGCAGTCCTACCTGGATGCGCTGCTGCACGAGGCGTCGGTCGAGCTGGCCGAAAGCATCAGCCGGGATGAGTTCGAAGCCGCGGTGCTGGAAGAACAGGTCCGCGACGCGCGCCTGACCCGTGTGCTGGCCGAGGCGCCGCTGCTGGCGCCCGAGCCGCCGGCCGTGCCGGTGGCCATCGAAGTGGAAGTGGAACCGCTGCTGGTGCTGGAGCCCGAGTTCCTGGCGCCGGCGCCTGCCGTGGCCGAGCCCGCGGTCCTGCCGGTGAAGGCACGCGTCGAGCCGCTGGTGGAACTCGGTGTTTCCAATGCTTCGCAGGCCGATGTACCGCTGCTCATTGCCGAGGGCCGCCCGGACTGGGGTGAGGAACCCTTCGAGTGCCTGCTGTTCGACGTCGCCGGCCTGACCCTGGCGGTGCCGCTGGTCTCCCTGGGGTCCATCTATACCCTTGCAGGACAGGAGCTGACGCCGTTGTTCGGCCAGCCTGACTGGTTCCTCGGCATCCTGCCGTGCCAGGCCGGCAACCTGAAGGTGCTGGATACCGCGCGCTGGGTGATGCCCGAGCGCTACCGCGACGACTTCCGTGAAGGCCTGCAATACGTGATTTCCGTCCAGGGCTACGAGTGGGGGCTTGCGGTGCACCAGGTCAGCCGCTCTATCCGCCTGGACCCGAACGAGATCAAATGGCGCAGCCAGCGTAGCCAAAGACCCTGGCTGGCCGGTACCGTGATCGAGCATATGTGCGCGTTGCTGGACGTCTCGGCCCTGGCCGAACTGATCGCCAGCGGTGCGATCAAGCGCATGTCGCTGAATTGAGGGGGAGGCTCCGTGTAGCACGGGGCACCATGAACACAACAGCGGGACGACCCGCGAACGCCGCCCCGGGGGTGGCTAAAGAGAGGCTAGGGAACATGAAGAAATCGTCTGCTCAAGGTGCCGAAGATCCCATCCTGCAGTGGGTGACCTTCCGCCTGGACAACGAAACCTACGGCATCAACGTGATGCAGGTACAGGAAGTCCTGCGCTACACCGAGATCGCGCCGGTGCCGGGGGCGCCGAGCTACGTCCTGGGCATCATCAACCTGCGCGGCAATGTGGTGACCGTGATCGACACCCGCCAGCGTTTCGGCCTCGGCCCGGCGCCGGTGACCGACAACACCCGCATCGTGATCATCGAGGCGGACAAGCAGGTGGTGGGCATTCTGGTGGATAGCGTCGCCGAGGTGGTGTACCTGCGCCAATCCGAGATCGAGACCGCGCCGAACGTCGGCAACGACGAGTCCGCCAAGTTCATCCAGGGCGTCTGCAACAAGAACGGCGAACTGCTGATCCTCGTCGAGCTGGACAAGATGATGAGCGAGGAAGAGTGGTCGGAGCTGGAGAGCATCTGAGTTGATCTGGATCGCACTGCTCGCGGCGGCCCTCGCCCTGGCCTGCACGGTGCTGGGCGTGGTCTGCCACCGCCTGGCGCAGCGCCTGCGCCAGGAAGTGGCGGCCCAGGCCGAGCGCGACGCGGTGCGCGACCAGAAGTTCAAGGAGCTCGGCCGTCGCCTGGAGGCCTACCTGGAAGGCAGCGTGCGCATGGGCGAGGAGCTCCACGAACTGCGCCGCGTGGTGGCACCGCTGCCGGACAAGGTCAGCCAGATCGAGCAGCGCGACCCCAGCAGCCTGTCCTTTACCCAGGCGGCCCGCCTGGTGGGTCTCGGCGCCAGCGTCGATGACCTCACCCATTCCTGCGGCCTGACCCAGGCCGAAGCCGAGCTGGTGAGCAAGCTGCACCAGGCGCAGAAAGACCGCGGCTGATCCCATCGGGATGGCTGCCGGGTTTGGGTTTCGCGTCGTATTCCCGGCGCAGTTACCCGTCACCTAACTCACCCGCACCTCCAGGGCCACGCCGCCCACGATCCGGCCATTCTCCCGTTGCACCAGATCGAGGGTGAAGCGCGACCCCCGCTTGGCGTTGGCCGGTACCTTCACCCGCAGACCGATCCGCTGGGACTCCGCTGGCCGCAGCAGCACCGGAAGCGTGGTGCGCTGGCCCTGTGCAAAGGCCAGCTCAAGCGCACCAGGGAACGCTTCGGCCAGTCGCTCCGGCGCATGGTTGGTGAGCAGCACCGACGCGGCGTCAGCCGTGTCCGGATGTTCGCCACAGGAGCAATCCAGGTGGCCGGACACCCGACTGACCCGGGCAACCGGCAGCACTGATGCGCCCGCCCGCAACCAGGTCGGCACTGTCCGTTTCTCCAACAGCAGGCTGGCCGCCAGGCCTTCGAGCCCTGCCGGGCGAAGCAGCTCCAGCTCGACGGTGCGGGAGAGCCGGGGGCGCAGATTGATCGCCAGCAGCGGCAGCACGATCCAGGCACTCGGCGCGAGGTCGACCACCGTCAGGTTCTTCTGCGCCAGGTTGTTCTGTTCCCAGACATGCTTTCCGGCTTGCGGGCGGTCGAAGCGGGTGAACACGCTGGCCAACAGGCAGGGATGGCTGCCCACCGGCGGGATCGCGCTGCGTGGCAGGCGTGCCTTGAGGATGCGGGTCTCCCCCGGACCGAGCTCGAAGGCCGCAGCCGCCGTCACCGCCGGCAGGAAGTCGGCGGGGTAAACGAACTGGCTGCCGGCGAACGCCTTGATGTTGAAACTGACCACCAGATGGCGGGCCGTTCCGGTGGCGCTGCGGTTGCGCACCCGCGCGTGAATCCAGTTGTCCTGGCCGTACTCCGGGTTCTGGTGCTCCAGGCCGTCGTCGTCGCGATTGCGAATCCAGAGGTCGGGCGAATCCCAGAATCGTCCGGGCCAATCGTTGCCGCCCGGGTCGCCGGTGTCGTCACGCAGCCAGAGGTCGGGTAGTGGCGACGGGTCGGCGAAGCCGTAGACGAAGCGATGGAAGCCGTCCACGCAGTCGGCGTGGCCCGTGCGTGCCAGCAGGTGGCATTCAATGTCTTCGCTGCGAACCGGACGTGAATGGCGCGCCTGGTAAAAGGCACGCATCTGGTCGCCCAGGGTGGCGGCGCCGGCCAGCGCGGCGATGCCTTTCCAGACGCGCTCGCCCGCGCCGTAGGCGTCGATGTGGGTGACCCGCACCCAGGGGTTGCGTGGACACAGCGGCACCGGCGGATCGGCGAAGTTGAAGGGCTGCACCCCCGCCGCGCCATTGTCGTGATAGACCGTCCAGGCCTCGTCGAACCAGGCGTCCGGCTGGCTCGCCGGCTTCAGCCCGCGTGCCCACCAGCTATGGAAGGCTTCATGGCGCAATGGGCCGGTGCCGCTGGTGGTGCCGCCGTCGTACTCCATGCCGCCCTGGTGAATGAACGCGGTGAAGCGCTCGCCGTGGAGGTAGCGCCCCGAGCTGTTCTCGTTGTCCACCAGAAAGCCGGAGATGGTGTTGGCCTGGGTGGCGATGTTCACCGGGTTGCTGGTGAGCTTCCAGGCGGTCACCGCGACGTTGCTGCCTGAAACCGGCAGTACGACATTGGCCGTGGCGCTCTGCAGGCTGTCTGTCGGGCGCAGTTCCAGCAACGGTGAAAAGGCGGTGCTGCGAGACGGGAAAGCGATGCTCCAGTGGTTGGCGCCGAGTGCGCTCACGGTACCGTTGGTGATGGGCGTATGGGCGATGGGCGTGTTCAGCAGCTGCAAGTCC
The DNA here is from genome assembly GCF_000949385.2 of Pseudomonas sp. LFM046. Classification (NCBI taxonomy): domain Bacteria; kingdom Pseudomonadati; phylum Pseudomonadota; class Gammaproteobacteria; order Pseudomonadales; family Pseudomonadaceae; genus Pseudomonas; species Pseudomonas sp. LFM046. Next base: position 4,002,359 of record NZ_JYKO02000001.1, on the reverse strand, counting down.
AGGGTCAGGGAGAACTGGTCATAGATCAGGTTGGCCGGCACGAACGCTTCCAGGTAGCGGCCGGCGCCGAGGTCGGTGAAGCCGAAGTTGAAGACCAGCCGGGGCCCCGCGCTCCAGGTGACCTGTGGCTGGTAGGACCCGGCGGTCGAGGCCTGCGGCAGACCGACCCCGTAGGTCAGGCGCAGGCTGTGGCTGCTGCCGGCCTCCAGTACCCGTGCCAGCACCCGCAGGTTCGCCTGGGCACCGCCGCCGAAGTCATGGGTGGCCACCTCGCCCAGGGGGATGGGGGTGCCATCCAGCCAGGCGCCGGTGGGTGTCTGGCGCAGGTCGAAGATCGGGCAACCGGCATTGGCGCCGAGGCGGAACTCCAGGGTCGCATCGCCGCTGGCTTGCTGGGTTGCCGCGTCGAAACTCAGGGCCGCGTTGATCTGGCTGATATCCACCGGCACTGCCCAAAGACCGTCCACCAGGCGCGGCGGGGGCGCCAGGTCGAGGTTGCTGCCGGCGAGGTCGGCCAGGGCTGGCAGCCCTTCGAGCAACGCAGCAAGGCTGCCGGCACATTCGCCGTCGCCCGGCAGGCAGGCGCTGCCGTTGCGCTTGAGGATGCCGCGCCAGCCGAAGCCCCGTGCGGCGAGCACGTCCGCGGCAGTTTCGCTGACGAAGATGGCCCGCGTGCTGGTCGCATCGTGCCCGGCCTTGGCCAGGGCAAGGTCGAAGATCGGTTGCGCCGGTTTACCGACGTTGCCCGGGATTTCCGTCGACAGGGTGACCAGCCCGGCCTCGATGTAGCGCGCCAGGCGCAGTTGCTCAAGCTGGCCCTGGATTGTCGCGAGGCTGGTGCCGGCCGGCTGGTTGCTGATCAAGCCCAGGCGGTAGCCGCGGGCCTGGAGGATCTGCAGGCAGTCCAGCGTATCGGCGTAGCGCTGGCGCACGCCGCCGACGGTGGTGACCAGGGTGTCGCCCAGGTCGAAGAAGACGGTGGTGGGGTAGGGGCCTGGCATATCGCCCTCCTGGCAATGGATCAGGCCGGGGCTCAGTCGTCGCGGCGATAGGCGACCCGGAGGCCCAAGGCATCGGTGATGGTGAGGATGTCGGCATCGAGCGCGTAGGCGTAGGTAATCACGGCGTCATTGGCGGTGGAGAGCGCGAGCTGGCCGGGGCCTCGTTGTGCCCAGGTGCCGCCGTCCCACCAGGTGAAGGCACCGGACGTATCGCCCAGGCCGACGTAGAGACCGCCGGCTTCGAAGTGCAGATGCGCGGCATAGCCATTGGCGGCGGACGCCTCGGTCGTCCTGCTCCAGTTGCCTACCAGGCGCGGGTCCAGTTCCGCCATCTGCTTGCCTCCTGCTCGGGGTGATGGGAGCGGCGCGCCGGCTCCACCCGGCGCGTCGCGTTCCTTCAATGCACTATCTGGAGTGGACCAGCGTGGCCGACTTCGACTTGCCCTTGAGTGCCTTGGCCAGGTCCTTGGCTGCGGCACCTCCGGCGTCGTCGATCAACGCGGCGAGCCTGTTGCGTTCGGCATCGCTCATCACGGTGTTGTGTTCCAGCAGGGCGGTGGCTGCCTTGACGTCGGGCTTGCGCTTGATGAAGCGGCGAGCCAGGCGTTTGGCCGCGATGGCGGCGAAGTGCGGCTTGAGCACCGACGAGTCGAGGGCCGCCTCCAGGGCGTCGAGGCCCTCGTTGAGGTGATCGCCGCCGATGGCCAGCACCAGGTGCAGGTCGGGGGTGGTGAGCACCTTGTGGGCGGCTTCGGCGTGGCGGGCGTCCACTGCGGCGGTGACCATCACCGTGGCGCTGCCGGCGGCGTGGGCGACCATGCCTTCGATTTCCCAGTGCACCTCGACCCGGACGTCATGGATGCCGGGAACGCCAAACAGCGCGCCTTCGGCCCCGCGCAGCAGGGTCATCGAGTCTTCCAGCCGTTCGCCGGGCTGCAGGACGCGGAACGGATGATCTTCGATGCAGTGGACCACGGTGCGGAAGCTGCGCACGGTGCCGGCCGGGTCGGTGACGCTGCCGCTGACGAAGTCGCTCTTCAGGCTCAGGGTCGCCGGTACCCGGACGGGCTGGTCACTCTGGTTGACCAGGGCCACCCCAACGCGCACCGGCGCGCCCAGGGGCACTTCGCCCAGCAGCGGGGTGATCTCCACGGCCAGGCCGAAGACTTCCGCTTCCAGGTCGGTCGGCGTGATCGCCGGGGTACTGGTGGAGGCGCCACCAAAGGCCACCGAACCCGGCCGCACGAACGGGTCCGGGTAGTGGCGCAGCTGCTTGAGGTTGTCCGGGTTGAAGGACCACTGGATGTTGCTCGGGAACGGCGTGGCGGGCGTTCCGGCGGCGGCGATCACGTCACTGGTGCACATGAAGCCGTGGTCGGCGAAGTTGTGGTACAGGCCCATGGCGTGCCCGAGTTCATGCACCGCCGTGCGGAAGTAGGGCGCTGCGGCGGTGCCGAAGCGCTGGCCGCTGACGGTTCCCCAACCCGCTGCGATGGTCCAGTGGGAGGCGATGCCGAGACCTTCGCGGGGCACGTTGTTGGAGTCCGTGCCGGCGGCGTCATACATGATGCCTCGTGGTGTGGAGTCGATGTTCTTCACGGCGAGGATGTGATAGCGCCATTCGTTGTCGAGGTTGACCACCGCGCGCCTGGCCAGCATCGCCGCGTGCATCTCGGCGTCGGACCAGGAATTGCCGGATGGCTCGGCGACGTTGGTGTCGCTGAGGTTCACCGCGGTCTGCCAGCCCACGGCGTCCATCACCGTCGCCCAGGTGTGCCCCGCGCCGCTATTGGTTGGCTGCTCCGAGCCGGACACCGTGTCGATCTCGATCGTGCAGCGACGGAAGTAGCTGGAGAGCCAGCCCATGGTCAGGCGACCCACTACGGTGTTGGCGGCGTTCTTCACATCGCCCTCGGCGTAGTCCGACGGCGAGGGGTAGCCGGCCGGCGCGGTCAACCGCGTCATCTGCGCCGTGAGGGTGGACTCCAGGGCCCAGCTGTTGGGTGCGGTGTAACGGTAGAGCTCGAAGCTCAGGCCGAAGCTGTTGCCGAGATAGAAGTACTCCGGCAGCGCGGTGACCCGGATGTAATAGCGGTAGCGCGAGCGCGCCAGGATCGGGATGCCCGAGGCGGGGTTGGGACCGGCCAGCAGGATCGGCTTGAGCGGCAGGCCCTGGATGATGCGCGGTTCGCCCTGTAGCGCGGGGAGGGGCGAGGCAATGGGGATCGGCAGGAAGATCACCGGCCGCTGGTAGAGGTCGCCGCTCGCGGTGCGACCGTCGCTGTGGCTCTCCACCCGCAGGGTCCCGTCATAGGACACCAGGGGCGCGCCGCTGGGCTTGTAGTTCAGCAGCCAGCAGCCGGCGCGGACGCTGCGGATTGGTGGCAGGGTGATGCGGCCCGGGATGGGGAGGGGCAGATTGGGGTTGATTGCGGTGGGGGTCGGACCGTCTTCCTGGGTCGGGAGGATGAGGTCAGGCATGGGGGGAACGCTGAAATTTTCCGGCAGGTTGGACACGTTGAACACTCCTATTCAACAAGGGGCGTACCTTGCCCGTGAAATCCAACCTCCGCGCGAGCCACTTCACTACTCCGGTACGGTGCCCCTGGTGTTGTCTCCTTGGTTGAGGTGGCGTCATGCACAGCGAGCACCGCATGACGCCCAGAAGTATGGGTCGCCAAAGCCACCTGTAAAACGCCGCTCATCGTCTGGAGGCCGCTTGGTACGTGGGTTCCAGCATTTGCGGAGGAACAAGGGGAGGGCTTAGAGCGGACCGTTCTTAACCGCACAAAGGGTGTCCCCAAGTGTTCCATCTCGACCCCTCCATCCTGGCCTAAGCTGAAATTCCGGGGCTTCTCTCCGGGGAGGTCCGGCGATGCGTTTCCTGCCACTTCTGTTTTTCTGCCTGGTGCAAGTGCTGCATGCCCAGGAAGCCCCCATGGAGGTGGAGGGAGCGATGACCGTCAACGTGCTGCAGGCCCGTTACCTGTATGAGCGTGGGGCGGTTTTCATCGATGTGCGGCCCACCCGCGAATGGACCTGGGGCCACATCCACGGTGCTCTCCATCTCGACCTGCTCAGCCGCTTCGAAGACCTGGCCGATTCACGATGGCCGCGCAATGTGCCGCTGGTGATCTACTGCGATAGCGAGGTCTGCCCCCACGGTGCCGAGGCGGTGAGGATGGCGGTGAGCTGGGGCTACAGTCAGGTGTTCTATTTCCGCGAAGGCTATTTCGCCTGGCAATTGCTCGACTTCCCGCAGGGCAAAGGTCTGGCGGGAGAGCGCCTGGTGTTCAATCGGCCGGGCCGCTGAGTAGCGGCAGGGGCTGGGTGACGTCGCGCTGGGCGTCGGGATCGAAGCCCACCGGGGACTTGCCTTTCAGGTACCAGGCAAAGGCGATGATTTCGGCGATGGTGCGGTAGAGCGCCTCGGGGATGGCGTCGCCCAATTCCAGCCGCGCGAGCAGGCGTACCAATTCCGCGTTTTCGTAGATCGGCACTTCGTACTCGCGAGCGATGGCGAGGATGGCTTCGGCCAGCTCGTCGTCGCCCTTGGCGGTCAGGTTGGGGGCGCTGACACCGTCGTAGGAGAGGGCGATGGCCTGGCGCGGTTTCTTGCTCATGCGGTCTCGTCCACCCAGCGTTGTTCGAGCGTGGTTCGTTGCCCCTGAGGCGGTCGACCCTGGCGGCAGGCCAGCTCGCCCACGTTGAGGCCGGCGGCCAGCAGGCGGTCCCGCAGGTGCGGCAGTTCGCGATCGATCAGCCCGGCAGTGTCGGCACGTTCCGCCCAGAGCTGGCTGGACAGGCTGCCCTGCGCCAGTTGCGCCTGGACCTGCAAGGGACCGAGGGGGTCCAGGTCGAAAGCCAATTCGATGCGCCAGAGGCTTTCCTTCTGCTCGTTCTTCTGCTGGCGACCGTCCTGCTCCTGCTGCAGTTTGATCTGCAGCGGCACGATGTCCTGCTGGTTCCGCATGGGCACTTCAAGCTGCCAGGTGGTCACCAGGTTGCCTTCCGGCGTCATCTGGGTCTGGGCGAGACTGGAAAGCTGGTGCGTCTGGAGTCGGGAGACGGCGGCGGCGGCCAGCTTGAGCAGGGTTTCCAGGTCGCCTTCCTCTTCCGCCGATTGGGCCAGGCGCGAGGGGAGGGGGAAGCTCAGAGCCAATTGGCGGGTGTTGGCCTGGCCGAGCGCACCCAGGGCATTGCGGATGAAGGCGGGCAGGGCCTGGGCCATGGTATTGCTGGTGCCGGTGGTGGGCAGGCTGGTGGGCGTCGGCAGCGCCGGCAGCAACTGGGCGATCAGGCGCAGCAGGTTGGCCTTGAAGTCCTGGGGCAGGGCGCCGGCCTGTCCGGCCAGCAGCCGTGATTCCAACAGGGCGCCGCTGTTTTCCAGGGCCGCAGCCAGGAGTTTGGGGTCGCCCAGCTGGCGGATATCGGGCAGCGCGCCGAGGAGCTTGTCCACGGCCATCTTCAGGTTTTCCGGCAGGTGTTCCCGGCTGGCGGCCTGGAGCGCGCCGATCAGTCCGTCGAGGGAACCCTGGCGGCCTTGTTGCGCCGCCAGTTGCTGGGTGAGTTCGAGCTGGTCCAGCTGCGCCGCCAGGGGCAGGAACTGGAGCATCTGGCTGCCTTGCACCTGGGCGGTGAGCAGGCTGCCGACGGCCAGTGGTCGCGGGCTTTCGATGCTCAGTTGGCTGCCCGCGAGCGGGGTGTTGAGGACATTCACCATCACCTTGTAGACCGCCGCCTGGGCCTTGCCCTGGGCGGCCAGTTCGCTGGATACCACTTTGCCCTGGACCAGGGTGCCTACCGGCAGCAGGTCCAGGTCGAGGCTGCCGAGGGCTCGTTCGCCCCCCTTCAGGGCCATGGCCAGGCGGGTCTCCGAGAGGGCGGTGACGTTCAGCAGGCTGCCCTGGGCCAGGGGACGCGAGCTGCTGGCTTCCACGGTGGTCTGCTTGCCGTTTTCCAGGGTCAGCTTGAGCAGCAGCTGGAAGCTCTGGGCCGTCTCCTTCAGGGCGATGACTTCAGCTTCGGCGCTTTCCCCGGCGGCCATCAGCCCGTCCAGGGGCTGCAACAGCTTGAGCGCGAGGTCCGCGGCATTCGAGGCGGCGCGGGCGACGGGCTGGCTGGGGGGAAGAGGGCGCGTTGCGCTGATTTCGGTCATTAAGGGGTTACAACCTGTCGAAAAAGCTCGCATCGGGGGCGGGATATGGCATGTATAATGCCGCCCCGTCCGGGTCGGCCGCGAGCCTTGGAGTTCTCCAGTATAGCGGCCGGCACCCTCCTGACTTGAACGTTTCCCGGGTATCCATGCCTTGACCAGTCCCTATCTCGAGACCGTGGCCCTCGCCTGCGAGCGGGACTGGCGTCTGCTTTTCGAGCGGCTGGACCTGCAACTGGCCCGTGGCGAGATGCTCCAGGTCGCCGGCCCCAATGGCAGCGGCAAGACCAGTCTGCTGCGCCTGCTCTGCGGCCTGATGCAGCCCACCGCCGGCGAAGTTCGCCTGAACGGCAAGCCCCTGGCCAGCCAGCGCAGCGAACTGGCGCGCAACCTCCTGTGGATCGGCCACGCCGCCGGGATCAAGGGTCTGCTGACCGCCGAGGAAAACCTGCGCTGGCTCTGTGCCCTGCACCAGCCCGCCAATCGCGAGGCCATCTGGCAGGCGCTGGATGCCGTCGGGCTGCGTGGTTTCGAGGACGTTCCCTGCCACACCCTGTCCGCCGGCCAGCAGCGCCGCGTGGGCTTGGCACGGCTGTACCTCGACGCCCCGCCCCTGTGGATCCTCGACGAACCCTTCACCGCCCTCGACAAGCAGGGCGTTGCCCAACTCGAAGTGCACCTGGCGCGCCACTGCGAACACGGCGGCCTGGTGGTCTTCACCACTCACCACAGCATGGGCCAGGTCCCTGCCGGCTATCGCGAACTTGACCTGGGGCAGCGCCGCCCATGAGCAATGTGTTTACCCTGCTGGTCGCCCGTGAAGCCCGCCTGCTGGTGCGCCGTCCGGCGGAATTGGCCAATCCCCTGGTGTTCTTCGCCATAGTGGTCGCATTGTTTCCCCTGGCGGTGGGCCCCGAGACCCAATTGTTGCAAAGCCTTTCTCCTGGTTTGGTCTGGGTCGCGGCGTTGCTGGCCGTCCTGCTCTCGCTGGACGGGCTTTTCCGCAGCGATTTCGAGGACGGCTCCCTGGAACAGTGGGTCGTTTCGCCGCACCCCCTGCCGCTTCTGGTCCTGGCCAAGGTGCTGGCACACTGGCTTTTTTCCGGATTGGCCCTGGTGCTGCTGGCACCGCTGCTGGCACTCATGCTCGGGCTGCCAGCGCGCTGCCTGCCGGTGCTGCTGGCCTCGCTGCTGCTCGGTACTCCGGTGCTGAGCCTGCTGGGCGCCGTGGGTGCCGCGCTGACCGTGGGCCTCAAGCGCGGCGGCCTGCTTCTGGCGCTGCTGATCCTGCCGCTGTACATCCCGGTGCTGATCCTCGGCAGCGGGGCATTGCAGGCGGCCCTGCAAGGACTGCCGGCTGTTGGCCACCTGTTGTGGCTGGCCAGCCTCACCGCCCTGGCGGTGACCCTGACACCCTTTGCCATTGCCGCCGGCCTGACCATCAGCGTCGGTGAATAAAAATAGAGTTGCCCTGATGAATTGGACTTGGTTTCACAAATTGGGCTCGCCCAAGTGGTTCTATGAAATCAGCGGTCGCTGGCTGCCCTGGCTCGCCTGGGGCGCGGTGATCCTGATCGCCGTCGGCCTGGTCTGGGGCCTGGCCTTCGCGCCGCCGGACTACCAGCAGGGCAACAGCTTCCGCATCATCTATATCCACGTGCCGGCGGCCTTCCTGGCCCAGTCCTGCTACGTCATGCTGGCGGTCTGCGGCATCGTCGGGCTGGTCTGGAAGATGAAGCTGGCTGACGTCGCCCTGCAGGCCGCCGCGCCCATCGGCGCCTGGATGACCTTCGTGGCGCTGCTCACCGGCGCCATCTGGGGCAAGCCCACCTGGGGTGCCTGGTGGGTGTGGGATGCCCGACTGACGTCGATGCTCATCCTCCTTTTCCTGTACTTCGGTGTGATTGCACTGGGCCAGGCGATCAGCAATCGTGACAGTGCCGCCAAGGCCTGCGCGGTGCTGGCCATCGTCGGGGTCATCAATATCCCGATCATCAAATACTCGGTGGAGTGGTGGAACACCCTGCACCAGCCGGCCACGTTCAAGATCACCGAGAGGCCGGCCATGCCGGCGGAAATGTGGGTGCCGCTGCTGATCATGGTGCTCGGCTTCTATTGCTTCTTCGGTGCCGTGGTGCTGATGCGCATGCGCCTCGAAGTGCTCAAGCGCGAGGCCCGCAGCAGCTGGGCCAAGGCCGAGATTCAGGCACAAGTGGGTAAGGTCTGATGAGTTTTTCTTCCTTCAGCGATTTTCTCGCCATGGGTGATCATGGCCTGTATGTCTGGACCGCCTATGGCATCAGCCTGGTGGTACTGGTCATCAACGTCGCCATGCCGCTGATTGCGCGGCGGCGTTACCTGCAAGACGAGGCGCGCCGTCTGCGCCGGGAGGAGTCGAAGTGAATCCTGTACGCAAGAAGCGCCTGTTCATCATCGCCGCCATCCTGGCGGGGGTGGGGATCGCTGTGGCGCTGGCGCTGTCTGCGCTGCAACAGAACATCAACCTGTTCTACACCCCCACCCAGATCGCCAATGGCGAGGCGCCGCAGGACACCCGCATCCGCGCCGGCGGCATGGTGGAAAAGGGCTCGGTGCAACGTTCGGGCGATTCCCTGGACGTGCAGTTCGTGGTGACCGACTTCGCCAAGAGCGTGACCATCCGCTACCACGGCATCCTCCCGGACCTGTTCCGCGAAGGGCAGGGCATCGTCGCCCTCGGCAAGCTCAACGGCGATGGCGTGCTGGTGGCTGACGAAGTGCTGGCCAAGCACGACGAGAAATACATGCCGCCGGAAGTGACCAAGGCCCTCAAGGACAGCGGCCAGCTCCCCAAGAAAGAGGGTTGAATCGATGATCCCCGAACTCGGCCATCTGGCCCTGATTCTTGCCCTGTGCATGGCGATAGTGCAGGCGAGCCTGCCGCTGATCGGCGCCTGGCGCGGTGATCGCCAGTGGATGAGCCTGGCCCAACCGGCCGCCTGGGGGCAGTTCGCCTTCCTGGCCTTCGCCTTTGGCTGCCTCACCTACGCCTTCATGACGGATGACTTCTCCGTCGCCTACGTCGCCAGCAACTCCAACAGCGCGCTGCCCTGGTACTACAAGTTCAGCGCCGTCTGGGGCGCCCATGAGGGTTCGCTGCTGCTCTGGGCGCTGATCCTCGGCGGCTGGACCTTCGCCGTGTCGATCTTCTCCCGGCAACTGCCGGAAGTGATGCTGGCTCGCGTGCTTGCCGTGATGGGGATGATCAGCATCGGCTTCCTGCTGTTCCTGATCGTCACGTCCAACCCCTTCAACCGCCTGCTGCCGAACATGCCAGCGGACGGTAACGACCTGAACCCGCTGCTGCAGGACTTCGGCCTGATCGTCCACCCGCCGATGCTCTACATGGGCTATGTGGGCTTCTCGGTGGCCTTCGCCTTCGCCATTGCCGCGCTGCTGGGCGGCCGCCTGGACGCCGCCTGGGCGCGCTGGTCCCGTCCGTGGACCATCATTGCCTGGTCCTTCCTCAGTGTCGGTATCGTGCTGGGCTCCTGGTGGGCCTACTACGAACTGGGCTGGGGCGGCTGGTGGTTCTGGGACCCGGTGGAAAACGCCTCCTTCATGCCCTGGCTGGTGGGCACGGCGCTGATCCACTCCCTAGCGGTGACCGAGAAACGCGGCGTGTTCAAGAGCTGGACCGTGCTGCTGGCCATTGCGGCCTTCTCCCTCAGCCTGCTGGGCACCTTCCTGGTCCGTTCCGGCGTGCTGACCTCGGTCCATGCCTTCGCTTCTGACCCCGAGCGCGGCGTATTCATTCTCGGCTTCCTGTTGATGGTGGTGGGCGGCTCCCTGGCGCTGTTCGCCGTGCGCGCGCCCGTGGTGAAGAGCCAGGTGGGCTTCGCCCTCTGGTCCCGCGAGACCCTGCTGCTGGCGAACAACCTGGTGCTGGTGGTCGCAGCCTCCATGATCCTGCTGGGCACCCTGTACCCGCTGGTGCTGGACGCGCTCTCCGGCGCCAAGCTGTCGGTGGGCCCGCCGTACTTCAACGCCCTGTTCCTGCCGCTGATGGGCGTCCTGATGCTGGCGCTCGCGGTCGGCGTGCTGGTGCGCTGGAAGGACACCCCGTTGAAGTGGCTGCTGGGCATGCTTGGTCCGGTGCTGATCGGCAGCCTGGTGTTCGGCGTGCTGGCCGCCTTCGTCTATGGCGACTTCCACTGGGCCGTGCTGGCCGTGGGCTTCCTCTCCTCCTGGGTGGTTTTGGCCGGCGTCCGCGACTTCCTCGACAAGACCCGTCACAAGGGCGTGCTCAAGGGTGCTGCCGGCCTGACCCGCAGCTACTGGGGCATGCAGCTGGCCCACGCCGGTATCGCCGTCTGCGCCCTGGGCGTGGTGCTCTCCAGCCAGTACAACGCCGAGCGTGACCTGCGGCTGCAGCCGGGCGAGTCGGTGGAGCTGGGCGGCTACCGCTTCCTCTTCGAGGGGGCGGCACACCATGAAGGCCCGAACTTCACCTCCGACAAGGGCACCGTGGTCGTCTTCGACGGCGACAAGCAGATCACCGTGCTGCACCCGGAGAAGCGCCTGTACACCGTGCAGCAATCCATGATGACCGAGGCCGGTATCCAAGCCGGCTTCACCCGCGACCTCTACGTCGCCCTCGGCGAACCCCTGGGCGACGGTGCCTGGGCGGTGCGTGTGCATGTGAAACCCTTCGTCCGCTGGATCTGGTTCGGCGGCCTGCTGATGGGCCTCGGCGGCCTGCTGGCGGCCTTCGACCGGCGCTACCGGGTGAAGGTGAAGACCCGCGTCCGCGAGGCGCTGGGCATGGCTGGAGCCCAAGCATGAAGCGTCTGATCCTGGTCCTGCCCCTGCTGGGCTTCCTGGCCATCGCGGTATTCCTCTATCGCGGCCTGTTCCTCGATCCGGCCGAGTTGCCCTCGGCCCTGATCGGCAAGCCGTTCCCGGCCTTCTCCCTGCCCAACGTCACCGGCGAGCGTACCCTCACCGAGGTCGACCTCAAGGGCAAGCCGGCGCTGGTCAACGTCTGGGGCACTTGGTGCGTGTCCTGCCGCGTGGAACACCCGGTGCTGAACAAGCTGTCGCAGATGGGCGTGACCATCTACGGCGTGAACTACAAGGACGACAACGCCGCCGCGTTGAAATGGTTGAACGAGTTCCACAACCCTTATCTGCTCGATATCCGCGACGAACAGGGCAGCCTTGGCCTGGACCTGGGCGTCTATGGCGCGCCGGAAACCTTCCTGATCGACAAGGATGGCGTCATCCGCCACAAGTTCGTCGGCGTGATCGATGAGACCGTCTGGCGTGAACAGCTGGCGCCGCTGTACCAGGCACTGGTGGACGGGGAGGGCAAATGAAACGCCTGATCGCCGCCGCCCTGCTGGGCCTCGCGCTTGTTGGCGTGGCCCATGCCGCCATCGACACTTACGAGTTCAAAGACGAAGCCGAGCGCGAGCGCTTCCGTAACCTGACCGAAGAGCTGCGCTGCCCGAAGTGCCAGAACCAGAACATCGCCGACTCCAATGCGCCCATCGCCACGGACCTGCGCCGGGAAATCCATCGGATGCTGGAAGAGGGCAAGAGCAACCAGGAAATCGTCGACTTCCTGGTAGCCCGCTACGGTGACTTCGTGCGCTACAAGCCGCCGGTGAATGCCCGCACCGTGCTGCTCTGGTATGGCCCTGCCGGCCTGCTGGTAGGTGGCCTGGTGGTGCTCGGCCTCATCGTCGTGCGCCGTCGCCGGGTCGAGAACAGCCCCGGCAAGGTAATGCTCTCCGCGGATGAGCAGGCTCGCCTGGATGCACTGCTGAACTCCGAGAACCAGGACAAGAAAGACTCATGATCGATTTCTGGCTTGCCGCCGGCCTGCTGCTGCTGGTCGCCCTGGCGTTCCTGCTGATTCCCGTGCTGCGCGGCCGCAAGGCCCAGACCGAGGAAGACCGCACCTCCCTCAACGTCGCCCTGTACCAGGAGCGGCTGGACGAACTGGAATCCCAGCGTGCCGCCGGCACCCTGACCCCCGAGCATTACGAGGACGGCCGCGCCGAGGCTGCCCGTGAACTGCTGGCCGACACCGAAGGCGCCGACAACGGCCGTGTTTCCCGCCTGGGCAAGGCCTTGCCGGTGCTGGCCGCCCTCCTGGCACCGGTGCTGGGCTTCGGCCTCTACATGCACTGGGGCGCCAGCGACAAGGTGGAGCTGGCCCGTGAGCTGCGCCAGCAGCCCCGTACCATCGAGGAAATGACCTCGCGCCTGGAACGCGTGGTGGAGGCCCAGCCCGAGTCCGCCGAAGGCTGGTACTTCCTCGGCCGCACGTACATGGCTCAGGATCGCCCCGCCGATGCCGCCCGTGCCTATGGCGAGGCCGTCAAACGTGCCGGCCGTGAGCCGGAACTGCTGGGTCAGTGGGCCCAGGCGCTGTACTTCGCCAATCAGAAGAAGCTGACTGACGAAGTGAAGGCTTTGACGGAGGAGGCCCTGAAGGCCGATCCCAATGAGATCACCAGCCTTGGCCTGCTGGGCATCGCCGGCTTCGAGGATGGCCGCTACCAGGACGCGATCCGCTACTGGGAACGCCTGATTGCCCAACTGCCAGCCGACGATCCGTCCCGTGGCGCCCTGCAGGGTGGTATCGACAAGGCCCGCGAGAAGCTCAAGGAAAGCGGTGTGGCGGTCGAGGAACCTGCTGCGGCTCCGGCGCCGGCCGGTGCGGAGCTGAAGGTGCGCGTGGACCTGGCGGCAGCGCTGAAGGACAAGGTGCAGCCCGGCGACAGCGTGTTCATCTTCGCCCGCGCCACCTCCGGCCCGCCCATGCCACTGGCGGTCAAGCGCATGACCGTGGCTGACCTGCCGGTGGAAGTCAGCCTGAGCGATGCGGACGCCATGATGCCGCAGCTCAAGCTGTCGAACTTCCCCCAGGTGCAATTGGTCGCCCGGATCTCCCGTAGTGGCAATGCGACTGCGGGCGAGTGGATAGGAAGCAGTTCGCCGCTGTCTACCGGTACGTCGGATACCCAACGACTGACCATCGACAGCCCGGACAAGAAATGACCACCCAAACCGCACTCCCGGCAGCGCCGAACACCCGCTTCGGCCTGCCCCTGATCTGCCTTCTCCTGACCCTTGGTGGCTGTGTCGCCCAAGGGCCTTATGTCGAGCCCGGCGAGCCCGAACGGGGACCTTCTCCCAAGGCGCCAACCGTGCAAGCCCCGGCGCCCCAGCAGCGTCCCATGCCGCCGGTCGAGCCCCAGCCGCCCAAGCCGGCGCCGCGGATGAAAGCCCACCCGCGCTTCGCCCCGCCGCCGGGTGGCAACTGCTACTGGGATACCGGCCTCGGTGTCTATGTGCTCGAAGGTGAGGACAACATCTTCTATCGCGAGCGTGTGTACTACCGCTGGGATAACGGCTGGAGCTACTCCAACGGTGCCCATGGACCCTGGACGCCCACCGACGCCAGTGGCGTTCCGGCCGGGTTGGGGCGCCACTTCCACTGATTCAGCCATCACGGGGCGGGCCTTGAGCCCGCTTCGCGAATGAATCCACCCCTGCAAGACCTGGACGCTCCTGCAGGCCCCGATGCGAGAGGCCTGCCACATCCCCTGATCGACGCTGTTGCTCCGCGAAATCACCTTCGGTACTGTGATGGCATTTCGCCATTTCGGAGGTCTTGGATGCGTCCCCGTATCGCGCTCGCCGCCCTTGCCGTGCTGTTGGTCCAACCCGTTTCCGCCCAGGTCTATCAATGGCGCGATGCCAACGGGAAGCTGCAGTTCACTGACACGCCACCGCCCCAGAGCCGAGTGGTGGAAACCCAGGATCTACACGTCAATAGCATGGACGCGGTTCATGCAAAGCAGGCCGAGTCCGTTCCCGAAGTCGAAGCCGCGGCGGAGGCGCCGAAGCTCAACCCCGGCCAGTTGCAGCAGAAGGGGATGCAGCAGTGTTCCACCGCCATCACCCGCATGCCGTCGCTGATCAACGAGACTCAGAAGCGCGGTCGCGATTCGGTGAAGCAGCAGAAGATCACGCAGAACCAGCTGGACAAGGCCATGTACGAGATGGACGACTTCTACAAGGGCCTGAAGCGCAATGAGCGCGAATGCATCAGCGAGTACGTGGCCAGCGAGAAAAGCCGGAACTCCATCGACTGCCTGGCCGATACCCCCGATGTGGTGACCTTTGGCCAGTGCATGAAGTTTGCCGACTGGGCGGAGACGTTCCGATAAGCAGGCCGGGCGCCATAGCGCCCGGCGTTGGAATTACTGGCGGTCGGGGAGGGTAGAGGGGGAGGCTTCCGCCTTGCCGCGCTTCTGCGCCAGGGCCACCAGCAGTCGCATTGCACCGTAGCCCGCCACGATCAGCAGCGGGTACGCCACCATCAGCTCGGCCAGGCTGTATTTCCACGCCAGCGGCCGGCCAACGCCCAGCAAGGCGGCATAGAACCAGGACACCGCCGAGACGGTGCCGGCGAACAGCGCCAGGGTGCGCATGCCCGGCGCCAGGCCGAGCAGGGACCCAGCGCGGGCCAGGGCTGGCATCACCGCGCGGTGCAGCACCACGCCATTCAATGTCAGCAGCGAAACAATCAGCACCTTGGCCTGCAGCTTGGGATTGAGCAGGTAGGTCCAGCCCTTGACGGACATGTCCAGGGCGATGATGGCGAAACCGGAAATCCAGAGCACCAGCAGGGCCATCGAGATGGTGCGCTGCAGGGATTCGAGGTGGGCGCTGTCGCAGTGGGAAGAATCATCGCCGCGCAGCAACTGGCGAGCCATGGCGAGGTCGCTGGTGAGCACCAGCCCGACCGCCACGCAGCAGGCGATCAGGTGCATATAAACGACGCCCAGGCGCACCAGTTCGAGGGTGGCTTCCTGCTTCAGCAACGCGGTGACCAGGTGAAAGAATTCCATGCTCTGTCTCTTGTTCTATGAAGTTGTCGCTCCCTGAAACGCGTGATTTCGTCGGGGGAGGACGGCACTTTCGGCCACGGGCGCGGAGCCTGACCGGGGAATCATTGTCATGCGGCTGGCGATCTTATTTGTTAATAATTATTAATGTCAAAAGAATAAATGGTGACGCTCGTTCCTTTCTGTGCTCGCCAGGATGAACGGTAATCCGGGCGCGGTTGGCAATGCGCCAGGTGGTACGAAAGTGCCTGTTTTCGCGGGATTCAGGGGCTTTGCCGCCATGCTCGGCGTTGGCCGTCCGCTGGTGTGGAAGTACGGCCTGGCGGAACTGCTGGTGGCTTATCCGCGGCTCATCGTCGCCGGTTACGTTGCCATGAGCCTGCTGGTCAACCGCGCCAGCCAGCGGCGTCTGCGGATCGTTTCCGATCATGGCGCAGGCCGTCAGCAGATCGCGTCCTGATTCTGCCTGGGGGAGTGGCGTCCACCGCTCCCCGTACTGCTCAAGGGTTCTGCGGGTCGTGCCCCAGGGCCTGGATGAACAGGGAAAAGAGCTCAGGCTGGGAGGAGATATCCAGCTTGGCGTAGAGGTGCCGGCGGTGCACCTTCACCGTCTCAGGTGAGATGGCCAGGCGTTCAGCCATGGCCTTCGAGGAATAGCCCCGCAGGATCAGCCGGGCAATCTCCAGCTCCCGCTCCGACAAGACGCCCGCACCGAACTGGCTCAGGGCATCGCGTACCTGGGACGCCACTTCGTCCTGGCGGGGCGGCAGGGGCGCACGGTTGCGCTGCTGCCAGTGCTGTCCCATCAGGGCCATGACCCAGCCCGACAGCATCGCCAGCATTCCACACTCTTCGGCACTGAAGCGCCGGCGCATGCCCAGGGACAGCGACAGGCTGCCCTGACCCGGCAGTTGGACGATGAACTGCACCTCGTCTTCCAGCACGTTGTCGTGGAAGTAGCTCAGGTAGTACTCGCTCTGCAGGAAATGGTCCGGAGCGATTTCCTCCAGGCGATAGAAGCCGCTGGGCAGGCCCTCCCGGCAGGCCTGGTAGAACGGGTCCAGCAGATAGAGCCCGTCCAGGTAGATGGGCATGGCCTCGATACCCGATTGGGGCGAGGCGTCGTATTCCTCCAGGGGCTGGGGCGCGCCTTCTTCCGGGTAGAACGCCGCCAGGGCGTTATCGAAGGGCAACCACTGGCGAAGCAGCAGGATCAGTTGCTTCCAGAAACGGTCGCTGCCGATCTGCTCGACCGTGCGGGCCAGACCGGCGTGCAGGCCGACTTCCCGGAACAGGCTTTCCATCCGCATCTCCCGTGGGTGGCTGGTGCGCAAGCTTGGCCGATCCGGCCCCGTCCCCGTCAAGGGGCGTACTCCAATAGGGTGATTGGCGCTCTTGCCATCCCCGCCCAGAATCCGCCCCACAACACCTTCCCGCCGCGACGGCGGGTTTTCGCTTCGCTTCTGCCTCAATCCAATAACAAGCAAGAGGATCAGGATATGGGCTCTTCCACGGGATCGCTCAAACCCACCCTGGGCACCTTTGATGTGGTCGCCATCACCGTCTCGTCCGTCACCCCGGCCAGTTCCGTCTTCGTCATCGCCCCGTTCGCCATCCAGCAGGCGGGCAACGGTGCGTTCCTCGCCTTCGTCCTGGCTGCGGTGCTGGGCCTGATGTTCGCCTGGTGCTACGCGGAGCTGGGCCGCGCCCATTGCTCGGCAGGCGGTGAGTACGTCTACGCCAAGCGCGTGTTCGGCGGCATGCCCGGCTATGCCACCTTCTTCGCCGTGATGGCCATGCTGCTGTTCGTCCCACCGGTACTGGCCACTGGGGCGGCCACCTACCTGAACGTGGCGCTGGGTACGTCTCTGGATAGCCAGACGGTCGCCTTGGCGATCGTAGTCGCCAGCTACACCCTGGGAATTCTCAACATCAAGCTCAATGCCTGGGTTACTGGCATCTGCCTGCTGCTGGAGGTGGCGGCCCTGCTGGTGATAGTGGCTCTGGGCTTTGGCAATGCCAGCCAGCCGGCAAGCGTGCTGCTGCACCCGCAGGTGGTGGAAAACGGCGTGCTGGGCACGGCGTCCCTGACCCTGGTATTCGGCGCCGTGGGCACTGCGCTGTTCTCCTACAACGGCTTCGGCGGCGCCGTACTGATGGCCGAGGACATGAAGTGCGGAGGCCGTGGCGTACCTCGGGCAGTGCTCTGGTCGCTGTTGCTGGTGGTGGCCATCGAGTTGGTCCCGCTGACCGCGATCCTGATCGGTGCGCCCTCGCTCGCCGAACTGATCGCCAGCCCGGACCCGATCGGCTACCTACTGACTCGCCTGGGTAACGAAACCCTGTCGCGCCTGGTCGCCGCCGGCATTTTCCTCTCGGTGTTCAACGCCATCATCGCCATCGTCATCCAGAGCGGACGGGTGATCTTCAGCAGCGGCCGCGACGAGCTGTGGATGCCCACGCTGAACCGCGCTTTCACCCGTATCCACGCACGCTGGGACTCGCCCTGGCTGGCTACGCTGTCCATGGCGGTCCCTTCGGCGCTGCTCAGCTTCAGTTCCAACCTGGAGGAACTGACGTCCTTCACCGTGCTGCTGATCGTGCTGGTCTACCTGATCGTCGCCCTCTGCGCGCTGTTCAGCCGCGTGCTGCGGCGCGACGTCGAGCACAGCTACCGCATGCCGCTCTGGCCGGTGCCGGCGCTGGCGGCGGCGACGGGCGCGGGGTATCTGCTGCTCAACCTGGCGCTGGAGGCGTCCAGCCAGGACCTCTTGATCATCTTCGGGCTGCTGGCGGTATCGGTGATCCTCTACTGCACCTACGGCAAGTTCAGCCCGGCCTTTCAAAAACTCTGAGCCATGGGAGTCAACATGCGCGCGCGTCAATTGGGAATCAGCATCGGGCTTGGAACGCCCGGCGAGTTCAACGCCATCACCGATGTGCCGGGAGTCCGTGTGGGCCACAGCACCCTCATCGAGGAACGCGGCGGCAAGCCGGTGCGTACCGGCGTGACCCTGGTGCAGCCACGGGAGGGATCGGCCCGCCAGCAACCCTGCTTCGCCGGCTGCCATGTGCTTAACGGCAACGGGGATGCCACGGGTCTGGAGTGGATTCGCGAGGCGGGCCTGCTGACTACGCCACTGGCCATCACCAATACCCACAGCGTCGGCGTCGTGCGGGATGCCCTGGTGGCCGCCGAGCGGGACGAAGCGGGGGATTCGGTCTACTGGTGCATGCCGGTGGTGATGGAGACCTTCGACGGCCTGCTGAACGATATCTGGGGGCAGCACGTTGGCCCGGCCCAGGTGAAGGAGGCGCTGGCCAATGCCCGCCCCGGAGCGGTGGCCGAAGGCCCGGTGGGCGGCGGCACGGGGATGATCTGCCATGAGTTCAAGGGCGGTATCGGCACGGCGTCGCGGCGGCTGCCAGCCGAGCAGGGCGGCTGGACCGTCGGTGCGCTGGTGCAGGCCAACCACGGCGTGCGTCGCGAATTGCGGGTAGACGGTTACCCGGTGGGGCGCTTGCTGACGGAGATCGAGTCGCCCTTCGCCGAGCGGGATACCCCTGGCATGGGCTCCATCGTGGTGATCATCGCCACCGATGCGCCCCTGTTGCCGCACCAGTGCCAACGACTGGCCCAGCGTGCGTCCATCGGCATCGCCCGCACCGGCGGGGGAACGGAGGATTCCAGCGGCGATATCTTCCTCGCCTTCGCCACCGGCAATCGGGACCTGCCGCCAGCGGACTACGCCCGCAAGGACCTGCCGTTCAGCACACCGCTGTCCATGGTCAACAACGACCACATCTCGCTGTTGTTCGCGGCGGCGGCGGAGGCGGTGGAGGAGGCCATCGTCAATGCCCTGCTGGCCGGACGTGAAATGGTCTGCGCGGATGGGCGGCGGGTGCCGGCGCTGGAGGGCGAGGTGTTGCTGACGGCCCTGAAGGCCCAGGGGTGGACGCCTGCCCGCTGATGCGGGCAGGCGGGGGGATCACTGCGCGGTGTAGACCTGGTCGAAGATGCCCCCGTCGTTGAAGTGGGTCTTCTGCACTTCACGCCAGTCACCGAAGGTCTTCTCCACGGAGAGGAATTCCACCTTGGGGAAGCGGTCGGCGAACTTGGCGAGGATTTCCGGGTTGCGCGGGCGCAGGTAGTTGTTGGCGGCGATGGTCTGGCCTTCGTCGCTCCACAGGTACTTGAGGTAGGCCTCGGCCGCCTCGCGGGTGCCCTTCTTGTCCACCACCTTGTCGACCACGGTCACCGGCGGTTCGGCCTCGGCGGAAACGCTGGGGTAGACCACCTCGAAGCCGCCACGGCCGAATTCGCGGGCGATCATTTCCGCTTCGTTCTCGAAGGTCACCAGCACGTCGCCGATCTGGTTCTGGATGAAGGTGGTGGTGGCCGCGCGGCCGCCGGTGTCCAGCACTGGCGCCTGCTTGAACAGCTTGCCGACGAATTCCTTGGCCTTGTTCTCGTCACCGCCGTTCTTCAGCACGTAGCCCCAGGCGGACAGGTAGGTGTAGCGGCCGTTGCCCGAGGTCTTGGGGTTGGGCACCACCACCTGCACGCCGTCCTTGAGCAGGTCCGGCCAGTCCTTCAGGCCCTTGGGGTTGCCCTTGCGCACGATGAACACGGTGGCGGAGGTGAAGGGCGCGCTGTTGTTCGGCAGGCGGCTGGCCCAGTTCTGCGGTACCAGACCGCCGTTGTCGGCGAGGGCGTTGATGTCGGTCGCCTGGTTCATGGTGATGACGTCGGCTGGCAGACCGTCGATCACGGCGCGCGCCTGTTTGCTGGAGCCACCGTGGGACATCTGCAGGGTGATGTTCTCGCCCTTTTCTTCCTTCCAGTGCTTCTGGAAGGCAGCGTTGTAATCCTTGTAGAAGTCGCGCATCACGTCGTAGGAAACGTTGAGCAGGGTAGGCGCGGCCTGGGCGGCGCTGGCCAGTGCCAGGCCGGCGGCAAGGAGGGAGGCGGAGAACAGTCGTTTCACGGGGCGTTCCTTCTGGGTGAATTGAGCGCTCGACTATAGCGGACCGCTATATGTCTTTTTAATACTTAAAATTCATTTGGTTATTTCCGCCTGCTTCGAATGGCTGATGGGTTTCGCTCCGCTCTACGCCATCCTACGGGGCTGCACATCATCAGAAGACGCGGCCGAGGTTCAGGTAAAGCGCCCGCTCGGCTTCGTCGTTGAGGCCGTAGCTGAAGTCCAGCGGCCCCAGGGGCGTATCGAAGCCGATGAACACGCTGGCGGCGTTGATGTAGCCGCTGTCGAAGCTGTCGTCGTTGTTCCAGGCGCGCCCGCGCTCCAGGCTGCTGCCCAGGTAGACCGGGAGGTCCAGGGGCAGGAAGGATCGGCGGGTCAGGCGGTGGTAGTAGACCGCCCGGGCCAGGCTGATGTTCTGCCCGGATAGGGAGTCCTGGCGGAAGCCCGAAAGTTGGCGCGCACCGCCGAGCAGGAAGCTGGAAGTGACCACCTCGGCGTGGTCCAGGGTACGCCCGTAGCGGCCGCCAAGAACGAAGGTGTCCGGACCCGAGGTCAGCGCCTTGTCGAGGGCCAGCTGCCATTGCCGGTAGCGGTCGTCCGAGCCCAGGTCGGGGTCGTACTGGCGCAGGGTCAGGCCGATGTCCTCGCCCTCGTGGGGGTAGTCCACGTTGTCCAGGGTGTCGAAGGAGTACTTCAGCTCGTAGTAGCCCTCGCTGAAGTCGAAACTGGGCAGGTCGCGCTCGCCCACCCGCACGTCCGCCTGGCCCCAGGCCTGGCCGACGCCAAAGCGGATCTCACCGTTGTTGGCGATCTGCCGGCCCAGGTTGAGGCCGTAGCCGTAGCGTTCCAGGCGGTATTCGGCGATGGGGTCGTTGTCCTGGATGGCCTCGACGTTCTGCGCTTCGCCGAACAGGTAAGGGGCGACGAAGTAGCGCGAGCCGGCGTCCAGGGGCTGGTAGAACTCGCTGTACAGCTCCTGATGGTCCCCCAGCTGCACGCGCGTGAGCCATTCGGCGCCCAGCTCGTTGATGCCGTTCTTGCGGTAGCTGGCGCCCAGGTTGTAGGCGCTGTCGCCGCGCATGTCGTCGGAGAGGTTAAGGCCCAGGCGCAGGTAGTCGGTGCCGGCTCGCTTGCCACGGGCGTTGATCACCAGGGCGTTGCCATCCTTGCGCTTGACCACCCGGTAATGCACCTGCTCGAAGTAGTCGAGCCCGTACAGGGTGCTCATGTCGCTCTGCAGGCGCTCAAGGTCCAGCCGCTGGCCCAGGGGTTGGCGGATGTAGTGGCGGATCACGGCATCGCTGATCTTCGAATCGTTCTCGATGAGGATGCTGCGGATCACCGGGGTGCGTTCGCTGGGCAGGCGCGCGTTGACCAGGGTCTGGTCATGATTGGCGGCCAGCGGACGCAGTTCGGCCAGGCGGCCGGCGAGGATCTGGGTGGCACGGTAGCCGGCGTCGATCATGTCGCTGGCGCGGCCGAAGTCCGTGGCGCTGTAGCCCGCCAGCGGTGGCTGGATCAGCACGTCGGTGGGTTTCAGGGTGGCCAGTTGGGCTTCGGAGTTGGTGCGGGTCATCAGGGTCACGGACTGGTTGAGCACGTCCACCACCGTGCCCAGTTCCTTGCGTGAGCGCAGCGGCGTGCCGATGTCGACGACGATCACGCGATCCACGCCCATCTCCCGCGCCACGTCCACCGGGATGTTGTCCACCATGCCGCCATCCACCAGCAGCCGGCCGTTCACCTCCACCGGGGCGAACACGGCGGGAATGGACATGCTGGCGCGGATCGCCTGGGGCAGGTGGCCACGGCGGAACACCACCTTCTCGCCGGTGGCGATATCGGTGGCGACCGCGCGGAAGGGGATGGCCAGGCGGTCGAAGTCGCGGGTGTCGCTGGTGTGCACCAGCAGGCTTTCCAGCAGCAGGGCGAGGTTCTGGCCCTGGATCACCCCGAGGGGCAGGCCGAGGCTGCCATCGTCGCGAAAGCTGAGGCGTTGCTTGATCAGGAAATCACGGTCGTCCTGCTTGCGGCGGAAGGGGACTTCCGGTCGCGGCGGGTCATCCGACAGGGCCTGCTTCCAGTCGAGATGGGTGGCCAGCTTTTCCAGTTCGTCCACCTGGTAGCCCGCGGCGTAGAGCCCGCCGATGACCGCACCCATGCTGGTGCCGGCGACGGCGTCGACCTTGATGCCCTGTTCCTCCAAGGCCTTGAGCACGCCGATATGAGCCAGCCCGCGAGCGGCGCCACCGGAGAGCACCAGGCCGACTCGGGGTTCGTCCTGCGCAAGGCAGAGGAGGGGGAGGAACAGCAGGCAAAGCAGAACGCGGCGCATAACGCATCCCTGGTCAGGCGGAGGGCGGAAGCCGGCTATTATAGGGCGCCCAACCCTTTCACCGAGCCCCGCCATGCCGTCAGCCAAACCCGAAATCGTCATCACCTACTGCACCCAGTGCCAATGGCTGCTGCGCGCTGCCTGGCTGGCTCAGGAACTGCTCAGCACCTTCAGTGACGACCTCGGCAAGGTCAGCCTGGAGCCGGGAACCGGCGGCGTGTTCCGCATCACCTGCGATGGCGTGCAGATCTGGGAGCGCAAGGCCGACGGTGGTTTCCCCGAGGCCAAGGTGCTGAAGCAGCGGGTCCGCGACCAGATCGACCCGGCGCGGGATCTGGGCCACAACGACCGTTCCTGATACCCATCAGTCGTCAGGGGCCGCTGCGCGGCCCTTGGCGAATGAATTCGCCCCTACAGGGGTGTCACGGTGTCGCTGGCGCCGCCTTGGTCTCGGCCGGCGCACCCTTTCGCGCTGACAGGGCGATGGCAAAGATGATCAGCGCGCCCCCCGCCAGCATGCGCAGGCCGGGTTCTTCGTCGAACAGCCACCAGGCGAACGCGATGCCGTAGACCGGTTCCAGTGCGAAGATCACCGCCGTGGTCCGCGCTTTCAGCACCTTCAGGCTGGCGACGAACAGGCTGTGAGCGAGGCCGGTGCAGAACACCCCGAGCAGGGCGATCCAGAACCAGTCCATGGCTTTCACCTCGTGCAGCAGCGGCCAGTTGAAGGGGGCGAGGCAGAGCACGATGGTGAGGTTCTGGCACAGCGCGGCCTTCACCGGGTCCAACCCCTTCACGCTGACGCGGTTGAGCAGCGACAGCAGGGAGAACAGCAGGCCGGAGAGGATGGCCGAGAGCAGCCCCTGGGTGGCTGCGCTGCCCCAGTCGAAACTCGGTGTCACCAGCACCAGACCCAGGCTCACCAGGGCGACGATGAAGATTTCCTGAGTCCGGATGCGTTCGCGGAACAGCAGCCCCTCCAGCAACAGGGTGAAGGCCGGGAAGCTGGCGAAGCCGAGGGTGGCGATGGCCACGCCGGCCACCTGCACCGCGTGGAAGAACGTGATCCAGTGCGTGCCCAGCAGCACCCCGCCCAGGGCCAGCATGCCCAGTTGGCGAAGGTTCGGGTTTGGGCTGCGACTGCGGGTGATGAGCTGGGCGAAGAGCGCTAGCGCCATCACGGCAAACAGGCCGCGGCCGAAGGTGATGACCATGGGCGCGGTATTGGCGAGCTTGCCGAAGATGCCCGAAAGCCCGAACAGCAGGGCGCCCAGGTGAATGGCGAGCAGCGCATTGCGTTCCTTCATGCCAGGCGCGCCCCGTTGGGCAGCGGCTTGTCGAAACCGGCCAGTACCACCTTGTTCTCTTCGTCATGGACGCCGGTGACCAGGACCTCCGAGCGGATGCCGGCGATGCGCTTGGGCGCGAAGTTGCAGACGCAGAGCACCTGCCGGCCCACCAGGTCATCGGCCTGGTAATGGGCGGTGATCTGCGCGCTGGAGGTCTTCACCCCGAGTTCGCCCAGGTCCACTTCCAGCACATAGGCAGGCTTGATCGCCTTGGCATTGGGGGCGGCGGACAGGATGGTGCCGACGCGCAGTTCGACGCGCTCGAAGTCGTTCCATTCGATGGTGGACATGGAGATCTCCCTGAAAAAGGTCGCTCCAGTCTAGTGGCGTCGAACGGCCTTGTCTGTCGCGAGGCTCGCGGGCTTTGTCGCGTTACTCGCGGCCGTTGCGCAGGGCGCGCGGGGTGACGCCGAACTCCCGGGAGAGGGCGGCGGTGAAGGCGCTCTGGGAGCTGTAGCCCACCTTCGCGGCGATCTCGCCCACCGCCAGATGACTGTCCAGCAGCAACTGGCGGCCGAGGTGGAGGCGCCGGGAGCGCACGTAGTCCATGGGCGTTTGCCCGGTTTCGGCGAGGAAGCGGGCGTGGAAGCGCGCCACGGACAGGCCGCAGAGCCGCGCCAGGTCGGCCACCTGCAGGGGGCGAGCGGCGTGCTGGTCGATATGGGAATCGAGCGCCGCCAGGGGCAGGGCGGTGCTGTCCTCCACCTGGGCACCGGGTGCGGCCAGGCTGGCCAGCAGCAGGCCGGCGGATTGCCCGGAAATCACTTCGTCGGCCAGGTGGCTGGCGGCGATCCAGCTCACCAGTTGGCTCTGCGCCGGATTCAGGCTCAACGCGCCAGGGCGCTCCAGCAGGCGGCGGCCAGCGTCGAAGTGCCGGCCCAGGGTGTGGCGCAGCCAGTCGTCGTCGGGCACGTCGACCACCAGGCACAGGCTGCCGCCGGGACTGCCGCAGGCGTGCTGGGCTTCTGGCGGCACCACCGCCAGGGTCTGGCGTTCGACCCGCGCGCCCTGGCCCGCCACCTCGAATTCCAGCCGGCCGGACAGGCCGAACACCAGTTGGGCGTGGCGGTGGCTGTGGACCAGCAGGTCGTGGTTGTACTGGCGCAGGGACAGGATCGAATGCATGGCGGTCACCTCGGTGCAGGCGTGCAGTTTACCTCCGGTCGGCCCGGATTCGCTGTCATCGGTCTGCAACTTCGCCGTCATTCTCACTTCACCGCCCGGGCCCACCATCGGCGAAACCCCGCCGGAGGTCGCCCATGAGCAGCGTCGAACGCCTGGAACCCGTCACCAAGACCAAGAGCCGCAAGCAGCGCGTGCGAACCCTGTGGATTTCCGATGTCCACCTGGGCACCCGCGACTGCCAGGCTGAGCACCTGGCGCGTTTCCTCAAGCAGTACCACGCCGACCGCATCTACCTGGTGGGCGACATCATCGACGGCTGGAAGCTCAGGGGCGGCATCTACTGGCCCCAGGCCCACACCAACGTGATCCGTCGCCTGCTGACCATGAGCAAGCGCGGCACCGAAGTGATCTACGTCACCGGCAACCACGACGAATTCCTGCGCCGCTACTCGGCGCTGATGCTGGGCAATATCCAGTTGGTCGATGAAGCGGTGCACGAAACCGCCGACGGCCGCCGGATGCTGGTGATCCACGGCGACCAGTTCGATGTGATCACCCGCTACCACAAGTGGCTGGCCTTCCTCGGCGACTCCGCCTACGAGTTCACCCTGACCCTCAACCGCTGGCTCAACCACTGGCGCGAGCGTTGGGGCTACGGCTACTGGTCGCTGTCCGCGTACCTGAAGCACAAGGTGAAGAGCGCCGTGAACTTCATCAGCGACTTCGAAGAAGCCATCGCTCATGAGTGCGTGAAACGCGGCCTGGATGGCGTGGTCTGCGGCCACATCCACCACGCGGAAATCCGCAAGGTGGGTGGTGTGGACTACCTCAATTGCGGCGATTGGGTGGAGTCCTGCACGGCGCTGATCGAGCACTGGGACGGCGCCATCGAGCTGTATCGACTGGCCGACGCCCAGGCTCGTGAACTGGAGGCGCGCGCCGTGGAGCTGGTCGAGCCGGCGGCATGAGGATACTGATCGTCAGTGATGCCTGGTTGCCCCAGGTGAATGGCGTGGTCACCAGCCTCCAGCACCTGGTGACCGAACTGGAAGCCCTGGGTCACCAGGTCTTGGTGCTTTCGCCCCAGGCATTCCGCTGCCGGCCGTGCCCGAGCTATCCGGAAATTCCCCTCGCCTGGGATCTCTGGCGTGTGGGGCCGGTGATCGAAGACTTCCGCCCGGACTGTGTCCATCTCGCCACCGAAGGCCCCCTTGGCTGGGCGGCAAGGCACTGGCTGAAGCAGCGTGACCTTGCGTATTCCAGCGCGATCCACACCCGTTTTCCCGAGTATGTCCATGGCCGCTGGCCGTGGGTGCCCCTGTCCTGGGGCTACGCCTTCCTGCGTCTGTTCCACCGTCCCAGCCAGGCCGTGCTGGTGACCACCGAGCGCATGCGCGAGACCTTCGCCAGCCGTGGCCTGGTCTGGCTCTACCTGTGGCGCAAGGGCGTGGACACGGCGCTGTTCCGCCCCTTGGCGCTGCCGAAGCCGGAGAGTCCGGTATTCCTTTACGTTGGCCGACTGGCCACGGAGAAGAACCTGGAGGCGTTTCTCGGCCTGGATCTGCCGGGGGAGAAATGGGTGGTGGGCGATGGCCCGCTGCGTGCCGAACTGGAGGCGCGCCATCCCGAGGTGCGTTTCTTTGGTTTCCGCAAGGGCGAGGAACTGGCGGGCTTCTACGCCCAGGCCAGCGTGCTGGTGTTTCCGTCTCGCACCGACACCTACGGTCTGGTGATGCTGGAAGCGTTGGCCTGCGGGACGCCGGTGGCGGCCTTTCCCGTGGCCGGGCCGCTGGATGTGCTGGAGCCGGGCGTGACCGGGTGCCTGGACGAAGACCTGCAGCGCGCCTGCCTGGGCGCACTGGAGCTGGATCGGGAGCAATGCGCCGAGCGGGCAGGGCGCCTGTCCTGGCGGGCGTCGGCCCAGGAGTTCCTGACGCGGCAGCCGTTGCTGGATGGGGCGCCGTGTGTGGCACTCCCAGCATGGGAACAATCGTGTGGGGGCGAATTCATTCGCTGAGGACTGCGCAGCAGTCCCAACTGCTTTGGGGGCAGGCCTTCGGCCTGCATAGCGAATGAATTCGCCCCCACAAGGAATCCGACACCATTGCCAGATCAGGGAATGATCTTGTCCCGCAGTTGCTCGGCGGCCTGTTGCAGAGCCTGGATGACTTTGGCCTTGTCGTAGTTCTGGATGCCGTTGGTATCCAGGTACATGGAGAAGCCGGGCAGTTCGTGTTCGACGTAGCTGGAGTTGGCGCCCAGGTCGCGGCGAAGGTCCACCACCTGGTAGATCTGCACCGGCCGGGTGAAGCCCTTGACGTTTATCTGGCCCTTGTCGCGGCACATGATCACGTCCTTCACCAGGGAGTAGGTCTCGTGGGAGATGAGGATTTCCCCGGCATCGGAGGCGCTTTCGAGGCGGCTGGCCAGGTTCACTTCGCGGCCGATGATGGTGTAGTCCATGCGGGTGTCGGCGCCGAAGTTGCCCACGGTGCAGTAGCCGGTATTGATGCCCATGCGGATTTCCAGGGGCTTGGTGATGCCCTGGGCGCGCCACTGCTGGCGCAGGACCTTCATGTGCTTGCGCATGGCCACCGCCATGGAAACCGCCGCCACCGCATCCTTCTTCGCCCCCTGGGTGGCGGGGTCGCCGAAGAACACCATGACGCTGTCGCCAACGAACTTGTCGATGGTGCCGCCGTACTTGAGGGCGATCTTCGACATGTCATTGAGGTAGTTGTTGAGCAGGTCGGTCAGTTGCTCGGCTTCCAGCTCCTCGGACAGTTCCGTGAAGCCCTTGATGTCGGAGAAGAACACGCTGAGCTTCTTGCGCTGGGTTTCCAGGCGCACGCTCTTCTTGCCGCTGAAGATCATTTCCCAGACCTGGGGTGACAGATATTTGGCGAGGTTGCGGGCCAGGCGCGCGGCCTTTTCCTGCTCCCGTTTGATTTCGCTGCGGGCCTGGGCCAGGCGCAGGCCCTGCTGGTGCACGAAGAAGGCGGTGATGCAGATGTAGAAGGTTGTGAACAGCACGCTGACCAGCGCCACCAGCGTCGGGGTTCCGCCCTTGATCGCAGGCTGCAGGGCCACGCCCACCGCCGCTGTGCTGACCAGCGCGCCGGCCAGCACCAGGGTCATCTGGCGCAGGCCGCCAAGGATCATGGCGCTGAAGCAGAGGGTCAGCAGGATCATCAGGGAGGGCACGACGGAAAAGCCCAGCACCGCTACGGCCGCGCCGCAATGGAAGGTATCGACGCCGAGCAGAATGCGGTCGGTGCGCTGCCCCGGGAAGCGCAGCCCGAGGTGATGGGCCAGGTGCGGGTAGAGCAGCGCGTAGGGGACGGTCCAGAGGATGTCGACGCCGAAGTGCTGGACATAGGTGCCCGCGGCGATGCTGGCGGCGATGGCCATATAGGCCAGCACCCGGGCGTAATACTCGCGCAGTACGGGCGTCGCAGTGGAAGGGTCGAGCAAGGCGGGCTTCATGGCGTAGGTCTGTCCCTGGTGCTTTCTTGACGCCGGATTGCAGCGTTGGGGAAACGCTGCAAGTCCTGGGCCATGGCATTGGCCGGTGCGGGATCATAACCAAGCCCGTGACCGGCGGCCAAGCTGCCTGCCGCCGTGAATCGCCGGTCAGAAGCGGATGCGGCCGGTCAGGGCATCCTTGAGCATCACCCAGTCGCCCATGAAGCTGTAGAGCGGGTACTTGAAGGTGGCCGGCTTGTTCTTCTCGAAGGCGAAATGGCCGACCCAGGCGAAGCCATAGCCGGCGAAGGGCAGGGCCAGCAGCCATAGCCACTGTTGGGTCGCCAGGGCATAGCCGAGGATGCCCAGCACCAGCAGGCTGCCCACGTAGTGGAGGCGGCGGCAGGTGTCGTTGCTGTGCTCCTGGAGGTAGTAGGGGTAGAACTCGGCGAAGCTTTGATAGCGGTGAACGGACTCGGCGGGCATGTCGGTGGCTCCAGATTCCTGTTGTCCGAAGCAGTTTAGGACGGGTGTCTTCCAGGGCCAGTGACAATGAGCGCCACTTTAGTATCCTTGCCGGCACGCCGCCCTGCTGGCGGCGGCCTTGAACCACAGAACAAGAAGACGCCATGAGCGAACGCACGACATCTTCGAGTTGGGCCCTGGGTATCGTCCAGGCCCTGGAAATGGGTGGGGTGGACTGCCGCAACCTGTTTCCCGAACTCGGTCTCGATTATCAGGCCCTCAACGATCCCGACGCCCGCTTCCCCCAGGATGGCATGACCCGTCTCTGGCTGCGTGCCGTAGAGCTGTCGGGCAACCCGGCCATCGGCCTCAACATGGCCAAGGTGGTGCGTCCGGCGTCGTTCCACGTGGTGGGCTATGCGCTCATGTCCAGCCGCTCCCTCAAGGAAGGCTTCACCCGGCTGGTGCGCTACCAGCGGATCATCGCCGAGGGTTCCGATCTCAGCTTCTGCCCTAGGCCGGACGGCTACGAGCTGCGCCTGTCAATCCATGGCGATCGTTTGCCGCCGGCCCGGCAGAGCGCGGAAGCCTCCATGGCCTATTGCCTGGCGTTCTGTCGCTGGATGACGGGGCGGCCGATCAACCCGCTGGAAATCCGCTTCCAGGGGCCGGCACCTGCCGATCTCGAACCCTATCGCCAGGTCTTCCAGGCGCCGCTGCGCTTCAATGCCGAGCATTGCGCGCTGCTGTTCAGCCGGGCCGACATGGACACGACGCTGCCCACGGCCAATGAATCCCTGGCCCAGTTGCACGATCGCTTCGCCGGCGACTACCTGGCGCGCTTCTCCGGCACCCGGGTCACGCACCAGGTGCGCCAGGTGCTTTGCCGCATGCTGCCCCAGGGCGAGCCCAAGCGCGAGGTGGTGGCCAGCTCCATGCACCTGTCACAGCGCACCCTTCAGCGTCGCCTGCAAGAGGAAGGAGTGAGCTTCCAGCAACTGCTCGACGACACCCGCCGGGAGCTGGCCGAGCAGTATCTGGCACAGCCCAACCTGACCCTGCTGGAGATCGCCTACCTGCTGGGCTTTGCCGATCCGAGCAATTTCTTCCGCGCCTTCCGCCGTTGGTTCGACAGCACGCCCGGGGAATACCGGGCGCGGCTGTAGGAGCGAATTCATTCGCGATTGAACCGGGGTCCGTAGGTTGGCGCCGAGGAACGAGGCCCAACGTTGCGCGGCTTGGGCCTGCTTCGCGATTGAAATCGCGCCTACATGGGGGGCCGGCGTTCCCTGCCTCAATGCCGCCAGAAGTAGGGCGTCATCAGCACCAGCACGGTAAGGATTTCCAGGCGGCCCAGCAGCATGCCCAGGGTCAGCAGCCACTTGGCGGCGTCCGGCAGGCTGGAGAAGTTGCCCGCCGGGCCAATGATTTCGCCCAGGCCCGGCCCTACGCCGGAAACCGTGGCAGCGGCGCCGGTGAGCGCGGTGATCCAGTCCAGCCCCAGCAGCGACAGGCCCAGGGCGATGGCGCAGATGATGATGGTGAAGAAGAAGGAGAAGGTCAGGATCGAGCGGACAATGTCGTCGTCCAGGCGATGTCCGTTGTAGATCTGCTTGATCACCGCCCGTGGATGCACCAGCTGCTTGAGGTTGGCCATGAGCAGGATGTAGGCCACCTGGAAGCGGAAGATCTTGATACCGCCGGCGGTGGAGCCGGAGCAGCCGCCGACGAACCCCAGGTAGAAGAACAGCATCAACGAGAAGTTGCCCCACAGGCTGTAGTCGCCCAGGGCGAAGCCGGTCGTGGTGAGGACGGAGGTGGTGTTCACCGCGACGTGACGCAGAGCGTCCAGCCAGTGCAATTGGGTGGTGAGCCAGTACCAGGTGCCGAGCACCAGCCAGATGACCACCAGCAGCGCGAGAAAACCCTGTACCTGCTCGTCCTTGAACAGCGCCATGCGATGTCCACGCAACACGGACACGTAGAGCATGAAGGGAAGGCTGCCGAGAATCATCACGACCACGGCCACCCAGTGCACCGCCGGTTGCTCCCACTTGGCCAGCGACAAGTCGGAGGTGGAGAAGCCGCCGGTGGAGATGGCCGACATGGAGTGGTTGATGGCATCGAACATGCCCATGCCGGCGGCCCAGAACGCCAGCGCACCGAGCAGGGTGAACCCCACATAGATGACGACGATGTACTTGGCCACCATGTGCGAGCGTGGCAGGACCTTCTCGGAACGGTCGGAGGACTCGGTCTGGAACAGGCGCATGCCACCGATGCGCAGTAGCGGGAGGATCGCCACCGCCATGCCGATGAAGCCGATACCCCCCAGCCAGTGCAGCAGCGAGCGCCAGATCAGGATGCCCGGCGACATGCTGTCCAGCCCGCTCAGCACCGTGGCGCCGGTTGCGGTGATGCCGGACATGCTCTCGAACCAGGCGTCGGTGTAGCTGATGTGCTGGGTGAACAGGAAGGGCAGGGCGGCGAAGATGCAGACGATGATCCAGCTCGACACCGTCAGCAGGTACATGTCCCGGGGGCGCAGGTGGACCTGTTCCGGGCGACCTGGAATGACCAACGCCAGGCCGGCGACGAAGGTGATCAGGCTGGACCAGACGAAGGCGTTGATGTCGCTGGTGCGCTCATAGAACACCAGGGTCAGCACGGGAATGGCCATGCTGACCGCGAGGGTGATCAGGAAGATGCCGATAAGGAAGCCGATGATGCGAAGGGTCGGCAGGGCCATGGATTCTTTTTCTGGTTGATGGGCGAAAGGCGCAATTCTAACCGCGTCCGGCAGCCTGTAAACCCGGCGCCGCGCGGCCTGGATAAGTCACCCGTCCCGGCAGGCGACGAAGCCCGTCCGACTCAAGGTTTCCTTTACGGGCCAAGCGTTCACCGCGTGCTGGGAGGACGGTGGGCGCGACCCCACCTGCGACGCGGATCCTGTCCCCCGAGGGTGCGAGACCCCGTCGCGTTATCGGCTAGAATGCCGGCTTCCTGATTTCTGGAGGTGGCCGATGGAGGCTCTCGACGCTCTGCTCAATCGCGTATCCCTGGGTCGTCTGCAGGAGCCCGCCCCGGACGCGGCCCAGCGCGAACTGCTGTTCCGTGCCGCCCTGCGTGCGCCGGATCATGGCTACCTGCGTCCCTGGCGCTTCCTCACGATCGAAGGCGAGGCTCGCGGCAAGCTCGGTGAACTCTTCGTGTCCGCGGTGCTCGCCAAGAACCCCGAAGCCCCCGAGGCGGCCATCACCAAGGCACGTGCCATGCCGCTGCGGGCGCCTCTGATGGTGGTGGTGATCGCCACCCTGCAAGCCGGCCACAAGGTGCCGGAGGTGGAGCAACTGCTCTCCGCCGGTTGCGCGGCACACGGCATTCTTCTCGCCGCCCATGCCCAGGGCCTGGGCGCCATGTGGCGTACCGGCGAATTGGCCTATGACCGTACCGTGGCCGAGGGGCTGGGGCTGGACGCGCACGAGCGCATCGTTGGCTTCCTCTACCTCGGCACCGTCGAGGGCGAGCGCCGCGCCGCGCCGGAGCTGGCTCCAGCGGATTTCGTCCAGACCTGGGGCTGATCCATCAGGCCTTGAGCGGTAGGGGCAATTCCAGGGTGGCGATGAAGCCGCCTTCGGGATGGTTGCCGAGGCTCAGGCTGCCGCCGTGGCGTTCCACCGCCCGGCGCGCGATGGCCAGGCCCAGGCCGTGGCCAGCACCGGACTGATTGGGCGCGCGGAAGAACGGCTCGCCCAGTTGCGGCAAGTGTTCAGCGGCCACGCCGGGGCCGTGGTCGCGGACACTGATCACCAGGCCGCCTTCTTCTTCCTTCACCTTCACGTCCACGGGCTGCCCCTGCGGGTTGAAGCGCAGGGCATTGCGCAGCAGGTTGTCCAGCGCCCGTTCGAGCATGTCCGGCCAGCCTTCCAGCTGCGGTTCCCCTGGGCACTCGACGCGGACGTCCTGTTCCGGTGCCAGCAGGCGGGCGTCCTCCCGCAACTTGTCCAGCAGGGGGCGTACGTTCACGACCTGGCGCGCACCCGGTTCGGCGTCGAGGCGGGCGAGGGCGAGGATCTCGCTGATCAGCGCTTCCAGGCGATCACACTCTTGGCCCAGGCGTGGCCAGAGGGCTTCCCGTTGCTGGGGTTCAGCCCGCTCGGCGAGCGCCAGGGCGATGCGCAGGCGCGCCAAGGGCGAGCGCAGTTCGTGGGACACATCGCGCAATAGCTGCCGCTGGCTGCCGATCAGCCCCTGCAGGCGTTGGCCCATGCGGTTGAAGTCGCCGGCCAGCACGCCCAGCTCATCCCGGCGACGCGCCAGGCGGGCCAGGCTGTCCTGCTGGTAGGCGGTCTGGCCGAGGTCATGCACGGCACTGCGCAGGCGATTGAGCGGACGGGTGATCGACAGGGTCAGGGCCAGGCTGAACAGGGTCAGCACCACCAGGGCGATGCCCAGGGCACTCATGGGCCAGAGCAGGCTGCCACGGTGCCAGGCGTCCAGTTCCGGATAGGGAATCCGGTAGATCAGCAGGTAGGACTCGCCGGTGGTGGCACTGGTGTATTCCTCGGTGAGGCGGCGCCAGGGCAGGCGGCGTGGGTTCTGTTGGCGCGCCTCGAAGGCGGCGGCGCGGGGCGGGAAGGTACCCCTCACAACCGGTTGGCCGGTGTCGTTGAGAATCTGCACATCGAGACGGGCGCTGTGGCGGAAGTGCTCCAGGAAACGCTGGGTGTCTTCCGGTCCCTGCTCTTCGTAGCGCTGGATCAGGCGTTCGGCCAGGCCTTGCAAGGAAGGGTGGTGGCTGAGGATCCAGGCATCCTGGTTGAGGGCGCGGCCGAGGAGGATGGACAGGCCGGCCACCAGGGCCAGAGCCAGCCAGAGGGTGGCCAGGATTCGCCAGAAGAGTGAGCGCACGGGGTAACTCCTGAACGGCAAAACCCACCAGGCCGGGAGGGGAGGACCTGGTGGGTGTCGGGGTCGATGCCAGCGGCCGGGGCCGACTGGCGATTACTGGGCCTTCTTGTCCTTCTCGGCTTTCCAGGCTTCGAACTCGGCGCGTTCGGCGCGGCGTTCTTCCATCTTCTTCTGGATTTCGTCGAAGGTCTTCTGCTGCTCGGGTTTCAGCTGGGCGCGGATCGCGTCGTGATTCTTGGTTTCAGCAGCCTTGAGTTCGTCCTGCATGGCCTTGCGCTCGGCGGCCGGCAGCTTGTCCAGGTAGCGCTCGGTGATCTCGTGGCGGGACTTCATCTGCTCGCGCATGAGCTTGCCGATTTCCTGGCGCTGTTCCTGGGTGAGGTTCAGCTCCCTGAACATGTGGCCACCGAAACCATGCTCATGGCGCGGGCCGTCTTCCGGCATGGCCATGGCCAGGGACGGCAGGGTGGCGGCGAGCAGCAGGGCGGTGAGGGTCTTGCGCATGGTGGTTCTCCTAGTCTCGATTCCGGCCAGTTGCCGGATGTGCCCAGTCTAGGGACCTCAAGGTCAAGGGCAGTCAGCCGTGCGTAAAGCCTGGGTAAAGACGTGTCTGAACTGTCAGGAGGCGCTTTGCAGGTCCAGCCGGCCTAGGCGCTGTAGTAGTAGCCGCGGCTGCGCAGGGCCAGGATGCGCGGGCGTCCGTCAGCGTGGGGACCGAGCTTCTTGCGCAGGTTGCTGACGTGCATGTCCAGGCTGCGGTCATAGAGGGTCAGCTTTCGCCCCAGGGCCAGTTGCGCCAGTTGTTGCTTGTCCAGCGGTTCGCCTGGCTGGCGGAGCAGGGCTTCCAGCAGGCGGCCCTCGGACAGGGTCAGGCTGACTTCGTGATTGCCGATGGTGACGATGCCGCGCACCGGGCTATAGCAGAGGTCACCCAGTTCAAGCTGGCTGGAGGCCTGGGGCGGCTGGCTGCGACGCAGAACGGCCCGCAGGCGTGCGGTGAGTTCCCGGGGGTCGCAGGGCTTGGCGAGGTAGTCGTCGGCGCCCAGTTCCAGGCCGAGGATCCGGTCCAGTGGCTCGCCCCGGGCGGAGAGCATCAGCACCGGCAGCTCCGGGTGGTCGCTGCGCAGTTGCTTGAGCAGTTCCAGGCCACTGCCGTCCGGCAGCATCACGTCCAGCACCACCGCTGCCGGTGCGTGCTCCGCCAGGGCCGCGCGTGCCGAATGACCGTCATGGCAGGCGCGGACGCTGAATCCTTCCTGGCTGAGCCAACTGATCAGGAGCTCGCACAGTTCCTGGTCATCATCGATTAGCAGCAATTCACTCATGGTGTGGGTCAGTTGATCCATTGACGGCGCTGGCGACGCCCGCCACGGGCGGCCAGCCCGATAATCAGGGAGAGCAGGGCGACGCCGCCACCCACCGCGAACCAGGTCTGTTGTTCCGTCAGCAGGTTCGGCGATTGTTGGGAGCGGGCTTCCTTGAGTTGTAGCTTGAGGCGCTGGTTCTCCTGGCGGAGGCGGGAGAGCTGGGCGTTCTCCCGTTCGCCGCTGGTGGCTTCAAGCTGGGTGCTCAATTCGCTGCGCTGGCGCTCGCTTTCCGTCAGTTGGCGCTGTAGCTGATCCACCTGCGCCAGCAGCGGGTTGACGGGCGTTTCCGCCGGGGCGGCTTCCGTCACCTGCGCCAGTTGTTGGGGTTCTTCAGCCTGGGCCAGGCTGCAGAGCAGCGCGGCGGTTAACAGCAGGGGCAATTGACCGGCGAGCATAGGAACTCCTTTTTCCTGGCGTGGGGCTGTGACGAATACCGGTTTAGGGAAATACCTGCTTGAACGGTTTGACGACAACGTCGGCGTAGACGCCGGCGCCGCGATAGGGATCGGCATCGGCCCAGGCCTTGGCGGCCTCGAGGGACTCGAACTCGGCGACGATCAGGCTACCGGTGAAACCGGCGCTGCCCGGATCGTTGCTGTCCACTGCTGGGTGCGGGCCGGCCAGGACCATGCGGCCTTCGGCCTTCAGCTGCTCCAGGCGGGCGAGGTGCGCGGGGCGGGCGGCGAGGCGGCTTTCCAGGGAGCCGGCAACGTCGGTGGCGATGATGGCGTAGAGCATGGGAGTCCTTATTGTTGGGGCTTTTCAGGTTCGCCGTCGTGGATGTGGCGGGCCAGGTAGACGCCCTGCCCTACCAGGAAGAGCACGGTCATGCCGAGGCTGCCGAAGACTTTGAAGTCCACCCAGAACTCATGGAACGTGAAGGCCACGAAGAGGTTGGCAAAGCCGCAGACCAGGAAGAAGACGATCCAGGCGAGGTTCAGGCGCACCCAGACGGCCTGGGGCAGGGACAGGGCGTGGCCCATCATTCGCTGGATCAGCGGGCGGTCGCCGATGAAGTGGCTGCCGGCGAAGGCGAGGGCGAAGAGCCAGTTCACCACGGGCGCCTTCCACTTGAGGAAGGTTTCGCTATGGAAGGCGAGGGTCATGCCACCGAACACCAGGCAGGCCACCAGCGTGAGCAGCTGGCCTTTTTCCAGTCGGCGGTGAAGCAGGAAAATGACGCCGTAGACAATCACGGAGCTGATGATCAGAACCGCTGTGGCACTGAAAATACCGCCTAGCATATAGGTATGCCCGGCCAGCTCGACGGCGCGCGGATCCAGTTTGTAGACGATGAAGAACAGGATAAGAGGGATGAAGTCGATGAATTGTTTCACGGCGGCAGCCAGAAGCGGGATGTGGCGGCATAATAACAAACCAATTCCCTAGCGAAAGCAGACCCCATGCAGATCGACCTGCATTGCCACAGTACGGCCTCCGACGGTGCCCTGTCCCCCGCGGCCCTGGTCGCCCGCGCCCACGCGCGCGGCGTTCGCCTGCTGGCGTTGACCGACCACGACACCCTGGAAGGCCTCGACGAGGCCCGTGACGCCGCCGAAGCGCTGGACATGCAGCTGATCAACGGTATCGAGCTGTCCTGCACCTGGGGCGGCGCCACGATTCATGTACTGGGTTACGCCTTCGCCGCCGATGCGCCGGCCCTGCTGGAAGCCATTGCCAACCTGCACCAGGGCCGCTGGGCGCGGGCTGAGGAAATTTCCCGGCGCCTGGCCGCCAAGGGCATGCCCGGGGCCATGGAGGGTGCGCGAGCGGTGCAACAGGAACTGGGAGACAGCGGCAACGCCCCGGCGCGGCCGCACTTTGCTGAATTTCTGGTGCGCAACGGCCATGTCAGCGACCGTGCCGAAGCCTTCCGCAAGTGGCTGGGCGCCGGCAAGCTGGGGGACGTCAAGCAGCACTGGCCGACCCTGGCCGAAGCCGTGGGCACGCTGAGTGCCGCCGGCGCCTGGATCAGCCTGGCGCACCCGTGGCAGTACAATTTCACCGGCGCCAAGAGGCGCAAGCTGGTAGCGGATTTCATCCAGGCCGGGGGACACGCCCTTGAGGTGGTCAACGGCCTGCAGCCTGCCGATCAGGTTGGAAGCCTGGCCGTGCTGGCCCGAGAATTCGGCATGCTGGTCAGTGCCGGTAGCGATTTCCATGCACCCTGCGATTGGTCGGATCTGGGCATGTACCGGCCAGTTCCGGATGACCTGCCGCCGATATGGGGGCGCTTCCGCCATGCACACAGCCCTACTGCTGCCCTCTGAACAGGGAGACGTCGTGAGTCAATTTTTCCAGGTACACCCGGAGAACCCACAGGTACGCCTGATCCGCCAGGCCGTGGAGATCGTCAAGGCGGGCGGGGTGATCGTGTATCCCACCGACTCTTCCTACGCGTTGGGCTGCCTGATTGGCGACAAGGGGGCCGTGGAGCGCATCCGCCGTCTGCGCCGGCTGGATGAAAAGCACAACTTCACCCTGGTCTGCCGCGACCTGTCGGAGATCGGGGTGTTCGCCAAGGTGGACACCACCGCCTTCCGCCTGATCAAGGCGCATACGCCGGGGCCTTACACCTTCATCCTCAACGCCACCCGCGAAGTGCCGCGCATGCTGATGCACCCAAAGCGTCGCACCATTGGCCTGCGGGTGCCGGACCACCCCATTGCTCTGGCGTTGCTGGAGCAGCTGGGCGCACCGTTGATGAGTACCAGCCTGATCCTGCCGGGCGAGCACCTGCCCATGAGCGACCCCTACGAAATGCGGCAGATCCTCGAACATCAGGTGGACCTGATCATCGATGGCGGCCACGGTGGCATGGAAGCCTCCACCGTGATCAATCTCGCCGATGGTAAGCCCGAGGTGATTCGCGTGGGCTGCGGTGATCCACAGCCCTTCCTCAGCGAAGAGTGACGTCGCGGCTCAAAGCACTATCGCCACCAGGATGATCACCAGCAGGATGATGATGAAGTCGGTACTGCTGATGTTCCCGCCGGCGGGTACCGAGTCCATTTTCTGCGCCAACTGGGCGGCCTCCTCGTTGGTCAGGGCCTGAACCCTGGCCCGTGCCGTGGCGGGGTCCACCCCCATGGTGCGCATTTCATCCTGAACCTGTGACTGGCCAAGAAATGCGTCGATCTTGGCTCGATCGTTCGTCTGCTGCTGTGCCGAAACCGCTTCGTCGGTGCCGATCATGCCCGCCTGAACCGGGGTTGCGGGGAGCAGGGAGATGCAGAGGAACATGAGGACGGCACTGAACATCAGGGAGAAGACTTTCATCGGAACCTCCATGAGCGTTGCGCTCCAGACCTGACCAGGGGTGCTGCGTCATACTTTTTTAGTCTGGCACATGGTGCTAATTTCCCCGCTTTCCCGCCGACCGGTCCCGATCGGCATGCGATTTTCCCAAGGCAGCGGTCGCGCTGCGAGAGGCCCAGATGCACAACACGCCGCCCCCGGAGGCCGAGGACAGCCAGGCTGGAGCCCAGCAGGAGCTGCCCTTCGCCCTGGTCTATGGCCAGGCGGTCACCGAACTGCCGCAGGACCTCTATATCCCGCCGGATGCCCTGGAAGTCTTTCTGGAGGCATTCGAAGGCCCTCTCGACCTGCTGCTCTACCTGATCCGCAAGCAGAACATCGACATCCTCGATATCCCGGTGGCCGCCATCACCCACCAGTACATGGCCTATGTGGAGTTGATGAAGTCGGTGCGCCTGGAGCTGGCCGCCGAGTATCTGGTGATGGCCGCCATGCTGGCCGAGATCAAGTCGCGCATGCTGCTGCCGCGCTCCAGTGAAACCGAGGAAGAAGAAGATGACCCGCGCGCCGAACTGATCCGCCGGCTCCAGGAGTACGAGCGCTTCAAGGCGGCCGCCGAGGGTATCGACGAGCTGCCTCGGGTCGGTCGCGATACCCTCGTCCCGCGTCTGGATGCCCCGGAGGCGAGGGCGCGCAAGCTGCTGCCGGATGTCGCCCTGGAAGAGCTGCTGCTGTCCATGGCCGAGGTGCTGCGCCGTGCGGACATGTTCGAAAGCCACCAGGTCACCCGTGAGGCATTGTCCACCCGCGAACGCATGAGCGAAGTGCTGGAGAAGCTCAAGGGCGGCGCTTTCGTGCCGTTCGTCACGCTGTTCACGGTGGAGGAGGGCCGTCTTGGGGTGGTGGTCACCTTCATGGCGGTGCTGGAACTGATCAAGGAACAGCTCGTGGAACTGGTGCAAAATGAACCCTTCGCTCCCATCCACGTCCGTGCCCGGGCCGAGTAGATGAACCTCAACGACCCCAAAGAACTCGCCTCGCTGCTGGAGGCCTTTCTCCTGGCCTCGGGCAAGCCCCTGTCGCTGGAGCGCCTGGCTGAACTCTTCGAGGAGGCCGAGCGCCCTGAACTGTCAGAAATCCGTTCGGCCTTGTCGATCCTGGCCCGCAGCTGCCAAGGCCGGGCTTTCGAGTTGCGCGAGGTGGCGTCCGGCTACCGCCTGCAGGTGCGCGAGCGCTTCGCGCCTTGGGTGGGCCGACTCTGGGAGGAGCGCCCGCAGCGCTATTCCCGCGCCATGCTGGAAACCCTGGCCCTTGTCGCC
The DNA here is from genome assembly GCF_000949385.2 of Pseudomonas sp. LFM046. Taxonomy (NCBI): domain Bacteria; kingdom Pseudomonadati; phylum Pseudomonadota; class Gammaproteobacteria; order Pseudomonadales; family Pseudomonadaceae; genus Pseudomonas; species Pseudomonas sp. LFM046. Next base: position 3,962,718 of record NZ_JYKO02000001.1, on the reverse strand, counting down.
TACCGCCAGCCCATTACCCGGGGCGAGATCGAAGACATTCGCGGCGTTGCGGTGAACAGCCAGATCGTCAAGACGCTGCTGGAGCGCGAGTGGATCCGCGTGGTTGGCTACCGCGATGTGCCCGGCAAGCCGGCGATGTTCGCCACCACCCGCGCCTTCCTCGATCACTTCAACCTGAAGAGCCTGGAAGAACTGCCGCCGCTCGCCGCCCTGCGTGAACTGGAGCCCGAGCCGGTGCTGGCCCTGGAAGATGGCGAGGCCCCCGTGCCCGAGGGGCTGCAAGCCCGCGCGGATGCCGAACAACCGGTCGAGCCGCGCGAGGAAACCAGCTTCCGGAGTTTGCTGGCCGAGTTGGACATCATGGAAGAGGGCTTGAAAACCGACTTTGACGACTTGCTCCTTGCCGAGGCGGATGAAGCGGAAACCGTCGCGGCCGAAGAGGACGACGAGTCGCTGCCGGACGAAACCCTGCATTGATGGCCGCCGGTCAGCCGCCAGGCTGACGCCATGGCCTTGTTCAACTAGCCTGACTCCCATTGGCCGCGTATGATGCGCGGCCTTTTTACTGCTACACCGGGAGGTGCCCAGATGAGTGAAATTGAACATAGCCCCGCAGGGGAGAAGCTGCAGAAGGTCCTGGCCCGCATGGGGCTGGCCTCGCGCCGAGATATCGAGGCCTGGATCACCGAAGGCCGGGTGAAGGTCAACGGCGAAGCGGCCACCCTCGGCCAGCGCGTCGACAGCCACGACGCCATCACCGTCGACGGTCGCCTGCTCAAGCGCGAAGAGGAAGTCGAGAGCGTCCGCCGCGTCCTGATCTACAACAAGCCGGAAGGCGAAGTCTGCACCCGCGATGACCCGGAAGGCCGCCCCACCGTCTTCGAGCGCCTGCCGCGTCTGAAGGCCGGCCGCTGGATCAATATCGGCCGCCTGGACATCAACACCACCGGCCTGCTGCTGTTCACCACCGACGGTGAACTGGCCAACCGCCTGATGCACCCCTCCTATGAGATGGACCGCGAGTACGCGGTGCGCGTGCGCGGTGAGGTCACCGAGGAAATGCTGGAGAACCTGAAGAAGGGCGTGATGCTCGACGATGGTCCGGCCAAGTTCACCGACATCAAGGAAGCCCCAGGTGGCGAAGGCCTCAACCACTGGTACCACTGCGTGGTGATGGAAGGCCGCAACCGCGAAGTGCGCCGACTCTGGGAGTCCCAGGGCCTGGTGGTCAGCCGCCTCAAGCGTGTGCGTTTCGGTCCGGTATTCATTACCTCCGACCTGACCATGGGCCGCTGGCGCGAAATGAGCCAGGGCGAGGTGGATATCCTCAGCACTGAAGTCGGCCTCAAGCCGGTGGCGCTGCCGAACATGAAAGGCAAGTTCCGCGAGAAGCTGGATCGCCTGCAGCGCAAGTCCCCCAAGCCCGCTGGCGCCCGTGCGCCGCGTCGTGAAGGTGACGAACGCCCGGCTCGTGGCCCGCGTCACGAGGGGGATGAGCGTCCGGCTCGCGGCCCACGTCACGAGGCGGGTGAGCGTCCTGCTCGCGGCCCGCGTCGCGAGGGTGATGAGCGCCCGGCTCGCGGCCCACGTCACGAAGGGGGTGAGCGTCCGGCTCGCGGCCCGCGTCGCGAAGGTGATGAGCGCCCGGGCCGTGGCCCGCGTCGTGAGGGTGATGAGCGTCCGGCTCGCGGTCCGCGTCACGAGGGGGGTGAGCGTCCGGCTCGCGGTCCGCGCCGCGAAGGTGATGACCGTCCGGCCCGTGGGCCCCGTGGCACTCCGGTTGCCGATCGTCCCCGTGACGTGAACAAGAAGCGCCCGGCCAAGCCCCAGGGCGAGCGTCCGGCAGTCGAGCTGGCCGATCGTCCCGCCCGCAAGCCTCAGCGCCCGCAGAACAAGCGCAGTGGTCCGCCTGCCGGCGAAGGCCAGCGTCCGGGCTTCGGTCGCAAGCGCTGATTCGGCGTGAAGAAAAAAGGGGCTCATTCGAGCCCCTTTTTTGTTGTGTGCGTTTCTGTTGCAGGCGCGAATTCATTCGCGATTGAAAGCGCCCCCACCCATGCAGGCGATCAGCCTGCCATGGACAACCGGTTGCGGCCTTCCCGCTTGGCCACATAGAGCGCGTTGTCTGCCCGACGCAGCAGGCTGTCCACCGATTCTCCCGGCAGCAGCGTGGCGCAGCCAAGGCTGATGGAGAGATCCAGCGGGCGCCCCTGGACGAGGTATTGCAGCTCGAGGATTCCCAGGCGCAGGCGCTCGCCCACCAGGGCCGCCGCCTCGCGGCAGGTGCCGGAGAGGAGCACGAGGAATTCTTCGCCGCCGAATCGGAACACCATGTCGACGTTGCGCAGACGCGCCTTGAGGGTGGTGGCGACGGCCTTCAGTACTTCGTCGCCGGTGTTGTGGCCGAACTGGTCGTTGATGCGCTTGAAGTAGTCGATGTCCAGCATCAGTACCGACATCGGCTGCAGGCTGCGCCGGGACAGGTCCACTTCGCGCTGCAGCGTCTGCTCCATGGCAATGCGGTTGCCCGTATCGGTGAGGGGGTCGCGCAGGGCGCTCTGCACCGCAGTACGGTAGAGCAGGGCATTGCGCAGCGGGAAGAGCAGGCTGGCCAGCAGGGACTCCAGCTGATTCAGCTCGTTTTCGTCGAAGCGCTGGTTGCGGCGGAAGATCAGTTCACCCAGGTACTGTCCTTCGTGGCTCAGGCGGTAGCCGGCGGAATGGCTGGAGCGGCTGCCAAATTCCAGGCGCAGGTCGCTGCTCTGGTGCAGGTAGGCCAGGGCGTCGAGGGGGACCAGGCGCTGCACTTCGTTGAAGAACAGGTTGACGATGCGTTCCACATCCAGGCTGGTCTGCAGTTGCAGGGCCAGCTGCCGACGCAGTTCGGCCAGGCTGATGGGGCGCAGCTTGGGCTGGCGCTTGCCGGTGATGCCTAGGCGCTGCAACTTGGCGGCGTCGAAATCGATGGTGTTGGTCTGGGTGGGAGGAACCATTAAGTTGAACCTCTGACGCAAAATGCGACGACACCAGGCATAGAGCTATTTTCGTGCCAGGAGTTCGCAGCCCTTGAAAACCGCTTTTATTTCAATCGCTTAGATGAATGTTGCCGGTCCGTGCGGCAAGCTTTTGCCGGACTGATGGCGAAATCATGGCAATGTGATGCCGTTCACAGGGAGGAGCCGCCGGAAAAATGGCGGGGGCTGCGGCGGTCGAATGACCGCCGCGGAGGGAGATCATTGCGCGTCGAAAGCCTGGCCGTTCACACCGGTGCTGTCCGGCCCCATGAGATAGAGGTAGACAGGCATGATCTCGGCGGGTTCCGGATTGTTTTCAGGGTTTTCACCCGGGTAGGCCTGGGCGCGCATGCTGGTGCGGGTGGCGCCGGGATTGACGCTGTTGGAACGCACGTTGGCAATGCCATCCACTTCGTCGGCCAGGACCTGCATCAGGCCCTCGGTGGCGAACTTGGAGACCGCGTAGGCGCCCCAGTAGGCGCGACCCTTGCGGCCGACGCCGCTGGAGGTGAAGACCACGGAGGCGTCCTGGGACAGCTTCAGCAGCGGCAGCAGGGTGCTGGTCAGCATGAACATGGCGTTGACGTTGACCTGCATGACGCGCATGAAGTTTTCGCCGGACAGCTGCTCGATCGGGGTGCGCGGCCCCAGGATGGACGCATTGTGCAGCACGCCGTCGATGCGGCCGAACTCGGCTTCCAGCGTGGCCGCCAGCTCGTCGTACTGGTGCGGCTGGGCGGTTTCCAGGTTGAACGGGATCACCGCGGCTTGCGGGTAGCCGGCGGCTTCGATCTCGTCATAGACGGCGTTCAGGCTGGCCTCGGTCTTGCCCAGCAGGAGCACGGTGGCACCGTGGGCGGCGAAGGTCTTGGCGGCGGCGGCGCCGATGCCGCGACCGGCACCGGTGATCAGGATGACCCGGTCCTTGAGCAGGTCGGGGCGGGCGGAATACTGGAACATCTGATTCTCCTTCGGCGAGCGTGCAGCTCAGCAGGAACACAGCGCGCGGTCGAGCACGGCACGCAGTTCGAGGGGATGGTTGACCACCACGTCGGCGCCCCAGTGCGCGGGGTTGTCGCTCGGGTGGATATAGCCGTAGCTGACCGCTGCGGTGCGGGTGCCGGCAGCGCGGCCGGACTCGATGTCGCGCAGGTCGTCACCGACGAAGAGCACGCTGGCCGGGTCCAGATTCAGCTTGCTGCAGGCCAGCAGCAGCATTTCCGGGTCTGGCTTGCTGTTCTTCACGTGATCGGGGCAGATCAGCACGGCGGAGCGTCCGGCAAGGCCGAGTTGCTCCATGATGGGTTCGGCAAAGCGCACCGGCTTGTTGGTCACCACGCCCCAGATCAGCTTGGCCTGCTCGATATCCGCAAGCAGTTCGTCGATGCCGTCGAAAGGGCGGGTAAGCACGGCGCAGTGGTTCTGGTAGCGCTCGAGGAAGTCCAGGCGCAGGGGCTCGAAATCCGGGGCTTCCGGGTCCATGTCGAGGGCAGTGGCAACCATGGCGCGGGCGCCACCGGACACAACGTCGCGGATCGCCTTGTCGTCCATGGGCGCGAGGCCCCGATCGGCGCGCATGGCCTGGCAGATGGCGATGAAGTCCGGCGCCGAGTCGAGCAGGGTGCCGTCCATATCGAAAAGTACCGCTCTGAGTCGCATGCCAATCACTCCTCGCGCAGGGTCTGGATCATGTAATTGACGTCGACGTCGGCTTCCAGCTTGTAGTGCTTGGTCAGCGGGTTGTAGGTCAGGCCGATGATGTCCTTGACCTGCAGGCCAGCGGCGCGGCTCCAGGCGCCCAGCTCGGAGGGGCGGATGAATTTCTTGAAGTCGTGGGTGCCGCGAGGCAGCAGCCCCATGATGTACTCGGCGCCGACGATGGCGAAGAGATAGGCCTTGGGGTTGCGGTTGATGGTGGAGAAGAACACCTGGCCGCCCGGCTTGACCAGGGTATGGCAGGCGCGGATCACCGAGGCCGGGTCCGGCACGTGTTCGAGCATTTCCAGGCAGGTGACCACGTCGAACTGGCCAGGCATTTCGGCAGCCAGGGCCTCGGCGGTGATGCGGCGGTACTCCACCGGTACGCCGGATTCCAGCTGGTGCAGCTGGGCGACTGCCAGGGGCGCTTCGCCCATGTCGATGCCGGTGACGGTGGCGCCGCGCTGGGCCATGGATTCGCTGAGGATGCCGCCGCCGCAGCCGACGTCCAGCACCTTCTTGCCGGCCAGCTTGGCGCGCTCGTCAATCCAGTTGACCCGCAGCGGGTTGATGTCGTGCAGGGGCTTGAATTCGCTCTCGCGGTCCCACCAGCGGTGGGCGAGGGCCTCGAATTTGGCGATTTCGGCGTGATCGACGTTGGTCATGGGATGTCCTCGAAACAGAATTCAGTGGCCGGCGATGCGCTCGCCCCAGGCGCGGGCGGTAGCGCCCAGGCGCTCTTCGTCCAGGCGGGTCAGGCGGCCGTCGTCCAGCAGTTGCCTGCCGTCGACCCAGAGGTGCCGCACCGCGTCTCGCCCGGTGGCATAGATGAGTTGGGAAACCGGATCATAGACCGGTTGCTGGGCCAGCCCGGAAAGATCGAAGGCCACCAGGTCGGCGGCTTTGCCGACTTCCAGGGAGCCGGTGTCCTGGTCGATCCCCAGGGCTCGCGCGCCGTTGAGGGTAGCCATGCGCAGGGCGCGATGGGCATCCAGGGCGCTGGCGGAGCCGGCGATGGCCTTGGCCAGGAGGGCGGCGGTGCGGGTCTCGCCGAGCAGGTCCAGATCATTGTTGCTGGCCGCGCCATCGGTGCCGACAGCCACGTTCACGCCGGCCTGCCACAGGCGTTCCACCGGGCAGAAGCCGCTGGCCAGCTTGAGGTTGGATTCGGGGCAGTGGATCACGCTGCTGTTGCTTTCCACCAGCAGGGCCAGGTCGGTGTCGTCCACCTGGGTCATGTGCACGGCCTGGAAGCGCGGGCCCAGCAGGCCGAGGCGGGCCAGTCGCGCCATGGGGCGCTCGCCGCGCAGTTCGAGGCTCTGCTGGACTTCGAAGGCGGTTTCCTGGACGTGCATGTGAATGCCGGCGTCCAGTTCTTCGGCCAGCACGCGGACGTTCTCCAGATTGTCGTCGCTGACGCTGTACGGGGCGTGGGGGCCGAAGGCGACCTTGATGCGCGGGTGGTGCTTGAGGTCGCTGAACAGTTCGACGCCACGACGAATGGCTTCGGCGGCATCGGCGGCGCCGGGGATGGGGAAGTCCAGCACCGGGATGGCCAGTTGAGCCCTGATTCCGGTGGCGTGAATGACAGCGCTGGCCTGGGCCGGGAAGAAGTACATGTCCGAGAAGCAGCTGATGCCGCCCTTGATCTGTTCGGCGACGGCCAGTTCGGTGCCGTCCCGGACGAACGTCTCATCGACCCACTTGGCCTCGGCGGGCCAGATGTGTTCCTGTAGCCAGGTCATCAGCGGCAGGTCGTCGGCCAGTCCACGGAACAGTGTCATTGCGGCGTGGCCATGGGCGTTGATCAGACCAGGGGCGAGCAGCATGCCCGGCAGTTCGCGGCGTTCGCGGGCTTCATGGCGCAGCGCCACGTCCCGAGGCGCCAGCAAGGCGATACGGCCGTCGCGAATGCCCAGCGCATGATCCCGCAGCACCACGCCGGCAGGTTCCACCGGGACTATCCAGGACGGGAGCAGGAGCAGGTCGAGCGGGGCGGTGGGGCTGGGCATGGCGGCGCATCCTGGGCGCAAAATGAAGTGGCGGCAGTATACCCGAGCCAGATGGGCTCCGGCTCGCTATAATCTGCGGTTTTTCCGCGAGTTATGGACGGCGAGGTAGTCGATGCGTGAACAACTGTTAGCGGCCGAGAAGGTCAAGGCCATCGACTGGCGCGACGGCGTGCTCCATCTGCTCGATCAGCGCCTGCTGCCGGCCGAGGAAACCTGGCTGGCCTATGACACCGCCGAAGGCGTGGCCCAGGCCATTCGCCAGATGGTGGTGCGCGGCGCGCCGGCCATCGGCATCAGTGCCGCCTATGGCGTGGTGCTGGGTGCGCGAACCCGTTTTGCGGCCGGCGGCGACTGGCGCGAAGCGCTGGAAGCGGACCTCAAGGTGTTGGCCGAATCCCGGCCGACGGCGGTCAACCTGTTCTGGGCATTGAATCGCATGCGCGAGCGCCTGGAGCGGCTGAAAGACGGCGAAACACCGCTGCAGGCCCTGGAAGCCGAGGCCATTTCCATCCACGAGAGCGACCGCGAAGCCAACCTGACCATGGCCCAGCTCGGGATGGAGCTGATCCGCAAGCATCAGGGCAGCCCCCAGGCCCTGCTGACCCACTGCAATACCGGCGCCCTGGCCACCGGCGGTTTCGGCACTGCCCTCGGGGTGATCCGTGCTGCCCATCTGGATGGCCTGGTGGAGCGGGTCTACGCCGACGAAACCCGCCCCTGGCTGCAGGGCGCGCGCCTGACGGCCTGGGAACTGGCCAACGAAGGCGTGCCGGTAAGTCTCAATGCCGACGCTGCGGCCGCCCACCTGATGAAGACCGCCGGGATCACCTGGGTCATCGTCGGTGCCGACCGGATCACCGCCAATGGCGACGTGGCCAACAAGATCGGTACCTATCAACTGGCGGTCAATGCCATGCACCACGGCGTGCGCTTCATGGTGGTGGCGCCCAGTTCCACCATCGACATGTCCCTGGAAAGCGGCGATGACATCCCGATCGAGGAGCGTGACGGCTCCGAGTTGCTGGACCTGGGTGGTCGCCGTGTCGCGGCCGAGGTCCATGCCGTCAACCCGGTCTTCGACGTGACCCCGGCTGATCTGATTGATGCCATCGTGACCGAGAAGGGTGTGGTCGAGCGCCCCGACGCCGCGAAGATGGCTCAGTTGATGTGTCGCAAGCGTCTGCACTGAGCCATCGGTGCGGCAATTTCACCCTGCCGGCAGGCCGCCCGGCGGGGTAGGTGCAAGGCGGTGACTGTGATAAGCTCCGGCAGTTATTGCCGCCCCTCCATCGAGGCGGCCAAATTGCACAGATCCTTGGCTTAACTCGTTGATTTGTCGTGAGTCGCTGCCGCATCAGGCCGCAGTGACGAGCTTCGCGCCGTTCAGGACGAGCGGGGCGGAGTTTCATCAGAAAAAGGAACCAGGCTTCTCATGGGCGAACTGGCCAAAGAAATCCTCCCGGTCAATATCGAAGACGAGCTGAAACAGTCCTACCTCGACTACGCGATGAGCGTGATCGTCGGGCGCGCCTTGCCGGACGCGCGCGACGGCCTGAAGCCAGTGCACCGTCGCGTCCTCTACGCGATGAGCGAACTGGGCAACGACTGGAACAAACCCTACAAGAAGTCCGCCCGTGTGGTCGGTGACGTGATCGGTAAGTACCACCCGCACGGCGACACCGCGGTGTACGACACCATCGTCCGCATGGCCCAGCCCTTCTCGCTGCGCTACATGCTGGTGGATGGTCAGGGCAACTTCGGTTCGGTGGACGGCGACAACGCCGCGGCCATGCGATACACCGAAGTGCGCATGTCCAAGCTGGCCCACGAGCTGCTGGCCGACCTGGACAAGGAAACCGTGGACTGGGTGCCCAACTACGACGGCACCGAGCAGATCCCCGCGGTCATGCCCACCAAGATCCCGAACCTGCTGGTCAACGGTTCCAGCGGTATCGCCGTGGGCATGGCCACCAACATCCCGCCGCACAACCTGAGCGAAGTCATCGACGGCTGCCTGGCGCTGATGGAGAACCCCGAGCTCTCGGTCGATGAACTGATGCAGTACATCCCGGGTCCGGACTTCCCCACCGCCGGCATCATCAACGGCCGCGCGGGCATCATCGAGGCCTACCGTACCGGCCGTGGCCGCATCTATATCCGCGCCCGCGCCGAAATCGAGGACATGGAGAAGGGCGGTGGTCGCCAGCAGATCATCGTCACCGAGCTGCCTTACCAGCTGAACAAGGCGCGCCTGATCGAGAAGATCGCCGAGCTGGTCAAGGAGAAGAAGCTCGAAGGCATCACCGAGCTGCGCGACGAGTCCGACAAGGACGGCATGCGCGTGGTGATCGAGCTGCGCCGTGGCGAAGTGGGCGAGGTCGTGCTGAACAACCTCTACGCCCAGACCCAGATGCAGAGCGTCTTCGGTATCAACGTCGTGGCCCTGGTGGATGGCCAGCCGCGCACGCTGAACCTGAAGGACATGCTCGAGGTGTTCATCCGTCACCGCCGCGAAGTGGTGACTCGCCGGACCGTCTACGAGCTGCGCAAGGCTCGCGAACGCGGCCATATCCTCGAAGGCCAGGCCGTTGCCTTGTCCAACATCGACCCGGTGATCGAGCTGATCAAAGCCTCGCCCACCCCGGCCGAAGCCAAGGAACGCCTGATCGCCACCCCCTGGGAATCCAGCGCGGTGGAAACCATGGTCGAGCGCGCCGGCGCCGATGCCTGCCGTCCGGAAGACCTGGACCCGCAGTACGGCCTGCGCGACGGCAAGTACTACCTGTCCCCCGAGCAGGCCCAGGCCATCCTGGAACTGCGTCTGCACCGCCTGACCGGCCTGGAGCACGAGAAGCTGCTGGCCGAGTACCAGGAAATCCTCAACCTGATCGGTGAGTTGATCCGCATCCTGACCAGCCCCGAGCGCCTGATGGAAGTCATCCGCGAAGAGCTGGAGAAGGTGAAAGCCGAGTTCGGCGACGCCCGCCGTACCGAGATCGTCGCGTCCCAGGTGGACCTGACCATCGCCGACCTGATCACCGAGGAAGAGCGCGTCGTCACCATCTCCCACGGCGGTTACGCCAAGTCCCAGCCGCTGGCCGCCTACCAGGCCCAGCGCCGTGGCGGCAAGGGCAAGTCGGCCACCGGGGTGAAGGACGAGGACTACATCGAACACCTGCTGGTTGCCAACAGCCACGCCACCCTCCTGCTGTTCTCCAGCAAGGGCAAGGTCTACTGGCTGCGCACCTTCGAAATCCCGGAAGCCTCGCGTACCGCGCGCGGTCGCCCGCTGGTCAACCTGCTGCCGCTGGATGAAGGCGAGCGCATCACCGCCATGCTCCAGATCGACCTGGAAGCCCTACAGCAGAGCGCAGGCGCCGACGAGGACCTGGAAGAAAACGAAGGCGTGGTGATCGAAGGCGAAGTCGTCGAAGCCGAAGGTGGCGACGATGAAAGCGCTGACCTCGACGACGAGCAGGACGAGCCCACCGGCGCCTACATCTTCATGGCCACCGCGTTCGGCACCGTGAAGAAGACTCCGCTGGTGCAGTTCAGCAAGCCGCGTACCGCTGGCCTGATCGCCCTGAAGCTGGAAGACGGCGACACCCTGATCGCGGCCGCCATCACCGATGGTGCCAAGGAAGTCATGCTCTTCTCCGACGGCGGCAAGGTGATCCGCTTCAAGGAGAAGCACGTTCGCACCATGGGCCGTACCGCCCGTGGCGTACGCGGCATGCGTCTGCCGGAAGGCCAGAGGCTGATCTCCATGCTGATCCCGGAATCGGGCGCGCAGATCCTCTCCGCTTCCGAGCGCGGCTACGGCAAGCGCACCCCGCTGGAAGACTACCCGCGTCGCGGTCGCGGCGGCCAAGGCGTGATCGCCATGGTCACCAACGAGCGTAACGGCAAGCTGGTCGGCGCCGTACAGGTGCAGGACGGCGAGGAAATCATGCTGATTTCCGACCAGGGCACCCTGGTGCGTACCCGCGTGGACGAAGTCTCCAGCTCCAGCCGTAACACCCAAGGCGTGACCCTGATCAAGCTGGCCAAGGACGAGACCCTGGTCGGCCTGGAACGCGTCCAGGAGCCGTCCGGCGGCGACGAAGACGAAGAGCTGGAAGGCGAAGAGCACGTCGTTGACGCCGTGGCCGATGCCGAGGCGGTCGATGTTCAGCAGGACGACGCCCAGCCGGCTGGCGACGAGTAACAGTTGTAGAAACGGGCAGGCCGTCGCCGGCCTGTCCATTCGGTAGGTAACAATCGGCGGGGGCACTGGTGCCCCCGCACTACCCAGTGAGAATGGATGTGAGCAAGCGAGCCTTTAACTTCTGCGCCGGCCCGGCCGCGCTTCCGGAAGCTGTTCTGCAACGCGCCCAGGCGGAACTCCTCGACTGGCAAGGCAAGGGCCTTTCCGTCATGGAAATGAGCCATCGCAGCGACGAGTACGTTGCCATCGCCGAAAAGGCCGAGCAGGACCTGCGCGATCTCCTGTCCATTCCCTCGAACTACAAGGTGCTGTTCCTCCAGGGCGGCGCCAGCCAGCAGTTCGCCGAGATTCCGCTGAACCTGCTGCCGGAAAACGCTGTTGCCGACTACATCGATACCGGCATCTGGTCGAAGAAGAGCATCGATGAAGCCAGTCGCTTCGGCCGCGTGAACGTCGCCGCCAGCGCCAAGCCCTACGACTACTTCGCCATCCCCGGCCAGAACGAGTGGCAGCTGTCCAAGGACGCCGCCTACCTGCACTACGCCTCCAACGAAACCATTGGCGGCCTTCAGTTCGACTGGATTCCGGAAGTGGGTGACGTGCCCCTGGTGGTGGACATGTCCTCGGACATCCTCTCCCGTCCGATCGATGTTTCCCGCTTCGGCCTGATCTACGCCGGCGCCCAGAAGAACATCGGCCCGAGCGGCCTGGTGGTGGTGATTGTCCGCGAAGACCTGCTCGGTCGTGCCCGCGCCAACTGCCCCACCATGCTCAACTACAAGATCGCCGCCGATAACGGCTCCATGTACAACACCCCGGCAACCTTCTCCTGGTACCTCTCGGGCCTCGTGTTCGAGTGGCTGAAGGAGCAGGGCGGTGTCGATGCCATGGAGCAACGCAACAAGACAAAGAAGGAACTGCTCTACGGTTACATCGACAAGAGCGACTTCTACACCAACCCGATCGCCCACAACGCCCGCTCCTGGATGAACGTTCCGTTCCGCCTGGCCGACGAACGCCTGGACAAGGAATTCCTTGCCGGCGCCGACGCCCGCGGCCTGCTGAACCTCAAGGGCCACCGTTCCGTGGGCGGCATGCGCGCTTCCATCTACAACGCCGTCGGCCTCGATGCAGTCGAAGCGCTGGTGGCTTACATGGCGGAGTTCGAGAAGGAGCACGGCTGATGACGGGTGTACTTTCCGAGCAAGAACTCAAGGCGCTGCGCCTGCGCATCGACAGCCTCGACGAGAAGATCCTCGAGCTGATCAGCGAGCGTGCTCGCTGCGCCCAGGACGTGGCGCGCGTGAAGATGGCGTCCCTGCCCGAAGGCGAGAAGCCCGTCTTCTACCGCCCCGAACGTGAGGCCTGGGTCCTCAAGCGCATCATGGAGCGCAACCAGGGCCCGCTGGACAACGAAGAGATGGCGCGGTTGTTCCGCGAAATCATGTCCTCCTGCCTGGCCCTTGAGCAGCCGCTCAAGGTCGCCTACCTCGGCCCGGAAGGCACCTTCACCCAGGCCGCGGCGCTCAAGCATTTCGGCCACGCGGTCGTCAGCTCGCCGATGGCCGCCATCGACGAAGTGTTCCGCGAAGTGGCCGCTGGTGCGGTCAACTTCGGCGTGGTGCCGGTGGAGAACTCCACCGAGGGCGCGGTGAACCACACCCTCGACAGCTTCCTCGAACACGACATGGTGATCTGTGGCGAGGTGGAGCTGCGCATCCACCACCACCTGCTGGTGGGCGAAACCACCAAGACCGACAACATCACCCGCATCTACTCCCACGCCCAGTCCCTGGCCCAGTGCCGCAAGTGGCTGGACGCCCATTACCCGAATGTCGAGCGCGTGGCCGTTTCCAGCAACGCCGACGCCGCCAAGCGGGTGAAGAGCGAGTGGAACTCGGCGGCCATCGCCGGTGACATGGCGGCCAGCCTCTATGGCCTGACCAAGCTCTGCGAGAAGATCGAGGACCGCCCGGACAACTCCACGCGCTTCCTCATCATCGGCAGCCAGGAAGTGCCGCCCACCGGCGACGACAAGACCTCCATCATCGTCTCCATGCGCAACAAGCCGGGCGCCCTGCACGAACTCCTGGTGCCATTCCACAACAACGGTATCGACCTGACCCGCATCGAGACCCGCCCGTCCCGCAGCGGCAAGTGGACCTACGTGTTCTTCATCGACTTCGTAGGGCACCACCGCGACCCGCTGATCAAGGACGTGCTGGAGAAGATCAACCAGGAAGCCGTTGCCCTGAAGGTGCTGGGTTCCTACCCCAAAGCGGTGCTTTGAATTCGCGACGGGCCGTCGCGCTCCAGCCTGGGTTGGGGCGCGCCATGGCGGCCCCTAGCCCGTAGTTGAGGCTGAATCCATGAGTTGTGACTTCCTCGCCCTTGCCCAACCGGGCGTGCAGAAACTTTCGCCCTACGTACCCGGCAAACCGGTGGATGAACTGGCCCGCGAGCTGAACCTCGATCCGGCCGGCATCATCAAGCTGGCCAGCAACGAGAACCCGCTCGGCCCGAGCCCCAAGGCGCTCGAAGCGATTCGTAATGAACTGGCCGAACTGACCCGCTACCCCGATGGCAACGGTTTTGAACTCAAGCGCCGCCTGGCCGAGCGCTGCGGCGTGACCCCGGCGCAGGTCACCCTGGGCAACGGCTCCAACGACATCCTTGACCTGGTGGCCCGCGCCTACCTGGCGCCGGGCCTGAACGCCGTGTTCAGCGAGCACGCCTTCGCCGTGTACCCCATCGCCACCCAGGCCGTCGGCGCCGCTGGCAAGGTGGTTCCGGCGAAGGACTTCGGCCACGACCTGCCGGCCATGCTGGCGGCCATCGATGCCAATACCCGCGTCGTGTTCATCGCCAACCCGAACAACCCCACCGGCACCTGGTTCGGCCCGGCGGCGCTGGAAGACTTCCTCGCCAAGGTGCCGGAAAACGTCCTGGTGGTGCTGGACGAGGCCTACATCGAATACGCCGAGGGCGAAGAACTGCCCGATGGCCTTAACTATCTGGCCCGTTATCCGAACCTGCTGGTTTCCCGCACCTTCTCCAAGGCCTATGGCCTGGCGTCCCTGCGCGTGGGCTACGGCCTCTCCAGCGCCCAGGTGGCCGACGTGCTGAACCGCGTTCGCCAGCCCTTCAACGTCAACAGCCTGGCCCTGGCCGCCGCCTGCGCAGCGCTGGATGACGCCGATTACCTGGCCGAAAGCCGCCGCGTCAACGACGCCGGTATGGTCCAGCTGGAGGAGGGCTTCCGCGCCCTTGGCCTGAAGTGGATTCCCTCCAAGGGCAACTTCATCGCCGTCGATTTCGGCCGCGACGCCGCGCCGATCAACCAGGCCATGCTGCGTGAAGGCGTGATCCTGCGTCCGGTGGCGGGCTATGGCATGCCCACCTTCCTGCGCGTCTCCATCGGCCTGCCGGAAGAGAACGCCCGCTGCCTGGAGGCTCTGGCCAAGGTGCTCGACCGTGGCTGATGTCATGCCCGTGCAACAGGGCGCGCCTATCTTCGGGCGCCTGGTGGTGATCGGCCTCGGCCTGATTGGCGGTTCGTTCGCCAAGGGGCTGCGCGAAAAGGGCCTGTTCGCCGAAGTGGTGGGTGTCGACAAGGACCAGGAGTCCTGCCGCATCGCCGTCGAAACCGGCGTGGTCGACCGTTGCGAGCGTGACCTCGCCGCGGCTTGCCACGGTGCCGACGTGATCCAGCTGGCGGTGCCCATCCTGGCCATGGAAAAGCTCCTCGGGGACCTGGCGAAGCTCGACCTGGGCAACGCCGTGCTGACTGATGTCGGCAGCGCCAAGGGCAACGTGGTACGCGCGGCGCACCGGGTCTTCGACGGCATGCCGGCGCGCTTCGTTCCCGGTCACCCGATTGCCGGCTCGGAGAAGAGCGGGGTGGAGGCGGCCAACGCCAGCCTGTTCCGTCGCCACAAGGTGATCCTCACACCGGTGGAGAACACCGATTCCGCTGCCCTGCAGCGCGTCGACAAGCTCTGGCGCGCCCTGGGTGCGGACGTTGAACATATGGACGTCGAGCACCACGACGAGGTGCTCGCAGCGACCAGCCACCTGCCGCACCTGCTGGCATTCGGGCTGGTCGACTCGCTGGCCAAGCGCAGCGAGAATCTGGAGATATTCCGTTACGCCGCTGGCGGTTTCCGCGACTTCACGCGAATCGCCGGCAGCGACCCGGTGATGTGGCACGACATCTTCCTCGCCAACCGCGACGCCGTGCTGCGCATCCTGGACGCATTTCGCGCCGACCTCGACGCCCTGCGCGGCGCGGTCGACGCTGGGGACGGGCATGAATTGCTGGGCGTGTTCACCCGCGCCCGCTTCGCCCGCGAGCATTTCAGTAAAATTCTGGCCCGCAGGGCCTATGTGGACGCCATGCACAACAACGACCTGATTTACCTGGCGCAGCCGGGTGGCCAACTCGCCGGACGTGTTCGCGTACCGGGCGACAAGTCCATTTCTCACCGTTCCATCATGCTCGGCTCCCTGGCCGAAGGCACCACCGAAGTCGAAGGCTTCCTCGAGGGCGAAGACGCCCTGGCGACCCTGCAGGCCTTCCGCGACATGGGCGTGGTCATCGAAGGGCCGCACCACGGCCGCGTGACCATCCACGGCGTCGGCCTGCATGGCCTGAAGCCGCCGCCCGGCCCGCTCTACCTGGGCAACTCCGGCACCTCCATGCGCCTGCTCAGCGGCCTGCTGGCGGCCCAGCCGTTCGACACCACCCTGACCGGCGACGCCTCGCTGTCCAAGCGTCCGATGAACCGCGTGGCCAAGCCGCTTCGCGAAATGGGCGCGGTGATCGAAACCGGCGCCGAAGGCCGTCCGCCGCTGACCATCCGTGGCGGCCAGCGCCTGACCGGCATGAGCTACGAAATGCCCATGGCCAGCGCCCAGGTGAAATCCTGCCTGCTGCTCGCCGGCCTCTATGCCGCCGGCAAAACCGCCGTTACCGAGCCGGCACCGACCCGCGACCACACCGAGCGAATGCTCCAAGGCTTCGGCTACCCGGTGAAGGTGGACGGCAACACCGCCACCGTCGAGAGCGGCCACACGCTCAGCGCTTCCCGTATCGAAGTGCCTGCCGACATCTCCTCGGCAGCCTTCTTCCTGGTGGCCGCGAGCATCGCCGAAGGCTCCGAACTGGTGCTGGAGCACGTCGGCATCAACCCGACCCGTACCGGCGTGATCGACATCCTCAAGCTGATGGGCGGCGACATCACCCTGGAAAACCAGCGTGTAGTCGGCGGTGAGCCGGTGGCCGACATCCGCGTCCGCGCCGCCAAGCTGAAGGGTATCGACATCCCTGAAGACCTGGTCCCGCTGGCCATCGACGAATTCCCCGTGCTCTTCGTCGCCGCTGCCTGCGCCGAAGGCCGCACCGTGCTGCGCGGCGCTGAAGAACTGCGGGTGAAGGAATCCGACCGCATCCAGGTGATGGCCGACGGTCTGATCGCCCTGGGCGTGAAAGCCGAGCCGACCCCGGACGGCATCGTCATCGAAGGCGGCCCCATGGGTGGCGGCGAAGTCTGGAGCCACGGCGACCACCGTATCGCCATGTCCTTCAGCGTGGCTTCGCTGCGCGCCAGCGCGCCGATCTGCATCCATGACTGCGCCAACGTCGCCACCTCCTTCCCGAACTTCCTCGGCCTCGCGGCCCAGACTGGCATCCGTGTAGCGGAAGAGGGCAAGGCATGAACGCCAACCTGCCCGTAATCGCCATCGACGGACCCAGCGGTTCCGGCAAGGGCACCGTCGCCGGCCTGCTGGCCAAGCGTCTGGGTTGGCGCCTGCTGGATTCTGGCGCCCTGTACCGCCTGCTGGCCTTCGCTGCGCGCAACCACGGCGTCGACCTGACCAATGAGGAAGCCCTCAAGGTTCTGGCGGCGCATCTGGACGTCCAGTTCAACGCCACCGCAGGCGGCCAGCGCATCGTCCTGGAAGGCGAAGACGTTACCGACGTGATTCGTTCCGAACAGGTCGGTGCCGGCGCTTCCCAGGTCGCCGCGCTGCCGGCGGTGCGCGAAGCCCTGCTGCAACGCCAGCGTGCCTTCCTCGAAGCCCCCGGCCTGGTGGCCGATGGCCGCGACATGGGCACCGTGGTGTTCCCTGAGGCACAGCTGAAGATTTTCCTCACCGCCAGCGCTGAAGAACGCGCCCGTCGCCGTTACTTGCAGCTCAAGGGCAAGGGCATGGAAGCCGACCAGGCCTCCCTGCTGAAGGAAATCCAGGAACGTGACGAGCGCGACAGCCAGCGTTCCGTCGCACCGCTGAAGCCGGCCCCGGACGCGATCCTCCTCGACTCCACCAGCCTCAGCATCGACGAAGTCCAGGAAGCCATCCTCAAGGCCTTTGCCGCCCTCGGCCTGGACGACTGAGTCCGCGCCGTACCAAAGAAACCGCAGTCACCGACTGCGGTTTTTTTTTGATTGTTCCCTCAAGAGCCACCAACCGGTCGTAGCGACGAACGGGTGGGTGAGATATATTGCGTACGTAATATTATGTGTGTAATTTAACTCCACCGCTTGATTCCCAAGCCTCTTCCCCTGGAGACAGAACCATGAGCGAACAGAAGCACCAAGGCGTTGCCCTGATCACCGGCGCATCCACCGGCATCGGCGCCACCTATGCCAAGCGCCTGGCGGAGCGGGGCCATGACCTGCTGCTGGTCGCCCGTGATCAGGCCCGTCTGGAAGCCCTGGCGGCAGAACTGCGTGAGCGGGCCGGCGTAGCGGTGGAAGTGATGAAGGCCGACCTGACCGACAAGGCCGACCTGACCCGCGTGGCCCAGCGCCTGCGCAGCGATGCGTCCATCAGCGTGCTGGTGAACAACGCCGGCGTGGCCATCAGCGGCAGCCTGCTGGACACCGACCTGGACCGCTTCGACGCCATGATCCAGCTCAATGTGGTGGCCGTGACCCACCTTGCCGCGGCCGCCGCCGCCAACTTCGTTGCCCAGGGCCGCGGCACCGTGATCAACATCGCCTCGGTACTGGCCCTGGCGCCGGAAATGTTCAATGGCACCTACAGCGGCACCAAGGCCTTCGTGCTGAACCTCAGCCAGTCGCTGAACAAGGAAGTGGGAGACAAGGGCGTGCGCGTGCAGGTGGTGCTGCCGGGGGCGACCCGCACGGAAATCTGGGAACGCTCGGGCACCGGCATCGGGAACATCCCGCAGGAAATCCTCATGGAAGTGGGCGAGATGGTGGATGCTGCGCTGGCCGGCCTGGACCAGGGCGAACTGGTGACCATTCCCGCGCTGCCGGACAAGGGCGACTGGGACCGCTTCACCGCCGCGCGCTTCCACATGGCGCCGAACCTGTCGCTGTCCAAGGCGGCCGATCGCTACAAGGCCTGATCAGGCAAACAAAAAAGGCCGGGCATATGCCCGGCCTTTTTTATGGATGCGGTGTTCAGGCAAACACGAAGTACTTGCGCACCGTCTCCACCACTTCCCAGGTGCCCTTCATGCCGGGCTCGATCACGAACACGTCGCCGGCCTTCAGGTGCTTCGGCTCTTCGCCTTCCGGGGTGATGATGCAGTAGCCGTCGAGGAAGTGGCAGTACTCCCACTTCTCGTAGTTCACCTCGAACTTGCCGGGGGTGCAGATCCAGGTGCCCATGATCTTGCTGCCGTCCTTGGACAGGTAGGCATTGAGGTTCACGGTGTGCGGATCGCCGCCGATGCGCTTCCACTTGGTGGCATCCACGACAGGCGTGGGGCAGGTTTCGCGCAGAACGGTGATGAAGTCGGACATTTCAGCTCCAAACGATCTGATGAAAGGTCCGTCACCTTAGGTCTAATGCCCTGCCGGGAGTTGTCTGGTTTCGACCCCCAGGTGCCTGTATGCGCGCGGCAAAAGATGCAAAAGGGCGCTAAGTTGAATTCCAGAGGCCCGGTTCCCAGCCTCAGGCGGCGGCCCCGGAGGGTTGCCTCGGCAGTAACCCGGTGGAGCGGATGGCTCCATGAGAGGTGCTCTGATGAACACCCAGTGGTTCAGGCACGGTGACGCCGTCTCGGATGGCAGCTTCGACAAATGGTGGGATACCTACGGCGAGTGGTTCGACTCCCAGGACCAGCTCTTCAGCGGCGAAAGCGGTATCCAGCGCCTGCATGCCCCGGACGGCCAGGTGCTCTACAGCAAACGCCAGATCAACCACTTCCACCGCTCGCTGGGTCACCCCTTCGGCCAACCCACCATCCTCCACGAACTCCAGGCCATGCAGGCCCTGGCGAAGCTGGGCGTCCGCGTGCCCAAGGTGGTGTACAGCGCCGCGCGCAAGACCGAGACCGAATGGCAGGCGCTGCTGATCACCGAAAGCCTGGACGGCTTCATCTGCCTGGAAGACTGGTACGCCCAGCCGATTTCCGCCGACCTTCGGCAACAGATGATCCAGCAACTGGCCAACACCATCGGGCGCATGCACCGCGGTGGCTGGGAGCATGGCCGGCTCTACCCGAAGAACATCTTCGTCAAGGTCACCGGTGAGCGGGAGAAGACCGTGGAAGTCGCGCTGCTCGGCCTGGCGAAAAGCAGCCATCGGATCACGGCCCACAGCGCCTCGAAGAACGATTTCGAACAATTCAAACAGCATCGCAAACCCATGCCGGACGAGGACTGGAAAGCCTTCGTCACGGCGTATCGGGATGTGATGGAGAGTGACTACGCGCCTTAGGCGGGCACCCGACTTACCTTAGGGTGCGCCATGTGTTCAGCCGGGGGACACAGTTTGTAGGATGGGTATCGCGGAGCGATACCCATCGATCCTGCCGTCCGGCCGTCACTGCTTATCCAGCGCCTGCAATGCCCCCTCGTGCAGGGGAATGGCCAGGCCGCGCCGGGCGTTGGCCTTCGACAGTTGCTCGCCCTGGATGCTGCCGGCGGCCAGCCAGTCGTTGTCCGGGGCAAAGAGCTGGTCCACCAGTTGCTCGACCTCCACCGCACTCAGTTGGTCATCGCAGAGCAGCAGGGCGCTGACGGCGATGGTGGGTACGGAGGTGGCCTGGTTGGGGTAGGTCGCTGCCGGCACCTGCATGGCGAAGGTGCCCGGACGACTGGCCTCCAGCTTATGGATAGCGGCTTCGTCCAGGGGCAGCAGACGCAACTGCATGGCTTCGCTGGCGGCGCGGATGTTGTCGGCGGGGGCGCCGATCACCTGCAGGGTGGCGTCCAGCTGGCCGTCGCGGATGGCGGTCAGCGCCTGCTGCAGGTCCAGACTGGTGGTTTCGGCCAGGTCGCCGAGGGGGATGCCATGGGCGGCCAGCACGGCGATGGCGGTGTCCCGCGAGGCCGATCCCGGCTGGCCGAGGTTCACCCGCTTGCCCCGCAGTCCGGCGATATCGCGCACCGGTCCATCCCCTCGCACCAGCACATGCACCGGCTCGGGGTACAGGCTGGCCAAGGCCCGCAGGCCGGTGTAGGGGCTCGTTCCCGCAAAGGGGCCGCCGCCGTTGACCGCGAGCTGCGACATGTCGCTCTGGGACAGGGCCAGCACCACATCGCCCTGGCGCAGCAGGCGCAGGTTGTCCAGGCCACCCTCGGTGGTCAGCGGTGTCAGCTGGATGCCCTTGGGCTGCATCAGGCTGGCCATGGCCTGGGCAAGCCGCGCGTACTGCCCCGAGGCCGGTCCCCCGGCCAGTGGGAAGCCTTTCTGCAGACGGCTCAGGCGGCCCTGGATATTGCTCAGGGAACGGGCCAGTTCGTCGGAGATGATGGCGCGCTCCTTCATGCCCGTGCCCCCGGGAGCGAGGTTCAGCGCGGTGCCAATGGCCGACACCAGTTGCTCGCGGGTCTGGCCTACGCCCGGTTCGATGGTCTCCGGTGCAGGCGGCGCCTTGAAGCCCTGGGGCACCACCGCCTGCCAGCCGCCTTCGGCCTGGCGGTAGATCAGGCTGCCGTGGGCGCTCAGCAGGTCCCCCTTCCTGTTGCCTTCATTGCGGATGCCGGAGAGCCCGCGCGGCCCCGCGCCCAGTGCGCTGATCAGGCTGGCGACGCCGGGGGAATCCCAGGAGCCGAAGTCCTGGTCGCGCTCCACCTTCAGGCTGCTGTCGAAATAGATCACCAGGCGCTTTTCGCCGGGCGGGGAATTGGCATCAGTGGCCGAGCCGCGCCGGTCGAGGCTGGCAAGGCTGACCACGCCGGTGCCAAAGGCCTGTTGCAGGCGTTGTTGCACCTCGGTTTCCAGGGTGGCCTGGTCGGGTCCTTTGGAGCAGGCCACCAGCGACAACGCCAGCAGGCCGAGCAAGAGGGCGCGGAGCATGGTCAACCTCCCATTCCCGGCAGCGCGAGGAAGCCGGTCAGCACCAGCGCGTTGAGCAGGTCGATGAGAAAGGCACCCACCAGCGGCGCGACGATGAAGGCCTCGGGGGCCGGCCCGTACTTGTGGGCGATGGCCTGCATGTTGGCGATGGCGGTGGCCGTGGCGCCGATGGCGAAGCCGCAGAAGGCCGCCGAGAGCACGGCGCTTTCGTAGTCCCGCCCGGTGTAGCGGTAGACCGCCCAGGCGCCGTAGACCAGGGCCGCTGCCGATTGCGCGATGAGCATGACGAACAGCGGGCCGGCCACGCTGGCAACGTGGCCGAGGTTCAGCGCCATCATGGTGATTACCAGGAACAGCGACAGGGTCACCGAGGCCAGCAGGTCGATGGAGCCGTCGTTCAGACGCACGCCTACCAGCGGCAGGGCGTTGCGGACCACCACCCCCAGCAGCAGGCACCAGAGAAAGCTCGGCAGGGTGATGGCGCCCTCGCCGAACAGGCCGGCCAGCGCCTGACCGGCCACCAGGGCGATCAGGGTCGACGCCAGCACGATGACGAAATTGCTCGTGGTCACCGGCGGCGTCCTGTCGTCACCGGCGATCTCATGATGCGCACGCTGGGCGGTGGCGCCGGCCAGCTTGTGGCGCTTGATCAGCCATTGGGCCAGCGGTCCGCCGATGATGCCGCCAGCCACCAGGCCGAGGGTGGCGGAGGTCATGGACAACTCCATGATCGATTGCAGGTTGTTCACCTCGGCGAAGCGCTCGGCGTAGGCGGCGCCCGTGCCGTGGCCGCCTACCAGGGTGATGGTGCCGCCCACCAGCCCCATCAGCGGGTGCATGTCCAGGCCCCAGGCCACCAGGATGCCGACAATGTTCTGCACGAAGAGGAAGGGAATCAGGACGATGACGAACAGCACCAGCCGTTTGCCGCCGTGCTTGAGCATCGCCAGGTCAGCCGACAGCCCCACGGCGGAGAAGAAGGCCAGCAACAGGGCGGGCTTGAGGGTGGTGTCGAATTCCACGCTGAAGCCACTCGCCGCACCCGCCAGGGCGAGCCCGATGGACACCACCAGCCCGCCGGTGATGGGTTCCGGGATGTTGTAGCGGGCCAGCACGGGGATCAGGCGATTGACCGCGCGCCCCAGCAGGAGCGCCAGGGTCGCCACAAGGAGGGTTTCCAGAGGTTGCAGCGTCACGTCGGGAGCTTCCTGCCAGGCGCTGCCCCACAGAACGCGGGGCTATCTGCCTAGAGGTCTAGCCAAGTACGGAAGCCTTGTCGAACCGGCGCTCAGGGACGGGTGTCGAGTCCCGCAGGGTGGATGGCGCTTTTCCATCCACCAGCGGCGCTATGCAGGGCCACGAATGGTGGACCGGTGAAGCGTGCTCCACCCTACGGCCGAACCCGATCGCGATGGGCTTTCCACCGCGCATAAGCCTCGCCCATGCACCGCGCACAGGGCCGATAACCCGCCGCCCGCGCCGTTGCCTCATCGAGGAAGAACACCCGCTGCGTCACGTAGCCGCCCCGCGCGAGGGCGCGCAGGGCGGTGGGGCAATCCAGGCGGCCATAGATGCGCGTACCGCGATGCCCACCCAGGGCACCCGGCACCGGGCTGGGGTGGCGCTTGCCGTCGGCCCCCAGCAGGGTCCAGGTCCTCACCCCTCGGCCTCGCGCTCCAGCAGGCGGCGCTTGCGTTCCACACCCCAGCGGTAGCCGGAGAGGTTGCCGTCGCTGCGCACCACGCGATGGCAGGGAATGGCCACGGCGATGCTGTTGGCCGCGCAGGCCTGGGCCACGGCGCGCACGGCGCGGGGCGAGCCGATGCGGGTGGCGATCTCTGCATAGCTGACGGTGGTGCCCGGTGGGATCTCCCGCAGGGCCTGCCAGACCCGTTCCTGAAAGGCCGTGCCGCGCACATCCAGCGGCAGGTCCAGGCCCAGGTTCGGCGCCTCGATAAAACCCACCACCTTGGCCACCAGTTGCTCGAAATCGCTGTCGCCGCCGATCAGTCGAGCGCGGGGGAACTTGTCCTGCATGTCGCGTAGCAAGGCGTCCGGGTCGTCGCCCAACAGGATGGCGCAGACACCGATGCCGCTCTGCGCCACCAGGAAGTGGCCCAGGGAGCATTCGCCCAGGGCGAAGCGGATTTCGGTGTTGGTGCCCCCGGCGCGGTAGTCGGCGGGCTTCATCCCCAGCACCTGGGCGGAGTCAGCATAGAAGCGGCTGTTGGAGTTGAAGCCGGCGTCATAGAGCACCTCGGTGACCGAGGCGCCGGGGCCGAGCTGGTCGCGTACTCTGCGGGCGCGCCTGGCACGGGCGTAGGCCTTGGGGGTGAGGCCGGTGACGGCCTTGAATACCCGGTGGAAGTGGGACGGGCTCATGCCCGCCGACTCGGCCAGGCTCTCAAGCCCCGGCGCTTCCTCGGCGGTTTCGATCTGCCGGCAGGCGGCGGAAACCAGTGCCGCGTGCTGCGCCGCCAGGCTGCTCATGTCGGCGGCGGCGCGGCGGCTGGGGCGGTAGCCGGCGGCCTCGGCCTGTTCGGCGCTGTCGAAGAACTCCACGTTTTCCGGGCGCGGCAGCCGGGTCGGGCTGCTGGGCCGGCAGTAGATACCGGTGGTCTTCACCCCGTAGACGAATTGCCGGTCGGCGGCCGGGTCGCGGGCCTGCACGGCGGCCCAGCGCGGGTCCTGCTCGATGGCGGTCTTGGCTGAGGATTTCATGGCGCTATCCGCTTGTTGTTCGTTCATGGCAGAGCGTATGCGGACAGACTACCGCTCGCACCCCGACTCTTGCTTTCGAATTCCATCAGAGCGCGTCATGGAAAATCACCCCCAGCGTGTGGCGCAGGCCGGCCCGGACCTGGCTGACCCCATGGCGCAGCCGGACCCTGTGGTAGCCGCGCAGTCCTTGGGCTGGCCGGAAGTTCACCGCGAACAGCACGCCATCACCAAAGCCCAGGGGCACCACCTGCACCCGTGACTGCATGCGCGGACGCTGCTCGGTAATGACGAATTCGCCGCCTTTGAAGGCCCTGCCGGGCTCGGACAGCAGCACGGCCAGCTGCAGCGGGAAGACCTGCTCGCCATAGAGGTCCTGGTGCAGGCAGTTGTAGTCGCCCTCGACATAACGGAGCAACAGCGGAGTAGGGCGTGACTGGCCGCAGGCGTGGCAGCGCTGGAGGAACGCGCCGTGTTCGGCGGGGAAGTGCCCCTCCAGGCCCAGGCGCTCATGCCAGCGGTTGGCCAAAGGCGCCAGGTGCGGATAGAGACCGGCACGCAGGGCGGCCACACGAGGTGGCAGCGGGTAGTCGAAGTACTGGTATTCACCCTGGCCGAAGCCGTGGTTGGCCATGCGGATGCGGGACCGGAAACGTTCCTGCTCGCCGTAGAGGGCAATCAGGTCAGCGCATTCCTGCGGCTCCAGCAACTGGGGGATCAGGGCCCAGCCGTCGCGGTCGAGGTCTGTCTCGATGCGGGGCCAGTCCAGGTCGTCGATGGCTTTCATGTCCCGTGCGCCTGTTCTGTGGTCGGGCGCCGAGGATAGGCGGGCGCAAGCGCCGGAACACTCCGCCGCTTGCGCTCGAATTCGCTGCCCCTCAGGGGCGCGAATACACCTTGAACAGCGTCTGGTCCAGCTCGCTCGGAGCGCCAAAGTACGTGCTGTACAGCGGCACGATGGCGCCAGACCGGTAGACCTGGCTCAGGGCCGTATCCACCTGCAGGCGGAAATCCTCGTCACCCCGGGCCAGCGCCATGGACACCGGCTCGAACTCGAAGCGGCGGTCCAGCACCATCAGGTTGGTGTTGGCCGTATCCCGCGCCACCAGGCTGCGCAGCATGATCTGGTTGGCAAAGAAGGCGTCCGCCTTGCCGTCGGCCACCAGGGCCACGCCCTCCACCGGGCTGGATACGGTTTCCAGCGTCACCAGCACCTTCAGCAGACGCAGCTTGTCCCGTGCCCAGTTTTCCACCAGCGTGCCGCTCTGCACCGCGAAGCTGTGGGCGGCCAGGCCGCGATTGAGGGTGGCGCGCCAGGTCGGGCCGGTCTGATCCACCTCACCGTTGAGCACTTTCACCAGGGAAAGGGGCGCGTTCTTGCGTACCACCACGCCGATGCCAGCGGTGTAGACGGGCAGGGAAAAGTCGACGGACTGGCGGCGCTTCATGGTTTCCACCATGGGGCTGCAGAGCAGGTCCACGCCGCCATCGCGCACCACATCCAGGGCCTTGTCCGGCGCCAGGGGCACGAAGCGAACCTTGATAGACGCCAGGCCCGGCTGCGTGCGGAGTTGCTCGGCCACCTTCTGGCACAGGTCGATGGCGTAGCCGGACGCCCCTTCACCTTCGGTGGACGAGAAGGGCGGCTGATCCGGCAAATAGCCGAGGGTGAGGGTGCCGGTGGCGCGGATACGGTCCAGGGTCTGGGCCGGCGCCTGGAGCGGCAGCAGGGTGGTCAGGAGCAGGGCGGCTATTGGGAGGAAGCGCGTGTTCATGACTGGCCCCCCATTTCCAGGGCGGTTCGCCGTTCAAGGAACCGGTCGGCGATGTAGCCGAACATCAGGTAGCCCACGGCCGTCACGATCATGCCGCCGAACACCGCATCCGTACCCGAGGCGTAGAGCGCGTAGAGGCTGTAGGCCATGGCCACTAGCAGGGCGGCGACGTTGCGATGGTGCGGATAGCCGGTGACTCCGGCCTTCTGCATGATCACCAGCAGCGCCGAAAGCGCCGTGATGTAGGGAATGATGTTGGTGACCGCGGCCAGGCTCACCAGCTTGCCGAACTGCTCCGAGGCATTGGGCGAGATGGTGGAAACCGCCATGGCGCTCTGCAGGGCCGCGTTGGCGATGAGCCCCGCGATAGGTGCGCCCAGCAGCGTCACCCTGGAGAACAGCTTGGGGAACATGTACTGGTCGGCGGTGACCTTGGCCGTCTGCGCCAGGGTGAACTGCCAGCCCAGCAGTGAGCCGACACAGGCCATCACCGCCAGCCCCATGATGATGTCGCCCACCAGCGGGTTGAACATCTTCGCGTAGACGAAGGCGAAGGGGGCGCTGGAGTTGGCCAGCTCGGGGTTCGGCACGATGCCCATGATCACTGAGGTGGAGAGCACGTAGATCACCGCCGCCCCCAGGGTGCCCAGCAGGCAGGCCAGGGGCACGTTGCGCTTGGGGTTCTCCACGGCATCGGAATTCTGCGCGGCGGACTCCATGCCGAGGAAGGCCCAGAGTGTGAGCGGGATGCTCTGGGTGATGGCGTCGCTGGTGGCGATCTGGTTCGGGTTCCAGGCGGCGTCGAAGACCTCCCCGTCGAACCAGAACCAACCGATCAGGGACAATCCCGCCACCGGGATGATCACGCCCCAGACCGTGATGGAACCGATCTGCCCGGTGACCTTCGGCCCGCCGAAGTTGGCGAGCGTGGTGACCCAGATCAGGCCGACCGTGCCGACGAACAGCGGGATGGCGCCCGTACCCAGCCAGGGGAAGAAGGGCGTCAGGTAGCCCACGGCGGAGATGGCGATGGCCACGTTGCCGATGGCCAGCGAGAGGAAATAGAGGTAGGAGCAGAGGAAGAACGCCGATTTACCGTGGGCTTCCTCCGTATAGGCCGACATCCCGCCCGAGCGATTGCAATAGATGCCGCACTGGGCGAAGCAGTAGGCGATGGCCATGGAGCCCACCGCCGTGATCGCCCAGGACAGCAGGGAGATCGCCCCCAACTGCGCCATGCTGGAGGGCAGCATGATGATGCCCGAGCCCATCATGTTCACCGCCACCAGGGTGGTGAGCCCTGTCAGGGTCATTTTCTTGCCGGAGGCTGCCATGCCGGATTCCTTCGAGGAACAGTGTCCCCAGAAAGATAGGCGGCTCCCGGCGAAGTTGCCGCCGGGGTGGGAGTAGAATTCATCGTTCCGCAACATGCCGTGCCGAGCCGCCCATGCCATTGCTTCCCGAAGACCTCGACCACATCACCGCGATCACCCTCGACGACTACAACCGCAACGCCGAAGGCTTTCGCGAAGGCACCCGTGACCACGACGTGAGCCAGAACATCGAGGCGCTGCTGCGGCACATCCGGGGCGAGGCGCCGTTCACCCTTCTCGACTTCGGCTGCGGCCCGGGCCGCGACCTGCGCACCTTCACCCGCCTGGGCCATCGCGCCATCGGCCTGGACGGCGCGGAAAGCTTCGTCGCCATGGCCCGCGCCGATTCCGGCTGCGAAGTCTGGCACCAGGACTTCCTCCACCTCGATCTGCCGGCCGAACGCTTCGACGGCATCTTCGCCAACGCTAGCCTCTTCCACGTCCCGCTTCAGGAACTGCCCCGCGTCCTGCGCCAACTCTGCGCCGCACTCAAACCCGGCGGCGTGCTGTTCAGCTCCAACCCGCGCGGGCATAACGACGAAGGCTGGAACGGCAACCGCTACGGCGCTTGGCACGACTACGAACACTGGAAGGTGTTGCTGGAAGCGGCGGGCTTCGAAGCCCTGGAACACTACTACCGCCCAGCGGGCCTGCCGCGTGAACAGCAGCCTTGGTTGGCGAGTGTGTGGCGCAAGGTCAATTCGTAGGATGGGTGGTGGCGAGCCGGTGGACAGGGTGATGGCAAATCAGTAGCGTCGCCGGGATTGCTTCGAGGCAAGCAAGGATCAACAGGACGACAGGGACGTAATATGACTTTCTATCGCAATGGCTACCGACATGTGGCATGCGGCGTGGCAGCAATCGGCCAGCAACGGTGAGCGCATGTACACGCTACTTGATTTCACGAACAAGGATTTTGCCGAGTACTTCAATTCGGCATTAAGAAGGCATGGTCTGGACTCTTATGTTTTCGCCTTTGGGCTCGGTCCGGATGGTGAGGAAATATTCTCTGTTGCGTGCCTGAACGCAAGCGAGCTCCAGCAAGCGAGGTATCTGATCTACAGCAGCAGATACTTCCTGAACGACATACATCCTGAAGCCGCAGAAAAGCTTCGAGAAATACGGAAGAGACATGCTCAGGGCATTCTTGAGCTCGCCACTTCCAGGCCAGTCATCATCTTCTCCGTACTGGCATTGGCTGCTGCCACGCTCGGGTACCTTCTTGATCTGTGATGCATGACCTGGCGCGGGGCGGGTTCATTCGTACGTCAATGTCCGTTTCGGGCGGGGCCAGCCCTGACTCTGCCAATCGAATGGCATGGAAATACCAACTCACTGTCTGAAAAGAGCAACGCCGCACCTTGTGAGTGCGGCGTTTTTGCGAGGGCGGGTCGTCCCCGCTCAGCGATTGAAATCGCCCCCACAGTGAGCCCGGTCGGACTCGTTGAAGGCATCAACCCTTGCGCGGAAGTTCCTTGGGCAGGTCCTTCCCAGCATCGGGCACCTTGGGGTGCAGGATGGCGCTGCGTACCTTCTCGTAGTCGTCGTAGGGCAGGCCGCTGCGGCTGAGCATTTCCAGGGCGAACTGCTTCACCTCGGCGTCGGTGTAGGGGCGTTGCTCGGGTTCGGGTTGGCTGGCGCAGCCCGTGAGGATCAGTGCCATTACGGTCAGCGCAAGGATGTGTGCGTGCTTCATGGGGTGTCCCCGGGCGTGTTGGAAAGTGGTTGCAGGCTACCAACCGACCGGGGAAGGGAAAAATCATCCGCACCGATAATGACTATTTCGTTACTCGCAAGGATGGCCGGTTGCGACGGGCTGGGGTGAGGTCTAACCTTCGCCTTCATTAAATTCATCCGATGATTGGATGTTTGCCATGCCCGGACCCGCACCCGCACTCAAACGCTCCCTGGTGGATATCGCCCTGGAGCAGATTCGCCAGCGCATCGACAACGGCACCTGGCCCCTGGGCCAGCGCCTGCCTCCAGAACCCGAACTGGCCGAGATCATCGGCATCAGCCGCAACACCGTGCGCGAGGCGGTGAGGGTGCTGACCTTCTCCGGCGTGCTGGAGGTGCGTCAGGGCGATGGCACCTACGTACGCGCCTGCACCGACCCGCTGCTCATCATGCAGACCCTGGCCCGCAGTTCGGTGGAGCAGGCGCTGGAGGCGCGGGGGATGATCGAAATCGAAGCCTCGCGCCTGGCGGCCCTGCGCCGTACCGAGGAGGACCTGGCCGACCTGCGCGTCGCCTTGGCGGCATCCGCCGCGCGCTCCGACTACAAGGACATCGCGGACTACATCGTCCATGACCTGGCCTTCCACCAGCGTGTGGTGGACAGCGCCCACAACCCGGTGCTGAGCGAGCTCTATCGCTACTTCTCCCAGGTGATTCGCGTCGGCCTGGAACGCACCATCTCCGACCCCGAGCGGCCGCAGCCGAGTTTCGACCTGCACCGCGATCTGCTCGACGCTATCGAACGCCAAGACGCGGACGCCGCCGCAGCGGCCAACCGCGCGTTGCTGATCTGACCTTGCTCCCTTTATGGAACTGTCTTTATGAACGCCCCGAATGCCCTGGATGACCCCACTCCCGGCTGCCCGCCGGAAGAATTGCTGATCGACGCCGAGGCCGATGACGAGCCGCAACCCCTTGCGCTACCCGGCAGTACCTGGCTGCTGCTGGTGGGGCTGGTGATGGTGGCGCTGAACCTGCGTCCGGCGCTGTCCAGCCTGGCGCCGATGCTGAACATGCTGCGCGAGGCCACGGGCCTGTCGGCCACCGGCGCGGGGCTGCTGACCACCTTGCCGGTGCTCTGCCTCGGCCTGTTCGCGCCCCTGGCGCCCATGCTGGCGCGGCGCCTGGGCAGTGAGCGCACGGTGCTGCTGATCCTCCTCACCCTGGCCGGCGGCATCGTGCTGCGCAGCCTGTTCCCGGTGGCGGGGTTGTTCCTCGGCAGCTTGGTGGCGGGGGCGAGCATCGGCATCATCGGCGTGCTGCTGCCGGGCATCGTCAAGCGCGACTTCCCCCATATCGCCGGGCTGATGACCGGGGTCTACACCATGGCCCTGTGCCTGGGCGCGGCCCTGGCGGCCGGTGCCACGGTGCCGCTGGCCAGGCTGATGGACGATGCCTGGCAGCCGGCCTTGGCCTTCTGGGCGCTGCCGGCGGTTCTGGCCGCGCTGATCTGGCTGCCGCAGACGCGCCAGGGGCAGCACGCTCATCGCCAGGCCTACAAGGTGACCGGCCTGTGGCGCGATCCGCTGGCCTGGCAGGTGACCCTCTACATGGGCCTGCAATCTTCCCTGGCCTACATCGTCTTCGGCTGGCTGCCGTCGATCCTCATCGACCGAGGGCTCTCCGCGGTGGAAGCGGGGCTGGTGCTGTCCGGCTCGGTGATGGTGCAACTGATCAGCGCCCTTGGCGCCCCCTGGCTGGCCACCCGTGGCCGCGACCAGCGCCCGGCAGTGCTGCT
This sequence comes from Pseudomonas sp. LFM046, assembly GCF_000949385.2. Taxonomy (NCBI): domain Bacteria; kingdom Pseudomonadati; phylum Pseudomonadota; class Gammaproteobacteria; order Pseudomonadales; family Pseudomonadaceae; genus Pseudomonas; species Pseudomonas sp. LFM046. Next base: position 3,932,168 of record NZ_JYKO02000001.1, on the reverse strand, counting down.
GGTGATGGGCCTGACCCTGGCGGGCCTGCTGGGCATGCTCTACGCGCCGCTGTCCGGCATCTGGGGCTGGGCTGCGGTGCTTGGCCTGGGCCAGGGCGGCACCTTCAGCATCGCCCTGGCGCTGATCGTGCTGCGCTCGCGGGACGCCCACGTCGCCGCCAACCTGTCCGGCATGGCCCAGGGCGTGGGCTACACCCTCGCTGCCATGGGTCCGCTGATGGTGGGTGTGGTCCACGACCTGACCGAGGGTTGGAGTGCGGTGGGGATCATCTTTGTGGTGATCAGCCTGGCCGCCACGGCGTTCGGCCTGGGCGCCGGCCGCAACCTGCATGTGGCGGCCCGCAGCGAGCACCTCTGAGTTCGCAGGGTGGATCACGCTTCACCGATCCACCATCGGTGCTGAGCCTGGCCTCGCTGGTGGATGTAAAAAGCGGCATCCACCCTACGACTGACGGCGCGGGTTGTCCCGGAAGCTCCCGTAGGATGTGGTGGAGCGGAGCGATACCCATCAACGATGGACATCAGCGCATTCAGGGCCGCCAATTGGCATTGAACTTCTCGGCCAGCTTCTGTTGGCGGAAGCGCTCGACGATGAAATCGATGAACACGCGGGTCTTGGCCGGCAGCAGTTTCTGCGCGCTGAAGTAGAGGGACAGGCTGCCGGTGTTCACGTACCAGTCCGGCAATACCCGTTCCAGGCTGCCGCGCTCCAGGTGGGGCAGGGCGTGGACAGTGCTCACCAGCGTCACTCCCAATCCTTGCAGGGCTGCATGGCAGGCGGCTTCCGGGTCGCTCATGGCCATGCGCAATTTCAGTTCGAAGGTGGCCTGGCGGTCGTCGCGGGTACGCAATGGCCAGGCACGCACGCGCCCGGTCTGGGGCGAGCGGATCAGGATGCCGTCGTGTTGCGCGAGGTCGTCCGGGGACTGGATGGCGGGGTGTCGATCCAGGTAGTCCTTCGAGGCCAGCAGTACCCGATGGGCTGGCGCCAACTGGCGGGCGATCACGCCGGGCGGCAGTTCGAAGCCGCCGCCGATGGCCGCATCGAAGCCTTCGCCGATCAGGTCCACAGCGCGGTTATCGAAATTCCAGTCCGGGACGATAGCCGGGTAGCGGGCCAGGAAGTCGGCCAGGTGCGGCAGGATATAGTCGCGCCCGAAGGCCACACCCATGCTCACTTTGAGGGTGCCGGCCGGCTGGCCCTGGCTGCTGGCGAGGTTGGCCACCGCGCCCTGGATGCTCGCCAGCCCGCCGCTCACTTCCGCCAGGAAGCGTTCTCCGGCCTCGGTCAGGGTCAGCCGGCGGGTGCTGCGCAGAAACAGCCGCACGCCAAGATTGGACTCCAGCCGGGCCACGTTCTTGCCCACCGCCGCAGGGGTCAGGCCCAGGCGCCGCGCGGCTTCGGCGAAGCTGCCGGCTTCGGCGGCGCGGACAAAGCATTCGATACTGCTGAGGGTTTCCATGGCGTTTCCATAAACCGTTGGTATCGACTGAATATAGTGATTGCCAGCTTATCGGTTGTGAATGAACGCTCGATACTGGGGCCGTCTTCCACTCCATTCCACATTGCAGGAGACCTCAAATGAGCACGCTGAAAACCCTCGAAGGCAAAGTTGCATTTATCCAGGGCGGTTCCCGTGGCATCGGCGCCGCTATCGCCAAGCGCCTGGCCAAGGACGGCGCTGCCGTCGCCCTGACCTACGTGGCGTCCGCCGCTGGCGCCCTTGAAGTGGTCGAGGCCATCGAAGCCGCCGGCGGCCGGGCTATCGCGATCAAGGCCGACAGCAGCGACGAGCAGGCCATTCGCGCCGCCATCCGCCATACCGTGGACACCTTCGGCCGGCTGGACATCCTGGTGAACAACGCCGGCGTGCTGGCGGTGGCCCCCATCGAAGAGTTCAAGATCGAAGACCTGGACCGCACCCTGGCGGTGAACGTGCGCAGCGTGGTGATCGCCAGCCAGGAAGCCGCCCGCGTGATGGGTGAGGGCGGTCGCATCATCACCATCGGCAGCACCAATGCCGAGCGCATGCCCTTTGCCGGTGGCTCGGTCTACGCCTTGAGCAAAGCCGCGGTGGCCGGCTTCACCAAGGGCCTGGCCCGTGACCTGGGGCCGCGCGGCATCACGGTGAACAATGTGCAGCCGGGCCCGGTGGACACCGATATGAACCCGGACAGTGGCGAATTCGCCGATGCCCTCAAGCAGATCATGGCCCTGCCGCGTTATGGCCAGGCGGAGGAAATCGCCAGCTTCGTGGCCTACCTGGCCGGACCGGAAGCGGGTTACATCACCGGTGCCAATCTGACGATCGATGGTGGGTTCTCGGCCTGAGAAAGCGCGATACCCGTCGCAACGGTTGATGGGTATCGCTGCGCTCCACCACATCCTACGGAAGTGTCTCGGGAGAGATTTGTAGGATGGGTGGAGCTTGCGATACCCATCGCGGAGATGCCGGTAGACACGGTATCCACCGCATGAACAGATGCCGTCATACCGCCCGGATCAGGCGCTCGCGGAATGCCTGATCCGCTTCCTTCCCCCGCCCGGCCTGGAGGTTATCCAGCATGTGGCGGGGGTTTCCCGTTCCGGGGATCACGCAGGTCACCGCCGGGTGGCTCAGGCAGAACTTCAGCAGCAATTGCGGCCAGCTGCGGCAGTCGTAGTCACCGGCCCATTTCGGCAGGGGCTGCTGCTGCAGGTTGCGCAACAGGTTGCCGCCGCCAAAGGGCCGATTGATCAACACCGCGACACCGCGATCCTGGGCCAGGGGCAGGATGCGCTCCTCGGCATCGCGGTCATTGAGTGCGTAGTCGATCTGCAGGAAATCCAGATGATCGGCCCGCAGCACGGTTTCCAGTTCGTCGTAGCCGCTGGAGGTGTAGTGGGTGACGCCCACGTAGCGGATGCGCCCCTCTTCCTTCCATTGCCGCAGGGTGACCAGGTGCTCCTTCCAGTCCACCAGGTTGTGCACCTGCATCAGGTCGACGCGCTGGCGCTGTAGCAGGCGCATGGAGTGCTGCATCTGCTCCACGCCGCGCTGGCGGCCCTGGGTCCAGACCTTGGTGGCGACGAAGGCGCGGTCATTGGCCTTGAGCTCGTTGAGCAGGCCGCCCACCACTTCTTCGGCCTGGCCGTACATGGGCGAGCTGTCGATTACCGTGCCGCCGGCGGCGAACAATTCCTTCAGCACCTTGCGGCAATCGGCCCAGGCGGCACTGGCGTCGCGGGAGATGTCGAAGCCCCGGTAGGTGCCGACGCCGATCACCGGCAGCTGCTCTCCGCTGGAGGGGATGGAGCGGCGACGCAGCGGCAGTGAGCCCATATCAGCGCCCAGGGCGAAGGGGCTCATGGCGATAAGCGCCGCGCTTGCGCCCAGGCGGAGGAATTCGGCGCGGGTGATGCCGGTTCTCATGGCTCGACCTCCTGTGGAGTTGCCGATGCTTCAGTGTGGTCGTGACGGAGGCCCAGGCGCCAGCCGAGGGCGGACCAGGCCAGGGCAACGCCCGCACCCACCATCGCCACGAGGGCGGCGGTGAGGCCGAGGCTGCCCAGTAGAGTATTGATCCAGGCACTGAGGGCGTCGCCGCCGCGATAGACGACGGTGTCGATAAAGTTTTTCGCCCGGTATTTCTGCTGCGCGCCGAGTGGCACGAAGAGCATTTCCCGGCCCGGTCGCACAAAGGCGTATTCGCCCACCCGACGCAGCACCATCACCCCGGCCAGTACGGCGAATTGCGGCAGCAGCGCCAGCAGCAGAAAGCCAAGGGCCACCAGCAGCGCCACCACGCCGAGCAGGGCGCCCACGCCGAAGCGCTGGGCCACGCGACCGGCGACGAAGAGTTGGCAGGGCAGGGACAGCGCCTGCACGGTGAAGTCGATCAGGCTGAATACGCGGATCTGCCGGTGGCTATCGGGGAACAGCGCCGCCACCAGCCGCGCCTGCTCGAAGTAGAGGAAGGTGCTGGTGCAGGACAGCAGCAGGACGAAGGCACAGATGCCCAGCAGGTAGGGCGAACCCAGCACCAGGCTGATGCCGGAGAAGGGATTGCCGGGCACGGGGCGCTCTGGCGGCTCGGCTTCCACCCCGACTCGTCCGGCGCCGCCGATGCCGCGCCAGGTCGTGAGGTGCCGGCGCAGGGGCAGGGTCGGCAGCAGGAGCAGTGCGGCGACCACCAGCAATCCGGCGGCGCCGACATCCTCCACCAGCAGACCGCCTGCGAGCGGGCCGATCAGGCCACCCAGGCTGGCTCCGGCGGCGATGGAGGGGAACAGCCGCTTGGCCTGGCGGCGGTCGAAGACGTCAGCCAGCAGGCTCCAGGCCAGCGACACCACGAAGAGGTTGTAGACCGACAGCCAGACGTAGAACGCGCGGGCCACCCAGAGCGGATCAGGCATGCGCCACAGCAGCCAGGCGAAACCGAGCAGATTGCTGGCGAAGAACAGGTAGACCCAGTCAAGGAACACCCGCCGCGGCACCCGCGCATTCAGCCAGCCATAGGCCGGCACCGCCAGCAGCATGGCGATGAAGGTGGCGCTGAACAGCCATTGCAGGTTCTCCACGCCGCCCGCGATACCCATGGTCTCGCGCACCGGCCGCAGCATGAAATAGCCGCCGAACAGGCACAGCAGCAGGGCGAAGGCGGCCAGGGCCGGGGCCAGTTCACCGGCCCTGGCGTGGATGGCACGGTGCAGCAGGGACATGGCGGTGATTCGTGTGGGGTGGTCTGGAAGGGTTTAGACCATGGCGAAGAGAGGATCTCTTTGTAGGGGCGAATTCATTCGCCAAGGGCAGCACAGCTGCCCCATTCGGAATTGATTGGCAGACCTTCGGCCTGCTTGGCGAATGAATTCGCCCCTACAGGTTCATTTCGCCCCGCAGCTGGCCTACAGCCCGTACTTCTTCACCTTGTCGAACAGCGTGGTCTTGGCCATGCCGAGGGCGATGCTGGCCTGGCTGAGGTTGCCGCCGTGGCGTTCGAGGGCGGCGATGAGGAGGGACTTCTCGAAGGCTTCCACCGCTTCGGCAAAGCGCGGCTCGTTGCCGTCCGGGGTCTGGCCGCTCTTCTTGAACACCGGGAGGCCGAGGGCAACACGTTCGGCAACGTTGCGCAGTTCACGCACGTTGCCCGGCCAGTCGTGGGCCATCAGGGCGGAGACGGTGGCGTTGTCCAGTTCCGGCGCGGCACGGTCGAAGCGCAGGGACGACTGCTGCAGGAAGTGCTCGAACAGCAGCAGGATGTCTTCGCGGCGGTCCCGCAGGGGCGGCAGTTCCAGGGTGACCACGTTGAGGCGGTAGTAGAGGTCGCTGCGGAACCGGCCGGCCTTGCCTTCCTCGTTCAGGTCGAACTTGGTGGCGGCGATGATGCGGCAGTCCACCGGGATCGGCTGGTTGGAGCCCAGGCGTTCCAGGGTCTGCTCCTGCAGGACCCGGAGGAACTTGATCTGCAGGTTGATCGGCATGCTCTCGATTTCATCGAGGAACAGGGTGCCCTGGTGGGCGTGCTCGATCTTGCCGATGCGACGCTTGCCGGCGCCGGTGAAGGCGTGGGCCTCGTGGCCGAAGATTTCGCTGTCGAACAGGTTCTCCGGCAGGCCGCCGCAGTTGAGGGCGACGAACTGCCTGGACTGTCGGCGGCTGTAGTCATGGAGGCAGCGGGCGACCAGTTCCTTGCCGGTGCCGGTCTCGCCTTCGATCAGCACATTGGCCGACGTATCGGCGACGTTGGCGATCAGTTCGCGCAGGGCCTGAATGGCCGGGGAGCGGCCGATGATGCGCTGCTCCAGGGACTGCCGGCCGGCCAGTTGGCGGCGCAGGCTGGACACTTCGCGGGCCAGGGCGCGCTGCTCGAGGGCGCGGCGGGCCACGTCCACCAGGCGCTCGGGGGAGAAGGGTTTCTCCATGAAGTCATAGGCGCCGTTGCGCATGGCGCCTACCGCCATGCTGATGTCGCCGTGGCCGGTGATCATCACCACCGGCAGGCTGCGGTCGCGGGCCTTGAGGCGTTCCAGCAGGGTCAGGCCGTCCATGCCGGGGAGGCGGATATCGCTGATGACGATGCCGGCGAAGTCCTCGCCCACCTGGGCCAGGGCTTCTTCGGCGCTGCCGACGCCGATGCTGGGGATGTCTTCGAGGGCCAGGGCCTGCTGGCAGCCCATCAGGACGTGGGGGTCGTCTTCGACGATGAGGACGCTGAGCGGCTCGGTCATGGGGCGGGGCTCGCGGTGTCTTCGGGGTTTTCCAGCAGCGGCAGGCAGAGTTCGAAGGCGGTGCCGCCGCTTTCCGGGTGGTGGGCCGCCAGGCTGCCGCCGGCGGCGGTGGCCAGGCTGGCGGAGAGGGTCAGGCCCAGGCCCAGGCCTTGTTCGCCGGGCTTGGTGGTGAAGAAGGGCTCGAACAGGTGGACGCGGTTGGCCGGATCGATGCCGGGACCGTTGTCGCGTATCTGCAGGCGGTAGGTGTCGCCGTCGGCGGCGCCTGCGAACCAGAGCTGGCAGTCGGCCTGGCCGCTCATGGCGTCCAGGGCGTTGGCGATGAGGTTGACCAGGATTTGCTCCAGGCGGGTTTGGTCGATGGCCAGCAGCACGTCGGCGAAATCGCGGTGCAGGGTCGGGGCGGTGCGTTCCAGGCGGGTGTGCAGGAGGAACAGGGCGGCGTCCACCGCCTTGCCCAGGCGCGCCTGGCCGTGGTCGTCGGAGCGTCGGGCGAAGGCACGCAGGCTGGCGGTGATCCGGCCCATGCGGTCCACCAGTTCGTTGATCGCCGCGAGGTTGGTGGAGGCGGTATCCAGGGCGCCGCGTGCCAGGAAGCGCACGGTGTTTCCGGAGAGGGTGCGCAGGGCCGCCAGGGGCTGGTTGAGTTCGTGGGCGATGCTGGTGGACATCTGCCCGATCACCGCCAGCTTGCCGGCCTGGACCAGTCCGTCCTGGGCCTTGCGCAGGTTTTCTTCGGTCTGCTTGCGTTCGCGGATTTCCGCCATCAGCCGGCTGTTGCTGGCGCGCAGGTCCTGGGTGCGTTCGGCGATCCGGCGTTCCAGTTCGTTGTTGGCCGCCAGCAGCGCTTCGCGGGCGGCGAGGCGAGTTTCAAGCACTTTGCGCCGCTCGTTCCAGGCGATCAGCAGGAAGGCCAGCAGGGCGACGCCGACGGCGGCGAGCATGCCCTGGATCACCGCTTCGTGGCGCAGGTCGGCGAGCGGCGAGAGCAGGGTGAAGTGCCAGGGCGTGTCGTTGAGGGTGCGGGTCTGGGCCAGGTAGGCGACTTCGCCTTCTGCTTCGCCACGGGGCCCGCTGGCGGCGAAGGTGATGGCTTCCAGGCCTTCGCCCAGTACTTCGCGGGAGCGGGGTTCCCATTCGTTCAGGGCCCACCAGTAGTACTGCAGGCTGCGGGCCAGGCGTTCCTTGTCCTCGGCGGACAGCGGGCGCACGGCCTTCATGCGCAGGGCCGGGTCGCTGGAAAGGATGATGATGCCGTTCTCGTCGCTGACGAAGGCTTGCAGCCGGGCCTTCTCCCAGCGTTCCTGGAGGGCTTCCAGCTTCACCTTGACCACGGCGACGCCAATGATCCGGCCCTGGTAGCGCAGGCCGTGGGCGAGGTAGTAGCCGGCTTCGCCCGTGGTGCTGCCGATGCCGTAGAAACGGCCGGGGCGGCCTTGCACGGCCTCCTGGAAGTAGGCGCGGAAGGACAGGTCTTCACCCAGGAAGCTGTCGGCATCGCGCCAGTTGCTGGTGGCCAGCACGCGGCCGCTGGTGTCCAGCAGGAAGATGGCGCGGGCGCCGCTGCGGCGGTTCAGGCCTTCGAGGTAGTCGTTGACCAGGTTGCGCCGGTAGGGCGTGGGGTTGAGCAGCAGGTGGCTGACGCTGGATTCCAGTTCCAGCAGGCTGGGCAGGTAGGTGTAGCGGTTGATTTCGCTTTCCACGGCGCGGGCGTGGAGTTCCAGCTGGCGCTCACCGTTGTCCCGCAGTTGGCGGATGCCTGATTCCTCGCTGAGGTGATAGCCGACGTAGCCCAGGCCCAGCATGCACAGGACGAGCAGCAGGAACAGCAGCAGGTGGCGGAGCAGGCGCGGTTTCACGTTCAGGGCTGGCGGTATGGCGCGGAGGCTGGCGGTGGGGCATTGCATCATAGACATCCGGGCCTTGCCAGTCGCCGCTCGGGCGCCGAGCGGCGGTCAATGTTGGGCTTCGCTTCGCTCTGCGCCAACCTGCGGAGTTCGAGCGCAGGTGGGTGCAGAGCCTTGGCGAAGCCCAACGATCAGTGCTGGAGGATCTTGGCGAGGAACTGCTGGGCGCGGTCGGAACGGGCGTTGACGTCACCGAAGAACTCGTCCTTGGCACAGTCTTCGACGATCTGCCCGCGATCCATGAAGATCACGCGGTCAGCCACCTTGCGGGCGAAGCCCATTTCGTGGGTCACGCACATCATGGTCATGCCTTCCTGGGCGAGCTCGACCATCACGTCCAGCACTTCGTTGACCATCTCCGGGTCCAGCGCCGAAGTGGGTTCGTCGAACAGCATCACCACCGGGTCCATGGCCAGGGCGCGGGCGATGGCCACGCGCTGCTGCTGACCGCCGGAGAGCTGGCCGGGGTGCTTGTGGGCGTGGGCCTTGAGGCCGACGCGGTCGAGCAGCTTGAGGCCTTTTTCCAGGGCTTCGTCCTTGTTGCGGCCGAGCACCTTGGTCTGGGCGATGGTCAGGTTCTCGGTGATGGACAGGTGCGGGAACAGCTCGAAGTGCTGGAACACCATGCCGACGCGGGAACGCAGCTTGGGCAGGTTGGTGGCCTTGTTGGCGATGGAGGTGCCGTCGACCACGATGTCGCCCTTCTGGAAGGGTTCCAGGGCGTTCACGCACTTGATCAGGGTGGACTTGCCGGAGCCCGACGGGCCGCACACGACCACGACTTCACCCTTCTTCACCTCGGTGCTGCAGTCGGTCAGCACCTGGAAGTCCCCGTACCACTTGTTGACGTTCTTGATGGAAATCATACGGCTAACCTTTTCTGCAGGAGTTTGACCAGCTGGGAAGCGATGAAGCTGACGCTGAAGTAGACCAGGCCGGCGAAGATGAGGAACTCATGGGGCTGGCCGATGATGTCGCCACGGGAACGGGCGGCGTTGAGGAAGTCCATCAGGCCCACGGTGTAAACCAGCGAGGTGTCCTGGAACAGGATGATGCTCTGCTGCAGGAGCAGCGGGGTCATCTTGCGGAAGGCCTGGGGCAGGATGATCAGGCGCATGCTCTGGCCGTAGGTCATGCCCAGGGCCGAGGCGGCGCCCATCTGGCCTTTCGGGATGGCCTGGATGCCGGCGCGGACGATTTCGCAGAAATACGCCGCCTCGAACATCATGAAGGCCACCAGGCACGAGGTGAATGCGCCGACCGGGGTGTCTTCACCGGTGATCGCCCGCAGCAGGAACGGCACCGCGAAGTAGAACCAGGTGATGACCAGCAGCAGCGGGATGGAACGGAAGTAGTTGACGTACACCCCGGCAATCTTCGACAGCATCGGGTTGTGCGACAGGCGCATAAGGGCCAGGACGGTGCCCAGGGCCACGCCACCGAACACGCCCAGCAGCATCAGCTGGAAGGTCATCAGCAGGCCGTCGGCCAGGCCCGGCAGGGCAGGGATGATCGCGCTGAAATCCATCATTTACCCCCTACGGAGATCAGGCCGGGCACCGCCACCTTCTTCTCGACCATGCGCATGAGCAGCATCAGGCTCATGTTCAGGGTGAAGTAGATCAGGGTGGCCAGGGTGAAGGCCTCGAACAGGTTGGCGGAGAACTCGGCGGTCTGCTTGGTCTGGGCCAGCAGCTCCATCAGGCCGATCAGGGAGGCCACGGAGGAGTTCTTGAAGATGTTGAGGAACTCGCTGGTGAGCGGCGGAATGATGATGCGGAAGGCCTGGGGCAGCAGCACGTAGCGGTAGATCTGCGGCAGGCGGAAGCCCATGGCGCGGGCGGCACCGAGCTGGCCCTTGGGCAGTGCCTGGATACCGGTGCGCACTTGCTCGCAGACACGGGCGGCGGTGAACAGGCCGAGGCACACGACGACGCTCAGGTAGGCCGAGGTGGCCGGATTGAGGTCCTGCTTGAACCAGATTTCCAGCGGCTCGGGCAGCAGGTCCGGTACGAGGAAGTACCAGAGGAACAGCTGCACCAGCAGCGGCACGTTACGGAAGAGTTCCACGTAGACGGTGGCGGCGCCGGAGACCCAGCGGTTCGGTACGGTGCGCATCACGCCGAGCAGCGCGCCCAGCATCAAGGCGATGATCCAGCCCGCCAGGGCGATGGCGATGGTCCAGCCCAGGCCGGTGACGAACCAGTCCAGGTAGATTTCAGTGCCAATCCCGGTGGACTTGAAGAACACGCCCCAGTCCCAGTTGTAATTCATCAGGGTTGTCCCCTATCAGGTCGATCTGTCTGCGGTTGAAGGCAGTGGAGGGGGAAACTCCCTCTCCATTCAGGGAGAGGGTTGGGGAGAGGGCTTACTGCGAGCAGGGCCCAACTTCCCTCACCCCCGGCCCCTCTCCCAGGGGGAGAGGGGAGAAGAGCGGCCTCTCTCCCGCCAGGAGAGAAGCGCGACAGGTCAGATTTCTTCAGCCGACTTGTCGGTGGGGTTGGCGACCAGCTTCTTCAGCTCTTCGCTCATGGGGAAGTTCAGGTTCAGGCCCTTCGGCGGGATGGGCTGGGTGAACCACTTGTCGTAGATGCCGTTGATTTCGCCGGAAGCGAAGGTGTCGGCAATCGCCTTGTCGACCACTTTCTTGAAGGCTTCGTCGTCCTTGCGAACCATGCAGCCGTAGATTTCGAAGGACTGCGGCTTGCCGGTCACGACCCAGTCATCCGGCTTCTTGGCCTTGGCCATTTCGCCGTAGAGCAGGGCGTCGTCCATCATGAAGGCCACGGCGCGGCCGGATTCCAGCATCAGGAAGGACTCGCCATGGTCCTTGGCCGAGATGATGTTCATGCCCATCTGCTTCTCGGCGTTCATGGCTTTGAGCAGGCGCTCGGAAGTGGTGCCGGCGGTGGTCACTACGTTCTTGCCTTTCAGGTCTTCGAACTCATTGATGCTGGCGCTCTTCTTGGACAGCAGGCGGGTGCCCACTTCGAAGATGCCCACGGAGAAGCCGACCTGCTTCTGGCGCTCCAGGTTGTTGGTGGTGGAGCCGCACTCCAGGTCCACGGTGCCGTTCTGCACCAGCGGGATGCGGGTCTGGGAGGTCACCAGGTTGTAGCGGACCTTCAGCTCGGGCATGCCCAGTTCCTGCTTGATGGCCTCGACCACTTTCAGCTGGATGTCGTGGGAGTAGCCGACGGGCTTGCCCGGTTCGGTGCCGAGGTAGGAGAAGGGGATGGAGGCGTCACGGTGACCGAGGGTGATGGTGCCGGTCTCCTTGATCTTCTTCAGGGTACCGGTCAGCTCGGCGGCGAAGGCCGGAGCGGAAATCAGGGTTGCTGCGATAGCGGTGGCCAGAATCTTGGGGAGCATACGCATGAACGACAGTCCTCGATGATGTTTGTTCTTATTCGGCGCGAGTAGGAGTTCGCGTCCGTCGGGGATCTGTATTGGCAGGATGTGTGCCAGCTGTATGGTTTGCTGGATCTATAGTTAAGTTGTTGAAATAAAAGAGTTTTATTTGGGTAGGGTGCTAACGGGATTTTCGCCCTGTCCGGCCTTCCGAATATGGGTGTCGAACGTCGTTCGGGTTTCCGAACGAATGACTCTGGGGTCACTTTGTGGGGGTTAATTCATTCGCTATGCAGACACGTAGGTTGGCGCCGAGGAACGAGGCCCAACGGTGCAGGGGCCAGCCTCGCTGCGTTGGGCTTCGCTGCGCTCAGCACCAACCTACGATCCCGTCCGGATCACTCCGCAGCCTTGGACACCTCCGCTCTTGGCTTGGGTGCGAACTTCGCCGCCAGGCGCATGGAGGTGGTGACCAGTCGCTGGTAGAGGGTGGGCAGCAGGCGCTGCATGCCGTCCAGGGCCCAGGCGTCGGCGCCGATGAGGATGCGCCGGCTGTCCCGCAGCACGCCGCGCAGGATCACCTCTGCGGCCTTGTCCGGGCTGGTGCGCAGCAATTGGTCGTTGAACTGCTGGCGGGCGTGGCTGGCTTCCTGGCCAGTGACCTTGGCCAGGCTGTCGTTCATCCGGGCGGTCTTGGCGATGTTGGTGCGGATGCCGCCGGGGTGCACGCAGCTGGCGGACACGCCGCAACCTTCCATGTCCAGTTCCTGGCGCAGGGACTCGGTGAAGCCGCGCACGGCGAACTTGGTGGCGTTGTAGGCGCTCATCCCCGGCTGGGCGAACAGGCCGAAGACGCTGGAGACGTTGACCACATGGCCCTCGCCGCTGGCCTTCAGGTGTGGCAGGAAGGCCTTGGTCCCGTACACCACACCCCAGAAGTTGATGTTCATGATCCACTCGTATTCCGAGTAGTCGCTGCCATCCACGGTACCGGCGTGGGCGACACCGGCGTTGTTGAAGATCAGGTTGACCCGGCCGTGGTCCAGCACCACCTGCTCGGCCCAGGCATGTACGGCGTCGCGGTCGGCGACGTTGACGCGGGTTTCGGTGACCTGCACGCCGAGCTTGCGGACCAGGTCAGCGGTTTCCGCCAGGCCGTCGGCGTTCACGTCGGCCAGGGCGAGATGGCAACCCTGGCGGGCCAGTGCGCAGGCCAGTGCGCGGCCGATGCCGGAGCCGGCGCCGGTGATTGCGGCGACCTTGTTTTCGAAGGATTTCATGCCGGCACCTCCTGGGTGGACAGTTGCAGCGGGCCCTGGGCGGCGTGCACCGGCACGTTGCGGCTGAAGTGGTAGGCCGCCGGGTCGAAGTTGCGGGTCAGCAGGCGGAAGCGCCAGGTGAAGCCGGGCCAGACGGTGCAGTTGCGGCCGCTCACCGGATGCAGGTACCAGCTCTTGCAACCGCCGGCATTCCACACGGTGTTGCCCAGGCTGCCCTGGAGCTTGCCGTTGAACCGGTCCTGTACCTCGCGCTTGACCTCCAGGCTGCGCAGGCGGCGCTCGCCCAGCAGGTCGAGGGCGCCCAGCACGTAATGGATCTGCGATTCGATCATGTAGACCATGGAGTTGTGGCCCAGCCCGGTGTTCGGTCCCATGAGGAAGAACAGGTTGGGGAAGCCGGCGGTCATGGTGCCCTTGTAGGCCTCGGGCCCCTCGGGCCAGGTATCCAGCAAGTCGACGCCACCACGGCCGAAGACCACGCCGCGGGGCAGGGGATCGCTGGGGGTGAAGCCGGTACCGAAGATGATGGCGTCGATCTCGCGCTCGTTGCCGTCGGCGGCGACGATGCTGTTGGCGCGGATTTCCCGGATACCGTCGGTGATCACGTCGACATTCGATTGAGTCAGGGCCGGGTAGTAATCGTTGGAGATCAGCACCCGCTTGCAACCCATGGTGTAGTCGGGGGTGACCTTGGCGCGCAGCACCGGGTCCTTGATCTTGCGCTTGATGTAGCCCCTGGCGACCAGCTCGGCGAGCTTCATCACCTTCGGCGTCAGGGCGAAGCCCACCACGCGGCTTTCGAGGATGGCGTAGATGGCGCCGCGCCAGAGTTGCTGCAGGAAGGGGAAGCGCTTGAAGCGCGAGCGTTCGCCCTCGCTGATGGCGCGGTCGGGCTTGGGCATGATCCACGGCGCGGTGCGCTGGTAGAGGTCGAGCTGGGCCACCTGCTTCTGGATCTGCGGCACGAACTGGATGCTGGAGGCGCCGGTGCCCACCACCGCCACGCGCTTGCCGGTCAGATCATAGTCGTGGTTCCACTGCTGGGAGTGGAAGCGTGCTCCCTGGAAATTCTCCAGGCCGTTCAGGGCCGGGATCGACGGGGTGGACAGGGCGCCCATGCCGGACACCACGAACTGTGCGCTGTAGTGGTTGCCGGCGGCATCCTCGATCTGCCACAGCTCGTCCACGTCATTCCAGGCCACGCGGGTGATTTCGGTTCTGAGCAGGGTCTTGTCCTGCAGGCGGTACTTCTCCCAGCAGCCTTCCAGGTAGCTCTTGATCTCCTCCTGCTTGGCGAACATCCGCGTCCAGTTCGGGTTGGGCTCGAAGGAGAAGGAGTAGAGGTGGGACTGCACATCACAGCCGCAGCCCGGGTAGTTGTTCACCCGCCAGGTGCCGCCGATGCCGGCCTCCTTCTCGAACATGAGGAAATCGTTCTCGCCCTTCTGCTTCAGGCGGATCGCCATGCCGAGGCCGGAGAAGCCGGACCCGATGATGGCGATCTTGCAGTGACGGGCAGAGGGGCGGGGTGAGGCTGACGCATTCATTGGCCGAGCTCCTGTTCTTATTAGTTGCGGCGTATACAGCTGTATACCAAGGTAGACATCTGTATACTCTCCGGCAATCCAACGCCGTCACAACCAACCTTAGGTAGGGCCAGACATGAATTCCGCCAGCGGCGACGAGCAGCAGTCGCGCGAACCTGTTCCCGATGCACCCGGCAAGCGCCTGCTGATGGAAGCCGCCCTGCGCCTGGGTTCCCGGAGCCGTAGCCTGAGCAGCCTGGGCCTGCGGGAGCTGGCGCGGGAGGCCGGGTTGAACCCCAACACCTTCTATCGCCATTTCAAGGATGTGGACGACCTGGGCCTGGCGATCATCCGCAGCATCGCCACCCAACTGCGCCAGCCCCTGTGCGATCTGCGGCGGGAAGCGGCGGCGCGTGCCGTGCAGGGCGAAGGGGACGGGACGCCGAAACTGATGGGCATCGACCTCGGCCGTGGCCGGCGGGTATGCCACGAGACCGTGCAATTGTTCTTCGATTTCGTCGACGGCAATGCCGAGGCCTTCATCATCGGCGTGCGTGAACTCCACGGCGCATCACCGGTGCTGCGGGCCGCGCTGGGGGAGGTCATGGACGATTTTGCCGCCGATATGGCGGAGGACATCCGCGAGTACAAGCTGCTGCCCGCGCTGGTGGCCGAGCCGGTGGTGCGGCGGGTGTCACGGCTGATCAGCCGCAACCTGTTCCAGCTGTCCCTGGATTACATCGGCGAGCCGGAACGTCGCGACGTCATTCGCGCGGAGGCGGAGGAGCAGGTGCTGTTCCTCTTCACCGGCGCCAGTGTGTTGCAGGCGGTGGGGGCGGTGTAGGCAGAACCTTCCGCACCCATCCTACGAAAAGCCCAAGCCCCTCACTATTCGCCATCGTTTTCCACCGTCGCGTTCTCTTCCTTGGTCTTGGCCTGGCTGTGGTGGAGGAACGCCTGGGTGATCACGGCGCGGAGCTGTTCGTCGTCCCAGGGTTTGGTGAGGAATTTGTAGATGGCGCCCTGGTTGATGGCGTCGGTCACGGACTTCAGGTCGGTGTAGCCGGACAGCACGATGCGGACGGTGTCCGGGTGCAGGTCCTTGACCCGGCTGAGGAACTCGGTGCCGCTCATTTCCGGCATGCGCTGGTCGGAGAGAATCACCTGGACATCGTGCTTGGCCAGCAGGGCGAAGGCGTCCTGGGCGCGGGTGGCGGTGAAGATCTGGTAGCCGTCGCGGCGCAGCACGCGGGTCAGGGCGCGGAGGATGTTCTCCTCGTCGTCCAGCAACAGCAGGGTCTGGGCGCTGCTCGTCCCCGAGCGGGTTTCCAGGTAGGCCGCCGGGCTCTTGTGGTGTTCGTGGAGGAACCGGTCCAGTTGCTCGAAGGGCATGGGCCGGGCGAAGTAGTAGCCCTGGAAAATGTCGCAGTGGCCTTTCTTCAGGAAGGCGAACTGGGATTCGGTTTCCACCCCTTCGGCGATCACCCGCAGGCGCAGGTGGTGGGCCATGGAAATGATGCCCTGGGTGATGGCGGCGTCGTGGAGGTCGCTGATGATCTCCTGGACGAAGGCCCGGTCGATCTTCACTTTGTCGATGGGCAGGCGCTTGAGGTAGTTGAGGCTGGAGAAACCGGTGCCGAAGTCATCGAGGGACAGGCGCACGCCCAGGGTCTTGAGGGCTTGCAGCGTGGCGATGGCGCGTTCGGCGTTGTCCAGCAACACGGTTTCGGTGATCTCCAGTTCCAGCAGTTCGGCGGGCAGACGGGTCTCTTCGAGGACGCGCCTCACGGTGTCGACGAAGATGTTGCGCTGGAAGTGCACCGCCGAGATGTTCACCGCCACCACGGTGCCGGTCATGCCGCGATCGAGCAGTTCCCGGCAGTCGCGGCACGCGGTCGCCAACACCCATTCGCTCAGCGGGATGATCTGCCCGGTGTCTTCGGCCACCGGCACGAATTCGGCCGGGGAGATGAAACCCTGCTGCGGGTGCTGCCAGCGCAGCAGGGCCTCGAAGCCGATGACGCGGCCGCTGCGGCCGTCGATCTGTGGCTGGTAATAGAGCATGAAGGCGTTGGCCTCGATGGCCTTCTGCAGCTCGTTGCGCAGGGTCACGCGCTCGCCGACTTTCTGCTCCAGATCGGTGGTGTACCACTGGTAGCAGTTACGCCCCTGCTTCTTGGCCTTGTACATGGCCAGGTCCGCCTGCTGGATCAGCTGCATCGGCTGTTGCATGCCCAGTTCGCCGAGGGCGATGCCCAGGCTGGCGGTGATGTGCAGCTCGCCGCCGGCGATGGAGTAGGGCCGGGCGATGCCGTCGATGACGCGCTCGGCCACCTGCAGCACGTCTTCTTCGCGGGCGAGGTCCGGCAGGATCAGGATGAACTCGTCACCCCCCGGGCGCGCCACGGTGTCGCCAGGGCGTACCAGTTGGCTCAATCTGCGCGCCACTTCCACCAGGATCTGGTCGCCGATGCTGTGGCCCATGGAGTCGTTGATGGGCTTGAAGCCGTCGAGGTCGATGAACATCACCGCCAGTTTGCGCTGGTAGCGCTGGCTGATCTGGTAGCCCTGGCGCAGACGGTCCTCCATCAGGGAACGGTTGGGCAGGCCGGTGAGTACGTCGTGGCTGGCGTTGTAGGCCAGTTCGGACTCCACGCGCTTCTGTACGGAAATGTCGTTCTGCACGCCGATGAAGTGGGTGATCTCGCCGTGCTCGTCGGGCACCGGGGCGATGTAGAGGTCGTTCCAGAAGGGCGTGCCGTCCTTGCGGAAGTTGCGCAGGACCACGTGGACCTCGCGCTTTTCCGTCAGGGCATGGCGGATTTCGGCGACGCCCGGCTGCTCCCGGTCGGCGCCCTGAAGGAAGCGGCAGTTGTTGCCCAGCGCTTCGCCGGCGGTGTAGCCGGTGATGCGCTCGAAGGCCGGGTTGACGTAGATGATGGGCAGGTCGTCGGCCCTGGCATCACAGATCAGCGCGCCGTTGTAGCTGGCCTCGATGCTGCGCTGGAGGATGCGCAGCTGCTTCTCGGATTCCTTGGCGCGGCTGACGTCCCGGAAGGCGATGACCCAGCCGCCGAGGGTCTGGGGGTGCAGCAGCGGCGCGCAGTCGTAGGCGATATGGCGGTCGCCCGCCAGGCTGACTTCGCCATGGCGGCTGCCAGTGACCGGCGCGCTGTAGAGGTCCAGCGGCAGGTGCTCGGCGAGGGCTTGGCCCAGCAGGGCCTCGACGCTCTGTCCGAGAAGTTCGGCGCCGGCGGGGTTGACGAAGTTCAGGCGGCCCTGGCGATCCACCGCCAGCAGGCCCTCGCCCACGCTGTCGGTGATGGCCGAGGTGAAGTCCAGTTGCTCCTGCAGGCGCTGCTCGCCGGAAAGCACCTGCTGGACCAGGCGGATGTTTTCCAGGGCGGCCACCGCCATCTGGGCGAACTGCTGGGCGATGGCGAGATCGTCCTGGTCGAAGTCGCCGTCGAACTTGTCGGAGAGCTGGAGCAGGCCGAGCTTGCGCCCGCCATGGTCGACCAGGGGCACTGCGAGCCAACCTTTCAGGGGCAGTTGGCCGCTGGCCTGGTCGCCGGGGACGGCGAGTTCGGCACGGGTCAGCAGGACCGGCTGGTAGCCGGCGCCGGCGCGGTTGCTGAGCGCCCGGCCCTTGGCGGACAAGTGCGGCGCTTCCCAGGCCTGGTACTTGGCGGACAGGGACACCGCTTCCATCCCCGGTGCCTCAGCCAGGCCCAGCAGCGACTGGTGGGCTCCCACCAGCAAGCGCAATTGTTCGCACATGAACTCCAGCAGGGCGCGGGTATCGAGGATGCCGCCGATGCGCAGCGCGGTTTCGCTGAGGCCCCGCAACTGCTGGGCCTTGCGCTCGGACTGGGCCAGGGTTTCGCGCAGTGTGCGGGTCATGCGGTTGCGTTCGCCGATGTCCTTGGCGATGCCGAATACCCCGACAATTTCCCCTTCGACCACGATGGGCAGGTTGGTGATGTCCAGTTCGAGAACCTGGCCGGCACGGCTGCGCCAACGGACCTCATAGTGCTGCGCCGTACCGTCGAGGGCGGCGCGCAGATGTTGGTGCACGCGGCCGATGTCCTCGTCCAGCACCAGGGTGGAGAAGGGTTGGCCGATCAGCTCCGCGGCGCGGTAGTCGATCAGTTCGCTGCCGGCCTGGTTGAGGCTGAGATAGCGCCCTTCACGGTCGAAGGAGAACACCGGGTCGGGGTTGAAGATGAAGAGCGAGCGGTAGCGCTGTTCGCTTTCCTGCAGGCGCAGGCGATCGTTCTGCCGCTCGATGGCGATGGCCGCCAGTTGCCCGGCGGTGCCGATCAATTGCAGCGCCTCGTCGTCCGGCGCACAGGGCTGGCGCAGCTGGACGGCGAAGGTGCCGAGTACGTCGCCGTGGTGGGAGATCAACGGGATCGCCCAGCAGGCGTGCAGCCCATGGCGCAGGGCGAGGTCGCGGTGTTCGTGCCAGAGCGGGTCTTCGCGGATGTCGGTGCTGACCACCATCTGCCGGCGGAACACGGCGGTGCCGCAAGCGCCCGCGAGCGGCCCGATGGCCAAGCCGTCGAGGGATTGCCGGTAGCTATGCGGCAGGCTCGGCGCAGCGCCGAGACGCAGGCGTTTATGGTCGCCATCCACCAGCAGCACCGAGCACAGGGTGGCGGGCTGCAGGGTTTCACTCATCAGGCAGATGGCCTTGAGGATGTCCGGCAGCGGCTGGTCGGTGGAGATCATGCTGAGGATGTCGCGCTGGTCTTCCGCGTAGGCTTCGTGGCGCACCAGGCCGGTGATGTCGTGGGCGACGGCGAAGAGGGTGCGCTCGCTTTCAGACCAGCCGATGGACCAGAGCAGGTGGACCACGCTGCCATCCTTGCGCTGGCAGCGATTGCGGACCGCCTCCCAGGATTCGCCATCGATGATCGCCTGGATGTCGCCCCGTGTGCGCTCGCGGTCTTCGGCCAGGACGAACTCCGTGAAGCGGCGGCCGATCATCTCCTCGGGCCAGTAGCCGAGCACGGTATGGCAGGAGGGGCTGACCTGGGTGAAGCACTCGTCCTCGTCCATGGAACAGAGCACGTCCATGGAGTGGTCCATGATCCGCTGGTTCTGCATCTGCAGGCGGGCCTGGTGTTGCAGGCTCAGCTCCAGTTCACGATTGCTTTCGCGCAGACGCTGGCTGCGTTCGATGGCCAGGCGGGCAAAGCTCTGGCTGACCATCAGCAGGAAGGTGAAGCAGAGGCCGAAGAGCATGAACAGCGGCGGCAAGTAAACGGTGGCGTAGTCCTGGCGCGGCAGGGTCTGGAAGGTGCGCATCCGCCAGCGGCCCTCGGGGCCCAGGTCAGTGCTCTGTTCTCCCACTGGGAACAGGCTGCGGCCGTCGCCGCCGGTGCGGGACTCGTAGATGCGCCTTGAGCCTTCGAATACCTCCAGCACGAAGCCGTCCAGGTCGCGTCCCAACTGACTGTCCAGGGTGGCGCCGATGTTCAGGCTGGCCACCAGCAGGGCGGTGGGCTGGCCTTCGATGTGCACGGGAGTCGCCACCAGGGTGACGCTGTTGTCCGAGCTGAAATTCTGTGCCGCGCTCATCTGCGCTTGGCTGCCCTGGCCCACCTGTAGCAGCCAGTCACGCACGTCGTTCTGGGCGAGGAAGCGCTTCAGCCAGTCATCGGCCTGTTCATGGCGGACCCTCTGACGGAGCGGCCTGAGCTCGGGGTCGAGCAGGGTGATCAGGTTGATGTTGGGGAAGTCCCGCAAGTAGCTGCCGGCCTCCTGCTCCCAGAGGGCCTCGTTCGGCAGGCTGTGAAGGCTCTGCCAGCGCTCCGCCATGCGCTGCACCAGCTGCAGGCGCACGGTGAGGGTGTTCTCGATGGAAGACTGCGCGCGCAATAGCAGTTGGTGGCTGTGGGCATTGAGGGTGGCGATTTCGTTCTGGCTGAGCAGGAACCAGCCGATGCAGGTGGCGAGGGTGCCCAGCATCCCGGTGACCATGCTGCGCCGGTCGAGCAGGCGCCGGCGGTCCTCCGGCAGGGCGCAGAGCACCAGCACGGAGGCCCCTAGCAGGGTGACGAAGAGGTTGGCGACATGCCCGGATTCAGGGCGGAGGGCGAAGCGTGCAAGCGCGTGGCTGGCGCCCAGCAGGGACAGCTGGGACGTCAGCGCAAGGCCGATCAGGGTGAGGCCGCAGAGTTGGCTGAGCCAGCGGCCGCCGTGGCGCGTCACGGCCAGGAGCATGGCCAGGCCGAACAGGCAGGCGACTATGGCCAGTTCGCTGCGGACCCGCCAGTAGCCGCTGATCAGTGAGCGGCCATGCTCGCTGCCGCCGGTGAGGATGTTGTGCCCGAGGCTGTAGCCGGCGAGGGCGAGCAGCGCCAGGCTGGCCAACAGGGACAACCGGCGAATGCCGCGGGTGGCGGTGAGCAGGGCTGCCCCGGCGAGGATGGTGAGCAGGGCGCTGTCGGGCAGGAGCACCAGTTCGTGGCGGGCCGGGTTCGATTCGAACAGGTAGGCGATCAGGCTGACGCAGCCCAGGGCCATCAGGGCGAACGCCAGGCAGTGCAGGTAGACCTGGAAGCTGAGGTTGCGGTTGGGGTTGTGGTTGGCCATGGGGGCGCCGTCCGTTGGCTGGGGCTGTCCTGGCTGACCCGGCTCAGTCGTCCAGGTCGTAACCGTCCAGCAGCACCGCGCCGTCGTGGTCGCGGCGCACGCGGGTCAGGCCCGGGTGCTCGGCTTCCAGGCGCAGCAGTTCACGGCGCTGGCGGTCCAGGGTGTGCTGCTGGCCGCGCACCTGTTCCAGCAAACGCCGGTTCTCGTCGCGCAGCAGGTAGAGGTCGACGGCGGCCTGCAGTGCGGTTTCTATCTCGTAGTTCACCCAGGGCTTGGACAGGAAGCGGTAGACCTCGGCGCGGTTGATCGCCTGCATGAGGGTGGCGCGGTCGCCATGGGCGCTGAGCAGCAGGCGCACGGCGTCGGGCTGGCGTTGGCGGGCGAACTGCAGGTAGTTGAGGCCGTCCAGTTGCGGCATGTTGAGGTCGCAGACGATGGCGGCGTACTGGTGCTCGGCCAATGCCGACAGCGCTTCCTCGGGGTTGTCGAACAGGTGCAGGCTCCAGCCCTGGGGGCGCAGCAGACGTTGCAGGGCCGTGAGGATCTGGGGTTCGTCGTCCACCAGTTGGATGTTGATCATGATGTCTGCTCCTTGGCCGGTGCCGCTTCAGCCTCGGGCTGGCGGATATGGAGGGTGTAGCGCGCGCCTTCGCTGGCCTCGAAGGCGATGAGCTTGTCGATCAGCGCGCGGCTGAGCTGCTTGCCGGCGTTGAGCAGGAGCATCCCGCTATCGGCCTGGAGGTTGCGCGCCAGGACCATGCCCGGTTCCAGGCGTCGGGTATCCACGGCGAGGATGCCGGCGGTCGCATCCAGCAGGTCCGGCGCGCTGCGGGTGCAGAAGTCGGTGAAGAGCCGGCAGAGCTCGGGGTCGTAGAGGCGTCCGGCGTAGCGGGTGAGGAACTGCAGGGCTTCCTGGCGCGGCACTTCCCGTTGCAGCACCAGGCCGAATTGCAGCTCGACGAAATCCACCGCCAGTTTGAGCAGCCGGGCGCCGAAGGGGATGTCTTCGCCGCGCAACTGGTCGGGGAAGCCGGTGCCGTTCCAGCGCTCCTGGTGATGGCGGATCAGCCGGCCGGCATCGTGCAGGGGCTCCAGGGCCATCAGCAGGCTTTCGCCAAGGGCCGGGTAGCGGACGTAACGTTCGCGCTCCTCACGGTGCATCAGGTCGCTGGGGCGGTTCAGCAACTGGTCGTCCCAGGTCAGCTTGCCGAGGTTGTAGAGGGCGGCGGCCATGGCCAGGTCTCGTCGGTCGGTCTCCGGCAACTGGTGCTCGGCCGCGAAGGCCCGGACCAAGGCGATGACCTGGGCGTTGCCCTGCGTGTCTCCCGGCAGGCGCTGGGCAAGCAGGGAGGAGAAGACTTCGGTGGCGGTTACGTAGCTGCGCCGCAATTCGTCGTAGGCGAGGTCGAGCATGTCGGCGGTCTGCTGCAGCTCGGCGGTGCGGTCGACGACCCGTTGTTCCAGGCTGGCGTTGAGTTCGTGCAGCCGCTGGTTCTGCTCCAGGGTGAGGCTCTCCAGGCGTCGGTGCTCGCGTTCGGCATGTTGGTGCGCGAGGGCCTGTCGCAGGGTGAAGCGCAGTTCGTCGTCATTCCAGGGTTTGCCCAGGTAGCGGTAGATCTGCCCCTGGTTGATGGCGCGGATGCTGGTGTCCAGGTCGGCGGCGCCGGTGAGGAGGATGCGCACGGTGCCGGGCCAGCGCCGTTGCACCTCGGCCAGCAGGCTGGGGCCGTCGAGACCGGGCATGCGGGCGTCGGAGACCACCAGGTCAACCTGCTGCCCGGCCAGCATGTCCAGGGCAGCACTGCCACTGGTCGCGGTGAGCAGGTCGTAGGGCTCGCCGCGCAGGACCCGGCGCAGGGCGCTGAGGATGTTTTCCTCGTCATCCACCAGCAGCAGGGTCGGGCGGCACGGGGCTTCGGTCATGTGGGCGCTCCGTCCGGCAGGGGCTGGCGCGTGGGCAGCCAGACACGGAAGCGGGTGCCCTGACCGGGACTGCTGAAGACTTCGATGCGCCCATTGTGTTTCTGCACGATGTTGTAGGAGAGCGCGAGGCCGAGCCCCGTGCCCTTGCCCACGGGCTTGGTGGTGAAGAAGGGTTCGTAGATGCGGTTGAGGATGGCCGGGTCGATGCCCTTGCCGTTGTCTTCCACTTCCAGCCAGATCCAGTCGCCCTCGTGGCTGCTGCGCAGCGAGATGCGGCCGAAACCCTCGATGGCGTGGGCAGCGTTGATCAGCAGGTTCATGACCACCTGGTTGATCTGCGAGGGAATGCACTCCACCGGCGGCAGGTCGCCATATTCCCGCACCACTTCGGCCTTGTACTTGAGCTCGTTGTTCACCAGGTTGAGGGTGCTGTCGAAGCCCTTGTGCAGGTCTGCCGCGCGGAATTCCTCCTCTTCGATGTGGGAGAAGTCCTTGAGGGCGGTGATGATCTTCTTGACCCGCTCGATGCCGTCCTCGGATTCGTGGATCAGCGCCTCGACGTCATTGCGGATGTAGTCGTATTCGAGGCTGCGCTTGAGCTGCTGGAGCTCGTCCAGGCTGCTGACGCCGTCCACGGCGTCGACGATGCGCAGCAGGTCGTTGACGTAGCCGGTCAGGGTCTTGAGGTTGGAGAAGACGTAGCCAATGGGGTTGTTGATCTCGTGGGCCACGCCCGCGGCGAGCTGGCCGATGGCGGCGAGCTTTTCCGATTGCAGCAGCTGGGCGTTGGCCTTTTCCAGCTTGTGCATCAGCTGTTCCTGCTCCAACTGCTTGCTGCCCAGGGCGTTGAGGGCGGTGGTCAGTTCCTCGTTGGAGCGGGCGAACTCGGTGGTGTCGTAGAGCAGCAGGCCGAAGCAGCGCTGACCCTGGCAGTCGAAGGGGAAGAACAGGGTGCTTTGCAGCCGCAGCGGGCTGGTCTGGCCTTCGGGGCCATAGTGCATCTGGATCAGGTAGGGGTCTTCGCGCCAGTGGGTGTAGGCATGCAGGCCCTCGTCCCGCGCCTTGGCGACCATCTGTTCGAGGCGGTTGGTGTCGGCTTCCGGGAACACGCTGACCAGCGGTTGGCCGCGCGCCGGGGCCAGTGCCTTGCCGCTGCGTTGGCTGACGAAGGTGTTCCAGTGAAGGATTCGCAGGTCATGGTCGAGAAGGATGACGCCCACCTCGATCTGTTCGACCAGAGCTCCGGCAAAGTCCATAGGGCTGCTATCCATGATGTCGCCCGCTTTTTTTCGCTGAGGATCGGTTGGCAGGGTTGAATTCTGGCGCGTGTCCTACTTTGTTGTACGAAGTGTAAGACAGATTCCAGGCGTTCAATTCCTGACGGCAAGCCTGGGGCCGCGACGAAATTTCCCTCGTTCAGGAGGTCAGGGTAGACCATGGAGCCGAAAGCAAGGACAGAGGCGCCGGTTCGCTACGCATTCCATTTCCCCGATGACCGCCTCTGGGTCCATGAGGTGGACGTGGTGGCGCCACATCCCCCGGAGGATGCCCCGGACTGGGCGCGGCTGGAGTTCCAGCAATGCAGCCATTGCCCGCTGAAGGCGGCAGAGGTGCGTGATTGTCCCTTCGCCCGTGCGCTGGCGCGACCAGTGGCAATGCTGGCGAACTCGCCGTCGTACGAGGAGGTCCTGGTGACCGTGTCCTGTCGCGACCGGGAGATCCGCCAGAAGACCACCCTGCAGCGGGCCGTAGGGTCGTTGCTGGGGTTGCTCGGGGCGACCAGCGGTTGTCCCCACACCCGGATGCTGCGGGCCATGGCCTGGTTCCACTGGCCGTTCAGCACCTCGGCTGAGACCCTCTATCGCTCCCTCGGTACCTACCTGCTGGGCCAGCACCTTCGCCAGGGGCGCGGGTTGGAGCCGGATTGGGCGATGGATGGCCTGCGCGAGCTGTACCGCAACCTGCGGCTGGTCAATCTGGGCATGGCCGGCCGCCTGCGCGCCGCCGCCGAGGAGGATTCCAGCCTCAATGGCCTGATCCTGCTGGACCTGCTGGCAGCGGACACGCTGTATTCCCTGGACAGCTACGAGGGGGAGCTGGACAGGTTTTTCGCGGAGTATTTCGAGGAGGAGTGAGGGGCAAGCCCGCTCCGGGGACGCCGCTTCCTTGTAGGGGCGAACTCATTCGCCAAGGGCAACGCAGTTGCCCCCGCGAACTGTCTGGGCGGACCTGCGGCCCGCTTGGCGATTGAAATCGCCCCCACAGGAAGGCGACTGGACGTTCAGCCACTGAACCCCAGGCGTGCCTTCCAGCGCTTCTCCAGCGGACGGGTTTCGTGATCGAAGGGGTGGAAGCCGGGGCGGTAGTAGTCCAGGTACGGCTTGATCATCTTCGGGAAGTAGCCATTGCGCGGGCCGAGCAGGGTCTTCAGGCCGCGCGACCAGCTGCGCCAGTTGAACAGCTGGCCGTCCTTGCGCATCAGGTGGACCTGGAAGCTCATGATCACGCCGAAGAACAGGAAGGTGGTCAGGAACATGGTGATGGTGCGGATCAGGTAGCCGCCGCCGACGGCGTTGTAGGCGTCGTAGCAGACCGCCTTGTGTTCGTTCTCCTCGATGGCGTGCCACATCCACAGCGTGTACATCTTCGGATCATCCATCTGGGTGTTGATGTCTTCGCGGCGCAGCAATTGCTCGGCCATGGTGGCGGTGAAGTGTTCCAGGGCGCAGGTGGCGGCCAGGCGCTGCTTCTTCGTGGTGAAGCGGGTGACCCATTCCAGCAGGACCTTGATGCGCAGTTCCAGGCGCTCCAGGTCGATGCCGTGCTCGGCGGCGTAGTCGTTGTAGGTGGCGTGTTCCTTGGAGTGCATGGCCTCCTGGCCGATGAAGGCGCTGATGTCCTTCTGCAGTTGCGGATCACTGACCTGGTCGCGCACGGCGCGCACGCTGTCGACGAAGAACTTCTCGCCGTAGGGGAAGAGCGAGGACAGGTTGTTCATGAAGTGGGTCATGAAGGGATCGCCACTCCACCAGTACTTCTGGGTCGACGCGAAGCTGAAATCCATGCGGCGAACGGGGAAATTGGCCTTGGGCAGGGCGGCGCTGGCGGTGGCGGTGGCGGTGGCGGTCATGCGGGATCCTCTCGGGCTCGGGGAGCCGTCCATTGTTGTTATCGGTGGCGCGGGCGACCGTGCCATCAGTCGATGTAACTATTGAGGATCGAGGAGGCGGGCGCGAGGGCCTGGGCGCCAACTTTCGGCGGGTGTTCGCGGGGTGGGGTGGGGCGAGGGGTAACGTCTGCGGAAGGCGCTGTAACCCGGTCAGAGCGGCCGTGCTTCGGTTGGGTGCGGGCCCGCTGGCGCGGGCCCGCACGTCACTCAGCGCTCGTCGAGGGCGAAGGCGGTGAGGGAGAAGGTGGGGATGCCGGCTTCGCCCAGGCGCTCGGAGCCGCCCAGTTCCGGCAGGTCGATGATGGCGGCGGCTTCGAACACGCTGGCGCCCATGCGGCGGACCAGTCGTGCGGCGGCCAGCAGGGTGCCGCCGGTGGCGATCAGGTCATCGAAGATCAGGACCTTGTCGCCTTCGCACAGGCTGTCGCTGTGGACTTCCAGGAAGGCTTCGCCGTACTCGGTCTGGTAGGGCTCGGAGAGCACGTCGGCCGGCAGCTTGCCCTGCTTGCGGAAGAGCACCAGGGGCTTGTTGAGTTCGTAGGCGATGATCGATCCGATCAGGAAGCCACGGGCGTCCATGGCGCCGATGTGGCTGAAGTCGGCTTCGACGTAACGCTGGATGAAGCTGTCGGCCACCAGGCGCAGCGCGCGGGGCGACTGGAACAGGGGAGTAATGTCGCGGAACACCACGCCGGGCTTGGGGAAGTCCAGTACGGGGCGGATCAGGGTCTTGATGGAGAAGTCGTCGAAAATCATCGTCGAGGCCTGGAGGATGGCGGGATGGATCAGGCGGGGCCGCCGGACGGGCAGCCCCGCGGGAATCAGCTTTCGATGCTCCCGCCGGCCATGGCGCAGAGTTCGATGGGGTCGAGGATGTGGACTTCCTTGCCTTCGGCGGCGATCAGGCCGGACTGCTGGAAACGGGTGAAGACGCGGGAGACGGTTTCTACCGCCAGGCCCAGGTAGTTGCCGATTTCGTTGCGCGACATGGCCAGGCGGAACTGGTTGGCGGAGAAACCACGGGCGCGGAAGCGGGCCGAGAGGTTGACCAGGAAGGTGGCGATGCGTTCGTCGGCGGTCTTCTTGGAGAGCAGCAGCATCATTTGCTGGTCGTCGCGGATTTCCCGGCTCATGACCCGCATCAGCTGACGGCGCAGTTGCGGCAGCTGGACCGACAGTTCGTCCAGGCGCTCGAAGGGAATTTCGCACACCGAGGTGGTTTCCAGGGCCTGGGCGGATACCGGGTAGAGCTCGGTGTCCATGCCGGAGAGACCGACCAGTTCGCTGGGCAGGTGGAAACCGGTGATCTGCTCTTCGCCGGCATCGGTGACGGTGAAGGTCTTGAGGGCACCGGAGCGCACCGCGAAGACGGAGCCGAATTCGTCGCCCTGGCGGAACAGGAGTTCACCCTTCTTCAGGGGACGGCCACGCTTGACGATCTCGTCCAGCGCGTCCATGTCTTCCATGTTCAGTGACAGGGGCAGGCAGAGGGCCGCCAAGCTGCAGTCCTTGCAGTGGGCCTGAGGTACGTTACGCACCTTGATGATTTCGGACATGAGCTATTCCTTGCAAAACAAACACACATAACGCGTAAGGTTAACGCAGGGTGTAGGCGACAGCCAGAAAAAGCCTACCTGACCTGTCGCTCAAGTTTTGCCGAAATCAGCCGATAGCCAGTGCGAAATCAGGCATGGAGCAGCCTATGTTGCGCTTGGACACGAATAGCCCCCTGATGCGCGTGGCGGAGGCGGTGCGGCGACAGGTCGCACGTCGGGAGGAAGGACCGGCGGACGCCGACGGTGTGCGTGAGGGCATCCGCGTGAGCCTGTCGAATCTTGGCAAGACCAGTGCCCCGCAGAAGAACGACGATATCGATGAGAGCAGCCTGCCCGACGGCATCAAGGAGTTGCTGAAGCTGATCCGTGCACTGAAGGCGCAGCTCGCCGAGCGGCAGGCCGAGCTGGACGCCATTGCCGCCGACGGGACCCTGGACGTGCAGCGCCTGGAGGCGGTTCGCAGCCAACTCAACGCGCTGCGCAGCGCCTTGACCAGCGCCCAACTCAATCTGGCCAAGGCGGTCCGCGAGGCCGGCCTCAGCGATGAGCAGGCGCTGGAGGTCGGGCGGCTGCTGACCGCCTGACCTGGCGTCAGATCACCCGGGAAAAACGCCGCTGGACCTGGCCCGCCAGGTAGTGGTCGAAGAGCATGCACAGCGAGCGAACCAGCAGGCGGCCGGCGGGGAGTACGTCGATTCGGCTGTCGCTGAGATCGATCAGTCTGTCCTTGGCCATTTGCTCCAGTTGCGGCCAGATATCGCCGAAATAGCCGCGAAATTCGATGTTGAAGTGGGTTTCGATGCTGGCGAAATCCAATTCGAATTCGCAGATCAGTTGCTGGATCACCGCTCGCCGAATGCGATCGTCGTCTTCGCAGACCAGGCCGCGATTGGTGGCGAGCAAGCCCTGTTCCAGGGAGGACTGGTACTCGTTCAACTGGATGGTGTTCTGGCAGTAGAGGTCGCCGATCTGGCTGATGGCGGAAACCCCAAGGCCGATCAGGTCGCAGTGGCCATGGGTGGTGTAGCCCTGGAAGTTGCGTTGCAGGCGGCCGTCTTCCTGGGCGATGGCCAGTTCGTCATCGGGCAGGGCGAAGTGGTCCATGCCGATGTAGCGGTAGCCGGCAGCGGTCAGCTGTTCGATGCTGCGCTGGAGCATTTCCAGTTTCTCGCCGGGGCTGGGCAGGTCTTCGCTGCGGATGCGGCGCTGGGGCAGGAAGCGCTCCGGCAGGTGTGCATAGTTGAATACCGATAGCCGGTCCGGCTGCAGGGCGATCACTTCGTTCACCGTGCGGGCGAAGCTGTCCGGCGTTTGCTTGGGCAGGCCGTAGATCAGGTCGAGGTTCAGCGAGCGGAATTGGAGGGTGCGCGCGGCTTCGACGATGGCGCGGGTTTCTTCCAGGCTCTGCAGCCGGTTGACGGCGCGCTGCACGGCGGGGTCCAGGTCCTGCACACCGAGGCTGACGCGATTGAAGCCCAGGTCCCGAAGCAGGCCCATGGTGGACCAGTCCGCCTCACGCGGATCGATCTCGATGCCGTAGTCGCCCGAATCGTCGTCAAGCAGGTTGAAGTGTGTGCGCAGGTAGTTCATGAGCCGGCGCAGTTCGTCGTGGCTGAGGAACGTGGGCGTGCCACCGCCGAAATGCAGCTGTTCGACCTTCTGTTGTGGGTCGAGGTGGCAGGCGATCAGCTCGATTTCCCGCTCCAGGCGCTCCAGGTAGGGCAGGGCGCGGCCGCGGTCCTTGGTGATGACCTTGTTGCAGGCGCAGTAGTAGCAAATGTTCGCGCAGAACGGCACGTGCACGTAGAGCGAGAGGGGGCGGCTCGCCTTGCGGCTTTCGCGCAGGGCATGGAGCAGTTCGAAGGAGCCCACCCGGTGATTGAACTGCACGGCGGTGGGGTAGGAGGTGTAGCGCGGGCCTGGGGTGTCGTAGCGGCGGATCAGGCCGGCGTCCCAGCTAATGTCGTCGAGCATGCGGGAATCCCCGGTTCGGCTGTCTGTGCCCGGCAGTCTAGGGGGCTCCCGTCATGGCGATCTTGATTTGTATCAAGCGGTGTATGGGCTGTTGACCTGTTCAGTGGCTGTGATGGTGCTCGCTGCTGGCGGTGGTGCCGTGTCCGCCATGGCCCATCAGCCAGGCCTGGTGCGGGCCGGGCAGGGTCCAGAGGCCGAAGAGAATCACCAGCAGGCCACCGGCCACCCGCACGCCGCGCTTGCGCAGCAAGGCGGTCAGGCGCTCGGCGGCCAGGCCCGTGGCAATGAGAACCGGCAGGGTGCCGACGCCGAAGGCCAGCATCAGCAGGGCGCTGTCGGCCGCGGAGCCCTGGCTGGCGGACCAGAGCAGGGTGCTGTAGACGAGGCCGCAGGGCAGCCAGCCCCAGAGACCGCCGAGGAGCAGCGCGCGGGGGAGGCTGGACACCGGCAACAGCTTGCGCGCCACCGGCTGGATGTGGCGCCAGAGCCCCTGGCCCAGGGCTTCGATGCGGGTCAGGCCGCTCCACCAGCCGGCCAGGTACAGGCCCATACAGATCAGCAGCGCCGCCGCGACCACGCGCAGCGCCATGGCGGCCGGGCTGCTGGCAATGGCCCAGCCCGCCAGGCCGATCAGCAGGCCTGCGAGGGTATAGCTGAGGATGCGGCCGACGTTGTAGGCCAGCAGCAGCTGCAGTCGCCGGGCGCGTTGTTCAGGTGGGATGGCGAGGGTCAGGGCGCCCATCAGGCCACCGCACATGCCGAGGCAATGGCCGCCGCCGAGCAGGCCGAGGATGAGGGCGGAGACCAGCAGGGGAGCGAGTTCAGCCACGGGGCTTGTCCTGTTCGTCCTGCTGGGGCTTGTCGTTGCCTTCCGCTTCGGCGATGCCGGCCTGGTGCTTGGGGTCTTCGTCATCGAAGAGGATGCTGTGGGCCGGGCCATCGAGGTCGTCGTACTGGCCGCTGTCCACGGCCCAGAAGAACAGCCAGATGGCGAAACCGACCAGGCCGATGGCGACCGGGATCAGGATGTATAACGCGGGCATGGCGAAATCTCGTTGTGGAGCGGGAGGCGGAAGTCGGAGCGAAGGCACCTCGCTTCGGACTCCAGCCGCCGGTTTCTAGCCTCTGGCCAGCCGGAGGGCATTCAATACCACCAGCAGCGAGCTGACCGACATGCCGAACGCCGCCCAGAGGGGGGTAATCCAGCCAAGGGCGGCGAAGGGCAGAACCAGGCCATTGTACAGGGTCGCCCAGGCCAGGTTCTCGATGATGATGCGGCGGGTCCGGCGGGCGACGGCAAAGGCCTGTACCAGGCTGTCGAGGCGGTTGGACAGCAGCACGGCGTCTGCGCTGGTCTTGGCGAGGTCCGTGGCGCTGCCCATGGCGACGCTGATATCGGCGCCGGCCAGCACCGGCACGTCATTCACGCCATCGCCCAACATGAGGACCCTTTGGCCCTGCTGGTGGAGCTGGCGCAGCACTTCCAGCTTGGCATCCGGCGTGAGGCCGCCACGGGCGTCGTCGATTCCGAGCTGGCGGGCGATGCCGGCGACCATGGGCGAGCTGTCACCGGAGAGCAGCAGCAGCTTCCAGCCACGCTCGCGGCAGGTGTCCAGCAGGGCGGGGGCGTCTGCCCGCAGGCGGTCGTCGAGGACGAACCAGGCCAGCGGTCCCTGTTCATCCCCCAGCAGCAGCCACTGGCCTTGGTCGCCAGGAATGGCCGGAGCCGGCTGGCCGCTGAGTTCGCTGACGAAACCGGGCTGACCGATGCGCAGGCGGCGTTCGCCAACCCGGCCTTCCAACCCGCGCCCCGGCACGCTTTCAACATGCTCGGCGGCCTGGGGGGCGCGGCCGAAGGCTCGGGCGATGGGGTGCTCTGAACGGTTCTCCAGGGCGGCGGCCAGGGCCAGGCAAGCGTCCTTGTCCAGGATGCCCAGGGGGTGGATGGCGCTCAGCGTCAGGCGGCCCTCGGTGAGGGTGCCGGTCTTGTCGAAGATCACCGTGTCGATCTGGTTCAGGCCTTCCAGCACGTGGCCCCGAGTCAGCAGCAGGCCCAGCTTGTGCAGGCTGCCGGTGGCGGTGGTCAGTGCGGTGGGGGTGGCCAGGGCCAGGGCGCAGGGGCAGGTGGCGACCAGCAGGGAAAGCACGACCCAGAAGGCACGATCCGCATCGATCTGCCACCAGACGACGCCGACGATGGCGGCGGCGCCGAGGACGATCAGCAGGAACCACTGGGCTACCTTGTCGGCCACTTCGGCCAGGCGTGGCTTGTCGGCCTGGGCACGTTCCAGGAGGCGGACGATGGCCGAAAGCCGGGTGTCGTCCCCGAGGGCCTGGACTTCGACGGTCAGCGGGCCTTCGACGTTCAGGGTTCCAGCGGTGACGGCGTCGCCCACGCTGCGTGGGTGGGGCAGGTATTCGCCGGTGAGCAGGGACTCGTCGACGCTGGACTGGCCGGACAGGATGCGGCCATCGGCCGGTAGCAAGGCGCCTGGCGGCACCAGCACGCGGTCGCCCACCTTCAGTTCGCTGAGCAGGATGCGCTCGCTATGGCCCCCGGCGTGGAGGCGCAGGCAGGAGGCCGGCAGCAGGTTCACCAATTGTGCCGTGGCGGCCGCGGTGCGCTCGCGGGCGCGACGCTCGAGATAGCGGCCAGCCAGGAGGAAGAGGGCGAACATGCCCACCGCGTCGAAATAGAGTTCACCCACGCCGGTGACGGTGGACCAGATGCCGGCGACGTAGGCACCGCCAATGGCCAGGGAAACCGAGACGTCCATGGTCAGGTGACGGGTGCGCAGATCCCGCAGGGCGCCACGGAAGAACTGGCCGCAGCAGTAGAAGACGATGGGCGTGGTGAGGAACAGGCTGACCCAGCGCAGGATGGTGTCCAGCTCGGGGGACAGGTCGATGTTGAACTCCGGCCAGGTGGCCATGGCGGCCATCATCACCTGCATCCACAGGAGACCGGCGACCCCCAGTTGGCGCATGGCGCGGCGGTTTTCGCTGGCCAGGCGTTCGGCGGCTTCGTCCGCCTTGTAGGGGTGGCCGGCGTAACCGATCTTGCGCAGTTCCTTGAGGAGCTGGCTGAGGGGCATCTGGCTGTCGGACCAGCGCACCTGCAAGCGGTGGTTGGACAGGTTGAGGCTGGCCTCGGCGATGCCCGGCAGCGTTCTGAGGTGCTTCTCGATCAACCAGCCGCAGGCGGCGCAGCTGATGCCTTCGATCAGCAGGCAGGTTTCGCTGAGCTCGCCCTGGTGCTGGACGAAGGGCTGCTGGACTTCGGCACGGTCGTAGAGGGCCAACTCATCAGGCAGCTCGCGGGGCAGGGCGTCGGGGTTGGCGGCGGTGTCGCTGCGGTGGCGGTAGTAGTTCTCCAGGCCGCCGGCGACGATGGCCTCGGCTACCGCCTGGCAACCCGGACAGCACATGGCCCGCGTCTCTCCCAGCACGCGGGCCTCGAAGCGGCTGCCGGCCGGAACCGGCAGCCCGCAGTGATAGCAGGGGAGGGGAGCGCTCATGGGCGCTTATTCGCCAAGGCGGATGACGCTGCCCTTGTCCAGGGTTTCTTCCTCGAACAGGCGCCAGTCCTGGCCCTGCTCCTGGCCGATCAGTTCGACGAAGCGACGGCCGCTGACCGCATCCGGCAGCTGGCCGCGATAGTGGCCGTCAGCCTGGGGCTGAAGCACGATTCGGCGGTCCTTTTCCTGCTGGGTGGGGGAGAGCAGGCTCAGCACCACCTGTTGCGGCCGGCTGGTGCCCGCCAGCTCCAGGTCCACCTGGCCGCTGGCTTCATCCAACCGCAGGCTGGCTTTCATGCCGAGCTGCTTGGCGAGGTTCTCCCGCTCCAGGGAGGTGTTGATGCCCTTGCCGACTTCGTAATAGTTGTCGGCGACCAGGCTCGGCGGATTCTTCGTGGCGATCACCAGCATGGTGGTGCCGAGCACCACCGAGGTGCCGAGGATGGCGATGATGAACCAGGGCCAGGGCTGCTTGTACCAGGGGCTGGGAGTTTCGGACTGCATGGGGCTTCCGTTTGCTAGCGGACGCTGGGGCCAATGAAACGGCTGTCGGCGTCGGTCTTGATACTGGTGTCATCCGCGCTGTGGACGCGGAAGAGGATCTTGTTGGTGCTGGATGGCAGCTGGTCGGGGTCGATGGACAGTTCCACCGGTACCGAGAGCACTTCGCCCGCTTCGGCGCGCACTTCGCGCTTGCCTTCGTAGACCAGGCCGTCCAGGCCCTCGGCATCGATCACGAAGGTCTGGTCCGCCTGGGACTTGTTCATGATCTTCAGGGTGTAGACGTTCTCGATGCGGCCTTGTTCGTTTTCGCGGAACAGCACGCGGTCCTTGATCACGTCCAGTTCCACCAGGGAGCGGATGGCCACGGCGTAGGCGAACAGGCCGATCATGGCGACGAGGGCGATAGCGTAACCGATCAGGCGTGGGCGCATCAGGTGCGTCTTCTGGCCATTCAGGTTGTGTTCGGTGGTGTAGCTGATCAGCCCTTTCGGGTAGTTCATCTTCTCCATGATGCTGTCGCAGGCGTCGATGCAGGCCGCGCAGCCGATGCATTCGATCTGCAGGCCGTCACGGATGTCGATGCCGGTGGGGCAGACCTGGACGCACATGGTGCAGTCGATGCAGTCGCCGAGACCCTGGGCCTTGTAGTCGAGGCCTTTCTTGCGCGGGCCACGGGACTCGCCGCGGCGCGGGTCGTAGGAGACGATCAGGGTGTCCTTGTCGAACATCACGCTCTGGAAGCGGGCGTAGGGGCACATGTAGATGCACACCTGCTCGCGCAACCAACCGGCGTTGCCGTACGTGGCGAGGGTGAAGAAGGACACCCAGAAGTAGGCCCAGCCGCTGGCGGCGCCGGTGAAGAACTCGAAGGCCAGTTCGCGGATGGGGGTGAAGTAGCCGACGAAGGTCATGCCGGTGGCGAAGCCGATCAGCAGCCAGAGGCCATGCTTGGCGGACTTGCGCAGGAGTTTCTGGCCGCTCATGGGGGCCTTGTCGAGCTTCATGCGCTGGTTGCGGTCACCCTCGGTGACTTTCTCGCACCACATGAAGATCCAGGTCCAGACGCTCTGGGGGCAGGTGTAGCCGCACCAGACGCGGCCGGCGAATACGGTAATGAAGAACAGGCCGAAGGCGCAGATGATCAACAACCAGGAGAGGAGTACGAAGTCCTGGGGCCAGAAGGTGGCGCCGAAGATGTAGAACTTGCGTTCGGGCAGGTTCCACCAGACGGCCTGGCGCTCGTTCCAGTTGAGCCAGACGGTGCCGAAGTAAAGCAGGAAGAGGAAGGCGCCGCCGGTCATCCGCAGGTTGCGGAAGAGGCCTGTGAAGGCTCGGGTGTAGATCTTTTCGCGACTGGCGTAGAGGTCGGTGGTTGCACCGCCCTTGGCCGGGGGAGGGGTGATGTTCTTGACGGGAATCTGTTCGCTCATCTTTCTCATACCACGGCGGTCATCGATGCTCGGACCAGTACATTGCCGGTCGGAGTTCTTCTATCCGCTATATATGGTACGCCTGATAGCTGCCTGCCATGTGCGACAGTGCGTCGCGCATGGCAGGCGAGGGTATTACTTGGCTTCAGCTTCTGCAGCAGGTTTCTGCGACAGGCTGTAAACGTAGGCAGCCAGCAGGTGTACCTTGTCGTTGCCGAGGACTTGCTCCTGGGCCGGCATGGTGCCTTGGCGACCGTAGCGGATGGTCTGTTGCAGCTGGGCGTAGCTGCTGCCGTAGATGAAGGCGTTCGGGTGGGTCAGGTTCGGCGCACCCATGGCCGGGGTGCCCTGGCCTTCGGCGCCGTGGCAGGCTACGCAGTTGGCAGCGAAGATGGCCTTGCCGGCTTCCGGATCGGCCTTCACGTCCTTCGGCAGCTCGCGACCGTGCAGGGTCACGCGCAGGAAGGCGGCTACGTCACGCACGCCCTGGTCGCCAATGACTTCGCCCCAGGCCGGCATCAGGCCGTGGCGACCGCCCATGATGGTGGTCTTGATGGTGGCGGCTTCGCCACCCCAGCGCCAGTCGTGGTCGGTCAGGTTCGGGAAGCCGTAGGCGCCCTTGGCGTCGGAGCCGTGGCACACGGAGCAGTAGGACGCGAACATGCGGCCGCCCATTTTCAGGGCTTTCGGGTCCTGCGCTACTTCTTCGATGGGCATGGCAGCGTACTTGGCGAAGATCGGGCCGTACTGCTGGTCAGCCTTGTCCATCTCCTTTTCCCACTGGTGTACGCCGGTCCAGCCGCTCTGGCCGTTGGCGAACGGCTTGCCTTCGGCAACTTCGCCGTAGCCGGGGAACATGCCTTTCCAGTTGCCCATGCCCGGGTACATGACCAGGTAGCCGACGGCGAAGATCAGGGTGCCGACGAACAGCATGAACCACCACTTGGGCAGCGGGTTGTCATATTCCTCGATGCCGTCGAAGGCGTGGCCAACGGTTTCATCGGTGCTTTCCTGACGCTGGCCGCGACGGGTGGCGAAGATCAGCCAGGTCAGCGCCACCAGCGTGGCGCTGGTGAGGAGGGTTACGTACCAACTCCAGAACGAAGTCATTCTTTGTTACTCCTAGAAGCTTGCTCGTCACGCTCGGAGGTTTTGGGCGGCTCATCCGCGAAGGGCAGGTTGGCCGCTTCGTCGAAGCTGCTCTTGCGCTTGCTGCTGTAGGCCCAGAGCACGACGCCGATGAAGGCGACGAAGACAATGAAGGTGCCTATGCCGCGGAGAGTGCCGATATCCATCTTGCGTTACCGTTTGTTCTTGATAGCGGTGCCCAGACCTTGCAGGAATGCGACCAGCGCTTCCATTTCGGTCTTGCCTTTCACTGCTGCCTTGGCGCCGGCGATGTCTTCGTCGGTGTAGGGCACGCCCAGCTTGCGCAGAGCTTCCATCTTGTCAGCGGTGTGCTTGCCGTCGAGCTTGTTCTCAACCAGCCAGGGGTAGGCGGGCATCTTCGACTCCGGCACTACGTTGCGCGGGTTGTACAGGTGCGCACGGTGCCAGTCGTCGGAGTAGCGGCC
Organism: Pseudomonas sp. LFM046; assembly: GCF_000949385.2. NCBI lineage: Bacteria > Pseudomonadati > Pseudomonadota > Gammaproteobacteria > Pseudomonadales > Pseudomonadaceae > Pseudomonas > Pseudomonas sp. LFM046. The sequence continues at coordinate 3,895,645 of NZ_JYKO02000001.1, read as the reverse complement.
GCCCACGCGGGCCAGGTCCGGACCGGTACGCTTGGAGCCCCACAGGAAGGGGTGGTCCCAGACGCTTTCGCCGGCCACGGAGTAGTGGCCGTAACGCTCGGTTTCGGCACGGAACGGACGGACCATCTGCGAGTGGCAGCCAACGCAGCCTTCGCGGATGTAGATGTCGCGGCCTTCGAGTTCCAGCGCGGTGCGCGGCTTCATGCCTTCAACCGGGGTGTTAGTCACGTCCTGGAAGAACAGCGGCACGATCTGCACCAGGCCACCGATGCTCACGGCAATCACCATGAACAGGGCCAGCAGGCCGATGTTCTTCTCGACTAATTCGTGTTGCTTCATTAGTGAGCTCCTTGCGGGATCTGCGCAGCGGCGTCGTATTCAGCCGGCTTGGCAGCACGTACGGTGCGGTAGGTGTTGTAGGCCATCAGCAGCATGCCGGTCACGAAGAAGGCGCCGCCGATCATGCGCACCAGGTAGCCCGGGTGGCTGGCTTCAAGGGCTTCAACGAAGGAGTAGGTGAGGGTGCCGTCTTCGTTGACTGCACGCCACATCAGGCCCTGGGTGATGCCGTTGACCCACATGGAGGCGATGTACAGAACGGTACCGATGGTGGCCAGCCAGAAGTGGGCGTTGATCAGACCGACGCTGTGCATCTGCTGGCGGGCGAACACCTTCGGAATCAGGTGGTACAGGGAGCCGATGGAGATCATCGCGACCCAGCCGAGGGCGCCGGCGTGTACGTGGCCGATGGTCCAGTCGGTGTAGTGGGAGAGGGCGTTGACGGTCTTGATGGCCATCATCGGGCCTTCGAAGGTGGACATGCCGTAGAAGGCCAGGGATACCACCAGGAAGCGCAGGATGGGGTCGGAGCGCAGCTTATGCCAGGCGCCGGACAGGCTCATCATGCCGTTGATCATGCCGCCCCAGCTCGGAGCCAGCAGAATCAGGGACATGGCCATGCCGAGGGACTGGGCCCAGTCCGGCAGGGCGGTGTAGTGCAGGTGGTGCGGACCGGCCCAGATGTACAGGGTGATCAGCGCCCAGAAGTGCACGATGGACAGGCGGTAGGAGTAGATCGGACGCTCGGCCTGCTTCGGCACGAAGTAGTACATCATCCCCAGGAAGCCGGTGGTCAGGAAGAAGCCCACGGCGTTGTGGCCGTACCACCACTGGATCATGGCGTCGGTGGCACCGGAGTACATGGAGTACGACTTGAAGGCGTAGACCGGCATTTCCATGCTGTTGACGATGTGCAGCATGGCGGTCACCAGGATGAAGGCGCCGAAGAACCAGTTGCCCACATAGATGTGCTTGGTCTTGCGTTTGATGATGGTGCCGAAGAAGACGACGCAGTAGGTGATCCAGACGAGACCCAGCAGGATGTCGACCGGCCACTCCAGCTCGGCGTACTCCTTGGAGGAGGTGTAACCCAGCGGCAGGGTGATGATTGCCAGCACGATCACGGCTTGCCAACCCCAGAAGGTGAAGGCGGCCAGACTATCGGATACCAGACGGGTCTGGCAGGTGCGCTGCACCACATAGTAGGAAGTGGCGAACAGGGCGCATCCGCCGAAGGCGAAGATCACCGCGTTGGTATGCAGGGGGCGCAGGCGGCCGAAAGAGGTCCAGGGCAGGTTCAGGTTGAGTTCCGGCCACACGAGTTGTGCGGCGATGAACACGCCTAGACCCATCCCTATGACCCCCCAGATCACCGTCATAACGGCGAACTGGCGGACCACCTTATAGTTATAAGCAGTCTGACTGATTGCTGTGCTCATGCTAGGGGTTCCACGGTTAATGGAGTTTTTTGGGGACAAAAAATCGGCGGCAAGTATGGAGAAAGAGGGTAGCCATTGCAACGACACAAGCCGATACAAACCGGGGCCTGGAGCCCTCTGGACAAGGTTTTGTGGCTGTGTTTTCGGCTCTTCTCGACGGGGCGCCGAAGCCTGATGTTTTGCGTGACAGGAAGGATCGCCTTGGAGTTGTGCAAAGTGGCGACTGCGCAACAGCTTAGCTGATGTCAAAGCGGGGAGGGTGTTATTGGTCGGAGAGGTGCGACACTGGGTCGCACTGTATAGAAGGAGGGGTGGACACATCCCTGTGTCCCTGGCACCCGGCTCAGGGTGCCTTTTTGCGCGGCGTGCAGTTTGACCCGAAGGTCTGGCTGCCTGGTTGGAGTGGCGCTTCCGTGCGCCACTCCGACTTCTTCACTACTTGGCGGCCAGTTCCTGATCCTTGTGGGACAGGCTGTAGATGTACGCAGCCAGGACGTGGACCTTGTCCTGGCCCAGGTATTCCTGCTGGGCGGGCATCTGGCCGTTGCGGCCGTAGCGGATGGTCTGCTGCAGCTGGGCAAGGCTGGAGCCGTAGATGAAGGCGGCCGGATGGGTCAGGTCCGGGGCGCCCATGGCCGGAGTGCCCTTGCCTTCGGCGCCGTGGCAGGCGACGCAGGTGGTGGCGAACAGGTTCTTGCCGGCTTCCAGGTCGGCCTTGGCATCTTCCGGCAGCTTCAGGCCGGCCAGGTCCTGGCGGACATAGGCCGCGACGTTCTTCACGCCCTCATCACCCAACACTTCGCCCCAGGCCGGCATGGCGGCCATGCGGCCGTGGAGGATGGTCGTCTTGATGGTTTCCGGCTCGCCGCCCCAGCGCCAGTTGCTGTCGGTGAGGTTGGGGAAGCCCTGGGCACCCTTGGCATCGGAGCCGTGGCAGATGGAGCAATAGGTGGCGAACAGGCGCCCCCCCATCTTCATCGCGTTCGGATCCTTGGCCACGTCCTCGATGGACATGGCGGAGTAGCGGGCGAAGATGGGGCCGTACTGCTGCTCGGCCTTCTTCACTTCACGCTGCCACTGCGCTTCCTGGGTCCAGCCATCGGCGTAGCCGGGGAACAGGCCCTTCCAATTGCCAAGACCCGGGTACATCACCAGGTAGCCGGCAGCGAAGACCAGAGTGCCGACGAACAGCCAGAACCACCACTTGGGCAGCGGATTGTCGTACTCCTCGATGCCGTCGAAGGCGTGGCCCATGGTTTGGTCGGTGGTGCCCTGGGATTCGCCCTTGCGGGTGGCGAAGATCAGCCAGACCAGCGCCAGCAAGGTGAAGAGGGTGAGCAGGGTTATGTACCAGCTCCAGAAAGTGGTCATGCGCGGGTGCTCCTAGAATCGTTCCGGTCGTCGTCGGCGAAGGGCAGGTTGGCAGCCTCGTCGAAGGCGGCCTTGCGCTTTCCGCTGTAGGCCCAACAGATCACGCCGAGTGTGGCGATCAGCACCAGCAGGGTGCCGAGGCCACGCAGGGTTCCGATGTCCATGGCCTTACCTCTTGTTCTTCAGGCTGGTGCCCAGCACCTGCAGGTAGGCGACGAGGGCGTCCATCTCGGTCTTGCCCTTGACCGCCGCCTGGGCGCCGGCGACGTGTTCGTCGGTGTAGGGCACGCCGAGGGTCTGCATGGCGCGGATCTTGGCGGCGGTGTTCTTGCCATCCAGCGTGTTCTCGACCAGCCAGGGGTAGGCGGGCATCTTCGACTCCGGCACCACGTTGCGCGGGTTGTACAGGTGCGCACGGTGCCAGTCGTCGGAGTAGCGGCCGCCCACGCGGGCCAGGTCCGGACCGGTACGCTTGGAGCCCCACAGGAAGGGGTGGTCCCAGACGCTTTCGCCGGCAACGGAGTAGTGGCCATAACGCTCGGTTTCGGCGCGGAACGGACGGATCATCTGCGAGTGGCAGCCAACGCAGCCTTCGCGGATGTAGATGTCGCGGCCTTCCAGTTGCAGGGCGGTGTAGGGCTTCATGCCTTCAACCGGATTGTTGGTCACGTCCTGGAAGAACAGCGGCACGATCTGCACCAGGCCGCCGATGCTGACGGCCAGGATCATGAACAGCGCCATCAGGCCGACGTTCTTCTCGATGACTTCATGCTTTTTCATTTCTCGATTCCTCAGGCGATCTGGGCGATGGCGTCATACTCGGCCGGCTTCGAGGCGCGGGCGGTGCGCCAGGTGTTCCAGGCCATGAAGAACATGCCGCTGAGGAAAATGGCCCCGCCGAGTACCCGGACCACGAAGCCGGGGTGGCTGGCTTCAAGGGCTTCGACGAAGGAGTAGGTGAGGGTGCCGTCTTCATTGACTGCACGCCACATCAGGCCCTGGGTGATGCCGTTGACCCACATGGAGGCGATGTAGAGCACCGTGCCGATGGTGGCCAGCCAGAAGTGGGTGTTGATCAGACCGGTGCTGTACATCTGCTCACGGCCGAACACTTTCGGAATCAGGTGGTACAGAGAGCCGATGGACACCATTGCAACCCAGCCGAGGGCGCCGGCGTGTACGTGGCCGATGGTCCAGTCGGTGTAGTGGGAGAGGGCGTTGACGGTCTTGATGGCCATCATCGGGCCTTCGAAGGTGGACATGCCGTAGAAGGCCAGGGACACCACCAGGAAACGCAGGATGGGGTCGGAGCGCAGCTTATGCCAGGCCCCGGAGAGGGTCATCATGCCGTTGATCATGCCGCCCCAGGAGGGTGCCAGCAGCACCAGGGACATCACCATGCCGAGGGACTGGGCCCAGTCCGGCAGGGCGGTGTAGTGCAGGTGGTGCGGACCGGCCCAGATGTACACCGCGATCAGCGCCCAGAAGTGGACGATGGACAGGCGATAGGAATACACCGGGCGTTCGGCCTGCTTCGGCACGAAGTAGTACATCATCCCGAGGAAGCCGGCGGTGAGGAAGAAGCCCACGGCGTTGTGGCCGTACCACCACTGGATCATGGCGTCAGTGGCTCCGGAGTACAGGGAGTAGGACTTGGTCAGGGTGACCGGGATTTCCAGGTTGTTGACCAGGTGCAGGATGGCCACGGTGAGAATGAAGCCGCCGAAGAACCAGTTCCCTACATAGATGTGCTTGGTCTTGCGCTTGACTACCGTGCCGAAGAACACAATGGCGTAGCTGACCCAGACGATGGTGATCAGGATGTCGATCGGCCATTCCAGCTCGGCGTATTCTTTCGAGCTGGTCCAGCCCATGGGCAGGCTGATGGCGGCCAGCACGATCACCAGTTGCCAACCCCAGAAGGTGAAGGCGGCGAGCTTGTCGGAGATCAGTCGCGTCTGGCAGGTGCGCTGCACGGCGTAGTAGGAGGTAGCGAACAGCGCACAACCCCCGAACGCGAAGATCACCGCGTTGGTGTGCAGCGGTCGCAGGCGGCCGAACGAGGTCCAGGGCAGGTTGAAGTTGAGTTCCGGCCAGGCCAGTTGTGCGGCAATGAGAACGCCGAGCCCCATCCCGACGATTCCCCAGACCACCGTCATGATGGCGAACTGGCGGACCACCTTGTAGTTGTAGGCGGTACTGCTTGCTGTGTTCATGTTATGGGCTTCCGTCCACGGTTTTTGGATTGCGGGGCAAGCATGGTGAAAGCCCATTTGGCGACCATTGATCTGGGTCAATCGCCTTCGATAGACGGAGAAGTCTCAATGCTTTTGTGGAACAGGCCTTCCGGGCCGGTAAACAGCACCCTGATCCTGGCCCATGGCGCGGGTGCGCCCATGGACAGCGATTTCATGGAACAGATGGCGCAAAGGCTTGCAGCGCGCGGGGTCGCGGTCGTTCGCTTCGAGTTTCCCTACATGGCCGCCCGGCGGGAGGACGGTCGGCGCCGGCCGCCGAATCCCCAGGCCCAGTTGCTGGCCAGTTGGCGGGACGTCCATGCCCTGGTGCGACAGCAGGTCACAGGCCGACTGGCTATCGGCGGCAAGTCCATGGGCGGGCGGATGGCCAGTCTATTGGCGGATGAATCGGGGGCCGACGCACTGGTTTGCCTGGGCTATCCCTTTCACGCGGTGGGCAAGGCGGACAAACCCCGGGTCGCCCATCTGGCTGACCTCAAGACGCCCACCTTGATCGTCCAGGGCGAGCGCGACCCCATGGGCGACCGTGCGACGGTGGCGGGATACGACCTCTCGGGTGCCATCCAGCTGCACTGGCTGGCGACGGGGGACCATGACCTGAAGCCGCTCAAGGCGTCGGGGCTGACCCACGAACAGCATCTGGACAGCGCGGCCGACACCGTGGCGGCGTTCCTCGCGGGCTGAACCCCGCTTACCTGCGCGCGGCCAGCAGGTCGAGCACGCCGCCACCTTCCTTGATGGTCTGCAGGATGATTTCCGAGCGGATGTCGGTGACCCCATTGGCGCGGTTGAGGCGGTTGACGATGAAATCGGAGAACTGCTTGAGATTCCGCGCCTGCACCCGCAGCACATAGTTGCTGTGGCCGGTGACGATGCAGGCGCTGACCACCTCCGGCCAGCCCTGGACCTTTTCCACGAAGCGATCGTGCCAGCCTTCCTCGTCCTGGCGCATGGAAATGTGCACCAGGGCTTCCAGTTCGACGCCCAGGCGCTCGGCATCCAGGATGGGGCGATAGCCACGGATGACGCCGCCTTCTTCCAGGTTGCGCAGCCGGCGCAGGCAGGCGGATGGCGACAGCGCGACCTTCTCTGCCAGCTCCTGATTACTGATGCGCCCGTTCTGCTGTAGGCAGAGGAGGATGCGCAGGTCGGTGGAATCCAGGGTCAATTGAAGAATATTCTCTTGATTTGTTGAAAAACGAAATTATCTGCGAATGAATGGCGTAAGCGGTGCAAAGATAGCACGAAAATTCGCAGGGATATTGAGCATGATTCTCTCGCTTTCAGAGGAGACCGATCATGCACGACGGCAAGATCCTGTGGGACATCAGCCCGCCGCTGGATACCAGTACCCCAACCTGGCCGGGTGACACGCCCTTCCAGGAGGAGCGCTGCTGGAACATCGATGAGCAATGCCCGGTCAATGTCGGGCGCATCACCCTGTCACCCCACACTGGGGCTCACGCCGACGCGCCGTTGCACTACGACGCCACGGGGGCGGCCATCGGGGCCGTGGATCTTGCGCCTTACCTCGGGCCGTGCCGGCTGATCCACTGCCTGGAAGCGGGCGACTGTGTGCGCCCGGAGCAGCTAGCGCCCCACCTCGACGGGGTCCCGCCACGGGTACTGATCCGCACCTGGCACCGCGCGCCGCTGGACACCTGGCCGGAGCGCTTTGCCGCCATCGACCCTGACAGCATCGAACTCCTGGCTCGCCACGGCGTGTGCCTGGTGGGCACCGATACGCCCTCGCTGGACCCGCAGGACAGCAAGAGCCTCGACGCCCACCGCGCCGTCGCGCGACATCGCATGGCCATCCTCGAAGGGCTGTTGCTCGATGAGGTGCCGCCTGGCGACTACGAGCTGATCGCCCTCCCGCTCAAGTTCACCCATCTCGATGCCAGCCCGGTCCGCGCCGTGCTGCGTCCCCTTTCGATCTAGGAAAAGACCATGACAACAAGAGAAGACTGCCTGGCCCTCGACGCCCGCGACTCACTCGCCGCGCTGCGTGAGGACTTCGCCCTGCCCGAGGGTGTGATCTATCTGGACGGCAACTCCCTCGGTGCACGCCCGGTGGCTGCTCTGGACCGGGCGCGCCAGGTGCTGGCGGACGAGTGGGGCGACGACCTGATCGGTAGCTGGAACAGCGCCGGCTGGCGCGGCCTGCCGTCGCGCCTGGGCAACAAGCTGGCGCCCCTGATCGGTGCCGGCGAGGATGAGGTGGTGATCACCGATACCACGTCGATCAACCTCTTCAAGGTGCTGGTGGCGGCCTTGCGGGTGCAGGCCGAGCGCGACCCGTCGCGCAAGGTGATTGTCACCGAGAGCAGCAACTTCCCCACCGACATCTACATGGCCGAAGGCCTGGCCGACATGCTGCAGCAGGGCTACAGCCTGCGCCTGGTGGACCGCCCGGAGGACCTGCCGGCGGCGATCGGCAATGACACTGCGGTGGTGATGATCACCCAGGTGAACTACAAGACCGGCTACCTGCACGACATGGCCGCGCTCACCGCCCTGGCCCATGAGTGCGGCGCGCTGACCATCTGGGACCTCTGCCACTCGGCCGGCGCGGTGCCGGTCGACCTCAAGGCAGCCGGCGCCGACTACGCCATCGGCTGCACCTACAAGTACCTGAACGGCGGCCCCGGTTCACCGGCCTTCGTCTGGGTCTCCCCGGCACTTCGGGAGCGGGTCTGGCAACCGCTGTCCGGCTGGTGGGGCCATGCTCGCCAGTTCGGCATGGAGCCCCGCTACGAGCCGGCACCGGGCATCGGTCGCTACCTCTGTGGTACCCAGCCCATCACCTCGATGGCGCTGGTGGAGTGCGGCCTCGACACCTACGCCAAGACCGACATGCAGGCCCTGCGGCAGAAGTCCCTGGCGCTGACCGACCTCTTCATCGAGCGCGTCCGGGCCCGCTGCGGCAAGCACCCGCTGACCCTGGTCACGCCGCTGGAGCACGCCCGCCGCGGCAGCCACGTGAGCTTCGAGCACCCCGACGGCTACGCAGTCATCCAGGCGCTGATCGACCGGGGCGTCATCGGTGATTACCGCGAGCCGCGAATCATGCGTTTCGGCTTCACGCCGCTCTACACCCGCTTTGTCGATGTCTGGGACGCCGCGGAAATCCTCGGCGAGGTGCTCGACAGCGGTGCCTGGCGCGAAGAGCGATTCATGACGCGCAAGCAAGTGACCTGATCCACGAACTACAAGCCTTTGCCCGGGCGCCATCTCCAGGGATGGCGCCCAGCCTCGACCCCATAAACACAACAATAGGTTGAATCCATGAAGCTGAATCCGTTGTCGGCGTGCCCGCTATTCCTGCTCGGTGCCTTGAGTCCCTACCTGATGGCCGGGGAGGCCGAGGGTGGCTTTCTCGACGACAGTCGCCTGGTCCTGACCCAGCGCAACTTCTACTTCCATCGCAATATCCTGAATAACCCGGGTGGGCAGAACTACCGCGAGGAGTGGGCCCACGGGATGATCCTGGATTACAGCTCCGGCTTTACCCAGGGCACCGTCGGTTTCGGTATCGACGCCTACGCCAACCTGGGTCTCAAGCTCGATAGCAGCCGCGCCCGCACCGGCACCGACCTGCTCCCGGTGGATTCCGAAGGGCAGCCCGAGGATGAGTACTCGGAAGTGGGTGGCGCGGTGAAAATGCGCCTCTCCCGCAGTGAACTGAAATACGGCAGCCAGGCCCCCCTGAACCCGGTGTTCGGTACCGGTAACGCGCGGCTGTTTACCCCCATGGCCATTGGCTTCTCGCTGAACAGCCGGGAAATCGATGACCTGCTGGTGGATGCCGGCCACTTCACGGCTGGCAATGATGGCAACTCCACCAACTCCGACGGTGCACTCAAGGCCCTTTATGCCCAGGTCGAGACGCGCCGCGTCGACTACGCCGGCCTCAGTTGGACGCCCTCCAATGGCACCAGCTTCTCCGCCTATGGCTCGCGCTTCGAGGACATCTGGCGGCAGTACTACGCCAACGCAAGCCAGCGTCTGGAACTCGACGAAGGTCGGGCCCTGACCTTCGACTTCAACCTCTACCGCACCCTCGACCAGGGACAGCAGCGCGCAGGCGAGATCGACAACACCACCTGGTCGCTGTCCGGACGCTACAGCCAGGGCCCCCACGCATTGACCCTGGCCTACCAGCGGGTGCATGGCGATGAACCGTTCGACTACCTGGGCTTCGACCGCCAGCCGGGTACGTCGATCTTCCTCGCCAACTCGGTGCAGATTCTGGACTTCAACGCCCCCAACGAACGTTCCTGGCAGCTGCGCTACGACCTGGACCTGGCCGCCTTCGGCGTGCCCGGCCTCAGCTTCATGAGCCGCTATGTGAGTGGCGACCACATCGATGACAGCCACTACCGGGGCGGCCCCAATGGCGCCTACGGTCGCTACGGCGACGATGGCAAGCGTTGGGAGCGCGATATCGAGTTGCGCTACGTGGTGCAATCCGGTTCGGCAAAGGACCTCTCGGTCCGCCTGCGCCAGGCCAGTATCCGCTCCACCGAGGAGGTGGCTCGTGCCGACACCGCCGACAACAACGAACTGCGGGTGATCATCGAATACCCGCTGCAACTGCTCTGACGCCTGCCACAACGACAAGACATACGAGGCACACGATGACTAACAAGACTGGATTCGCCGCGATCGCGGCCAGGGAGCAGGGGCTCAAGCGCCAGCTCACTTCGGCGCAGATGAGCATGATTGCCATCGGTGGCGCCATCGGCACCGGGCTCTTCATGGGCAGCAGTTTCGCCATCGGCTTTGCCGGGCCGGGCGTGCTCATCAGCTATTCCATCGGTGCGCTGATTGCGCTGTTGCTGATGGGCTGCCTGGCGGAGATGACCGTGGCCCATCCCACCTCCGGTTCTTTCGGCGCCTACGCCGAGTACTACGTCGGCCCGCTGGCCGGTTTCCTGGTGCGCTATGCCTACTGGGCGGCCATCGTCCTGGCAGTCGGCACTGAAGTTACCGCCATCGCCCTGTACATGAAGTACTGGTTCCCCGACGTGGCGGGCTGGGTCTGGATCCTGCTGTTCTCGTCCGCGCTGATCCTGACCAACGCCATCAGCGTCAAGGCGTTCGGTCATTTCGAGTACTGGTTCTCGGCCATCAAGATCAGCGCCATCCTTGCCTTCATCCTGCTGGGTGCGTGGCTGGTCTTCGGTGGCCAGCACCCGGAATACGGCTTCCAGCATTACGTCGAGCATGGTGGCTTCCTGCCCCATGGCCTGTCGGGTGTCTGGGTCGCCGTAATCATCGCCATCTTCAGCTACCTCAGCATCGAGATGATCGCGGTGGCGGCCGGCGAGGCGGAGCAACCCGAGGTGGCGGTGAAGAGCGCCTTCCGCGTGACCATGGTGCGGCTGGTGGTGTTCTACATCCTCACCCTGGCGCTGATCCTCGCGATGGTGCCCTGGGACCAGTCGGGGCAGGGTGCCCAGAGCCCCTTTGTCACCGTCATGCAAATGGTGGGCATTCCCGGCGCCACCGGCCTGATCAATTTCGTGATCCTGGTGGCCGCACTGTCGGCGATGAACAGCCAGCTCTACACCACCACCCGGATGATGTTCAGCCTCTCCCGCGCCGGCCACGCGCCGAAGGCCATGGGCCGGTTGAGCAAGGCCGGGGTGCCGCTGAACGCCCTGGCGCTGTCCTGCACCGGCATCGCCCTGGCGACCCTGGTCAACCTGGCGTTCCCCGAGGAGTCCTTCATGCTGATGATGGCCATCTCCATCTTTGGTGCGCTCTTCGCCTGGATGATGATCTTCCTGACCCACTACCGCTTCCGTCGCTACCATGAGCGCCGTGGCGGTCTGCAGCTGTCCTTCCGCATGTGGGGCTTCCCCTGGGCGACCCTGCTGGGCCTGGGGATGCTGCTGGCGATCCTGGTGACTACCGCCTTTGTGCCGGCGTTCCGCATGACCCTGGTGTTTGGTGTGCCCTTCCTTGCACTGCTGGCCCTGGTTTACCAGTTGTACTTTCGCCCGAGCGCGGAGGTAGCCCGGGAGGGGCAGGAGGCACAACGGTCTTCTGCTGATAGCCCGGAGTGATCCATGGGCAGAACAAAAAAGGCGCCTTTCGGCGCCTTTTTTTGTGGTCGGGATCAGCGGTTGAATCTGTCCACCAGGGAGTACTGCCCTTGGGCAGTGTGGGTCAATTCTTCGCTGAGCTGGGCGGTGCGCTGGGCCTCGCCCGAGGTCTGGTCAGCCAGTTGCGCGATGCTGCTGATGCTGTGGTTGATCTGCTCCGCCACCGCGCTTTGTTCCTCGGTGGCCGCAGCGATCTGGTCGGCCATATCGGCGATGTTGGCCACCGCTTCGCTGATGCCCACCAGCGCCTGATCCGCCTGAAGCACGCGCTCGACGCCTTCGTCCGCCTGGCGGCGGCCGTTTTCCATGGTGAGCACCGCTTCTTCGGCGGTTTTCTGCAGCTGCGCGATCAACTGGTGGATCTGCCCGGTGGATTCCGCCGTGCGCTGGGCCAGTTGACGGACCTCGTCGGCCACCACGGCGAAGCCACGACCCATCTCGCCTGCGCGGGCGGCCTCGATGGCGGCGTTGAGGGCCAGCAGGTTGGTCTGGTCAGCGATGCCCTTGATCACGTCCACCACGCCGCCGATCTCGTTGCTGTCCTGAGCCAGGCGGGTGACGGTTTCGCCGGTTTCGCCCACGGACTGGGACAGGCGCTGGATGGCTTCGCGGGTTTCCGCTGCGATGTCGCGGCCCTGGCTGGTCAGGCGATTGGCTTCCTGGGTGGCGTCGGCCGTGCGCTGCACGTTGCTGGCCACTTCCTGAGTGGTGGCGGCCATCTGGTTGACGGCGGCGGCCACCTGTTCGGTCTCCACGCGCTGGCGCTCCAGGCCGTCGGAACTGTTGTGGGCCAGGGTGTCGGCCTGGCGGGCCTGCTGGGTGAGGTGCTCGGCGGTGTCCTGAAGGCGGGTCAGGCAGGTCTTCAGGCGGGCCTCCTGGCTGAGCATGGCCATTTCCAGACGCGCCTGGACGCCACGGCTGTCGGTGTACATCTGTGCGATCAGCGGGTCCGAGGTGGTCTGCTCCGCCAGGTGCAGCAGGCGCTTGATGCCACGGTTCTGCCACATCAGCCCCACCAGGCCCAGGGGCACGGAGAGCAGGGCGGCCAGCACGAAGCCCCAGTGGGAGTTCAGCCAGGCGCCGATGAGGAAGCCGATCTGGCTGATGAGAATGAAGGGCAGCCAGTCCTGCAGCACCGGCAGCCATTTGTCGCGGCTGGGGATGGCCGCCTTGCCGCTGTTCAGGCGCCGGTAGAGGGCTTCGGCGCGGCGCACCTGTTCGGCCGAAGGTTTGACCCGTACGGACTCGTAGCCAGTGATCTGGGAGCCTTCGAAGATGGGCGTGACATAGGCGTTGACCCAGTAGTGGTCGCCGTTCTTGCAACGGTTCTTCACCACGCCCATCCAGGGGCGGCCCTTCTTCAGGGTTGTCCACATATGGCCGAACACGGCCGGCGGCACATCCGGGTGGCGCACGATGTTATGGGGCGAGCGAAGCAGTTCCTCGCGGCTGTAGCCGCTGATCTCGATGAAGGCTTCGTTGCAATAGGTGATGACGCCTTTGCTGTCCGTAGTGGAAATCAGGCGTTGTTCTGTCGGGAAACTGCGCTCCCGTTGGGTGATAGGTTGGTTGTTCTTCATGGTGTCCTTCCGCGAGGCTTACAGCATCTATCGGCACCCAGGCGCCAAGGTTGAGCCTTTTTTTCGGGGCGCTAGTCTACTCGGAATGTGACACCTGCCGCTTTCATGCCTTCGTCCACGACGGCAGCCCGTTGCAGGCCGGCGCCAGGTGCCGGCCTGCAACTCGACGCCCGCTACCCCGCCAGCAGCTGCCGCAACACGTAGTGCAGGATGCCGCCCGCCTTGAAGTACTCCACCTCGTTCAGGGTGTCGATGCGGCACAGCAGCGTCGTCTGGGCTTTCGAGCCGTCCTCGCGGGTGATTTCCAAGCGCAGGTCCATGTGCGGACGCAGGCCGGCACCGTCCAGGCCGCGAATGGCCAGGGTCTCCTTGCCGCTGAGGCCGAGAGTCTTGCGGTCCTCACCTTCCTTGAACTGCAGGGGCAGCACGCCCATGCCCACCAGGTTGGAGCGGTGAATGCGCTCGAAACTCTCGGCGATCACCGCCTTGACCCCGAGCAGGTTGGTGCCCTTGGCCGCCCAGTCACGTGAGGAGCCGGTGCCGTATTCCTTGCCGGCGACGATGACCAGCGGCGTGCCCTCGGTCTGGTAGCGCATGGCGGCGTCATAGATCGCCAGCTTCTCGCCACTGGGCACGTGCAGGGTGTTGCCGCCTTCCTCGCCACCGAGCATCTCGTTGCGGATGCGGATATTGGCGAAGGTGCCGCGCATCATCACGTCGTGGTTGCCGCGCCGCGAGCCGTAGGAGTTGAAGTCCGCGGGCTGCACGCCGTGCTCCCTGAGGTAGCGCCCTGCGGGGCTGTCCGCCTTTATGTTGCCGGCGGGGGAGATGTGGTCGGTGGTCACCGAGTCCCCCAGGAGGGCGAGGATGCGCGCCTGGTGAACGTCTTCCACCTTGGGTGGCGCACTGGTGATATCGGCGAAGAAAGGCGGGTGCTGGATATAGGTGGAGTCGGCCTGCCAGGCATAGGTGTCGGACTCGGGCACCTGGATCGACCGCCATTTTTCATCGCCGGCAAATACTTCGGCGTATTCCTTGCGGAACATGGCGGTGTCCACCTTCTGGATGGCCGCGGCAATGTCCTGCTGGCTCGGCCAGATGTCCTTGAGGTAGACCGGCTGGCCGTCCTTGCCCTGGCCCAGGGGCTGGCTGCCCAGGTCGATCCGCACGCTGCCGGCGAGGGCGTAGGCCACCACCAGCGGCGGGGAGGCCAGCCAGTTGGCTTTCACCAGCGGGTGCACCCGGCCTTCGAAGTTGCGGTTGCCGGAGAGCACGGAGGCCACCGTCAGGTCGGCCTGCTGGATGGCTTTCTCGATGGGGTCGAGCAGCGGCCCGGAGTTGCCGATGCAGGTGGTGCAGCCATAGCCCACCAGGTTGAAACCGAGCTGGTCCAGGTACGGTGTCAGGCCGGCGGCGCGGAAGTATTCCGTCACCACCTTGGAACCGGGGGCCAGGGAGGACTTCACCCAGGGCTTTCGGGTCAGGCCTTTTTCCACGGCCTTCTTCGCCAGCAGGCCGGCGGCCATCATCACGCTGGGGTTGGAGGTGTTGGTGCAGGAGGTGATGGCGGCGATGACCACGGCACCGTCTTCGAGCGTGAACGACTGGCCGTCGTCCAAGGTGACCAGGCCGTTGCCCACCTCGTGGCCGTCGGCCGGCTTCACCTGCAGGCCCAGCAGGTCATCGAAGGCCTTCGGTACCTGGGGCAGGGGCACCCGGTCCTGTGGGCGGCGCGGGCCGGCCAGGCTGGCTTCGACGCTGGAGAGGTCCAGCGCGAGGGTGTCGGTGAACACGGGTTCGTGGCCAGGTACGCGCCACAGGCCCTGGGCCTTGCTGTAGGCCTCTACCAGTTTCACGGTTTGCTCCGGGCGGCCCGACAGGCGCAGGTAGCCCAGGGTGATCTCGTCCACCGGGAAGAAGCCGCAGGTAGCACCGTATTCCGGGGCCATATTGGCGATGGTGGCCCGGTCGGCCAGGGGCAGGTCGGCCAGGCCGTCGCCGTAGAACTCGACGAACTTTCCGACGACGCCCTTCTTGCGCAGCATCTGCGTGACGGTGAGCACCAGGTCGGTGGCGGTGATGCCTTCGCGCAGCTTGCCGGTGAGCTTGAAGCCGATCACCTCGGGAATCAGCATCGACACCGGCTGGCCGAGCATGGCCGCTTCCGCCTCGATGCCGCCGACGCCCCAGCCGAGCACGCCGAGGCCATTGATCATGGTGGTGTGGGAGTCGGTGCCCACCAGGGTGTCGGGGAAGGCGTAGGTGACGTCGCCGTCTTCGCGGGTCCAGACGGTACGGGCCAGGTACTCGAGGTTGACCTGGTGACAGATGCCGGTGCCCGGGGGCACCACGCTGAAGTTGTCGAAGGCCCGCTGGCCCCAGCGCAGGAAGGCGTAGCGTTCGCCGTTGCGCTGCATTTCGATCTCGACGTTCTGCTCGAAGGCGGCCTGGGAGGCAAAACGGTCCACCATCACCGAGTGGTCGATCACCAGGTCGACGGGCGACAGGGGATTGATCCGCTGCGGGTCACCGCCCGCCGCGGCGACGGCGGCACGCATGGCGGCCAGGTCCACCACTGCGGGCACGCCGGTGAAGTCCTGCATCAGCACGCGCGCCGGGCGGTACTGGATCTCCCGCTCCGAACTGCGTGGCCCGAGCCAGTCGGCCAGGGCCTGGAGGTCGGCGGCGCTGACGGTTTCGTTGTCCTCCCAGCGCAGCAGGTTCTCCAGCAGGACCTTCATCGACATGGGCAGCTTGTCGATGGCACCCAGGCGCTTGGCGGCTTCGGGCAGGCTGAAGTAGTGGTAGGTCTTGCCGGCGACTTCGAGGCTGCGGCGGCAGTTCAGGCTATCCAGGGAAGGCATCGGACATCTCCTTGGGGCCCACACGGCATGGGCCGGCTGCGCGAACGGAATCTAGAACGTTAGCCCTGTCCGGCAGGGCTTGCCATATCAGCCGACCGGCTGTTCCTTCTCGCAATGCTCCCGAATACCAAGCCGGCCGTAGGAATTTCCTTTAAGGGCTGTGTGAAAAAGGGCGGCGCGCAACTATAGTGCGCGCCCAGGAGGAGCCCCCCATGAACACCCTGTTGTTGCACTGCCGCCCCGGTTTCGAGGGGGAAGTCTGTGCCGAGATCGCCGAGCACGCCGCCCGCCTCGAAGTGGCCGGCTACCCCAAGGCCAAGCCCCAGAGCGCCTGTGCCGAGTTCGTCTGCACTGAACCCGGCGGTGCCGAGCGGTTGATGCGCAAGGTGCGCTTCAGCCAGCTGATCTTTCCCCGTCAGTGGGCCCGTGGCGAATACGTCGAGCTGCCTGAAACCGACCGTATCGGCGTGCTGCTTGAAGCCCTGGCGGGCTACCCGGTATGCGGCAGCCTCTGGCTGGAAGTGCTCGATACCAACGAAGGCAAGGAGCTGTCCACCTTCTGCCGCAAGTTCGAAAAGCCCCTGCGCGCTGCCCTGGCGAAGGCGGGCAAGCTCAAGGACGACCCGCAGCTGCCACGCCTGCTGCTGACCTTCCGCAGCGGCCGCGAGGCCTTCGTCGGCCTGGCCGAATCGAACAATTCGGCGCTCTGGCCCATGGGCATCCCGCGCCTGAAGTTCCCCCGCGAGGCCCCCAGCCGTTCCACCCTCAAGCTGGAGGAGGCATGGCATCAGTTCATTCCCCGTGACCAGTGGAATGCTCGTCTGGCACCCGGCATGACCGCCGTGGACCTGGGCGCCGCGCCGGGTGGCTGGACCTGGCAACTGGTGCAGCGAGAGATCAAGGTCACCGCCGTGGACAACGGCCCCATGGCCGAGAGCCTGATGTATTCGGGTTTCGTCGTGCATCAGCGGGCCGACGGCTTTACGTTCAAGCCGCGGCACCCCGTAAATTGGATGGTCTGCGACATCGTCGAAAAGCCCGCGCGGACGGCGGCAATGATCGAGACCTGGCTGGGCGAGGGCTGGTGCCAGGAGGCAGTGGTCAATCTCAAGCTGCCGATGAAGCAGCGTTACGCCGAGGTGCAGAAGCTGCTGGCGAGGATCGAGGCGGGCCTGAAGGGCAGGGGCATGAAGGTGTCCATCGCCTGCAAGCAGCTCTACCACGACCGCGAGGAAGTGACCTGCCATCTGCGCAGGCTGTAAGCCGTGTGGGGGGCGAATTGCTGCCCCTTCACAGCGACATCCGCTCCACCCAGTAACTCTGCTTGTGCCCCCGCGCCTGGTACTCCGCCACCAGGCGCTCGGCTTCGTCACGGCTCAGCCCAGCCCGCAGAACGAACACGTTGCCATTGTCATCCAGGCGTTTGACGCACCACCGGTGCTCGGAAGCGTGGGCCATATCGCACCCTCCGGAAATCACTCCATGCTGCGCCGGCTTTCATTGGCTGGCCAGGGGCGTTTCCAGAGGCTGTAGTGCGGGAAGGCTGATCCGCCCCCTGAGGGTCGTGGCGCGTGGACTCCAGGAGCTGTTGAACAGGTATTGACCGCTGAATCCGCTTACGCGCAGCCCCAACTCGTCGCCGGGCCGGAGCAGGGCGCTGGCGGCGGCAAGGTCCACCTGGCGGGCGTTGAGTGGTGTGCTCTGCTCGCTCAGGACGTCGATGCCGCCTCCGGCCCGGCGTACCGCCAGCGAGGCAAAGAGCAACGGCGCGTCGGTGTCGTGCTCCAGTTCCAGACGGGCGCTGCCCACCAGGCCGCTGGCGGTGTCCACCTTGCGCAGCGGGATGAAGCTGGCCGGGCTGAGCCAGCCACTGGTGAGCGGACGAATACGGATGTCCGGCAGGGGCTGGGGTGCAGCGGACTGCGGCGTCTGTTGCAGGGCGAGGCCGTGGTCCAGGTCGAGGCTGAGGCAGAGGTCCGGCACGCTGTCGGCGACGCCGGTACGGCCGCGCAGCTTGTCCTCGTACCAGGCGACCACCGCTTGATAGAGGTTGATGGCGCGGTCGCCGCAATGCAGTACCGGCTCGTTGTTGAAGGGCGGCAGGCCGCTCCAGCGCTGCAGCGGCGGTGGCAGGATGTGGCCACCCTGCATGCCCAGCAAGCGGACGTCGACATCGCCCTGGCCCAGGCACTCGCGGATGGAGAGGCCCTGGTCCAGCGGGAACAGGGTGTCGCGCAAACCCTGGATCAGCAGGGCGTCGGCATGGGGGCGCTGGCCGCGCTGGCAGTAGCTGGCGAGGCTGTGGGCCTTGAGTTCGGCTGCCACTTCCGGCGTCATCTCGCCGCTGGCGCTTCTCAGGTAGGGCGTCTGGGTGAACTTGCCCAGGTCATAGCCGGTGGCGAGGCCCAGACTCAGCAGCACGCCGGTCCAGCCGACCTTCAGGTGTCCGCCGGGCGCCAGGGCTTCGGACAGGTCGTACCAGGTGGCGATGGGCACGATGGCATCGATGCGCGGGTCCTCCGCCGAGGCCAGCAGTTGCACGGCGCCGCCATAGCTCTCGCCGAGCATGCCGACGCGCGGGTCGCCGGGGCCGTCCAGGGTCAGGCGCGGCAGGTGCGTGGCGGCCCAGTCGATCACTGCCAGGGCGTCCTGCACCTCGTAGCGCGGGTCCATCATCTCGATATCACCGTCGCTGCCACCCCAACCGCGCTGGTCGTAGCTGATCACCCAGAAACCGGCGCGCCAGGCCTTGAGCGCCGCCCGGCCGGACATCATCTGCGTGCCGTAGAAGCTGTCCGGCCCGGTGACCCGCCAGCCGCCCCAGCCGTGGGTGTGGACCACCACAGGCGCGTGTTTGCCCGGCTCGAGGGCTGGCTGGAAGACCGTGGCGGAAAGCCGCGTGCCGTCGCGGGCAGTGATCACGGTCTCGAAATGGGTGGCAGGCAATTGGCGATCGACGAGCTGGTCGTAGTCGGGAAGCTGCTCGCGGGCGGCGCAGCCACCGAGCAGGAGGAGGGCGAGGATCAGGCTGGCGAGGCGCATCGGTGTTCCGCTTCCGGGAGTGATCCGGGCAGCTTGCCCCAGCGCAGCGTCGGGGGGCGCCCATCCAAGGTTGTGCGCTGTGGCCGGACGTCGCAGCAGAGGCAGCGAGGCTGTGCGGATACACGGCTTTACGCCACAATAGCGGCCAGCTTTTGGAGTGCCCCATGTCCCAACAACCCGATGCCATCCTCGACGCCACCGGCCTGAATTGCCCCGAGCCGGTGATGATGTTGCACAACAAGGTGCGCGACCTGCCGCCCGGCGGCCTGCTCAAGGTGATCGCCACCGACCCCTCGACCCGTCGTGACATCCCCAAGTTCTGCGTTTTCCTCGGTCACGAACTGCTGGACCAGTCGGAAGAAGCCGGTACCTACCTCTACTGGATCCGCAAGAAGGCCGACTGATGCCGTTCTACTTCGCCTATGGCTCCAACATGAACCCGGCGCGCATGCGCAGCCGGGGCCTGGCGTTCACGGACGCCATGGCCGGGCGCCTGGAGGGCTACGCCCTGTGCTTCGACAAGCGCGCCCATGATCGCCCCGGCCGTTCCTACGCGAACATTCGCCACCAGCAGGGCGGGGTGGTAGAGGGCGTGCTCTATCGGCTGGCCCATGAGGACGAGATCTGGAAGATGGACCCCTTCGAGGGCACGCCCATCTTCTACAGCCGCGAGCGCATGCCGGTGATCACCGAGCACGGCGTGCAGGCGGCCTGGGTCTACATCGCCAACCCGGCCATGCGCGAAGCGGGCCTCTGGCCGACCCGCAGCTACCTCGAGCACCTGCTGGCCGGCCGGGATTACCTGACTCCCGCCTACTGGGAAGCCCTGGCCGCCGTGCCTGCTCACCTGGACGATTGAGCTGCGTCATCCGCAAAAGAAAAAGGGCCGCTCGATGCGGCCCTTTTTTCACCTGCGAATCCTCGCCCTTGAACTGCGCGCCAGCCGCAGGCTGAGCAGCACTGCGGCGCAGGTCAGGCCCACGACCAGCCCCTGCCAGAGGCCCTTCGGGCCGCTCGGCTCGCCCAGCCAGTCGGACAGGCCAAGGGCGTAACCGACCGGAAGACCGATGCCCCAGTAGGCGAAGAGGGTGATGATCATGGTGGCGCGGGTGTCCTGATAGCCGCGCAGGGCGCCGGCTGCGGCGACCTGGATGGCGTCGGAGAACTGAAACAGCGCCGAGTAGACGATCAGCATGGCGGCCACGGCGATCACCTGCGGATCGGGCGAATACATCTTCGCGATCAGCTCGCGGCACAGCAGCATCAGGCTGGCGGAAACGCAGGCGTAAGCCAGCGCGGCGCCGATCCCGATACCGGCCGCGAAGCGCGCTGCGCGTGGCTCGCCACGGCCCAGGGCCTGGCCGACGCGCACGGTGACAGCCATCGCCAGGGCGTAGGGGATCATGAAGATCAGGGCGCTGAAGTTCAGGGCGATCTGGTGCCCGGCCACCACGGTGGCGCCCAGGCTGCCGATCAGCAGGGCGATCACGGCGAAGATGCTGGATTCAGCGAACACCGCGATGCCGATGGGCCCGCCCACGGAGAGCAGGCGCTTGATCACCGGCAGCTGCGGCGTGTCGAAGCGCTCGAACAGGCCGCTGGGCTTGTAGACAGGGGCGCGGGTGACCCAGCTCAGCATGCCCAGCAGCATGAACCACATCACCGTGCCGCTGGCCCAGCCGCAGCCCACGCCGCCCAGGGCGGGCATGCCGAGGTGGCCGTAGATCAGGATGTAGTTCAGGGGAATGTTCAGCAGCAGGCCGCCGATCCCCAGCATCATGCTCGGGCGCGTGCGGCCCAGGCCATCACTGAAGCAGCGCAGCACGTAGTACAGGGCGACAGCGGGGAAGCCGAAGGCGATGCCGTGCAGATAGCCCATGGCAGGGTCGATCAGTTCCGGATCGACGCCCATCAGCTCCAGTACCGGCCGAGCGTTGAGCAGCAACAGGGCGCCGGAAATACCCACTACCAGGGCCAGCCAGAGGGCCTGGCGCACCAGTGGGCCGATCTCCGCCTGCTTCCCGGCGCCGAAACGTTCGGCCACCTTGGCGGTGGTAGCGAGCAGGATGCCGGTCATCAACAGGAAGACCGGGATCCAGATGGAGTTGCCGAGGGCCACGGCGGCCAGGTCGCGCGGGCTGACGCGGCCGGCCATTACAGCATCGACGAATCCCATGGCGGAGTTGGATAGCTGGGCGACCATGATGGGCGCCGCCAGCTTGAGCAGCGCGCGCAGTTCGTTGACGGCGCGGCTGGAACGAGACTGGGCTTGAGTCGCTGAAAGTTCCATATCGATAAGTCATCCTCCGGGCGTACCGGTGGTGTCCAGGCAAAGGTGGCTGACAGGAGTTTGGATGCTGCCTGGTCGCGACGGGCTCGCAACGGTGCACGGTCCCAGCCTTTGCAGAAGAGACTGCCGGCGGAACGGGACGTGGAGGCTGAGGGGCGGCTAGTTTACGCCCTGACGTGTCGGTCAGAAAAGAGGGCGGACGGGCGGTGGTGGGGGCGCCGAACGAGGCGATTGCGTAGAATGTCGCTCTCTCTGCTGGAGCCTGCCATGCGAATAGTTGCCGACGAAAACATTCCCCTTGTCGATGCCTTCTTCGGCGGTCTGGGCGACATCCGCCGCCTCCCTGGCCGCGCCATTGACGCCGCCGCGCTGGCCGACGCCGAACTGCTGCTGGTGCGTTCCGTCACCCAGGTCGACCGCGCCCTGCTGGCGGGCAGCCCGGTACGCTTCGTGGGCACCTGCACCATCGGCACCGACCATCTCGATCTCGATTACTTCAAGGAAGCCGGCATCGCCTGGTCCAGTGCGCCCGGCTGCAATGCCCGTGGCGTGGTGGATTACGTGCTGGGCAGTCTGCTGGTGCTGGCCGAGGACGAAGGGCTCGATCTCGCCACACGCACGTACGGCGTCGTGGGGGCTGGCCAGGTGGGCGGGCGGCTGGTGGAGGTGCTGCGCGGCCTCGGCTGGCGCGTGCTGGTCTGCGATCCGCCGCGCCAGGCCGCCGAAGGGGGCGACTTCGTCGACCTGGAGACCATTCTCCGCGAGTGCGATGCCATCAGCCTGCATACGCCGCTGAACGCCGGTGGTGATCATCCGACCCGCCATCTGCTGGATGCCGCTCGCCTGGAGCGCTTGCGCCCAGGGGCTTGGCTGATCAACGCCAGCCGTGGCGCGGTGGTGGACAACAAGGCCCTGCGCGAGCTGCTGGGGCGTCGTGACGACCTGCGCGCGGTGCTGGATGTCTGGGAAGGCGAACCCCAGGCGGATGTGGCGCTGGCGCGGCTCTGCCGCATTGCCACGCCGCATATCGCCGGCTACAGCCTGGATGGCAAGCTGCGGGGCACCGCCCAGGTGTACCAGGCCTGGTGCCGGTTCAGCGGGCAGTCGGAAAGCATTCGTCTGGATGAGCTGCTGCCGGCGCCTTGGCTGGGCGAACTTGGCCTCGATACCAGTGCCGATCCGAACTGGGCCCTGGCCACGCTGTGCCGCGCGGTGTACGACCCGCGCCGGGACGATGCGGATTTCCGCCGTAGCCTGGTGGGCGACGATGCGCAGCGGCGCGCGGCGTTCGATGCGTTGCGCAAGCACTATCCGGTGCGGCGGGAAATCGACGGGTTGCGGGTGCGCCTGCAAGGGGATGCGCCGAGGCTGGCGGAAATCGTGCGGGCGCTGGGAGCGGAACTCGTTTAGCAAAAGGCCCGGGATTGCCCCGGGCCTTCGTTCAAGCCTGCTTCAGCTCGGTGGCCAGCTGCTTGTGCAGTTCCTGGCAGGCGCGCTGGATCATGGTTTCGGTGATGGGAATCTCGCGCCCTTGGGCGTCGATGATGGCGCCGCCCACGGGGCGGTGTTGCTGCAGCGGGATCACGCGGCGATCGGACGTGTGGTCGTGCAAACTCATGGCCTGTCTCCTCTTCAGCTGGTGCGCGCAGTCTAGGCAGGCTAGATGAACACGCAGTGACAGTTGGCGCCGGCCTGGCACCGGAAAAGCGAAAGACCAGGAAATACCTGCAGTGAAAGTAGCACCGAATGTGCCAACTGCGGTTGTCCTGGTCCTGATGGGTGGACCCCCAGCGCGGGGCGAGAGTTCAGTTCGAGGTAAGTATGTCCGCATTCCATATGGGCCTGATCATCAATCCCCTGGCCGGCCTGGGCGGGCCAGCCGCGCTCAAGGGTAGCGACGGCGTCGCCGAAGAAGCCCTTGCCAGAGGCGCCGAGCCCCGAGCGACAGCACGAACCCGGCTGGCCCTGGAATGCCTGCTGCCGCTCGTCGGACGTATCCAGTTCCTCACCTTTCCCGGCCCCATGGGCGCCGACCTGCTGGCGGAGATGGGCTTTGCGCACCGGGTTCTGGGTCACCTCGAGGGGCCGCTCACGTGCGCCGACGATACTCGCCATGCCGTAGCGGCCCTGCAGGATGTCGGTGTCGCCCTGATCCTCTTCGCCGGCGGTGATGGCACGGCGCGGGACGTCAGTGCCGTGGTGCGGGAAGACCAGCCGGTGCTGGGGATCCCCGCCGGGGTGAAAATCCATTCCGGGGTTTATGCCATCAGCCCGCGCGCGGCCGGGGAACTGGCGCGGCGCCTGGTGGAAGGCGGCCTGGTGCGCCTGGCCAGCGGCGAGGTGCGTGACCTGGATGAAGCTGCGCTGCGGGACGGCAAGGTCGCCGCGCGCTGGTATGGCGAGCTGACGGTGCCGGTGGAAGGGCATTTCATGCAGCACGTCAAGCAGGGCGGCATGGAGTCGGAGGAACTGGTGCTGGTGGAGCTTGCCGACTGGCTCAGCGAAAGCTGGGAGGAGGGCGTGCGCTACGTACTCGGGCCGGGCTCCACCCTCCATGGCCTGGCGGCCAACCTGGGCCTGGAAACCACGCTGCTCGGGGTGGATGTGATCGAGAACGGCGTGGTGATTGCTCGGGATGTGACCGAAGCGCAATTGTTCGACCTGGTGGAGGGGCATGCCGCGCGATTGCTGGTCACCGCCATCGGCGGCCAGGGCCACATCATTGGTCGTGGCAACCAGCAGATCAGCCCGCGGGTGCTGCGTGCCATCGGCCTGGACCACCTGCGCGTGGTGGCCACCAAGCGCAAACTCGGCACCCTGGAGGGGCGCCCCCTCCTGGTGGACAGCGGCGACCCGGGCCTGGACGAGGCATTCCCGGACGCGGTGCGGGTCTGGGCCGGCTACAAGGAAGAGCTGCTGTATCCCCTGGGCTGGGGCGAGGTGGACTGAGGCGACGTTTCACCCGGGGCGGGGGAGATCGGCTACCATCGACGACACTTCCCCGTGGATGCAGGAGCATCGCGATGGATGCCAACGAATACCCGCCCCATATCCGCCCCGGTGAGCGCGTCGTGCTCTTCGACGGGGTATGCAAGCTCTGCAATGGCTGGGTGAAGTTCATCATTCGCCATGACCGGGCGCGGTTGTTCAAGCTGGCCGCGGTGCAGTCTGCGGAAGGGCAGGCGATCCTGCGCTGGTTCGGCCTGCCCGCTGACAGCTTCGCAACCCTGCTCTATGTCGAGGGCCCCGAACTGTTTGTCCGCTCCGAGGCCATTTCACGCATTCTTCGCCAACTGCCGGCGCCTTGGCCGCTGCTGGCGGTGTTCCGCTTCCTGCCCCTGGGCCTGCGGGACTGGTGCTACGACCGCGTCGCCCGCAATCGCTACCGGCTCTTTGGCCGCTACGACAGTTGCCTGCTGCCGACGCCCGACCATGCGGGGCGTTTCCTCGATGCCCGCGATTGAATCTTTCTGCCTGGAGCGCGGGGTAAGGTTCCAGCCGAGCCGAACGAGGCGTTGATGCCATCCTTCCTTTCTTCTCGACAGCGCACTGCACTGCGTATGGCCGGGCGTTTCGTCGCGCCTTATCGGTGGCGAGTGATCGGTGCGCTGCTGGCGCTGCTGTTCACCGCCGGCATCACCCTGTCCATGGGGCAGGGTATCCGCCTGCTGGTGGATCAAGGCCTGGCCACCCAGTCCCAGGCGGCACTGCGGCATTCGATCATGCTCTTCTTCGGCCTGGTGCTGGCGCTGGCCGTCGGCACCTTCACGCGTTTCTACCTGGTGTCCTGGATCGGCGAGCGCTTCGTCGCGGATATCCGCAAGCGCGTATTTGATCACCTGGTGCAGCTGCATCCGGGGTTCTACGAGAGCAACCGCGCTTCGGAAATCCAGTCGCGGCTGACCGCCGACACCACGCTGCTGCAATCGGTGATCGGTTCGTCGCTGTCCATGGCGTTGCGCAACGGCATCATGCTGGTGGGTGGCATCGGTCTGCTGTTCGTCACCAACCCGAAACTCACCGGCATCGTGTTGCTGGCGTTGCCCCTGGTGCTGGCGCCCATTCTCCTGTTTGGCCGCCGTGTACGGCGCCTGTCGCGGCAGAGCCAGGATCGCATTGCCGATGTCGGCAGCTATGTGGGCGAGACCCTGGGGCAGATCAAGACCGTGCAGGCCTACAACCACCAGGCGCAGGATCGCCAACGCTTCGCCGCGACGGTGGAAGGCGCCTTCGATACCGCGCGGCGGCGAATCATGCAGCGCGCGTGGCTGATCACCCTGGTGATCGGGCTGGTGCTGGGGGCCGTTGGGGTGATGCTCTGGGTCGGCGGCATGGATGTCATCGCCGGGCGCATTTCGCCGGGCGACCTGGCAGCCTTCGTCTTCTACAGCCTGATCGTGGGCGCCGCGTTCGGTGCCATCAGTGAGGTCATCGGTGAACTGCAGAGCGCGGCCGGTGCGGCGGAGCGCATCGCCGAACTGCTGCAGGCGCGCAACGCCATCGTCGCGCCCGAGGAGGGCAAGGTGGTCCTGCCGCCTCGGGTGAGCGGCCGCATCGAGTTGCGCGACATTCGTTTCGCTTATCCCAGTCGTCCGCAGGTCAATGCTCTGGATGGCGTCAGCCTGGAGGTGCGTCCTGGCGAGACGCTGGCCCTGGTAGGACCTTCGGGCGCGGGCAAGTCCACGGTCTTCGAGTTGCTGCTGCGCTTTTTCGATCCCCAGGAGGGCAGCCTCCTGGTGGAAGGTGTGGAGCTCCGGCGGCTCGACCCCACTGACCTGCGTCGCTGTTTCGCCCTGGTATCGCAGAACCCGGCGCTGTTCTTCGGCAGTGTCGAGGACAACATCCGTTACGGCCGCCCGGAGGCCAGTGATGCGGAGGTGGAAGCCGCGGCCCGTGCGGCCCACGCCCATGAGTTCATCACCCGCCTGCCCCAGGGCTACAGGACGCATCTGGGGGAGGGCGGTATCGGCCTGTCCGGCGGCCAGCGACAGCGCCTGGCCATCGCCCGTGCGCTGCTGGTGGATGCACCCATCCTGCTGCTGGACGAAGCCACCAGCGCCCTGGACGCGGAAAGCGAACACTTGATCCAGCAAGCCCTGCCGACCCTGATGAGCGGACGCACCACGCTGGTGATCGCCCACCGGCTGGCCACGGTGCAGAACGCCGATCGTATTGCGGTGATGGAGCGGGGCAGGGTGGTGGCGATTGGTCGCCATGCGCAGCTGGTGGCCAGCAGTCCGCTCTATGCGCGGCTGGCGGAACTGCAGTTCGGGGTGCAGGAGGAGGAAGCGCAGCGGTGAAGCGGCTGACTGGTGGCGGAGAGGTTTGACGCAGGCAAGAAAAAAGGGGATGCCAATTGGCATCCCCTTTTTCATTCAGGACTGGCTTCAGACGACCGGCTTGGGCTCGTCCTTGGCTTCATCCTTTTCTTCTTCCTCGGCCTTGGGCTCGGCTTTCACCGGCGCTTCGGCTTCAGTCGCTACCGCCACTTGCTCGGGCTGTTCGGCCGGGGCCTCTGCTGCCTGCTCAACGGCTTCTTCGACCTTCTGCTCGACGGCGACCGCAGCCTCTTCCACTTCAGCGACAGCCTCTGCGGGAGCAGCGACCGGCTCGACAGCGGCGACAGCTTCAACGGCGTTGGCGGCAGCCTCTTCGGCTTCCTTGGCCAGGCGCGCCGCTTCCTGCTGACGGCGGCGCACTTCGCGCGGATCGTTGGCGGCGCGGCCGGTGCTGGAAGACGCGCGAGCGGACTCTTCTTCCTGAGGCGCGGCAACCGGGGCTTCCTCGACGGGAGCGGGTGCTACGGCGACAGCTTCCACCGGGGCGGCATCGACAACCTGGGGCGCTTCGACCACGGCCGGAGCTTGCTCGGTCACCGGGGCCTGTTCGGCAACCGGGGCGGCTTCTTCGACCTGGGCCACCACGGCCTCGGCAACCGGGGCTTCGACAACCGGTGCTTCAGCCTGGACCGAAGTTTCCTCGCTGGCGGCTTCGGCAACCGCTTCGGCGGCAACCACGGTGGCGGCTACGGCAGCGACCTGGGCGGCTTCGGCAGGCGCAGCCTGCTCAGTGCCTTCCTGGCCTTCTACGATTTCGTCACCGTTGGCTTCACGCTGACGCTCACGACGGTTGCTGCGACGACGCTGACCACGGGAACGGCGACGGGGACGCTCGCCATCGGCGCCTTCCAGTTCGTCGTCAAGCATCTCTTCGTTGTTCAGCAGTTCTTCGTCGACCACCTCGGCCTGGGCCATTTCGGCACGCGGCTGACGCTCTTCACGGGGCTGGCGCTCTTCGCGGGCAGGACGCTCGGCACGTTCGCGACGGCCTTCCTGGCCTTCGCGGGCTTCGCGGGCTTCGCGCGGCTGGCGCTCTTCACGAGGCTGACGCTCTTCGCGGGGCTGGCGCTCTTCACGCGGCTGGCGTTCTTCGCGCGGTTGACGCTCCTCACGGGCCTGACGCTCCTCGCGGGGTTGGCGTTCTTCACGTGGCTGACGCTCTTCGCGCGGCTCGCGAGCCTGACGCTCCTCGCGGGGCTGACGTTCTTCACGCGGCTGGCGCTCTTCGCGGGCCGGACGCTCGCGACGACCTTCCTGGCCTTCGCGGGCTTCGCGCGGCTGGCGTTCTTCACGCGGCTTGCGGTCTTCATCGCGGCGGCCTTCACGACCTTCGCGGCCATCACGGCGACGGTTCTGCTGGCGGCCGTTACGGCGCTCTTCACCGCGCGGCTGGCGCTCGGCAGCGGGCTGCTCGGCTGCGACCTTGGGTTCTTCCTTGCCGGCGAACAGGCCTACCAGGGACTTGACCAGGCCCTTGAGCAGGCTGGGTTCCGGCGCGGGGGCGGCCGGAGCCAGCGGGGCAGGGGCCGGAGCCGCAACCGGAGCCGGAACGGGACGCTCGGGGGATACGGTCTTCACCGCGGCCTCCTGGCGAACCAGGGTGCGGGTGGAGCTGACCGGCTGGGCGTCTTCGACCTCGGCCGGGGTCATTTCGTAGCTGGACTGGTTGCTCAGTACTTCCGGGCTGTCGTCGCGCAGGCGCTGGACTTCGAAGTGCGGGGTTTCCAGGTGATCGTTCGGCAGGATGACGATGCGCGAACGGGTGCGCAGCTCGATCTTGGTGATGCTGTTGCGCTTCTCGTTGAGCAGGAAGGCGGCAACCGGGATTGGCACCTGGGCGCGGACCTCAGCGGTACGATCCTTCAGGGCCTCTTCCTCGATCAGGCGCAGGATGGCCAGCGACAGGGATTCGACGTCACGGATGATGCCCTGGCCGTCGCAACGGGGGCAGACGATGCCGCTGGTCTCGCCCAGGGACGGACGCAGGCGCTGACGGGACATTTCCAGCAGGCCGAAGCGGGAGATGCGGCCGATCTGCACGCGAGCGCGGTCGGCTTCCAGGGCTTCGCGGACTTTCTCTTCCACGGCGCGCTGGTTCTTGGCCGGGGTCATGTCGATGAAGTCGATGACGATCAGGCCGCCGATGTCACGCAGACGCAGCTGGCGGGCGATTTCCTCAGCCGCTTCCAGGTTGGTCTGCAGGGCGGTTTCCTCGATGTCGCCACCCTTGGTCGCGCGGGCCGAGTTGATGTCGATGGACACCAGGGCTTCGGTCGGGTCGATAACGATGGAGCCGCCGGACGGCAGCTTCACTTCGCGCTGGAAGGCGGTTTCGATCTGGCTTTCGATCTGGAAGCGATTGAACAGCGGAACGCTGTCCTGATAGAGCTTGATCTTGCTCTGGTACTGCGGCATCACCTGGCGAATGAAGCTGAGGGCTTCTTCGTGGGCTTCGACGCTATCCACCAGCACTTCACCGATGTCCTGGCGCAGGTAGTCGCGGATGGCGCGGATGATGACGTTGCTTTCCTGGTAGATCAGGAAGGGCGCGCCGCGCTCGCCGGAGGCTTCCTTGATGGCGCTCCAGAGTTGCAGCAGGTAGTCCAGGTCCCACTGCAGCTCTTCGCTGGAGCGGCCGAGACCGGCGGTGCGGACGATCAGGCCCATGTCGGCCGGAGCGTTGAGGCCGTTCAGCGCTTCGCGCAGTTCATTGCGCTCTTCGCCTTCGATGCGACGGGAGATGCCACCGGCACGGGGGTTGTTCGGCATCAGCACCAGGTAGCGACCGGCGAGGCTGATGAAGGTGGTCAGGGCTGCGCCCTTGTTGCCGCGCTCTTCTTTCTCGACCTGGACGATGACTTCCTGGCCTTCGCTGAGCACTTCCTTGATGTTGATGCGACCTTCGGGGGACTTCTTGAAGTATTCGCGGGAGATTTCTTTCAGGGGCAGGAAGCCGTGGCGTTCGGCGCCGAAGTCGACGAAGGCGGCTTCAAGGCTGGGCTCGATGCGAGTGATGCGGCCTTTGTAGATGTTGGCCTTTTTCTGCTCGCGGGCACCCGATTCGATGTCCAGATCGTACAGGCGTTGGCCGTCGACCAGAGCAACACGCAACTCTTCGGGCTGAGTCGCGTTAATCAGCATTCTTTTCATGTGGTACCAATAGGTTTCCGGGCTGCCGGAAACGGCGATTGGCGCACACGACTCTCGCGGTCGGTGTCAGGTGCGTATCAGGAGCGGCGAGCCACCCCTGTGTCCAGCGAACTCCAGCCAGTGGGGCCGGAATCGCGACTACATCTCCTGCTTGCTGTGTCGTGACAGAAGCACTTGGTCAGGAGGAGGAATCAACGGTCGGTAGCGGACGAAATGAAGCGTCTTGAAACTACGCAGGCCGACGGTTGTGCATCTCCACCCTACACTTATCCCTTGAAAATCGGGTGCCGCTCGCTGAATCCGTAGCGGGTTGCATTTACCGTGAACTCCCACTGGAAGGGCGATCACGCGTCATGGCTCAAGGCTTTGATTTCGGAAAATTCGCGGTCATTGCGGCGAATTTTCTGTCGGACGGCCTTACGTCCTGAAAGGGTTGCAGCGGTTGGGGGGTGGCATTGTTGGCGATCACCCCGAAACCAGGCCGCTTTTGGCGGCGTTCGCGACTATAGCAGTAATCATTAAGTGCTTCAAATCCATAAAAAATTGTTATGATGCGCGCCATGACTACTCCCTCCTCCCCAGCCTCCAGCGTCCAGCTGCTTGAGGTTGCGCCGGAATATGCCGGCCAACGTATCGATAATTTCCTACGTACCCAGCTGAAAGGTGCGCCCAAGACGCTGATTTATCGCATCCTGCGCAAGGGCGAAGTCCGTGTGAACAAGGGGCGCATCAAGCCGGAGTACAAGCTCCAGGCGGGCGATATCGTCCGGGTGCCGCCGCTGCGCCTGTCCGAACCTGACGAGCCGGCTCCGGTCGCCCAGGGGCTTTTGGAGCGCCTGGAAGCGGCGATCGTCTATGAAGACAAGGCGCTGATCGTGCTGAACAAGCCGGCTGGCATTGCCGTGCATGGCGGCAGCGGTCTGAGCTTCGGGGTGATCGAGGCGTTTCGCCAGCTGCGTCCGGATGCCAAGGATCTGGAATTGGTGCATCGACTCGACCGCGATACCTCGGGTCTGCTGATGATTGCCAAGAAGCGCAGCATGCTGCGCCACCTGCACGAAGCCCTGCGCGGCGATGGCGTCGACAAGCGCTACCTGGCCCTGGTGCGGGGCAGCTGGCCGACCTCGAAGAAGAAGGTCAGCGCGCCGCTGCTGAAGAACAACCTGCGTTCAGGCGAGCGCATGGTGGAGGTAAACCCTGAGGGCAAGGAAGCGCTGACCGAGTTTCGCGTCGTGCGCCGCTTCGGTGAGTTCGCCACCCTGGTGGAAGCCAGCCCGATCACCGGGCGTACCCACCAGATTCGTGTGCATGCCAAGCACGCCGGTCATTCCATTGCCGGTGACCCCAAATATGGGGATGAAGATTTCACCCGCGAGGTCCGTGAGTTGGGCGGCAAGCGCCTGTTCCTTCACGCCCATTCCCTGGCCATCACCCTGCCGGATGGTGGGGAGTTGAAGTTGGAAGCACCGGTGGATGAGATGTGGCAGAAAACTCTGGAGCGTCTCGGTGCCTGATTATCAGCTATTGATCTTCGACTGGGATGGCACCCTGGTGGATTCCATTGCGCGCATTGTCGAATCCATGCGCGTGGCGGCCGAGGAGGGTGGGCTGCCCTGGCGCGACGATGGCGCTATCAAGGGCATTATCGGTCTTGGTCTGCCGGAGGCGATTGCCACGCTATATCCGGAACTCCAGGACGCGCGGAGTATCGACATTTTTCGGCGTCGCTACGGCGAGCACTACAACACGCTGGAGAGTCAGCCTTCGCCCCTCTTCGATGGGGTGGCCGAAGCGTTGGAGGACTTCCGGGACCAGGGGTATCGCCTGGCGGTGGCCACCGGCAAGAGCCGTCGCGGGCTCGATCATGTGCTGGCAGGGCGCGGCTGGTTGGATTACTTCGATTTCACGCGTTGCGCTGATGAAACGGCCAGCAAGCCGGACCCGCGTATGCTTCATGAAATCCTGGCGTGTTGCGGTGTGACCGCTGACCAGGCGTTGATGGTGGGAGATTCGCCCTTCGATCTGCGCATGGCGCATCGGGCAGGGATGGATTCCGTGGCGGTGGGGTATGGTGCCCAGCCGCTAGCTGAGTTGCTCAAGGAGTCGCCAACGCTGGCGATCGAGCGTTTCGAAGAGTTGCGTCACTGGCTGGATGGTGACCTGAGCCGGCAATCGCGAGAGGTGGAGTTCTATGTCTGACGAATGGAAAGAACCGGCTTCCGACAAGGCCGACGAAAAGAGCTGGAAGCTGCTGGAGAAGGCCGTCCTGGCTGGCGTCCAGGAGCAGCGCCGGGCGCGGCGTTGGGGGATCTTTTTCAAGCTGCTGACCTTCATTTACCTGTTCGTTGCGCTGCTGCTCATTTCGCCAGCGTTCGATCTGCAGAAGAGCGCCGCGCGCAGTCAGGAGCACACGGCTCTGGTGGAAATTCGCGGAATGATTGCCGATGAAGAGGCGGCCAGTGCGGACAATGTCGTCACCAGTTTGCGCGCTGCCTTCGAGGACCCGAAGACCAAGGGTGTGATCCTTCGGATCAATAGCCCGGGCGGCAGTCCGGTGCAATCCGGCTACGTCTATGACGAAATCCGTCGCCTGCGCGCTGAGCACAAGAACATCAAGGTCTACGCGGTAATAGCCGACCTGGGGGCGTCCGGTGCGTACTACATCGCCAGCGCAGCGGATGAGATTTATGCCGACAAGGCCAGTCTGGTGGGGTCAATCGGTGTAACCGCAGCCAGTTTCGGCTTCGTCGATGCAATGAGTAAGCTGGGGGTGGAGCGTCGCGTCTATACCTCGGGTGAGCACAAGGCGTTCCTCGATCCCTTCCAGCCGCAGAAGCCGGAGGAGACGGAGTTCTGGCAGGGCGTCCTGAACACTACCCATCAGCAGTTCATTGAAAGCGTGAAGAAGGGGCGTGGTGACCGACTGAAGGTCGAGGATCATCCCGAGCTGTTCAGTGGCCTGGTGTGGTCGGGTGAGCAGGCCCTGCAATTGGGGTTGGTGGACAAGCTCGGCAATACCAGCTTCGTGGCTCGGGAGGTCATTGGGGCGAAGGATATTGTCGACTACACCGTGCAGGAGTCCCCGTTCGATCGCTTCTCGAAGAAATTCGGTGCCAGTGTCGCCGAGCGCCTTGCACTGTGGATGGGCTTCCAGGGGCCGTCCCTGCGCTGACGTGCGAGTGCTGCATGAAAAAAAGCCCGGCCTGTGCCGGGCTTTCTTCCTTCTATATGGGTATCAGGGAATCTGTACGCCTTCGGCGAGCAGCATGTCGACCAGGCGAATCAGAGGCAGGCCTACCAGGCTGGTAGCGTCGCTGCCTTCCGTGGCTCGGAACAGGCTGACACCCAAGCCCTCAGCTTTGAAGCTGCCGGCGCAATCGTAGGGCTGCTCGGCTTCCAGGTAACGACTGATGCGTGCGTCATCCAGTTCGCGGAAATGGACGGTAAAGGGCACGCAGTCCACCTGGTACTGGCCG
This sequence comes from Pseudomonas sp. LFM046, assembly GCF_000949385.2. Taxonomy (NCBI): domain Bacteria; kingdom Pseudomonadati; phylum Pseudomonadota; class Gammaproteobacteria; order Pseudomonadales; family Pseudomonadaceae; genus Pseudomonas; species Pseudomonas sp. LFM046. The sequence goes on along the minus strand of NZ_JYKO02000001.1, from coordinate 3,862,384 downwards.
GTGGCGCTATTCAGCAAGGCCAGGCCGGTCAGGAAGCTGACGCTGGTGCCGCTGGCGGCCAGCAACTGGCTGCGCGCGCGCTCGAAACCGTGGGGCTTGCCGAGGATGTGTTCGCCAAGCACGGCAACCTGGTCCGAGCCGATGATCAGGTGGTTCGTATGCAGGGCGGCGAGAGCGCGGGCCTTTTCCAGGGCCAGGCGGCGCACAAGTTGTTCCGCGGACTCTTGTGGGTGCCGGCTTTCGTCTATGGCTGGCGCACTCCAGGTAAAGGGCAGGCGCAGGCGTTCGAGCAGTTCGCGGCGGTAGGGGGAGCTGGATGCGAGCACCAGGGGCAGCATGGCGTTCTCCGGACTGTGAGGCGTCGAATTTTATCGACGCGCTTCGCCCGCGGACAATGCGGAATTTCTTTTGACAGGTCAGGGGCTCATCCCTAGAATGTCGCGCCTATGTTGAATGGGCCGATTCCACCTCATGTAGATCCGCGCAAGTTGGCGGACCGCGAAGTCACTCTAGAGGGTGGCATTGCGCTCGCCAGTCTGGAGCGACTCTGCGAACCCCTTGCGGACAGCGCGGGCAGCATTCGTGCGAGCCTGGCGTTTGGCCGTGACGAGCGTCGCACTGTCGTCATCCATAGCCAGATCGACGTCGAGGTCAAGATGGTTTGCCAGCGTTGTCTAGAGCTGGTCGCCCTGAACATCCACAGCGAGTGTGATTACGCTGTGGTGAGGGAAGGGGCTGACAGTCAGTCGCTGCCGAAGGGCTATGACGTGCTGGAAGTGGGAGAAGATCCTCTGGATCTGATGACTCTGGTCGAGGATGAGCTGCTGCTTGCCCTCCCCATAGTTCCGGCCCATGACCCTGAAGATTGCCAGCAGCCGGCGGGCCTTGAAGAGCCCGAGCCGAGCGAGGACGAGGTTTCGCGGTCCAACCCGTTCAGCGTACTGGCGCAGTTAAAGCGTGACCCAAACGTTTAGGAGTTAATTGATTATGGCTGTTCAGCAGAACAAAAAATCCCGCTCGGCACGCGACATGCGTCGTTCCCACGACGCCCTCGAGGCCAACGCACTGTCCGTAGAGAAGAGCACCGGTGAAGTTCACCTGCGCCACCACGTTTCCCCGGACGGTTTCTACCGCGGTCGCAAAGTGATCGACAAGGGCGCCGCCGAGTAATCCTTGGCCGCCTCGATCATCGCGATTGATGCAATGGGCGGGGACTTCGGTCCCCGCTGCATTGTTCCGGCCAGCATCGCTTGTCTGGCTGAATTCCCCTCGCTTCACCTGGTCCTCGTCGGCCAAGCTCCCCTCCTTGAAGATCTCGTCGCCCGTATCCCTGCGGTCGATCGTCAGCGCCTGCAAATCGAACATGCCAGCGAAGTCATTGGTATGGACGAGCGCCCGGCGCAAGCCCTGCGTGGCAAGCCGGATGCCTCGATGCGCGTTGCCCTCGAGTTGGTGCGCAATGGTCGGGCGCAGGCCTGCGTCAGCGCCGGCAATACCGGTGCCTTGATGGCGCTTTCCCGCTATGTGCTCAAGACCCTGCCCGGCATCGATCGTCCGGCCATGGTCAGTGCCATTCCCACCGCGCGTGGCCACTGCCATCTACTGGATCTCGGGGCCAACGTCGATTGCAGTGCCGAACACCTCTATCAGTTTGCTGTCATGGGTGCGGTCGCCGCGGAAACCCTCGGGATCGACCGGCCTCGCGTGGCGCTGCTAAACGTCGGCACCGAGGACATCAAGGGCAATCAGCGGGTCAAGCTGGCGTCGAACCTGCTGCAGCAGGCCGAAGGTCTCAACTACATCGGCTACATCGAAGGCGATGGCCTCTATCGAGGCGAGGCGGATGTGGTGGTCTGCGACGGATTCGTCGGCAATATCCTGCTGAAATCCAGTGAGGGGCTGGCCTCGATGATTTCCTCGCGAATGGAGGCGCTGTTCAGCGAGAGCCTGGGGGCCCGCGTGGTAGGGGCAATGGCCCTGCCGCTGCTGCGCCGTCTACGCTCCGACCTGGCGCCTGCTCGCCACAACGGGGCGAGTTTCCTGGGGCTCCAGGGAATCGTGATCAAGAGCCATGGCTCGGCGGGTTCGGAAGGATTCCAGAGCGCCATTCGTCGCGCGCAGGTCGAAGTGCGGGAGAATCTGCCGCAGCGCCTGCACGGCCGTCTGGAGCATCTGTTGCTGTAGGATGTGACCGCTAAAGGCAGCCTGTCATCCAACTGTCAGTTTCGTGCGCTTGGCTATGCCGGGCGTCAATCTCCCTATACCGCCAGATAAGGGACCACTCTCAATGTCCGCATCCCTCGCTTTCGTCTTCCCCGGTCAGGGCTCCCAGTCTCTGGGCATGCTGGCCGAGCAGGGGGGCCAGCACAAGCTGGTCCTGGATACGTTCGCCGAAGCCTCCGAGGCACTCGGCTATGACCTCTGGGCCCTGACCCAGCAAGGTCCGGAAGAACATCTCAATCAGACCGACAAGACCCAACCCGCCATCCTCACCGCCTCCATCGCCCTGTGGCGCCTGTGGCTGGCCGAGGGTGGTGCGCGTCCGGCGTTCGTCGCCGGTCACAGCCTGGGTGAGTACTCCGCCCTGGTGGCTGCCGGCAGCATCGGCTTCGCTGATGCGGTCAAGCTCGTTGAGCGCCGTGGCCAGCTGATGCAGCAGGCCGTTCCGGCAGGGCAGGGCGGCATGGCCGCCATCCTTGGCCTGGAAGATGCCGACGTGCTGGCTGCGTGCGCAGAAGCGGCCCAGGGCGACGTGGTCAGTGCCGTTAACTTCAACGCTCCCGGCCAAGTCGTAATCGCCGGCGCCGCGGCTGCTGTCGAGCGCGCGATCGAAGCGTGCAAGGCTCGTGGTGCCAAGCGCGCCATGGCGCTGCCGGTGAGCGTGCCGTCCCATTGCGCGCTGATGAAGCCCGCCGCCGAGCGATTTGCCGAGTCCGTCGAGGCGCTTGCCTGGCAGGCGCCACTGATCCCCCTGGTGCAGAACGTAAGCGCCGCCGTCGTGGCCGATCTGTCTGAGCTCAAGCGTGACCTGCTGGCCCAGCTCTACAGTCCGGTTCGTTGGGTCGAGTCGATGGTCAGCCTGTCCGAGCGCGGCGTCACCGATCTGGTGGAATGCGGCCCCGGCAAGGTGCTGTCCGGCCTCAACAAGCGTTGCGTCAAGGGTGTGAACACCCACAATCTGGATACCCCTGATGCTTTCGCAGCCGCCCGTGCTGCGCTGGCCTGAACAAGGAGAAGACCTATGAGTCTGCAAGGTAAGGTGGCACTGGTCACCGGTGCGAGCCGTGGCATTGGCCAGGCAATCGCCCTCGAACTGGGTCGCCAGGGTGCCGTGGTGATTGGCACTGCGACTTCCGCTTCCGGTGCCGAGCGCATCGCCGAGTTCCTCAAGGACAATGGCATCGAAGGCGCTGGCCTGGTACTCGATGTCAGCAGCGACGAATCGGTAGCAAGCACTCTGGAACACATTCAGCAGCACCTGGGCCAACCGCTGATCCTGGTGAACAACGCCGGCATCACACGCGACAACCTCATGCTGCGCATGAAGGACGATGAGTGGTTCGACGTCATCAACACTAACCTCAACAGCCTGTACCGCCTGTCCAAGGCCGTGCTGCGTGGCATGACCAAGGCTCGCTGGGGGCGCATCATCAACATCGGTTCGGTCGTGGGCGCCATGGGCAACGCCGGCCAGACCAACTACGCTGCCGCCAAGGCCGGCCTGGAAGGCTTCAGTCGCGCTCTGGCGCGTGAAGTCGGCTCCCGTGCCATCACCGTCAACTCGGTGGCCCCTGGCTTCATCGATACCGACATGACCCGTGAGCTGCCGGAAGCCCAGCGCGATGCGCTGCTGACCCAGATCCCGCTGGGTCGTCTGGGTCAGGCCGAAGAGATTGCCAAGGTGGTGGGGTTCCTCGCTTCCGACGGCGCTGCCTACGTCACCGGCGCAACCGTTCCGGTCAATGGCGGCATGTACATGAGCTGAATGTGACGAATCCCTTCAGGAAGCTGTCATATGAGCTGTCTAGAATTCGCTATAACAGTGCAGCCGGGTTATAGACATTTCGTTGCGGTTATCCGGAAGGGGTTCAGGCGTTCTGCTTGAAATGCGGAAAACCCTTTCTATACACTGCAGCCCCAGCTGCACGGATTTTTCCATAGGAGTGAAAACAAGGTATGAGCACCATCGAAGAACGCGTCAAGAAAATCGTCGCCGAGCAACTGGGCGTCAAAGAAGACGAAGTCACCAACAGCGCTTCCTTCGTTGAAGACCTGGGCGCCGACTCCCTTGACACCGTTGAGCTGGTGATGGCTCTGGAAGAGGAATTCGAGACCGAAATCCCGGACGAGCAGGCCGAGAAGATCACCACCGTTCAGGAAGCCATCGATTACATCAACGCCCACGCGCAGTAATGTAATCGTCGGTTCCCCGACGCGGAAAAGCCGCACGACCCAACCGGGCGTGCGGCTTTTCTTTAAGCAGGTTGTTGAAAATCCGCGGCGAATTTTGCCTGCCGGGCTTTTCAACAGTCTGTTAACCCGAATCAACCGCCGTGTAGAGATTGAAGAAGGAGATCGCTGTGTCGCGTAGACGCGTCGTGGTCACTGGCCTTGGCATGCTGTCGCCGCTGGGTACCGATGTATCGAGCAGTTGGCAGGGAATTCTGGCTGGCCGCAGTGGCATTGGCCTGATCGAACATATGGACCTTTCCGCTTACACCACCCGCTTCGGTGGTTCGGTCAAAGGGTTCAATGTCGAGGAATACCTTTCGGCCAAGGAGGCGCGCAAGCTCGACCTGTTCATCCAGTACGGCCTTGCGGCAAGTTTCCAGGCCTTCCGTCATTCCGGCCTCGAAGTCACCGAGGCCAATCGCGAGCGCATTGGTGTTGCCATGGGTTCCGGTATCGGCGGCCTGACCAACATCGAGAACAACTGCAAGTCCCTGGCCGAGCAAGGCCCACGCCGGATTTCCCCGTTCTTCGTGCCTGGCTCGATCATCAACATGGTGTCCGGTTTCCTGTCGATCCACTTGGGAATCCAGGGGCCGAACTACGCCATCGCGACTGCCTGCACCACCGGCACCCATTGCATCGGCATGGCCGCGCGCAACATTGCTTATGGCGAGGCTGACGTGATGGTCGCCGGTGGTTCCGAAATGGCCGCCTGTGGCCTGGGTCTGGGCGGCTTCGGTGCCGCTCGTGCGCTGTCCACCCGCAATGACGACCCGGCCCGCGCGAGCCGTCCCTGGGACAAGGGTCGCGACGGCTTCGTGCTGTCTGACGGTGCCGGTGCCCTGGTCCTGGAAGAGCTGGAGCACGCCAAGGCCCGTGGCGCGACCATCTACGCCGAGCTGATCGGTTTTGGCATGAGTGGCGACGCCTACCACATGACCTCGCCGCCGGATGACGGCGCCGGTGCTGCCCGCTGCATGCGCAACGCCCTGCGCGATGCCGGTCTGAACCCGGATCAGGTGCAGTACGTGAATGCGCATGGCACCTCTACTCCGGCGGGCGACGTGGCAGAAGCCATGGCCCTCAAGTCGGTGTTTGGCGATCACGCCTACAAGTTCGCGGTCAGCTCCACCAAATCCATGACCGGTCACCTGCTGGGTGCGGCTGGTGCCGTGGAAGCCATCTTCAGCGTGCTGGCCCTGCGCGACCAGGTGGCGCCGCCCACCATCAACCTGGAAGAGCCGGACGACGGCTGCGACCTCGACTTCGTGCCCCATGAAGCTCGTTCCATGGAGATCGACGTGGTCCTGTCCAACTCCTTCGGCTTCGGCGGCACCAACGGCTCCCTGGTGTTCCGTCGGTTCGCAGGCTGATGCCGAACTGGGTCGACGGCCATCCGGCCGAGTCGCTGTCCATCAAGGATCGCGGCCTGGCCTACGGCGATGGGCTTTTCGAGACCATTGCCGTTCGCGCCGGCCGACCCCCATTGCTTGAGTACCACATGGCGCGGCTGGCCGAAGGCTGCCGTCGCCTCGGCATTCCTCTCGATCTTCAGTTGATGCGCACCGAGCTGCTGGCCTATTCGGCCGGCTTGGGGGCGGGCGTCGTCAAACTGATGGTCACCCGTGGCGAAGGGCTGCGCGGCTATGCACCGCCTGTTGTTGCACTGCCCCGGCGAATCCTCCAGGGCAGCCCGTTCCCGGCCTACCCGGAAGCCAACGGGGAAAACGGTGTGCAACTGTTCCCCTGTGCGACCCGACTCGCCGAGCAGCCACTGCTGGCGGGTCTCAAGCACCTGAATCGTCTGGAGCAGGTTCTGGCCCGCGCTGAATGGCAGGGTGGCGATTTCGCGGAGGGTCTGATGCGCGACCAGTCTGGCCGCGTGATCGAAGGCGTATTCAGCAACCTGTTCATCGTACGCGATGGCGCGCTCGTCACTGCCGATCTGTCTCGTTGCGGCGTTGCTGGCGTGATGCGCGGGGCCCTGCTCGACAGCGCCCGGTCCGCGGGTCTGGCGGTAGAGGTGCGTGATATCCCCTTCGATGAATTCCTCCGCGCCGACGAGGTCTTCCTCTGTAATAGCCTCTTCGGGGTCTGGCCGGTGCGCGCTGTAGAAGGGCATCACTGGCCGGTCGGCCCGCTGACCCGTAAACTTCAGGCCATCGCCCGCGATCTACTGGACATCTGATTCGTGATACGCAAATTCCTGCTGATGCTGGAGGCAGGCCTGCTTCTTGCCGGCTTGCTGGTGGCTTTTGCCGGCTGGCAGCAGCGCGTCACCCTCGAGCAACCCCTGAACATCTCCGCTGAGCGGATGCTGGACGTCCCCGCTGGCGCTACGCCTGGCGGCCTGCTGAATCGCCTGGAAGAGGAAGGGGTGCTGACCAACGCCTTCTGGTTGCGCCAGTACTGGCGCTTCAACCTGGCCAGCGAATCCCTGCATAGCGGTGAGTATCGCCTCGCCCCGGGCATGACGGCCGCCGAGTTGCTGGGCCTCTGGCAGCGGGGCGAGGTGGTTCAATACAGCGTGACCCTCGTCGAAGGCTGGAACTTCCGGCAGGTGAGGGCGGTGCTGGCCAAACAGGACAAGCTTGAACATACCCTGGCCGATGTCAGTGACTCCGAGCTGATGGCCCGTCTTGGCCGTCCCGGCGAGTACCCGGAAGGCCGTTTCTTCCCCGATACCTATCGCTATGTGCGTGGCATGCGCGACATCGATCTGCTGAAGCAGGCGCGGGATCGACTCGACCAGGTCCTGGCCGAAGAGTGGAGCAAGCGCTCCGACCAACTGCCCTACAAGGAGCCTTACCAGGCGCTGATCATGGCGTCCCTGGTGGAAAAGGAAACCGGCGTGCCCAACGAGCGCGGGCAGATCGCCGGAGTCTTCGTGCGTCGCCTGAAGACCGGCATGCTGCTGCAGACCGACCCCACCGTGATCTACGGACTGGGTGAGCGCTACAACGGCAACCTGACCCGCGATCACCTGCGCGAGCCGACGCCCTATAACACCTATGTCATCAGTGGCCTGCCGCCAACGCCCATTGCCCTCGCAGGGCGCGAGGCTATCCATGCCGCGCTGCACCCCGCCGACGGCAAGAGCCTCTACTTTGTCGCTCGTGGCGATGGCAGCCATGTATTCTCCGAGACCCTGGGCGAGCACAATCAGGCAGTGCGCGACTTCCAGCTGAAGCGCCGCAGCGACTACCGCTCCAGCCCAACCCCGCAATGAATAAGGACACCCAGTGAGCGGTCTGTTCATCACATTGGAAGGCCCGGAAGGCGCCGGAAAGAGCACCAATCGCGAGTTCCTCGCCGAGCGCCTGCGCAGCCAGGGAATCGAAGTGGTCCTGACGCGCGAGCCCGGCGGCACGCCGTTGGCCGAGCGCATTCGCGAGCTCTTGCTAACGCCCAGCGACGAGGCCATGGGCGTGGATACTGAGCTGCTGTTGGTGTTCGCTGCCCGCGCCCAGCATCTGGAAGGTGTGATCAAGCCGGCGCTGGCTCGGGGGGCGGTGGTCCTCTGTGACCGTTTCACCGACGCCACCTACGCCTACCAGGGTGGCGGTCGTGGTCTGCCCGAAGAACGCATCGCGCTGCTCGAGAGTTTCGTCCAGGGCGAGCTGCGCCCGGATCTGACGCTGGTGTTCGACCTGCCGGTGGAAATCGGCCTGAGCCGTGCCGCCGCTCGTGGTCGTCTCGACCGCTTCGAGCAGGAGCAGCGCAGCTTCTTCGAAGCAGTGCGCCAGACCTACCTCAAACGTGCTCAGGCGGCACCTGAACGTTACCGGGTGATCGACGCCTCCGTGCCCCTGGACGATGTCCAGCGCGGCCTGGATCAACTCCTCCCCGAATTGCTGGAGCGTTGCCATGGCTGAGGCCTATCCCTGGCAGGACAGCCTCTGGGAGCAATTGGCCGGCCGTCCGCGTCACGCCCATGCCTACCTGCTGCACGGGCCGTCCGGCATTGGCAAGCGTGCCCTGGCCGAGCGCCTGATGGCGCGTCTGCTCTGCCAGAATCCGGCGGGCCTCGACGCCTGTGGTCAATGCAAGGCCTGCCTGCTGTTGGCGGCCAATACCCATCCCGACGCCTTCGTGCTGGAGCCGGAAGAAGCCGACAAGGCGATTCGCGTCGACCAGGTGCGCGAGTTGGTTGGATTCGTGGTCCAGACCGCGCAGCTCGGTGGTCGCAAGGTGGTCCTGCTGGAGCCCGCCGAAGCCATGAACATCAACGCCTCCAATGCCCTGCTCAAGAGCCTGGAAGAGCCGTCTGGCGATACGGTGCTGCTGCTTATCAGCCACCAGCCCAGCCGACTGCTGCCCACTATCAAGAGCCGTTGCGTACAGCAGGCCTGCCCGCTGCCCAGTGAGGCCCAGAGTCTGACCTGGCTGGCCTCGGCGCTGCCGGAAACCGCGCCGGAGCAATTGCACGAGCTGCTGGTTCTGTCCGGCGGCTCGCCGCTGTCGGCGTTGCGCCTGGAGGGGCAGGGCGTGCGTGCCCAGCGCGGCGAAGTGGTGGACGGCGTGAAGAAGCTGATCAAGCAGCAGGTGAGCGCGAGCCAACTGGCTGAAGGCTGGAACGCGGTGCCCCTGCCGCTGCTGTTCGACTGGTTCTGCGACTGGGCTCAATTGATGCTGCGCTACCAGCTCACTCGCGATGAGGCGGGCCTCGGCCTTGCGGATATGCGCAAAGTGGTGCAATACCTGGCGGACAAAGCACCGCAGCACAAGGTCCTCGCCATGCAGGATTGGCTACTGCAGCAGCGCCAGAAAGTGCTCAACAAGGCCAACCTCAATCGTGTCTTGCTTCTCGAAGCGCTGCTGGTGCAGTGGGCAAGCCTGCCCGGGCCGGGCTAGAATCCGTGCCTGTACCAGCTTGCCAGGAATGCCCCATGAGCCTGCCACCGAATCTGGGCCCGCGTAACGGGATCCTGTCCTTGACCATCAAGGACAAGTCCGTCCTGTATGCCGCCTATATGCCGTTCATCAAGAACGGTGGCCTGTTCATTCCTACCAACAAGACCTACAAGCTCGGCGATGAAGTATTCATGCTGCTCAACCTGATGGACGAGCAGGAGAAGATCCCGGTCGCCGGCAAGGTGGTCTGGATCACCCCCAAGGGCGCCCAGGGCAATCGCGCGGCGGGCATCGGCGTCCAGTTCAACGACGGTGATAGCGGCGCACGCAACAAGATCGAGACCTACCTCGCCGGCGCCCTCAAGTCCGACCGTCCCACCCATACGATGTAACCGGCCGCCGGGCGCGGGCTGCAAGCGACAGGCTTGAGCTTGGCGCCTGCGCCTGGAGCCTGAACCATGCTGATCGACTCCCACTGCCACCTGGACCGCCTCGACCTGGCTGCCCACGGCGGTTCCCTGGATGCCGCCCTCGACGCTGCCCGCGCCCGTGGCGTCGGCCAGTTCCTCTGCATCGGCGTGAGCGCCGACAACGCTGCCGCCGTGAAGGCGCTGGCCGAGCGCTATGACGACGTGCACTGTTCCGTTGGCGTGCATCCCCTGGACCTGCAGCCGGGCGAATCCCTGGCGCTGGACTGGCTGCTGGCTGAGCTTCAGCACCCGCGCGTGGTGGCCATCGGCGAGACCGGTCTGGACTACTACTACGAGCCCGAAGCGGCTGAACTCCAGCAGCAGGCATTCCGCCTGCATCTCGAAGCCGCGAAGATCACGGGCAAGCCGGTGATCGTCCACACCCGTGAAGCCCGCGCCGACACCCTGAATCTGCTGCGCGAGGCGGCGCTGCCCCAGGCGGGTGTCCTGCACTGCTTCACCGAGGACTGGGACATGGCTCGCGCCGCGTTGGACCTCGGCTTTTACATCTCCCTCTCCGGCATCGTCACGTTCCGCAATGCCGATGCCCTGCGCGAAGTGGCTCGCCAGGTACCGGCAGACCGGCTGCTGGTGGAGACCGACTCTCCCTACCTGGCGCCGGTGCCTTATCGCGGCAAGCCGAACCTGCCGCAGTACGTGCGTGAGGTGGCGGAGTACCTGGCCGAGTTGCGTGGAGTGCCCTTCGAGGAATTCGCTCGGCAGACCACCGAGAACTACCTGCGCCTGTTTCCCTTGGCGCGCCAAGGCTGAGTTTGCCAAGGCCTGGCACAGAAAAAATCGCGCACAAAAAAAACCCGGGTTCTGGGGGATGAATCCGGGTCAAGACCATTAGGAGTAAAACAAAGGAACGCGATCCACGGTTCCTCGACTGGCTGGGCACTTGGGGGGAGATGCCGCACGCCAGTAACAAGAAGTATTGGTCAATATCCCTAAGCGTCCAGATTGTACGGCGGCGTTTCTTAAACGTATTTGGAATACCCCGGCGTCGGCTGAGTCCTCATGTGTCTGCCATCTGGCGCAACAGCACGAGGGTCTCCTCGATTACCCGTGGCTCGGTGTAGAAGTGGGGCGAGAAGCGGATGCCGCCGCCACGCTGGGCGCAAACCACCTGCTCGGCGCGTAGCCGTTCGAACAGGAGCTGGTTGTCCCAGCCGTCCAGACGGAAACTCAGGATACCGGCGCGCCTTGCCGGGTTCGATGGGCTGAACAGCTTCACACCGGGGATCGCGATCAGGCCGTCCTGCAGCCACTGCACCCGCTCGGCCAGGGCTATGGCCACCTGGTCCATGCCCACTTCCTCCAACAGTGAAAGGCTCGCCTCCAGCGCCATGGCGCCGAGCATGTTGGGGCTGCCGCATTCGAAACGACGGGCGGTGCGCGAAGGTTCCCAGTCGACCCGTTCGTAGTCGCCGGGATGCTCCAGCATGTGCCAGCCGTATTCATGAAGCTTGAGCTGCTGGCGGAGGTCCGAGCGGCAGTAGAAGACACCCAGGCCCTCCGGCCCGAGCATCCACTTGTGGCCGTCGGCCATGGCGAAGGCGCAATCGATGGACTGGACGTCGAAGGGCAGGGCGCCCAACTGCTGGATGGCGTCGACGCAGAACAGCACGTCACGCTTGCGGCACTCATGGCCAAGGCGTTGAAGGTCAAGACGCAGACCGCTGGCATACTGCACGGCACTGATGGACATCAGTCGTGTACGGGGGCCGCAGGCCGCGAGAAGCGCCCCCTCGGGATCGGGGCCCTCCAGCGATACCTGGAGAGTGGTGACGCCGTAGCGCTTCAGCGCCTCCCAGACGATTCGGTTGGAGGGGAATTCCTGGTCGCTGATGACCACCTGATCGCCTGCCTTCCAGTCCAGACCAAAGGCAACGAATGACAGGGCTTCCGATGTATTCTTGACCAGTGCAAGATCGGCTGTGGTCGGTGAGTTCAGTAACCTGGCCAGGCGTTCACGCAGTCGACGTTCTACAATCAACCAGTCTGGATAATCCCTCGCGCCGAGGCGCCAGTTCTCTTCGGCGAAGCTCTGGACCGCGCGGGTCGCGCGTTTCGGCCAGGGTGCCACCGCAGCATGGTTGAGATAGCGGAGCCCGTCGGCCTGGGAAAACTCATCTTGCAAGAAGCTCATAGTCGGATGATCCGTGCATTTTTGCGCCAGATAGGCATAATACGCGGCTTGATTTTTTGACCCCACAGTCCCTTTATGCAGAAAGAACCCCGTAAAGTCCGTGAGTTCCGCCGCCGCGAGCAGGAAATTCTCGACACCGCCCTCAAGCTCTTCCTGGAAGAGGGCGAAGACAGCGTTACCGTCGAGATGATCGCTGACGCAGTGGGTATCGGCAAAGGCACCATCTACAAGCATTTCAAGTCGAAGGCGGAGATCTACCTGCGCCTGATGCTCGACTATGAGCGCGATCTGAACGCGCTCTTCCATTCCGCCGATGTGGATCGTGACAAGGAGGCGCTGTCGCGGGCCTACTTCGAGTTCCGCATGCGCGACCCGCAGCGCTACCGCTTGTTTGACCGCCTGGAAGAGAAGGTGGTGAAGAACAGCCAGGTGCCGGAAATGGTCGAGCAGCTGCACAAGATCCGCGCTTCCAACTTCGAGCGCCTGACGCTGCTGATCAAGGGGCGCATCGCCGAAGGCAAGCTGGAAGACGTGCCGCCGTACTTCCACTACTGCGCTGCCTGGGCCCTGGTGCACGGTGCTGTCGCGCTCTACCACTCGCCGTTCTGGAGCAATGTGCTCGAGGATCAGGAAGGCTTCTTCCAGTTCCTCATGGACATCGGCGTGCGCATGGGCAACAAGCGCAAGCGCGAGAGCGAGTCACCGGCGGGCTGACGTATTCAGTACGCCTATATCGCGGTTCCGGGCATGTGTGGCACCGGCCGCGGGGATATACTCCGGCTTATCACATGCCGGAGCGTCCCATGATCGTTGACCGCCAAGGCAGGCGCTTCCGCAACCTGCGCATCAGCCTCACCGCCGCCTGCAATTACGCCTGCACCTACTGTGTACCGGATGGCAAACGCCTGGTGGCGGCCCAGGATGAACTCTCGGCCGAGGCCATGGTGCGCGGCGTGGCGTACCTCATTGAAGCAGCAGGCATCGAGCGCCTGCGCATCACCGGCGGCGAGCCCCTGGTGAGCCCCAAGCTCGATCCATTCCTCCATGAAGTCAGCAAGCTCGGGCTGGATGACATCAGCCTGACCAGCAATGGGCAGCTGCTTTCCCGCAAGCTGCCGCTGTTGCTGGATTGCGGCATCCGCCGCCTGAATATTTCCCTCGATACCCTGGATGCCGACGAGTTCCGGAGCATCGCGCGTGGCGGCGATCTGCCCACCGTGCTCAAGGGGCTGGAGGAGGCGCGGGCGGCTGGTCTGAAGATCAAGATCAACATGGTTCCGCTGCGCGGCAAGAATCTCGATCAGGTCCTGCCGTTGCTGGATTACTGTCTGGAGCGTGGCTTCGAACTGCGCTTCATCGAGCTGATGCGCATGGGGCACCTGGCTCGCGATCCCAATGCGTTCCACCAGCAGTTCGTAGGGCTGGAAGAATTGCTGTCGCTGATTCGCACCACTCATGAATTCGTCCAGGCCGATGCGCCCTTGGACGCCACTGCATTGCGCTATCGGGTTCCGGGAGAGGGCTACTTTGGCGTAATCGCCAACGAGAGCGTGCCGTTCTGTCGTACATGCTCGCGCTTGCGCCTGTCCTCTACCGGCTGGCTCCATGGTTGCCTGTCCTCCAGTAATCGGCACTACATCGGTGACCTGTTGGAGAAGCCCCGGCACGAGGCACTGCCTGCCCTTCAGCGGCTGCTGGTCAAGGCGCTTGCCGACAAGCAGGACATCGCCTTCTCCGGTGGCGTTACCGTGATGAAGATCATTGGTGGTTGATGGCGCGGAAGCTGCATTGGTTCTCTATCCGCCGGATTTTCGTCGCCGGTGCTTGGAGGACATACGATGCGTAGCTTGATTCTGTTGCTGACGATTCTGGGCCTCGTGGGCTGCATGAAAGTCAGTGACATGGCCGAAGGCACCCGCGAACAGCTGAGCGATGCGGGTTTCCTGGACCACAGCGAAACCCGCCGCGCCAGCCCGTGGCGCCTCCAGCCGGACTCCTTCATCTACATCGCCCAGGGCTATTTCGTACCGCCGGGCTCGGCCTATCCGCGGCCCAATGTGGTGGCGGAGGAGGCGTTCAATGGCTTTGTCGATTACTTCCCCATGGTGCGTCGCGCCCAGGGGCCGGCCGGCCTGGAAGAGGCCATGAGCCAGGCCCGTGCGCTGGGCGCGCACTACCTGCTCTATGCCCGTTTCGCCAGTGCCGACGACCGGATCGGAACGGTGGAAGAATGGGAAGACCAGGAGGCCCTTGATCGCGTTGGGCGCGACCACGGGGTCATCCAATTGATGCTGATCGAAACCAATACCCGCTACCTGGTGGATACGGCGAGTATTCGCAATCGTGGCGGTTTTCTGACGTTCTACGACTCCAAGCCCGAAGACCTGATTGGTCCGCCGCTGGAAGAATATGCCCGCAGCCTGCTCGGCTTGAGTCGTTGAGGAGATTGAAATGAGCGATCCCGGCAAGGCCGGTGACCTGCTGGCGCAGATTCCCAAGGGCGACAAGCCGGGCGGTGCGCCTGTGCACCTGTGGGACCCGCCGTTCTGCGGGGACATCGACATGCGTATCGCCCGCGATGGCACCTGGTTCTACCTGGGCACGCCCATCGGCCGGAAACCGATGGTGAAGCTGTTCTCCAGCGTGATCCGCAAGGACGGCGAGGATTACTTCCTGGTGACGCCGGTGGAGAAGGTGGGGATTCAGGTCGACGATGCGCCATTCGTTGTCGTGGAGCTGCAGGTCGAAGGGGTAGGGGAGGCGCAGCAGCTGCGCTTCGTCACCAATGTCGAGGATGAGGTGGTAGCCGGAGCCGCGCACCCGTTGCGCGTCGAGCTGGATCCGGAAACCCAGGAGCCGTCGCCCTATGTGCTGGTGCGCACCAACCTGGAAGCGCTGATCCATCGCAACGTCTTCTACCAGTTGGTGGAGCTGGCCGAGCCGCGCGAGCTCGACGGCGTCACCTGGCTCGGCGTCTGGAGCGGCGGGGAGTTCTTCCCGATCGGCCCGTTGCCGGAATAGCTGGAAGGCGAAAACAAAAAAGGCTCCCGAGGGAGCCTTTTTCGTGACTGCTTACATGTTGGGGTAGTTCGGGCCGCCGGTGCCTTCCGGGGCTACCCAGGTGATGTTCTGGGCCGGGTCCTTGATGTCGCAGGTCTTGCAGTGCACGCAGTTCTGGGCGTTGATCTGGAAGCGCTTGGCGCCGTCTTCCTGGGTCACGACTTCGTACACGCCAGCCGGGCAGTAACGCTGTGCCGGTTCATCGTACAGCGGCAGGTTCTTCCCGATCGGAATGCTCGCGTCAGCCAGCTTCAGGTGGCAGGGTTGTTCCTCTTCATGGTTGGTGTTGGAGAGGAATACCGAGCTGAGCTTGTCGAAGCTGAGCTTGCCGTCCGGCTTCGGGTACTCGATGCGCTGGGACTGGGCGGCCGGCTTCAGGCAGGCGTAGTCCGGCTTGTTGTCATGCAGAGTGACCGGGATCTTGCCACCGAACCAGTTCTGGTCGATGTAGTTGAATGCACCTCCCACCAGCGCGCCGAACTTGTGGATCGCGGCACCGAAGTTGCGGCTGCGGAACAGCTCGTCGTACAGCCAGCTGGACTTGAAGGCATCGACGTAACCGGTCAGCTCATCACCACCTTCCTTGCCGGCGGCCAGGGCAGCGGCCACGGCTTCGGCGGCCAGCATGCCGGACTTCATGGCGGTGTGGCTGCCCTTGATCTTGGCGAAGTTCAGGGTGCCCAGGTCGCAGCCGATCAGCGCGCCGCCCGGGAAGACCATCTTCGGCAGGGAGTTCAGGCCGCCTTTGCAGATGGCGCGGGCGCCGTACGCCACACGCTTGCCACCTTCCAGGTACTGCTTGATCACCGGGTGGTGCTTGTAGCGCTGGAACTCGTCGAAGGGCGACAGGAAGGGGTTGCTGTAGGACAGGTCGATGATCAGGCCGACGACCACCTGGTTGTTTTCCAGGTGATAGAGGAAGGAACCGCCCGGGTTCTCGTCGTTCAGCGGCCAGCCGGCTGTGTGGACTACCAGGCCGGGCTGGTGTTTGGCCGGGTCGATGTCCCAGATTTCCTTGATGCCGATGCCGTAGTGCTGGGCGTCGGCTTCGGAGTCCAGCTTGTACTTCTTGATCAGCTGCTTGCCGATGTGGCCACGGCAGCCTTCGGCGAACAGGGTGTACTTGGCGCGCAGTTCCATGCCGGGGGTGTAGTAACCCTCTTTCGGGTTGCCCTCGCGGTCCACACCGAGGTCGCCAGTGATGATGCCGCGCACCACGCCGTTCTCGTCGATCAGCGCTTCCTGGGCGGCGAAGCCCGGGTAGATCTCTACGCCCAGGCCTTCGGCCTGCTGTGCGAGCCAGCGGCAGAGATTGCCCAGGGAAATGATATAGTTGCCCTCGTTGTGCATGGTCTTGGGCACGAAGAGGCCGGGTACCTTGATTGCGGAGTCGGCATCCTTGAGCATATAGATGTCGTCGCGCGCTACCGGAGTGTTCAGCGGGGCGCCCAGGTCTTTCCAGTCAGGGAAAAGCTCGTTAAGGGCTCGCGGTTCGAATACGGCGCCAGAGAGGATGTGGGCACCGACCTCGGAACCCTTCTCGACCACACATACGCTGATCTCCTGACCAGCGTCAGCGGCCTTCTGCTTCAGTCGGCACGCGGCGGACAGGCCAGCAGGGCCGGCACCGACGATGACGACGTCGAATTCCATGTATTCGCGTTCCACAGTCAATCTCCTCAAGGCTCTTCGATATTTTGTGTTGGAGGGCTAGGCTCAATCCCTGACCTGAGCCGGCGCATTATATCCAGACCCATTGGCTGGTCCAATACAAACGTTTGTTTGAATTTTGTGAAACCCTGATAGCATAAGGCTCTGCGGCTTATGACGGGTCATTTTGCTGTATTGACCGGAATAGGCGATACGGTCAAGATACGGGCGGTTTTGCGCTCGCTGTCTGGGCTGAGAGTCGGTTCCGGCCGACCAGCATCACTGGCCAGGCTCGTCTTGGCGACATTCTTATTAACCGGAGAGTAACGAGGAATCCATGAAGGTTCTTGTAGCTGTCAAACGAGTGGTCGACTACAACGTCAAAGTCCGCGTCAAGGCGGACAACTCCGGCGTCGACCTCGCCAACGTGAAGATGTCGATGAACCCCTTCTGCGAAATTGCCGTAGAAGAAGCCGTCCGTCTGAAAGAAAAAGGCGTAGCGAGTGAAATCGTCGTCGTCACCATCGGTCCGAACACCGCTCAAGAGCAGCTGCGTACTGCCCTGGCCCTGGGCGCCGATCGCGCCATCCTGGTCGAGTCCAACGACGAGCTGAACTCCCTGGCCGTCGCCAAGGCGCTGAAAGCCGTGGTGGACAAGGAACAGCCTCAGCTGGTCATCCTCGGCAAGCAGGCCATCGACAGCGACAACAACCAGACCGGCCAGATGCTGGGCGCCCTGACCGGCTACGCCCAAGGCACCTTCGCCTCCAAGGTCATCGTTGCTGGCGACAAGGTCAACGTCACCCGTGAAATCGACGGCGGTCTGCAGACCGTTGCGCTGAACCTGCCGGCGATCGTCACCACCGACCTGCGCCTGAACGAGCCGCGCTACGCGTCGCTGCCGAACATCATGAAAGCCAAGAAGAAGCCGCTGGACGTGGTAACCCCGGATGCCCTGGGTGTTTCCACCGCTTCCACCGTCAAGACCCTGAAAGTTGAAGCACCGGCCGCCCGCCAGGCTGGTATCAAGGTCAAGTCCGTGGCTGAACTGGTCGATAAACTGAAGAACGAGGCGAAGGTAATCTGATGGCTATCCTGGTTGTTGCTGAACACACTAACGCCGCCCTGGCAGCCGCCACCCTCAACACCGTGACCGCCGCCCAGAAAATCGGTGGTGACATTCACGTGCTGGTCGCTGGCCAGGGCGTCGGCGCTGCCGCCGAAGCCGCTGCCAAGATCGCTGGCGTGTCCAAGGTGCTGGTAGCCGACAACGCCGCCTACGCGCATCAGCTGCCGGAAAACGTCGCTCCGCTGATCGCGCTGCTTGTGAAAGAGCAGGGGGGCAATGGCTACAGCCACGTGCTGGCTCCGGCCACCACCAACGGCAAGAACTACCTGCCGCGCGTAGCCGCTCTGCTGGACGTCGACCAGATCTCCGAGATCATCGCCGTAGAAAGCGCCGACACCTTCAAGCGCCCGATCTACGCCGGTAACGCCATCGCTACCGTGCAATCCAGCGCGGCCGTGAAAGTGATCACCGTGCGTACCACCGGTTTCGACGCTGCCGCCGCTGAAGGCGGCTCCGCTGCCGTCGAGGCTGTGGGCACCGTCTCCGACGCCGGCAAGTCCGCCTTCGTCGGCGAAGAGCTGGCCAAGTCCGATCGTCCGGAACTGACCGCTGCCAAGATCGTCGTTTCCGGCGGCCGCGGCATGCAGAACGGCGAGAACTTCAAGCACCTGTACGCCCTGGCCGACAAGCTGGGCGCCGCTGTCGGCGCGTCCCGTGCCGCAGTCGACGCCGGCTTCGTGCCGAACGACATGCAGGTCGGCCAGACCGGCAAGATTGTCGCCCCGCAGCTGTACATTGCCGTGGGTATCTCCGGTGCCATCCAGCACCTGGCCGGCATGAAGGACTCCAAGGTCATCGTCGCGATCAACAAGGACGAAGAAGCCCCGATCTTCCAGGTGGCTGACTACGGCCTGGTGGCTGACCTGTTCGAAGCCGTACCGGAACTGGAAAAGCTGCTGTAATAGCGCTTCCCGGTCTGCCGTACAGAAAACCCGCTCCTCGGAGCGGGTTTTTTATTGGGCGTCAGCTGTGGCTCGCGTCGAGGAAGGCCTGGTAATGGCGGGCGGATTCCTCCGGCCTTTCGAGCATGGGCGCATGGCCGCAGTTCGCCATGATCACCACGCTGGGTTTCTTCAGCAGTGGCTTCATCACCTCGATGCTGGAGATGTCCAGGACCCGATCGCGGTCGCCCCAGAGCAGCAGGGTAGGGGCTTCGATACGGGGCAGCTCCGGCTCCAGCGGTATGTACCGCTCCCGGAGCTGGCGGAACACCTCGTCATAGTGCTTTTCGTTGGCGATGGACTGCTCGGCCAGGTAGGCCTTGACTGAGGCGGGCAGCGGCGGAGGCTCGACGAAGACGAAATCGAGCATGCGCTGGAAATCCCCGGCACTGCGCACCACCAGCGGGTTGGGCTGGCCGCTTTCGATCAGGCGGAACAGCTCGCTCTCTTTCGGCGCAGTGATGCCGGCGTTGTCGAACAAGGCGAGGCTGCGCACCTGCTGCGGGTAGCGTGCCGCGAAGATCCCGGCGATATGGCCGCCCATGGAGTTGCCCACCAGATGCACCTTGCCCAGCTCCAGGGTTTTGACGAAGGACTCCAGGCGCTCCGTCTGGGTGCCGACGTCGTAACTGCCGGCAGGCCGATCGCTGTCACCGAAGCCAGGCAGGTCCAGGGCGATGACGTGATAGCGCCGGGTGAAGTGCCGGGCGAAGCGCAGCCAGTTGTCCTTGTTCGCGCCGAAGCCATGGATCATCAAGATGGTTTCGCCCTTGGCCGGGCCGCCCTCGTAGTAATGGATGCTAAGATCGCCCAGCGCGACCTGCCGCTCCGACAGCCCGGCGAACTGGCGCTCAACCAGCCGGACGCTTGTCGTCAGGGCCGCAGGGGAGAAATAGAGCGTTGCTGCCGCAGCCGCCAGTAAAATGAGGACTGCGGTAATGAGTTTCTTCATGACGCTTCCTTATCGCGAGCAGTTCTTCCAACCGCCAGTACGCTAGCATGAAGCTCGCGTCAGGCGACGCCGCCTCCACGCGGCCAATCGAATGTCCAGTCCGGGAAACCTCAGATGCCAAGCCGACTACACCTTGCCTCCCTGCTCCTCGCGCTCTGTCTGCTGCCCGGGTTGGGGCAGGCCGCAGGGAAGTGCGAGCGCCTGGTGGCGACCGGCAATCCCGAGTATCCCCCTTATCTCTGGCGCGATCCTGAAAATCCCAAGCAATTGATAGGCGCCAATGCCGACCTGCTCAAGCAGATTGGCAAGGAGCTTGGCGTCAAGGTGGACATCCTCTACACCGGTCCCTGGTCCCGCGCCCAGGACGAAGTTCGCACCGGTCGGGTCGACCTGATCGCCGGTGCCTTTCTCACCCTGCCGCGCCTGGAAACCATGGACTACGTCCACCCGGCCTTCCTCCAGGCCCAGAGCGTGGTCTGGGTGAAGCGCGACAAGGCGTTCCCCTACGCCGGCTGGGACGACCTGCGCAACCACACCGGCGGTACCCTGGTGAAGAACAGCTTCGGCGAGGCCTTTGACCGCTTCGCCAAGGAAAACCTCAAGCTCGAAGAAGTACCCAGCCTGACCCAGGCCTACCAGAAGCTCCTGCTGGAGCGGACCGACTATGTGCTCTACGAGCGCTACCCGGGTCTGGTCCTTGCCGACACCCTGGGCATGGCCGACGACCTGGTGGCGCTGGAACCACCTATTTCCAGTGAAGGTCTGTACCTGACCCTGTCCCACAACTCGGCCTGCAACGACCCCTGGCTGCGCGGACAGCTGGCGAAAAAAATGACAGAATTGGTCGCCGCCGGGGTCCCGGAAACCCTGCTGCAGCGCAACCTGGAACGGTGGAAGGCGCTGCAGATGCAGCCCGTCGCCACCCCCGAATGATTAGGAATCCTCTCGTGAGCAAGACACCCCTGTTTGCTGCCGGCCTGGCCGTGCTGGCCCTGGCGGGCTGCGCCAACGACCCGGCGCCGGTCGAGCAGATGCGCCTTACCCAGAAGGCGGTGGAGCAGGCCCAGGCTGTGGGCGCCACTGAACAGATCGAGGAAATGAAGCTCGCCCAGGAAAAACTCGCGCGGGCTGAAAAGAACATGGGCGAGCAGGACTACAAGCGTGCCCGCGTCCTGGCTGAGGAAGCGGAACTGGACGCCCGTTTGGCCGAAGCCAAGGTGCTGACGAAGAAAAGCCAGGACCAACTGGCCGAGCTGACGGCGCGTATCAATCGCCTGCGCAAGCAGTTGGGAGATGTCCAGTGAAGCGGAATCATGCATTGAGCATCGGCCTGCTGTGCAGCCTCGGCGTCCTCGGCGGCTGCGCCAGCCAGCAACAGTCCGAGCAGAGCCTTGAGCAGGCCCGGCAGATGTTCCAGAAGGTCAAGGAGGACCAGAACGTCCTCAGCAGCGCCCCCAAGGATGTCATTCGCGCCGGGGAGTCCCTGGCCCGCGCAGAACGTCTGTCCAGCTACTGGGGCAACGACGCCGATGTCGCGCACTACGCCTACCTCAGCCAGCGCTACAGCGAAATCGCCAGCCAGCACAGCGAGCAGAACCAGAACCAGACCCAGGCCGCCAAGCTGCAACTGGAGCGCGAGCGCCTGCAACTGGCCCTGCGCGAAGCCAAGCTGATGAGCGTGCAGCAGCAGGGCAAGTGGCTGGAAGAACAGATGATCGCTCTGGCCGCCACCGAAACCGACCGTGGCCTGGTGATGACCCTCGGCGATGTGCTCTTCGATACCGGCCGCGCTGACCTCAAGGCTTCGGCGAATCGGACGGTACTCAAGCTGGTGCAGTTTCTTCAGCTCAACCCCCGGCGCGTGGTGCGCATCGAGGGCTACACCGACAGTAGCGGCAGCAAGCCGGACAATCTCAAACTGTCCACCGACCGTGCCCAGTCGGTAGCGGACGCCCTGATCGACCTTGGCATCGACACCAAGCGCATCCAGGTGCAGGGTTACGGCGAAGCCTTCCCCGTGGCAGAGAATGCCTCCAACCGTGGCCGGGCGCAGAACCGCCGCGTAGAGATCGTCTTCTCCAACGAGAAGGGCGAGCTCGGCCCAGCCCGCTAGACCCATACCAACGAAGCCCCGGTTGCCGTTCGGCGCCGGGGTTTTTTCGTGCCTGGACAATTGCACTGTATCGCCCACACTTTTCCGATCTGTACCGGTTCAGTTTAAAAGTGTTCGGATAGTGTTTCGGTCCAGCGATACAGGTGCCACCGTCATGACCAATCTGTTGCTCTACCAACGCATCGCCCAGCAATTGGCCGATGACATCCGCCGTGGCGTCTACCAGCCCGGCGAGCGCGTACCCTCGGTGCGCAAGCTCAGCTCCCAGCTCAGTGTCAGCCACGCCACGGTGCTGCAGGCCTATGCCAGCCTCGAGGACCAGGGCCTGATCCGCGCCCGTCCGCAATCCGGCTTCTACGTGCACCAGACGCCGGCCCTGACCGCGTCCACCCCGGATATCGCCCGCGTCGAGCGTCCCGGCCTGGTGACCCGCGCCAGCATCATCCAGCAAGTCCTGGCCGAGTCCCGCCGCGAAGGCGTGTTCCCGCTGGGCGCAGCCGTGCCTCACGTCGACTACCTGCCGGTGCGCACCCTGCACCAGCAACTGGCCAAGGTCACCCGCTTCCACAGCCCGCGCGCGTTCAGCTACATGTTCAGCCCCGGATTCGAGCCGCTGCGCCGCCAGGTGGCGATCCGCATGCGCGATGCCGGCGTGGTCGTGGACCCGAGTGAAGTGGTGATCACCCACGGTTGCGTGGATGCCCTGCAGATGAGCCTGCGGGTACTGACCCGTCCGGGCGACCTGATCGCCACGGAGTCGCCCACTTACTACGGGCTGCTGCAATTGGCCGACCTGCTTGGCCTGAAGGTGATCGAGATCCCCAGCGACCCGACCACCGGCATCAGCCTGGAAGCCCTGCAACTGGCCGCCAACCAGTGGCCGATCAAGGCCCTGGTGCTGACCGCGCGGCTGAGCAATCCCCTGGGCGGCACCATTCCGGAGGATCGCCAGAAGCAGCTGCTGCGTCTGTCCTCGGACTTCGACATCCAGATCATCGAAGACGACATCTACGGCGAACTGATGTTCGACCAGGGCCCGTCCAAGGCGATCAAGGCGTACGACCTGGACGACCGGGTCATCTACTGCTCCAGCTTCTCCAAGACCCTGTCCCCGGGCGTGCGCATTGGCTGGATGGTCGCCGGCAAGTACCAGGCCGAAATCCAGCGCCTGCAGACCTTCAGCACCCACTCGGCGTGCAGCGTCACCCAGATGGGCGTGGCGGCCTACCTGGAGAACGGCGGTTACGACCGGCACCTGCGCTATATCCGCCAGGAGTACCGGAAGAATCTCACGGCGTTCCAGTTGGGGGTGCAGCAGTATTTCCCCGAAGGCACCCAGATCACCCGCCCCAATGGTGGCTTCATCCTCTGGATCAGCCTGCCGGCCAAGGTGAATACCAAGGACCTGCACGTGCGCGCCTTGCAGCAGGGCATCAGCATCGCCCCGGGGCTGATCTTCAGTAACACCGAGCAGTTCAACCACTGCGTCCGGCTGAATTGCGGCATTCCATGGAACCGCGAGGCCGAGCGGGCAATCATGACCCTCGGCATGCTCGCCCGGCAGCTCTGCCAGGAAGCGGGCCTGTAGGGGCGAACTCATTCGCCAAGGGCTGCTAAGCAGCCCCCTGCAGAAATCAACGCAGCCTTAACCCGTTCAGGCGAGTGCGTCCGTCTACTGGTGCGAATGGCTCATTCGCTCCCAGGAGGCGTCCATGTCCAGCCACCGTTTTCTTCAGCACCAACCCCTGGCGGCCGGCTTCACCGCCGGACTGCTGCTGGCCCTGACGGCCTGCAGTGCCCAGGATGCCTCGACACCGGAAACCGGAAAGGCCGAGGCTCCATCCCCTGCGTCGAGCCAACCGGCGCCGTTGCTGCGCGAAGAGGTCAGTCCCCGTGCGCCGGCTTCGATGGCCAAGCGCGCCGATTACGCCGCCGAGGCGCAGCAGATGCCCATGGCCGCACCGGCGCCCATGGTCGACGCCAGCCTGCCGGGTTACCGCGACGTGCCCCGCGAGCAGTACCAGCATCTGGCGGACAACCCGGTCCACGCCGTGGCCAGCGAGCCGGTCTCCACCTTCAGCATTGATGTCGATACCGGCAGCTTTGCCAACGTGCGGCGATTCCTCAATGACGGCCAGCTGCCGCCAGCGGACGCGGTGCGCCTGGAGGAGATGGTCAATTACTTCCCCTACCGCTATCCGCAGCCGGAAGGCGATGTCCCCTTCGGTATCGGCGTCGAATTGGCCCAGACGCCCTGGAACCCGCAGACCCGATTGCTGAGGGTCGCGATCAAGGCCTCCGACAGCAGCGTCCAGCAACTGCCACCGGCCAACCTCGTGTTCCTCGTGGATGTTTCCGGCTCCATGGACCGGCGCGAAGGCCTGCCCATGGTCCAGGGCACCCTCAAACTGCTGGTGGATCAATTGCGCCCCCAGGACCGCGTCTCCCTGGTCACCTATGCCGGAGAGGCGAGGGTAGTGCTGGAGTCCACCCCCGGCAGCGAGAAGACCAAGATCCGCGCCGCCATCGAGCAGCTCAACGCCGGTGGCTCCACGGCGGGCGAATCAGGCATCCAACTGGCCTACGCCGAAGCGCAGAAGGGCCTGATGCCGAACGGGATCAACCGCATCCTGCTGGCCACCGACGGTGACTTCAATGTGGGCATCAGCGACTTCGAGAGCCTCAAGCAACTGGCCGCGCAGAAGCGCAAGGGCGGGGTGTCCCTCACCACCCTGGGGTTTGGCGTGGACAACCTGAACGAGCGACTGATGGAGCAACTGGCCGACGCCGGCGACGGCAACTACGCCTACATCGACAATCTGCGGGAAGCGCGCAAAGTGCTGGTGGATCAGCTCAGCTCGACCCTGTCGGTAGTGGCCCGGGACGTGAAGCTGCAACTGGAGTTCAACCCTGCCGAAGTCAGCGAATACCGCCTGCTGGGCTACGAAAACCGTGCCCTGAAGCGGGAAGATTTCAACAACGACAAGGTGGATGCCGGGGAAATCGGTGCCGGGCATACCATCACCGCGCTGTATGAAATCGTCCCTGCCGGCGCCAAGGGCTGGCTGGACCCCCTGCGCTACCAGGCGGGCGCCAAGGCCGAGAGCAAGGCGGGGGAACTGGCCTGGCTGCGGGTACGTTACAAGGCGCCTGGCTCGGAACAGAGCCGCCTGCTGGAGCGGCCCATTGCCGTTGGCAAGGTGCCTGGCGTGGCCGAGGCCAGCGAGGACCTGCGCTTCGCCGCGTCCGTGGCGGCCTTTGCCCAACAGCTCAAGGGTGGTCAGTACACCGGTAACTTCGGCCTGGCCGACTCCGCCAACCTGGCGCGTGGCGCCCGTGGCGAGGACCGTTTCGGCCTGCGCGGGGAGTTCGTGCAACTGGTGGAACTCGCCCAAAGCCTGCAAACTCCCGCCCCATCCCAAGCGCGGAAGGAATGACGTGAACGCGACACTCACGGACGACGACGCCGCCTTGCTGCGGCGTTACCGCAACGGCGATGCCGAGGCCTTTGGCGTGCTCTACGCGCGCCATCGCCTCGGCCTCTACCGTTTTCTCTGCGGGCTGTGCGGCGACGCTGCCCTGGCCGAGGAAATCTTCCAGGAAACCTGGTTGAACCTGATCCGCAGCGAATCGGAGCAGCGTGGCCAGGCCAGCTTCAAGACCTGGCTCTACCAGATCGCCCGCAACCGCCTGATCGATCACTGGCGCAAGCACGGTCGACAGCAGGGGCGCGAAGAAGCTTTCGACGAGGTCCTGCACGGTGATGCTCTGCCGGGCAACAGCCCCGACCCCGAGCAGGAACTCGCCCTCAGCCAGGACCAGCAGCGCTTGCGTGCGGCGCTGGACGAGCTGCCAGGGGAACAGCGCGAGGTCTTCCTGTTACGCGCCCATGGCGACCTGGAACTGACCGAAATTGCCGAACTCACCCGCACGCCCGCCGAGACGGTAAAGAGCCGCTTGCGTTACGCGTTGCAGAAGTTGCGTCGGCTGCTGGCCGACCCGGCTGCGGCCGAGGAGGTATCCGCATGAACCGAGACCCGCACAAGCCGGACGATATGGAACGGGAACTGCTCGAACACTACCGTCAACACAGCCATGACGAGCCGCCCTCGGCACTGGACCAGCGCATCCTGGCGGCGGCGGCCCGGGCGGCGAAGGATCGGGCGGTGCCCGGACCTTCATTCGGCGAACGCCTGCATGCCTGGCTGTTCGGCGCGGGCGGTCGCCAGCGTTGGGCGGTGGCCATCGCGGGCCTCGCCTCGCTGGGGATTGGCCTGAGCCTGACCCTGCGTACTCAGGACCAGGTCCAGGAGCGCTTCGATGCACCTCCGGCCAGCGTTGCACCCAATTCGGCGCCGGCCCCGGCGGCTGCGCCCATGTCACGGGCCGCGCCGGCGACGTACGCCAGCCCACCCGCGAGGGCCGAAAAGAAGAAGGAGTCCGCCATGGCTGACAGCAGTGCCGAACTTCAGCAGCAGGCGGAATCGATGCCGTTGAAGGAAGCCGCACCCAAGGCGGACCTGGCGAAGTCCGTGCCGCTACCCGAGCCGGAAGCCAGCCTGCGCCAGGTGCTGAAACTGACGAACGAGGGCAAGCGGGACGAGGCGGACAAGCTGCTGGAGTCGCTGCGTAGCCGCTATCCCCAGCGAGATCTCAACGCAGAATTGCGCGAACTCGAGCGTGGCCGCTGAACGCGATCGCGCCGGGCTTGCCACCCAGCAGGCGAAGGTGGAGCATGATGCCATCACTCACCTCCGCTCGATCCCCCCATGCGTTCGATTCTTCTCGTTTGCGCCTGCCTGGCGCTAACCCTGCTGGCGGCCTGCGACAACGACGTGCCATCCAAACCCAAGGCGCCTCCGGCACCGCCGCCGCTGTCCTCCACCCCGCAACCGGAGCCTTCGGCACCGGCTCCGGCCCCGGTTGCGCCCAAACCTGAACCCAAACCCGCTCCCGCGCCGCCGCCCAAAGCGGCAGTGCCGCCGGCCCCTCCGGAGCCGCCCAAGGACCCGGCGGCGGCCGCGAGCACCGAGCCGTCGGAACCGGAAGCCAAGCTCGATCTCAGCCTGCCCAGCGACCTGGCCGATCAACTGGCCCCGGGCTCCCCGACCGATGACCTGCCGGACCAGCCTCTGCTGCCGAAGATGTTCGAGGAGAAGCCTCTGCCGGAAAGCCCCTTCCAGCTCAACGGCAAACTGATCACCAACGAGCGGGAAGATGACTACTGGCGTTCGGTGGAAGGCGCGGAACTGCAGTTCGAGTTCAAGCGCTGACAAGGTACGGAGCGAAGGAGCCGACATCGTAGGGTGCGCCGCGCGCACCAGCGGTTGAACGTAGTTCCAGGCCTGCCCCTTGGAGCGGTGCGCATGGCGCACCCTACCGTCTGATAAGTGCCGGCGTCATGCCACGAAGCCGCGGTTGAGCAGGGGGCAAAAGCCAATAAATTCGCCCCAGGCTCAGCGCCGTGCGTCCTAGAAGCGATACTCCCCGCGCTGGATAGCCTGATAGAGCGCGCCATCGAGTGGGCGGAAACCCGCGTCTCCCGGCAGACGGGCGAAGAGGGGGGCATTCACTGCCTCCGGATCGTAGGCCTGCTTCTTCAGGTCGACCTTCTTGTACTTGAAGGTCCCCGTGGTCTCCACCTCCTCCAGCAACCGCAAGAAGAGGGGTGAGGCGTAGGCCGGCAGTTCGCGGTCCAGATGCTCGGCCAGGGCCTGGCGGTCCAGCTGCGCCCCTGCCGACAAGCGTAGGGCGGCCATGCCGCAGCGGCCGTTGGTGCCGGGAATCTCCACACCGTAGACCACTGCATCCTCCACATCAGGGAAGGCGCCCAAGGCGTTCTCGACTTCCGTGGTGGATACGTTCTCGCCCTTCCAGCGGAAGGTGTCGCCGAGGCGGTCGACGAACTGCACGTGCTTGCAGCCGATGCCGCGCATCAGGTCGCCGGTGTTGAACCAGGCATCGCCTGGCTTGAACACGTCGCGGAGGATCACCGCCTCGGTCTTGGCGGGATCGGTATAACCGTCGAATGGCCACTTGGGGCTGATTTCGCTGATCAGCAGGCCCGAATCGCCCACCGGCACTTCCTGAAGGAAGCCCTGCTGATCACGGAAGGGCCGGTCGTTCTCCAGGTCATAGCGAACGATGGCGAAGGTGGCCGGCGAAAAGCCCACCGTGTTGTCGAAGTTGAAAATGTTGGTGAAGCCGATGTTGCCCTCGCTGGAGGCATAGAACTCCATCACCCGTTCGATGCCGAAGCGCGTCTTGAACTCGGCCCAGATCGACGGGCGCAGGCCGTTGCCGATCATGCAGGTCAGGGTATTGCCTCGTTCCTCGGCGCAGGGCGGCTGGTTCAGCAAGTAGCGGCAGAGCTCGCCGATGTAGCCGAAGCAGGTGGCCTGGTAGCGGGCCACGTCCTTCCAGAAGTTGCTGGCGGAGAATTTGCGGCGCAGGGCGATCGCGGCGCCACCGGCCAGCACCGAGGCCCAGCTCACGGTGACCGCATTGTTGTGATAGCAGGGCAGCGTCAGGTAGAAGACGTCGCGTTCGGTGAGGCCCAGGCCCGAGTGGCCAAAGCCGCCGTAGGCCTTGATCCACTTGCCATGACTGAGGATGGACGCCTTGGGCAGGCCGGTGGTGCCCGAGGTGTAGATGTAGAAGCAGGCATCCTTGAGGCATACCTCGCCGGTCTCCGCCGGGTTGTCTCTGGACTGGCCCAGGGCAAGACGCATCAGGTTCTGCCAGCCTGCCGGGGTGGTGCCGGGGTCGACCAGGCTGTCGCCGTCGGCCACCCAGTAGCAGCGGCGAGCATCGTCCAGGTCAGCGCGGACCTCGTCGAACGCACCGCGCAATTCCTCACCCACCACAAAGTGCCGCGCCTTCACCAGGTTCAGGCTGTGGCTCAGTACCTTGCCCCGCTGGGTGGTGTTCACCAGGGCGGCAATGGCGCCCAGCTTGGCCAGTGCGCCCAGCAGCGCCAACACCTCGATGCGGTTTTCCAGCATCACCGCGACGACGCTGCCGTGGACCACCCCTTCAGACTTCAGGGCATGGGCCAGTCGATTGCTCCAGGCGTTGAAGTCGGCGTAGCTCAGCTGGCGATGCTCGTCGATCACCGCCGGGCGTTCCGGGTACCGCCGGGCCGCGCGCTCCAGGGCCCACCCCAGGGACAGCGCCTTCTCGCGGTTGCGAATGCCGGTGTAGTACAGGCCCAGCAACATGCGCGGCAGGCGTGGCAGGTTGGCCGGAAGGCGGGCGATGAAACGCAGCGGGGAGATCAGTTCTGCTTGGCTCATGGTTCTCGCGTGTTGTCGTTGTTGTAAGCGGCGCGGAACACTCTAGGACGCGGACCTGTCCTTCGCCATGACCCTGGTGCGGGGGTGAGGGGGCAGATGGGCGAATGGTTGGGGCAGTGAGATCGCTTGTAGGGGCGAATTCATTCGCCAAGCAGGACGAAGTCCTGCCCAACAAGGGAACGGGGCTGCTGCGCAGCCCTTGGCGAATGAATTCGCCCCTACAGGTTCATCGCCCTCGTGCGGGGCTCAGTCCAGAAACAGATCCGGCACCAGCGATCCGCCTTGCGGGTCGTAGCGGTAGTGCTCGAACTCGGTCTGTCCCTGTTCCCGCAGCAGCTCTTCATCGATCAGCAGGCGCCCGGTGATGCTGCGGCCGGTGCTGGAGAGGATGGCGTGGGCGGCGTCGGCCATGATGGCCGGGGTGCGGGCGCGCTTGAAGGCGTCGCGGCTGCCCAGTTCGAACTCGATGGCGGCGGTGGCGATCATGGTCTTCGGCCACAGCGAGTTGACGCTGATGCCGTACTTCTTGAATTCCTCGCTCATCCCCAGGGTGAGCATGCTCATGCCGTATTTCGTAACGGTGTAGGGGCCGTGCTGGGCGAACCATTTCGGCGCCAGGTTGAGCGGCGGCGACAGGTTGAGGATATGGCCGCCGGCGCTTTGCTTCAGGTAGGGCAGGGCGGCCTGGCTGCACACCATCACGGCGCGGGTGTTGATCTGGTACATCAGGTCGAAACGCTTGGCTTCCAGGTGCTCGACGCCCATCAGGCGGATGGCGCCAGCGTTGTTGACCACCGCGTCGATGCCGCCGAAATGGGCGGCGGCCTTGGCCATGGCCTCGCGTACGGCGTTCTCGTCGCGGACGTCCAATTGCAGGGCCAGGGCCTTGCCGCCAGCGGTTTCCACTTCCTCGGCGACGCTGAAGATGGTGCCGGGCAGCTTGGGATGGGGCTCGGCGCTCTTGGCGGCGATGACAATGTTGGCGCCATCGGCTGCGGCGCGCAGGGCGATCTCGCGGCCGATGCCGCGGCTGGCGCCGGTGATGAACAGGGTCTTTCCGGAAAGGGACATCGCGATGCTCCTGTTGTTATTCGGGGCGTTTATGTAGGAGGTCGTTACAGGGCTTCTTCGACTTCGACCAGCAACTGGCGGCTCTTCACCTGGTCGCCAGCGCTGACCTGCACGCGGCGGATCACGCCGTCCACGCCTGCCTTCAGCGGGTGCTCCATCTTCATGGCCTCCAGGACGACCAGCAGCTGGCCCTTGCCGACCCGTTCGCCCTCGCTCACCAGCACTTCGACGATGGCGCCGTCCATGGGGGCCTTCACCGTGCCCGAGCCGGCACCGTTCTGGGCGCCGGCCGGTTCGTGGGTGACGTCCTGCAGCTCCAGGTTGCCGTGTTGGCCAAACAGCCACAGTTGCGTGGCGCGTTGATGGTAGGCAACGCGGCGGCGGATACCGTCCAGTTCTACTGCCGCCCAGCGGCCATCGGCATCCAGCAGACGGACGGCGATTTCCGTCTCGCCGACTTTCGCCAGCAGACGGGGCTGTCGGCCGGCATCCTGCACGGCGAGTTCCACCCCATGTTTCTGCTCGCCCTGGCGCAGCATCAGGTTCCAGGGCGCATTTCCTGCGCTACGCCATCCGGCGAGGCCGCCCTGGTGAGCGCTGGCGGTGGCCGAAGCCTGATAGAGCAGGGCGGCGGCGACGGCCAGTTCCGAAGCGGATGCCCGCTGCGGGCTCAGGCTGGCATCGGCGCCGAAGGCCTCGCCGATGAAGTCGGTGGTGGCTTCCCCGGCAGCGAATTGCGGGTGCCGCAGCAGATCGGCGAGGAAGCGCTGGTTGCCCTTCACGCCCAGCAGCACGCAGTCCTCCACGGCGCGGGCGAGCTTGCGCCGGGCCTCTTCGCGGGTGGCGCCCCAGGCGACCACCTTGGCCAGCATGGGGTCGTAGAAGGGTGTCACCGTCTGGCCTTCAACCAGACCGTGGTCGATGCGGATGTCCGGAAGTAGTGCCGGCTCCCAACGCAGCACTTCGCCCGTCTGGGGCAGGAAGCCGGCGGCCGGGTCTTCGGCATAGAGGCGCACTTCCATGGCGTGGCCGTTGAGCTGGATGTCCTCCTGCCTGAGCGGCAGCGGCTGGCCTTCGGCCACGCGAATCTGCCAGGCCACCAGGTCCTGGCCGGTGATCAACTCGGTAACCGGGTGCTCCACCTGCAGGCGGGTATTCATTTCCAGGAAGTAGAAGGCGCCGCTGGCATCCAGCAGGAACTCCACCGTACCGGCGCCGATGTAATTCACCGTGCGTGCCGCCTTCACCGCGGCCTCACCCATGGCCTGGCGCAGCTCGGGCGTCATCACCGGGCAGGGGGCTTCTTCGATGACCTTCTGGTGGCGGCGTTGCACCGAGCAATCGCGCTCGCCCAGGTAGACGATGTTGCCGTGGCAGTCGCCGAACACCTGAATCTCCACATGGCGTGGCCGGAGCACTGCCTTCTCCAGGATCAGCTCGCCGTTGCCGAAGGCGTTCAGGGCTTCCGAGCGGGCGGTGCGCAATTGCGACGCCAGCTCGTCCGGACTGTTCACCAGGCGCATGCCACGGCCACCGCCGCCGGCGCTGGCCTTGATCATCAGCGGGTAGCCGATGCGCGCCGCTTCCCGGGCGAGGGTGGCGTCGTCCTGCTCGGCGCCTTCATAGCCGGGGATACAGGGCACCGCGGCTTCCAGCATGGCCAGTTTGGACAGGCGCTTGCTGCCCATCAGGTGGATGGCTTCCACGGTCGGGCCGATGAAGGTGATGCCGGCCCCTTCGCAGGCACGGGCGAAGTCGGCGTTCTCGGAGAGGAAGCCGTAGCCGGGGTGGATGGCTTCGGCGCCGGTCTTCTGTGCGGCGTCGATGATGGCCTGGACTGACAGGTACGACTGACCGACCGGAGCCGGGCCGATGCAGACCGCTTCATCCGCCAGTTGCACGTGGCGGGCGTCGCCATCGGCTTCGCTGTAGACGGCGACAGTGCGATAGCCGAGGGCCTGGGCGGTGCGCATGACCCGGCAGGCGATTTCGCCACGGTTGGCGATGAGGATCTTGTTGAAGCTGGGCATCTCTGCGCTCCTGCGGTGTGTCCCGGATCGTGTCCGGGCTGTTCTTGCGTAGGGTGGATCACGCTCTATCGATCCACCGCCGGTGGATGTGAAAAGCGACATCCACCCTACGGGTCATTGCGCCCAACTGGGCGTGCGCTTCTGCACGAAGGCCAGGGTGCCCTCGGCACCTTCGGGGCCGGTGACGGCGGCGGCGAACTGCTCGGCGGCCCGGTCCAGCAAGGGCGCCAAGGGTTCCGTTTCGGTCGCCAGCAGCAGCGCCTTGGTCCGGGCGTTGGCGCCAGGGGCGCAGCGGCGAATCTGCTCCAGGCTTTCCGCCAGGCGCTGTTCCAGGGCTACGGTCTCCGCCTCGGCAAAATGCACCAGGCCCAGGCGCAGGGCTTCGGTTCCGTCGAAGCGGGCGGCGGTGAGGGCCAGGCGGCGGGCCTGGGTCAGGCCGATGCGCTTGACCACGAAGGGCGCGATCTGCGCCGGCAATACGCCGAGGCCGGTTTCCGGCAGACCGAACTGGGCGCCTTGCAGGGCGATGGCGATATCCGAGACGCACGCGAGGCCGAAGCCGCCGCCCAGCACGGCGCCTTCCAGCACCGCGATCATCACCTGGGGCTGGGTCTGGGCCTCTTCCAGCAGGCTGCCGAAGGCACGGTTCAACGCCCGATACGCATCGCTGCCGGTGGCGCGGGCGCTGGCCATGTCCTTGATATCGCCCCCCGCGCAGAAGTGCCCGCCGGCACCGCGCAGCACCAGGGTGCGCACGCTGGCGTCTTCCCGAGTGGCGGCGAGCACGGCGCGCAATTCCGCCACCATGGCCAGGCTCATGGCGTTGCGGCTGTCCGGCCGGTTCAGGGTGATGTGCAGCACGCCACCGGCCTGTTCCAGCAGCAGGGTTTCAGTCTTCGGTACTTCCATGGTCGTGTCCCGGAGATGCGTGGTCGTAGGATGGGTGGAGCGGAGCGATACCCATCATTCGAGGCGATGGGTATCGGCGCTGCGCGCCTCCACCCATCCTACGGGCCTTCAGCCTTTCTTCTTGCCGGGCAGGATGCCCATCAGCTTGCAGATGATGCCCAGCATGATTTCGTCGGCGCCGCCGCCGATGGACACCAGTCGGGTGTCGCGGTAGGCGCGGGAGACGTGGTTGTCCCACATGAAGCCCATGCCGCCCCAGTACTGCAGGCAGGCGTCGGTGACTTCACGGCCGAGGCGGCCGGCCTTGAGCTTGGCCATGGAGGCGAGGCGGGTGACGTCCTTGCCGCTGATGTAGAGCTCGACGGCCTGGTAGACCAGGGCACGCAAGGCCTCGATTTCGGTCATCAGCTCGGCCAGGCGGAAATGGATCACCTGGTTGTCGATCAGCGGCTGGCCGAAGGTCTTGCGCTCCTTGCAGTAGTCGACGGTGACCTCCACGCAGTGCTCCAGGCCCTTGATCATGTTGGCCGCGCCGAACATGCGTTCTTCCTGGAACTGCAGCATCTGCATCATGAAGCCGGCGCCCTCGTGGCCGATGCGGTAGCGCTGCGGCACGCGGACGTTGTCGAAGAACACCTGGGCGGTTTCGGAGCTGCGCATGCCGAGCTTGTCCAGGTGGGGGCTGAGGGTGATGCCGGGGGTGTTCATCGGCACCATGATCAGGGACTTGTTGACGTGGGGCTTGTCGTCCGATGTGTTGGCCAACAGGCAGATGAAGTCGGCGCTGGGGGAGTTGGTGATCCACATCTTGCTGCCGTTGATCACGTAGTCGGCGCCGTCCTTGCGGGCGTTGGTCTTCATCCCGGCCACGTCCGAACCCGCTCCCACTTCGGAGACCCCGATGCAGCCGACCATTTCCCCGGTGATGGCCGGGCGCAGGAACTCCTCGCGCAGTTCATCGGAGCCGAAGCGCGCCAGCGCCGGGGTGCACATGTCGGTCTGCACGCCGATGGACATGGGGATGCCGCCGCAGTGGATGGTGCCGAACTCCTCGGCCGCGACGATCGAGTAGCTGTAGTCCAGGCCCATGCCGCCGAATTTCTCAGGCTTGGAGATGCCCAGCAGGCCCAGTTCGCCGGCCTTCCTGAAAATATCGTGGATGGGGAAGCGGCCTTCCTTCTCCCACTGGTCGACATGGGGGTTGATCTCCTTGTCGACGAAATTTCGCACTGTGCGGCGGAGCTCTTCGTGTTCCTGGGTGAAGATCATTGTTGTTGTTCTCCTTGTAGGGTGCGCCGAGCGCACCATGATCATTTCATTGGGTGCGCATGGCGCACCCTACGGATCAGAACCGGGCCACGCCGAAGCTGCTGCCCTTGAGCGGCCGCACCTCGGCCTCCGCGCAGATATCCAGCAGATAGCCCAGCAGCCGGCGGCTGTCACGGGGGTCGATGAGGCCGTCGTCCCACAGGCTGGCGGTGCCGTAGAGCGCGGTGGACTGGCTGTCGAGTTTCTGCGCGGTCACCTGTTCCAGCATGTCGAGCATCTTCGGATCGGGCTCCTTGCCCTCCTTGGCGTGCTTCTCTTCGGTGACGATGCGCAGCACCTTGCCGGCCTGGGCGCCGCCCATGACGGCGGTGCGGCTATTGGGCCAGGCGAAGATGAAGCGCGGGTCCAGGCCCCGGCCGCACATGGCGTAGTTGCCGGCGCCGTAGGAGCCGCCCACCACCAGGGTCAGCTTGGGCACGGTGGCGTTGGCCACCGCCTGGATCATCTTGGAACCGTGCTTGATCACGCCCAACTGTTCGGACTCGGTGCCCACCATGAAGCCGGTGGTGTTGTGCAGGAACAGCAGCGGCGTGTTGCTCTGCTCGCAGAGCTGGATGAACTGCGCTGCCTTGGCTGCGCCTTGGGGCGTGATGGGGCCGTTGTTGCCGATCAGGCCGCAGGGCCGGCCTTCAATGCGCAGGTGACCGCAGACCGTCTGGCAGTCGAACTCGTTCTTGAAGTCGAGGAACTCCGAGCCGTCGGCGATGCGGGCGATGATCTCGCGCACGTCGTAGGGCTTCTTCGGGTCTGCGGGGACCACCCCCAGCAACTCCTCGGCGCTGTACAGCGGCTCGCGCCACTCGGGTTTCGGGCGAGCCGGTAGCTGGGCGTTCCAGGGCAACATGGCGAGGATGTCGCGGGCCAGGCGCAGGCCGTCGGCATCGTTCTCCGCCAGGTACTCGGCGGTGCCAGCCACCTGGGCGTGCATCTCGGCGCCACCCAGTTCCTCGTCCGTCGCCACCTCCCCGGTGGCGGCTTTCAGCAGGGGCGGGCCGGCCAGGAACATCTTGGCCTTGCCGCGCACCACGATCACGTAGTCCGACAGCCCCGGCTGGTACGCACCGCCGGCGGTACTGGAGCCGTGCACCACAGTGACCTGGGGGATGCCCATGGCGGAGATGCGCGCCTGGTTGGCGAAGCCCCGCGCGCCTTCGACGAAGATTTCCGCCGCATAGTTGAGGTTGGCGCCGCCGCTTTCGGTGAGGGCCACCAGCGGCAGCTTGTTCTCCATGGCGATCTGCTGCAGGCGCAGGGTCTTCTTGAGGCCGCTGGGGGAGATGGTGCCGCCCTTGATGGCGCTGTTGCTGGCGCTGATCAGGCAGCGGGTGCCTGCGATGTAGCCGATGCCGGCGATGATGCCGCCACCGGCCTGGGTGCCGTCCTTGTCGTCGTGCAGCTTGTAGCCGGCCAGGGAGCAGAGTTCGAGGAAGGGGCTGCCCGGGTCCAGCAGCAGGTTCAGGCGCTCACGGGGCAGCAGTTGGCCGCGCTTCTCGAATTTCGCTTTGGCCTCGGCGGCCTTGTCCAGCACCTTCTGCTCGACCTCGCGGAAACCGGCCACGGCGGCGAGCATGGCCTCGCGGTTCTTCGCGAAGTCTTCGCCCTGGGTGTCCAGTTCGGATTGGATCACGGCCATCTGGCGTCACTCCTGGTCTTTCAGCACATCGGGCAGGTAGGCCCGGTGGAAGCCGTTGTAGGACGTGCTCTGGCCGGGCTTGGCCTTGGCCAGCGGGAAGGCACGGCTGCCTTGGCTGGCGGCGCCGTCGATGCGGACGGTGGTGCCGCTGATGAAAGCCGCGCCGGGGGAGAGCAGGAAGACGATGGCCGATGCCACTTCCGATTCGCTGCCGATGCGCTTGAGGGGCACATGCTCGCGCAGGGTCGGGATGACGGCCTTGAAGGCGCCTTCGTAAGTGTCCATGCCACTGGAGGCGATCCAGCCCGGGGCCACGGCGTTGACCCGCACCCCGGCGTAGCCCCACTCGACGGCGGCGGTCTTGGTGAAGTTCTCCATGCCGGCACGGGCGGCGCCGGAGTGGCCCATGCCGGGCATGCCGCCCCACATGTCGGCGAGCATGTTGACGATGCTGCCGCCAGTCTTGCTCATAGCCTGGTTGAACACCTCGCGGGCCACCAGGAAGCCGCCCACCAGGTTGGTGCGCACCACGGTCTCGAAGCCTTTCTGGTTGATCGAGGCGAGCGGGGCGGGGTATTGGCCGCCCGCGTTATTGACCAGGTGGTGGATGGCGCCGCGCTCGGCCAGCACCGCCGCCACCATGGCCTTTACCGCGTCTTCGTCGCGGATGTCGCAGGCCTGCCAGCTGACGCTGCCGCCGTCTTCGAGGATTTCGCCGGCGGTCTTTTCCAGCTTCTCCGGCTTGCGGCCCACCAGCACCACATGGGCGCCCAGGGCTGCCAGCTCGTGGGCGGTGCAACGGCCGATGCCGCTGCCGCCACCGGTGACCATGACGGTCTGGCCACTGAACAGGCCGGGCTTGAATACCGAATCGTATGCCATGGGTTGCGTCCTCAGAGGCTGTCGGCCAGGGCCTGGGGCACCGGCACCGGGAATTCCAGGAGTTGCTGGGCGAAGGCCTTGCCTTGCGGGTCAATGCGCAGGCTGGCGACACCGCCGCCGCCGAGGGCGTTTTCCAGCAGGAAGTTCAGGCTGTGACTGCCCGGCAGGTACCAGCGCGCCACGCGGCCGATCTGCGGGTCGAGCACATGGCCCATCCAGTCCACCACCGCCTCCGGGGTCAGGGCTTCGGCGATCCAGGGCAGGTATTCGGGTTTGCGCGCCATGACGCCGATGTTGCTGTGGTTGCCCTTGTCGCCTGAGCGGGCGACGGCGAGCTTCACCAGGGGCACGCTGGCGCGAGCCTGGCCTTCGGGGGCAGGCGGCGCCAGGTCGTCGGCGATGGCGGTGACGTCGAAGCGATCCGCTGGTGGCGGCTCGCACGGGATGCGCTGGCCGTCCAGCTCCACGTCGAGCTGGCAGGCGGATTTGTCCACCAGGAAGGAGAAGAGGCGGATCACCGGGTAGACGGTGGGGCGGCCGCCGACGATGCCGGTCAGGCCCGGCGCCATGCCGGTGGCGGCTTGGGCGATCTCGCGGGAGAACAGCACCAGGGCTTCCTTGCGGCTGTGGCTGACGGCGATCTTGATCACCACTTCGCGGCTGTCCTGGCGCTGGCCGTGGGGCCCGTAGGTCGCTTCGCTGCCCAGCAGTTCGACGTTCACCTCGCGGTAGCGCCCCCAGCCACGCTCGGCGAAGAGTTCTTCGGTCTTGGCGATGATGGCTCGGCTGACCCGCTCGGCCTTCTTCACGGCGTCGATGCCGGCCAGCAGGCAACTGGCGGTGCAGCGGAAACCGTCCGGGTAGGTGGCGCTGACCTTGTACTGCGGTGTCGGCGGCAGGCCGCGGGCGCCCAGAACGCGCACGCGCTGTTCGCCGGCCTGTTCCAGGGTCACTTGGGTGAAGTCGCAGACCACGTCGGGGAGCAGGTAGGCGCGCGGGTCGCCGATCTCGTAGAGCATCTGCTCGCCAACCGAGAAAGGCGTGACCAGGCCACCGGAACCCTCTGGCTTGGTCACGCAGAAGCGGCCATCGGCTTCGACTTCAATGATGGGGAAGCCGATGTGTTCGTAGTCGGGCACCGATTCCCAGTCGGTGAAGTTGCCGCCGGTGCATTGGGCGCCGCATTCGATGAGGTGACCGGCGAGGGCTGCCTGGGCCAGCTTGTCGTAATCGCTCCAGGCCCAGCCGAACTCATGGACCAGGGCGGCGCTGACCACCGCGCTGTCCACCACCCGGCCGGTGATGACGATGTCGGCGCCTTGCTCCAGCGCCGCGACGATGCCCGGCGCGCCCAGGTAGGCATTCACCGAAACGCACATCGGCGGCAGTGGGGCGTTGCTGAACATTTCGTGGATGCCGGCTTTGGCCAACTCGCCCATTTTCGGTTGCAGGTTGTCGCCGTGGAGCACCGCAATCTTCAGGGCTACCCCGGCCTTCTCGCAGGCGGCGGCGAGGGCGCTGGCGCAGGCGACGGGATTCACGCCGCCGGCATTGCTGATGACGCGAATCTTTTTCTCGGCGATGGTCGGCAGCAGCGGCGCCAGCACCTCGACGAAATCGGTGGCGTAGCCGGCGTTGGGGTCCTTCAGGCGGGCGCCGGCCATGATCGACAGGGTGATCTCGGCGAGGTAATCGAAGACCAGGTAATCCAGCGTGGCGCCATGCACCAACTGGGCGGCAGCGGTGGACGTGTCGCCCCAGAAGGCGGAGGCGCAGCCGATGCGTACGGTTCTTGTCATTGGAGTGGTCCGCAGCATTGTGGGGAGATGAAAAGAACACTACCAAGCAAGCGCTTGGTTGAAAAGTGCCGCCTTCGTTCTTTTTCACCCGAGCGCTTGCTTGGGCGAACCACCCGGCATAAATTTCGGCAATCAAGACAGAGACTTGCGGACCATTCTTAAGTTGGAATGGCTGACTGCAGCGGGGATAGCGATGAGCGTTGACGACGAGAAAGCCCAAGCGGTGATGCGTGAGCTGGTAGACAGTGGCCAGATCACCGACCCCGAAAGCGCCCGCGGCAAGCTGCTGCAGACCGCCGCTCACCTGTTCCGCAGCAAGGGCTATGAGCGCACCACGGTGCGCGACCTGGCCAGCGCCGTGGGTATCCAGTCCGGCAGCATCTTCCATCACTTCAAGAGCAAGGATGAGATCCTCCGTTCGGTGATGGAGGAGACCATCCTTTACAACACCGCCCTGATGCGCGCCGCCCTGACGGAGGCTGGCGACGTGCGTGAGCGGGTGCTGGCGCTGATCCGTTGCGAGCTGCAATCCATCATGGGCGGCACGGGGGAGGCCATGGGGGTGCTGGTCTACGAATGGCGTTCGCTCTCGGAGGAGAGCCAGCAATACATCCTCCAGCTGCGCGACAGCTACGAGCAGATCTGGCTGGACGTGCTGGGCGAGGCGCGGGCCGAAGGCTATTTCACCACTGATCCCTTCATTCTCCGCCGATTCCTCACCGGCGCCCTCAGCTGGACCACCACCTGGTTCCGCCCGGAAGGGCCCATGAGCCTTGACCAGCTTGCCGAGCAGGCCCTGTCATTGGTGCTCAAGGACGGCTGAGCGCTCGTTGCCGTGTTGTAGCAATGAAATTCGCGTAGTCTGCCGACGGACACGATCTGCAAGGGATGGCTGTAGATATGGAAGGTTGTACGGGGATTTCTCTGAAGGCGTTGTGGGTATCGGCGGTGCTTCTGTTTTCCGTGCCGGCAGCGGCCGCGCAGACGGTTCAGGTCGCCGGTGCGCACTTCCCGCCCTATGTGGTCAAGCCGGAGTCGACGGAGACCAGCAGCGGCCTGCTGCCGGATATGCTCGATGCCCTCAACGGGCTGCAGACGGATTACCGCTTCGTCATGCGGCCCACTGCCATTCCCCGGCGCTTCAAGGACTTGCAGGACGGCCGCATCGACCTGGCCGTATTCGAAAACCCCGACTGGGGCTGGCAAGGCATTCCGGGGACGCGGATCGACATGGGCCTGGAGGATGCGGAGATCTTCGTGGCCAAGGCCCAGCCCGGGCGCACCCAGGACTATTTCAGCCAGTTGGCCGGCAAGCGCCTGGCCCTGTACAACGGCTATCACTATGGCTTCGCCGGCTTCAACGCTGACCCTGAGTTCCTCCAGCGCGAGTTCGACGCCAAGCTCAGCTATTCCCATGAGAGCAATCTGCGGATGCTCCTGCGGGGGCGGGCCGACATCGCCCTGGTGACCCGCTCCTACTTCAACGCCTACCTGGAGCTGAATCCGGACCAGGCCGGGAGCTTCCTCACCAGTGACCGGGAAGACCAGCACTACCATCACTACGCGTTGCTGCGGCCGGGTGCCCCCATCAGTGCCGCACAGTTTTCCGCGCTGCTGGACAAGCTGCGTGCCGATGGCAGCCTGCAGCGCATCTTCGGGCCCTATGGCGTGGCGGTCAGGCCAGCCGCAACGGGTAGCTCAACAGCAACAGATGGCAGAGATTGACCGCCAGGTGCAGGACCACGGCCACCGAGAGCCTGCCGCTGTAGTGGAAGGCCAGGCCGTAGCCCAGCCCTGCGACGCCTGCCAGTAGCGCGAACAGCGGGCTGAAAGGGATGTGCACCGCGCCGAACAGTGCCGCCGTGAGCAGCACGCCATATCGCGCGCCGAGCCGCTTGACCAGCAGGGGCTGGAGCACGCCGCGAAACACCAGCTCCTCCGCCAGCACGGTCGCCAGCAGGTTGATCGCCAGCCACTCCCAGATCAGCTCCGGCCATTTCGGCTGCCAGCCCACGAGGCCCGAGCCAAGGGCCAGCAGCGGCACCAGCAGCAAGGTCGCCAGCAGCACCAGCCACGCCCGCAGGGGTGAAGGCGCAGGCGGCGCCGGGCGCCCCAGCCACCACGCCAGCAGTGTCATGCCCACCAGCAACTTGTCCCAGGACAGGCGCAGGGCGTAGGGCGGCGCATCGGGGCTGATGCGTTGGGGCTCGCCCAGTGCCAGCGGGCTGAAGCCCGGAACCAGATGCGCGGCCAGGGCCACGGAAGAGAAGAGGGTAATCGGCAGCCAGAGCCTTGCCGGCAGCTGGCGCTCGGCGAACACCCAGCCGGCATAGGTGACGCCCGCCAGCAGGGCGCTCACCTGAACGCCGCCCAGCCCCTGGCCCAGGGCGAGGACGATCAGCGGAAATAGCAGTTGCAGATGCAGCGGCAAGGTGCCTTCCCGTGGCGATGCCGCCGTTCGTGATTCGGGCGCCGGCACGGGGTCAGCGGTCCTTTGCGTCCTTGGCATCCATCTCGGCATTGCGCTCGTGGATGCGCTTGAGTTGCTCCTCGGTCAGCGGCAGCTTCTTCGCCGTGTCGCGCAACAGCATCAGGCTACCGACGATGGAGCCGATGGCCAGAACCAGTATCAGCCAGGCATACCAGGGCATGGTGTTCTCCTGCGGAAAGGGCCGTTACTGTATTCGATTGTGGGCGCCTTTCCACGTTCCCGGTAACTTCGCAATCAGGGCGTTCATCCGGCGTTGCAGCCGGATGTCCTGGCAGCGCGCGCTTCCAGCAGGCGCTCGCGCAGCGCGTCGTAGCTCCAGTTGAAGGCCAGGGTGTACGGCAGGAAGAACAGCAGCAGACCGATATCCAGCAGGAAGGCTTCCACCAATCCGATCGACAGCCACCAGGCGGCCACCGGCACCAGGGCGATCACCAGCCCGAGTTCGAACAGCACGGCGTGGAGGCACCGCACCCACAGCGTGCGCTGGAAGCCGAGGCGGCGCTGGGCGCGGTCGAACAGGCCATTGAAGATCATGTTCCAGACCATCGCCACCGTGGAGAACATCAGGGTCAGCGCACCCATGTGCGCGAGCGACTTACCCATCACCAGGGCCAGTACCGGCGCGGTCAGCAGAACAGCCAGGCCTTCGAACGCCAGGGCGTGGAAGGCGCGTTCCTTGAGGGACTTGTTCAGGGCGGTGGTCGGACGGTTCATGGT
The DNA here is from genome assembly GCF_000949385.2 of Pseudomonas sp. LFM046. Taxonomy (NCBI): domain Bacteria; kingdom Pseudomonadati; phylum Pseudomonadota; class Gammaproteobacteria; order Pseudomonadales; family Pseudomonadaceae; genus Pseudomonas; species Pseudomonas sp. LFM046. The sequence continues at coordinate 3,820,455 of NZ_JYKO02000001.1, read as the reverse complement.
GCTCTCCAGGCTGCGGATGACAGGAATGGCCTGTATTCTCATCGGTTGATGGGATAGCACTAAGTTGGATGCCATCGGGAAAACCGATATGAATTACTCGCCAGAATCACTCGAAGCCTTCGCCCAGGCCGTCGCCCTGGGTTCGTTCAGCGCGGCTGCGCGCAAGCTGGGCAAGAGCCAGTCCACGGTCAGCGAGGCCATCGCCCGGCTGGAGATCGATCTGGGCCTGGAGCTCTTCGACCGCAGCAGTCGCCAGCCGACACTGACGGAAGCCGGCCGCACGCTGCTGGGACGGGTGGAGGAGATTCGTGCCGCATCCGAGCGCCTCCAGCGCGCCGCCGCCCAGCTGTCCGGCGGGCTGGAGGCGAGGGTGACGCTGGCGTTGTCCGATACCTACCAGTCGGCCCAGTACGAGGCGCGCCTGGTTGAGCTGGACGAGCGCTATCCGGACCTCGAGTTCGAATGCCTGATCGCCGAGCACCGTGATGTGATCGAGCTCGTCACCCAGGGCCGTGCCACGCTGGGGCTGCTGGCCGCGCAGAGCAGCTATCCGCCGGAGCTGGCTTCGGCGGTCGTGGCCGAGCGTGCTGACTTCGGCTTGTTCGTGGCGCTCGATCACCCCCTGGCGCAGCGGGCGGATGTGCGCGAGAGCGACCTGGCCGGCTGGCGCCTGTTGCGCTTGAACACCCTGGGCGATGCCCTGGCGGTGAACGACGGCCTGCCGCCCAGCGGCGGGCGCTGCTGGTCTGCGCCGAACTACCTGCTGTTGCTGGAAATGGCCACCCATGGCTTCGGCTGGGCGGAGCTGCCCCGCTGGCTGGTCAGCGGTTACGCAAACGGCCGTCTGAAAGAGCTGCAAGTGCCCGGCTGGCCGCGCAGCCAGGCCGTGGATGTGGTCTGGTCGCGGGAGCGCCGATTGGGCCCGGCGGCGAGCTGGTTGCTGGAGCGCCTGCTCGACCGTCCGTCCGCTCGCTGAGTCGGCTCTGTTAGCCTCAGCCCAGTCATTCAAGGAGGAAGTCATGCAAATTCCCGTCACCCTCCAGGCCGGCCTCTGGGGCTGGCTGGCCGCCAGTAGCCTGCTCATCGGCGCGGGCATCGGTTTCCTGGTGACGCTGCCGAAGAAGGTTCTGGCCTCGATCATGGCCTACGGCAGCGGCGTGCTGGTGGCCGCCCTGTGCTTCGGGCAGATCCCTGAGGCAGAGCGCATCGGCGGGCTCTTGCCGACCCTGGGCGGGTTGCTGGCCGGCGGCGTCGCTTTTGTGCTGGCCAGCCAGTACATCGAGCGCCTGGAGCATCGCCATCGTGGCAAGAGCAGCAACGGCGGCAGCGGCATGGTGGCCATGCTGATCGCTGTCGGCGCCTTCCTCGACGGTATTCCCGAATCACTTGGCCTGGGGTTGGGGCTGCTGGATGGTGGCGAGGTCAGCGTGCTGATGCTCGTGGCCATCTTCCTCGCCAACCTGCCTGAAGGCCTGGCCAGTGCCGCCGGGCTGCGGGAGGAAAAGCGCAGCGGCTGGCTGGTGTTCGGCCTCTGGGGCGTCATTGCCGTGCTGTCCGGGCTGGCGGCCATGGCCGGGCCAGGGTTGTTCGCCGGTCTGTCACCGCATTGGCTGGCCTTCGCCCTGGGATTCTCGGCGGGCGCGGTGCTCTGCATGCTCGTGGACACCCTGATCCCCGAAGCCTTCGAAACCACACATGCCTGGACCGGGCTGATCACCCTGGCGGGGTTCATGACGGCCTTTACTCTGGATCACATTGTCTGAGGCACGGAGGCAGCGGCGCGCGAGGGCTTGCGCTACAATGCGCGCCGTTTCCGATTCGCCAGAGAGCCTGCCCCATGTCCGCCTGTCAGACGCCGATCATTGTCGCCCTCGACTTTCCCACCCGCGAAGCCGCCCTGCGGCTGGCCGACCAGCTGGACCCCAAGCTGTGCCGGGTCAAGGTGGGCAAGGAGCTGTTCACCAGCTGCGCTTCTGAGATCGTCTCGACCCTGCGTGACCGCGGCTTCGAAGTCTTCCTCGACCTGAAATTCCACGACATCCCCAACACCACCGCCATGGCGGTGAAGGCCGCCGCCGAGATGGGCGTGTGGATGGTCAACGTGCACTGCTCGGGCGGCCTGCGCATGATGGCGGCCTGCCGCGAGACCCTGGACAAGTTCAACGGGCCGAAGCCGCTGCTGATTGGCGTGACCGTGCTGACCAGCATGGAACGCGAAGACCTGGCTGGCATCGGCCTGGACATCGAGCCCAAGGAGCAGGTGCTGCGTCTCGCCGGTCTGGCGGACAAGGCTGGCATGGATGGCCTGGTCTGCTCGGCCCAGGAAGCCACCGACCTCAAGGCTGCCTATCCGCGCCTGCAGCTGGTGACCCCGGGCATCCGTCCGGCCGGCAGCGCCCAGGACGACCAGCGTCGCATCCTCACCCCGCGCCAGGCTCTGGATGCCGGCTCCGACTACCTGGTGATCGGTCGCCCCATCAGCCAGGCCGCCGATCCGGCCAAGGCCCTGGCCGCCGTGGTCGCCGAGCTGGCGTGACCTCGCCGGTGCGCTGCCTGGGTGGCAGCGCACCAAACGCGCGGGATCAGCGCACTTTCAGCACCAGTTTCCCGAAGTTCTCCCCGCTGAACAGCTTGCCCAGGGTTTCCGGGAAGCTTTCCAGCCCGGTCACCACATCTTCCTTGCTCTTCAGTTCGCCGCTGGCCAACCAGCCGGCGATGTCCTTGACCGCCTCGCCATAGCGGTCCGCATAGTCGAACACCACCATGCCTTCCATGCGCGCGCGGTTGACCAGCAGCGCCAAGTAGTTGGCCGGGCCCTTCACCGCTTCCTTGTTGTTGTACTGGCTGATGGCGCCGCAGATCACGATCCGTGCCTTGCGGTTGATACGGGTCAGCACGGTGTCGAGGATGTCGCCGCCGACGTTGTCGAAATAAACGTCAACGCCGTTCGGGCATTCGCGCTTGAGGGCGGCGTGGAGGTCCTCGGCCTTGTAGTCGATGGCACCGTCGAAGCCCAGTTGCTCGACCAGGTAACGGCATTTCTCCGCGCCACCGGCAATGCCCACCACGCGGCAACCCTTGATCCGCGCAATCTGCCCGGCGACGCCGCCCACCGCGCCGGCCGCCCCGGAGATGACCACGGTTTCCCCAGCCTTGGGCTGGCCCACGTCCAGCAGGGCGAAATACGCCGTCATGCCGGTCATGCCCAGGGCGGAAAGGTAGAGGGGTAGGGGAGCGCGGTCCGGGTCCACCTTGTGGAAGTCGCGAGGCGTGCCGAGAAAGTAATCCTGGACGCCGACTGAACCGCAGACGTGGTCCCCCACCTTGAAGTCCGGGTGCTGCGAGGCCATCACCTTGCCAACGCCCAAAGCGCGCATCACCTCGCCCAGGGCCACCGGGGCGATGTAGGAGCGGGCGTCGTTCATCCAGCCGCGCATGGCGGGGTCGAGGGACAGATAGAGGTTTTCCACCAACACCTGGTCGGGGCCGGGCTCGCCGACCGGGGTTTCCACGTAGGAGAAGGTTTCGCGAGTGGCCGGTCCAACCGGGCGCTGGGCAAGCAGGAACTGGCGATTGAGCAGGGGCATGGCAGCAACTCCGACAGGGGAAAGTGTTGGTGATAGTCCGCCAGCCGGCATGGGGCAAGTCAGCAGGCCCGGCGGAATGTGCTGCCATGGGTTGGGGTGATGTTGTATTGGAGGGCTCATCATCGATCTGGATGGTGCGCTCACCAGAGCCCTGATGATGCTGACGTCGCGGGACTGCGACTGACTAGACTCCGCCCCTGTTCCCATTCCCATTGAGGATGCACAGATGAGCATGAAGTTCTCCGGCCAGGTCGCCCTGGTAACCGGTGCCGCCAACGGTATCGGTCGCGCCACGGCCCAGGCGTTCGCCGCCGAGGGTCTGAAAGTGGTGGTTTCCGATGTGGACGTCGCCGGTGGCGAGGGCACGGTGGAACTGATTCGCGCCGCCGGTGGCGAGGCCGTGTTCATCCGCTGCAACGTGACCCGCGACGCCGAGGTCAAGGCGCTGATGGAAGGTGCCGTGGCTGCCTATGGCCGCTTGGACTACGCCTTCAACAACGCCGGCATCGAGATCGAGAAGGGCAAACTGGCCGACGGCGACGAGGCGGAGTTCGACGCCATCATGGGCGTCAACGTGAAGGGCGTGTGGCTCTGCATGAAGTACCAGATCCCGCTGCTCCTGGCCCAGGGCGGCGGCGCTATCGTCAACACTGCGTCCGTGGCTGGCCTGGGTGCAGCGCCGAAGATGAGCATCTACGCCGCGTCCAAGCACGCGGTGATCGGCCTGACCAAATCGGCGGCCGTCGAATATGCCAAGAAGAAGATCCGGGTGAACGCCGTGTGCCCGGCGGTGATCGACACCGACATGTTCCGCCGTGCCTACGAGGCCGATCCGAAGAAGGCTGAGTTCGTCGCCACGATGCATCCGGTGGGACGCATCGGCAAGGTCGAGGAGATCGCCGCGGCGGTGCTCTACCTCTGCTGCGATGCCGCCGGCTTCACCACTGGCCAGGCCTTGGCGGTGGACGGCGGCGCGACGGCGATCTGATTCCGGCAAGCCCGTCGGGTGGAAAGCGCTTTTCTTTCCGCCATTCGCGGCCAGTCCAACCTCCCGATGGAGGGCCGGATAGGCCTGGTCGAACCTGGCATGCGGCAGAGCTTGTAGGAGCGGACTCATTCGCGAATGAATTCGCTCCTACAGCGAGAAGAAGAGAAAGGCGCCGTCTGGCGCCTTTCTTCATTTATCCCGGCCGCTGTCGAAGTTGAGGATCAGCAGGGTCAACACCCCGGCGATCAATCCCCAGAAGGCGGAACCGATGGACAGGAGCGTCATGCCTGAGGCGGTCACCATGAAGGTGATGAGTGCCGCTTCGCGCTCCTTCGGCGCTTGCATGGCGGCGGTGAGACCATTGCTGATGGAGCCGAACAGCGCCAGGGCGGCGATGGACAGCACCAGCTCCTTGGGCAGGGCGGCGAAGAGTGCTGCCAGGGTGGCGCCGAAGGTGCCGGCGATGCCGTAGAAGACCCCGCACCAGACAGCGGCGGTGTAACGCTTGCTGCGGTCCTCGTGGGCGTGGGGGCCAGTGCAGATGGCTGCGCTGATGGCCGCCAGGTTGATGCCATGGGAGCCGAAGGGCGCCAGCAGCAGGGAGGCGAGGCCGGTGACCGAGACCAGCGGCGAGGCCGGCACCTGGTAGCCGTCGGCCCGCAGCACGGCGATGCCGGGGATGTTCTGTGACGCCATGGCCACCACGAAGAGCGGAATGCCGATGCTGATGATGGCGGTGACGGAGAACTCCGGGGTCGTCCAGACGGGCTCGGCCAGGGCGAATTCGAATCCGCTGAAATCCAGCAGGCCCAACGCGGCCGCTACCAGGCAACCCACCAGCAGCGCCGCCAGCACGGCATAACGCGGTTGCAGGCGCTTGAACACCAGGTAGCTGAAGAACATCGCCAGCACCAGGGAGGTGCGGTGCTGGGCGGCGATGAAGATTTCGCTGCCGATCTTGAACAGGATGCCCGCCAGCAAGGCGGCTGCCAGGGAGGCGGGCAGGCGGCGCATCAGCCGCTCGAAGCCGCCGGTCAGTCCCACCAGGGCCAGCAGGGCCGCGCAGACGATGAAGGCGCCAATCGCCTCGGCATAGCTCACGCCCGACAGGCTGGTAACGAGCAGGGCCGCACCCGGCGTAGACCAGGCGACCACGATGGGCGTGCGGTAGCGCAGGGACAGGCCGATGGTGGTTACCGCCATGCCGATGGACAGGGCCCAGATCCACGAGGAAATCTGCCCATTGCTCAGGCCGGCCGCCTGGCCGGCCTGGAACATCAGCACCAGGGAGCTGGTGTAGCCGGTGAGCATGGCGATGAAGCCCGCCACCACGGCGGCGGGCGAGGAGTCTGCGAAGGGGCGCAGGCGCGGTGGGTTGGCCGGGGTTTCCGTGCTGAGAGTCATCAGATCTTTCCGTGGACATCGACCAGGATGGGGTAGAGCGAGGCCACCAGTAGCAGGGCCATGCCGACGTTGAACAGGCGCAGTATGCGCGGTTCGGACAGCCAGCGGCGCAGCAGGCTGCCGGCCACCGTCCAGAGGCCGACGCTGGGGCAGTTGATCAGCGCGAAGAGGGCAGCGATCAGCACCACATTGACCACGAAATTCTCCTGCGGCGTGTAGGTGGTGATAGCGCCGATGGCCATCACCCAGGCCTTGGGATTCACCCATTGGAAGGCCGCGGCCTGGAGGAAGGTGAACGGCTTCGGGCGTTTCTCCGCTTCGTTGGCGTCCGGGGCGCCGGAGCCGGCGATCTTCCAGGCCAGGTAGAGCAGGTAGGCGGCACCGAGGTAACGCAGCGCGGTATAGAGCTCCGGAATCTGCTGGAACACCTGGGACAGGCCCAGGCCCACGGCGATCACCAGCACCATGAAGCCGAGGCTGATGCCGAGCATGTGCGGCACGCTGCGGCGTATCCCGAAGTTCACCCCGGAGGCGAGCAGCATCATGTTGTTGGGGCCGGGCGTCACGGAGGTGACGAAAGCGAAGAGGGCGAAGGCGAAAATCAGTTCCAGGCTCATGGCGGTTACCTTTTCGTTGTGTCCGCAGACTAAGGCCAGCCAGCTGGAAACGTCCCGATACAGCGACGCGCGCGATGAGCAATACAGTCGATTGGCACCCTGGTGATCAGCGGCTACTGTGATGGTTTTCCTGCCTGGAGTGACTCACATGGATGAGAACCCTTATGCCGCCCCCCGGGTCGAGCTGGTGGAGGATGCGGGGCCGCGGCCGATGAACGGCTGGAGCCCCGGCCAGCTCAGGCTGCTGGCCTGGCTGAGCCTGGTGCTGACGGTAGGAACTCTGACCCTCACGGGCCTGGCGGTGGCCGCCGGCGCCACCGAGGACGCACTGATGACCCGTCTGACTGACTGGCTGAGTGTGGCGCTGACATTGCTGGGCTGTTACCTGCTGATCCGTCTCAAGCTCTTCGCCGAGGCGCGCTTCTCCGCCGAGAACTTGGCGCCGCCCGTCTGGGCGGTGGTGATTGTCAGCCTGGCCGTAGAAGCGATGGACTACCTGTTGGGGGATGCCAGCACTGAGCCAGGCTGGCCCATGGTGGCGTATTTCGGCGTGATCGCCGTGTTGGGTGCGCTTACCGCCTGGCTGGCGGTGCGGATGCTGAAGGTGCAGAACGCCTATCCGGTATTCCGAGTGATGGCCTGGCTGAACCTGGTGGGCGGCATCATGATGGCCACCGTGGTGCTGATGTTCGTGGGGCTCCTGCCGCTCATTGCCGCCTACGTGGCCATGACGCTGGTGTTCTTCCGTGGCGCGGGGGAGCTGGGCAAGGTTGCCTAGTTCTCGGTGACTTCGTTCTGACGGGCGGTGCAAAGTGCCTGGTTGACCTGTAGCCAGCCGCGCACCGCTTCCTCTCCGGCCTCGCCGAAGGCGCGTTGCAGCAGACGCGCCTGTTCGCGGCGCAGGGCCTGCTCCAGCTTCGCCCCTTCGGCGGTGAACCCCAGCAGGCGCTTGCGCTTGTCATCGTCCGCCGCGACGCTCTCCACCAGCTTCATCTCGATCAGCTGCCGCAGCGGGGTGTTCAGCGCCTGCTTGGTCACCCCGAGGTAGCCCAGCATCTCCTTGACGCTCAGCCCCGGGTACTTGGCGATGAAGAACAGGATGCGGTGGTGCACCCGCGACAGGCCCCGGCGGGCGAGGATTTCGTCCGGTTTGCTGGTGAAGGCCTGGTAGCCGAAGAAGAAGGCTTCCATGGCGGCTTGCTGAATGGCGGAATTTTTCAGGTCAAGCATATTGACGTTTCTGTCGCGGTCGTCGTAGTTTCGGTCAAGCAGTTTGACTTAATTTTCTCGCTTCCGCACCCGGTGACAATCCATGGCCTTCTCTGAACGCATCGCCCGCCTGAAAAGCTCCCTGATCCGCGAAATCCTTGCCGCCGCCCAGCGTCCGGAAGTGATGTCGTTCGCCGGTGGCCTGCCGGCCGAGCCGATGCTGCCGAAAGTGGATTGGGACGAGATGCCGGCAAGCATGGGCCAGTACGGCATGAGCGAAGGCGAGCCGGCACTGCGTGAAGCCATTGCCGCCGAGGCCCGCGCCCTCGGCGTACCCTGCGAGGCGAGCCAGGTGCTGATCGTCAGCGGCTCCCAGCAGACCCTGGACCTGGCCTCCAAGCTGTTCATCGATCCGGGCACCGAGGTGCTGCTGGAGGCGCCCACCTACCTGGCGGCCCTGCAAGCCTTCCAGCTGTTCGGCGCCGATTGCATCGCCGTACCCCAGGAAGCCGACGGCCCGGAAATCGCCGCCCTGCGCCAGCGTCTGGAGCAGCACAAGCCGGCGTTTGCCTACCTCATTCCGACTTTCCAGAATCCGTCCGGCACTCGCTACAGCGAGGCCAAGCGCGACGCGGTCGCCGCGCTGCTGGACGAATTCGGCGTGACCCTGATCGAAGACGAACCCTACCGTGAGCTGGTGTTCGACGAAGGCAGCGCCACCCCCATCGTCAGCCGCCTGAAGAAGACCAGCTGGATCTATACCGGCACCGTCTCCAAGACCCTGTTGCCGGGGCTGCGGGTGGGCTTCCTGATCGCCACCCCGGACCTGTTCCCGCACCTGCTGCGCCTGAAGCAGTCCGCTGACCTGCACACCAACCGCATTGGCCAGTGGCAGGCACTGCAATGGTTCGGTACCGAGCAGTACCGCCAGCACCTGGCCGAGCTGCGTGATTTCTACCGCGTGCGTCGCGACGCCATGCAGGCTGCTCTGCAAGAGCATTTCGGCGAGCTGGCCACCTGGGAAATCCCCCAGGGCGGGCTGTTCTTCTGGCTGACCTTGAAGCAGCCGCTGGATACCCGCACCCTGCTCAAGCCGGCGCTGGAGCAGAACGTCGCCTTCATGCCGGGCGAGCCGTTCTTCATCGATCCGGACAAGCATCCGGGGCATCTGCGTCTGAACTTCAGCCACGTGGCACCGGAGCGTCTGGGTGAAGGCCTGAAGCGGCTCGCGGGCGTCATCCGGCAGGCACAAGCGGCACAGGCCGCCTGATTACAGAGGAGGGGAGAGATGTACAAGGTTTACGGCGACTACAAGTCCGGCAACTGCTACAAGGTCAAGCTGATCCTCAACCTGCTCGGCCTGCCGTATCAGTGGGTACCGGTGGACATCCTCAAGGGGGAAACCCAGAGCCCCGAGTTCCTGGAAAAGAACCCCAACGGCAAGATCCCGGTGCTGGAGCTGGAAGACGGCACTACCCTCTGGGAGTCCAATGCCATCCTGAATTTCCTCGCCGAGGGCACCGACCTGCTCCCCGCCGAACCGCGCCTGCGCACCCAGGTGCTGCAGTGGCAGTTCTTCGAGCAGTACAGCCATGAGCCCTATGTGGCGGTGGCGCGCTTCATCCAGCTCTACCAGGGCATGCCGGAAGATCGGCTCGAGGAATACAAGGTCTGCCACGTGCGTGGGCAAAAGGCGCTCAAGGTGATGGAAAAGCAGCTGCAGCGCACGCCTTACCTGGTGGGCGACCAGTACTCCATCGCCGATATCGCCCTCTACGCCTACACCCATGTGGCCCACGAGGGTGGTTTCGACCTGTCCGGCTACCCGGCCATCCTCGCCTGGCTGGATCGCGTGGCCAGCCACCCGCGCCATGTGGGCATGTTCGACTGACATACTCTGTTTCACGACGAAGCCGGCGCAAGCCGGCTTTTTCGTTTCCAGTCCTGGAACGCGCGTGCCGAGTGAGGGCCTGTTCATGATCCGGCGTCAGGTTGTTCTCATCTTATTGATTGGAATCAAGATTTTCCCGATCGCCTGCCACTAGTCTACCGGCCGTTTCGTTTGTCCAAACAATGCCGGGTCTGCGCGGTGAGGAGAGCAAGTGGTATTTCTCGAATGGGAAAGTGATCTGGACACCGGCATCGAGGTCATTGATGGCCAGCACAAGCGCATCGTCGAGATGATCAACGGACTGCACGCTGCCCAGTTGCAGATGGACAAGGCCGCTGTGGCACGGGTGATCGAGGAAGTGGTCGACTACACGCTGTCGCACTTCGCCTTCGAGGAAACACTGCTGGAAGATGCCGGCTACCAGTTCAGCCGGGCGCACAAGAAGGTCCACGAGCTGTTCATCCGGCGGGTCAATGTGTTTGGCATGCGTCACGAAGCCGGCGAAGACGTGGCCGACGAACTCAAGGATCTGCTCGGCCGCTGGCTGTTCAATCACATCCGTAACGACGATGCCAACTACGTCGAGGCGGTCAAGGCGAACATGCAACGGCTGACCCGGGACGACAGCAATGGCGGCTGGCTGTCGCGCTCGATGAAGCGCTTCTTCGGTTAAGCGCGGTCCGCCGCCTGGATTGCGCGGTCATGGCGGACCTTCCGAGCCTGTACTAAGTTGGACGCTCCAGCCTGCCAGCAGGCATCCAGCGGAGCGCCGTACATGAAATACCGAGGCAGTTGCCACTGCGGGAAGATCGCTTTCGAAGTGGAGGGCACCCTGGAGCAGGTCATGGAGTGCAACTGTTCGTTGTGCAGCCGGCGCGGCTACCTGCTCTGGTTCGTCCCGCGCGAGCAACTCAAGCTCTCCACGCCTGAATCCGACCTGTCCACCTATCGATTCAACCGCATGCACATCGCCCACCACTTCTGCGCCAACTGCGGCTGCGCACCTTTCGGAGAAGCCGCCGATCCCAAGGGCAAGGCCATGGCCGCCGTGAATGTGCGCTGCCTGGAGGATGTGCCCCTGGACGGGCTCAAGGTGCTGAAGGTGGATGGGCGGAGTTTCTAGTCGGCGAAGCTCATGCCACTCACCAGGCCGCTGTCGAACAGCCTGCCGAGCGCCGTGCTGACCTCGGTCTCATGCCCTTCGGACGGGCAGGCCGCCAGCACCCATACATCGGCATCTGGCTGCTCCAGATGCCCGCCGAAGCGTGTGACCAGGAGGTGCAGGTGCTGCTGCAACTTCCCGGCGCTCCGGTGTGGCGCGCGGATCAGGATCTTGCGGGGAATCGTGGTCGACATGGTCCATCTCCTTTCCATGAGGCATGAGCCGGGGAGTTATTGGAGATGCCAGATTGCGCCTGCCGTCGTGACAATCCGATAGCCAATCACCTGGAAAACACCGGGGCCAATCTTCGACCGGCCCGGGCCCGTGTGGAAACGAAAAAGCCGGCTTGCGCCGGCTTTTTCGGGCGTCGCGAAACTCAGTTGTTGATCAGGCTGAGGAATTCGCTGCGGGTCGCGGCGTTTTCGCGGAACTCGCCGAGCATGACCGAGGTAACCATGGAGGAGTTCTGCTTCTCCACGCCGCGCATCATCATGCACATGTGCTGGGCTTCGATGACCACGGCGACGCCGAGGGCGCCGGTGACCTTCTGGACAGCTTCGGCGATCTCGCGGCTGAGGTTTTCCTGGATCTGCAGGCGGCGGGCGTACATGTCGACGATGCGGGCGACCTTGGACAGGCCCAGCACCTTGCCGTTGGGGATGTAGGCCACGTGGGCCTTGCCGATGAACGGCAGCAGGTGGTGTTCGCAGAGGGAGTACAGCTCGATGTTCTTCACCAGCACCATTTCGCTGTTGTCGGAGCTGAACAGGGCGCCATTGGTGACTTCTTCCAGCGTTTGCTGGTAGCCGCGGCAGAGGTACTGCATCGCCTTGGCGGCGCGCTTCGGGGTATCGAGCAGGCCTTCACGGGAGACATCCTCGCCGAGTTGGCCGAGGATCGCGGTGTAGTGCTGTTCCAGGGACATGGAAATTCCTGTGGGGATTTACGCAAAGGCGCAGGGTAGGGCGCGAAGGCGCGGCTGGCAAGGGCGGACTGCAGAGTCGCCGTCCGCCCGACGGCCGGGCGGCTTACTCGTCGCGGCCTTCCATCATGGTCCGGCGCAGCATCACATAGACGGCACCGGTGCCGCCGTGTTTCGGCAGGCAGGAGGTGAAACCCAGCACTTGCGGGTGCTGGCGCAGCCAGGTGTTGACGTGGCTCTTGATCAGCGGGCGCTTGCCGTCCAGGCGCGCGGCCTTGCCGTGGGTCACGCGAACGCAGCGCACTTCGAAGCGGTTGGCCTCGGCGATGAAGTCCCAGAGGGTTTCCCGGGCCTTTTCCACCGTCATGCCGTGCAGGTCGAGGCTGCCCTCGAAGCTGATCTGGCCCTGCTTGAGCTTGCGCATCTGCCCTTCCTGCACGCCGTCGCGAGCCCAGTAGAGCTCGTCTTCAGCGCCGACGTCGATCACGAACTGGTCGGACAGGCCGTCCACCTTGACGCTGGCCTGGGTCACGGTCGCGTTCTGCCTGCGGGTGGCGAGTTGCTTCAGGTCGGTTTTCGGTTTCCCGGTGTCCGCGCGGTCGTTCTGGATGCGTTTCACACCACGCATCTGTTCGGTGAACAGGGAGAAATCGTCGTCGTTCTGGGCGTTGTCTTGCATAAGGGCCTCCGCGAAGGGCGGCTAGTTTACCCAAATGCCCGGTTCGCGGCTCAGTCGCGTTTCTTCATCAGGTGCGGGGACAGGCTGAGGTCGCTGCGTCGTCGTGAGCGACGACGGCACAGGCGCCAGGCGAGCACGCCGACCCAGAGAAAGAGCAGGCCGAACAGCAGCAGCACGATGGCCGCGCCGGTGCTTTCATTGAGTGGGCCGAGGGCCGGCGGACGGCCCAGGAGGGTGGCGGTGCCGGCCATGGCCAGCAACACGCCGAAACCTGCGAAGAGGGCGGACAGGGCCGCCGCAAAGCGCCAGCGCCAACTGCCGGGACCGCGCGGGCGCAGGCGGCGGGCATCAAAACCATCGGATAACTTCATCCGGACGTCCTCTTGCTTGATCGGGGTATGACCGGCCCCCGCTGGCGGTGGTTCCAGTCATACCCTTGGGCGGATGTCGCGGGATGTAACGGCGCGGGATCAGATCAGCGCCTTGGCCTGCGGCACCACGCTGGCGAAGTTGTCGGCGAGGGCGATCACCTCGACACGGTGCATTTCATCCGCGCTGATGACGCCGCCATCGACGGTCGGCAGGTCGCGGGTTGCGCAGGCCGCACTCACCAGCGTGCAGCGATAACCATAGTCCTTGGCGGCACGGACCGTGGTGCTTACGCTGGAATGCGTCATGAAACCGCAAACGATCAGGTCCAGATGGCCGATCGCCTGCAGGCGGTCGTGCAAGTCGGTGCCGGCAAATGCGTTGGGCAGGCGCTTCTCCACCACGATCTCGCCCGCCAGGGGGGCGGTCTCGGGCAGGTGCTCGCCGCGTTCGCCGCGCGGATCGAAGATGCCGCCGGGCACGCCCAGGTGCTTCACATGGACGATGGCGCTGCCCATGGCGCGGGCGGCGGCGAGGAGGCTGGCGATCTCGGCGAGGGCGGCGTCCAGGCCGGGCAGGGCGAGAACGCCGCTACGGTATTCTTCCTGGGCGTCGATGATCACCAGGGTGGCATTGTTCAGGCTGGCTGGCGGGTAGCCACGGCCGCTGAGCTGGAACATGGATTTCGGGACGGACATGCGAATCTCCAGGTACGACATGGCCACTATTGTCTGCCGTGCAGAGCAATAAGTGAACCATGGACCAAGGTCCAGTTGCTTGCCAGGACGCCGACGAGTCGCAGTGGCGCGGCGTTCGGGGCTGTGCGGGATAACCGTTCGTCGCCCGCTCCGGGCTGCCGCAGAACGGCAGCGGTGCTAGAATCTGCGACCCGTTTTCTGAGGTAGTCGACGTGTCCGAACCCCGCCTGCGCACCCTGCGTGATTACATCCGCTGGGCTGTCAGCCGCTTCCATGCGGAAAACCTGTTCTTCGGTCACGGCACCGACAACGCCTGGGATGAGGCCCGCCAACTCGTGCTGGGTGCCCTCCATCTGCCCTATGAGATCGCCGACAGCTATCTGGACTGCCGCCTGGAAGACGACGAGGCGGCGCACCTGCGTGAATTGCTGCGTCGCCGCATCGAGGAGCGCGTGCCGGTGGCCTACCTGCTGGGCGAGGCCTGGTTCTGCGGCATGCCCTTCGTGGTGGACGAGCGGGTGCTGGTGCCCCGATCCCCCATCGCCGAGCTGATTCAGCAGCACTTCGCCCCCTGGCTGCCCCAGGACCCGGCGCGCGTCCTCGACCTCTGCACCGGATCGGGCTGCATCGGCATCGCCTGCGCCCATGTCTTCCCTGAGGCCGAAGTGGTGCTGGGCGACCTCTCTTTCGACGCCCTGGAAGTGGCCAACCTGAACATCGAGCGGCACGGTCTCGAGGATCGGGTCTACACGGTGCAGGGCGATGGCTTCGATGGGCTGCCGGGCCAGCGTTTCGATCTGATCGTCTCCAACCCGCCCTATGTCGATGCCGAAGACTTCGCCGACATGCCGACGGAATACCACCATGAGCCGGAGCTGGGCCTGGCCTGCGGCAACGACGGGCTGGACCTGGTGCGCCGAATGCTGGCGGAAGCGGCTGATCACCTGACCGAGAAGGGCCTGCTGATCGTGGAGGTGGGCAACAGCCAGGTGCACGTGGAAGCGATCTACCCGGAAGTGGACTTCCTCTGGCTGGATTTCGAGCACGGTGGCCACGGTGTGTTCATGCTCAGCGCCAAACAGTGCCAGGAGCACCAGGCGCTGTTCCGCTCGCGGCTGAATCCCTGACCCGAACGGGTCAGTGGGTGGTGATCCAGATCAGCAGGCCGGCCTGGAACACCGCGAACACCACCAGGCAGGCGATGGTGAAGCGCAACCCGCCATCTTCGCGCTTATAGACGGCGATCCGTTCTTCCAGCTTGCGGATGTCCACTTCCTGGCGATGCAGGTTCTGGTCCGCCTGTTCCAGCATCGCGGCGGCCTCTTGCAGGCCCACCACCTGCACCTTCTCGCGGTGCCAGTCGCCATGCAGTTCGCTGACCCGGCCGGCGCCGTAAGTGGCCTTGAGCTGCAGGTTGTCCTGGTAGGTCACCTCGAAGCCCTGGGCCTTGAGCACATGGTCCCGGCGCAAGCGGGCTTCGTTGTCGAGGGCATCCTTGGCCGGCAAGGCGCCACCTTCCACCAGGTAGTGCGCCCAGCGCTGCCGGGCCCAGGCGATCCCCTGGGCCAGCAGGAATCGTCCCAGGCCCCGGTTCTGCGGTTCCAACTGCAGGCCGCTGTCCGGACCGAAACGGACTTCCTTGCCGCGGTGGTCGGCCCAGATTTCCAGCACATTCTGCTCCCTGCGGACCTTCTGCCCCGGCAGTTCGATCACCAGACGCAGCAGGCTCTGCTCCTTGCTGTGTCGCTCGACCCGGCCCAGCTCGACGAAACGCAACGGACGCGCGCCGGTTTGTCGGTCGATGGGCAGGGGAGCCAGGCGCAGCAGTTCGAAATGCTCCGCCGCCAGCTCCGCCCAGGGATGGGGCTGGGAATCGACGCCTTCGGCGCTGGGTTGTTCGGCTGTGCTTTCGGTCATCGGGGCGTTCCTGATAGATGCAGCGACGGCGGTTCTGGTACGTCCGTCTTGGGTTTTATCGGCTGCTGTCCGCGTTTCTGGAGTCCGTTAGTCCGTTGATGAAGGCGAGGATTCGATCACCCAGTTCCCGGGCCAGGGGCAGTTGCGGATCGCGGTAGGAAGCCAACTGCTGGTCCATGTCCATGGGCACGATGCGCAGCATGTGGTTCATGCCTTCGATGATCGCCAACTGGGCGTCGGGGCGAGCGGCCTTGAGTTGCTCGGCATCGGTGACTCCGACCTGGATGTCATGGCTGCCCTGGATAATCAGCGCCGGCATGTGCAGCCGGCCGAACACCTGGGCCGGCTCCTGGCGGAACAGGGAAATCAGGTAGGGCTGCACGCTGGGGCGGAACAGCACTTCCAGGGGCTCCGGCACCTCGGCCACCTGCTGGCCGGCCCGCAGGCTGCTCAGCAAGGCCTCGCTCTGGGCGAGCAGGGGCGGTGGCAGGCGGGTCTGCAGTTGCTCCCGTAGCAACTGGTCGATTGGCCGGGCGCTGCCGGCAATGCTGATCAGCGCATCGGCGCCGGCAGACTCCGCCGCCATGCTGGCAATCAGCGCCCCTTCGCTGTGGCCGATGAGGATGAGCCGGGAAAAGCGCGGGTCCAGCTTCAGGCGCTGACCCCAGGCGGCGGCGTCGGCGGCGTAGAGCTCGATACTGAGCTGGCGCTCGTCGGTCCCGGCGTCCTGGCTGGCGGCGATGCCGCGCTTGTCGTAGCGCACGCTGGCGATACCGTGGCGCGCCAGCAACTGGGCCAGCTTCTTCAGGCTGTCGTTGCGCCCGCCCAGGGCATTGTTGCCGTCGCGGTCGGTGGGGCCCGAGCCGGCGATGATCAGGGCCACCGGCACCGGTTGGTCGGTCTTCGGTCGCAGCAAGGTTCCGCGCAGGACCCCGCTGCCGGTGTCCAATTCGATGGGACGTTGCAGCACGCTCTGGGGCGCCGCCTGGGCGAGGTTGGCGAGGAGGGGGAGGGCAAGCAGCAGGTAGCGCAGCATGGGAGGGGTCGAAGTCCGAATTGGCGGGTTGGACGCGGCCGTCGCCGCCTGGTTCCAGGGGTGAACTGGCGGGGCGCCGCGGGTATACTCCTCGACCTTTGATCGAGGCCCATTTCTGCGGAGCACTGTGCATGTCCGGCAACACCTACGGCAAGCTGTTCACTGTCACCACCGCTGGCGAAAGCCATGGTCCGGCGCTGGTCGCCATAGTCGACGGTTGCCCGCCGGGGCTGGAGCTGTCCCTCGAGGACCTGCAGCGTGACCTGGACCGCCGCAAGCCGGGCACCAGCCGCCACACCACCCAGCGCCAGGAAGCGGACGAGGTGGAAATCCTCTCCGGTGTATTCGAGGGCAAGACCACCGGTTGCGCCATCGGCCTGCTGATTCGCAACACCGACCAGAAGTCCAAGGACTACTCGGCCATCAAGGACCTGTTCCGCCCGGCCCACGCCGACTACACCTACCACCACAAGTACGGCATCCGCGATTACCGTGGCGGCGGCCGTTCCTCGGCACGGGAAACCGCC
This sequence comes from Pseudomonas sp. LFM046, assembly GCF_000949385.2. NCBI lineage: Bacteria > Pseudomonadati > Pseudomonadota > Gammaproteobacteria > Pseudomonadales > Pseudomonadaceae > Pseudomonas > Pseudomonas sp. LFM046. The sequence goes on along the minus strand of NZ_JYKO02000001.1, from coordinate 3,803,449 downwards.
ATGCGCGTGGCGGCCGGTGCCATCGCCAAGAAGTTCCTGGCCACCCAGGGCATCACCGTGCGTGGCTACATGAGCCAGCTCGGCCCCATCGAAATTCCCTTCAAGACCTGGGATTCGGTGGAACAGAACGCCTTCTTCAGCCCCGATCCGGACAAGGTGCCGGAGCTGGAGGCCTACATGGACCAGCTGCGCCGTGACCAGGATTCCGTGGGCGCCAAGATCACCGTGGTCGCCGAAGGCGTGCCGCCGGGTCTGGGTGAGCCGATCTTCGACCGCCTCGACGCCGAGCTGGCCCATGCCCTGATGAGCATCAACGCCGTCAAGGGTGTGGAGATCGGTGCCGGGTTCGACTGCGTCGCCCAGCGCGGCACCCAGCACCGCGACGAGCTGACCCCGGAGGGTTTCCTCTCCAATAACGCCGGCGGCATCCTCGGCGGTATTTCCTCCGGCCAGCCGATCGTTGCCAACCTGGCGCTCAAGCCCACGTCCAGCATCACTACCCCTGGCCGTTCCATCGATGTGAACGGCAACCCGGTGGAGGTCGTCACCAAGGGCCGTCATGACCCCTGCGTGGGCATCCGCGCCACCCCGATCGCCGAAGCCATGATGGCCATCGTGCTGATGGACCACCTGCTGCGCCACCGCGCGCAGAACGCCGACGTGCGCGTAGAGACGCCGGTGCTCGGCCAGCTGTGACCGGCGGCGCGAACGCGCTGCCCTATTGGCGGCTGTCCAGTTTCTACCTCTTCTACTTCTCCCTGCTGGGCGCTACGGCGCCCTTCCTGGGCCTGTATTTCGCGCACCTGGGCTTTTCCAGTGCGCGAATCGGCGAGCTGCTGGCCATCCCCATGCTGATGCGCTGCGTGGCGCCCAATCTCTGGGGGTGGCTGGGGGATCGCAGCGGCCGGCGCCTGGACATCGTGCGCTTCGGCGCCTTCTGCACCCTGGTGACCTTCTCGCTGATCTTCGTCAGCCACAGCTACGCCTGGCTGGCGCTGATCATGGCCCTGCACGCGTTCTTCTGGCATGCAGTGCTGCCACAGTTCGAGGTGATCACCCTGGCCCATCTGCGGGAGCAGGCGGCGCGCTACAGCCAGGTGCGACTGTGGGGCTCCATCGGCTTCATCCTCACGGTGATCGGCCTGGGCAAGCTGTTCGAGCTGTTCAGCCTGGACCTCTATCCCTGGGCGCTGGTGGCCATCATGGCGGGCATCGTCCTCAGCAGTTTCTGGGTGCCCAATGCGGTGCCCCAGGCGCGTCCCGACGCGGCGGGGCAGGGCGGCTTCGTCACTCAACTTCGCCAGCCGGGCGTTCTGGCCTTCTATCTATGCGTGGGGCTGATGCAGCTTTCCCACGGGCCTTACTACAGTTTCCAGACCATCTACCTGGAATCCCTCGGCTATTCCCGCAGCCTGATCGGCCAGCTCTGGGCCCTGGGCGTGGTGGCCGAGGTGCTGCTGTTCCTGGTGATGGCGCGGATTCTGGCGCGCTATTCCGTGCGCGTGGTGCTGCTGGTCAGCGTCCTGATCGCCGCGCTGCGCTGGCTGCTGCTGGGCAACTTCGCCGACCAACTGCCGGTGCTGCTCTTCGCCCAACTGCTGCACGCCGCCACCTTCGGCAGCTTTCACGCAGCCGCCATCCATTTCGTGCAACGTCGTTTCGGACCGCGCCAGCAAGGCCAGGGGCAGGCGCTCTACGCCGCCCTCGCCGGCACCGGCGGTGCCCTGGGCGCGCTCTACTCGGGCTACAGCTGGAGCAGCCTGGGGCCGGTCTGGACCTACGTCATCGCCAGTCTCGCGGCACTTGCCGCAGCCGTTATCATTGCCACCCGATTGCAAGAGGAGCGGGCATGAATCGCCAACAACTCGCCCAGGAAATCATCGAAGCCGGCCGTTTCCTGTATGACCGTGGTTGGTCGCCGGCCACCAGCAGCAACTATTCCGCGCGGCTTTCGGCCGATCAGGCGCTGCTGACCGTTTCCGGCAAGCACAAGGGCCAACTGGGGCCGGACGACGTGCTGGCCACGGACCTGGACGGCAACAGCCTGGAGCCGGGCAAGAAGCCGTCGGCGGAGACCCTGCTGCACACCCAGCTCTACCGCTGGAAGCCGGAAATCGGCGCCGTGCTGCACACCCATTCGGTGAACGCTACCGTGTTGTCGCGCCTGACCCTGGCCGACTCCCTGGTGTTCGCCGACTACGAGCTGCAGAAGGCCTTCAGCGGTGTCACTACCCATGAATCCCAGGTGCTGGTGCCCATCTTCGACAACGACCAGGACATCGCCCGCCTGGCCGCCAAGGTACAGCCCTGGCTGGACCAGCACCCGGACTGCGTGGGTTACCTGATCCGTGGTCACGGCCTCTATACTTGGGGGCCGCGCATGAGCGACGCCCTGCGCCAGGTCGAAGCCTTCGAATTCCTCTTCGAGTGCGAGCTCAAGACGCTCTCGATCACCCAGCGCTGATGCTTCCTTCACACGAAGATGCCTGACTGATACCGGTGCCGTCCGACCCGCCAGAGAGCCGGGAGGCGGCCCGCAAGGAGTACCCAGATGAGCAGCCTGACCGTCTACCACGAATCCAGCCCCGACCTGCCGAACAAGGTCCTGACCCACCTGGACGACATCGCGTCCACCCTGGCCGGTGTCGGCGTGCGTTTCGAGCGTTGGGAGGCTTGCGCCCCCATCGCTCCGGGCGCGAGCCAGGACGAGGTGATCGCCGCCTACCGGCCGCAGATCGATCGTTTGATGCAGGAGCAGGGCTACGTCACGGTGGACGTGGTCAGCCTGACCAGCGACCACCCGCAGAAGGCCGAGTTGCGTGCCAAGTTCCTCGACGAGCACCGTCACGGCGAGGACGAAGTGCGCTTCTTCGTTGCCGGTCGTGGCCTGTTCACCCTGCATATCGACGACTACGTCTACGCCGTGCTCTGCGAGAAGAACGACCTGATTTCCGTGCCGGCCGGCACCCGCCACTGGTTCGACATGGGCGAGCACCCGCACTTCGTCGCCATCCGCCTGTTCAACAACCCGGAAGGCTGGGTCGCCCAGTTCACCGGCGACGACATCGCCAAGCGCTTCCCGCCGCTGGAAGACTGACGCCCCGCAACCGTTTCATCCGCGTCGCGCCGTAGGGTGGGCTTCAGCCCACCTTTCCTGCGCTCGGCCGTACCTGATTCATCTGGAGTTTCCCTATGCCCATCAAGGCCATTCTCACCGACATCGAAGGCACCACCAGCGCGGTGAGCTTCGTCTTCGACGTGCTTTTCCCCTTCGCCGCGCGGCACCTGCCGGAATTCGTCCTGACCCACGCTGATGAACCGGCGGTGGCGCAGCAGATCGATGCCGTGCGGGCGGAGAGCGGCGAGGCCGGGGCCAGCCTGGAGCGGGTGGTGGAAATCCTTCTCGACTGGATTGCCGAAGACCGCAAGGCGACGCCGCTGAAGGCGCTGCAGGGCATGGTCTGGGAGCAGGGCTACCGCGCCGGCCAGCTCAAGGGGCATGTCTACCCGGATGCGGTGGAAGCGCTGCGTCGCTGGAAGCAGGAAGGCTATGACCTCTACGTCTATTCCTCCGGCTCCATCCAGGCGCAGAAACTGATCTTCGGCTGTTCCGAGGCGGGCGACCTGACTCCGCTGTTCTCCGGCTACTTCGACACCACCTCCGGGCCGAAGCGCGAGGCAGCCTCCTACCAGCGCATCGCCGCCGCCATTGGTCGATCCGGCGAGGAGATCCTCTTCCTGTCCGATGTGGTCCAGGAGCTGGACGCCGCCCGTGACGCGGGCATGCAGACCGTTGGCCTCGCCCGTGACGGCGGCGTCCTGGACGGTCACGAGACGGTGGCCAGCTTCGCGGTGATCGATCTGACGCGCTTCTGACGCCACCCAGAATCGTCTGACAGAGCGCGAGGAAGGCTTCTGTCAGCCGATCTATCCTTGGGGTGACTGCATCCATCAGGGAGCGTCCCCATGGGTTCCTGCCTTTGCTTTGCTGTGTTCCTCCTTGGGCGGGGCCCGGCTGGGGCGGCCTGTGACCGGTCGTCGAACCCGGCGGCCCGGCCATGATCCGATTCATCGTGCTGATGCTGGTCGCGCTGCTGGCCCAGCCGGTGGTCGCCGATCAGAAGGCGGCATGGCAGGCCCTGCGCGAGGGCAAGGCATTCCTCCTGCTGCGCCATACCACGGCGCCCGGCACGGGCGACCCGGAAGGTTTCCGTCTGGGGGATTGCAGCACCCAGCGCAACCTCAGCGACAGGGGGCGCCGGGAGGCGCGCCGATGGGGAAAATTACTGGTGCGACGCAAGGTGGAGCAGCCGCGGCTCTACACCAGCAATTGGTGTCGCGCCCAGGACACGGCGATGGAAATGGGCCTGGGGGCGGTGGAGTTGTTGTCGGCGCTGGACTCCTTCTTCAAGGACCCGGAAAGCCAGGAAGCGCAGACGGATGAGATGCGCCAGGCCATCGAGAAAGTGCCCAAGGATCGGCCGGTGATCATGGTCAGCCACCAGACGAACATCGAGGCGCTCACCGGTGTTTCGACGCGAGACGGGGAGGGGCTGATCATCGAACTGCCCCTGGCCGATCCGCCCAAGGTGCTTGCACGAATCCGCCAGCCTTGAGCGGGCTCAGATCAACAGCAGCTGATCCTGTTCCGGCTGCAGCTTCACCCCTTCCAGTTTGAGCAGCAGCGCCTTGCGCGACAGGCCGCCGGCGTAGCCGGTGAGGCTGCCGTCGCGGCCGATCACCCGGTGACAGGGGATGATGATGGCGATGGGGTTGGCGCCGTTGGCGGTGCCCACGGCGCGCACCGATTTCGGCTTGCCGATGCGTTCGGCCAATTCGCTGTAGCTGGTGGTCCGCCCGTAGGGAATGCCCAGCAGGGCGTGCCAGACCTGCTGCTGGAAGGCGGTGCCGCGAGGCGCCAGGCGCAGGTCGAAGCGTTTCAGACGCCCTTGGAAATAGAGGTCCAGCTGGCGGCAGGCCACATCCAGCTCCTTTTTGGCAGGCTGCCAGTCCGGAGCCAGTTCCCACGGCTGGGCGGCGTCCATGTGCAGCAGTTGCAGGCCGCTGTCGTCACCCGCCAGCAGCAAGGGACCGATAGGGCTGTCCTGGTAGCGGTAATGCATCTTCAATTCTCCTCGGCGTAGCTCTGCCAGAGATAGACGGCGGCGTAAGCGCGCCAGGGCCGCCATTGTTCGGCGCGGTTGGCCAGGTCCCGCGCGCTGATGCCTCCTGGCCCCCAGAGGGGGGATTTGAGCAGGCCCAGGTCTGCGGTGGGGAAGGCATCCGGTTGGCCGAAGGCACGCAGTGCGATGTACTCGGCGGTCCAGCGGCCGATGCCGGGCAGGGCGCAAAGTCGTTCGATGAGGGCTTCGACGCCTGCCGCCAGGCTCAGTTCCAGGCTGCCGTCGGCCACGGATTGGGCGAAACGGCGCAAGGTGTCGACACGTTTGCCGGGCATGCCGATGCCGGGCAGCGGGTCGTCGGCGATGGCCTGCGCGCAGGGGAAGAGTCGCTGCGGGCCGCCTTCCTCCGCATCTTTCAGCGGTTCTCCGAGCCGTTCCACCAGGCGCCCGGCGATGGTCACCGCCGCCTTCACCGTGACTTGCTGGCCGATGATGGTGCGCACGCCTTGTTCGAACGGGTCGAAGGCAACAGGCAGGCGAAGGCCTGGGTAACGCGTGAGCAGGTCGTGCAGGAGCGGGTCGCGGCCCAGGTGGCGGGCGATGGCGGCGGGATCGCTGTCCAGGTCGAACATCTGCCGCACGCGCGGCGCCAGCTGCTGCTCCAGGCCCCGGGCAGACGGGCTCAGCTCCAGTTCCAGGACTCCGGGCAGCGGGCGCAGGCGGAACCAGCCGCTACGCTCGCCCAGGCGGAAGCTGCGGCAGTAGCTGTCGGCCGTCAGTTGTTCGACGCCGGGCAGGCGCCGCAGGGCGAAATGTTGCTGGAACTGCTTCCAACTCCAGGGCTCGAAGTAATCAAGGCGCATGGGCTCGGTGGGCTCGCGGGATTCAGGTAAAGGGAGCGATTGCCGTCAGGGTGCGACGATATTCTCCTGGCGCTGGAACGTCTCTGCAAAACTGACTTTCAAATTTTCCCGCACGGTTCGACCTGTCATCGAAGCCATCGTAGAATGCGCGCCTTTTCATGGGGCGGTGGCACCGTCCGCTACTACAGCCAGCAGGGGAGACAACCCATGAGCGACTATCAGGAAACTCTGTACGACGGTTACGGCCAGCGCTTTCGCATGGACAAGCTGCTGCACGAAGTGCGTACCGAGCACCAGCACCTGGTGATCTTCGAGAACGCCCGCATGGGCCGTGTCATGGCTCTGGACGGCGTGATCCAGACCACCGAGGCGGACGAGTTCATCTACCACGAGATGCTCACCCACGTGCCGATCCTCGCCCACGGCGCGGTGAAGAGCGTGCTGATCATCGGCGGCGGTGACGGCGGCATGCTGCGTGAAGTGCGCAAGCACCGTGATATCGAGCGCATCACCATGGTGGAAATTGACGGCACGGTGGTGGAAATGTGCAAGGAATTCCTGCCCAACCACTCCAAGGGCGCCTACGAAGATCCGCGCCTGAACCTGGTGATCGACGACGGCATGCGTTTCGTCGCCACCACCGAGGAGAAGTTCGACGTCATCATCTCGGACTCCACCGACCCCATCGGTCCGGGCGAGGTGCTGTTCTCCGAGAACTTCTATCAGGCCTGCCGCCGCTGCCTGAACGACGGTGGCGTGCTGGTGACCCAGAACGGCACCCCCTTCATGCAGCTGGGCGAAGTGCAGACCACCGCCAGCCGCATGGACAGCCTGTTCGTCGACTGGCACTTCTACCAGGCCGCGGTGCCCACCTATATCGGCGGCGCCATGGCCTTTGCCTGGGGCTCCACCGATGCGGAAATGCGCAAGCTGCCGGTGGAAACCCTGCGTCAGCGCTATGCTGGCAGCGGCATCGTGACCCGCTACTACAACCCCGAGATCCATGTCGGCGCCTTCGCCCTGCCGCAGTACGTGCTGCAGGCGGTGAACAAGCCGAGCAATGACTGAGTTGTCGGGTAGATGAAAAGGGGCCTAATGGCCCCTTTTTACTGGTTCGGCTTTGCGTAGGGTGGATGGCGCTCTTTCATCCACCAGCGATGCCCGGCCAGTTCTCCTGGGATTCAGGACTGAATCGAGTAGGGTGCGCTGCGCACACCGAAACCTCGGCACCGGCTTGCCGGTGCGCACGGCGCACCCTACGGGCCTTGAGCTTCGCCATATGAAAAAGCCCGGCACAAGGCCGGGCTTTTTCATGCAGCGATGGCTCAGATCTCCGCCGGCCGCACGTGGCCGAAGAGTCCCTGGGAGAACCGCACGCGCTCTTCCGGGGTTTCCTTGATGCCCTTGGCCTTCAGCTCTTCGAGACGAGCCTCGACGGCGTGGGCACGGTGGGTCAGGCCGCAGTCGTTGGCGATCTGGATGTTCAGGCCGGGGCGGGCGTTGAGCTCGAGGATCAACGGGCCCTTGTCCTGGTCCAGCACCATGTCGACACCGATATAGCCCAGGCCGCACAGCTCGTGGCAGCCGGCCGCCAGCTTCATGAAGCCGTCCCAGTTGGGCAGCTGCACGCCGTCCACCGCGTTGGTGGTGTCCGGGTGCTTGGCGATCTTGTTGTTCAGCCAGGTGCCGCGCAGGGTGAGCCCGGTGGCCAGGTCCACGCCGACGCCGATGGCGCCCTGGTGGAGGTTGGCCTTGCCGTTGGACTGACGGGTGGGCAGGCGCAGCATCGCCATCACCGGGTAGCCCATCAGCACGATGATGCGGATGTCCGGCACGCCTTCGTAGCTGATGCTCTTGAAGATCTGGTCCGGGGTCACGCGGTACTCGATCAGCGCGCGGTCACGGTGCCCGCCCAGGGAGTAGAGGCCGGTGAGGATGGAGGAGAGCTGATGCTCGATCTCCTCGCGGCTGATGATCTTGCCGGACACGGTCTTGTAGCGGCCTTCGAAGCGGTCGGCGATCACCAGGATGCCGTCGCCGCCGGCGCCCTGCGCCGGCTTGATCACGAAGTCGTTGCGCTCGCCGATGATCTCGTCGAGCTTCTCGATTTCCTTCTCGGTGGAGATGATCCCGTACATCTCGGGTACGTGAATCCCTGCCTCGATGGCGCGCTGCTTGGTGATGATCTTGTCGTCGACGATCGGGTACAGGTGCCGTTTGTTGTACTTCAGCACGTAATCCGCGTTTCGCCGGTTGATGCCCATGATGCCTTTGGCTTCGAGGGCTTTCCACGTCTTGAGCAGGCCGAACATGGCTCAGTCCTTCAGGAAGGCTTTGAAGCGGAAGAGTTCGGTCAGGCGGTAGCCGCGGTAGCGACCCATCGCCAGCATGAAGCCCACCATGATCAGCAGCACCGCCGGGAAGGTGAAGATGAAGTAGGTCAGCTCCGGTACGGTCATCAGCAGGTGTGCCAGGGTGGCCGCGACCAGGGTGCCGATCGCCACCTTGAAGGCATGGCCGCCGCCGCGTTCTTCCCAGGTGATGGACAGGCGTTCGATGGTCATGGTCAGGATCACCATCGGGAACAGGGCCACCGACAGGCCGCGCTCCAGGCCCAGCTTGTGGCTCAGCAGGCTGATGACCGCGATCAGCACCACCACGAACGTCAGCACCACCGATAGTCGTGGCAGCATCTGCAGCTTCAGGTGTTCGAGGTAGGAACGCAGCGACAGGCCCAGCGCCGTGATGATGGTGAAGAGCACGATGCCGAAGCCCAGCTGGGTTTCGCGGAAGGCGAGGGCGATCAGCACCGGGGTGAAGGTACCCAGGGTCTGCAGGCCGCCAAGGTTGCGCAGGATCAGGATCACCAGTACGCCGATCGGGATCATGATCATGATCTGGTAGGTCTGCTGGGTCTGCAGCGGCAGGCCGTAGAGCGAGTACTCGAGGAAGTCGGCGTCGGTGTTCTCGTCGGTCAGCTTGGCCAGGCGAATGGCGTTCATCTCGCTGTTGTTCATGCTGAAGGTCACCTGGACCTTCTTGCCGCCGTCGACGTTGATCAGGTTGTCGTCACCGGTCCACCAGATCAGGCGATCGCCCGGCAGGCCCTGCTCGCCGGTTTCGGGGTTGAAATACAGCCAGTTCTCGCCATTGAAGCTGCGCAGCCAGAGTTCGGGGCTCTGGGCCTGCTCGCTCACCAGGCGAATGGTATGGACGCGCTCCATCGGCACGTGGGCGATGGACAGCAGCAGCTCGATGGCCTTGGCCTTGTTCGGGGTGCTGGTGTCGCCAGCCAGCAGCAGCTTGACGTTGTCATCGTTCAGATTGTTGACACGCTTGATGGTCTCGCTGATGAAGGTCTCGACGTCGGCGGAGTGCTGGCGGATGGGTGCCAACAGGGCCTCGGCAGCGATCTTCTCGGGGCCTTCCACCGGGATGCTGTCGCGGAAGATCGGCCCCTTGTCCTTCGGCTTCTCGCCGCTGTAGCGCTTGGTCAGCACCAGGCGGTAGTAGAGGGTCTGGTTGCCACTGGCGCGACGCGCGGACCAGGTCACCTTACGGTTGCCATCGGTGCGGTTGATGCTCACCCCATAGTTGTTGGAGATGAAGCTCTCATTGAGGCTGACGTAGTCCCGATTCAGTGGCGGAACGAACATCTGGACCTTGATCGGGTCCTTGGGGCTCGCCTGGAATTCGACCTTGGCGTCGATGTTCCAGAGGTCGTCGGTCGCATCCTCGGTGATCGGGATGCCCTGGATGAAGATCTGGTAGGCCGTTATCAGAACGCCCAGGCTCACCAATAGGGTGATCAGGACTTTCAGATGCAGGGTAAGAGAGCGCATGTGGGTTACTCGTCAGAGTTTGCGTCGGTGGCACAGCCGGGTTTGCCGGCGGCGTATTTAAGGCTCGGGTCGACCAGTGCATCGAAGCGCTTGAGCGCCTCGGAACCGATCAGAAGCGGGTATTGGAATGCACTGCGGTCGGTGAGGTTCACTTCGATCTGCCGCAGGGCCTTGCCCATGCACACCTCCAGTTCGATGACCGGGCGTGCGGTGTAGGTCTTGCCTTCCTCGGGGTCGTAGTCGCCGGAGCGGCGCTTGATCTTGCTGATTCGCGCGAGGGGGCGTTCGATCGGGTGTTCGTGGGCGTCGTCGATGGCCAGGTAGAAACGTACCCAGCTTTCGCCATTCTTCTTGAAGCGCGTGATGTCGCGGGCACTGAGCGAGGCGGTCTTGGCGCCGGTATCGAGCTTGGCGGCGACGACGAGGTCGAGATCCTTCAGCCGGGCGTATTCATTGAGGCCGTAGACGGTCTTCTCGTTGGCGAGGCTCAGACCGGGTAGGGCGAGGAGGCAGGCGAAAAGGGCGAAGGGCTTGAGTGTCATAAGTCCTTTGAGCGTAAAGCGGTCATCGGTCCAGGAGCCCGGCTCACGGCCTTCTTGGCTGTTGCGCCTGGTCTGGGAGTCTAGCAGGCAAGTGAATGGCGCCCAGACTGGCGCTGGCGGCGCGCATTCTAGCATGCGGATTTTGCACCGCGACAGACGCATATGGTGCCAAAGACAGGTGTGTGGCTCAGTGCTTAGAATTTTTGGTTAGAAGCAGATTGTCGACAATTGTCAGATTGTTGTTTGACAAACGACCAGTGCGACAGTAGTTTTGCGCAACCGCTGACTAATGTGTCGACAATCATGCAGGCTACTCCCGAAACCCCCGCTACTGAACAACTGGACTCGGAAACCCTCTCCGAGCACGTCTTCCGGCGTATCCAGGCTGCCATCGTGCAGGGTGAGATCGCTCCGGGCAGCAAGATCTCCGAGCCCGAGCTGGCGCGCACCTACGGTATCAGCCGCGGTCCGCTGCGCGAGGCGATCCACCGCCTGGAAGGGCAGCGCCTGCTGGTGCGGGTGCCCCATGTGGGGGCGCGGGTGGTTTCCCTCAATCATGCCGAGCTGATCGAGCTTTACGAAATCCGCGAGTCCCTCGAGGGCATGGCCTGCCGCCTGGCTGCCGAGCGTATGAGCCAGGCCGAGATCGATGAACTGCGCCGGGTGCTGGATACCCATGAGCGTGACGAGGCCTTCCAGGCCGGTCGCGGCTACTACCAGCAAGAGGGCGACTTCGACTTCCACTACCGCATCATCCAGGGCAGCGGTAACAAGACCCTGACCAAGATGCTCTGCGGCGAGCTCTATCAACTGGTACGGATGTATCGCCTCCAGTTCTCCACCGTGCCGAACCGGCCTCGCCAGGCCTTCGCCGAGCACCACCGAATTCTCGATGCCATCGCCGACCGAGACGGCGAACTGGCCGAACTGCTGATGCGCCGTCACATCGGTGCTTCCAAGCGCAACATTGAGCGCCACTACCAGGAAGCGCTCGCCAACCCGTCCAAAACACGAGGTGAGTCATGAGTTTGAAAACCCCGGGCCAGCGCTTCCGCGACGCCATTGCCGAGGAACGTCCGCTGCAGGTCATCGGCGCCATCAACGCCAACCATGCACTGCTGGCCAAGCGTGCCGGCTTCAAGGCCATCTACCTGTCCGGCGGCGGTGTCGCTGCCGGTTCGCTGGGCCTGCCGGACCTGGGCATCAATACCCTGGATGACGTGCTCACCGACGTGCGTCGCATTACCGACGTGTGCGACCTGCCGCTGCTGGTGGACATCGACACCGGCTTCGGTCCCAGCGCCTTCAACATCGAGCGTACCGTCAAGAACCTGATCAAGGCCGGCGCTGCCGCTGCCCACATCGAAGACCAGGTTGGCGCCAAGCGCTGCGGCCACCGTCCGGGCAAGGAAATCGTCTCCACCGAGGAGATGGCTGACCGCGTGAAGGCTGCCGCTGACGCCAAGACCGACCCGAATTTCTTCCTGATCGCCCGTACCGACGCCATCCAGGCTGAAGGTGTGGACGCCGCCATCGAGCGCTGCCAGCGCTACGTCGAAGCCGGCGCTGACGCCATCTTCGCCGAGGCGGCCTACGACCTGCCGACCTACAAGCGCTTCGTCGATGCGCTGAACGTGCCGATCCTGGCCAACATCACCGAGTTCGGCGCCACCCCGCTGTTCTCCCGCGACGAGCTGGCCTCGGTGGGTGTTTCCATCCAGCTGTATCCGCTGTCGGCCTTCCGCGCCGCCAACAAGGCCGCAGAGGCTGTCTACACCGCCATTCGCCGTGATGGTCACCAGAAAGAAGTGATCGATCTGATGCAGACCCGCGCGGAACTGTACGACCGCATCGGCTACCACGCCTTCGAGCAGAAGCTCGACGCGCTGTTCGCCGCCAAGAAGTAACCGGACGTGGGCCGCTCCCCGAGCGGGGCGGCCCACGGAAAAACAAGACGCAAGCACCGGATTGAATGAGGAGAATTCCACGATGACCGCTTCCGCCGAAACCACTACTGCCTTCAAGCCGAAGAAGTCCGTGGCCCTGAGTGGCACCGCCGCCGGCAACACCGCCCTGTGCACCGTTGGCCGCACCGGCAACGACCTGCACTACCGCGGCTATGACGTTCTCGACTTCGCCAACACCAGCGAGTTCGAGGAAATCGCCCACCTGCTGGTCCACGGCAAGCTGCCGAACGTCGCCGAACTGGCGGGCTACAAGGCCAAGCTGAAAGCCCTGCGCGGCCTGCCGGCTGGCGTCAAGGCCGCCCTGGAGCAACTGCCGCCGTCCGCCCACCCGATGGACGTGATGCGCACCGCCACGTCCGTTCTGGGCTGCCTGTCGCCGGAGAAGGAAGACCACAACCATCCGGGCGCCCGCGACATTGCCGACAAGCTGATGGCCAGCCTGGGTTCGGCCCTGCTGTACTGGTACCACTTCAGCCACAACGGCAAGCGCATCGACGTGGAAACCGACGATGACTCCATCGGCGGCCACTTCCTGCACCTGCTGCACGGCGAGAAGCCGCGCGAGTCGTGGGTTCGCGCCATGCACACCTCGCTGAACCTGTACGCCGAGCACGAGTTCAACGCCTCGACCTTCACCGCCCGCGTGATCGCTGGCACCGGCTCCGACATGTACTCCTGCATCACTGGCGCCATCGGTGCCCTGCGTGGTCCGAAGCACGGCGGCGCCAACGAAGTGGCCTTCGAAATCCAGAAGCGCTACGACAATCCGGACGAAGCTGAAGCCGACGTTCGCGCCCGCGTCGAGAAGAAGGAAGTGATCATCGGTTTCGGCCACCCGGTCTACACCATCGCCGACCCGCGCAACAAGGTGATCAAGGAAGTTGCTCGCCAGCTGTCCGCCGAGCAGTCCAACACCAAGATGTTCGACATCGCCGAGCGCCTGGAAACCGTCATGTGGGACATCAAGAAGATGTTCCCGAACCTCGACTGGTTCAGCGCCGTCAGCTACCACATGATGGGCGTGCCCACCGCCATGTTCACCCCGCTGTTCGTGATCGCCCGCACTGCCGGCTGGTCGTCCCACGTCATCGAGCAGCGCATCGACGGCAAGATCATCCGTCCGAGCGCCAACTACGTCGGCCCGGAAGATCTGAAGTTCGTGCCGCTCAAGGACCGCAAATAAGATGAACAGCCAATACCGCAAGAGCCTGCCGGGCACTCAGCTGGACTACTTCGACGCCCGCGCGGCCGTCGAGGCGATCCAGGCGGGTGCCTGGGAAAAACTGCCCTACACCTCCCGCGTACTCGCCGAACAGCTGGTGCGTCGCTGCGAACCAGCGAGCCTGACCGCGTCGCTGGAACAGCTGATCTACCGCAAGCGTGACCTGGACTTCCCCTGGTATCCGGCGCGCGTGGTCTGCCACGACATCCTCGGCCAGACCGCCCTGGTCGACCTGGCCGGCCTGCGTGACGCCATCGCCGAGCAGGGTGGTGATCCGTCCAAGGTCAACCCGGTGGTGCCGACCCAACTGATCGTCGACCACTCGCTGGCCGTTGAAGCCCCGGGCTTCGACCCGGAAGCCTTCGAGAAGAACCGCGCCATCGAGGATCGCCGTAACGAAGACCGCTTCCACTTCATCGAGTGGACCAAGACCGCGTTCAAGAACGTCGACGTGATCCCGGCCGGCAACGGCATCATGCACCAGATCAACCTGGAGAAGATGAGCCCGGTGATCCAGGCGCGCGGCGGGGTGGCCTTCCCCGACACCTGCGTCGGCACCGACTCGCACACCCCGCACGTCGATGCCCTGGGCGTGATCGCCATCGGCGTCGGCGGCCTGGAAGCCGAAACCGTGATGCTCGGCCATCCATCGATGATGCGTCTGCCCGACATCGTCGGTGTCGAGCTGACCGGCAAGCGCAAGCCGGGCATCACCGCCACCGATATCGTCCTGGCGCTGACCGAGTTCCTGCGCAAGGAGCGCGTGGTGGGTGCCTACGTCGAATTCTTCGGCGAGGGCGCTGACAGCCTGTCGATCGGCGACCGCGCGACCATCTCCAACATGTGCCCGGAATACGGCGCCACCGCGGCGATGTTCTACATCGACCAGCAGACCATCGATTACCTCAAGCTCACAGGCCGCGAGCCGGAGCAGGTAGCGTTGGTGGAGAACTACGCGAAGACCCTCGGCCTGTGGAGCGACGCGCTGCAGACCGCCGAGTACGAGCGCGTACTGAGCTTCGACCTGGGCACCGTTGTGCGCAACATGGCCGGTCCGTCCAACCCGCACCGCCGCCTGCCGACCTCGGCACTGGCCGAGCGCGGTATCGCCGACGAGGCCAAGCTGCAAAGCGGCAAGGCCGAAGAAGCTGAAGGCCTGATGCCCGATGGCGCGGTGATCATCGCCGCCATCACCAGCTGCACCAACACCTCCAACCCGCGCAACGTGGTCGCCGCCGGCCTGGTGGCGAAGAAAGCCAACGCGCTGGGTATGGTGCGCAAGCCGTGGGTGAAGACCTCCTTCGCGCCGGGTTCCAAGGTCGCCAAGCTGTACCTGGAAGAAGCCGGTCTGCTGCCAGAACTGGAAAAGCTGGGCTTCGGCATCGTCGCCTACGCCTGCACCACCTGCAACGGCATGTCCGGGGCGCTGGAGCCTGCGATCCAGCAGGAAATCATCGACCGCGACCTGTACGCCACTGCCGTGCTGTCGGGTAACCGCAACTTCGACGGCCGTATCCACCCGTACGCCAAGCAGGCCTTCCTGGCTTCGCCGCCGCTGGTGGTTGCCTACGCCATCGCCGGCACCGTGCGCTTCGACATCGAGCAGGATGTGCTGGGTACCGACAAGGACGGCAACCCCGTCACCCTGAAGGACCTGTGGCCGTCCGACGAAGAGATCGACGCCATCGTCGCCGCCAGCGTGAAGCCGGAGCAGTTCCGCCAGATCTACATCCCGATGTTCGATCTGGGCAGCGTGCAGGAAGCGGAAAGCCCGCTGTACGACTGGCGCCCGATGTCCACCTACATCCGCCGTCCCCCGTACTGGGAAGGCGCGCTGGCTGGTGAGCGCACCCTGAAAGGCATGCTGCCGCTGGCGATCCTGCCGGACAACATCACCACCGACCACCTGTCGCCGTCCAACGCGATCCTGATGAACTCGGCCGCCGGTGAGTACCTGCACAAGATGGGCCTGCCGGAGGAGGACTTCAACTCCTACGCCACCCACCGCGGCGACCACCTGACTGCGCAGCGCGCGACCTTCGCCAACAAGGAACTGGTCAATGAAATGGCCGTTGTCGATGGCGCAGTGAAGAAGGGTTCGCTGGCCCGCGTCGAGCCGGAAGGCAAGGTCATGCGCATGTGGGAAGCCATCGAAACCTACATGAACCGCAAGCAGAACCTGATCATCGTTGCCGGCGCCGACTACGGCCAGGGCTCGTCCCGTGACTGGGCGGCCAAGGGCGTGCGTCTGGCCGGGGTCGAGGTCATCGTGGCCGAGGGCTTCGAGCGCATCCACCGCACCAACCTGGTCGGCATGGGCGTCCTGCCGGTCGAGTTCAAGCCGGGCACCACCCGTCTGACCCTCGGCCTCGACGGCACCGAGACCTACGACATCAAGGGTGACCTGTCGCCCCGCTGCGACCTGACCCTGGTGGTCAATCGCCGCAACGGTGAAGTGGTCGAAGTGCCGGTGACTTGCCGCCTGGACACCGCCGCCGATGTGAGCGTGTACAACGCCGGTGGCGTCCTGCAGCGCTTCGCCAAGGACTTCCTCGAGTCGTCCTCGCAGAAGGCCACCGCCTGATGCGATTGGGTTGAGCGGAGCGATGCCCCATGGGGTATCGCTCCGCTCAACCCGTCCTACGCGGCGCATACCAACCGCAGGTTGGTATTGAGCGCGGCGAAACCCAACAGAATTTCAGGACAGCGAATCCATGCCTCACGTATCCCAAGTGAAAATCCCCGCCACCTACATTCGCGGCGGTACCAGCAAGGGCGTGTTCTTCCGCCTGCAGGACCTGCCCGAGCGCTGCCAGGTGCCGGGTGAGGCACGCGACAAGCTGTTCATGCGGGTGATCGGCAGTCCCGATCCCTATTCCGCCCACATCGACGGCATGGGCGGGGCCACCTCCAGCACCAGCAAATGCGTGATCCTGTCCAAGAGCAGCCAGCCGGATCACGATGTGGACTACCTCTATGGTCAGATCTCCATCGACAAGGCCTTCGTCGACTGGAGCGGCAACTGCGGCAACCTGTCCACCGCTGCCGGCGCCTTTGCCCTGCACGCCGGCCTGGTGGATCCGGCGCGCATTCCGGAGAACGGCACCTGCGTGGTACGCATCTGGCAGGCCAATATCCAGAAAACCATCATCGCCCATGTGCCGGTCACCAACGGCCAGGTCCAGGAAACCGGTGATTTCGATCTGGACGGCGTGACCTTCCCGGCTGCGGAAATCGTGCTGGAGTTCCTCGATCCGTCCGATGACGGGGAGGAGGGCGGCTCGATGTTCCCCACCGGCAACCTGGTTGATGACCTGGAGGTGCCGGGTGTCGGTACCTTCAAGGCAACCATGATCACCGCCGGTATTCCCACGGTGTTCGTCAACGCCGAGGACATCGGCTACACCGGCACCGAGCTGCGCGAGCACATCAACGGAAACCCCGAGGCACTGGCCCGGTTCGAGGCCATCCGGGTTGCCGGCGCGCTGCGCATGGGGCTGATCAAGACCCCGGAAGAGGCGGCCACCCGCCAGCACACGCCGAAAATCGCTTTCGTCGCTCAATCCAGGGATTACGTGGCGTCCAGCGGCAAGACGGTCAAGGCCGAAGACGTCGACCTGCTGGTGCGTGCGTTGTCCATGGGCAAGCTGCATCACGCGATGATGGGTACCGCCGCCGTGGCCATCGGCACTGCGGCCGCCATTCCGGGAACCCTGGTGAACCTGGCCGCCGGTGGTGGCGAGCGTAACGCCGTGCGCTTCGGCCATCCGTCGGGCTCCCTGCGTGTAGGTGCGGAAGCCGCCAAGGTCGACGGCGAGTGGGTCGTGACCAAGGCGATCATGAGCCGCAGCGCCCGCGTTCTGATGGAAGGTTGGGTGCGGGTACCCGGCGACGCATTCTAAGGTTGCCGGCTCCGGCCAATGAAAAAGCCCGCCGAGGCGGGCTTTTTCATTGGGTGTCGAGGGCTTACTTGAGCCGGCGCTCGACGCCTTTCTCCACCAGGATCTTGGCGGAAATCTCTTCCACCGAGAAATGCGTGGAGTTGATGAAAGTGATGTTTTCGCGGCGGAACAGGTTCTCGACCTCGCGCACTTCAAACTCGCACTGGGCGAAGCTGGCGTAGCGGCTGTTGGGCTTGCGCTCGTTGCGGATCGCGGTGAGGCGGTCCGGGTCGATGGTCAGGCCGAACAGCTTGTCCTTGTGCTGCTTGAGGGCGGCGGGAAGCTGCAGGCGCTCCATGTCTTCCTCGGTCAGCGGATAATTTGCGGCACGAATTCCGTATTGCATTGCCATATACAGGCAGGTGGGCGTCTTGCCGCAGCGGGAGACGCCGACGAGGATCAGGTCGGCCTTGTCGTAGTAATGGGTGCGGGCGCCGTCGTCGTTGTCGAGGGCGAAGTTCACCGCCTCGATCCGCTCCATGTAATTGGAGTGCTGGCCGATGGAGTGGGATTTGCCGACCGAGTAGGAGGAGTGCGAGGTAAGTTCCTGTTCCAACGGCGAAAGGAAGGTGGAGAAGATGTCGATCATGAAGCCGTTGGAGGTGGCCAGGATGTCACGGATCTCCTGGTTCACGATGGTGTCGAAGATGATCGGGCGGGCGCCGTCTACCTCCGCAGCCTTATTGATTTGCTGTACCATGGCGCGCGCTTTTTCAACGCTGTCGATATAGGGCCGCGTGATCTTTTGGAAGGTAATGGTTTCGAACTGCGCCAGGAGGCTCTGGCCAAGGGTTTCCGCAGTGATGCCAGTACCGTCGGAGATGAAGAAAGCGGTGCGTTTCATTTGCGCCAAAGGCCTTAAGTCAGGAACGATTCTTGGCTATGATAGGCCGCGTTTTTCGCCAGGCCCGAGCCGGTCGGCATTGTGACGTATTTTTCTGGACCAAAGCCAGAACGCTGCGGAGTTGTTCCGCATGAGCTTTTCCAACAAATAGTGGAGAGATCACCTTGGTAGAGTACGTAGTTTCCCTCGATAAGCTCGGCGTTCACGATGTTGAGCATGTGGGGGGCAAGAACGCATCCCTGGGCGAGATGATCAGCAATCTGGCTGGCGCCGGTGTTTCCGTTCCCGGTGGTTTCGCCACTACTGCTCAGGCCTACCGTGACTTCCTCGAGCAGAGCGGCCTGAACGATCGTATCCACGCCGCCCTCGACAAGCTCGATGTGGATGACGTCAACGCCCTTGCCAAGACTGGCGCCGAAATCCGTAAGTGGGTGATGGACGCCGAGTTCCCAGCGCGCCTGGATGCCGAAATCCGCACTGCCTTCGCCGAACTGGCCAAGGGCAATGACAACCTGGCCGTGGCCGTGCGTTCCTCCGCCACCGCCGAAGACCTGCCCGACGCCTCCTTTGCCGGCCAGCAGGAAACCTTCCTTAACATCCGTGGCGTGGACAACGTGATCCGCGCTGCCAAAGAGGTGTTCGCCTCCCTGTTCAACGACCGTGCCATCGCCTACCGCGTGCACCAGGGCTTCGACCACAAGCTGGTCGCCCTGTCCGCCGGCGTGCAGCGCATGGTCCGCTCGGAAACCGGCACCGCCGGCGTGATGTTCACCCTGGACACCGAGTCCGGTTTCCGTGATGTCGTCTTCATCACTGCCGCCTACGGCCTCGGCGAGACCGTGGTACAGGGCGCTGTGAACCCCGACGAATTCTACGTGCACAAGGCCACCCTCGAGGCTGGCCGCCCCGCGATTCTGCGCCGCAACCTCGGCAGCAAGGCGATCAAGATGGTCTACGGCGAAGAAGCCAAGGCCGGCAAGTCGGTGAAGACCGTGGACGTGGATCGCGCCGACCGCGCCCGTTTCGCCCTGTCCGACGCCGAAGTCGCCGAACTGGCCAAGCAGGCCCTGATCATCGAGAAGCACTACGGTCGTCCGATGGACATCGAGTGGGCCAAGGACGGTGACGACGGCAAGCTGTACATCGTGCAGGCCCGTCCGGAAACCGTGAAGAGCCGCGCCAGCGCCACCGTGATGGAGCGCTACCTGCTGAAGGAAAAGGGCAAGGTTCTGGTAGAAGGCCGTGCCATTGGCCAACGCATCGGCGCCGGCCAGGTTCGCGTGATCCACGACGTTTCCGAGATGGACAAGGTCCAGCCGGGCGACGTGCTGGTCTCCGACATGACCGACCCGGACTGGGAGCCCGTGATGAAGCGCGCCAGCGCCATCGTCACCAACCGTGGTGGTCGTACCTGCCACGCCGCGATCATCGCCCGTGAGCTGGGCATCCCGGCTGTCGTCGGTTGCGGCAACGCCACCTCCGTCCTGCAGGATGGCCAGGGTGTGACCGTTTCCTGCGCCGAGGGCGACACCGGCTTCATCTTCGAGGGCCAACTGGGCTTCGACATCCGCACCAACTCCGTTGATGCAATGCCCGACCTGCCGTTCAAGATCATGATGAACGTCGGCAACCCGGACCGCGCCTTCGACTTCGCCCAACTGCCCAACGAGGGTGTGGGCCTGGCTCGCCTGGAATTCATCATCAACCGCATGATCGGCGTGCACCCGAAGGCGCTGTTGAACTTTGCCGGGCTGCCGGCCGAGATCAAGGAAAGCGTCGAGAAGCGCATCGCCGGCTACAACGATCCGGTGGGCTTCTACGTCGAGAAGCTGGTTGAAGGCATCAGCACCCTGGCCGCGGCCTTCTGGCCGAAAAAGGTCATCGTGCGCCTGTCGGACTTCAAGTCCAACGAATACGCCAACCTGATCGGCGGCAAGCTCTACGAGCCGGAAGAAGAGAACCCGATGCTCGGCTTCCGCGGTGCGTCCCGTTACATCAGCGAATCCTTCCGCGACTGCTTCGAGTTGGAATGCCGTGCGCTGAAGAAGGTCCGCAATGAAATGGGCCTGACCAACGTCGAGATCATGGTGCCCTTCGTGCGCACCCTGGGCGAAGCCTCCCAGGTGGTCGAGCTGCTGGCCAGCAACGGCCTGAAGCGCGGCGAGAATGGCCTGAAGGTCATCATGATGTGCGAGCTGCCCTCCAACGCCCTGCTGGCCGAGGAGTTCCTGGAGTTCTTCGACGGTTTCTCCATCGGCTCCAACGACCTGACCCAGCTGACCCTGGGCCTGGACCGCGATTCCGGTATCGTCGCCCACCTGTTCGACGAGCGTAATCCGGCCGTGAAGAAACTGCTGGCCAATGCCATTGCCGCCTGCAACAACGCTGGCAAGTACATCGGCATCTGCGGCCAGGGCCCGTCCGACCACCCGGATCTGGCCAAGTGGCTGATGGAGCAAGGCATCGAAAGCGTCTCCCTGAACCCTGACTCGGTGCTGGATACCTGGTTCTTCCTCGCGGAAGGTCAGGCCTGATCCTTCGTTGATCGAAACGAAAAGGGCGGGTTTGAAACCCGCCCTTTTTTGTGCAAGCAGCAATCATGCAGAGCAGTAGCGATCTCTTTCCCGTGGCGCTGATGAGCGCAGAACTTCGAGGCGACCTGACTGAGGATGTCTATCGCCTGAAGCCCGGCAACAGCCCGGACCCCAGTGTCGAGCTGGTCCTGACCCGACTCGGTCGTTTCGGCCACGAGGGGGCGCGCGGCGTGCCGGTCATCCTGGTCCACGGCAGTTTCTCCAATCGCCGTTTCTGGTATTCGCCCAAGGGGCTCGGCCTCGGGCCGCACCTTGCCCGAATCGGATTCGACGTGTGGATCGCCGAGATGCGTGGTCATGGCCTCTCGCCGCGCAACCAGCAGTATCGCCGCAATCGAGTGGCCGACTATGCGCGATACGACCTGCCGGTCATCGCGGCTTTCGTTCGTGAGCAGAACGGGCAGGTGCCTCACTGGATCGGCCATTCCCTCGGCGGCACCACCCTGGCTGCCGCCCTGGGTGGGCAGTACCTCGGCGAGGGCGATGTGGCTTCGGCGGCACTGTTCGGTAGCCAGATCAGCCGCATCTACTGGCCGCTCAAGGTGCCGCCGGTGGCGTGGAGCAGCCGCCTGCTGCTCAAGCGCTTCGGCGTGCTGTCCGGTTCCCGGCTCAAGCGTGGCCCTGAAGATGAGCCCATTGGCGTGGCGCTGGAAAGCCTGCGCTGGCACGGGCTGTTCGGGCGCTTCGGCGACGCCGAGCGGGACTGGTGGGCGGGTCTTTCGGACGTTCAGGTGCCGGTGTTGGCGGTGGCGGCGGCGGGTGACCAGCAGGACCCGGTCTGGGCATGCCGCAAGCTGGTGGAACAGGTGCCGACCGAGCATCGCCATTTCCTGCAACTCGCGAAGGACGAGGGATTCAGTGACGACTTCGGACATATCGAGATGCTGGTGAGCAAGGCGGCCGAGCGCGAGGTCTGGCCGCTGGTGGTCTACTGGCTGGAGCACCAGCGGCTGCCGGCTGCGACATCGACAGCCGAAGCGATGGCGCTCTAGGGCGGTTTCCAGTTTCGGGCCGCCGGGGGCTGTGCTAAAGATGGCGGGAATTGCGGGGCGGAGGCTCCATGTTCGTAGCGCTGGAACGACTGATCAACCTGCAGGACGGCTATCGAGGCACTTTTCAGGTCCAGGGCCGTCAATTATTACTGATCGTCGTTGATCAGCAACCGATCCTCATGGAAAATCGCTGTCCTCACCAGGGCGCGCCCCTGCACAACGCCACGCTCGACGGTGGCGCACTGCGTTGTTCACGGCATGGCATTGCGTTCGACCTGGCCAGTGGCCGACCGGTCAATGCCCCTTGCCCTCCGTTGCAGCGCCTAACGCTGGCCTACGACGGCGACCGCATCGGTCTCGATCTGTAACTGCTATCAAGGAGATGTCCATGCAATACGTTACCCCTGATCTGTGCGATGCCTATCCGGACCTGGTCCAGGTCGTCGAACCCATGTTCAGCAACTTCGGTGGTCGCGATTCCTTCGGTGGTGAGATCGTCACCATCAAGTGCTTCGAGGACAACTCCGTGGTCAAGGAGCAGGTCGATCTGCCCGGCAAGGGCAAGGTCCTGGTGGTGGATGGTGGCGGCTCCCTGCGCCGTGCCCTGCTGGGCGACATGCTGGCCGAGAAGGCCGCGAAGAATGGCTGGGAAGGCATCGTCGTCTATGGCTGCATCCGTGATGTCGATGTGATCGCCCAGACCGACCTCGGCGTCCAGGCCCTGGCCAGCCACCCGATGAAGACCGACAAGCGCGGCATCGGCGACCTGAACGTCGCGGTGACTTTCGGCGGCGTCACCTTCCGCCCGGGTGAGTACCTGTATGCCGACAACAACGGCATCATCATTTCGCCCAAGCCCCTGGAAATGCCGGCCTGACCCCTGGGAGCCCGGCGAAAGCCGGGCTCGATCGTTCAAGGAAAGCGAATGTTCGAGGAGCAGAACGCCGAGTGGGGGCTGGTGCATGCCTTCGTCCTGGACGGGCAGGGTGGCGCCGAGTCGATTTCCCGGGAGGCGCTGGCCGGCCTGGAGTTGAAGCCGGAACAGAGTCTCTGGCTGCACTGGGATCGCAGCCATCCCCTGGCGCGTCGCTGGCTGCGGGAGCAGAGCGGGTTGTCCGAGTTCACCTGCGATCTGCTGCTGGAAGAGAGTACCCGTCCGCGCATGCTGCCCATGCCGGAGGATCAACTGCTGCTATTCCTGCGTGGCGTGAACCTGAATCCGGGTGCGGTTCCCGAGGACATGGTTTCAGTGCGCATCTTCGCCTCGGCGCAGCGCATCATTTCCTTGCGCCTGCGGCCGCTGCACGCAACCGATGAACTGATCGAGCAGTGGGCCAAGGGCGGCGGGCCGAAGGTCGCATCCGAAGTAATGCTCTACCTGGCCGAGCACCTGACCGACAAGGTTGATTCGCTGGTGGCGGAGCTGACCGAGAAGATCGATGCGCAAGAAGAGCATCTGGACAACAGCGAGCGTTTCCGCCCGGACCATGACCTGATGTTGCAGGTTCGGCGTCGAGCCGCCGGCCTCAAGCGTTTCCTCGCGCCTCAGCGGGATATCTACGCGCAACTGGCACGCAGCCGGATGCCCTGGTTCGTCGAGGACGACGCCGACTACTGGAATGAGCTCAACAACCGGCTGACACGTTATCTGGAAGAGTTGGAGCTGATCCGCGAACGCATTGGCCTGGTGCTGGAAAGTGAAAGCCGTCGCCAGGGCGAGCGCACCAGTCGCACCATGTACCTGCTCGGCATCACCACCGGTTTCTTCCTGCCGCTGAGTTTCATCACCGGTCTGCTGGGCATGAACGTGCGGGGCATCCCCGGAGATGAAACGCCCTACGGCTTCATCCTGGCCTGCCTGTTGATTCTGGGGGTCGCGGGGTTTCAGCTCTGGCTTTTCCGTCGATTGCGTTGGCTTTGATGTGACCCGGCCAGCTCCAGCCACGTCTAGCCGACATATCCACGCGAGGTGCGCATGCACGATCCGTTCGAAGAATCCCTGCGGGACCTGCTAAAGGCTTCCCCGCTCTCCGACCACGATGACGACGCGACCTTGGGCCGGGTGCTCAAGACTGCCAATCGTCAGGTGGGCGCGGGGGATCTGTTCAACCTCATGGGGCACTGGCTCGAAGCCCTGATGATGGCCCTCAACAATGGCTCGCCCCACCTGGCGCCCGTGTCGCGCCGCAATGCTTCTGTCCGTTCTGCAGATAAGGCTGATTGAACATGGAATTCGACCCCTGGACCCAAGGACTCGTTAACGCCATGACCTCGGTGTGGACACCGGTGGCGGGCTTCATTCCGCGCCTATTCGGTGCGCTGGTGGTGGTGCTGCTGGGCTTCGTGGTGGCCAAGCTGCTGGACACCCTGCTGTCCAAGCTGCTGGCGAAGGTGGGGCTGGATCGCCTGATGGCGGGCACCGGCCTGACCAAGATGCTGGCCCGCGCGGGTATCCAGGTACCGGTTTCCACCCTGATCGGCAAGATCGTCTACTGGTTCGTGCTGCTGATCTTCCTGGTCTCTGCGGCCGAGTCCCTGGGCCTTGACCGCGTATCCGCCACCCTCGACGTGCTGGCCCTCTACCTGCCGAAAGTACTGGGTGCGGCGCTGGTGCTGCTGGCGGGCGTCCTGCTGGCACAGCTGGTCAGCGGCCTGGTGCGTGGCGCCGCCGAAGGGGTGGGGCTGGAGTATGCCCATGGCCTGGGGCGCATCGCCCAGGGCCTGGTGATCATCATCAGCATCTCCGTGGCCATCGGCCAGCTGGAGGTCAAGACCGAGCTGCTGAACAACGTCATCGCCATCGTGCTGATTTCCATCGGCCTGGCGGCGGCGCTGGCACTGGGCCTTGGCAGCCGCGAAATCGCCGGGCAGATCCTCGCCGGCATCTACGTACGAGAGCTCTATCAGGTCGGGCAACAAGTAAAGGTCGGCGATGTCGAAGGGCAGATCGAGGAAATCGGCACGGTGAAGACCCTGCTGCTTACCGAGGACGGTGAGCTGGTATCGGTGTCGAATCGTACTTTGCTCGATCAACGGGTAACCAGCCGCTAACACGACGGCTTTTCCCTGCTAATGTATGCCGCCAGACAGGGTGCGCGAACCCGCGCCCCCGGCGGCTTTTGACCTGACTGTCGGCCCGACCCGTTTTGAACAAGCCCCAATCGCTTTCCTTGCGTTATGACCCGCGCGAGCTCTCGGACGAGGAGCTGGTGGAGCGCGCGCATGTCGAGCTGTTCCATGTCACTCGCGCTTATGAAGAGTTGATGCGTCGCTATCAACGCACCTTGTTCAACGTCTGCGCCCGTTACTTAGGGAACGATCGCGACGCAGATGACGTCTGCCAGGAAGTGATGCTCAAGGTGCTCTATGGATTGAAGAACTTCGAAGGCAAGTCGAAGTTCAAGACCTGGCTCTACAGCATTACCTACAACGAGTGCATTACCCAATATCGGAAAGAGCGTCGAAAACGCCGATTGCTTGATGCGCTAAGTCTGGATCCTTTGGAGGAAGCTTCTGACGAGAAGGCCCCCAAGGTCGAGGAAAGAGGGGGTCTAGAGCGTTGGCTGGTCCATGTCAACCCCATTGACCGGGAAATTCTGGTGCTACGTTTTGTCGCAGAGCTGGAGTTCCAGGAGATCGCCGACATTATGCACATGGGCCTGAGCGCGACAAAAATGCGCTACAAACGTGCGCTGGATCGCTTGCGCGAAAAATTCTCGGGCCTCTCGGAAACTTAGTTCGGGAAAATTTATCTCTTTATGGGGCGGTACGTTCTGCTAGACTTGCCGCCCAAGTTGTCTGGAGATTGTTCGACAACTTACTGACCACCAAAGATGGGGATTTACGGATGAAACTGAAAAACACCTTAGGCGTAGCCGTTGGCTCTCTTGTTGCCGCCTTTTCGCTGAACGCGCTGGCTCAGGGCCAAGGCGCAGTTGAGGTGGAAGCTTTCGGTAAGCGTTACTTCACCGACAGTTCTCGCAATCTCGAGGACGGCAACCTGTACGGCGGCTCGGTAGGCTACTACCTGACCGACGACGTCTCCCTGGCTCTGTCGTACGGCGAATACCACGACATGACCTCCGAAGACTCCTTCGGCACCGACGGCCACAAAGACATCAAGGGCGGCCTGGCTTCCCTGGACGCCGTCTATCACTTCGGCACCCCGGGTGTTGGCCTGCGTCCTTACGTTTCTGCCGGCTTCGCCCATCAGAACATCAGCAACATCCCGGCGCGCACCGGTCGTGACCACAGCACCTTCGCCAACGTTGGTACCGGTCTGAAGTACTACTTCACCGAGAACTTCTTCGCCAAGGCGAGCGTTGACGGCATGTACAACATCGACGCCAACGAATCCGAGTGGATGGCTGGCGTAGGTGTGGGCGTGAACTTCGGCGGCTCCACCAAGCAGGCCGAGCCGGCTCCGGCTCCGGTTGCTGAAGTCTGCGCTGACAGCGACAACGACGGCGTTTGCGACAACGTCGACAAGTGCCCGGACACCCCGGCCAACGTCACCGTTGACGCTGATGGCTGCCCGGCTGTTGCCGAAGTCGTTCGCGTTGAGCTGGACGTGAAGTTCGACTTCGACAAGGCCAAGGTCAAAGAAGAAAGCTACGGCGACATCAAGAACCTGGCTGACTTCATGAACCAGTACCCGTCCACCAGCACCACCGTTGAAGGCCACACCGACTCCGTTGGTACCGACGCCTACAACCAGAAGCTGTCCGAGCGTCGTGCCAACGCCGTTCGCGAAGTGCTGGTCAACCAGTACGGTGTAGGTGGCGAGCGTGTTAACGCTGTTGGCTACGGCGAATCCCGCCCGGTTGCTGACAACGCCACTGCTGAAGGCCGCGCTGTTAACCGCCGCGTAGAAGCCGAAGTGGAAGCCCAGGCCAAGTAATTGGTTTGAGCATCAGGAGAAACCCGGCCTCGGCCGGGTTTTTCTTTGCCCGGAGAAAAGTGCCATAAAAAAGCCCGGCAACGCCGGGCAAGCACTACTTCGCAGGAGCGAAGAGAGGTCAGGCGCGTTGCGCCATCGGGAGGACTTCGGTTGCTGCGGCGACTTCGCCGACGACCAGGATGGCCGGGCTCTTCAGGGCAAAGGCCTGCGCGTCCGCCTGCATGCTTCCGAGCGTGCTTCGGCATTCGCGCTGATGGGGCAGGGAGGCGTTCTCGATCATCGCCACGGGCATTGCACCCGGCATGCCGCCGGCCAGCAGCCCTTCACGGATGTCCGACAGCTTGGCGACACCCATGTAGACCACCAGCGTTGTGCCGGACTGCGCCAGAGCCTGCCAGTTGAGGCTGCTGTCGTCCTGGGTGTGGGCGGTGACCAGGGTCACGCCGCGGCTGATGCCTCGTAGGGTGAGCGGGATGCCGCAGTTGGTGGCGCCGGCCAGACCGGCGGTGATGCCATTGACCAGCTCGCTTTCGATTCCGCGCGCAGCCAGCCATTCGGCTTCCTCGCCGCCTCGCCCGAAAATGCACGGGTCGCCACCTTTCAGTCGCACCACGCATTTGCCCTGGCGTGCATAGCGCAGCATCAGGCGATGAATGAATGCCTGGGGTGTGGAACGGCAACCGCCGCGCTTTCCGACCCGGATGATGCGTGCGGTGGGGCAGTGCTCCAGCACCGCCGGGTTCACAAGGTCGTCGATCATGACCACGTCCGCCTGATTCAGGGCTTTAACCGCTTTCAGGGTCAGGAGTTCAGGGTCACCGGGGCCCGCGCCCACCAGCCAGACTTTGCCGTTCATCGGGATTCTCCAGGGCGCAACGCGCGCCGCAACTTATTCAGGTCCAGGTCAATACGTCGTCGGAGGCCAGTTCGATCTGCCAGTCGTGCAGCGGGCAGGTGCCGGGCAAGTCGGGAGCCTGGTCCGGATTGGGCCCGTCACCGGCGCTGAACATTTCGATCCCCGCCACCTTGAGCCGGGTACCGGTACGCGTGCCCCGATAGCGGGCGAAGCCCAGCATGGCCAGGTGGTTGGCGCAGACCTTGGCCTGCTCCATCAGCGGCGCGACCAGCCCGTAGGAAACGCCACGGTGGTTGGCGCACTCCCCGATGGCGTAGATGCGCGGATCGTAGGTCTGCAGGGTGTCATCCACGAGGATGCCGTGCTTGCAGGGCAAGCCCGCCATCTCGGCCAGTTCGGTGTTGGGGCGGATGCCGGCGGCCATCACCACCAGGTCCGCGGTGATGACCTCGCCACCCGTCAGTTGCACGGCACAGACGCGGCCGTCGCCGTTGTCGACCAGCTCCTCGGTTGCGGTACCCAGGCGGAATCGGATGCCGCGTGCTTGCAAGGCGCGCAGCATCTTCTCGCCGGCAGGCTGGTCGAGCTGCTTTTCCAGCAACCAGTCCTCCAGATGCACCACGGTGACGTCCATGCCGCGCTGCTTGAGTCCGTTGGCTGCTTCCAGGCCCAGGAGGCCACCGCCGATGACCACGGCGTGACTGTGGGTGCGGGCGGTCTCGATCATGGCGTGGGTGCCGGCGATGTCGCGGTAGCCGATCACACCCTGAAGGCGGTTGCCGGGGATGGACAGGCGGCTCGGGGTGGAGCCGGTGGCGATCACCAGGCGGTCGTACTCCGCGGTGGTGCCGTCTTCGGCAATGACCTGGCGGCGCTTGCGGTCGATCTTCACCACCTTGCGACCCAGCAGCAGCTCGATGCCGTGTTCCGCGTACCAGGCCAGGTCGTTGAGGATGATCTCTTCGAAGGACTGCTCTCCCGCCAGTACGGGCGAGAGCAGGGTACGGTTGTAGTTCGGGTGGGGTTCTGCGCCGAACACCGTGATCTGGTAGTGGTCGGGCGCGAGGCGCAACAGCTCTTCGAGCGTACGTACCCCGGCCATGCCGTTTCCGATCATCACCAGCTTGGATTTCTTCATGCCGGAACACTCCTGCATCGATGTCGAACCAACAAAAAAGGCGTCCCGCTGTGACCAGCAGGACGCCTTTGTCCAAGTCCCGTTCGATCGGGAAAGTGCCGTCTCTTCGTTGAGGCGGACGCTTTTGTAGATTGTCGAAGCAGGTATTGCAGGCCCCGTGCCAATCCCGCAAGGCCTTGTCGTTTGCGGTTCTGCGACATGACCTCCGGGTCGCGCCGCACTTGCCTGGGGCGATTTGCCCCGTTCTGGTGCGTCAGCCGTGCAGCAGTAGCGCCAGCAACAGGACGTTGAACAGCAGGGAGAGCAGTGCCATGCCGCGCCAGACCCTCAGCGGTTCGCGCTCCAGCAGCGGCCTGGGCTTGGCGGTGAGGGCGCGGCGTTCGCCCACCTCAAGGGCCAGGAGCCACTCTTCCATGGTCTCGTAGCGTCCTGCCGGATCGGCGGCCACGGCGCGGGCCAGGCACTCATCCAGCCAGGTCGGCAGGTCGGGCCGGTAGCGGCTGGCCGGGGTCGGCGTGCCGAAGCGGGGATGTTGGAAGGCTTCCACTTCTCCGTGGGGGTAGTGCCCGGTCAGCAAGTGGTAGAGGGTCACGCCGGCGGCATAGAGATCCTGTTGCGGGCAGGGCGGCACGCCAGTGAAGGCTTCCGGGGCGATGTAGCTTGGCGTGCCGGGCAGGCTATGGGCTTCGTCCTGAGACAGGCCGGGGCAGTAGGCCAGGCCGAAGTCCAGCAGCCGCAGTTCGCCGTCGTCGCCCCAGAGCAGGTTCTCCGGCTTGATGTCGCGGTGCAGGATGTTGCGCCGGTGCAGCTGGCCCAGGGCCCTGAGTAGGCGCGGGGCGATGTCCAGCCATTGCGGCAGCGCCATCGGGCCGCTGAGCCGCAGGTGTTCGGCCAGGGTCTGCCCAGCGTATTCCCGCTGGACGTAATAGAGGTGCTGGCGCTGGGGCAGGGGATGGGCCTCGGGAAAATGACGCCCGGCCACCCGGCGCAGGAACCATTCTTCCAGCAACAGCGCCGGACCGGCGCCGGGCTCGTCGTGACGGCTGGCGGGAAGGGTCTTGAGCAGCCAGCGCCGCTCCTGGGCATCCCGTACTCGGTAGACCATGGACTGGCGGGACTCGGCCACCAGGCGCTCCACGTGCCAGCCTTCGAATGCCTGGCCTTCCTGCAGGCGAGGCGGCAGCGGCCAGTGGTCGAGCTGCGCCAGGGTATCCGCAAGGCCGGTTTCGGGCAGGTTGTCGACCCGTATCAGCAGTGCGCTGGCATTGTCCTGGCCACCTGCAAGATGTGCGGCGCTGACCAGGGCCTGGGCGGCGGCGCCGAGGTCCTGCTCGTCCTGGAGGATGCGCTGGATGCCATGGTCACCGAGCACCGCCCAGACGCCATCGCTGACCAGCACGAATCCTTCGCGCGCCTGTAGCTCGCCGTCGAGGTAATCCACCACCAGATGCTGGTCCAGGCCGAGGGCGCGCTTGAGCACGTGCTGCATACCGGGCTGTTCCCAGACATGGTCCTCGCTGAGGCGGACCAACTGGCTGCCGGTCCAGCGGTAGGCGCGGCAGTCGCCGACGTGGGCGAGGGTATAGCGACGTCCGCGCAGGACCAGCGCGGTCAGCGTGGTCAGCAGCGGTTGGCCGCCGCCGTTGGCCTGGAGCCAGCGGTTGTGGGCCACCAGCAGGCGATCGAGGGATTGGGCCACGGCCCAGGTCTCGGGGGTGGAGTAGTAGTCCAGCGCCAGGGCCTGCAAGGTCGCGCGTGCCGCCAGGCCTCCGTCGGCGCATTGGCTGACGCCGTCGGCCAGGGCGAAGAGGTAGCCCTTGCTCGCGGCCAGGGCCGGAGCCGGCGTCACCACCCGCAGGGCGTCCTGGTTCTCGGCGCGGGGACCGGTGGCGCTGGCTTCGCCGAAGCTGAGTTGCAAGGTCATCGGGGCGTGGGTCCTCTATGGCAAAAGGAGCGCGAGGCGCTCCTTGTCGATCATTGCCTGGTTTCAGACGCGGGCAGCGGTGACGGCGGCCGAACCCCAGGTGGTGCGCCAGCGCTGCTTGACGCCGTAGAGGCCGAACCATGCCACGACGCCCAGGCTGGCGAACAACCAGAGGCCCAATTGGTAGTCGCCGGTATGCTGCTTGATGGCGCCGAGTCCGGCGGTCAGGCAGAAGCCGCCGATGCCGCCGGCCATGCCGATCAGGCCGGTCATTACGCCGATTTCCTTGTGGAAGCGCTGCGGCACCAGTTGGAACACCGCACCATTGCCTGCGCCCAGGCTCAGCATGGCCACCACGAACAGGGCCAGTGCCAGGGTGGGGCTGGAGATATGGAAGCCTACGGCAGCGATGCAGATGGACGCTGCGGTGTAGACGGCCAACAGGGTGCGGATGCCGCCGACGCGGTCGGCGAAGGCGCCGCCCAGGGGGCGCATCAGGCTGCCGGCGAAGACGCAGGCGGCGGTGTAGTAGCCAGCGGTCACCGGGGCCAGGCCGTACTGGTCGTGGAAGTAGCCGGGCAGGGTGCTGGCCAGGCCGAGGAAGCCACCGAACGTCACGCTGTAGAACAGCATGAACCACCAGCTATCACGGTCGCCAAGGGCCTTGAGGTAGTCGCCGAGCGCCTTGGGTGCCGGACGGTTGGGCGCATTGCGGGCAGCCAGGAAGAAGATCGCCAGGGTCAGTACCAGCGGGATCAGTGCCAGGCCGAAGACATTGTTCCAGCCGTAGAGAGAGGCCAGGCCCGGAGCGAACAGGGCGGCCAGTACGGTGCCGGAATTGCCGGCGCCGGCAATGCCCATGGCCTTGCCCTGGTGCTGCGGCGGATACCACTGGGACGCCAAGGGCAGGGCCACAGCGAAGGAGGCGCCGGCGAAGCCGAGGAAGAGGCCGAGCAGCAAGGCCTGCTCGTAGGTACGGACACCCACCTGCCAGGCGACGAAGAGCGCGCTGATTACCACCACCTGGCCAACCAGGCCAGCGGTCCTGGGGGACGTGCGGTCGGCCAGCATACCCATGAGGAAGCGCAGCACGGCACCGGCGAGAATCGGCGTGGCCACCATCATGGCGCGTTGCTGGGTGCTGAGTTGAAGGTCGGCGGCGATCTGTACGCCCAGTGGGCCGAGGACGTACCAGACCATGAAGCTCAGGTCGAAATAGAGGAAGGCGGAGAACAGGGTGGGAGTGTGGCCGGCTTTCCAGAAACTCGTTGTCATCGAACACCTCATCTGCATGTAGGGGCCGGGATGCGCGACCGCCGTGATCGTGGGCACGGCGGTCGCACATCCCGGTAAAACGTCGCGCTTATGGCGCTTCGTCCTGCGGCCTGGGCCGCAGCGGGATTGAGTGAGCTGCAAGCGAACGTCCGGATCCCGGCCCGTCCACCGCCCCGTTACCGGGGCCGGAACGAAAAAGGCGCCGCACCACTGCCCGCATTGCTGGGGAGTGACGCGACGCCTTTGTCGTGTAGTAGGGCAACCGCCGTTGGCTACCGCTGCGTGAAGCAGAGCAAGAGCCGGGCCAATCTTTGAAGTGCCTGTTCTAGAGCGGCCCCTCGCGGTTCTACGAAATTTCTGACTGATTCAAAAGAGGGCGGTGGGCCGCCCGTTGCACCGAGTTGAGGCCGCGATGGCTCAGTCCAGCCAGTTCACCCTGGGGAAGGTTTTGCGGAAGCTCTCTGGCATGGGAACCACGCGGGACTCCCGGTAGTTGAAGAAGACGAAGCCGGATTTGGCCATGGCCACCAGCTTGTCGTCGGCCGGGCGACTGATGCGGAAAGTGATATCGCCGCCGTACTTGTTGAAATCCATCACCCCCACTTCGAACTGCAACTGGTCGCGGGCGTGGGCTTCGGCCCTGTAGGTGGTGGCCAGATCGGTGACGATGATTCCGGTGCCGTCCTCCGCGGTTTCGCTGATGCCGAACTCGAAGAGGAAGCGGGCCCGGGCCTCCGAGATCATGGAGATCATCGAGTCATTGCCCAGGTGGTTGGCCCCGTTGATATCGGTGACGCGTACGGTCAGGTGAGTGGAGTAGCAGTACTGGTCTTCCGGGAAATTCAGGGTCAGGCGGGCCATAGGACCTCGGGAGTAGAAGCGGCAAGGTGCCGATTCTACGTCCGTCGGGCCGGATTGCTCGGCATTTCCGTGCTGAATATCAGCGGTGCAGGCTGTTCAGCCAGTAGAAGGTGACGCGGCCGCCTTCAGTGTCGCTGCCATAGTTGTCCTGGATATAGGCGCCGGCCTTGAAGTAGAGCAGCTGTGGACCCCAGTAACCGCTGAGCTCGCGGTAGAGGCCGCCGTCATCGCCGTTGCTGGTGATGGTGATACCCAGCTTGCCGCTGGGGGTGATGCGCAGGTCATAGCCGAAGCGTTCGCCCAGGTCGACGTGCTGCGCGAGGAGGATGTTCTCCACTTCGGAATCGCCCGGGCGCTTGCGCACTAGCGCCTCGATCCGGCCATTGCCGCGCAGGTAGTGGTACTGGATCTTGATCAGTGGGTCGTTGTAGCTCCCGGGCTGGTCCTTGCTGTGGATCTGGCCGACGACGACCTTGCCTTCGCTCGGCACCTTCTCCACCGAGAGAACAGCGCTGAGGTAGTTGTCCGCACTGCTGTAATGCCAGTAGCTGAGGGTGCCGTCGGCCTGGGTTTCCCGCAGCTCCGTGCGTGGATAGCGGGAGTCTTCCGTGCGGGCCCCCTTTACGGGTACCCAGAACGTGATGCTGCCATCGCTATTGCGCCGGAAATACTGGCTTTCATAACCGTTGTTGAGACGGTCGGTGGTAATGAGGGTATTGGACGTGGTGGCTGGGACCGTGAGGTTCCAGGTGGTGAGGTCGATCACTGAATGTCCTTACTGCTGGATGGTATGGGGCAGCAGTTCGTACATGCAGACGACGGAAAAGTTCCAATTCGACTGACGGGAGGAGGGGGGAGAAACTTGGACTTTAGTGCCTGGTAGAGGCAGGGGCGGGGTGGGGGATCTGGCGAAGCGCGGGGGATATATTTAATTGGGAAGTTTACGAATTAACTTCCGAGACTTTCCTGAAAGATGCTTTGTTGAAACTGGGCATCCCTGCCCAGTCATCTCTTACCACGAGGCGAGTGCGGGGTTCACTCGGGAAGGAGTGATGTTTTCAGCACGGTTGCTTGCCCACTTCACCAGCAGCGTCATCGCGACGAAGCCAAGGCAGATGAACAGCGGGTAAGCGAACATGATTTCGCCAAGGGAGTATTTCCAGCTGAGCGGACGAGCGATGCCCAGCATGGCTCCGTAGAACCAGGAAACTCCGGAGACGACGCCCGAGAATACCGCAAGGGTACGGGCATTGGCTTCCATCTTGACCAGGGTGCCGGCCTTTTTGATGGCAGGCAGCACTGCACTATGCAGCAGGTAGCCATTGATGGTGAGCAGTACTACGACCAGGACTTTGGCCTGGAGTTTGGGGTTGAGGAAGTACACCGCGCCTTTGACAGAGTAGTCCAGCAGAATGATACCTATCCCTGTTACCCAGAGTGCCGCCAGAGCAAGCAGTACAGTAGTCTTCAGAGTATCAAGATGGGTTTTGTCGCTGTGAGTTTCGTCTTCCTTGCCAGTGATCATTTGCTTGATCATGGCATAGTCGCTGGTCAGGACCAGGCCGATAGCCACGCAGCAAGCGATCAGGTGGGCATAGACGACACCCATGCGCATTAATTCCATGGTTGCTTCCTGTTTAAACAGGGAAGTAATTAGATGATACAGCTCCATGGTTGACCTCTTGTTTTACAAAGTAAGTTGGTGTGCTGATGCAGTTCGGGCACCGATATGTATTTTAATATTTACTCGTTGGTCTTTTCGGACAGCGAGTGGCCGTCATGTTGTTTTTCAAGCTCTAATTCTTTTCATGTCTTCATAGGCACTCCTCCTTTTCTAGAGGCAAAGAAATCACCTGCACGTAAACTCGTGCGCTGGGAATCTCTCCGGACTCAAGGGGAAAAGACATGTGCGCCATTTCGAAGGTCGTGGACCAGAAATGGCGCGATACACTCAGGCTTTCATCAGAGTGATCATACCCCGGTTTTGTTCAAAAAATGATCGGAAAGCCGACGAGCGGCTGTGACCAGCGGGGCGTTTGGAGTCGCTGAAAAGGCAAGGAAACCTTGCCGGGCGGGCGTTTCAGGAAAGTTCAGCGGGATGTGCGTCCCCTGTGACCAGGGGACGCGAAACGGCGTCAGGCCTTGCTCGATTTCCGGGTTTTGGGGGGAGTCGGCTGTTCGATGAGGCCATCGGCGCGGAACATTCCCTTGATGCCGCGGACGGCCTGGCGGATGCGGTCCTGGTTCTCGATCAGGGCGAATCGCACATGGTCATCGCCGTAGTCGCCGAAGCCCAGGCCTGGCGAGACGCAGACCTTCGCTTCGGCCAGCAGCTTCTTGGCAAATTCCAGAGAACCCAGGTGTGCGTAAGGCTCCGGGATCTTCGCCCAGACGTACATGGAGGCCTTGGGGTTCTCCACCATCCAGCCAAGTTCATGCAGCCCCTTCACCAGCACATTGCGGCGTTGACGGTACTGCTCGGCGATATCCAGTACGCACTGCTGGTCGCCTTCCAGGGCGGCGATGGCTGCCACCTGCAGCGGGGTGAAGGTGCCGTAGTCGTGGTAGCTCTTGATCCGCGCCAGGGCACTGACCAGCTCCGGATTACCAACCATGAAGCCGATTCGCCAGCCGGCCATGTTGTAGCTCTTGGACAGGGTGAAGAACTCCACCGCGATGTCCTTGGCGCCGGGCACCTGCATGATCGAAGGGGCCTTCCAGCCGTCGTAGACGATGTCGGCGTAGGCCAGGTCGTGCACCACGAGCACTTCGTACTGTTTGGCGAGGGCCACTACGCGCTCGAAGAAGTCCAGCTCCACGCACTGGGCGGTGGGGTTGGAGGGGAAGCCGATGATCATCATCTTCGGCTTCGGAATGCTTTCGCGGATCGCCCGCTCCAGTTCGGCGAAGAAGTCCACACCGGGCACTAGCGGTACCGAACGCACCTGCGCACCGGCGATCACCGCACCGTAGATGTGGATGGGGTAGCTGGGGTTGGGGACCAGCACCGTGTCGCCGTGGTCGAGGGTGGCGAGCATCAGGTGTGCCAGGCCTTCCTTGGAGCCGATGGTGACGATGGCTTCGGTTTCAGGATCGATCTCCACTTCGTAGCGGTCCTTGTACCAGCGCGAGATGGCGCGGCGCAGGCGCGGAATACCGCGGGAAGTGGAGTATCCGTGGGTGTCTTCGCGTTGGGCGACCTGCACGAGCTTTTCGACGATGTGCGGCGGAGTCGCGCCATCGGGGTTGCCCATGGAGAAGTCGATGATGTCCTCGCCACGACGGCGCGCGGCCATCTTGAGTTCGGCGGTGATGTTGAAGACGTAGGGGGGGAGACGATCGATGCGCGCAAAACGGCGCTTGGCGTTCTCTGCCATGTTTTCCTCGGATACGTAAGCGCCCGGAACCGTCCGAGCGACGTGGGCCACGTGGCGTGGCCAGGGGCGACAATAAAGCGCCGTGACGTGCCCTGTCTAGAGCCGCTGTTGTGCTTTCAGGCGCAGCAGCAGGTCGGCCAGGATGCGGATATCGGCGTCGGTGGTGCGCCAGGAACTGACGCTGAGGCGGAATGCGGGGCGTCCCTGCCAGAGCGTCGGGCCGAACCAGACTTCTCCCGAGGCTTGCGCCGCCACGCGGATGGCCACCGTCTGGGCGTCCGAGTCGGCGCGGACCAGCACCTGGTTCAGCACCACACGATTGAGCACCTCGAAACCGCCCTGGCGCAGGGCATTGGCCAGTTCGCCGGCCTGGCGGATATGGCGGTCGATCAGCTCGCACAGGCCGTCCCGTCCGAGGCTCGCCAGGGCCGCCCAGACGGCGACGCCACGGGCGCGGCGGGAGAATTCCAGGGTGAGATTCTTCTGCGCATCGCGGCTGGCGGTGGCGTAGGCAGCGTCGCTGTTCATCGCCGTGGCCAGGGCCTCGGCGTCGCGGCAGATGGCCATGGCGCTGTCGTAGGGGGTGTTGAGCCACTTGTGGCCGTCGGTGGTCCAGCTGTCCGCCTGCTCCACGCCGTCGGCCAGGTGGGCGGAAGAGGAAGCGCGAGCCCAGAGTCCGAAGGCACCGTCGACATGGACCCAGGCCCCCGCAGCGCGCGCCCGTGGAATCAGCTCGGCGAAGCGGTCGAACTCGCCGGTGTTGACCTCGCCGGCCTGGAGGATCAGCAACGTCCGCTCGTCCAGGGTTGGCAGTTGCTCAGGGTCAATACGGCCCCGGTCGTCCACCTTGGCGTAGAGCAGGCGATTCATGCCGAAGCCGAGGATGCGCAGGGCCTTCTTCACGGTGATATGGGCGGTTTCAGAGAGCACCACGCGTAACTCCGGGGCGCCCATCAGGCCGTCGCCATCGAAATCCCAGCCCAAGCGCGCCAGCAGTGCACGGCGGGCGGCAGAGAGGCAGGCGAGGGTGCAGGCGGTGGCGCTGGTGCCAAAACCTACCGCGCTGTCGGCGGGCAGTCCCAGGGCCTGGCAGACCCAGCGGCCGGCGACCTTTTCCAGGCGGTCTGCGGCGGGCGAGTTGTCGAACGAGGAAGCGCACTGGTCCCAGGCCAGCACCAGGCGCTCGGCGGCGGCCGCTGCGGGCAGGGTGGCGCCGATGACGAAGCCGAAGTAGCGCGGGCCGTTGCTGGCCACGGTGGCTGGGGAGCCGATTTCATCAAGCTCGCGCAGCACATCAATGGCCGCCTTGCCGCTACTGGGCAGCGGCTGGTCGAAGGCTTCCAGGGCGGCGATGGCGCGGGAGTCAGGGAACACGCGGCGGGAGGGGATGCCGTCGAAATAGGCGAGGGCGCGTTGGTCGGCCTCGTGCAGCAGGGCGCGTTCGTTCATGGTCCGGGCTCGTGTGGGGTGGAGCTCATACGCTAGCCGGGAGTGGAGAGGCGCGGCAGATACAGGCTGCGACGAAGGCAGGCATAACAGTGCTTTGCGAGATGGCTTCTGAGCCGGTACAGCGGGGGTGGCGGGCGGTACAGTTGCCCGCCACCGACAGGGTTCAGTGACCGAGCATGTCGTGCATTGCGATGATCTGCTCGGCCACCTGAATCAGCTTCTGCTGGCGGCTCATGGCCTGGCGCCGCATCAGGGTGTAGGCCTCTTCCTCGTTACAGTTCTTCATCTTCATCAGCAGGCCTTTGGCCAGTTCGATGCGCTTGCGCTCGGCCAGTTGCTGGTCGCGGGCGCTGAGCTGGGCGCGCAGGGCTTGATCGCTCTCGAAGCGCGCCATGGCGACGTCGAGGATCGGTTGCAGGCGCTCGGCCTGGATGCCTTCGACGATGTAGGCGCTGACGCCGGCCTCGATGGCCCGGCGCATCACCTTGGGGTCGTGCTCGTCGGTGAACATCACGATGGGGCGGGGCTGGTCGCGGGTGACCAGGACTACCTGTTCCATCACGTCACGGCTCGGGGATTCGGTATCGATCAGTACTACGTCCGGGCGGATAGCTTCGACACGGGCGGGCAGGTCGATGGTCAGGCCGGATTCGTCGATCACCTCGAAGCCGGCCTCCACCAGGGCGGCTTTGAGGCGGCCGACTTTCCTGGCGGTGTCGTTGATCAGCAGGATACGCAGCATGGCGGTCGTCCCTAACGGCTACAGGGCAATGGCGCGGACGTTGCCGGCCATCGAGTGGATCGGGAAGCTGCGTGCATACCCGGCCGGATCGCTGCCGTCCCAGGTGCGGCCGTCAATCAGGGTGGCGCTGCGCGCCAGGTCCGGCACGCTGATGTCAAGGGCCTCGGCGGCTTGCCGGTAGGTGTCGAGGCATTGCACACGCCGGGCGACTTCCAGGTAGTCCGGGTCGTCCCGCAGCAATCCCCAGCGGCGGAACTGGGTCATGAACCAGATGCCATCGGAGAGATAGGGCATGTTCACCCGGCCGTCGTCGAAGAAACGCAGCGGGTGTGCGTCCTCCCAGGCATTGCCGAGGCCGTCCTGGTAGTGGCCGAGGAAGCGCGGTTCCACAGCCGAGAGCGGTGCGTCCACATAGTCGCTGCCGCTGATCAGGTGAGCGGTGCTGCGACGGTTTTCCAGGCTGGCTTCAATGAAGCGGCTGGCCTCCAGAACAGCCATGGTCAGGGCACGGGCGGTGTTCGGGTACCGCTCGACGAATTCGCGGGTCACGCCGAGCACCTTTTCCGGGTGGTCCGCCCAGATCATCTGGCTGGTGGCCAGGGTAAAGCCCTGCTGCTGGTCCACCGCCAGCGCGCCCCAGGGGCCGCCGGCACAGAATCCGTCGATGCGGGCCGCCTTGAGGTGGGCGACCATCTGCGAGGGCGGTACCACGACGGTGTCCACATCGCGCAGCGGGTGGATGCCGTGAGCCGCCAGCCAGTAGTTCAGCCACATGGCATGGGTGCCGGTGGGAAAGGTCTGTGCGAAGGTCAGCCGTGCACCGCCGTGGCGCACATGACGGACCAGTGCCTCGGAACTGGTCACGCCAATGCGCTTGAGTGGCTCGGACAGATTGATGGCCTGGCCGTTCTGGCACAGGCCCATGAGGATGGCCATTTCCGCGCTGGGGCCGCCAATGCCCAGTTCTATGCCGTAGACCTGGCCGTAGAGGGCCTGGGCAGCGTCCAGTTCGCCGGAGAGCAGTTTGTCCCGCAGGGTGGCCCAGGAGGATTGGCGCCTGAGGTTCAAGGTCAGGCCATAAGGCTGGGCGAACCCCTGGGTGGCAGCAACGATCAGGGAGGCTGAGTCGGTCAGGGGCATGAAGCCCAGGTTGAGCATGCACTTCTCCGGTGCATCGCTGCCGCTGACCCAGGCCAGGCTGTCTGTACGCGTGGTGTTCTGCTTGTCCGTCATCGTGGTTGGCCGCCTATCTGCAAAATGGCGCCGATCCGGTGCGGCCATGGGCCGGCCGGTATCGACGCCATCGTCATCAGCCCGCTCCGTCGTTGGAGTGAGACTCGTCGGGGCGGATCTAGCAAGCGATATGCCAGCGACCAAAAAAAGGAGCCCCGCCAGGGGCGGGGCAAGGGTTCGAGGTCGGAGCTACCTCAACGTTCGATGATCTGTTTTACCTGAGCTTGCGGGATCTCCTGGACGCGGCCTTCGTGGTCTTCGAACTCGAGCATGCCGGTGTCGTCGTCGAGTTCAGGCTTCTCATCGGTGGCGATGATCTGGCCGTCGACCGTGGCAATCAGGTATTCGCTGGAGCAACCGGCCAAGCCCAGGGTGCAGAGGAGAGTCAGGAACCAAGTCTTCACATCGGTGCCCTCTTCGTAGCGGCCTATATGTGGAACATAGCTTCTGGCAGGGCGGCTGCAAGTTGGCCCGATGGGCGTGCTCAGGAACTGTGCGGGGGTTGGCGAATGCGGGATGGAGGGGGCATGGAACGAAAAAGCCCCGCACGGGGCGGGGCTTCTTCGTTACCAGGATATCGATGGGGCCTTAGGCCTGGACCACCGGAATCTTGGCGTTTGCAGCAGCTTCCTTGTACTCGGCGATCTGGTCGAAGGACAGGTAGCGGTAGATATCGGCCGCCATGCTGTCGATGTTCTTCGCGTATTCCATGTACTCGGCCACGGTCGGCAGTTTGCCCAGGATCGAGGCCACGGCCGCCAACTCGGCGGAGGCCAGGTAGACGTTGGTGGCGTCGCCCAGGCGGTTCGGGAAGTTACGGGTGGAGGTGGAGACCACGGTGGCACCGGTCTGCACGCGGGCCTGGTTGCCCATGCACAGCGAGCAGCCCGGCATTTCCATGCGCGCGCCGGCCTTGCCGTAGATGCCGTAGTAGCCTTCCTCGGTCAGCTGGTGAGCGTCCATCTTGGTCGGCGGGGCCAGCCACAGACGGGTCGGAATGCCGCCCTTGACCTTGTCCAGCAGCTTACCGGCCGCGCGGAAGTGACCGATGTTGGTCATGCAGGAGCCGATGAACACCTCGTCGATCTTGTCGCCGGCCACGGTGGACAGCAGGCGGGCGTCGTCCGGGTCGTTCGGCGCGCAGAGCACGGGCTCTTTCACGTCGGCCAGGTCGATCTCGATGACCGCGGCGTATTCGGCGTCCTTGTCGGCTTCCAGCAGTTGCGGGTTGGCCAGCCAGGCTTCCATCGCCTGGGCGCGACGCTCCAGGGTGCGGGCGTCGCCGTAGCCTTCACCGATCATCCAGCGCAGCAGGGTGATGTTGGACTGCAGGTACTCGGCAATCGCCTGCTCCGGCAGCTTGATGGTGCAACCGGCGGCGGAACGCTCGGCGGAGGCGTCGGACAGCTCGAAGGCTTGCTCGACGGTCAGCTCGTTGAGGCCTTCGATTTCGAGGATGCGGCCGGAGAAGATGTTCTTCTTGCCCTTCTTCTCGACGGTCAGCAGGCCGGCCTGGATGGCGTAGTAGGGGATGGCATGCACCAGGTCACGCAGGGTGATCCCGGGCTGCATCTTGCCCTTGAAGCGCACCAGCACGGATTCCGGCATGTCCAGCGGCATCACGCCGGTGGCGGCGGCGAAGGCGACCAGGCCGGAACCGGCCGGGAAGGAAATGCCGATCGGGAAGCGGGTGTGGGAGTCACCGCCGGTGCCGACGGTGTCCGGCAGCAGCATGCGGTTCAGCCAGCTGTGGATGATGCCGTCGCCCGGACGCAGGGAAACGCCGCCACGGGTGCGGATGAAATCCGGCAGGGTGTGGTGGGTGTTGACGTCGATGGGCTTCGGATAGGCGGCGGTGTGGCAGAAGGACTGCATCACCAGGTCGGCGGAGAAGCCGAGGCAGGCGAGGTCTTTCAGCTCGTCGCGGGTCATCGGGCCGGTGGTGTCCTGGGAGCCGACGGTGGTCATCTTCGGCTCGCAGTAGGTGCCCGGACGCACGCCCTGGCCTTCTGCCAGACCGCAGGCACGGCCCACCATCTTCTGCGCCAGGGTGAAACCCTTGCCGCTG
Organism: Pseudomonas sp. LFM046; assembly: GCF_000949385.2. NCBI lineage: Bacteria > Pseudomonadati > Pseudomonadota > Gammaproteobacteria > Pseudomonadales > Pseudomonadaceae > Pseudomonas > Pseudomonas sp. LFM046. The sequence goes on along the minus strand of NZ_JYKO02000001.1, from coordinate 3,761,696 downwards.
TCGGCCGGGGATTCCGGCTTCTTGAACAGGTCGGAAGCGCCCAGGCCCAGTTCGGCACGGGCCTTCTCGGTCAGGCCGCGGCCGATGATCAGCGGGATGCGGCCGCCGGCGCGGACTTCGTCCAGCAGCACCGGGGTCTTCAGTTCGAAGGTGGTGACGACTTCGCCGCTGTCGTGACGAACGACCTTGCCTTCATAGGGGTACACGTCGATGACGTCGCCCATGGCCAGGTTGGTGCAGTCGAATTCGATCGGCAGGGCGCCGGCGTCTTCCATGGTGTTGTAGAAGATCGGGGCGATCTTGGTGCCGAAGCAGAAACCACCGGCGCGCTTGTTCGGCACGTAGGGGATGTCGTCACCGAAGAACCACAGCACGGAGTTGGTGGCGGACTTGCGGGAAGAACCGGTACCGACCACGTCACCGACGTAGGCGACCGGGAAGCCCTTGGCCTTGACCGCTTCGATCTGCTTCAGCGGACCGACGGAGCCCGGCTGGATCGGCTCGATGCCGTCGCGGGCCATCTTCAGCATGGCCAGGGCGTGCAGCGGGATGTCAGGGCGGGACCAGGCGTCCGGAGCGGGGGACAGGTCGTCGGTGTTGGTTTCGCCAGGCACCTTGAACACGGTCAGGGTGACCTTTTCCGGTACGGCGGGCTTGTTGACGAACCACTCGCCTTCGGCCCAGGACTTGAGCACGGCTTGGGCAGCGGCGTTGCCTTTCTTGGCGCGCTCGGCGACGTCGTGGAAGGCGTCGAACATCAGCAGGGTGTGCTTCAGTTGCTCGGCGGCAACATTGGCCAGGGCAGCGTCGTCCAGCAACTCGACCAGGGTGGCGATGTTGTAGCCGCCCTGCATGGTGCCCAGCAGTTCGGTGGCGCGTTCTTTGGAAATCAGCGGGGAGTTGGCTTCGCCCTTGACGATGGCGGAGAGGAAGCCCGCTTTGACGTAGGCGGCTTCGTCGACACCCGGCGGTACGCGGTTGGTGATCAGATCCAGGAGGAAGGCTTCTTCACCGGCCGGCGGGTTTTTCAGCAGCTCGACCAGGCCTGCGGTTTGTTCGGCGTTCAACGGCTGGGGCACGACGCCCTGGGCGGCACGCTCTTCTACGTGTTTGCGATAGGCTTCAAGCACAGTTTTACCCTCATCAGTGGCCCTGGAGTCGTCCAGGGCGCTCATCCAGGAATCCGCCGAACACATGCGCCGCACAGCTTTTTGGGCTGTCTGGCCAAGGCTTCGGCGGCCTCCATCGAGAAGCTGTTTTCAAAGTTTTACGCCGGAAGGAAGGCCTGATGAGGGCTGGCGGCGAACATCCCGGTCGAGATGCCCGACGCCATTGTTTCCTGCCGGATGAACTGTGCTCGTGACGCTTTGAAAACAGCTTCCAACGGATATCGGCGCCTTAAATGGCGCGCCGATTCTAATGGAAAGACGTGGCAAAGTTAAGACGAAATCCCCATTTGGCCGAGGGTGACCCTGATTAGACAAAGGGCTAAGATGGCGCCCCTGTTTCACCCGCCGAATCCGTTTTCACCATGTCCAACCAGCGCATCAAGACGCCTTGCGTCGGCCTCTGTTCCACTGTCTATGGCGACCATGTGTGCCGTGGCTGCAAGCGCTTCCATCACGAGGTGGTGAACTGGAACCTCTACAACGAGGAGGAGAAGCGCGCGGTATGGCGGCGCCTGGAAATCCTCCTGGTGCAGGTGATGGCAGCCAAGCTGGAAGTGTTCGACCCTGATCGGTTGCGTCGACAACTGGAGCAGCATCAGGTGCGCTTCGTACCGGAGCAGTCTCACTACTGCTGGGCTTACCAACTGATTGCGCGGGGCTCGCGCATGATCAGCCGCCTGGATGCCTACGGCATCGCGCTGCTGCCGGAGTTTCGCGGCTGGGCGCTGCCGGACCTGCGGGAAGCCATCGATCGCGAATTCTTCCTGCTCTCCGAAGCTCACTACGAGCGCTATATCGCCCCGCGCTTCCTCCGCGAAGGCATGGAAATCCGCGTCTGACCGCATGAAAAAAGCCGCCCGAGGGCGGCTTTTCTCTGTCTTATGGGCTCAGCGCTGGGCGACCAGCTCCTCCAGGTGGGCGATGATGGCCTCGGGCTTGAGGACCAGCACATCGCTTTCCAGCGTATCCAGCACCACTTCTGCCGTATTGCCGATCAGTGCGCCGGACAGGCCGGAACGCGCCACCGTTCCTATTACCGTGACGACCGCCCCCAGCTTGTGGACGATGTGGGGGATGAGCACGTCGGCGGGGCCTTCTTCGATATGCAGCCGTTCGTCACTGATGTCGTATTCGGCCTGGAAGGCGCGGCATTCGTCCCGATAGCGGGCCTCGATGGTTTCCTTTAGCTGGAACGTGGGGTCCGCCGCCGAGAGCATGGGGGAGGGGTGGGCGCTGATCACGTGCAGGGTGCCGTGGGCGAGGCTGGCAATGTCGTAGCCGTGGCTGACAATGGTGGCATGCAGGGTGCGGTGCTCGCTGTCGCTGTTGCCCACGTCTACCGCGGCGAGGATGTTGCCGCCAGCCCAGGGCGAGTCAGTCTTGACCATCAGGACGGGCCCCGGACAGAACCGCAGCAACTTCCAGTCATCCGGTGTGAGCAGGGCCTTCTTCAGCGGGTTGTCCGGCACGTGCTGCTTGATCACCAGGCCGCAACCTTCCGCTTGCTGCGCAGCGATGATGGTCTGGTATTGGTTGTCGAGCCAGCTCTGCTGGGTGCTGACGCTATGACCCTCGGCCCTGAGCGAATCGGCCAGGTCACTCAGGTAGTCGGCATGATCACCCTTGCGATCGCAGATCAAGAGATGCAGGTGCGACTGGGTCACCCCGGCGATCAGTTTCGCCCTTTTCAGGGCAAGGCCCTCCGGCCGGTCCGGCTCCAATACCACCAGAATGCTGCGTATGGCTTGCATGGTCCTGATCTCCCTGTCGGTTGCTTATAGCCAAAGCAAATTTAGCCCCGAATCGGCTTTCGTGTTCTTGATATATCTCAAGCCACTCGGACTGGTCGTCGCGTCCTGCATTCGTATAATGCTCCGCCTTCGGGAGCCCGGCCAGCGCGGCACCCAGCCTGACGAGACCTGCCTGTGAACCTGCCTGAAATCCATGACTTTCTTGGTTGCCGTACGCCTGACGCCTGGGTGGCAGCTGCGTTGGCCGATCAGGAGACCCTGCTGATCGACCACAAGAACAATGAGTACAAGGCAGCGTCCACGGCCATGGCGTTGATGGCGAAGTACGCTACCCAACTCGACCTGATCAACTTCATGTCGCGCCTGGCGCGTGAGGAGTTGGTGCATCACGAGCAAGTGCTGCGGATCATGAAGCGCCGCAAGATCGACCTCAAACCCGTGTCCGCATCCCGCTACGCCTCAGGCCTGCGCAAGCTGGTGCGCAGCCATGAGCCGCACAAGCTGGTGGACACACTGGTGGTAGGGGCCTTCATCGAAGCGCGCTCCTGCGAGCGCTTTGAGGCCCTGGTGCCGCATCTGGACGAGGAGTTGGGCAAGTTCTATGGCGGACTGCTGAAGAGCGAGTCGCGCCACTATCAGGGTTACCTGAAGCTGGCCTATCAATACGGCGACGCGAAGGATGTGGATCGCACCATCGAGAAAGTGAGGGCGGCTGAGCGAGAGCTGATCGAGTCGCTGGATGAGGAGTTCCGCTTCCACAGCGGTGTTCCGGCCTGATTGCCAGTTCGTGTGAAAAAGCGCCCATTGGGCGCTTTTTTCGTTGTGCGGAATGGATCAGGCGAGGCTGAACGGAGTTTGCCTGAAGCCTTGTTCATCCACTTGCAGGGCCCAGCCTTGCTTGTCCCAGTCTCCCAACACAATGCGTCGGGCGGATTGACCGTCCAGGTCCAGTTCATGGCTGGCGGGGCGGTGGGTGTGGCCGTGGATGAGGGTTCTGACGCCGTACTGGCGAAGGATGCGCGGGACTTCTTCCTGGGTGACGTCGGTAATTTCAGCTGCCTTCTGTGGCGTTTGCATCCGGCTTTCCTTGCGCAGTTTGCGCGCCAGCTTGTGTCGGGTGGCCAGGGGCAGGTTGCGCAGGATGAACAGGCTGACGGGGTTGCGCAGCCAGCGGCGCAGGCGCATGTAGGCTTCGTCCTGGGTGCAGAGGCTGTCTCCATGCATCAGCAGCACGGATTCGCCGTTCATGCGCACCAGGCTTGGCTCAGGCAGCAGGGTACACCCGGCTTTGCGACAGAAGGCGTTGCCGATCATGAAATCCCGGTTGCCATGCATCAGGTAGATGCGCGTACCTCCGTCGGCCAGCGTGCGCAGGGCCTGGGCGATGGAGTGCTGGAAGGGCGTCATGGCGTCGTCGCCGACCCAGGCTTCGAAGAAGTCGCCGAGTATGTAGAGGGCTTCGGCTTGAGGGGCGCGGGTCTGCAGGAAATGAAGAAACGCCCGGGTAATGTCCGGGCGTTCCTCTTCAAGATGCAGATCGGAGATCAGCAGGATCACTCGACGATCTCGGCCTTCTCGATAACCACGTCATCAACCGGGACGTCCTGGTGGCCGGCCTTCATGGTGGTCGCCACGCCCTTGATCTTGTTCACCACGTCCATGCCTTCGACCACTTCACCGAACACGGCGTAGCCCCAGCCCTGAACGGTGGGTGCGCTGTGGTTGAGGAAGGTGTTGTCGGCGACGTTGATGAAGAACTGGGCGGAAGCCGAGTGCGGCTCCATGGTGCGGGCCATGGCAATGGTGCCGACCTTGTTGGACAGGCCGTTGTTGGCCTCGTTCTTGATCGGCGCGCGGGTGGACTTCTGCTTCATGCCCGGCTCGAAACCGCCGCCCTGGATCATGAAGTTGCCGATCACGCGGTGGAAGATGGTGCCGTCGTAATGGCCGGACTTCACGTACTCCTTGAAGTTGGCCGCGGTTTCCGGGGCTTTGTCGTCAAAGAGTTGCAGGGTGATGACGCCGTGGTTGGTATGCAGCTTGATCATTTGGCTATTCGCTCTATCGAGAAATCCAAGGCCTGTCAGGGGATTGACAGCTTGGGCTATGATAAGCGCTTTGATTTGGCCGGCCTACCCTGAGCCGCGCACCAGCTAGTTCTAAGGACCCCATGAGCAAGCCAGAGACTCCCGCCGCTTCCAATTTCCTGCGCCAGATCGTCCAGGCGGACCTGGATGCCGGCAAGTACACCAAGATCGTCACCCGCTTCCCGCCGGAGCCCAACGGCTACCTGCATATCGGTCATGCCAAGTCGATCTGCCTGAACTTCGGCCTCGCCAAGGAGTTCGGCGGTGACTGCCATCTGCGCTTCGACGACACCAACCCGGCCAAGGAAGACCAGGAGTACATCGACGCCATCGAAAGCGATGTGAAGTGGCTGGGCTTCGAGTGGTCCGGTGAAGTGCGCCATGCCTCCAATTATTTCGACCAGCTGCACGACTGGGCCGTCGAGCTGATCAAGGCCGGCAAGGCTTTCGTCTGCGACCTTTCGCCTGAAGAGATGCGCCACTACCGTGGCACCTTGACCGAGCCGGGCAAGAACAGCCCGTTCCGTGACCGCTCGGTGGAGGAGAACCTGGACCTGTTCGCCCGCATGAAGGCTGGCGAGTTCCCGGATGGCACCCGCTCCCTGCGCGCGAAGATCGACATGTCGTCGCCGAACATGAACCTGCGCGACCCGATCCTCTACCGCATCCGCCATGCCAACCATCATCAGACTGGCGACAAGTGGTGCATCTACCCGAGCTACGACTTCACCCACGGCCAGTCTGACGCCATCGAGGGCATCACTCACTCCATCTGCACCCTGGAGTTCGAGGACCATCGCCCGCTCTACGAATGGTTCCTGGAAAACCTCTCGGTCCCGGCTCAGCCGCGCCAGTATGAGTTCTCGCGCCTGAACCTGAACTACACCATCACCAGCAAGCGCAAGCTCAAACAACTGGTGGACGAAGGTCATGTGAGCAGCTGGGACGACCCGCGCATGTCCACCCTGTCCGGCTACCGTCGTCGCGGCTACACCCCGGAATCCATCCGCAACTTCTGCGAGATGATCGGTGTAAACCGCGCGGGCGGCGTAGTGGACATCGGCATGCTGGAATTCAGCATCCGTGACCACTTGGACGCCTCTGCTCCGCGTGCCATGTGTGTGCTGCACCCCCTCAAAGTGGTGATCACCAACTATCCGGAAGGCCAGGTGGAGAACCTGGAGCTGCCGCGTCACCCGAAAGAAGACATGGGTGTGCGCGTGCTGCCGTTCTCCCGTGAGTTGTACATCGACGCCACCGACTTCGAGGAAGTCCCGCCGGCCGGCTTCAAGCGCTTGATCCCGGGTGGTGAGGTGCGTCTGCGCGGCAGCTACGTGATTCGTGCCGACAAAGCCATCAAGGACGCCGACGGCAATATCGTTGAGCTGCGCTGCAGCTATGACCCGGACACCCTGGGCAAGAACCCCGAGGGTCGCAAGGTGAAGGGCGTGATCCACTGGGTGCCGGCCGAAGGCAGCGTCGAGTGTGAAGTGCGCCTGTACGACCGTCTGTTCCGCTCGCCGAACCCGGAGAAGTCGGAAGAGGGTGGCAGCTTCCTCGACAACATCAACCCGGATTCCCTGCAGGTGCTGACTGGCTGCCGTGCCGAGCCGTCCCTGGCTCAGGCGCAGCCGGAAGATCGCTTCCAGTTCGAGCGTGAAGGCTACTTCGTCGCCGACCTGAAGGATTCCCAGCCTGGCAAGCCGGTGTTCAACCGTACCGTGACCCTGCGCGATTCCTGGGGCCAATGATGACGCTGTCGATCTACAACACCCTCAGCAAGACCAAGGAAACGCTGCAGCCGCTGGTCGGCAACCAGGTGCGCATGTACGTCTGCGGCATGACGGTCTATGACTTCTGTCATATCGGCCATGCCCGCGTGATGGTGGCCTTCGACGTGGTGGCGCGCTGGCTGCGCCATCGCGGCTATGACCTCACCTACGTACGCAACATTACCGACATCGACGACAAGATCATCCGTCGCGCCAATGAGAACGGCGAACCGTTCGAGGCGCTGGTGGACCGCATGATTGCGGCGATGCATGAAGACGAGGCGCGCCTGTCGGTGCTGCGCCCGGATATCGAGCCCCGTGCCACCGGTCATATCGCCGGCATGCATCAGATGATCCAGACCCTGATCGACAAGGGTTATGCCTACGCGCCGGGTAACGGCGATGTGTACTACCGGGTCGGCAAGTTCGAGGGCTACGGCAAGCTATCCCGCCGCAAGATCGACGAGCTGAAGATCGGCGCTCGTATCGAAGTGGACGAGATCAAGGAAGACCCGCTGGACTTCGTCCTGTGGAAGGGCGCCAAGCCGGGCGAACCCAGTTGGGAGTCTCCGTGGGGGCTGGGTCGACCGGGCTGGCACATCGAGTGCTCGGTGATGTCCACCTGCTGCCTCGGCGAGACTTTCGATATCCATGGCGGCGGTCCGGACCTGGTATTCCCTCACCACGAGAACGAGATCGCCCAGAGCGAGGCGGCCACCGGCAAGCTCTACGCCAAATCCTGGATGCACGCCGGCGCCGTGCGCGTGGATGGCGAGAAGATGTCCAAGTCCCTGGGCAACTTCTTCACCATTCGCGAGGTGCTGGAGAAATATCATCCGGAAGTGGTGCGTTACCTGCTGGTGTCCAGCCACTACCGCAGCCCGATCAACTACTCCGAAGAGAGCCTCAAGGAAGCCAAAGGCGCCCTGGAGCGCTTCTACCATGCGCTGCGTGGCCTGCCTGAGGCGGTTCCAGCGGGTGGCGAGGCGTTTGTCGAGCGTTTCGGCGTGGCAATGGATGACGACTTCAATAGTCCGGAAGCCTGTGCCGTGCTTTTCGAGATGGTGCGCGAGGTCAATCGCCTTCGCGACAGCGATCTTGCTGCGGCAGCGGCCCTGGCTGCGCAGCTGAAGTCTCTGGCCAGCCTGCTCGGCGTGCTGCAACTGGAGCCGGATGCGTTCCTGCGCGCCGGTGCTGAAGGCAAGGTCGATGCGGCCGAAGTGGAAGCGCTTATCCAGGCGCGTCTGCAGGCCCGTGCGGAGAAGAACTGGGCTGAGTCCGACCGCATCCGTGACCAGCTCACTGCGATGGGCGTGGTGCTGGAGGACGGCAAGGGCGGTACGACCTGGCGCTTGGCTGATTGAGTTGATCGCCCCAATAAAAAAGGCCGCTTGATGCGGCCTTTTTTATTGCTATCCGTTACGCGTGAAGCGTTTCGGCAGCATAGAGGGTGTTTTCCAGCAGGCAGGCGCGGGTCATGGGGCCGACGCCGCCCGGCACTGGGGTGATCCAGCTGGCGCGCTGTTCGGCTACGTCGTATTCCACGTCGCCCACCAGCTTGCCATCTTCCTGGCGGTTGATGCCGACGTCGATGACGATGGCGCCGGGCTTGATCCACTCACCTTTGACCAGGCCGGGCTTGCCGGCGGCTACCACTACCAGGTCGGCGTTGGCCACATGGCCGGCCAGATCTTTGGTGAAGCGGTGGGTAACGGTCACGGTGCAGCCGGCCAGCAGCAACTCCAGGGCCATCGGGCGGCCAACGATGTTGGACGCGCCTACCACGACAGCATTCATCCCGTAGAGATCCGCGCCGGTGCTTTCCAGCAGCGTCATGATGCCTTTGGGCGTGCAGGGGCGGAGCAGGGGAATGCGCTGAGCCAGGCGGCCAACGTTATAGGGATGGAAGCCGTCCACGTCCTTGTCGGGGTGGATGCGCTCCAGCAGCTGAGAGGCGTCCAGGTGTTCCGGCAGGGGAAGCTGAACCAGAATGCCGTCGATGGCCGGGTCTTCATTGAGCCGGTCGATCAGGGCCAGCAGTTCGGTCTGGCTGGTGCTGGCCGGCAGGTCATGAGCCTGGGAAAGGAAACCGACTTCTTCGCAGTCCTTGCGCTTGTGGGCGACATAGACCTGGGAGGCGGGATCGCTGCCGACCAGGATCACAGCGAGGCCCGGGACTCGGAGTCCTTGCAGGCGGCGCTCTGCGACACGTTGTGCAATCTGCTGGCGGAGGCGGGCGGCGATCGTTTTGCCGTCGATCAGTTGTGCGGTCATGACGCTAGATTAACCATCGGGAAGGGCTAAAAAGGGCGCGTATTCTCGCATGGAGGGGCGGGCGGGCAAAGGCGGCTGGTCAGCATTTTCCCGTAACTCCTTTATCTTTCTGATTTTTTTCAATTTTCCTGTTGACGGAGGGTGGGGCTGGCTATAACATGCGCCCCGCTTGTCGAGCACAGCCTGTCGCTGGGTAAGATGGCTAGGTGGAGTCAGTCGATTCAATCGAAGCCAAAGCTTTATAGTCTGCTCGCAGATAAAAGCGCCCGTAGCTCAGCTGGATAGAGCATCCGCCTTCTAAGCGGATGGTCGCAGGTTCGAGTCCTGCCGGGCGTGCCATTTGGCACAATTGGCACAAGCAATGCGTAATATGGTGGGCGTAGCTCAGTTGGTAGAGCACAGGATTGTGGCTCCTGGTGTCGTGGGTTCGATTCCCATCGTCCACCCCATATTCGAGAAAGCGCCAGGCCGAGCCTGGCGTTTTCGTTTCAAGCGTGCCTCTGCGGACGTGGTGGAATTGGTAGACACACTGGATTTAGGTTCCAGCGCCGCAAGGCGTGAGAGTTCGAGTCTCTCCGTCCGCACCAAGATGTTCGAGTCGTTCTGATTGGTGGATGTTCTGCTGGTTCTTGACGATTCTGGTTGTAGAGCGGCGGCCCCAGTGGCTTCCGCTGCCGAGCAAATCGGCGAATGCGTAATATGGTGGGCGTAGCTCAGTTGGTAGAGCACAGGATTGTGGCTCCTGGTGTCGTGGGTTCGATTCCCATCGTCCACCCCATATTCATGAAAGCGCCAGGCTCCTGCCTGGCGTTTTCATTTTCGGCCTGGTTACGGCCGCTCCGTGGTGGGGAGGGCAGGTCGCTGTCTACCGCCTGAAACATCCTGATTTCCCTTTCTTCTATCCCGTCGATTTGCTGGCTGTTTCTGGCGGGTGACTTCTGTAAATCGACCCACTAGAATGCATGCCCTTGATTCTGGGGCCGGAACGGCCGGCTAATGTCTGTGCAACGAGGAATATCCATGCAAGTTTCTGTAGAAAGCACCTCCGCTCTTGAGCGCCGCATGACCATCGGCGTGCCGGCCGAGCGCGTCGAGAACGAAGTGACCAAGCGCCTGCAGCAGACTGCCCGCCGCGCCAAGGTTGCCGGCTTCCGCCCGGGCAAAGTGCCGATGAGCGTCATTCGTCAGCGCTACGAGGACTCCGCTCGTCAGGAAGTGCTGGGTGATCTGATCCAGTCCTCCTTCTATGAGGCCGTTGTCGAGCAGAAGCTGAACCCGGCCGGCGCTCCGTCCGTAGAGCCGAAAGTGTTCGAGAAGGGCAAGGACCTGGAATACATCGCCACCTTCGAAGTATTCCCCGAGTTCCAGGTTGCTGGCTTCGACGGCATCGCCATCGAGCGCCTGCAGGCTGAAGTTGGCGACGCGGATGTCGACAACATGCTGGACATCCTGCGCAAGCAGAACACCCGTTTCGAGGCTGTTGAGCGTGCTGCCGAGAACGGTGACCAGTTGAACATCGATTTCGTCGGCAAAATCGACGGCGAAGCCTTCGCTGGCGGTTCCGCCAAGGGCTCCCTGCTGGTTCTGGGCTCCGGCCGCATGATCCCCGGCTTCGAAGAAGCCCTGGTTGGCGTCAAGGCTGGCGAAGAGCGCGTAATCAACCCGACTTTCCCCGCTGACTACCAGAACCTGGACCTGGCCGGTAAGACCGCTGAATTCACCGTTACCGTGAATGGCGTTTCCGCTCCCCAGCTGCCGGAACTGAACGACGAGTTCTTCTCCCTGTTCGGCATCAAGGAAGGCGGCCTGGACGGCTTCCGCGCCGAAGTTCGCAAGAACATGGAGCGCGAGCTGCGTCAGGCTACCAAGTCCAAGGTGAAGAACCAGGTAATGGACGGCCTGCTGGCTGCCAACCCGGTTGAAGTGCCGAAGGCCCTGATCTCCAACGAAGTGAACCGTCTGCGCGTGCAGGCTGTCCAGCAATTCGGTGGCAACATCAAGCCCGACCAACTGCCGGCGGAACTGTTCGAAGAGCAGGCCAAGCGTCGTGTGGTCCTGGGTCTGATCGTTGCTGAAGTGGTCAAGCAGTTCGAGCTGAAGCCCGATGAAGCTCGCGTGCGTGAGCTGATCGAAGAGATGGCTTCTGCTTACCAGGAGCCGGAGCAAGTGGTGGCCTGGTACTACAAGAACGACCAGCAACTGAACGAAGTCCGTTCTGTTGTGCTGGAAGAACAAGTTGTAGATACTGTCCTGCAGAAGGCCAACGTAACCGATAAATCGGTTTCCTACGAAGAGGCAGTCAAGCCGGCAGAAGCTCCGAAAGCCGACTGATTGTTCCGCCTGCTTCGAGTACACCATAAGCCAGCCTCCGAGCTGGCTTATGCGTCTTTGAGACATGACTATCTAAGTTAGGGAGTGATCGCAGGACATGTCCCGCAATTCTTTTATGCAGCAAATGCCTGATATCCAAGCCGCCGGCGGCCTGGTGCCGATGGTGATCGAGCAGTCTGCCCGTGGCGAGCGCGCCTACGACATCTATTCGCGCCTCTTGAAGGAGCGCGTGATCTTCCTGGTGGGTCCGGTTGAAGACTACATGGCCAATCTGGTGGTGGCGCAGCTGCTGTTCCTCGAGGCAGAAAACCCCGACAAGGATATCCAGCTCTACATCAACTCCCCGGGTGGTTCGGTGACCGCTGGCATGTCGATCTACGACACCATGCAGTTCATCAAGCCCGATGTGTCGACGCTTTGCATCGGCCAGGCCTGCAGCATGGGTGCTCTGCTCCTGGCGGGCGGTGCCGCTGGCAAGCGCTATTGCCTGCCGCACTCGCGGATGATGATTCACCAGCCGCTGGGTGGTTTCCAGGGTCAGGCTTCGGACATCGAAATCCATGCCCGGGAAATCCTCACCATCCGTGAGCGCCTGAACAAGATCCTGGCAGACCACACCGGTCAGCCGATCGACGTGATTGCCCGCGACACCGATCGCGACAACTTCATGAGTGGTGACGAGGCGGTCAAATATGGCCTCATCGACCAAGTGCTGAATAAGCGCCAACTCGCGGGCTAAGCCCTTCCGCAGGACCGCGGCCGGCAAAAAACCGGCCGCTTCGCGGGGTTGAAAATGCCCGCATTTGCCTTCATCTTGTGTTTCAAGCCTACCCGATTGGATCGATCGAATGACTGACACCCGCAATGGCGAGGACAACGGCAAACTGCTTTATTGCTCCTTCTGCGGCAAAAGCCAGCACGAAGTGCGCAAACTGATTGCTGGTCCCTCCGTCTTTATCTGCGACGAGTGCGTGGACCTGTGCAACGACATCATCCGCGAGGAGGTGCAGGAAGCGCAGGCTGAGAGCAGCGCGCACAAACTGCCTGCGCCCAAGGAAATCCGCACCATCCTCGACCAGTACGTCATTGGTCAGGAGCGCGCGAAGAAGGTGCTGGCGGTAGCGGTGTACAACCACTACAAGCGCCTGAACCAGCGTGACAAGAAAGATGATGTCGAGCTGGGCAAGAGCAACATCCTGCTGATCGGTCCCACTGGATCGGGCAAGACCCTGCTGGCTGAAACCCTGGCTCGACTGCTCAACGTCCCCTTCACCATCGCCGATGCCACCACGCTCACCGAGGCGGGCTATGTCGGCGAGGATGTCGAGAACATCATCCAGAAGCTGCTGCAGAAATGTGATTACGACGTCGAAAAGGCCCAGATGGGCATCGTCTACATCGACGAAATCGACAAGATCTCCCGCAAGTCCGACAACCCGTCCATCACCCGCGATGTGTCTGGTGAGGGCGTTCAGCAGGCACTGCTGAAGCTGATCGAAGGCACCGTTGCCTCCGTTCCGCCGCAGGGCGGTCGCAAGCACCCGCAACAGGAGTTCCTGCAGGTCGACACCCGCAACATCCTGTTCATCTGCGGTGGTGCTTTTGCCGGGCTGGAAAAGGTGATTCAGAACCGTTCCACCCGGGGCGGCATCGGCTTCAACGCAGAAGTTCGCAGCAAGGACCTGGGCAAGAAGGTAGGCGAAGCCCTCCGCGAAGTGGAGCCGGAAGACCTGGTGAAATTCGGCCTGATTCCGGAGTTTGTCGGTCGTCTGCCGGTCATCGCCACCCTCGACGAGCTGGACGAGCCTGCCCTGATGCAGATTCTCACCGAGCCGAAGAACGCGCTGACCAAGCAATACGCCAAGCTGTTCGAGATGGAAGGGGTGGATCTTGAGTTCCGTCCGGACGCGCTGAAGGCCGTTGCCCATCGCGCGCTGGAGCGCAAGACTGGTGCCCGCGGCCTGCGTTCCATCCTCGAAGGTATCCTGCTCGACACGATGTATGAGATTCCCTCTCAAACAGATGTAAGCAAAGTGGTAATCGACGAAAGTGTCATCGAAGGATCGTCCAAGCCGTTGTTGATCTACGAAAACAACGAGCAGCCTGCCAAGGCGGCGCCTGACGCTTGATGAAACAAAGGGGCCTGCGGGCCCCTTTGTATTTCCTGCCTCGACGCTTGTTTTTTCCGGGACCTAACCCCATCTTAGGGCCAAGGGTTTCCCCATCTGTTTACGGCCCGAGGGCCGCCGTAGAGCTGATACCATGAATACGACTGCCGAATTACCTCTCCTGCCATTGCGCGATGTTGTGGTTTATCCGCACATGGTCATCCCGCTGTTCGTGGGCCGCGAGAAATCCATCGAGGCGCTGGAAGCCGCGATGACGGGAGACAAGCAGATTCTCCTGGTTGCCCAGAAGAACCCAGCCGATGACGACCCGGGTGAAGACGCCCTCTATCGCATGGGCACCGTGGCTACCGTCCTTCAGCTTCTGAAACTGCCGGACGGCACCGTCAAGGTGCTGGTCGAGGGAGAGCAGCGTGGTGCAATCGAGCGATTCATCGAAGTCGACGGCCATTGCCGTGCTGAAGTCAGCCTGATCGACGAAATCGACGCTGGCGAACGTGAGTCCGAAGTATTCATTCGCAGCCTGCTCAGCCAGTTCGAGCAGTATGTCCAGCTGGGCAAGAAAGTGCCGTCCGAGGTGCTGTCGTCCCTCAACAGCATCGATGAGCCGGGTCGCCTGGTGGATACCATGGCTGCCCACATGGCGCTGAAAATCGAGCAGAAGCAGGAAATCCTCGAACTGACAGATCTTCCAGAGCGCGTCGAGCACGTCCTGGCGCTGCTGGATGCCGAGATTGACCTGCTGCAGGTGGAAAAGCGCATCCGTGGCCGCGTCAAGAAGCAGATGGAGCGCAGCCAGCGCGAGTACTACCTGAATGAGCAGATGAAAGCCATTCAGAAAGAGCTGGGTGATATCGACGAAGGCCACAATGAAGTCGAGGAGCTGAAGAAGCGCATCGACAACGCCGGTCTTTCCAAGGAAGCCCTGGTCAAGGCCAACGCTGAGCTGAACAAGCTCAAGCAGATGTCGCCGATGTCCGCCGAAGCCACCGTGGTGCGTTCCTATATCGATTGGCTGGTCAACGTACCGTGGAAAGCCGAGAGCAAGGTTCGCCTCGACCTGGCCAAGGCCGAGGACATCCTCGATGCCGACCATTACGGTCTGGAAGAGGTCAAGGAACGCATCCTTGAATACCTCGCCGTGCAGAAGCGGGTGAAGAAGGTCAAGGGCCCGGTGCTCTGCCTGGTCGGTCCGCCCGGCGTCGGCAAGACCTCCCTGGCGGAGTCCATTGCCCGTGCCACCAACCGCAAGTTCGTGCGAATGGCCCTGGGTGGCGTGCGTGACGAGGCCGAGATCCGTGGTCACCGCCGCACCTACATCGGTTCCATGCCGGGACGCCTGATCCAGAAGATGACCAAGGTCGGCGTGCGCAACCCGCTCTTCCTGCTGGACGAGATCGACAAGATGGGCAGCGACATGCGTGGCGATCCGGCCTCTGCATTGCTGGAAGTCCTCGATCCGGAGCAGAACCACAACTTCAACGACCATTACCTGGAAGTCGATTACGACCTCTCCGATGTGATGTTCCTCTGCACCGCCAACTCCATGAACATTCCGGCGCCGCTGCTGGACCGCATGGAGGTGATCCGTCTGCCGGGCTACACCGAGGACGAAAAGGTCAACATCGCCGTCAAGTACCTCGCGCCGAAGCAGACCAAGGCCAACGGCCTGAAGAAGGGCGAGCTGGAGTTCGACGAGGCAGCGATTCGCGACATCATCCGTTACTACACCCGCGAGGCCGGCGTGCGCAGCCTGGAGCGTCAGCTCGCCAAAGTCTGCCGCAAGGCGGTGAAAGAGCATGCTCGCGAGAAGCGCTTTGCCGTGCAGGTCACCGCTGAGTCGCTCGAGCACTTCCTGGGCGTGCGCAAGTACCGTTACGGCCTTGCCGAGCAGCAGGACCAGATCGGTCAGGTGACTGGCCTGGCCTGGACCCAGGTGGGGGGTGAACTGCTGACGATCGAGGCGGCGGTTGTTCCGGGTAAAGGCCAGCTGACCAAGACCGGTTCCCTGGGTGACGTGATGGCTGAGTCCATTACCGCAGCCCTGACCGTGGTACGTAGCCGTGCCAAGAGCTTGGGAATCCCGTCGGATTTCCACGAGAAGCGCGACATTCACATCCATATGCCTGAGGGCGCCACTCCGAAGGACGGTCCGAGCGCCGGCATCGGTATGTGCACTGCGCTGGTTTCGGCGATGACCCAGATTCCCGTTCGTGCCGATGTGGCCATGACCGGTGAGATCACTCTGCGCGGTCAGGTACTCGCGATTGGTGGTCTGAAAGAGAAGTTACTCGCAGCACATCGCGGTGGAATCAAGACTGTGATCATTCCCGAAGAAAATGTGCGCGACCTGAAAGAAATTCCCGAAAATATCAAGCAAGACTTGGCAATTAAACCCGTTAAATGGATTGACGAGGTCCTGCAAATTGCGCTGCAATACGCCCCGGAGCCCTTGCCCGATGCGGCTCCGGAGATGGTTGCAAAGGATGACAAGCGCGAGACTGATTCCAAGGAGCGAATCAGCACGCATTAGCCGGGGGGCTTCCTTGACATATTTTTTGAGCCCTTGTTATAAAGCGGCTCTTATGTGTTAGCAGGCCATCCAGCACCCGCTTTGCTTACACCAAACAACTAAGAAACAACTCAACAGAAATAAGGGGACTTAAGAGTGAACAAGTCGGAACTGATCGATGCTATCGCCGCATCTGCTGACATCCCGAAAGCTGTAGCCGGCCGCGCGCTGGACGCAGTTATCGAATCCGTTACTGGCGCTCTGAAGGCTGGTGACTCCGTGGTGCTGGTAGGCTTCGGTACTTTCGCTGTTAAAGAGCGTGCTGCTCGTACTGGCCGTAACCCGCAGACTGGCAAGCCGATCAAGATCGCTGCTGCCAAGATCCCTGGCTTCAAGGCCGGCAAAGCTCTGAAAGACGCCGTAAACTAAGCGTCTTCCGGGCTCTGCCCGACCGGGTCGGGTCCAGCCTGGCCCGATAGCGGAGCGGTGGCGGCGAAGCGTTCCTTCCAGCCATTAGAGAGTTTGAATCTCAGGCCCCGCAAGTTACGAGAAGGCGCATCCTAGGACCTAGGATGCGCCTTTCTCATATTCGGATACTCTACCCGCGTTACTCGGCTGCGATCCCATGCAGCCGTTTCTGGGGGACCCATGCTGCAGAACATCAGGGACAATTCACAGGGGTGGATTGCCAAAACCATCATTGGCGTCATCATCGCGCTGCTGGCACTGACCGGCTTCGACGCCATCTTCAATGCCACCAGCAATCGCCAGAACGCGGCTGAGGTCAACGGTGAGAAGATCACCCTGGACCAGCTGAGCGAAGCGGTGAACCTGCAGCGCCGCCAGCTGCAGCAGCAGTTGGGCAAGGACTTCGATGCCTCGCTGCTGGACGAGAAGCTGCTGCGCGAAGCTGCGCTGAAAGGGCTGATCGAGCGCAAGCTCATGCTGCAAGGTGCCAAGGAGGCCGACTTCGCCTTCTCCCAGGGCGCCCTTGACCAGCTCATCCTGCAGACGCCGGAATTCCAGGTGGACGGCAAGTTCAACGCCGACCGCTTCGACCAGGTCATCCGCCAGATGAACTACAACCGTCTGCAATTCCGCCAGATGCTCGAGCAGGAAATGCTCATCGGCCAACTGCGCGCTGGTCTGGCTGGCAGCGGTTTCGTCACCGACGCCGAAGTGCAGGCTTTCGCCCGTCTGGAGAAGCAGACCCGCGACTTCGCGACCCTGACCCTGAAAGCCGATCCGGCTGCGGCCAGCGTGTCCGACGAAGAGATCAAGGCCTATTACGATGGCCACGTCGACCAGTTCATGAGCCCCGAGCAGGTGGTGATCGAATACGTCGAGCTGAAGAAGTCCGCGTTCTTCAGCCAGGTTGAGGCCAAGCAGGAAGACCTCCAGGCCCAGTACCAGAAAGAGGTCGGCAACCTCGCCGAGCAGCGTCAGGCCGCCCACATCCTGGTGGAGGTCAATGACAAGCTGAACGAGGAACAAGCCAAGGCCAAGATCGAGCAGATCAAGCAGCGTCTGGACAAGGGTGAAGACTTCGCCGCCCTGGCCAAAGAGCTCTCCGATGACTCCGGCTCCGCTGCCAACGGCGGTGACCTGGGCTTTGCCGGTCCTGGCGTCTATGAGCCGGCCTTCGAAGAGGCGCTGTATGCCCTGAAGCAGGGTGAAGTGTCTGCACCGGTGCGTACCCAGTACGGCTGGCACCTGATCAAGCTGCTGGGCGTCCAGGCACCGGAAGTACCGAGCTTCGAGAGCCTCAAGGCGAAGCTTGAGCACGACATCAAGGCCCAGCAAGTCGAGCAACGTTTCGTTGAGGCGAGCAAAGAGCTGGAAGACGCCGCTTTCGAGGCCTCTGACCTGGCCCAGCCGGCTCAGGAGCTGAAGCTGGAAGTGAAGACCAGCGCACCCTTCGGCCGCGAAGGTGGCGAAGGTCTGACTGGCAACCGCCAGGTCCTTCAGGCGGCCTTCAGCCCAGAGGTGCTGGAAGACGGCGCCAACAGCTCGGCCATCGAGCTGGATCCGGATACCGTGGTTGTACTTCGGGTCAAGGAGCACAAGAAGCCTGAGCAGTTGGCCCTGGACAAGGTCAGCGACAGCATTCGCCAGCACCTGGTAACCCAGAAAGCTAGCGAAGCCGCCAAGACCAAGGGCGAAGCCCTGATCGCCAGCCTGCGCGAAGGCAAGACCCCTGAGGATCAGGCGAAGGACAGCGCGTCCTGGCAGGTGGTGGAGGCCGCTACCCGCAGCCAGGAAGGCGTCGAGCCAGTGCTGCTGCAAGCCGTGTTCCGCATGCCGAAGCCGACCGCTGCGGACAAGCCCGAGTTCACCGGCGTGAAGCTGAACAACGGCGACTTCGTGGTGGTTCGCCTCAACGGCGTCAGCCAGTCGGATGAGAAACTGTCCGAGCAGGAGAAGGCCATGTACAGCCGCTTCCTCGCATCGCGCAGCGGCCAGCAGGACTTTGCTGCTTACCGCCGCCAGCTGGAAGAGAAAGCGAAGATCGAACGCTTCTGATCGATACGCTGAAGAAGAAGGCCGCTGATGCGGCCTTTTTCTTTGGGCGCTTGGTAGGGTGGGCTTCACGGGGCAATTCGCGAGCCGCGGGAGCGTGTAGCCAGCGGGAGGGCACGCGCCGTTCCGCACCCACAAAAAAGCCCGCACAAGTGCGGGCTTTTTTCATCAGGGCGACAATCAGTCTTCGATGTTGCCCATGGCGGTGGTGTTGAAGCCGCCGTCGACGTACATGATCTCGCCGCTGATGCCCGAGGCCAGGTCGGAGCAGAGGAAGGCGCCGGCGTTGCCGACTTCTTCGATGGTCACGTTGCGGCGCAGGGGGGTCTGCTTCTCGTTGGCGGCGAGCATCTTGCGGAAGCTCTTGATGCCGGAGGCAGCCAGGGTGCGGATCGGACCGGCGGAGATGGCGTTCACGCGAGTGCCTTCCGGGCCGAGGCTGCCGGCCAGGTAACGCACGCCGGCTTCCAGGCTGGCCTTGGCCATGCCCATGACGTTGTAGTTCGGCATGGTGCGCTCGGCACCCAGATAGGACAGGGTCAGCAGGCTGCCATTGCGGCCTTTCATCATCTCGCGGCCAGCCTTGGCCAGGGCCACGAAGCTGTAGGCGCTGATGTCGTGGGCAATGCGGAAGCCTTCGCGGGTGGTGACTTCGGTGAAGTCGCCGTCCAGTTGGTCGCCCGGGGCGAAGCCCACGGAGTGCACGATGCAGTCCAGGCCGTCCCACTTCTTGCTCAGGGCCTCGAATACGGCAACGATCTCTTCATCCTTGGCCACGTCACAGGGGAAGCAGAGCTCGGCGCTCGAACCCCAGCCTTCGGCGAACTCTTCTACGCGGCCCTTCAGCTTTTCGTTCTGGTAGGTGAAGGCGAGCTCGGCGCCTTCGCGGTGCATGGCTGCAGCGATGCCCGATGCGATGGACAGTTTGCTGGCCACGCCAACGATCAGTACGCGCTTACCGGCGAGAAAACCCATGTGCTTTCATCCTCTTCTGGTTAATGGGCAGTTCCCGGAGCCAGGAATGCGGCTTCCAGCAACTGCTTCGTATAGCTGTGCTGCGGGTCGGCGAAGATGGCATCGGCCGGACCCTGTTCGACCACCTGTCCGTGCTTGATCACCATCAACTGGTGGCTCAGCGCCCGGACCACCGCCAGATCATGGCTGATGAACAGGTAGGTCAGGTCGTATTTGGTCTGTAGCTTTCGCAACAACTCCACTACCTGGCGCTGAACCGTCCGGTCGAGCGCCGAAGTGGGCTCGTCCAGCAGGATCAGTGCCGGTTTCAGCACCAATGCCCGGGCAATGGCAATCCGCTGCCGCTGCCCGCCGGAAAACTCGTGGGGGTAGCGGTTCCGGCTTTCCGGGTCCAGCCCTACCTCCAGGAGCGCGTCGATGATGGCCTGCTCCCGCTCCGCCTCGGTGCCGATGTGGTGGATCCGCAGCCCCTCGCCGACAATCTCGCTCACGCACATGCGCGGGCTGAGGCTGCCGAAGGGGTCCTGGAAGACCACCTGCATCTCGCGCCGGAACGGCCGCACTTCCTTCTGCGACAGCCCGTCCAGGGGGTGGCCCTGGAAGCGAATGCCACCGCGACTGCCCAGGAGCCGCAGAATCGCCAGGCCCAACGTGGACTTGCCGGAGCCGCTCTCGCCCACGATGCCCAGGGTCTGGCCCTGGCGCAGGCTGAAATTGACTCCGTCCACCGCCTTGACGTGATCCACGGTGCGCCGCAACAGCCCTTTCTTGATCGGGAACCACACGCGAAGGTCGTCGACCTCTAGCAGTGGCGGCCCTTGCGGGTTCTCCGCCGGCCGACCCGAAGGTTCGGCGGCGAGCAGTTCCCGGGTGTAGGGATGCTGCGGTGAGTGGAACAGCTCATCACACGACGCTTGTTCGACGATGCAACCGCGCTGCATGACACATACGCGATGTGCGATTCGCCGAACCAGGTTCAGATCGTGGCTGATCAGCAGCAGGGCCATGCCCAGGCGTGCCTGAAGTTCCTTCAGCAATTCGAGGATTTTCAGCTGAACCGTGACGTCCAGAGCAGTGGTCGGCTCGTCGGCGATCAGCAGCTCTGGCTCGTTGGCCAGCGCCATGGCGATCATCACCCGTTGCCGCTGGCCACCGGAAAGCTCGTGAGGGAAGGCCTTGAGGCGCTTGTGCGGCTCGGGGATGCCGACCAGCTCCAGAAGCTCCAGGGTGCGCTGGGTCGCGGCCTTGCCGGTCAGGCCCTTGTGCAGGGCCAGCACCTCGTTGATCTGCTTCTCGATGCAGTGCAGCGGGTTCAGCGAAGTCATGGGCTCCTGGAAGACCATGGCGATGCGGTTGCCCCGAATGCCGCGCAGCTTGGCCTCGGGCAGCTTCAGCAGGTCCTTGCCGGCGTAGCTGATGCTGCCGCTGGGGTGCCGGGCGAGCGGGTAGGGCAGGAGGCGCAGGATGGAGTGAGCGGTCACCGATTTGCCGGAACCGCTTTCGCCCACCAGCGCCAGGGTTTCACCTTTGCGGATGTCGAAGCTGACGCTTTCGACCACGCGCTGCGCCTTCTCGCCGGTGATGAACTCGACGGCGAGGTTGCGGATTTCAATCAGGTTTTCGCTCATCTCACTTCCTCGGGTCGAAGGCATCGCGCGCGGCTTCGCCGATGAACACCAGCAGGGTCAGCATGACCGCCAGCACCAGGAAGGCAGAGATGCCGAGCCAGGGGGCCTGCAGGTTGGATTTGCCCTGGGCCACCAGCTCGCCAAGGGACGGTGCGCCCGGCGGCAGGCCGAAGCCGAGAAAGTCCAGCGCGGTGAGCGTGCCGATGGCGCCGGTGAGGATGAAAGGCATGTAGGTCATGGTGGAAACCATGGCGTTGGGCAGGATGTGGCGGAACATGATGGCGCCGTTCTGCATGCCCAGCGCGCGGGCGGCGCGCACGTATTCCAGATTGCGGCCACGGAGGAACTCCGCCCGTACCACATCCACCAGGCTCATCCAGGAAAACAGCAGCATGATGCCCAGCAGCCACCAGAAGTTCGGCTGCACGAAGCTGGCCAGGATGATCAGCAGGTAAAGCACCGGCAGGCCGGACCAGATTTCCAGGAAGCGCTGGCCGGCCAGGTCCACCCAGCCGCCGTAGAACCCCTGCAGGGCGCCGGCGATCACGCCGATGATCGAGCTCAGCAGGGTGAGCGTCAGGGCGAACAGGACCGAGATGCGGAAGCCGTAGATCACCCGTGCCAGCACATCGCGGCCCTGGTCATCGGTGCCCAGCCAGTTGTCGGCCGAGGGCGGTGCGGGGGCGGGCACCTTCAACTCGAAATTGATGGTGTCGTAGCTGAAGGGAATGGGCGCCCAGACCATGCGACCGCCCTTGGACTCGATCAGCTCGCGGATATAGGGCGTCTTGTAGTTGGCTTCCAGGGGGAATTCGCCGCCGAATGTGGTTTCCGGGTAGCGCTTGAGGAAGGGGAAATACCATTGCCCGTCGTAGCTCACCGCCAGGGGCTTGTCGTTGGCGATCAGCTCGGCACCCAGGCTCAGTCCGAAGAGGATGAGGAACAGCCAGAGCGACCACCAGCCGCGCTTGTGGGCCTTGAAGCGCTCGAAGCGCCGCCGGTTGATGGGGGAGAGTGTCATGGTCAGCCCTCCCGGCCTTCGAAGTCGATGCGTGGATCGACCAGGGTGTAGGTGAGGTCGCTGATCAATTTCACCACCAGTCCCAGCAGGGTGAAGATAAAGAGGGTTCCGAACACCACGGGATAGTCGCGGTTCAGGGCGGACTCGAAGCTCAGCAGGCCCAGGCCGTCGAGGGAGAAGATCGCTTCGATCAGCAGGGAGCCGGTGAAGAAGATGCCGATGAAGGCGGAGGGGAAGCCGGCGATGATGATCAGCATCGCATTGCGGAACACGTGGCCGTAGAGCACACGCCGGTCGGAAAGGCCCTTGGCGCGTGCGGTGATCACGTACTGCTTGTTGATCTCGTCGAGGAAGCTGTTCTTGGTCAGCAGGGTGAGGGTGGCGAAGTTGCCGATCACCAGGGCGGTCACCGGCAGGGCCAGGTGCCAGAAGTAGTCGATGATCTTGCCGCCGAAGCTCAGCTCGTCGAAGCTGTTCGAGGTCAGGCCTCGCAGGGGGAACCAGTCGAAGTAGCTGCCGCCGGCGAAGAGCACGATCAGCAGGATGGCGAAGAGGAAGGCCGGGATGGCGTAACCGACGATGATCGCGGTGCTGCTCCATACGTCGAAGGCGCTGCCGTGGCGCACTGCCTTGGCGATGCCCAGCGGGATGGACACCAGGTACATGATCAGGGTGCTCCAGAGCCCGAGGGAGATGGAGACCGGGAGCTTCTCGAGGATCAGGTCGATGACCTTGGCGTCGCGAAAGAAACTGCTGCCGAAGTCCAGCTTCGCGTAGTTGGAGACCATCAGCCAGAAGCGTTCATAGGGCGGTTTGTCGAAGCCGTACATCTTCTCGATTTCCGCCACCAGCTCCGGGTCCAGGCCTTGGGCGCCACGGTAGTTGGAACTGGCCGTGGCGACCTCGGCGCCGCCGCCGGAGATGCGCCCGGTGGCCCCGCCGGCCGCGGCATCGAAGCCTTCCAGCTTGGCGATCATCTGTTCCACCGGGCCGCCTGGGGCTGCCTGGATGATGATGAAGTTGATCAGAAGGATGCCGAACAGCGTGGGAATGATCAGCAGCAGTCGACGCAGTATGTAGGCGAGCATTTACTGGACACCCGGCTCGGAAGGGGTTTGCTCGGACTGGCTGGCGGTATCCGTGTTCGGTTTCTGCCACCAGGTCATCAGGCCGTAATCGTAGAGCGCCGTGTTTTCCGGCCGCTGGAAGTGGTTCCAGTAGGCGACGCGCCAGGTGTCGACATAGTAGTTCGGCACCACGTAGTGACCCCAGAGCAGTACGCGGTCCAGGGCGCGGGCATGTTCTACCAGGCTCTGCCGCGAGTCGGCGCGGATCAGGCCTTCCACCAGCGTGTCGATAGCCGGGTCACGCAGGCCGATGAAGTTTCGGCTGCCGGGGCTGTCGGCACTGCGGGAGTGCCAGAATTCCATTTGCTCGTTGCCCGGCGAATTGGACTGGCCCCAGGTGGCAGGGATCATGTCGAAGTCCCGGGAACGCAGACGGTTGATGTATTGGGAAACGTCTACCCGGCGGATCTGCAGGTCGATGCCCAGTTCCGCCAGATTGCGTTTGAAGGGCAGGATGACCCGCTCCAGGTTGGCTTGGGCGATCAAGATCTCGAAGGCCAGCGGTTTGCCATCCGGACCCACCATCTTGTCGTTCTCGATCTTGTAGCCGGCCTCCATGAGCAGTTGGTACGCACGGCGCTTCTGGTCGCGAATGATGCCGCTGGCGTCGCTCACCGGCGGCTTGAACACCTGGGTAAAGACCTCGGCCGGCACCTTGCCCCGCAGGGGTTCGAGGATCTTCAGTTCCTCCGCGTCGGGCATCTCGTGAGCGGCCATTTCCGAGTTCTCGAAATAGCTGCTGGTGCGCTTGTAGGAGCTGAAGAACAGCTGCTTGTTGGCCCACTCGAAGTCGAACAACTGGGCAATCGCCTCGCGTACGCGGCGGTCCTGGAACACAGGGCGGCGGATGTTGAAGGCGAAGCCCTGCATGCCGGCAGGGTTATGGTTGGGGATGGCTTCCTTGACGAATTTGCCAGCGCTCAGGGCCGGGCTTTCGTAACCGGTGGCCCAATCCTTGGCGGAATACTCCAGGTTGAAGTCGAACTGGCCGGCTTTGAAGGCCTCCAGCGCGACGGATGTATCGCGGTAGTAGTCCACCGTGATGGCGTCGAAGTTGTAATAGCCACGGGTGACCGGCAGGTCCTTGGCCCACCAGTCCTTGACCCGCTCATAGCGGATCGAGCGGCCTGCATCCACCTTGGCGATGCGGTAAGGGCCGCTGCCCAGCGGCGGCTCCAGGCTGGTCTTGCTGAAGTCGCGGCCTTCCCAGTAGTGCTTGGGCAGCACCTGGATCTGGCCAAGGATCAGCGGTAGCTCGCGGTTGCCGGCCTGCTTGAAGTCGAAGCGCACGCGCTGCTTGTCTTCCGCCACTACCTTGGCGACGTCGGCGTAGTAGTGGCGGTACATCGGTTCACCTTTTTCGAGCAGGACGTTGAAGGTGAATATCACGTCCTCTGCGGTCACCGGCTGGCCGTCGTGGAAGCGCGCCTTGGGGTTGAGGTAGAAGCGCACATAGCTGTTGTCCGGCGCTTTCTCGATCTTCTCCGCCAACAGACCGTACTCGGTGAAGGGCTCGTCGGGGGAGTGGAAGGTCAGGCTGTCGTAGATCAGGCCGAGCTGGTCGGCTGCGGTGCCCTTGGGGATGAAGGAGTTGAGGCTGTCGAATCCGCCGACGCCGGAAAGGCGCAGTGTGCCGCCCTTGGGGGCGTCCGGGTTGACCCAGGAGAAGTGTTTGAAGTTCGCCGGGTACTTGGCGGGCTCGTCGTAGAGCGTGATGGCGTACCTGGGCTCGGCCATGGCGAGGCCGGCCAGGGACAGCAGCAGGGCGCCGCAACCCAGCAGGCAGCGGGTGCGCAGGGAATGACTCATCGGACGTTCTC
This sequence comes from Pseudomonas sp. LFM046, assembly GCF_000949385.2. NCBI lineage: Bacteria > Pseudomonadati > Pseudomonadota > Gammaproteobacteria > Pseudomonadales > Pseudomonadaceae > Pseudomonas > Pseudomonas sp. LFM046. The sequence goes on along the minus strand of NZ_JYKO02000001.1, from coordinate 3,736,583 downwards.
CGTGGGCTTCAGCCACCAGGCTCGCAGGCCCAGCGTATAGGGCGGCGTGGTGACGAAGGCGAACCGGTTGCGGTACGCCAGGCGGTGATAGTTGATGTACCAGTTGGGGATGCTGTAGTGCTCCCAGAGCAGTGTCCGGTCGAGGGCGCGGGCCGCGGCCAGTTGTTCGTCACGGCTCTGGGCGCCGAGGAGCTTCTCGATCATGGCGTCGGCCACCGGATTGGCGACGCCTGCGTAGTTCTTGCTGCCCTTCACGCCCACTTGGCTGGAATGGAAATAGAGGGATTGTTCCAGGCCCGGGCTCAGGGTTTGCGGCAGGGTCATCAGGATCATGTCGTAGTCGAAGTGGTCCAGGCGCTGCTTGTACTGGGCGCGGTCCACCGTGCGCAGGCTGACGTCGATGCCGATGCTGGAGAGGTTCTCGCGGTAAGGCTGGAGGATGCGTTCAAGGTTCGGGTTGACCAGCAGGATCTCGAAGCGCAGCGGTTGGCCGTGCTCATTGAGCAGGCGCTGATTGGACAGCTTCCAGCCTGCTTCAGCCAATAGACCGAGGGCCCGGCGAAGGGTTTCCCGTGGGATGCCCCGGCCTTCGGTAGTGGGCACGGCGAAGGGCTGGGTGAAGAGGGCCTCCGGCAATTCCTTCCGAAAGGGCGAGAGCAGCAGCCACTCGTGGCCCTCGGGCTTGCCCACGGCGCTGAACTCGCTGTTCGGGTAGTAGCTGGCCGCGCGGATGTAGGCATTATTGAACAGCGTGCGGTTGGTCCATTCGAAGTCGAACATCAGGCCCATGGCTTCCCGCACCTTGCGGTCCTGGAACACGGCGCGACGGGTGTTCATGAACAGCGCCTGGGTCTGGGTCGGAATCTGGTGCGGAATCTCGGCGCGGATGACGTCACCCCGGGCGATGGCCGGGAAACGATAGCCATTGGCCCAGTTCTTCGCCTGGTGCTCGATATAAAAGTCGAATTCGCCGGCCTTGAACGCCTCGAAGGCGACATTGCTGTCCCGGTAGAACTCCACTTCCACCCGGTCGAAGTTGTACTTGCCCTTGTTGACCGGCAGGTCCTTGCCCCACCAGTCCTTGACCCGTTCGAACACCAGGCTGCGGCCCGGACGGACCTGGACGATGCGGTAGGGACCGCTGCCCAGGGGCGGCTCGAAGGTGGTGGCCTTGAAATCGCGGTCCTTCCAGTAGTGCTGGGGCAGCACCGGTAACTCGCCGAGGCGCAGGATCAGCAGGGGATTGCCGGCGCGTTTGAGGACGAAGCGGATGCGATGGCGATTGAGGATGTCGACGCGCTTCACTTCCTGCAGGCTGGTGCGGTACTGCGGGTGGCCGTTCCTGACCAGGGTGCGGTAGGAGAAGGCGACGTCGTAGGCGGTGATTGGCTTGCCGTCGTGGAAGCGCGCTTCCTCCCGCAGGTTGAAGACTACCCAGCTTCGGTCTTCGCTGTATTCAACGCTCTTGGCGATCAGGCCGTAGCTGGAGGCAGGCTCATCGCCGGATGGGTCATATTGGCCGGTGCCCACCATCAGCGGTTCGTTCAGTTCGGACATCCCGTACTGCAGGAAGTTGGCCGTGGAGACCGGGCTGGTGCCCTTGAAGGTGTACGGATTGAGGGTGTCGAACGTGCCGAAGGCCATGACCCGCAGGGTGCCGCCCTTGGGGGCCTCTGGGTTGACCCACTCGAAGTGGTCGAAATTTGCGGGGTATTTCAGCGTGCCGAACTGCGCATAGCCGTGGCTTTCGATCACGCTGGCGAAACAAGGCTGAGCCAGCAGGCCGATGAGCAAGGAAGCGAGGCGACGCATCAGGTGGTTGTCCGATCCATGGCTATCGTGTCGGGCATATGAGCGCTGGCCTCGCTTGTGGGAAGGCACAGGTGACTGGCCGGCAAACTTCGTGTCGGGGGTTACGCGCCGTGGGTGTCGGCGGTAACGGCTGGCAAGTACAGTAACAGCTTGTACAGGCAAGAAAAAAGGGTCAGCCTGCGCGTTGCTGGCCACCATACTTGCCACTACCCGGAAAAATGCTCAGAGGTGCCAATCTTGGGTGAACGTAGCCATGGACTGCAGTCATGGATAGACCGCCTCAACGAGGCTGAATTGCCCGCCCTGGCGGCGGTGGTGCAGGACTTGCACCAGATGACCCAACAAGACAAATCCTCCGTGCAGCAGCTGGCTGACGTGCTATTGCGTGACGCCACGCTGACGTCCAAGGTGCTGAAGGTCGCCAACAGCGTCTACTACAACCCGTCCCAGGAAACCATTCGCACCATTTCCCGCGCCATCGTGTTGATCGGCTTCGAGAACGTGCGTCTGATCGGCCTGTCGGTGAGCCTGATCGACAACCTGCTCACCCGTGGCCCCCGTGAGCAGTTGCCGCAGCTGCTGGCCCGGTCGTTCCACGCGGCCGTGCAGGCCCGCAACATCGCCGGCTACCTGCTGGCGCGCAGCCAGGAAGAAGTGTTCATCGCGGCCCTCCTGCACAACCTGGGCGAATTGGCGTTCTGGGGCTGCGGTGGCGACCAGGCCGACGAGCTGGCCGTGGCGCTGGCTCAGCCCGGGGTGGAAGAGGAGCAGGCGGTCCGTGAGGTGCTGGGCACCAGCTTCCGCCAACTGACCCTGGGCCTGGTGCGCAGCTGGAACCTGGGTGAGCTGGCGAGCCTGTCTCACGCCGGCACGGCCCAAGGCGACCCGGCGGTGAAAGCGGTGAACCTGGGCGTGCGGATCAGCGAGGCGGCTTTGGATGGTTGGGACTCGCCCGCCATGACGGCGCTGGTGGGGCAACTGGCGGGCCTGATCGGCGTGAGCCCCGAGGAGGCGCTCCAGCAAGTGCTGGCCAGTGCTGACGAGGCCGTGAAGGTGGCCACGACATTCGGTGCCGGCAAGTTGTGCCACCTGATTCCCCACACCGACCCGGAACAGATCCGCCAGCAACGCGAGCAGCGCCAAGCGTCCCTGCTGCAGCCGAACCTGCTGGTGATGCAGCAGGCCCTGCAAGAGCTCGGCCTGCTGTCGTCGAAGAAGGCCAACATCAATCTGGTGCTGGATACCCTGTTGCAGGGCCTGCACCAGGGGGCTGGTCTGGAGCGCGTGATGGTGGCCGTGCTGGCCGACCAGCGCAGCCGCTTTGCCGTGCGCAGTGCGGTGGGTGAAGGCACCGGGCGGTGGGTCGATGAGTTCGTGTTACCGGCCAACCAGCCAGAGCAGCCCAATCTGTTCAGTTACGTACTGCGGACCCGCGAAACCCTGTGGATGGGGGTGCCGGCCAGCTACAGCCTGAACGATTTGGTGACGCGGCTGATGCGCGAGTGGCTGGGGCAGGGCATGTTCTTCGTCGCGCCGTTGCTGGCCGGCAAGCGCGAGATCGGCGTGATCTATGCCGACTGCCGACACTCAGGCCGGGCACTCCGGCATGAGCAGTTCGTGGCGTTCCAGCGCTTCGCCCAGGCCACTGGGCGCTGTCTGGAAGCGATGGCGCAGAAGGCTTAGGGCAGGTAGACGGTCAGCGTCTGACCTGGCTGCAGGTCGCCGACGCTACGGGGGTTCCAGCGCTGCAGGTGCTTCATCTCGACGTTGAAGCGCTTGGCGATGAGGTAGAGCGAGTCGCCCTGCTTGACCTTGTAGTAGGTCACCGACTCGCGACCCTTGGCGTTGTCCTTGGACCGGGCGGTGGGCGCACTGGCGACCTGGGGTGCGGGGACTTGCAGCTTCAGCACCTGGCCGGCCTTGAGGTTGTTGCCCTTGAGCTTGTTCCAGCGCTTGATGTCTTGCACATCCACCTTGTACTGGCGGGCGACGGTCCACAGGTTGTCGCCGCTCTTCACCTTGTGGCTGCGCGCTGGGGCAGGCGCCGGCGCGCTACTGCTGGCGACGTTCTGGAACAGCGGCTGCTCGGGCTTCACGCCCGGTTCGACCGGAATGCTGAGTTCCTGACCCACGCGCAGGTGGTTGCCGGGAAGGCCGTTGATTTCCTTCAGGGTCTTGACCGTCACGTGGTAGCGGTTGGCGATGCCGTGGAGGCTGTCGCCGTTGCGCACCTGGTACTTCTGCCAGTCCACCAGTTCCTGGGGCTTCATCAGCGCGAGGTTGGCACTCAGCAGCTCGGCCTTGTCGGCGGGCACCAGCAGGTGCTGGGGGCCGTCCATGGTGATGCGCTTCTTGAAGGCCGGGTTGAGCTGGTACATCTCGTCGGCGTCCATGTCGGCCATTTCGGCGACACGGGACAGGTCCAGGCGCTGCTGCTTGACCTCCACCACCTCGAAGTAGGGCTCGTTGGCGATGGGGTTGAGGTTCACGCCATAGGCATTCGGTGCCATCACCAACTGGGACAGGGCCAGCAGCTTGGGCACATAGTCCTGGGTTTCCTGCGGCAGCGGCAGGTTCCAGTAGTCAGTCGGCAGGCCGAGCTTCTGGTTGCGCTCGATGGCGCGGCTGACGGTGCCTTCGCCGGCGTTGTAGGCGGCGAGCGCCAGCAGCCAGTCGCCGTTGAACATCTCGTGCAGGCGCTGGAGATAGTTCAGGGCGGCATTGGTGGAAGCGGTGATATCGCGGCGCCCGTCGTACCAGTTGGTCTGGCGCAGGTTGTAGTGACGGCCGGTGGAGGGGATGAACTGCCAGATGCCCACGGCGTTGCTGCGGGAGTAGGCGAACGGGTTGTAGGCGCTTTCCACCACCGGCAACAGGGCCAGTTCCAGAGGCATGTCGCGCTCTTCCAGGCGCTCGACCACGTAGTGGATATAAAGGCTGCCGCGCTCGCTGGCACTTTCCAGGAAGGAGGGCTTGCTGACGTACCAGAGGCGCTGGCGCTCGATGCGCGGGTTGACGCCTATTTCATCCTGGAGCTTGAAACCGTTGCGCATGCGCTCCCAGATGTCCTGGGGCTCGCGCTCCGCCTGATTCTCTTCCAGCCACTGGGTCTGCTGGTTCATGCCCAGGGCGCGGTCGGTGTCCCGGCCCTGGTCGTCGTCCTTCTGACCCGTGGCGGAACAGCCGGCAAGAGTGGCGGCGGCGACCACCACAAGCGCTCGTGCGGCTCGTGCCAATGCATCCAGGTCGAAGGTTCTGATCGGCAAAGACAACATTGGCTGAGTGGTTTTTCCGGCGAAAAAGTTCGGGGATTCTAGAAACCGACCTATGGCTGGTCAAGTTTTCGCCAGCCGGATCTCCCCTTGCCAGAGCCTCAGAACTGGTCTTTCCAGGCCCTCAATGTGGCGAAGACCTCGGCCGGTGTAGGGTTTTCCCGGCCGGCCCGCTCGTCGGCCATTTGTTTAACGGATGTTTCAGTCACGCGCAGGAAGGGGTTGGTGGCCCGTTCCAGGGCGATGGATGAAGGCAGGCTGATATCGCCCTGCTCGCGCAGACGGGTGACCTCGTCGAAGCGCGCGGACGTGGCCTCGTTGGCGGGCTCCACCGCCTTGGCGAAACGCAGGTTGCTCAGGGTGTACTCGTGGGTGCAGTACACCAGGGTGGCCGCCGGTAGCGCGGCCAGGCGGCTGAGGGATCGGTACATCTGCGCCGGGGTGCCTTCGAACAGGCGGCCACAACCCGCGGCGAACAGGGTGTCGCCACAGAACACCAAGGGCCGTTTGCTGTCTTCGTGGTAGTAGGCGATGTGCCCCAGGGTGTGTCCGGGCACTTCCAGCACCTTGAACTCCAGACCCAACACCTGGACCCGGTCGCCTTCACCCAGGGCCTGGTCACGAGCGGGGATATTTTCCTGAGCCGGGCCCAGCACGCGGGCGCCGGTGGCTTCCTTCAGGCGGACCACGCCGCCGATGTGGTCGCCATGGTGGTGAGTGACGAGGATATCGGTCAGTTGCCAGCCGGGATGGGCGTCGAGCCAGGCCAGTACGGGCGCCGCATCGCCGGGGTCCACCACGGCGCAGCGGCGGCTTTCGGAGTCCTGCAGCAGCCACAGGTAGTTGTCGGAGAAGGCGGGGAGGGCGTCGATCTTGATCATGAAGGGAGTCGCCAAGCAGAGAGCAATGGAGCATCTTAGGGCTCTGACGCAGGAGATTGCCATGACCGAGAAAGCATTCGCCCAAGCCGATGCCGACTGGCTGGAACTGATCGCCGAGGCCCGTTCGTGGTTCACCGGGCCACTGGGCGGCCTGATGCTGTTCGAAGAGCAGCGCCTGCTGGAGGACGAACTGGCACGTTACTTCGGCGGCTACCTGGTGCACTACGGCCCTCGCGCGGAGCTGCCGCCGGGCGCCAAGCAGATCCAGCGCAGCGTTCATCTGGGGGCGCCGTTGCCAGGGGTTGAGATCGCCTGTGAAGAGGCCGCCTGGCCCCTGAGCGAACACGCCGCCGACATCGTGGTGCTGCAGCATGGCCTGGATTTCTGCCTTTCACCCCACAGTCTGCTGCGGGAAGCCGCGCGCAGCGTGCGCCCTGGCGGGCACCTGATGATCATCGGGGTCAATCCCTGGAGCGCGTGGGGCGTGCGCCACTACTTCGCCAGTGACGCCCTGCGCCAGGCACGTTGCATCTCGCCGGTGCGGGTCAGCGACTGGCTCAACCTGCTGGGTTTCGCGCTGGAGAAACGCCGTTTCGGGTGCTATCGTCCGCCGCTTGCTTCGGCCGCCTGGCAATCCCGCCTGGCCCGCCTGGAGCGCTGGGGCGCCGCCGGACAGGGGTTCGGCGCGGGCTTCTATCTATTGGTGGCGCGCAAGCTGGTCGTCGGCTTGCGGCCGCTGCGTCAGGCCCGGCGCGAGCCCATGGGCAAGCTGGTGCCCATGCCGGTGGCGAAGGTCAGCCGGTGCGAATCGAAACACGAGGTTTGAGTGAGCGATCTGGTCGAGATCTATACCGATGGCGCCTGCAAGGGCAATCCCGGCCCCGGCGGCTGGGGCGCACTGCTGGTCTACAAGGGCGCCGAGCGTGAGCTCTGGGGTGGGGAGCGGGATACCACCAACAACCGCATGGAGCTGATGGCCGCCATCATGGGGCTGGTTGCGCTCAAACGGCCCTGCGAGGTGAAGATCATCACCGACTCCCAGTACGTGATGCAGGGCATCACCGAATGGATGCCCAACTGGAAGAAGCGCGGGTGGAAGACCGCTGCCAAGCAGCCGGTGAAGAACGCCGACCTCTGGCAGGCCCTGGACGAGCAGGTCAATCGCCACACGGTGCACTGGCAGTGGGTGCGCGGCCATACCGGCCATCCCGGCAACGAGCGCGCCGACCAGCTGGCCAATCGGGGTGTCAGCGAACTCTACCCCCGGTAGAATTGCGCCCTTGCGGCAATCTCCTTCATAGGTTCTGAACATGCGTTACGTCGTACTCGATACGGAAACTACTGGCATGCCGGTCACCGATGGCCACCGGGTCATCGAGATCGGCTGCGTCGAACTGGAAGGCCGACGCCTGACCGGTCGTCATTTCCACGTCTACCTGCAACCCGATCGCGAAGTGGATGAAGGCGCCATCGCGGTCCACGGCATCACCAACGAATTCCTGGTGGGCAAGCCGCGCTTCAAGGACGTCGCCGACGAATTCTTCGAGTTCATCAAGGGCGCCGAGCTGATCATCCATAACGCGGCGTTCGACGTTGGCTTCATCAACAACGAATTCGCCTTGCTGGGGCAGAGCGAGCGCAGCGACGTCAGCGAATACTGCACGGTGCTCGACACCCTGCTGATGGCCCGCGAGCGCCATCCGGGGCAGCGCAATAGCCTGGACGCACTGTGCAAGCGTTACGACGTCGACAACTCCAACCGCGAACTGCACGGCGCACTGCTCGACGCCGAGATCCTCGCCGACGTCTACCTGGCGATGACCGGTGGCCAGACCAACCTGTCCCTGGCGGGTGAAGGCGGAGATGGCGGCAGTGGCCGACCTCTGGCCACTCCGATCCGCCGCCTGCCCGCCGACCGCGCCCGCGGGCGGGTGATCCGCGCCAGCGAAGAAGAGCTGGCGGCCCATGCCGCGCGCCTGGCGATCATCGAGAAGTCCGCTGGGGCACCGGCCCTCTGGACGCAGATGGACGCACCCCCAGCTTCCTGATTGCGACCTTTACGTACAGCCAGTGGCAGCGGGGGTTCCGCCCCCGCGAGCGAGCTTCTACCCTGAGGAAACAGGCGGCAGCGCCGCCCCTCAGGGAGCCACAATGTACAAAGAACTCAAGTTCCCCGTCCTCATCGTCCACCGTGACATCAAGGCCGACACCGTCGCCGGCGACCGGGTCCGCAGCATCGCCCGCGAGCTGGAGCAGGACGGCTTCACCATCCTCTCCACCGCCAGTTCCGCAGAAGGGCGCATCGTCGCCTCGACCCACCATGGCCTTGCCTGCATCCTGGTCGCCGCCGAAGGCGCCGGGGAAAACCAGCGACTGCTGCAGGACATGGTGGAGCTGATCCGCGTTGCCCGGGTGCGTGCGCCTCAGTTGCCGATATTTGCCCTGGGCGAACAGGTGACCATCGAGAACGCGCCGGCCGAAGCCATGGCCGACCTCAACCAGTTGCGCGGCTTGCTGTACCTCTACGAAGACACCGTGCCCTTCCTCGCCCGCCAGGTGGCCCGCGCCGCACGCAGCTATCTGGAAGGCCTGCTGCCACCCTTCTTCCGGGCCCTGGTGGAGCACACGGCGCAATCCAACTACTCCTGGCACACGCCGGGGCATGGCGGCGGCGTGGCCTATCGCAAGAGCCCGGTGGGGCAGGCGTTCCACCAGTTCTTCGGCGAAAACACCCTGCGCTCGGACCTCTCGGTCTCCGTACCGGAACTGGGTTCTCTGCTGGACCACACCGGCCCGCTGGCGGAAGCCGAGGCCCGCGCCGCGCAGAACTTCGGCGCCGACCACACCTTCTTCGTGATCAATGGCACCTCGACGGCCAACAAGATCGTCTGGCACTCGATGGTGGGGCGCGACGACCTGGTGCTGGTGGACCGCAACTGCCACAAATCTATCCTTCACGCCATCATCATGACCGGCGCCATCCCGCTCTACCTGACGCCGGAGCGCAACGAGCTGGGCATCATCGGCCCCATTCCGCTCAGCGAGTTCACGCGTGAAGCCATCAAGGCGAAGATCGACGCCAGCCCCCTCGCCAAGGGGCGCGAGCCGAAGGTCAAGTTGGCGGTGGTGACGAACTCCACCTATGACGGCCTCTGTTACAACGCCGAGCTGATCAAGCAGACCCTGGGCGACTCGGTGGACGTACTGCACTTCGACGAGGCCTGGTACGCCTATGCCGCGTTTCACGAGTTCTATGCGGGCCGCTACGGCATGTGCACCCACCGCGAAGCGAATTCGCCCCTGGTCTTCACCACCCATTCCACCCACAAGCTGCTGGCGGCGTTCAGCCAGGCTTCGATGATCCACGTGCAGGACGGCGGCGCCCGCCAGCTCGACCGGCATCGCTTCAACGAAGCGTTCATGATGCACATCTCCACCTCGCCCCAGTACGGCATCATCGCTTCCCTCGACGTGGCCTCGGCCATGATGGAAGGCCCGGCGGGGCGTTCGCTGATCCAGGAGACCTTCGACGAGGCCCTGCGCTTCCGCCGGGCACTGGCCAATGTGCGGCAGAACCTGGACGCGCAGGACTGGTGGTTCGACATCTGGCAACCGCCGCTGGTGGAAGGCTCCGAAAGCGTCGCCACGGAAGACTGGCTGCTGCGACCGGAGGCCGACTGGCATGGCTTCGGCGATGTGGCGGAAGACTATGTGCTGCTCGACCCCATCAAGGTCACCCTGGTGACGCCGGGCCTGACTGCCGATGGCAAGCTGGGGGAAGAGGGGATCCCCGCCGCGGTGGTCAGCAAGTTCCTCTGGGAGCGCGGGCTGGTGGTGGAGAAGACCGGCCTCTACTCCTTCCTGGTCCTGTTCTCCATGGGGATCACCAAGGGCAAGTGGAGCACGCTGCTCACTGAACTGATGGAATTCAAGCGCGCCTACGATGCCAACCAGCCGCTGGCCCAGGCGCTGCCTTCGATTGCTGCCGAACAGGCCGCGCGCTATGCCGGCATGGGGTTGCGCGATCTGTGTAACGCCTTGCACAGCTGCTACCGCAATAGCGCCACGCCCAAGGCGCTCCGTCGCATGTACACCAACCTGCCTGAGCTCGCGATGAAGCCGGCCGATGCCTACGACAAGCTGGTGCGGGGCGAGGTGGAAGCCGTGCCCCTGGATCGTCTGCAGGGGCGCATCGCCGCCGTGATGTTGGTGCCCTATCCGCCAGGCATCCCCCTGATCATGCCGGGCGAGCGCTTCACCCCGGAGACGAAGGCGATCATCGACTATCTGGAGTTTGCCCGCACGTTCGACCAGAGCTTCCCCGGCTTCGACATCGACGTGCATGGCCTCAACTGTCAGGAAAGTCCTGCGGGGCCCTGCTATACCGTGGATTGCATCAAGGAATAAGCCAGCCAGGGGGAGAGATGGCGCAAGGGGAGGGGGTGAAGCCACGCGGCAGCATGGGGTTCTGGACCTGCACCGCACTGGTGGTGGGCAACATGATCGGTTCCGGGGTGTTCCTGTTGCCCTCAAGCCTGGCGGCCTACGGGGGGCTGAGCCTGTTCGGCTGGCTGATCTCCAGCACCGGGGCCGTGATCCTGGCCCTGACCTTCGCCCGTTTGGCGCGGCTCAATCCATCCGCCGGCGGCCCTTACGCCTATACCCGCGATGGATTCGGCAGCTTCGCCGGCTATCTCTGCGCCTGGACCTACTGGAAGGCGGCCTGGATCGGCAATGCCGCCATTGCCGTGACCCTGGTGGGCTACCTGCAGGTGTTCATCCCGGCCCTGCGTGGTCCAGTGCTGATGGTGAGCACCGCCATCGGCGCCATCTGGCTCTGCACCCTGATCAACCTGCGCGGTATCGGCGCCTTCGGCGTGGCCCAGAACATATTGACGGCACTCAAGCTGGTGCCGCTGCTGCTGGTGGGCGTGCTCGGCTGGTTCTCCTTCCACCCCGAATATCTGCGCATTCCTGAGCCCGACCAGTTGCCCGCTGGCGTCGGTGGCTACGCCCAGGCCATTGCCACCACGGCGGCGCTGACCCTCTGGTCGTTCATCGGCCTGGAGTCGGCCACGGTGCCGGCGGATCACGTCGACAACCCCAAGCGCACCATTCCCCGTGCCACCGTATTCGGCACCTTGGTCGCAGCCGGGGTGTACATCTTGTCCATCACTGCGGTGCAGGGCGTGCTGCCCCCCGAGGCTCTGATGCGCTCCACCGCGCCCTTCGCCGATGCGGCGCGGGTGCTGGTCGGGGATTGGGGCTATTTCCTGGTGGCCGGCGGTGCGGTGATCGCCTGCCTTGGCGCATTGAACGGCTGGGTCTTGCTACAGGGGCAGATCCCCATGGCGACCGCTCGCGACGGCCTGCTGCCGGAATCCCTGGCCCAGACCAACAAGCACGGGGTGCCGGCCCATGGCCTGCTGGTGTCCGGCGTGCTGGTCACCGCGCTGGTGCTGGTGGATGGGCAGGGCGACCTGGTGGACGTGTTCAACGTCATCATCCTGCTCGGCACCATGACTGGCGTAGTGCCTTACGCCTTCTGCACCGCCGCGCTGTTGCAGCAGCTGGCGGTGAAGCCCGGCGATTTCACCGATGGCGAGCGTGGTCGCCTGGTGTCCATCGGCGTGCTGGGCTTCATCTATTCCATCTGGGCCCTGTATGGCACCGGCGAGCAGGCCATCTTCTGGGGCTTCCTGGTACTGATGGCGGGAATTCCGCTCTACACCTGGCGTCAGTGGCGCAACCGGGTGCAGGCGGAATCGGCCGTCAGAGCCAATAGCTGACGGCCCACCAGCCGAGCAGGCCCATCACGACGGTATAGGGCAGCGCCATCCAGACCATGCGTCCGTAGGACAGGCGCACCAGCGGTGCGATGGCCGAGGTGAGCAGGAACAGGAAGGCCGCCTGACCATTGGGCGTGGCCACGCTGGGCAGGTTGGTGCCGGTGTTGATCGCCACGGCGAGGGTGTCGAAGTGCTCGCGGCTCATGTTGCCGGCCAGCAAGGCCTGCTTCACCTCAGTGATGTAGATGGTGGCGACGAAGACGTTGTCGCTGATGGCCGAGAGCAGGCCGTTGGCGATGAACAGCATCCCCGGCTGCTGCTCCGGCGGCAGCGCCAGCACGGCGTGGATGATGGGCGTGAACAGATGCTGCTGTTGGATCACCGCCACCACCGCGAAGAACGCCACCAGCAGGGCGGTGAAGGGCAGGGCGTCCTGGAAGGCGCGCCCGAGCTGATGCTCGTCGGTAATGCCGCTGAAACTGGTGATCAGCACGATCACCATCAGGCCGATCAGGCCCACCTCGGCCACATGCAGGGCCAGGCACAGGATCAGAATCAGCGCCGCCGCGCCCTGGACCATCAAGGCCGCGCGCTGGGTGGAGGTCCGCCGCGCATTCTCTTCGTGGGCAAAGTCGGTCAGCACCTGGCGCACGCTGTCGGGTAGCTCGGCGCCGTAACCGAACCAGCGCAGCTTCTCCAGCAACACGCAGGTCAGCAGACCGGCCGCCAGCACGGGCATGGACACGGGCGCCACACGCAGGAAGAAGTCCTTGAAGTGCCAGCCCGCCTCGTGGCCGATCAGCAGGTTCTGCGGCTCCCCCACCAGTGTGCAGACGCCGCCCAGGGCGGTGCCCACCGCGGCGTGCATCAGCAGGCTGCGGAGAAAGGCACGGAAGGTCTCCAGGTCCTCGCGGCTGGTGGTGGGTACATCGCCGTCGCAGTCGGGGTTGTGCTCCTCACTCATTCCCTTGCCCGAGGCGACGCGGTGGTACACGCCGTAGAAACCCAGGGCAACGCTGATGATCACGGCGGTCACGGTCAGGGCGTCGAGAAACGCGGACAGGAAGGCCGCCAGCAGGCAGAACATCAGGGCCAGCAGCGTCTTGCTGCGTACGCCCAGCAGCAGCCGGGAGAACAGCAGGAGCAGCAGGTCCTTCATGAAGTAGATGCCCGCCACCATGAACATCAGTAGCAGGACCACTGGGAAGTTGTGCTGGACCTCCTCATAGACCGCCTCGGGCGTCGCCAGTCCCAGCAGCAGGGATTCCAGCACCAGCAGGCCGCCCGGCAGGAGCGGGTGGCACTTGAGCGCCATGGCCAGGGCGAAGATGAACTCGCCGACGAGCAGCCAGGAGCACACCACGGGGCCGAGCAGCCAGAGCACCAGCGGGTTGAGTGCCAGGAAGGCGATGACAGTCAGCTTGTACCAGCGAGGTGACTGACCGAGGAAATTGCGGCCGAAGGCGGCGGCAGGCGAGACGGGCATCAGGGTAATCCTTGGGCGTATCGTTAAGCGCGCGGAAGGTGCCAGCCCAACCGTGGCAGATCAAGTGCTTAAGCCGAGTTTTCGATGTGAAGTAGCAATTGCGGGGCGTGGCCTGCGTCACAGTGGGCGGCATCGACTTTTACTTCGTGCTTGTTATAGTTGCCGGGCTTCCCGAATGACCCGTTTTCTATGGCGCACGCCGAGGACCGACCCGTGCCTGACTACAAAGCCTTCCGCGTAGAGTTGGCAGACAAGATCGCCCATGTGCAGATCAATCGTCCCGAAAAGATCAATGCGATGAACGCCGATTTCTGGCGAGAGATCGTCGAAATCTTCCGCGAAATCGAGGACAACGACGAGGTGCGGGTGGTGGTGCTTTCGGGCGCCGGCAAGCATTTCTCCTCCGGCATCGACCTGATGATGCTGGCTTCGGTCGGTGCCCAGCTGGGGCCGGATGCCGGCCGCAACGCGCGCACCCTGCGGCGCAAGATTCTCGAACTGCAGGCATCCTTCAATGCCGTCGACAACTGCAGCAAGCCGGTGATCGCGGCCATCCAGGGTTACTGCCTGGGCGGCGCCATCGACCTGGTTTCCGCCTGCGACATGCGCTATTGCACCGTCGACGCGCAATTCTCCATCAAGGAAATCGACATCGGCATGGCCGCCGATGTTGGCACCTTGCAGCGCCTGCCGCGCATCATTGGCGACGGCATGATGCGCGAGCTGGCCTACACCGGCCGCACCATCGATGGCGAGGAAGCGCAGCGCCTGGGCCTGGTCAACCGCACCTACGCCGACCAGGACGCCCTGCTGGACGGCGTGTTCGGCATCGCCCACCAGATCGCCGCCAAGTCTCCCATCGCCGTGCGCGGCACCAAGGAAATGATCCGCTATATGCGCGACCACCGCGTTGACGACGGCCTCGAGTACGTGGCCACCTGGAATGCGGCGATGCTGCAGTCCACCGACCTGCGCGTGGCCATGGCGGCCCACATGAGCAAGCAGAAGCCAGAGTTCGCTGATTGATGCTGTACCGCACATTCGCGCGGGAGGCGCACTGAGGCATGGTTACTGGAGTCACTTCCCTGGGTTTGGTGCGCGACGAGCTGTTCGCCACCATGGAACAGGCCGAACACAGCCTCGAGCAGTTCATTGCCGAGCGCCAGAACGGCAGCCTGCTGCAACAGGCTGTGGAGGCCATGCATCAGGTGCGTGGCACCCTTACCCTGATCGAGCTGACCGGCGCCGAACTGCTGGCGCAGGAGCTGCTGGACCAGGCTACCGATATCCCGGCTGGCGCTGGCGAAGAGCGTGACGTCCAATTGGCGGCGCTGAGCAATGCACTGTATGTGCTGCGCCGCTACCTGGAAAACCTCGACCTGCATCGCCAGGAAATGCCCGAGCTGCTGCTGCCGGCCATCAACGACCTGCGCCAGGCGGGCGGTCAGCCGCCGTTGCCGGAGAGCTATTTCTTCAGCGTGCGCCTGGATCAGCCGCGTCAAGGCAAGGCCGCGACCCAGCTGCCGGAAGGCACCGACCCGAATGCCCTGGCCCGGCGTTTCCGCCAGGCCTACCAGCAGGGGCTTTTGGGCTTCCTGCGGGGACAGAAGGTTCCGAGCGCCCTGCGCACCATGGAACGTGCCCTGGGTGGACTGGAGCGGATATTCGCCGACGAGCCCCGTGGTCGTCTCTGCTGGATCGCCGCTGCCGCAACGGAATCGCAACGGGATGGCCAGTTGCTTGCGCGCAAGGCCCGCAAGCAGTTGTTCTCGCGTCTTGATCGTGAATTGAAACTGCTGCTGGCTAGCGGAACCTACGAGGCACCGCGCAGCCTGCTGAAGGAACTCCTCTACCTCGTGGCACTGGCCGACAGCCAGGGCCCGCGCGCAATCGAACTGCGCGAAGTCTTCGGCATGACCGCGCTGCCGTTCACCGACCAACTCCTGGAGCAGGAATACCAGCGCCTGTCCGGCCCGGGTCAGGCGGTGATGCGTTCGCTGTCCTCGGCCATCTTCGAAGAGCTGAACAGCGTCAAGGACGTGATCGACCTGATCGAGCGTGGGACCGCGCCGGCCGAGTCCTTCGCCACCCTGCACAGCCTGTTGGCCAAGCTCGCCAAGACCCTGGTCATGGTGGGGCTGAACTCTCCCGGCAACGCCCTCCAGGCCCAACTGCCCATGGTGGCTGCCTGGCGCGCGGAATCTCCGGTTGAATCCGGTGAATTGCTCAAGCTGGCTGACGCCGTGCTCTATGTGGAAAGCATGGTGGCCGGCCTGGACAGTGGCGAGCGTCGCGGATCGCGCCTGGAGGCCGAACCGGGTCGCGAGTCGGAATCCTTTGCCAATCATCAGTTGGCCGAGGCGCGCATCGTGGTGCTGGACGAGGCTCAGGCGGGGATCGCACTGGCCAAACGCGCCATAACGGCCTATCTGGAATCCAATGGCGAAAAGCCGCACCTGGCCAACGTGCCGGTCAGCCTGCAGGCTGTGCGGGGCGGTCTCTGGTTCCTGGGCCAGGAACGCGCGGCCGCCCTGGTGGGTGCCTGCGGCGACTACATCCAGCGGCAGATGCTGGAAACCTCGCTGATGCCGTCGGAGCAGATGCTGGAAACCCTGGCCGATGCCCTGACCAGTCTCGAGTACTACCTGGAAGGTGGTGCCGGTATGCGTCGCGGCTTCCAGTCCGACGTGCTCGACCTGGCGGCGAACAGCGTGCGGGCCCTGGGCCTGCCGGTGGCGGCCTGAGATGGCCGGCGAGCGCTGGCAGTCGGGCCTGCTGGACACCTCCCTGCCCGGAGGCTGGGCCGTTGCCCACTGTCGTCAGCAGTTCCTGACCGACAGCAATGGCGTGCTCTTCCCACGGGAGTGGCTGAAGCGGCAGGAGCTGCCTGTGCTCGCCGAGCACGGCATCGGCCACTTCGATGGCGACCCCATCTACCTGCTGGAGCTGGCGCACCCGGCGGAAGTGGCGGGCTGCTTCTGGCAGGGCCTGCGGCAGGTGATGCTGCAGGGCGATGCCGACCTCTTCCGGATGCTCGGCTTCGCCAGCCAGATTGGTACCTGGGCCGACCAGCACCGTTTCTGCGGCAGCTGCGGCCTGCGCATGGAATCGGTGCCCGGTGAGCGCGCGATGCGCTGCCCGAGCTGCGAAGTCCACTACTACCCACGGCTTTCGCCGAGCATGATCGTGCTGGTCACCCGGGGCGATGAACTGCTGCTGGCGCGCTCGCCGCGTTTCGTCAGTGGTGTCTACAGCACCCTGGCGGGCTTCGTCGAGCCGGGCGAGTCAGTGGAAGATTGCGTAGCCCGCGAGGTGCGGGAAGAGGTCGGGGT
Organism: Pseudomonas sp. LFM046; assembly: GCF_000949385.2. Lineage (NCBI taxonomy): Bacteria > Pseudomonadati > Pseudomonadota > Gammaproteobacteria > Pseudomonadales > Pseudomonadaceae > Pseudomonas > Pseudomonas sp. LFM046. The sequence continues at coordinate 3,720,011 of NZ_JYKO02000001.1, read as the reverse complement.
GGAGATTGGCAATGTCCAGTACATCGCCAGCCAGAACTGGCCGTTCCCCCATTCGCTGATGCTCGGCTTCCATGCCGAGTACCGCAGCGGTGAAATCGTGCCGCAGCCGGGCGAGATCGAGGACGCTCGCTGGTTCTCCCTCGATGCGCTGCCGCCACTGCCGGCGCAGCGCTCGATCGCGCGTTACCTCATCGACCTCTACGTGGCGCGGCGTCGCGGCTTAGCCGATCCAGTGCTGCCACACTAGGCGCGCGGTCAGCGCCAACACCACCATGATGAAGACCGGGCGGATGAATTTGGCACCGCCCTGGATGGCCGTGCGTGCGCCGAGGAATGCGCCGGCCATCAGCGCAAGCCCCATGCTGATACCCAGTGCCCAGGCCACCTGGCCAGCGGCGATGAAGACCGCCAGGGCCATGGCATTGCTGACGAAGTTCATGCTGCGGGCGACGCCGCTGGCGCGCACCAGGTCCAGGGGATAGAGCAGCAGGCTGCTGACGGTCCAGAACGCGCCTGTGCCAGGGCCGGCAACGCCGTCATAGAAGCCGAGGCCAAGGCCTTGGGGCCACTGACGGCCACGGGAGATGGGGGCGTCATGGCTATGCTCTGCATCCGGCGTCTTGCCGAACAGCAGGTAGAGGCCGCAACCGAATACCACCACCGGCAGCATCTGGTTCAGCCAGGCGGCGGGTAGCCAGTGGGCGATCACCGCGCCCAGGGCCGCGCCGATGGCTGTTGCGATGAGCGCGTTGCGCCACTTTCGCGGCTCGAACAGCTTGCGCCGGTAGAAGGTGTAGCTGGCAGTCGCCGAACCGAAGGTGGCGCAGAGCTTGTTGGTGCCCAGCACCAGATGCGGCGGCAGGCCGGCGGTGAGCAGGGCGGGTATGGTCAGCAGGCCACCGCCGCCAGCGATGGCATCGATGAAACCGGCAAGGAAGGCAACAGCAGCGAGAATCGCCAGGGTGGCGGGATCGACCGCCAGCTCGAAAGGAAAGGGCATGGAAAACGAGGTCCGTGTCTACAACTGCCGCGTGGCTTGTGGCTGCGGCTAGGGGAGTTGCGCATAATGCCGCCATTTTCACGCATAAGGAATGGGTTCCATGCAGTATGACGGCCTGGCCTGGGCAATCGCCCTGTTGGCATTGCTGGTCGCGGTGGTGGCGGGACGCATCCTCTTCGACCGCGGTTGGTTCCTGGGCTGGCTTCGCGGCACCTGCGGCCTGGCGTTCCTCGCCCTGGCGGTGGTGGTGGCGCTGGTGGCCAGGGACCTCTGGAGCTACGACGCGCTGCCGGAGGACAAGCCGGTCGTTACCCTGAGCTTCAAGTCCCTGGGGCCGCAGAGTTACCAGGTCACCCTGCTGGAAGGCGCAAACGAGCGCGAGGTGTTGCTGGATGGCGACCTCTGGCAGCTGGATGCGCGCCTGTTCAAATGGAGGGGCCTCGGTCAGTTGCTCGGTCTGCAGCCGGGCTATCGCCTGGAACGTCTCTCGGGCCGCTTCCTGGCCATCGAGCAGCAGGCGTTGGCGCAGCACCCGCGTGCACAGCTGGCGACGAGCCCCTACGGCGTGGATTTCTGGCGCTGGCTGCGGCTGGCCCAGCGCGACTTCTTCCTCTTCATCCCGGAAGCCCAGCGGGTTACCTACCTGCCCATGGCCGACGGCGCGGTCTACTCCGTGAGCCTGTCGCCGACCGGTCTGCTGGCCGAACCCCTGAACCAGTTGGCCAAGGACGCGCTGAAGGATTGGCGCTGATACCAGCCCGATATTTCGTAGGTTGGCGCCGAACTCGCGAGGCCCAGCATGGCCCAGCACGAGTCGGCCCGTTGGGCTTCGTGCCTCAGCCCAACCTACGGGGTGGGGAAATGAAAAAGGGAGCCCAGGGGCTCCCTTTTTCATGGGGCGGCTGTCCTCAGGAGAGGAAGCCACCATCCACGTTCAGCGAAACGCCGGTGGTGTAGCTGGAGGCGTCGCTGGCGAGGTAGAGGACGGCGCCCGCCATCTCGCTCGGGTCGGCAACGCGCTTCAGCGGGATGCGCTGCAGGGCGACGTTGCGGATAGCGTCGTTCTTCACCAGGGCGGAGGCGAACTTGGTGTCGGTCAGACCCGGCAGCAGGGCGTTGCAGCGGATGCCGAACTGGGCGCATTCCTTGGCGAACACCTTGGTCATGCTGATCACGGCAGCCTTGGTCACCGAGTAGATGCCCTGGAATTCGCCCGGGGAAACGCCGTTGATGGAGGCGACGTTGATGATGCTGCCGCCACCGTTCTGCTTCATCAGCTTGCCGCCTTCGATGGACATGAAGTAGTAGCCGCGAATGTTCACGTCCACGGTCTTCTGGAAGGCCGAGAGGTCGGTGTCCAGCACGTTGCAGAACTGCGGGTTGGTGGCAGCGTTGTTGACCAGGATGTCCAGGCGGCCGAACTTCTCGCGGATCTCGGCGAACACGCTCTGGATCTGCTCCATTTCGCCGATGTGGCAGGCGATGGCAGTGGCCTTGCCGCCTTCAGCGATGATGGCGTCGGCCACGGCCTGGCAGCCTTCGATCTTGCGGCTGGAAACGATCACGTGGGCGCCTTGCTGGGCCAGCAGCTTGGCGATGGCTTCACCGATGCCGCGGCTGGCGCCGGATACGAAGGCGATCTTGCCGTCGAGGTCGAACAGTGTGGTCTTGGACATGGGATTCCCCTTGTTGTGATCCGGTTTACAGCCGTGATTGGTTGATGACCTGCAGGCTCATCTGCTCCAGCAGCTTGTTCATGTGAATGAACTGGGCGAAGCGCTTGTCCTGGGTCTGGCCATGGAAGTAGCGGTAGTAGATCTGCTGCACGATGCCGGCCAGGCGGAACAGGCCGTAGGTGTAGTAGAAATCGAGGTTGTCGATCGGCGGCAGGCCGGCGCGTTCGGCGTAGTAGTCGGCGAACGCCTGGCGGGTCAGCATGCCCGGCAGGTGGCTCGGCTGGCGGCGCATCAGCTGCACTGGCGCGGGGTCCTTGGCTTCGATCCAGTAGGCGAGGGTGTTGCCCAGGTCCATCAGCGGGTCACCGATGGTGGTCAGCTCCCAGTCCAGCACGCCGATGATCTTCATCGAGTTGGCGGGGTCGAGGATGACGTTGTCGAAGCGGTAGTCGTTGTGAACGATTCCCGGCTTGACGTGGTCGGCCGGCATCTTGTCCTTCAGCCAGGCCTTGACCGGTTCCCAGGTCGGTGCGTCCGGGGTCAGGGCCTTCTCGTAGCGGTCGCTCCAGCCGGCGATCTGGCGCTGGACGTAGCCTTCCGGTTTGCCCAGGTCACCCAGACCACAGGCCTTGTAGTCAACGTTGTGCAGCTCCACCAGCTTGTCGATGAAGCTCAGGCACAGATCGCGGGCCTGGCCTTCGTCGAGCTGCATGTCGGCCGGCAGGTCGGCGCGCAGGATCACGCCCTTGACCCGCTCCATTACGTAGAACTCGGCGCCGATCACCGACTCGTCCGTGCAGTGCACGTACGCTTTCGGGCAATAGGGGAAGCCGGCGTTGAGCTGGTTGAGGATGCGGAATTCGCGGCCCATGTCGTGGGCGGATTTGGCCTTGTGGCCAAAGGGCGGACGACGCAGCACGAACTCCTGGCAGGGGTATTCCAGCAGGTAGGTCAGGTTCGACGCGCCGCCGGGGAACTGGCTGATGCTCGGAGTACCCGTGAGGCCGGGGATGTTGGCCTTGAGGTACGCGTCGATGACTGCGGCGTCGAGCTCTTCGCCTTCGCGGATGCGGGTGGATTGATCAGTAAGCGACATGCTTATCCCTTCTGTTTATGATGGGTGCCCGAGACTATTCGCTAATCTAATGCCGCCCGGGGGGCGTCACAAGCCGAACGAGCCGTTATAGACAAAGGTGTTGCAGCACAATCAAGCTGCCTGATTCGCCCGCACCGCCTGACTCGGGCGAAAAAAAACCGGAGCCCTGGGACTCCGGTTTCTTGTTCATGCGTCTAGCGGAGAAGCTTAGACCGGGAACAGTTCGCCGAGCTTCATCGCCAGCATCATGTCGCCTTCGGCGCGCAGCTTGCCGGCCATGAAAGCCTGCATGCCGTCGGTTTCGCCGGTCATGATGCCCACCAGAGTGGCGCTGTCCATGATCAGGGTGACGTTCGGGTTGGCGGAGTCGCCCTGCTGCACGTCGCAGGTACCGTCCTTCACCACCAGGTAGTGGTTGTCACCGTCTTCGATGTTGAACTGGAATACCAGGTCCAGGCCAGCGGCGGCACCGGCGTTGAACTTGGACTGCATGGTTTTGACGATGTCAGCAACGTTGGTCATGGTGTTTTCCTTTTTCTAGGGTTTTTCTCGCGGCCTGTCCGGCCGCAGTGGGCCGGGCTCAGCGATAGGTGATGAGCTCCGGCGCCCTCAACAGTTCCAGATGCACATGACTGTTGAAGGAAGCCAGGGTCACCTCGTTGCCGCGGAACTTCAGGCGGTTCAGCGAGGTGTTGACGATCTGCCAGTTGAGGCCGAAGGCGCTATCGGCCGGGATGCCGGTCACCAGATGGAGCAGGGCGGTGATGGTGCCGCCGGAGGTGAACACGGCGATGTTTTGCTTGCTGTCTGCCTGGGCCAGGATGCGCTCCAGGCCGCCGCGTACCTGTTCCACGAACGCCTTCCAGCTTTGCAGGTCAGGCTTGTCGTGTTCTCCCGATACCCAGCGAAGCACCAGCTTGGAGAACAGCCGCTGGAACTCGGCGCGGTTGTTCGCGCCATTGCGCAGCACCTGCAGGGCTTCGGGTTCTTCCGGGAGCAGCTCGGGGAGCAGGGCGCGGATCACCGCGTCGGCGTCGAACTCGTTGAAGGCCGGGTCGATCTCGACTGCGGGGACGCTGAGGCCGGCGGCGGCGAACTGAGCGAGGGCGGCCTGGGCGGTGTGATGCTGCCGGCGCAGGTCACCGCTGTAGCAGCGATCCAGGCGCAGGCCCAGTTGGGCCAGATGGGCGCCGAGCACTTCGGCCTGGCGGATGCCGACGGGTGACAGCACATCGTAATCATCGGCGCCGAAGGATGCCTGGCCATGTCGAATCAGGTAGATGCTGCCCACGTTCTGGCGTCCCGCGAGGTTGAAAGTTCCGCGAGGTTATGGGGAAGCCGGGGGGCTGTCAACGAAAAAACATACGCTTGTTTGAATCCATTCTCGCCGCTTATGGAGCGCTGTTTCGGCCGCTGGCGAGGCCGTTATGGCGCCGTTATGCTTGCTCGTCATTCGCGCCGCCGGAAGGTTGGCGTCAGTAGGGAAAACGAGAGGTATTCACGTGGAATTTTTTGCCGATTACGCAGGTTTCCTGGCCAGGACCGTAACCCTGGTCGTGGCCATTCTGTTGGTGCTGGCGGCCATCGCCGCGCTGCGTGGTCGTAACCGCCGCGTCGCAAGCGGCCACCTGGATGTGCGCAAGCTCAATGACTTCTACAAGGGCCTGCGCGAGCGCCTGGAGCATTCGGTGCTGGACAAGGCGCACCTGAAGGCGATGAAGAAGGCCGAGGCCAAGGCGGACAAGAAGGCGAAGAAGGCCGCCAAGCAGAAGCCGCGTGTCTTCGTGCTGGATTTCGATGGCGATATCAAGGCTTCGGCCACCGATCACTTGCGTCATGAAGTGACGGCGCTGCTGTCCATGGCGACGGACAAGGACGAGGTGGTGGTGCGCCTGGAAAGTGGCGGCGGCATGGTCCACAGCTATGGTCTGGCTTCGTCGCAGCTGGCGCGCATTCGCGATGCCGGCGTACCGCTTACCGTCTGCGTGGACAAGGTGGCGGCCAGCGGCGGCTACATGATGGCTTGCATCGGCCAGAAGATTCTCGCCGCGCCGTTTTCCATCATCGGGTCCATTGGCGTGGTGGCGCAGCTGCCCAACGTGCACCGGCTCCTGAAAAAGCACGATATCGACTTCGAAGTGCTCACCGCTGGCGAGTACAAGCGCACGCTCACTGTTTTCGGTGAGAACACGGAGAAGGGCCGGCAGAAATTCCAGGAAGACCTGGAAACCACTCATGAGCTCTTCAAGGGGTTTGTCGGCCGCTATCGTCCGCAGCTGAACATGCCGGAGATCGCGACCGGTGAGGTCTGGCTGGGTATGGCCGCGCTGGAGAAGCAGTTGGTGGATGAGTTGCGCACCAGCGACGAATACCTGGCCGAGCGGGCCAAGGACGCCGACCTGTTCCACCTGCACTACGCCGCTCGCAAGACGTTGCAGGAGCGCGTTGGCCTTGCCGCCAGCGTCGCGATCGATCGGGTGCTGCTGAGCTGGTGGGAGAGGTTGAGCCAGCAGCGCTTCTGGCAGTGAGGCATCGATGCGAGGCCCGGTAGAACCGGGCCTCGCCATTTTCAGGCCTTGCTCAGGCATAGCCAATGACTAAGGCTCTAGTCGATGGGTGCAGAAACAAAAAGCCCCGCAGGTGCGGGGCTTTTTGTTAGTGCGACGCTCAGGCCGAGCGACGACGGAACAGCGGCAGGGGCTGGTCCGCGGAGGCCTGGTAGACCTCGGAGAAGTCCTCGAACGCCTTGAGGGCGTCGTAGGGGTCCTTGTCCGCACGCAGGGCGAAGGCGTCGAAGCCGCAGCGGCGCAGAGCGAACAGCTGGTCGCGGAGCACGTCGCCGATGGCGCGCACTTCACCCTTGTAGCCATAGCGCTGGCGCAGCAGGTAGGCGGTAGACGAGTGGCGGCCGTCGGTGAAGGCCGGGAAGTTCAGCGCGATGACCTGGAAATGCTCCAGGTCGCCCGCGATTTCCTCGATCTCCTCGCCGGCATCCAGCCAGACACCCAGGCCGCCATCACGGGCCTTGAGCGCATGGCCGTGGTCGCACCACAGCGCCAGCGGCACGATGATGTCGTCGCTGTTGGGGATGCCGTCCAGGGTCGCGTCCTTGGCCAGCAGGTGCCAGGTTTCGTCGAGTACCTGGTCGTTCTTAATGATTCGCTGCATATACGCGCTCCTTGAACGGATCGATACCGATACGGCGGAAGGTGTCGAGGAATTGCTCGTCCTCGGTGCGCTGTTCCACATAGACGTTGATGATCTTCTCGATCACGTCGGCCATTTCATCCTGGGCGAAGGACGGGCCGAGGATCTGTGCCAGGCTGGCGTCACGACCGGCGCTGCCGCCAAGGGACACCTGGTAGAACTCCTGGCCTTTCTTGTCCACGCCGAGGATGCCGATATGGCCCACGTGGTGGTGGCCGCAGGCGTTCATGCAGCCGGAGATGTTCAGGTCCAGATCGCCGATGTCGAACAGGTAGTCCAGGTCGTCGAAACGGCGCTGGATGGCTTCGGCAACCGGGATCGACTTGGCGTTGGCCAGGGAGCAGAAGTCGCCGCCCGGGCAGCAGATGATATCGGTCAGCAGACCCACGTTCGGCGTGGCGAAGCCCAGTTCGCGCAGTTCGCCCCAGAGGGTGAAGAGCTGCGACTGCTCGACGTCGGCCAGGATGATGTTCTGGTTATGGCTGTTACGCACTTCGCCGAAGCTGTAGCGATCGGCCAGATTGGCGATGGCGTCCAGTTGCTTGTCCGTGACGTCGCCCGGGGCGGTGCCGGTGGGCTTGAGCGACAGGGTCACAGCGGCATAGCCCGGCTTCTTGTGGGCGATGACGTTGCGGGTGCGCCAGCGGGCGAAGCCGGGATGCTCGGCGTCCAGGGCGGCGAGGGCGGCGTCCTGGTCTTCCAGGGCCCTGTAGGCCGGGTCGACGAAGTGCTTGGCGACGCGCTCGACTTCAGCTTCGGTCAGCGTGGTCGGGCCGTCCTTCAGGTGGGCCCACTCGGCGTCGACGCGCTCGGCGAAGACTTCGGGCGTGAGCGCCTTCACCAGAATCTTGATGCGCGCCTTGTATTTGTTATCGCGACGGCCATAGCGGTTGTACACGCGCAGGATGGCGTCGAGGTAGCTGATCAGGTGCTGCCAGGGCAGGAACTCGTTGATGAAGCTGCCCACCACCGGGGTACGGCCCAGGCCACCGCCCACGGAAACGCGGAAGCCCAGCTCGCCAGCGGCGTTCTTCACCGCTTCCAGGCCGATGTCGTGGACTTCGATCGCAGCGCGGTCGCTCACGGCACCGTTCACGGCAATCTTGAACTTGCGCGGCAGGTGGGAGAATTCCGGGTGGAAGGTGGACCACTGGCGGATGATTTCGCACCACGGACGCGGGTCGACGATCTCGTCGCGGGCGACGCCGGCGAATTGGTCGGTGGTGGTGTTGCGGATGCAGTTGCCGCTGGTCTGGATCGCGTGCATCTGCACGGTGGCCAGCTCGGCGAGGATCTCCGGCACGTCTTCCAGCTCCGGCCAGTTGAACTGGACGTTCTGCCGGGTGCTGATGTGGGCGTAGCCCTTGTCGTAGTCGCGAGCGATCTGCGCCAGCTTGCGTACCTGGCCGGAAGAGAGCAGACCATAGGGCACGGCGACGCGCAGCATGGGCGCGTAGCGCTGGATGTACAGGCCGTTCTGCAGGCGCAGCGGGCGGAATTCCTCCCCCGAAAGCTCGCCTTCCAGATAGCGGCGGGTCTGATCGCGGAACTGCTTGACGCGGTCCTCGACGATCCGTTGATCGTACTCGTCGTATACGTACATGAAATGTCCTGTTGTCAGGCTGCTTTACAGCTTCTCTGCGCGCACGGCCGCGCACTCCCCGCGGAGCCGGAGGAAGATACCAGTTCGGGGATATGCGCAAAAGTGATGTTTGAGCATATGTAAAGAACCATAAGTTATTGAAAGGCGAGGGTGCATAACCCGTCGCCTTGAGGCCTTGCGGGGGCTGGTCTTTACTCGAAGTGCAAGCCGCCTATAACCACAACAACGGGGGACGCCATGACCGAACATTCCGAAGGCTCCAGCAGCGACAGCAAGGTCGACGCCTGGGCCATCTTCTTCCTGATCCTGATCGCCGTTTCCACTGCGGTTTTCTGGGTCAGCCACCAATAAACCCTGCAGGGCCGGCCGCTGCTCCCGGCCGGCCTTGCTGTATCCGGTCACCCTGTGCAAGCGGGTATACTGCGCCGCTGTTTTTTCCCGGGTGATGGAATGAAAGGACTGGGCGCTTCCCTGCTGTTTTGCCTCTGTCTGGGGCTCAGCCAGACGCTGAGTGCCGCCTCAGTCGTGTTCCTCAACCCGGGCCGGACCAACGAACCGTTCTGGGTCAGCTACGCACAGTTCATGCAGGCCGCCGCGAACGATCTGGGCATGGACCTGGAGATCCGCTTCGCCGAGCGGAACATCGACCTCATGCTCGATCAGGCCCGCGACGTGCTGCAGGGCGAGCATCGCCCCGACTACCTGGTATTCGTCAACGAGCAGTACGCCGGCCCGGAAATCCTGCGCCTGTCCCGAGGCAGCGGGGTCAAGCTGTTCGCCGTCAACAGCACCCTGACGCCGGATCAGCAGGCGCTTCTGGGCGGCACCCGGGAGCATTTCCCTGACTGGATCGGCAGCATGGTGCCCAACGACGAAGAAGCCGGGTACTTGATGGCGCGCACACTGCTGGAAAGGCAGCAGCGCGCCGCACCCGGACGGCCCTTCGACATGCTGGCGTTCTCCGGGGTCAAGCAGACCCCCGCCGCCCAACACCGAGAGCGGGGCTTGATGCGTGCCCTCGCCGAGTACCCCCACGCCCGCCTGCGGCAGCTGGTCTACAGCGAATGGAACCGTGAGCGCGCCTACGTGCAGGGGCAGCAGTTATTCCAGCGCTATCCGGACGTGAAGGTGGTGTGGTGCGCCAACGACGAGATGGCTTTCGGCGCGATGCGCGCGGCCTCGGAGCTGGGCCGCAAACCGGGGAAGGAGGTGCGCTTCTCCGCCCTGAACAATTCCCCGGAGACGCTGAACGCCTACCTGGACGGGAAGATCAGCGCCCTGGTCAGCGGGCACTTCACCCTCGGTGGCTGGGCCATGGTGTTGCTCCATGACTACAACGCCGGCGTCGACTTCGCCAAGCATGGCGGCAAGGACCGGGAAGTACGCTTGTTCATGGCCCTGGACCGGAACAAGACGGCCCGTCTCCTGCGGCACATCGAACAGCAGGGCTATGACCTGGATTTCCGCGCCTACAGTCTGGTGGGCAAGAACGGCGCGGGGGATTACCACTTCTCCCTGGAGCCGCTGATCGATTGAGGCTCACACGCCGGCGAAATGCAGTACCAGCCGCACCAGACCATAGAGCATCACCACGAATACAGCGGTGAAAAGCACGCCGAGCAGGATGAAGTGGCTGGGCTTGCCGCGGCTGAAGTCGCGTGAGCGGTTCTTTCCGCTCTGCACGCCGAATGCGGCGGCCAGTACGCTTTGCAGCATCTCGCTGAAGCTGAGCGGGCGATCGTCTTTCTTGTCGTCCATGGGACACCTCCTGGCCTGAGCTTAGCTCGCTGGCTGAAAAGTGCTTTCCGCTGGATCAGGAGGCTGGACGGTGCAGGCGGCGTGTATTGACCAGGTCCACCGCGCGGGCACGCAGCTGACCGCAGCCCCCCTCGACATCCTGACCGGCGGAGTTGCGCACCTTGGTGAGGATGCCACGGCTGTGCAGGTAGCGAACCATCTGCACGATCCGATCGCCCTCGGGGCGCTGGTACTCGTCGTCTTCCAGGCTGTTGTAGGGGATCAGGTTCATCACCGCGTACTTGCCCTTGAGCAGGCGCAGGATGCCGTCCATTTCCTCCTGGCTGTCGTTGATGCCGCGCAGGAGGGTCCACTGGTACTGGATGGGGTAGCCGATGGTGCGGGCGTAGCGTTCGCCCAGCTCAACCAGCTCGTCCGGCGCGATGCGGGGTGCCTTGGGCAGCAGGCGTTCCCGCAGATCAGCACGGGTGGTGTGGAGGGACAGCGCCAGGGCCGGTCTGACCCGTTCCAGGGGCAGTCGCTCGAAGACGCGCAAATCGCCCACGGTGGAGAACACAAGGTTCTTGTGCCCGATGCCGCCGTCGGTGCCCAGCAGGTCAATGGCTTCCAGCACGTTGTCGAGGTTGTGCGCCGGTTCGCCCATGCCCATGAACACCACCTTCTTCACCGGCCGGTAGCGGCGAGCGAGGGCGACCTGGGCGACGATCTCGGCACTGCCCACCTGGCGCAGCAGGCCGCTCTTGCCGGTCATGCAGAACACGCAGCCCACGGCGCAGCCGACCTGGGTGGACACGCAGAGGCCGTCGCGTGGGAGCAGCACGCTTTCCACCATCTGGCCGTCGCCCAGCTCCACCAGCAGGCGGGACGAGCCGTCGGCCCCCGGATGTTCGGAACGCAGGCGCACCAGGCCGTCCAATTCGTCGGCCAGGGTCGGCAAGCCATCGCGAACGCTCAGAGGCAGGAAATGCTCAGTGTGCTGGCGGCGTGTGCCGGCGTTCAGGGGCTTGCCCTGCAGCCAGGCGCGCACCACTCGGCCGCTGTGGACGGGAAGGGCGCCGAGGTCGGCGAGGCGTTGATGGATTTCGGGGATACGCATGGGGCGCGCATCCTACCACTGTCCCCACAGTGGCGGCAGATCCATCACCGCCCGGCCGACCAGCCGGGCGGGGGCCTCAGGGCGCCTCGACCTTGATGGCGAGGGCAGAGGTCAGTCGGATGACCACTTCCTTGTTCAGGTAGGACTTCTTGAGTTCCACATCCGGGCGCACCGCGACCGTCCTGCGGCTGCCATCGGCGAACTCCAGGGTGGCGGTGTGCTTGGTGGTGTCGATGGCCTTGACCAGGGCGGTGATCTCAACGGCCTCCGCCACCAACATGCCCGGCTTGGCGCCCTCGGGCGCGGCGGCGACCATGCCGGCGGCGCCATCGGCGGTCTCTTCGCCCGGTTCGCGCAACTGCACCACGCGCTCCTGGGTCACGATGGCCTTGACCCGGTCTCCCACCTTCAACTGCGGAAAGTTGCGCATCTCCGGTACGGCGTTGAAGGTCTGGCGATTGCCGTGTTCATCCTCGAGGGTGAAGGTCCGCTTGGTCTGATCGACGGCGCGGACCACGGCCGAGATCTCTTCCGTTTCGGAAACCACACCGCCAGGGTTGCCTTGGGAGTAGACCTCGGCGGTACTGGAGGTGCTGGTCAGGCCGTCGTTTTCGGCCTGGGTGGTGCAGGCGCTGGTCATGGCAATGCCAAGAAATAGCAGGCAGGCGATGTTCGTCTTATGCATAGGGTATCTACCTTGATGGATGCGGGATGAGTCCTTTGAGGGCTCTGCGCTGTGGCTCTTGCGCCGGATCAGCCCCTTCAGCTTAGGCGAACTTCGCCTTATTGCCGCCCTTGTCTCCGGGATTCGGGAGGCGTGTTGCGTCGTGCCGGTGAGCGGCCGTGGGTGCCCTCGTGCTATTGTGTCGCGTCGTTTTACCGAGTGTCCGGGAGCATTGAATGAAGTTCATCCATCAACGTGAGCACCTCAACGAAGGGGATCTGGTCGTCATCCAGTGCTCGCAGACCTGCAATATCCGTCTGATGAACGATGCGAACTTCCGCAGCTTCAAGAACGGCGGGCGCCACACCTACCATGGCGGCGCCTTTGACCGCTTCCCGGCGAAGATCGTGGTGCCCAGCACCGGTTTCTGGAACGTGACCCTGGATACGGTCACCCGTCGCGCCATCAGTGTTACGCGCAAGCCCAACTTCGAGTGGTCGATCAAGTTCGTGAAGCGCACGAAGGAGTGAGCTCCGCGCCATGAAAAAAGCCCCGCAATCGCGGGGCTTTTTTATTTCTTGGCGATGACTTTCTGTGGGGGCGAATTCATTCGCTAACCGGACCGCCAGGTTCGGCCTGGGAGTCAGCTTGGGACTGCTGCGCAGCCCTTGGCGAATGAATTCGCCCCTACAAGGAAGAGCCAGGATCAGTATTCGTACCCCAGGTTCGGTGCCAGCCAGCGCTCGCTCACGGCCTGGTCCTGACCCTTGCGCTTGCTGTAGCTCTCCACTTGGTCGCGTTCGATCTTGCCGACGGCGAAGTACTGCGCTTCGGGGTGGGCGAAGTACCAGCCGCTGACGGCGGCGGCGGGGAACATGGCGTAGTGCTCGGTGAGCGTCACGCCCGAGGTGCTGTGCGGGTCGAGCAGGCGGAAGAGGGTGCCTTTCTCGGTGTGGTCCGGGCAGGCCGGGTAGCCGGGAGCCGGGCGAATGCCCTTGTACTGCTCCTTGATCAGCGCCTCGTTGTCCAGGTGCTCGTCCGCGGCATAGCCCCAGTACTCCTTGCGCACGCGTTCGTGCAGCCACTCGGCGCAGGCTTCGGCCAGGCGGTCGGCCAGGGCTTTCACCATGATGGCGCTGTAATCGTCGCCTTTGGCCTCGTACTGTTTGGCCAGTTCTTCGGCGCCGATGCCGGCGGTGGTGATGAAGCCGCCTACGTAGTCAGTGATGCCGCTTTCCTTGGGCGCCACGTAGTCGGCCAGGCAGAAGTTCGGCTTGCTGTCGGGCTTGATGGTTTGCTGGCGCAGGTGGTGCAGGCGAGCCAGGGGCTTGCCGTGGCCGTCGTAGACCTCGATGTCGTCATGGTCCACCTGGTTGGCGGGCCAGAAGCCGAACACGGCGCGTGCCTTGATCAGCTTGCCTTCGATCAGCTGCTTGAGCATGGCCTGGGCGTCATTGAACAGCGTGGTGGCCGCTTCTCCCACCACCTCGTCGGTGAGGATGCGCGGGTACTTGCCGGCCAGGTCCCAGGCGATGAAGAAGGGCGTCCAGTCGATGTACTCGGCCAGCACGGCCAGATCGATGTCTTCCAGCACCTGCGCGCCGGTGAAGCCAGGCTTGGGTGCGCGGTAGTTGGTCCAGTCGAACTGCGGCTTGTTGGCCAGGGCGTCGGAGTAGGCCAGGCGCTCGGTGCGGGCGGCGCGGTTGGCGGTGCGCTCGCGGACTTCGGCGTATTCCTCGCGGAGCTTGCGGGCGTACTCCGGTTTCATCTCCTTGGACAGCAGGGTGGTGGCCACGCCCACCGCGCGGGAGGCGTCGGTGACGTAGACCACGGCGTCGTTGCTGTACTGCGGATCGATCTTCACCGCCGTGTGCGCCTTGGAGGTGGTCGCGCCGCCGATCATCAGCGGCAGGTTGAAGCCCTGGCGCTGCATTTCCTTGGCGACATGGACCATCTCGTCCAGGGACGGGGTGATCAGGCCGGAGAGGCCGATGATGTCGCACTTCTGCTCGCGAGCGGTCTGCAGGATCTTTTCGGCCGGGACCATCACGCCCAGGTCGACGATGTCGTAGCCGTTGCAGCCGAGCACCACGCCAACGATGTTCTTGCCGATGTCGTGCACGTCGCCCTTCACGGTGGCCATGAGGATCTTGCCCTTGGCTTCCGGTTTGTCGCCTTTCTCGGCTTCGATGAAGGGGATGAGGTGGGCCACGGCCTGCTTCATCACGCGGGCGGATTTCACCACCTGGGGCAGGAACATCTTGCCGGCGCCGAACAGGTCGCCCACCACGTTCATGCCGGCCATCAGCGGGCCTTCGATCACCTCGATGGGACGCGTGCACTGCTGGCGGCATTCCTCGGTGTCTTCGACGATGTGCGTGGTGATGCCCTTGACCAGGGCATGCTCCAGGCGCTTCGCCACCGGGTAGCTGCGCCATTCCTCGTTCTCGGCTTCCTTCACGGCGCCGCCGCCACGGTAGTTGTCGGCGATGGCCAGCAGGGCCTCGGTGCTGCCTTCATGGCGGTTGAGCACCACATCCTCAACCTTCTCGCGCAGTTCGGCCGGGATCTCGTCGTAGATTTCCAGCTGGCCGGCGTTGACGATGCCCATGGTCAGGCCGTTCTTGATCGCGTGGTAGAGGAAGACCGAGTGGATCGCCTCGCGCACCGGGTTGTTGCCCCGGAACGAGAACGACACGTTGGACACGCCGCCGGAGGACAGGGCGTAGGGCAGTTGGTCGCGGATATAGGCGCAGGCCTCGATGAAGTCCACCGCGTAGTTGTTGTGTTCCTCGATGCCGGTGGCGACCGCGAAGATGTTCGGGTCGAAGATGATGTCTTCCGGCGGGAAGCCCACTTCGTTGACCAGGATGTCGTAGCTGCGCTGGCAGATTTCTTTCTTGCGCGCAGCGGTGTCCGCCTGGCCGACTTCGTCGAAGGCCATTACGACCACTGCGGCGCCGTAGCGCTTGCACAGGCGGGCGTGGTGCTTGAAGGCCTCGACGCCTTCCTTCATGGAGATGGAGTTGACGATGCCCTTGCCCTGGATGCACTTCAGGCCCGCCTCGATCACTTCCCACTTGGAGGAGTCGATCATGATCGGCACGCGGGAGATGTCCGGCTCGCCGGCGATCAGGTTGAGGAAGGTGATCATGGCTGCCTGGGAGTCGAGCATCCCTTCGTCCATGTTGATGTCGATCACCTGGGCACCGGCTTCCACCTGCTGCAGGGCGACTTCCAGGGCTTCGGTGTAGTTCTCCTCACGGATCAGCCGGGCGAACTTGGCGGAACCGGTGATGTTGGTGCGCTCGCCAACGTTCACGAACAGCGAGCTGCGATCGATGGTGAAGGGCTCCAGGCCGGACAGGCGGCAGGCCTTGGGAATCTCCGGGATCACGCGAGGCGGGTACTTGGCCACGGCTTCGGCAATGGCCTGGATGTGCGGCGGGGTGGTACCGCAGCAGCCGCCGACGATGTTCAGGAAGCCGGCCGCAGCAAATTCTTCTACCACGGCCGCCATCTGTGCCGGCGTCTCATCGTATTCGCCGAAGGCATTGGGCAGGCCGGCGTTGGGGTGGGCGGAGACGTGGGTTTCGGCCTTGGTCGACAGCTCTTCGATATAGGGGCGCAGTTCCTTGGCACCGAGGGCGCAGTTCAGGCCGATGGAGATCGGCTTGGCGTGGCGCACCGAGTTCAGGAAGGCCTCGGTGGTCTGGCCCGAGAGGGTGCGGCCGGAGGCGTCGGTGATGGTGCCGGAGATCATGATCGGCAGCTCCACGCCCAACTCCTCGTACACGCCCTGCACGGCGAAGATGGCCGCCTTGGCGTTGAGGGTGTCGAAGATGGTTTCGATCAGGATCAGGTCCGCGCCGCCTTCGATCAGGCCGCGGGTGGCTTCGGTGTAGTTCTCCACCAGCTCGTCGAAGGTGACGTTGCGGTAGCCGGGGTTGTTCACGTCCGGGGAAATGGAGCAGGTGCGGCTGGTTGGGCCGAGGACGCCGGCGACGAAGCGCGGCTTGGCCGGGTTTTCGGCGGTCTTGGCATCGGCGACTTCACGGGCCAGGCGCGCGCCTTCGACGTTCAGTTCATAGACCAGTTCTTCCATGCCGTAGTCGGCCTGGGACACGCGGGTGGCGTTGAAGGTGTTGGTCTCGAGGATGTCCGCACCGGCATCCAGATAGGCCTTTTCGATGGCCTGGATCACATCCGGGCGGGTCAGCAGCAGCAGGTCGTTGTTGCCCTTCACGTCGCTCGGCCAGTCGGCGAAGCGGGTGCCCCGATAGTCTTCTTCCTGGAGCTTGTAGCTCTGGATCATGGTGCCCATGCCGCCGTCGAGGATCAGGATGCGCTGTTTGAGCGCCTGTTGCAGGGCTTGCTGGCGGGCGATGTGGTCGGACATGGGAACTACCTGAGGGCTGGCGTGAACAAAGGCGAGGATGATAGCAAAACCTTAGTAATTTTTAGCTTGTCCGCCATTTCCATGAATTCTGTTCATGTTGTTGGCGGGGGTGGATCGCCCAGCCTCGTCGCAAGCCAGTAGAATCCGCCCATCTGCACATAAGGGATCGCGTCATGTCGCCACGGAAGTTAATCGCCTTGTTGGTTCTGTTCATGCTGTGGAGCCGCCTGGCCCCAGCGGACGAGCTTTCCTACAGCCGCGACATCCAGCCGATCTTCACCCAGAAGTGCGTGGCCTGCCATGCCTGCTACGACTCGCCTTGCCAGCTCAACCTGGGCAGCGCCGAGGGCGCGGCGCGAGGGGCGAGCAAACTGCCGGTCTATGACGGTGGGCGCACCAAGGCGCAAGACCCCTCTCGTCTGTACTTCGATGCCCAGGGCGCGGAGGCCTGGCGACGCAAGGGCTTCCATTCCGTGCTGGACGCCAACGGCGCCCAGGCGGCGTTGATGGCGCGCATGCTGGAACTGGGCCGGTCCAATCCGCCGGAACCCAATGCCAAGCTTCCCGACGAGCTGGATATCAGCATCAATCGCCAGAATCAGTGCCCGTTGCCTGGCGAGTTCGACGCCTATGCCGGAAAGCACGCCCGGGCGGGCATGCCCTTCGCCGTCACCGGCTTGAGCGAGGCGGAGTACCAGACTCTGCAGCGCTGGCTGGCCGAGGGCGCCAAGGTGGACGAGCAGGCCGTGCAGCCCAGCGCCGCCGAAGTGCGCCAAGTGGCCGAGTGGGAGGCCCTGCTGAATGCGCCGGGCGCCCGTGAGGCCCTGGTGGGGCGTTGGCTGTTCGAGCATCTGTTCCTCGCCCATCTCTACTTCGAGGGCGGCGAGCCAGGCCACTTCTTCCAACTGGTGCGCTCCCGTACCCCCAGCGGCCAGCCCATCGATCCCATCGCCACCCGCCGGCCCAATGAGGACCCGGGCAACGCCTTCTACTACCGGCTCTGGCCCATTCAGGGCGTGATCGTGCACAAGACCCACATCACCTATCCCCTGGGCGCGGCGAAGCTGGCGCGGGTGAAGGAGCTGTTCTACAGCGGTGACTGGAGCGTGGACGCAGTGCCCGGCTACGGTGCCCAGCGCCGCGCGAACCCCTTCGAGACCTTCCAGGCCATCCCGGCCAAGGCCCGCTACCAGTTCATGCTGGATAACGCCGAATACTTCGTGCGTACCTTCATCCGTGGTCCGGTGTGTCGCGGGCAAATCGCCACCGACGTGATCCGCGACAACTTCTGGGCGCTGTTCCAGGACCCGGCCCACGACCTTTACATCACCGACGCGGAATACCGGGAGCAGGCGACGCCGCTGTTGGCAATGCCGGGGCAGTTCGACGATATCGGCGACCTGCTGGGGATCTGGCGCACCTACCGCGACAAGCGCAACGAATACGAGGCGCTGCGCATGCAGGCCTACGCCGATGCGCCGCTGCCCAGCTGGGCCCATATCTGGACCGGCAATGACAACGCGCTGCTGTCGATTTTCCGCCAGTACGACAGCGCCTCGGTGCGCAAGGGCCTGATCGGCGAGATTCCCCAGACCATCTGGTGGATGGACTACCCGCTGTTCGAGCGCACCTACTACCAGTTGGTCGTCAACTTCGACGTTTTCGGCAATGTCTCCCATCAGGCGCAGACGCGGCTTTACTTCGACCTGATCCGCAATGGTGCCGAGGTCAATTTCCTGCGCCTGATGCCGGCGGATGCCCGCGGGCCATTGCTGAGCGACTGGTACCAGCGGAGCGGCAAGGTAAAGATGTGGCTGGAATACCAGAGCATCGACAAGGACACCCCCACGGCATTGGCGCTGCCCGGCAATGACCCCAAAGGCGCCTTTGCCCGGGAACTGCTGGAGCGCTACGCCGGCATCAATGCACGGCCCGATCCCATCAACCGTTGTACCGGCGCCCGCTGCTTCCGACCGGGCATCGACCCTGCACTGCAGCAGGCGGAGCAAGCCTTCAGCCGGCTGGTCAGTCGGCCGGCGGCAGGGCTCAAGGTGATCGATCAGCTCCCGGAATCGACCCTGTTGCGGGTGGAACTGCCGAACGGCCGTCGCGAGGTCTACAGCCTGCTGCGCAACCGCGCCCACAGCAACGTGGCCTTCATGCTGGGCGAAGAACTGCGCTACCTGCCAGGGCTGGACACCGTGACGCTCTATCCCGGCGTGCTTTCCAGCTACCCGAACTTTATCTTCAGCTTCAAGGCGGAGGAGGCCGAGGCGTTCGTCAGTGCACTGGAGCAGGCGAAGGACAGTGCAGCGTTCGACAAGGTGGTGGAGCGCTGGGGCATTCGTCGCACCCATCCGCAGTTCTGGTCCTATTTCCACGACTTGGCGGCTTATATTCGCGACACCGAGCCGGTGGAGGCAGGGGAGTTGGATATGAATCGGTACCAGAATCTATGAGACTGAACTGGACGCGAATTATTCCTACTAAATTGGTAGGGCTTTAATCGTCATTCCCCTTTGGCGTACACTGCGCCCATGTTTGCGAGGAGTTGCCATGAGCGCCATCACTATCACCCAAGCTGCCCAGGACTATCTGGCTGACCTGCTGGAGAAACAGAACACCCCGGGCATCGGCATTCGTATCTTCATCACCCAGCCGGGTACCCAGTACGCCGAAACCTGCATCGCCTACTGCAAGCCGGGCGAGCAGAAGGCCGAGGACACCGCCCTGGCCCTGGCTGCGTTCACTGCCTGGATCGACGGCGTCAGCGAGCCCTTCCTCGAAGACGCGACCGTCGACTACTCCACGGACCGCATGGGCGGCCAACTGACCATCAAGGCCCCGAACGCCAAGGTGCCCATGGTCAATGAGGACAGCCCCCTTAACGAACGCATCAACTACTACCTGCAAACCGAGATCAACCCCGGTCTCGCCAGCCATGGCGGCCAGGTGAGCCTGGTGGACGTGGTCGAGGAAGGCATCGCCGTGCTGCGTTTCGGCGGTGGCTGCCAGGGCTGCGGCATGGTTGACATGACCCTGAAGGATGGCGTCGAGAAGACCCTGATGGAGCGTATCCCGGAACTGAAGGGCGTGCGTGACGTTACCGACCACAGCAACCGCGAGAACGCCTACTACTAAGGCGCGAGCGGTGCAAAAGAAGGCGACCTTCGGGTCGCCTTTTTCATGTCTGACAGGTAGGTGTCATTTCAATCGCGAGTAAACATCCACGTTTGTAGAACCTGGACTTGCGGTAGCCCCGTTTCACCCGGTCTGGACCGTAGGGTGCGCTGTGCGCACCGCTTCCGGGATCGGCTTCGACTCCCCGTCAAACCGCTGGTGCGCACGGCGCACCCTACCGGGTCGGCTTCATCCTGATCGCCCGGGCAGCCGAATTGTCACAGGCAGCGCCGCTGACTCAGGACGTGGTTTCCCAGGTTCAAATGCATTCGCTACAGGAAAAGCGCGGTGTCGCAGGCGCGTGTCACGCCTCCCTTCTTCAGGGAGACGGAGGCTGGACGACGTGCAACGAAGCGTGAAGGCCCTGTCACGTCGGGCAGCCAGCCGCCTTCACAATGCGCTCGGTCGAAGCGGGGTACCTGGCCAGCTTCGACGCCGGTCGTATCGGCCGCCGCACCAGTTCGCCGCCGCAGTTGGGGCAGGTGCCGTGCAGGCGTTGTTCGGCGCAGCTCTGGCAGAAGGTGCACTCGAAGGAGCAGATCAGGGCCTGGGCGGAGTCCGGTGGCAGGTCCTTGTCGCAGCATTCGCAGTTGGGGCGCAGTTGCAGCATGACGTCATCCTCGATCGGTGGTGGGGCGTCCGAAGCGCTCCGCGTACTCCTGCGGGCTGACGGACAGGTGCTTGTGAAAGGTGCGGCGGAGGTTCTCCGGGTGACCGAAGCCGGTGAGGCGCGCCACTGTGGCAATGGAAGCCTGGGCGTCCTGCAGCAGGGTGCGGGCAGCTTCAAGTCGGACCTGCTCCACGTACTTGCCGGGCCCCACTCCCAGTTCCTGGACAAAGGCCCGCGACAGGCTGCGTGGCGCCATCTTTGCTTGGTCGGCCAGGGCATCCAAGGACAGGTCACCACCCAGGTGGGCTGGAATCCATTCCAGCAGCGCGGCCAGTCGCGGCGTGCGGCTGGGCTCCGGAGTGAGCAAGGCGCTGAACTGTGCCTGTCCACCGGGCCGGCGCAGGAACAGGACCAGCCGACGCGCTACTGCCAGAGCGAGGGGGCGGCCAAGGTCCGCTTCCACCAGTGCCAGCGCCAGGTCAATGCCGGCGGTGACCCCGGCGGAAGTGAAGACATGGGCATCGCCGTCGACGTTCGCCGGATCGTAGGTATGGAGTCGATCGCCCTGAACATCGATGCCTTGGTATCTGCTGAGGGCTTCCACGTCGGACCAGTGGGTGGTGGCCTGGCGGCCTTCCAGCAGGCCAGCGGCGGCCAGGATCAGGGCGCCGCAGCAGATGGAGCCGAGCCGGCGTACGCGGGGCTCGGCGTCTCGAAGCCAGTCGAGCAGCGTGGAGTCTGCGCACGGTGTGGCCATGTCCATGCCGCCGGGGATCAGCAAGGTGTCCAGGCTGGCCGGGTCGACGTCTCGCCAGGCCCGCTCAGCCATCAGCGCGAAGCCGGCGGAGGTCTTCACCGGACCGGCCTCCGGGCCCAACAGATGGAGCGCATAGCAGGCGGGCAATCCCTGGCGCTGGCGCTCGACATTGGCCGAAGCGAACACTTGCAGCGGGCCTGTGACATCCAGGCTCATGACTTCGGCGAAGCACAGGCAGGCGATTTGGCGGATTGGTTCCATGACGGTCTCTGCGATGGAGATGGCGTCAGTCTGCAGCGAATGGGCAATGGCAACAATGACAACCGGCCCACAGATATTGCCAGTGGTATCCAGGCAGGGCGTGCGCGCTGGCTGCGGCGGGATGGGGAAAAGAGGAGGAGGGGGACGCGGGGAGAATGTGTGGCCACGGCGAGCAGGAGAGGCCTGCCCGCCGTTCATTGGGCACTGGTAGCGGAGTGGTTACTCCGGCATGGACCAGGGTTCGAGATCGTAGCCTTTGCGGCTCAGTTCCTCGCGGGACTGCTTGAGGATGCTCGCCAGTTGCTCCGGGTCGGAATAGGTGCTGCTGGGGATTTTCGAGCGGCCAAGCAGGCGAGTGCTGAAGCGGTCGATCACGCTGATGCTGAGTTCGCCGGTACCGTCCTGCAGCGCCCAGGCCACGCATTGGAAGGGTTTGAATGCGCGGCCGGTAATAATCAGTGCTTCGTTGAAACGCAGCGGAGTGTTCATGGGATGGGGTCTCTCCATATTGTGCCCAATGAAGGTGACGGCGCGGCATCAGGCCATTGTTACACCGTCGTGAATGTGGATGGCGAGACCTGACCGATAAGTCACAGCACGTCGTGAATATCTAATTTTTTGTCGCTGAAATGAATGGGAAGGCGCCTTCGGGGGCAATGGCGCGAGTCCGATGTACCGTTCTGACCTGTGCAAGTAATATCGGCGGTCATTTCATGCCTCTGCCTACAGCGAGTGATGCCGTGCCCGTTCTGAACCGTCTGCTCCGTCCTTTCCTCATTGCCGGTTGTGTCGCATTGCTGGCCGGATGCTCTGCCCAGCCGTTGTCGCCCAAGCTGCGGGCAGTTCCGGAGCGGGTCGAGCTGAGCGGCGTGCCCTTCTTCGCCCAGAACGCCTACCAGAGTGCGCCGGCGGCGATGGCGGCGTTGCTGACCCAGCAGGGGGAAGTGGTGACACCGGGCATGATCGAGCAGGCGCTGCATCTGCCCCAGAAGGAGGCCGCTCTGCGCGACGAATTGGCCGCGACGGCGCGTCAGCATGGTCTGATGGTCTATCCCCTCGGCAATCGCCTGGATGAGCTGCTGGAGCAGGTCGCTGCCGGCAATCCGGTGCTCGTGCACTTGCGTGAGGGGTTCGGCTGGATGCCCTCCTGGCGCTACGCATTGTTGATCGGCTACGACCGCGCGAACCAACAGGTGCTGCTGCGTCAAGGCCATCAGCGTCGTGCTCAGATGAGCTTCAGTGCATTCGAGTCCAGCTGGGGCGAGGCGGGCAACTGGGCTGTGCTGGTGCAGGCACCCAACCAGTTGCCGGCGTCCGTGGAGCGGGCGCGATGGCTGAAGGCGGCCGACGAGCTTGCGGCGGCGGGTCAGGTCAATGCCGCGAAGATGGCTCGGCTGCAGATGCCCTGAGCCCAATTCTCCCGGAATAAAAAACGGCGCCTTCGGGCGCCGTTTTCGTTGTGCGGGCGGATCAGACGCCCAGCTTGTCACGCATGGTGTAGTACCAGGCGCCCATTGCGGTAAAGGGCACGCGGAACACGCGACCACCCGGGAAGGGGTAGTGCGGCAGGCTGGCGAAGGCGTCGAAGCGCTCGGCCTGGCCACGCAGGGTTTCGGCGATCACCTTGCCGGCGATGTGGGTGTAGGTCACGCCGTGGCCGCTGCAGCCCTGGGAGTAGTAGATGTTGTCGCCGATCCGGCCAACCTGGGGCAGGCGGGACAGGGTCAGCAGGAAGTTACCGGTCCAGGCGAAATCGATCTTCACGTCCTTCAGCTGCGGGAAGGTTTTCAGCATCTTCGGACGAATGATGGCTTCGATGTTCGCGGGGTCGCGGGCACCGTAAACCACGCCGCCGCCGTAAATCAGGCGCTTGTCGCCGGAGAGACGGTAGTAGTCCAGCAGGTAGTTGCAGTCCTCGACGCAGTAGTCCTGCGGCAGCAGGGACTTGGCCATTTCGTCCGACAGCGGCTCGGTGGTGATCACCTGGGTGCCGCATGGCATGGACTTGCTGGCCAGCTCGGGCACGAGGTTGCCCAGATAGGCGTTACCGGCCACCACCACGAACTTGCACTTCACGCGGCCTTTCGGGGTGTGAACCACCGGGTTGGCACCGCGCTCGATGCGGGTGGCGGGGCTCTGCTCGTGGATCACGCCGCCCAGGGACTCGATGGCCGCGGCTTCGCCCAGGGCCAGGTTCAGCGGGTGGATATGGCCACCGCTCATGTCCAGCATGCCGCCGATGTAGTTGTCGGTGGACGCGACTTCGCGGATGCGCTTGGCGTCCAGCATTTCCAGTTGCTTATGACCAAAGCGCTCCCACAGCTTCTTCTGGGCCTCCAGGTGGCCCATCTGCTTCTTGGTGAAGGCCGCGAACACGCCGCCATCCTTCAGGTCGCACTTGATGTCGTACTTCTTGATGCGATCGCGAATGATGCGGCCGCCTTCGAAGGCCATGTCGGCCATCAGTTGGGCGTTCTTCGGGTTCGCGGTGCGCTCGATCACGTCGATGTCACGGCTGTAGCTGTTGACGATCTGGCCGCCGTTACGGCCGGACGCGCCAAAGCCCACCTTGGCGGCTTCGAGGACGGTCACCTTGAAGCCGTTCTCCAGCAGGAACAGGCCGGTGGACAGGCCGGTGTAACCAGCGCCGATGATGCAAACGTCGGTTTCGACCTCGCCTTGCAGCTCAGGGCGTGCCGGGACGGGGTTGGCCGAAAACGCGTAATAGGACTGGGGGTAGGGAGTGTGCGTCATAATGGAATCTCTGTTTTTTATTTTTTACAGATGAGCTGATGCTACCTGAGTTGAATCGGGCCGGCTAGCCTCTGTGCAAAATATTCAACGAGCGGTCGAACAGTAAAAGATCCACTTTTTCAGAGAGTTAGCGAAAAAAGGTATTGACAGGGAAAAGATAGTCCGTAGAATGCGCACCCATCGAAGGCACATAGCTCAGTTGGTTAGAGCACCACCTTGACATGGTGGGGGTCGTTGGTTCGAGTCCAATTGTGCCTACCAAATCGAACCCGCGTCACGCGGGGCTTAGAGGGGCGATCCGAAAGGGTCGCCCCTTTTTGTTTTGGGCAATTCTGGCCCTCCCCCGCCCAGCTCAGAGCCTGAGCCCCGCCTTAACTCTCCTCAACTCCACCTCCTTCTCTTTGTGTCCGGCCTGGTAGTAGGTCGTCATCTCTTCGTCAGCGTGCCCCATAGGGTTGTGCTCCAGGGCGGCGGTCCGGTCGCCGAAGTCTTCCAAGGGCACGGAAATTGGATCGAGGAGATCGGCATCGGTGAAGGTCAGCCTGGTGAGCATGGAGGACTAGACCTTCATGGATTGGATTTCTTCAGGCGCACGGGATTCCTTTGCTGTGGTGGCGATATGGCATTAGGTGGGCTAGGGTCTGGATTCCGGGGTGGGATCGAATGGGGGAATCGATGACGGTCAGGACGAACGCTTACCTTGAGTGGCTGGAGCAAGACCTTCCTTGCAAGCGAATAAACAAGCGATTTCCCAACGGCAAAGAAGTGGATGTCCGTGTCAGGGAGACCCCGTTCGGCGACATTCAGTGGTTCATTGGGGTGTATGACCGGGATGGCAGCATCCTTATTGAGCAATTCAACGGTGCCGTGAGTGCAAGCAGTCTCGATGCCGCCCTTGTTGCTGCATTCTCCAAGGCATGTGGTTTTGCCGGAGTCGAGGACTAGCTAGCCACCCTGCAATGCCACGACTGGGCATCCGCCACCCCATCCAACGCATTGTGCAAAGATGCCGGACCGTGTACCGCGTCATGGCGCTTGACGGCGCCCGTCAGGCCTGACGCGCTCTATGTCAGGCGCTGGCTACGGCGGGCGCGTTGAATGGGGTTCCGACTTGTAGTGGATCCACTACAGGTATGCAGCTGAAATCGCTACAGCAGCTGTCTGCAAACGACGATTTTTGCGTTTTCCCGGAATCAATAAATTGAGCTCCGCAAGGCTCTTATCCCTATGGACGGACTTCACCAAATCGAACATTAGGGGGCAGTGTATGAATCTCTCTGATCAGCGTATTCAGTCGGTCTACCAGACGTGGGATTTCCTGGTTGGGTTGGCCCGAGACACAAATTTGCCGAATGACGTCCGGCGGGACGCGAGTTGGTTGCTGAAGCACTATCCGTACTCCCAGAAGATCCACCTGAGCTTTCCTGTCCCTCCTGACATGAGGGGCGATGAATCACTACCGAGCGAAGCGGGCGATGATGAGCTGCTCGATTCAATGCCGCCGGTGTGGATGACGCTGGGTCGCAGGCACTGGTAGCCGTACGGAATGACCAGGCGCGCTTCAGAATGAGCGTGAAGATGGGCAACTGCGCTAGCTGTGAGGCGATGGTGGCTGAACCGGATCCTACCCGTCGGCATGGATACGGAATTCTACTGGCGATCTGCGTCGAGAGAGCACCTATTGGTAGGCGTTGTATCCGCATGCGCTGCTTAGAGTGCGGAAAGGAGTGGTTGAAGATTGAGCCGATCGACGGCCCCTGGGCATTGACTTGGATCGAGGGGTAGGTCTGGCGAACAGGTTAATGGGGCTGCTGGCGCGCTCGACGGCGTGGTCAGAACCTTGCGGGAGCGTCCGTCGATTGTTCACTGAACGGCGGAGCCGTTTTCGCCAGTCAGCCCCTCCAGTTCTGCCAAGGTGGCTGAGCAGGCTTTGTCGTCGAGGCCCATGAGGGCGGAAAGGAGTCGGCGATTCGCTTCTTGGCGAGTAGGCATCCTTACCGTCCTGAAAACGCTGCCCCGGCGACACGGAGCGCCGCGGCAGCCGGGGGCGCTTAGCACTTCACGGCGTAGTCCATGCCTCGGTCATCAGGACCGCGATGGCTCCGCCCATGAAGTCAGCATTGGCCTGGTGGAGCTCAGTACTCCGGGGAGCTGAAGACGGGCGTGCCGTATTGGTCGATGCGCAAGATCTTGCTGAGCGCGAGTTCGGCAGCAGATGCCGCATCGGATAGCAATTTGAAAGCCGTCTGGTCGCAGACCAGATGATAGAGGGGTTCGGATGTCAGCCCGTGCTTTCTAATCGCAACGAATGCCAGCGCACGCCCGCCGCATACTTCGGCTGTGCTCCAAGCCACGTAGCCTGGGAATTCTCGTCTTTTCATGACGTTCTCAATGTTTAGGGGGTGAAATTTCACTATCCCCCTGACAAAACCGAATAGCTCCCTTTAATTCAAAAACCGGACCGGGGGTCACTGATGCGTCGGGCTCAGGTACAAAAAGCCCCGCATGGGCGAGGCTTTCGGTGCGATGCGGCATTACTCGGCGCGCACCTGCTCAGCCTGAGGGCCTTTGGCGCCGTTGGTGACGAGGAAGCTCACGCGCTGCCCCTCGGCCAGGGACTTATAGCCGCCGCCTTCGATCTGACGGAAGTGGACGAACACGTCCGGACCATTTTCAGGGGTAATGAAGCCGAATCCTTTCTCAGCGCTAAACCACTTTACGGTACCGTTTTGGCGAGTTGCCATGATGTCTATCTCCAGGGTGTAGGAATGCGGGTCAGGCAAGGGCCTGGCCATGACTGGATGCGAAGTGGAGGGTGCCGAGGAGATGGGAAATCGATAGGACAGAACATCAAGACGGTGCCGCAAGACTGAGCAGGCAGTGAATTCAGCATACAGGGTCCACCTGGATAAATCGTCCTTCCTGCCGCCTGGGGCCTATTTGGGAGTCGGCTGCGCGGCCATTCAGAAACGAAAAGCCCCGCACGGGGAGGGCGGGGCTTCGCGTACATCGTCGGATGGGGCTGATCCTTCAGCTGAGATTCACTGTGCGCCTGGGCAAGTGAAAATCTCGTGAAGCCTCTGCTCGTCCTCGCAAATTATCCGAGGCCAGGGGCAGGTCGGCTGTCTTCAGTTCATTGCAGTTCGTCTAACGGTCCGACGAAAACCCGTTCCGTGCGCTATTGCTAATCAGGTGCATCTGGCTTTGTGGTGCACCAGGAGCGTTACGTGATCGAGCTGATTTACTTGGCGGAGCTGCGTCGGCTCTCGCTCAACGTAGCTGCCGCGCACATCGCCATGGTGGAGTTCCTGGAAGAAACTGCGGTTCCTTGGTCGGGTGACCAGATGGTGGAGTTCGAGCGGTTGATCCTTGCTGAGCAAGCGGCCGTCCGTGCCTACTCAGCGTATGCCATTCATCCGCTTGGCCTGCAGCAAGCGCCATTCCGATTGCGATTGGTGGTCGGTGGCTAACCAGCGCCATGCAGCCTTGAGCAATGCCTCGGTCGCCGTATCACCGCTCAACGAAGCGGCAGTTCTCGTTTTCGGCTGCGGTGTAGGAACCAGGTTCACTGGCGACGGTAACGCCGTGCTTGAAGGTAATCAGCTTCCGTCCATCATCTGCTTCGGTCACATAAATGTTTCTGGCAACCTGAAGGCTGCCGAGTCCCTTTTTATTGGCAACCGTGAACGTTTGCTTGCCAGCAACGTCGCAGAAAATATTGAAGTTATGGCGATCTGAGCCAGGCACCATGTTTCCGTTTGAGGCCGTCGATGCGCCCGCGTGCGCGAACAGGCTGGTTGCCAGTGCTGTGCGGATGACGATTTTTTTCCTGCTCATAAGGCCTCCTGGATCCGTGGAGCGCGGCAGCCTACAGCCAGTGAAGGCTTTATGCCACTTCCAGAATAGCGCCTCGCGCTCCAGTTAATGGATGTGGCGCTCAATAGCCCGCCGGGCGGCAGCCTTATTTGCGTCCATGGGATTTGAGGCAGAGGTAGATGCGGTCAGCCAGGTTTCGAGTGTGATCAAGCAAGGCTTTGGTCTTGCTGGCTGGTCTGGCCCCTTGTTGATTGCTGACCAGTAGAAACTCCGCCGAGAGTTGTGCGCAAAGCTCATGGAGTTTCTGCGGCGAATCCCACTGGGTGGCGTCTTGCGCCGGGACGGTGATTACCGTGCGGGTGTTGACGTTTTCGAACTGGAGGTTGATCGCGCCGTCAAGCTGCCGGGAGACAATGCACCGATAGCCCGGCATCTCATCTTCGAAAAGAATCTCGATGCTTCGGTTGTCGCTCTCGGTGCTCATCTCCGGATCCCTCGGGATCCGATGTTGGTTGTCGGAAGCGCTGCGACTAGCAATCCGCCGAACTGAAGACCGGCTGGCCTCGCTCATCAATGTGCAGCAGTTTGCTCAGTGCTTCCTTCGCAGCTTCAAGCGCATCGGACTGGCGCGTGAAGTACGTTCGGTCGTAGACCTGATGAAGGGAGGGGTCGGTCTGGCTGTCGTGTGGCTGAATCGCCACAAATGCCAACACATGGTCACCGTTGATACGGGTCTCGGTCCAGACGGCGTGCCCCGGGAAGTCTCGTCTGTGCATGGCGGCCTCCGGCAGGTTTCGACGTGCTGCAAGATTCCACTATGAGGTCGCAAGTGCTGTGTGTAGTGAAAATCTGACGAAGGGGCAGGGCGGAGGCCTACTTTTTCGGGGGTATTGGGCCGTTTGTTGCGCGCTTGAAACAGCTCTGCGGTGGTGGTTTGGGGGACCTGCCGGGCGGGCTGCTTTCAAAGCTGAATGGTTCGCAAATGCTCGCTATTTGCGGCCATGCTGAAAGAGCTCAATCCGACGAGCGTTGGCTGGCACGGAGGTTGTGCCCTCGAAAAAGGGCCCGTGCTGGTCCCTTTTCTCCAGCCGTCGGGGCGTGTTTCGCTGTCGTCGGTTCGCGAGGTGGCGCGCGAATCCAATATCACGCGGCGGGCATGGGCTGGGTCCCAAATTTTCACAGACATGGCTAAGCGCAGCGCCAAGTCATTGATTCTTTTGTGCTAGAGTGTGCGCTTTCTTGGCGCCACTGAAATTTGCTTTTTTCTTTGGTGCCAACAGGTTAGACGCATCAGGCGACCCCTTTGCAGGATGGCCATCGGCCAAAGCCATGATGTGTTGCCGAATTAAATAAGAAAGGGTCACCTTGGTGACCCTTTCTTGTTGGATGCTTGTCGGGGCCATGGCTTTCTGCAAGCATGCCGCTCTTCATTACCTCCAGTGACTCTGGTTCGGCTCTGGTTGGCCGCAAGGCTCCTGCCACCGTATGGCGGGCACACCACCGGATCGCGTACTGGCTCATCCCAACCCATGTGGCCTTTGGTAGAGGTCACCACTAGGAGAGGAGGCGCCATGCCCATCATTACTCTTCCCGACGGCAGTCAGCGTACGTTCGATAAACCCGTATCCGTGCTCGAGGTGGCTCAGTCCATCGGCGCGGGCCTGGCCAAGGCAACCCTGGCCGGTAAGGTCAACGGTAAGCAGGTGGATGCCTGCGATCTGATCGAAACCGACGCGACCCTGCAGATCATCACGCCGAAGGACGAAGAGGGGCTGGAAATCATCCGTCACTCCTGCGCGCACCTGGTTGGGCACGCCGTCAAGCAGCTCTATCCGACCGCCAAGATGGTGATCGGTCCGGTCATCGACGAAGGCTTCTACTATGACATCGCCTTCGAGCGACCCTTCACGCCTGAAGACATGGCTGCCATCGAAAAGCGCATGGCCGAGTTGATCGACAAGGACTACGACGTCATCAAGAAGATGACGCCTCGTGCCGAGGTCATCGACGTGTTCAAGGCTCGTGGCGAGGAATACAAGCTGCGCCTGATCGACGACATGCCCGACGAAACCGCTATGGGCCTGTACTTCCATGAAGAATACGTCGACATGTGCCGTGGCCCGCACGTGCCCAATACCCGTTTCCTCAAGGCGTTCAAGCTGACCAAGATTTCCGGTGCCTACTGGCGCGGCGACTCGAAGAACGAGCAGCTGCAGCGCATCTACGGCACTGCCTGGGGTGACAAGAAGCAACTGGCTGCCTACGTCCAGCGCATCGAAGAGGCCGAGAAGCGTGACCACCGCCGCATCGGCAAGCAGCTGGATCTGTTCCACCTTCAGGAAGAAGCGCCGGGCATGGTGTTCTGGCATCCGGCCGGCTGGACTGTTTACCAGGTGCTCGAGCAGTACATGCGCAAGGTTCAGCGCGACAACGGCTATGTAGAGGTGCGTACTCCTCAGGTCGTCGACCGGATCCTCTGGGAGCGTTCGGGTCACTGGTCCAACTACGCCGAGAACATGTTCACCACTTCGTCGGAAAGTCGCGACTACGCGGTCAAGCCGATGAACTGCCCGTGCCACGTGCAGATTTTCAACCAGGGTCTGAAGTCCTACCGCGACCTGCCGCTGCGTCTGGCTGAATTCGGTGCCTGCCACCGTAACGAGCCGTCCGGCGCTCTGCACGGCATCATGCGCGTACGCGGCTTTACCCAGGACGACGCCCACATCTTCTGCACCGAAGAACAGGTCAAGAAGGAAGCGGCTGACTTCATCAAGCTGACCTTGCAGGTCTACAAGGACTTCGGCTTCGCCGACATCTCCATGAAGCTGTCCACTCGTCCGGCCAAACGCGTAGGTTCCGACGAGCTGTGGGATCGCGCTGAAGGCGCCCTGGCCGATGCCCTGAACGAGTCTGGTCTGGCCTGGGAATACCAGCCGGGCGAGGGCGCGTTCTACGGTCCGAAGATCGAGTTCACCCTGAAGGACTGCCTCGGCCGTAACTGGCAGTGCGGCACCCTGCAGTACGACCCGAACCTGCCGGAGCGACTGGATGCCAGCTATATCGCCGAAGATAACAGCCGTACTCGCCCGGTCATGCTGCACCGCGCGATCCTCGGTTCCTTCGAGCGTTTCATCGGCATGCTGATCGAGCACTATGCCGGTCTGTTCCCGGCCTGGCTGGCGCCGACCCAGGCGGTGATCATGAACATCACCGACAAGCAGGCCGATTTCGCCCTCGAGGTGGAAAAAGCGCTAAACGAAAGCGGTTTCCGTGCCAAGTCCGACTTGAGAAACGAAAAAATCGGCTTTAAAATCCGCGAGCATACTTTGCTCAAGGTTCCCTATCTCTTGGTTATTGGAGACCGGGAGGTTGAGACTCGATCCGTTGCTGTGCGCACCCGCGAGGGTGTCGACCTGGGTTCCATGCCCTTCGAAAGCTTCTCTGAGATGCTCGCACAAGCGGTTTCCCGGCGTGGTCGCCAAGAATTGGAGTAATCATTATTAAGCGTGAAATGAGACAGGATAAGCGGACTCAACCGAAGGCCCCGATCAACGAGAATATCTCGGCTCGTGAGGTGCGGTTGATTGGTGCTGACGGCCAACAGATTGGCGTCGTCTCGATTGAAGAAGCGCTTCGCGCTGCTGAAGAAGCAAAGCTGGATCTGGTAGAGATCTCTGCCGATGCGGTGCCGCCTGTTTGCCGGATCATGGATTACGGCAAGCACCTCTTCGAGAAGAAGAAGCAGGCCGCCGTTGCGAAGAAGAACCAGAAGCAAGCGCAGATCAAAGAAATCAAGTTTCGTCCAGGGACGGAAGAAGGGGATTACCAGGTAAAACTACGCAACCTGGTACGTTTCCTTAGTGATGGGGACAAGGCCAAGGTATCCCTGCGATTCCGCGGCCGTGAGATGGCCCACCAGGAGCTGGGTATGGAGCTGTTGAAGCGGGTCGAAGCCGACCTCGCCGAATACGGTACCGTAGAACAGCATCCTAAGCTGGAAGGACGCCAGCTGATGATGGTCATCGCTCCCAAAAAGCGAAAGTAACCTCCAGGGCACTGGCAGGCCTTGTGGTTATATGTATTGATTGAATGCGGAGTATCCGAACATGCCAAAAATGAAAACCAAGAGCGGTGCTGCGAAGCGCTTCAAGAAGACCGCTTCCGGCTTCAAGCACAAGCACGCTTTCAAGAGCCACATCCTGACCAAAATGACTACCAAGCGTAAGCGTCAGCTGCGCGGCTGCATCCTGGTGCATCCGTCTGACGTTCGCAAAGTAGAGCGCATGCTGCGCGTTCGTTAATCGGTCAAGATTCTAGAGGAAACTACTCATGGCTCGTGTTAAGCGTGGCGTCATCGCTCGTGCCCGTCACAAGAAAATTCTGAAACTCGCCAAAGGCTACTACGGCGCGCGTTCGCGCGTGTTCCGCGTTGCCAAGCAGGCGGTAATCAAGGCTGGCCAATACGCCTACCGTGACCGCCGTCAGCGCAAGCGTCAGTTCCGCGCTCTGTGGATCGCTCGTATCAACGCTGGTGCTCGTCAGAACGGTCTGTCCTACAGCCGTCTGATCGCTGGCCTGAAAAAAGCGGCTATCGAGATCGACCGTAAGGTTCTGGCCGACCTGGCAGTGAACGAAAAAGCGGCGTTTGCTGCGATTGTCGAGAAAGCTAAGGCCGTTCTGGCTTAAGTCCCCGACAATCACCGGGTTCGCCCGGTGCTGAACGTCACCGATAGGGGAAGGGCCTTGCGCCCTTCCCCTATTTCGTATCTGGAGTCAGTAAATGGAAAATCTGGATGCGCTGGTCTCGCAAGCGCTTGAGGCCGTGCAACAAACCGAAGACGTGAATGCCCTGGAGCAGATTCGCGTTCACTACCTTGGCAAGAAAGGCGAACTGACCCAGGTAATGAAGACCCTGGGCGACCTGCCGGCAGAGGAGCGCCCCAAGGTCGGCGCCCTGATCAACGCCGCCAAGGAGCGCGTTCAGGAAGCCTTGAACACCCGCAAGGATTCGCTTGAGCAGGCAGCACTGACCGCCAAGCTCGCGGCCGAGCGCATCGACGTGACTCTGCCGGGTCGTGGCCAGGCCTCTGGTGGCTTGCATCCCGTTACCCGCACCCTGGAGCGCGTCGAGCAGTTCTTCACCCGCATCGGTTACGGCATCGCCGAAGGCCCCGAGGTCGAAGACGACTACCACAACTTCGAAGCGCTCAACATTCCCGGCCACCACCCGGCCCGGGCAATGCATGACACCTTCTACTTCAACGCGAACATGTTGCTGCGTACCCACACCTCGCCTGTGCAGGTGCGCACCATGGAGTCCCAGCAGCCGCCGATTCGCATCGTCTGCCCCGGCCGCGTCTACCGCTGCGACTCGGATATCACCCACTCGCCGATGTTCCACCAGGTCGAAGGCCTGCTGGTGGATGAAGGCGTCAGCTTCGCCGACCTCAAGGGCACCATCGAAGAGTTCCTCCGCGTCTTCTTCGAGAAGGACCTTGGCGTCCGTTTCCGCCCCTCGTTCTTCCCCTTCACCGAACCGTCCGCCGAAGTCGACATGCAGTGCGTGATGTGCTCCGGCAAAGGCTGCCGTGTGTGCAAGCAGACCGGCTGGCTGGAAGTGATGGGCTGCGGCATGGTGCACCCGAACGTGCTGCGCATGTCCGGCATCGATCCGGAGAAATACCAGGGCTTCGCCTTCGGGATGGGCGTAGAACGCTTGGCCATGCTGCGCTATGGCGTCAACGACTTGCGCCTGTTCTTCGACAACGACCTGCGCTTCCTCGCGCAATTCCGCTAGGTCGTAACGTCAGAAACGAATCCCCCAGGAGAGCAGGATGAAATTCAGTGAACAATGGCTGCGGAGCTGGGTCAGCCCGCAGGTTTCCCGTGATGAGCTCGTCGCTCGTCTGTCCATGGCCGGCCTCGAAGTCGACAGCGTCACCCCGGTAGCGGGTGCCTTCAGCGGTGTGGTGGTGGGCGAGGTGCTGAGCACCGAACAACACCCGGACGCCGACAAGCTGCGCGTCTGCCAGGTGACCAATGGCAGCGAGACCCACCAGGTCGTGTGCGGCGCTCCCAATGTGCGCCCCGGCCTGAAGATCCCCTTCGCCATGATCGGCGCCGAGCTGCCGGGCGACTTCAAGATCAAGAAAGCCAAGCTGCGTGGCGTCGAGTCCAACGGCATGCTCTGCTCGGCTTCCGAGCTGCAGATCAGTGACGACCACGACGGCCTGATGGAACTGGCAGCCGACGCGCCGGTGGGCCAGGACATTCGCGCCTACCTCGGCCTGGATGACGTCATCATCGAGCTGGGCCTGACCCCGAACCGCGGCGACTGCCTGAGCATGTCCGGTCTCGCCCGTGAAGTGGGTGCGCTCTACGCCGCGCCGGTCACTCGTCCCCAGGTTGCCGCTGTCGCGCCGGCCCACGACGAAGTGCGCCCGGTGGAAGTCTCCGCCCCGGCTGCCTGCCCGCGCTACCTCGGTCGCGTGATCCGCAACGTCGACCTGTCCCGTCCGACCCCGCTGTGGATGGTCGAGCGCCTGCGCCGCTCCGAAGTGCGCTCCATCGATGCCGCCGTCGACATCACCAACTACGTGATGCTCGAGCTCGGCCAGCCGATGCACGCCTTCGACCTCGCCGAAATCAACGGCGGCGTCCGCGTGCGCATGGCGGAGGAGGGCGAGAAGCTCGTCCTGCTCGACGGCCAGGAAGTCACCCTGCGTTCCGACACCCTGGTCATCGCCGACCACAATCGCGCCCTGGCCATCGCCGGCGTGATGGGTGGCGAGCACAGTGGCGTGAGCGGCAAGACCCGCGACCTGTTCCTCGAAGCGGCTTTCTTCGACACCATCGCCGTTGCTGGCAAGGCCCGCTCCTACGGCCTGCACACCGATTCGTCGCACCGCTTCGAGCGTGGCGTGGACTTCCAACTGGCTCGCGAAGCCATGGAGCGTGCCACCGGCCTGCTGCTGGAAATCGTTGGCGGCGAAGCCGGCCCGATCATCGAAGCAGCCAGCCAGGACCATCTGCCGCAAGTGGCTCCGGTCACCCTGCGTGCCGAGCGCATCGCCCAGATGCTGGGCATGGAAATGGACGCCGCTGAAGTCGAGCGTCTGCTCACTGCGCTGGATCTGAAAGTCACTGCCGAAGGTGCTGGTCAGTGGCGCGTTGAAGTGCCGAGCCATCGCTTCGACATCAGCCTGGAAGTGGACCTGATCGAAGAGCTGGGCCGCCTCTATGGCTACAACCGCCTGCCGGTTCGCTACCCGCAAGCCCGCCTGGCGCCGACCGCGCGTTCCGAAGCCAGCGTCCAGCTGCCGGCCCTGCGTCGCCTGCTGGTGGCTCGTGGTTACCATGAAGCCATTACCTACAGCTTCATCGATCCCAAGCTATTCGAACTGTTCAACCCGGGCGTGAAGCCGCTGATGCTGGCCAACCCCATCTCCGCCGACATGGCTGCCATGCGTTCTTCGCTGTGGCCGGGGCTGGTCAGCGCCCTGCAGCACAACCTGAATCGTCAGCAGTCCCGTGTGCGCCTGTTCGAAAGCGGCCTGCGTTTCGTTGGCCAGCTCGAAGGCCTGAAGCAGGAGCCGATGCTGGCTGGCGTGCTCTGTGGTTCCCGTCTGCCGGAAGGCTGGGCCCATGGCCGTGATGCCGTCGACTTCTACGACGCCAAGGCCGACGTCGAAGCCGTCCTCGGCGCAGCCGGCGACCTGGGAGCGTTCAGCTTCGTGCCGGGCGAGCATCCTGCCCTGCATCCGGGCCAGACCGCCCGCATTGAAAGGGAAGGGCGCCTGGTGGGCTTCCTCGGTGCACTGCACCCGGAGCTGGCCAAGGCCCTGGACCTGGATCAGCCGGTTTACCTGTTCGAACTGGTACTGGCCGAAGTGATGCAAGGCAAACTGCCGAGCTTCAGCGAGCTGTCGCGCTTCCCTGAAGTGCGTCGTGACCTGGCCTTGCTGGTGGACCGCGAAGTCCCTGCCGAATCCGTCCTCGCCACCATCCGCGAGGCCGCCGGCGAGTGGCTGACCGACCTCAGGCTATTTGACGTGTATCACGGTAAAGGCATTGATCCGCATAGAAAAAGCCTGGCCGTCGGCTTGACCTGGCAGCATCCATCGCGCACTCTTACTGACGATGAGGTGAATACCACGACGCAAAACATCGTCACCTCGCTAGAAGACAGGTTCAATGCCACGTTAAGGAAGTAGCGTATGGGGGCTCTGACGAAAGCTGAGATGGCTGAACGTCTTTATGAAGAGCTTGGCCTGAATAAACGGGAAGCCAAGGAACTGGTGGAGCTGTTTTTCGAGGAAATCCGTCAGGCGCTGGAGCATAACGAACAGGTGAAGTTGTCGGGCTTCGGCAACTTCGATCTGCGCGACAAGCGTCAGCGGCCTGGCCGGAACCCGAAGACAGGAGAGGAAATCCCGATCACGGCTCGCCGTGTAGTCACTTTCCGTCCAGGGCAGAAACTCAAAGCCAGGGTCGAAGCTTATGCTGGAACCGAGTCATAACGACGAGTTACCGCCCATTCCAGGCAAGCGTTACTTCACCATTGGTGAGGTCAGCGAGCTCTGCGCAGTCAAGCCCCACGTGCTGCGTTACTGGGAGCAGGAATTCCCCCAGCTCAACCCGGTAAAGCGGCGCGGGAACCGGCGCTACTACCAGCGTCAGGATGTGCTGATGATTCGGCAGATCCGGGCGCTGTTATACGATCAGGGCTTCACCATCGGCGGGGCGCGCCAGCGCCTCTCCGGGGACGAAGCCAAGGAAGACACCACGCAGTACAAGCAGCTCATCCGCCAGATGATTGCCGAGCTCGAGGACGTCCTCCTGGTATTGCGGAAGTAATTTTTTTTGAAAAAAACCTTCCACAATTCAAAAGCTTAAAGTATAGTTCGCTCCGTTCCAACAACGCGGAACGAGCAACAAACGTCGGGGCGTAGCGCAGCCTGGTAGCGCACTTGCATGGGGTGCAAGGGGTCGAGTGTTCGAATCACTCCGTCCCGACCATATTCTTCAACGACTTAGGCCAGTTCGGAAACGACTGGCCTTTTTCGTTTCAGGGACTTTTGCGGGACTCTTCATCCTGCCTTCCTCCTCAGTATCGTCAGCACCGGCCCGCGGGAGTCGGTAGCCGATATCTTGTTGGCTTCATCGATCAGTTTTCCCAGCTCTGCCGCCGAGTAATGACTGGTGATGCTGCCGTTCTTGTGCCCCAAGAGAGCCCTCCGATCCTCCTCCGTTACCCCGGCCGCCCGAAGCCTGCGGCCGAACGTGTGCTTCAGGTCGTGGATGCGGATCGAAGCGAATCCGGGTGGAGCAGGGCGCAGAAACTGTTCCTGAAATTTCTTTGCCGCCCTCACCCTGGCTTTCTTCCAGGCCGAGTCGTTCATTCGGTGTACCGGCATCGCCTTGCCGTTCTGGTCAGGCATCCCGTAAGGGAACACCCAAACTGGGTCCAGGCCACGCTGTCCCTCGATGACGGATTTCGCCACGTTGTTCAGCACCACCAAACGCTCGTCGCCGTTCTTGACCCCCGAACTCTCATGTCTGCCACCAAAATCGGCCGGTATGAGGAAGACGCTGGTCTTGAGCTCTGGAACCGGTATCTCCCAGTCCCAGCGCAGCTTCACAACTTCTTGTTCGCGCGAGCCACTGTTCACCTTGTAAAGGGCCAGGCATGGTCCGCGCAAACGAACTCGCCCAAGTACTGTTGGCCTTGGCTTTTGCCGGCCTTCTTGCCTAGCGACTTGAACAGGTGGAGGGAGCGCCCGTCCTGGGCGTGATTCAGGATGGCTTTGTTTCCCCCGGTGAGTTGCATGTCGCCGATTTGCCCCTCGCCCGTGTAGTGGTAGACGCCGAAGTCGTCGTAGTGGTCCTTGTACCCAAACTGCTCACCGCTTTCTCCCGTGAACAGGAAGACCGCTGGCGCTTGTGCAGATGGCGAAACGCCGCTTTGCCGGCTGCCACCAAACGGGCCGTGAATATCAGTCCGGCGATCGTAGATATCGCCAATTTCAAAGCTGATTTCATAGGGGGAGGGCGCTTGCCCTTCTCGCTGAAGGCGGACAATCTCGAAACCGCGAGCTTCGAGGTACCGGTTCGTTTGAATGCCGCCGGAGAAGTACCCAACTGGAGTATCGGTAGCGAGGGAAATTACTTTCTTGGCGGGGTAGAGACCGCCTTCCCACTTGATGGCATAGCGATGGGCCTGGTTGTCTTCCCACCCTGCCCACTCCTGGCTGTTGCGGAACTCTCTGTCGAACTTCTTGAGTGCTCGTTCTAGCGCAGCACGGGTTGCTTCTGGAAGGATCAACGTGGTCATCCCTGATCGGTTGTTAAAGCATGCACTTTAACGAGACGATCAGGCGGATTGCCAGCATGCGAAGGAGTTGAACACCAAGAGGTGATGATTCATTCGCACAATCCGTAAGCGCGGGTGCAGGAGTTGTGGTCGCTGGTGGCTGCCGTCAGGTCATATGCACGGCCGCCCCGGCTAGTGCTCGCTCATTTGACAGCAGTGTATTCGCGTCTATCAGTCAGGTTGAGCATG
The DNA here is from genome assembly GCF_000949385.2 of Pseudomonas sp. LFM046. Classification (NCBI taxonomy): domain Bacteria; kingdom Pseudomonadati; phylum Pseudomonadota; class Gammaproteobacteria; order Pseudomonadales; family Pseudomonadaceae; genus Pseudomonas; species Pseudomonas sp. LFM046. Next base: position 3,681,573 of record NZ_JYKO02000001.1, on the reverse strand, counting down.
GATTTTCTCCAGGCAGAGCGGTGCTCAATCGTTGATGCGATTCGCGGATGATGGTGGGATTGAATTGGGTTGCGGATACCGATACAAAGCGATATCAAACTGCGATCACGAGCGAAGGAAAGAACTGATGGCGCGCGCTAAAGCGAAAACGGAAGAAGAGCTTGCTGAGGCAATCAGGGCAGGAGCCGACTACATCGAGGTTGAGGGTGATCTGGCTAAAAAAACCTTCAAGATCAGGGCCACAGGCAAGGTGGCGTGGGTAATTGCGTTCGGCTGCATTGGTGTTGCAGTGACGGCGGCCTTGTTGGCTGCCAAATCAGATAACACCAAGTCTTCAGTGACTGCTGGAATCGCATCACTCGGGGCTGCTGCAGTCCCCGCGTTCACATTGGGGCCAGCCGTAATGGCGACTGCAATTGCTATTGCCATGAGCGCTGGCGGTGTAGCAGTGCTCACTCAGTTAAGAGACTACAAACAGGTTAGCTACGACGGTGGCGTGCTGGTGCTCTCCAGGACATGATCAATTGGTGTCGTAAGCCAAGAATCAGCTGAAGAACGTGTTACACCGGCTGACAACAGGAGTATCGGTCCGTGGCTCTAAGCGTTTATGGCTCCCAAGCCTCCAGCGTATTTCGATTGCTTGGAGCAGATGAAAACAGTGGTACGTATGCACTCGGTTGGGTTCTGGAACAGAGCCCTGCTTTTCTTAATGCATTGCTTCAGCGAGTGTTCGGCAAGGGTGTCGCAGTTCGGCAGGTCCAGATTGACCTACAGCGCCATGAAAAGAATGGTGGCTTCACTGACGTCGAGATAGTGGGGGAAAATTTCCACCTGATCATCGAAGCGAAGCGATGGTCCTCTGTGGCTGGCAAAGGACAGCTTTCCAAGTATCAAGCTCGCCTTCGAAGCGACGTTCAGTTCAAATGCATTCTCTCTGTCAGCTTCGCCTCGCAAATCAACGCAGCTCGGATGCTCCCTAAAGCGCATCAGGAGTCTGTGCCTCACCTTTCTTGGGATGACCTACGCAAATTGGCTGTTCAGGCCCGGGCCAAGGCTTCTAGCCATGAAGAGAAGCTTTGGTTGCGCGAGCTGGTCGAGCATTACAAGGAGTACTCGCCGATGAAGCGTGTGTTGAGCAATCAGGTGTATATGGTCGTTCTGTCGCCCAAGCGAATTCGGGCAGACCATCCACATACCTATCGTGATGTAGTCGAGACTGATGGTTATTACTACCACCCCGTAGGAGAGAAAGGGTGGCCGATCGAGGCGCCAAACTACATTGCCTTTAGATATGGCGGCCGTCTCCGGTCGGTCCATCACGTTGAAAGCTATGAGCGAGTCAGTAGCCCATCTATGATCAACCCACTTTGGTCAAAGGGTTCTGCGGAAGCGTTCGTTGTCTACAAGCTCGGTCCTGCAATTCAGCCCGCTAAGCCACTGGTCAATGGCAACATCTATCCAACCAGTCGGTTCTGGTGCGCGATCGATACGCTGCTTTCAGGAGCATACGGTTCGATTGCTGAGGCACGGGAGGAGACTGAGCGGAGAAGAAAAGAAGCGGTCTAGATTCCCGTCATTGATACGACCAGATCGCTACATGCTCCAAGACCTCATGTCACTGGTACTGCTCCGCAGACAGAGTGAGGAGCATGTCATAGGGCAAATTCGTGATTGGACTCAAGATGGCTGCCCAAGCGGCGAATCAGGACAGGAGCATGGTTGTTGGGCTGTAAGCGGTCTTGTTCCCGCTGCTTCAGGGGCACTGGCGTGGCATGAAAGGCTTGGGCAAAGGCGTTCTGGGATATTTGCAATCTTCAGACTTTCGCGACTCTAACGGGTCTGATTGACGTGTACTCGACCTTCTTGGTCGCAAAGTCTGATTGCGTTCACCTGTTGTGGCTAGGTCGTCAATGCCTTCGATCAGTTCGGAAAAGATATCGCGTTTGGCCATGGAGGGCTCTCATCTTTACTTCGTGTTCGAAGAGCATCTCCGGGTGTCTGCTCTGATCACTGTTCAGATCTGCCCCTGTCGATGCTTTTGATCGTCATGCAATCGCTTCTGCTCGGGACTGGTCGGATAGCAATGCCCGGCTCTCTTCCGGACTCACCCGGTCGACAAACCTCGCCAATTGCTCGGCCGGCTCGCCTTCGCGCCGTATCAGGTAGGTGGTCAGCATTGCAGGGCAGCCGGCCAGTGGCCGGGTCACTACACCGGGATTGTTGAGTTCGGTGATCCGCGCCAGGCTGGAAAAGCCCAGCCCATAGCCAGCCGCTACCAGCGCCATCATCAGGTCCAGCGTGGGGACGCGGTCGGCGATCGTCAGCCGCGTATCCACCGTGCCCAACACTTGCCGCAGCTGTTGCCAGAAGCCTTCGCAGACTTGCGGATCACAGAGCACCAGGGGATAGCGGACCACCTCGTCGAGCGGCACGTGGCGATAGGTCAACAAAGGATGGCGGGCGGGCACCGCCACCACCAACGGGTCGAACCAGACTGGCTCGGCTACCAGGCCCTCGCCGACCTCGGCCGACTGAGCCAGGCCGATATCGAACAGGTCGTCGTTCAGCCCTCTGACCTGTTCGGTAAAGGTGACTTCCGACAGACAGATCTCGACCTCCGGCTCTTCCTCGCGGCACTGAGCGAGGAGGGCGGCCAGGCGTGACTGCGGGATGCCATCGGACAATGCGACGCGAATGCGCCCGCGGTATCCGGCCGCGGCGCTCTTGACGCTGGCCTTGGCCTGGTCGACCACCGCGAGTACGCGGCGGGCTTCCTCCAGAAAAACCTTGCCGGCCCAGGTCAGTCGCGTGCGACGCGTCGTGCGCTCGAACAGCTGTACACCCAGGCGGTACTCCAGTTCCTTGATGATCCTGGAGAGGGGCGACTGTTCGATGTGCAGACGCGCGGCCGCACGCGCAAAGTGCAGTTCCTCTGCGACGGCGATGAAACAGCGAAGGTGGCGCAGTTCCACGGCCCTTCCTCCCTTGGGTGATTCAGTTGTAGGGCTCGGCCTGCACGTCGCAGGTCCAGTTGCGTGGGCGACGCAGGTTAACAATCTGCAGCAGGGCGCCCAGGACGGCCACACCGCCCGCGCAGGCGGCCAGGGTCCAGGTGGGCATCTGCAACAGCAGCACGAAACCGCCGGCGGCGGCGCCGATGGCGCTGCCAAGGTAGAGCGCCGACTCGTTCAGCGCGATGGCCAGGTTGCCGTCGCCCTGGGCTTGGCGCGCCAGGATCAGTTCGTTGTTCTGCGGCACCTGCAGGGCCCAGCCGACGGCTCCCCACACGGCTATGGGCAGCATCACCAGCCAGGTACCGAGCGCGGCGGACAGCGGCAGCACGAACAGCGAAACGGCGAGGATCACCATGATGGCGAAGGTCAGGACCGGGCCCTTGATGCGGTCCACCAGGGGGCCGATCAGGAAGCTACCCAGCACGCCGCCGATGCCCCAGACCCAGAGGTAGGGCGTGACCGAGCGCACCGCGCCATAGGCCGGGTCGGCCAGCAGCGGGGCGATAAAGGTGTACATGCCGAGGCTGGCGATGGCGGCCAGCAGGGACACCAGCAGGATGACCAGCACATGACCGTCGCCGAGGATGGCCAGCTTCTGCCCCAGCGAGCTGGCGGTGGCTGCCGGCAGCGTCGGGAGCTTCAGCAGCAGGCCGAAGAACGCCACCAGGCCGAGCACGGTGACCAGCCACAGGGCGGCTTGCCAGCCCATCTGCTCGGCGACCAGCAGGCTGAGCGGCACGCCCAGTACCACGCCGCTGGCCATGCCGCCCATGATGATGGCGATGGCCTTGCCGCGGCGCTCCGGCGTGGAGACCGCGGCCGAGGCACCGATGCCCATGGCCAGGTAGACGCCGGCGCCGATTCCGGCGATGGCGCGCCAAACCATCAGCGTGGTGAAGCTCTCGGCCAGCGCGCTGGCCGCGTTGGCGATCACGAACAGGCCCAGGGCCAGCAGCAGGCCGGTGCGCTGGTGATGTGCCGGGGTCAGAGCAACGAAGACCGGCGAGCCCAGGCCGTAGGCCAGGGTAAAGGCGGTGACAAGTTGGGCGGCCACCGCCACGGACACCGCGAACGAGGCCTCGATCATCGGGATCAGGCCAGCGGTGACGTAGGAGGCCATGCCAAGAGCGAAGGCTCCCAGCGCTATGAGGTAGATGGGGGATTGGTTGGGTGTGTGCATGCTCAGGCTCGCTTGCGCTCCATGGGAGTCGCGTGGGTGGAAGAACTGAGGGATGCCGCCCCGAGCCGGGGCGGCATTCGGTTGGTGACTAGAGTTCGAGGCTGACGTCGTACTCGTTCAGCCAGGTGTTGAGACCGACCGCCAGCTCCATGCCCATGCGTTCGTACATGGGCGAGACGCTGCCGAGCGGCTTGGCCAGGGTTTGCTGGATGCGGCCGCTGTCGAGCAGTGGTGTCACCGGCGCATTGCGATCCGCCTGGATCGCGGCCAGGGCTTCACGCAGTGCCTGCTCATAGGCCGGGTCCTGGGTCGAGGGGTAGGGGCTCTTGATCCGCTCGCTGATCGACGCCGGCAGCAGGTCGCGGGTTGCCGCGCGCAGGATGCTTTTCTCCCGCCCGTCGAAGGCTTTCAGCGCCCAGGGGATGTTGAAGGCGTACTCCACCAGGCGGTGGTCGCAGAAGGGCACTCGCACCTCGAGGCCGACGGCCATGCTCATGCGGTCCTTGCGATCCAGTAGGGTCTGCACGAAGCGCGTCAGGTTGACGTAACTCATCTGCCGCATGCGCTGGTCGACTGCGCTTTCGCCCGGTAGCACCGGCGCTTCGGCGATGGCCTGGGCGTAGCTGTCGCGCAGGAAGCTCTCCATGTCCAACTGGGCCAGCAGGCCTTGCTCGAACAGGGTCTTGCCGTCGAAATACTTGCCAGTGACCGAGGTCAGCCAGGGGAAGGTGTCGGCCTGGATCGCCTCCGGGTCGTGGAACCAGCGGTAGCCGCCGAACACCTCGTCCGCACTCTCGCCGGACAAGGCGACCGTCGAGTGTTTACGTACCTCCTGGAACAGGCGGTAGAGCGACGGCCACATGTCGCCCCAGAAGGCCGGCGGCAGGTCGAGGGCGCGGACAATCTGTGCGCGCAGCGCCGGGTCGGCCAACTCGCGACTGTCGAGGACGATCTCCTGATGACAGGAGCGGATCTTTTCCACCAGGTCACGGACGAAGGGCGCATCCGGCGTGCCACGCACGGCATCGCCGGTGAAGCCGTTGCCGTGGTCGACGAAATCGACCGAGAAGGAGCGGATGTTCTCCTTGCCGGCGGCGAGCAATTTCTTCGAGGCCAGCGCAGTGATGATCGAGGAGTCGAGGCCGCCGGAGAGCAGGCTGCATAGCGGTACGTCGGCGACGATCTGGCGGTCGACGATGTCCTCCAGCAGGTCGCGGGTATGGCGGATGGTCTCGTCCAGCGAGTGAGTGTGCTCGCGTGCCTCCAATTTCCAGTAGTGGCGGCGGCTCAAGCCCTGCCGGTTGATCCTCACGATTTCGCCCGGCATCACCTCGCGCATGCCTTCGAAGACAGCGTGCCCGGGTGTCTTCACCATCTCCAGGATCTCGCGCAGACCATCGGCGCGCACCTTGCGTGGTACCAAGGGATTGGCCAGCAGCGCCTTGGGCTCGGAGCCAAACACCACGCCATCGGCGGTGGGGAAGTAGTAGAGCGGCTTGACGCCCATGCGGTCGCGGATCAGCAGCAGCTCCTGCGAGCGCAGGTCCCAGAGGGCAAAGGCATACATGCCATTGAGCCGCTCGACGAAGGATTCGCCCCATTCCACGTAGGCCCGCAGCACCACCTCGGTGTCGCTGCGGGTTTCGAATCGATGCCCGAGGCGTTGCAACTCGGTGCGCAGCTCGCGGAAGTTGTAGACCTCGCCGCTGTAGGTAATCGCGGCGACCTCACGCAGGCCACCGTGCATGGCCGTCATCGGTTGGCGACCACCTTCCAGGTCGATGATCGACAACCGGCGATGGCCCAGGCCGACCGGCCCGTCGATCCAAAGCCCGCTGGCATCCGGGCCACGCAGGGCCATGGTGTCGGTCATGCGCTGCAGGGTGTCGCGTTGCGCGTCCATGTTCTGGCTGTAGGACAGCCATCCAGCGATTCCACACATAGTCTTCTCCTTGGGAATAGGGTTATCCGAGGCTTTCCAGATCGCTGTCCTCGGCCAGCAGCAAACGCGTTTCGCCATGGACGTAGCGCGCCGGGGGTGGGGTTTGGGCATGGGTGTCGAGATCATTGAGCAGGCGTTGCAACGCCACGGCGGTGTCCAGGCCTGCAAATGGCTGGCGTGGTGCTTCCTTGAGCGCCACGGCGCGCACCACCTGCAGGCACAGTCGCGAGAGCTTGTGCAGGGTGTCCAGCCCAGGTTTGTCGGGCGTGGTAGCGAACTTGTGCAGCAGCTCCTCGGCGCCGTTGGCTCCCCGGGTCCAGATTCGCAACTGGTCGTGGTCCCAGCGTGGTGTGTCGAACACCAGGCGCGCATGGATCAGCCGGGCGTCGCGGTCGACGAAACTGAAGTCCACCGTGCGCTGGCGAACGATGTTGACGAAGCTGCTGTAGCCGGTGACCGGCGCATCACCCAGGCTGGCGGAGAGCTGCACGGTGTCGAGGACTGCTTCGCCGGAGATCGAGAAGTCCGAGCGCACGCCAAGGACGCCATGCAGCCGGAGCTGGCCTGCTCGTGGGCAGATCCAGCCGACAAGATCCAGCGCATGAATCACCTCGCTGGTTACGCCACACGTGGGGCGGTAGTCATTGATGCGATCCTTGCCCCAGTGGAGGTTGGCGCGCACCAGTTGCCAATCGTGCCGCTCGACCCACTCGCGCAGTTGCCGGGTGACGTCCGAGTAGCGCTCCACCAGGTCCAGGGCGAAGCCGCTGACTTGCCCCAGCGCGGCGGCGAGTTCGGACAGGTCGTCCTGCGGAGTAGCCAGAGGCTTCTCGCAGATCACGAAGCCCTGATAACCGGCTAGCTGCTTGAGCACGGACGCATGTCCGCGTTGCTTCGGTTTCCCAGGTTGGGGACGAAAGCGTTGCTCGTGGTCCTGATTGCGTTCCTTGCTCATCCTGAAGAATCTCCAAACCGATCGTAGTGGAGCGTGGTAGGCACGCGCCTGAGCCAGCGTTTTCGCGCCGAAGACGCCAGGCCTGCACGTGACAGAACCGCCTCTGTGCCACCTCCAACCCCCGTGCAGACTGCTTTCGAGCGCCACGAAGTGCTGCGCCCTTTTATCTTGCCCTCCGCTTTTTCCCTGCCTTGGCGCTCCTGGGGTAGGTGATCAAGTTGGATAGGCCTGGCCTCGGCGCAGGCCTGAATAACTGGGCAAGGGCATCGCCGCTGGCACAGTGGCGGAGGTCGCTCGTGCAAGCCAACCACCCGAAGTCGTAGGACCGTAAGACGTGAGGTGGACAGACTCATCGGCGCGACTCCAACCACAGCGGCTGCGCTCGACCGATCACCGCGCTAGCAGAGATTGGACCGAAGTAGCGGCTGTCGAACGACTCCGGGTTGGAGGTGCTGAGGAGGAACAGTTCATCGCCGACCAGATACCGACAGGCCTGCCAGGCTGGCAGCGCTCGACCCTGTCGATCCCGGTGCAGACGATTGGCCGCAACTACACCGTCGACCAGCACTTGATCGCCGCGTACGCAGAAAATTTGCGGCGGGACGGCTGCCACTGTCTTCAGTAGCGGCACGTGAGTCGGCAAATAGCCGCGCTGCGCCGCCAGTGTCGCCGTATATGCAGGCAGGCGGACGAGCACCAGGTCGCCGACGGCCAGCGAACTGGTCGAGGTGATGCGGTACCAGCCGGTGGGCACACTGTCGGAGGCGTTGTAGACGAGCTGTGGTGATGACGTGCCTTGTGCCATACAACCCAGCGCGACCAGACCGCCAGCAGTCAGCGCTAGTGGCCATTGAACGCAGCGAGCAACCGCTGCTATCGCAGCGTGCCCCCAGCGAGCTGCCACATGCGAGCGGAAGCACGACTGCCCAGCATGCGAGCAACAGATCACGACCTGGTTCTGGTCATGGTCCCTGGCGTGCTTCAGGTCCTCGATGGCGTCCATCTCGTCGACACACTCCGGCATCTGTTTGGAGCTATCTGCCTGCGCTGGCTGCATGCTGTTGTAGCTCATCATGGCGTGACCTCCGGGAACTGCCGCTCCAGTAGTTCGCGCAACATCTCCGCCACCGTGACGCCCTGACTGAAGGCAGCCAGCTTGATGCGGGTGCGCAGTGCCGGCGTGATGTCCAGTGTCAGCCGTGCCGTGTAGCGTTCGATCTTGCCGTTGTCGATGGCGGCGCCCTGGCGTATCCAGGCCTCGGCTTGTGGGTTGGCCATTGGACGCGCTCCGATACCGATGTGCTTGCCGCTCATGGCGACCACCGCAAGAGCTCGTCCACCAGGCTGCTGACCTCGCGTGCGGCGGCACTATCCGGTGCCAGCTCGCGTGCCAGTCGGCCGGCCGCCACACTCTCGGCGAACACGATGCGCTGGCGTACCTCGGCCTGCAGGGCCGGTAACGGTTGGTCTGCCAGTGCGCCGCGGGCTTCCCGACCGATCACCGTGGTACTGATGCGCCGGTTGATGGCGAACGCCGCGCGCAGGGTCGGCCGAAACACCTGCGCTTCGCGAATCAAACTGACCATCTCCGCGCTGGCCCACAGGTCATAGGGGCTGGGCTGCACCGGGATCAACACGCGATCGGCGGCCAGCAACGCCGAGCGGGCGAGGGCGGCGATACGTGGAGGGCCGTCGATGATCACATGATCAGCGCGTCGCGCCAGCTCCGGCGCTTCCTGGTGCAGGGTCTCCCGTGCCAGGCCTACGGCGCTGAACAGCCTGGGCAAGCCCTGCTGGCTGCGTCGCTGTGTCCAGTCCAGTGCTGACCCCTGCGGGTCGGCATCGAGCAGAATCACGTTGTGGCCACGCATGGCCAGTTCGCCGGCGATATGGGTGGCCAGGGTGGTCTTGCCGACCCCGCCTTTCTGGTTCAGCAGGGCAACGATCATGGTCGGATCTCCCCGACCATGCAGTGGCCGTCAGCGCTCGTCCACAACGGGGCGCCCGCCCAACAAGAAGTTAGAGCTTTTGAGTTAGTAGAGTTAAGGGCAGCTGGAGGTCCCGCCAGACGTGGCCTGCAGGGGCATCCATACTCCTGATGGCACGAGAGTCGTACTCCCGATAGCACGAGCCGGGTTGCGCCTGATAGCACGAGTGAATTCACAGCTTGCCCGCAGGATATCCCCGTGCCGTCTACGGCACGGGACGGAAGGCCAGCAGCTCGGTCGAGGGTGGCAGATGCACGATGCCCAACTGGTAGCCCGGTAACGATTGCCGAGCGACAAGGGCGCGCAGGTCGAAGGCGAAGTCCGAGTAGCGCGCCATGCTCCCCGACTTGCGATGCAGGTGACGAAAGTCGAACTGCCAGCCATCCTCCTGCCTCCCGCCATGCTTGCGTACCAGACGGTACAGCCAGCGCTCGATGCCGCCGGTGAGTCGGAAGTAGGCCGGGTCGATGGTGAGCACCAGGGCCTGGTCGATCACCCCGCTGTAGAACCAGTCGGGCAGGATCAGCTCGATGCCTAGCGGGCGGCCATCCGCAGCGGCCAGCTCCTTCCACTCGTTGATCCAGGAGAAGCGGTGCAGGCGCCGTCCAGTGGCCTCGCGGATCGAGGTGGCCACGCTGGTCGATTGCAGTCGATCCAGGGCGGCCTTCAGCCGCTGGTAATCGCGCAGCGACGTACCACGGCCGATGAAGCGCAGGATCTCGTAAGGTGTCGCCCGCATCAGGCGCGAAGTGGGGATGCCCGCATCGCGCGCCTCGACGATCTGGCTGGCCGCCCAGATCAGGATGTCGGCATCCCAGATCGTGGCGATGCCATGCTCCAGCGTGCCCTCCACACGTACCGTCACGCCGCCGGAGCGGAAGTCGATGGGTACGGTACGTCGCGACTTGGCCAGCGAGAAGAACGGATGTGCCATCAGGTCCTGGGCGTCGCGCGGTGCCATGTCCCCCGGCAGAGCCCGGAACAGATCCAACTGCTCGTTTTCCTTCGGCTGGGGATATTGGCTGCGACTCATGGGGGAGAGCTTCACTGGTCATGTCGGCTGGCTCCCTGGTGGCGGTCGACGTACTCGGGGTCGAAGGTGGTCTCGAAACTGCGCGCATCGGCCCAGGCTTGGAGATCAGTCAGCGCGTACATCACTCGGCGGCCGAACTTGTGGAAGCGCGGCCCACCACCGATCATCCGCTGCTTCTCCAGCGTCCGCGGTGAAAGGCGCAGAAAGGCCGCAGCTTCGTCGTTGGTGAGGTAGCGCGGCGCAGGGGAGGCCTGGGGCATCTGCGCCGCGTTATCGCGCGCAGCAGGGCTCATGGCGTGTGCCAAAGGACCGGCCTTGCGATGCACTGGGGAGTCGAGATCGACGAGACGAGAGTGACGGGAGAGGTCGGGTGAGTGCGGCATCATGTGTCCTCCGTTGACGTGGGAGGAGCACCGTGTGGTAGCCGTCGTGCTCGATCATGCTCTGTTCGGTCTGGGCAACGTCGATGGCGAGCGGGGCATGGATTGATGCCCAAAGGGTCAGGACCCTGACCCAGTGCGCCCATATACGCGAGCGAACACTGCCCGGCAGGCGACTCCGCAATTGCCCATGGTCGCAGTGCTGCTGATATACGGATCTGCGGTTTCGCGCGGAACCTGAAAAACGCATCGGCGCTTTTCCGTACTTCCGTAAAAGCGTAAATCCGTTTCCCCACAAATTCGCAGTTCCGCAGAAGCGGATTGGCTCATTTGTGCAGATTCGTAAGTCCGTAACGGTCCGAATGTGCGACCGCGATTCGGCACACCTGCCCCTGGCTGATCGCAGGGTGCGTGCAGCACCCGATCAGCTTCCAGGGTGGGGCGCGCGGGTGTCCGAATGGACAGGGGCGCAAAAAAAAACAAGGGCACCGGGTCAATCCCGGTGCCCTCAGCCTGAGCTACCTGTTCCAGAACACGTGCACCTGCTCGAAGCCGGTCTCCAGGGTGAACACGTCGCCGCCGATCTCCATGTCGCGGGCCATGGCTCGGTAGTCAATGTAGTGGGCGAGATGTTGAGGAATGCTGGTGGTCTGCTCAGTGAGTTCCTGGGCATAGTCGGCTAGCGAGGCGTAGCAACCGCAGTAGTCCTCTTCGGCAACCTTGCGCGCTTGCTCCAGGTCGTTGGACTGGACGAGCAGGGCGCCACCAACGTCGGGGTACTCCTCAACAAAACAGGCGATATCGTGGGCGGCTTGCAGCCCTTCGTACTCGTCGAGACGGTAGCCGTCGAAGCCCTCGAAGTCGTGGATGGCGTACTCCTCCGCATCCTCGACAGGTGAGGCTGCCAGCATTGCATCAACCTCCGCCTGGATATCATCCAGGTCCAGGGTCGCATCGATCCAGACACCGTGCAGCTGACCAGCGTTGTAGGCGGCCAGGTCGGCAACGTAGATCCTGATTGCTTCGCTCATGGTTTTCGCTCCTTCGTCTTCAGGGTTCTGCGCTTGCATTGCGCATGAACCCCTGCCGACTAGGGCGACTAAGGCAGTCGTGAAAAAATCAGGAAAAATCGCGGAGGCTCCACCCAGCTCAGCGGCCAGGTGGATACCGGCTATTTTTCTTGAATTTGAGGGGGCAAGAACCCCTGTTCTGGAAGAATAGATCAACACCTTGTGGTGACCGGCCCCATTGTTCCGTTGCTGCTATCTCCTCGGCGCAATGGAAAACTTGTTGCTCAAGAGATGGCAGGGTGTACCGACAACACTCGCCGTTGGGCATACTCAGTTGAAATGAGGATGGCCAGGAACGGCTTGGTTCCTCCGCATCGATCAGCTATCTGAAACGGAAAGACAACAGAAGGAGCAGGGATGGGCGTATTCATTCCCCCTGGAGAAACACGTGTCGCGGTCCTGGTCGATTGCGACAACGTATCTCCCGAGATTCTGGAACACGCGCTGCGTGTCGTTGCCCAGTTCGGGCGTGTGGTGCTTCGCAGAGGTTATGGAAACCACGGATCGCTGGCCAACAAATGGCAGGAGGCGCTGGTGCGCTTGGCCTTCACGCCATGTCTCCAGTATCAGTACGCAGCGGGTAAGAACACATCGGATATCGCGTTGGCGCTCGATGCCCTGGAAGCCCTTTTCGATCATCGAGTCGACACCTTCTGCCTGGTCACCAGCGACTCCGACTTCGCCTACCTGTGCCGCAAGCTTCGTGAGCGGGGCGCCACGGTCTGCATTGTTGGTGAGTCCAAGACACCTGCGGCGCTGCGCAACGCCAGCGACCAGTTCTTCGAGTGGAGCCGAGACGAGCACGCCGAAGAACTTGCGGAGCAGGCCGAGAAACCTGCCGCCAAGCTTGACGCCAACCTGAAGACCGAACCCGCCAAGCCTGAACCCGCAAAGCCCGCGGTCAAACGCAGACCGAGGTTCGTGGTAGATGCAGTGTCGTTGCTCGCCGCCAGAACCAGCGAGGGCAAGGTCACCCTGAGCGCTCTGGGGCAATACCTGAAACGAACTGATCCTGCATTTTCTCCCAGCGCATACGGTCACTCGGGCCTGCTCGACATGATCAAGACCTACGACCTGCTGCAACTTGTCCAGGAAAACGGTGGGCACTGGAGCGTGAGCTTGGCCGCGCGTGAAGAAGCCGCGGCCGAAGTGATCAACTGATCCCATCTTGCAAAAAAGGGGGGCAGGCCCCCTTGGCTCAGATGAGCCCCTGCTCCGCGAAGGAGACTGACCGGGTTCCTGCGATGATGATGTGATCCAGCGTGCGCACATCCACCAGTGTCAACGCTTCCTTGAGGCGCCGGGTGATGGACTTGTCCGCTTCGCTGGGCTCTGGATTACCGCTGGGATGGTTGTGAGCGATGATCGCCGCGGCCGCATTCAGGCGCAGAGCTTCCTTGACGACCTCACGTGGATACACCGCTGTGCTGTCGATGGTGCCCTGGAACAGCTCGACGTACTGGATCAGTCGATGCTTGGCGTCCAGGAACAATACTGCGAACACCTCGCGCTCGAAGCCAGGCAGCTTGGCGCGAAGGTAGTCCTTGACCACATCCGGCGAAGTGAAGCTGGCGCCACGCTGCAGCTTGCAATCAATGGCCTGGCGCGCGGCTTCAAGGATCTGATCGGCAGATGCCGGCAGATAGCACCCTTGGTCGTCACGCACGAGCAGGGTAGCGGCGATAGCTGGGATAGGTTGCGACATGGTCGTTCTCCGGTTACTCGGGCGGAATTGCCCGATCCCGGACCAGCACGACGCAGCGCAGCAGTCAGGGGGCGAAAGCCGGCTTGGCCGCAAGCGTGCCCCGCACGCGCAGCCCTTGACGGCGAGAACGCCGTGATAGGGTGAAGGGAAACAGCAAGACCGCCCTCCGGACTTTCATGCAGCACGGACGGCAAGCGAAGCGCCCAGGCTCAAGGGGCCGGAGAGGAAATGCGCGTCTCTCAAGAAAGCCTATCGCTAGGCAGAAAGCTCGAGCCGGCTGAACCGGCTCGAGCTACTTACCTACAGCGTCAAAGGCAGATCCCGGAATCGTTGCTCATTGCACTGCAGCGAACACAGCCGTTGATGAATTCGGCTCAGAAAGCCGACCTCGAAGGCACGCCGTTCCATTGCGCAGGGCAATAGATCACGCTCGGCGATCATGATCGCCCAGAGCCAGCCGCTGCGAGCGTTGTCGAGCCAGGTCTGGGCCAGTCCCACGCCTTGATTGAATGCCTGCCGGCAGTCCGCGGCCCAGATGATCTCCATGCCTGGATGGCCATCGTGCGGAGGGAGGCAAGTCATGACGCCTTCATTCACCTTGCACCTCCTCGCGCTTCGGAAAGCGCACGACGGAACAGCACGACCATCTCGTCGAGCAGATCCTGGGCCGAGTAGGCCGCAACTCGTAACCGCAGATTCTCCGGCTGAAGCCCATCCGGCCCGGCCATTTGATCCAGCAAGTTGCCGAGCATGGTTGCACGCAGTTCAGCGGCAGCCTCTACAGGAAGGGGAGAGCGCTCGGATTCATGCAGCGGACTCGGCCGCCGTGGAAAGGGGATAACGCTGGTTTCGAACTCAGCCATGGCGCACCTCCGGAACAGAGGTGAACAAGACCAAAATCCCAAGGCGGAGCTCTTGGGTAAAAAGGAGGTAGCGCATTTTCCTTATGCTCCTTGGTTGGATTAAGGAGCCGACACCCGCCGTTGTCACGCGGTGATGGGTGGCGGACCGCGCGGGGGTGACAATCCGGTAACCAAGGCAACCGGCCGGGCAAAAGCCCGCCCCGCGCGGTCAGCCATAGAAATGCAGCAACACGGTACTTGTGTACCAGTCGCGCAACTACGCGCTACCACGCCCCTGGTTGAGTTCGGGTTGTCACGCCCGGTCGTGGGATTTACCACGACGGGCGCACTCTAGCCTGCGGGTTTCAGGATGGCAACCTACTATGGCGTAGTTGGATTTTTCGTCACTTGCTGTGGTCAAGCTGCTCAGTGGAGTGATTCGAGCCCAGAAGTATTTGTGCGTGCTCGGCCAAGAGGCTTGGAGGTGTCCACGAAACAAGGGGCGATTCAGGTAGCCGAAATCTTATTGGCTTCATCGAACAGTTTTCCCAGCTCTGCTGCGGAGTAATGACTGGTAATGCTGCCGTTCTTGCGCCCCAGCAGAGCACTTCGGTCCTCCTCCGTTGGCCGTGACGGCGCCTTCCTGACCCGCGCGGATGTGCTCGATGGGTGATGTGGGAGGCGGCTACGCCATGCCAGCGAGCATAAACGAGGCTGCGGCTCCTGGAGGCGTTCTGCCCGAACTCGACCGTAGAGTTCGTCGGAGGAAATGGTCCGTCCCCAACCTGATCGCCGTCGTCGCCCTTGCAGCGACCGTCATCTGGAGGCTCTAATGGCGCATGCTCCGAGCAAAGTTCAAATTGGACAAATTTTGAGTGGGATGCAAAACGAAAAATGCCAAATGGCGATGCAACAGTTATTAGTGTCGAGCCGCGCGAGGATAATCTAAAGAGCAAATTGCGGGAACATCTGCACTCCCTTGGCTTTACTAAATCTGAAGAGGGAACATTACAAGCCCCAGGAAACACCAAGGAAGCGATCCGCTCGCTCCACAGTGCACAACGAGAAGAGAGGCTTTCGGCCAATGAGAAATTTGTCTCGCTAACGGGCCGAAAGCTGATGCAATTCTTTGCATCAGGCAAGGATATTGATCCAGAGAAAATCTCTCCGGTCCTTGAGCGTGTTTCATCGGAAACGCAGCAAGGTGAGCTCTTCAGGCTTGCTTCGCTATCGTGGTCTGTTCCCGTCTCAAACGGATTCGGTAGGCGTCTCCGATACCTTGTCTGGGATGAGAATAATGGGAAGCTAATGGGTCTCATTGCTATTGGTGATCCTGTCTTTAATCTCGCTGTCCGAGACAGGTTCATTGATTGGGACATTCATGACAGGAGTGCACGCCTCGTAAACTTGATGGACGCTTATGTATTGGGGGCGCTCCCTCCATACAATACGCTTCTCGGTGGCAAGCTTATAGCGTGCTTGTTGCGCAGTCGTGATCTTTATGACGATTTTTCTAGGGCTTACGGCGGTACGACAGGTGTCATTTCCGGGGAAGTGAAAAAAGCACGTCTTCTTGCGATAACAACATCATCTTCAATGGGAAGGTCTTCGGTTTATAATCGACTGAGGCTTGATGGAATAAAGTATTTAGAATCCATCGGATACACGAACGGCTGGGGGCACTTTCACATTCCAGATCAGTTGTTTGCGGAGCTCCGTGACTACTTGCGCGATATTGATCATACCTATGCGGACCAGCATGCTTTCGGGCAAGGGCCCAACTGGCGTTTGCGAACGATGAAGGCGGCGTTATCTGCGCTCGGTTTCAAACAAGATCTAATGCGGCACGGTATCCAACGCGAAGTTTTCATCTGCCAGCTCGCCAATAATGCGACCGAAATTCTGCAGACGGGAAAAGGTCAACCCGACCTTACTTCGCTCCTGTCTGCAAAGGATATTGCCGAGCAAGCAGTGGATCGGTGGATGATACCTCGCTCAAGGCGTAGACCCGAGTATCGTGATTGGATGTCCAGCGACCTTATTGACATGTTTGGGAATCAAGCCCGAAATCTACGTGCGCAGCTAGAAAAAGTAGAGATGCATAGGAAGGCCGGTCGGCTGTAAGGGCACAGGGAGGGGGGAATGGAGTACGCCTTCAATGAGATAACGGGCAGATTGGAATCGGCAGCGAAAGTATCGTTCTCCTGGTTTTATGTATGCCCAGTGTGCAAAGCGAGGGTTCTTCACCGCTCCGGAGTGAGAAGGAAGCCACATTTCGCCCACTGGCCTGGTATGGGATCGCCTGAGTGCGAGATCTTCGTTCCGGGCCTCCATGGGCAGTATGTCCAGGGACAAGCCTCTGCCACGATGGAAAAGCAGAGGATGGAACTCCGCTTGGTGATTCCTGCAATAGGGACAGATCGCGCTGGTTGGTCACTCGAACTGGTGCTTCCCCCATGTCGCGAATGTCCGGCCACGCTCTCACTTGACGTGGGTGGAAGAATCCAGACGCTAAATATGCGTGGTATGCAGATTCGCCGCCGTGTGACCGCCGAGCTTTCTACGGCCCCCTACTGCATAGTCGAATTTAGCGGCAAACCCGACCCTTCGTTCGTCCTTCGTGTGGATAGGGAATGTCGGGGATTACCCGCCGTAGGTGCTGCTGCCTTCACCGCGTCGGGAAGAAGCGAGCCTCGAGGGTTCCCACGAACACAGGAACTAAGAGTTTCTGAAACCTTTGCCCTGCTGTGGAGGGAGCCTGCTGAGCCAGATTTTCCCGATGAGTTGGTGATCGAAAGGTTTCCTGGACGGCAGGGATGGAATCTAGCTCTAGTTACATTTCCCGATGAGCTATCCCCAGAATGCACCGATTGGCTGCGTTCATTCACCGGGCTGCCAATAGCACCACCCGTACCCGCAATCACTGCTGTTTGGCCATTCTTCACTAGGAATGCAAGCGTCAACGTGATTGAGAGTGTCAGGACGGGCATGCTCTTGCTAGCAGCGAAGATGATGCCGTTGGAACAGTCGGACCACGGTCCGACGATGCAAGTTCAAGGTGGGTCCTCAAAGCATTCCGCCCTAGGAGTGGACCGATCGCCAGCATTTTTTGCCCTTAGGCCTGACGGCACGCAGACCGTCAAAGTGTCAGATGCGAACACCCCGGGGATTGAAGAGTTCGTCTCCTTCTCCCTTAATCTAGAGCGCCCTCAGAGGCATCCCTCTGTCGAACTGGTGTTCACGACACCAACGGGAGTTCGCCATGTTGTTTCTCTGCATCAACGCAGGTGTACAGATGTGGCCACTGAGGCCCGGGCGCATGGGAGGGGGCCTGACTACCTGTCGATGCCTCCTGGCGCGGCGGGGATTCTCCGCATAGATGGACCGACCGGGCGCCTTGTGACTGCATTTTCCTCTGGGAGTGATTCCTCTCCTCACTGCCGTCATATGCGTCTCCCACCGCCCGATGTGCAGACCAAAATGACTTCGGCCTTGGCCGATCCTGCATGTCACGTGGAGATTGATTTTGGTGGCTTTGGGCGACTGCACGTCGCCGGCACTTGGACACATACCTCAGTGGATCGCGGTAGTAGGGAACTCACCCCGGCCCTGCGATCAAGGCTGCTTAGTTTCATGCTCCACCTGCGAATTGCTTCGCCAACAGCAGTACATACGGACGACAACACGTTAGTTGGGGCCTTGGCTACTATGAGGCCCGAACCGTCGCTCATCCCGCATTATCGTTCGCTGGTAAAGGAGGTCCTTGCCTGCGGCTTCGAAGTTAAACGTTTGGGAGAAGGTGCCTCACCATGAGTTACCAATACAGCCAGGAGGCAAAACAGCGAATCTCTGCATTGGGACAAGCCGCGGTCGTCGAATTCATTGAGGAGATTCCCCATGGCTTGCGTAGGACAATCTATGACCGTTTGCCGCGCGTCCAGGGGTTCAGGCCAGGCACGCCGCCCGAGTTCAAAGAGAGACAGAAGCGCCTACTAGGACATCTGATCCACCCGCAAACAAGCCCCAAAGAAGCATTTGACTGGAGCATTTTCACCCAGCTTTGGGAGGCCTGGGTTAGGGACCGGCTGGGTGAATCCGTTCCACAAGGCGAAGACTCCGAGCCTAGCCCTGACGCCGGCCCCTCCTTCTTGAGAGAACTCGCCGAACGTTTCCCGGGCGCAGCTAGGGAGGACGTAGAGCGATTATTCATTTTCAGCTGTTATCCAGACCATCCCGATGTCGCGATGGCACTTGGTTGCTTCCGCTCTGCCTCAACTCTGGCACGCGATCAGATGATCGACAGCCTACCGGCCTATCTTGAAGAGATGGAGCAACGCTTTGCAGTTGCTGAGGCTGCTACTGCGGATGAGGTCAAACGCATTGGACAGCTTGAAGTCGTCTCGGCTTCCCATGCCAGAGGTATGGAGGACGCCGCGAAGAACGTTAGTCAGAACTCCGATGCAGTGTCCGAATTGCGGATTGCACTGGATGCGCAGTTCGCGCGCTCCGAAACGACTGAAAAAGTTATCGACTCGCTAAGTGCTGCCGGTAAGAAGAACGCTGACGCCGTCACCGCCGTCAACATCAGGACCGATGCCCTTGAGCAAGGCGTGCGGGCGCTTGAGGTACGTGGAGACAGGTGGGATGAGGTCGCAACTGGCGTAGCAGCGCTGAAGGTGGCTGTCGAAGGTCTTTCAGCAGGCGAAGCCGATCGGGCGGCGACCGCCGAGACCGTTGGCGTTCTTTTGGGACGAGTCGCTGCCCTTGAAAGCATCTTGGTGGGAAGTGGTGCGGAATCGGGAACAAGGCAACGGGTAAGGCTGCTTGAGCACAAGCCAGAGGGAGCGTTCGTGGACATTCTTTCTATCCAAAACGCCTGTGACCTAGTCGCTTCGAATCTTCAGGCGACCGGCATTGCGAGAGGAGCGGCAATCGCCGCTGCCCGCCAGACAGTAGCTGCTCTCGTCGCAGGCCAAATGGTGCAGTTCTCGGGTTCGCTCGCTGACTTGGTGGCTGACTCTGTGGCCGCAGCAATCGGCGGGCCGATTTTCCATGAATGGCGAGTGCCGGTCGGACTTGTATCCGATGAGGCTGCGTCCGACTGTGTCGAGATCGTCGCAGAATCGTCAAGCTGCCTGCTTCTGAAGGGGGCGAACCTCTCGGCTTTTGAGGTCTACGGTGCTGCCATTCGGGACATTGTCGTGCGACGACAGTTCACCGGGTCTAGCTACGGAGGCTTTGCTCTAATTGCCTCTTGGGCGCAGGGGCCGGCCGCGTTCCCTGATGGAAGCACGCTTGCTGAGATGGGCCCCGTGTTAGATACGGATACTCTTCCGATGCGCGGCATTTCCGCCAAGCTACCGCCGCTGAGGTACGGCCGACTCGCGAAAGAAGCCTGGCCGCAGGTCGATGGCCTTGAAACTAGCGAGACGACTCCAGTGACAAGCCAGTTGGGCGAACTCCTGAAGGAAGCTGGCTTTGAGGGCGGCAGCTTATGGCGGCGCGTGTCTAGCCGCGCTTACACGACTCTTAGGGCGATGCCAGGCGGAAAAGCGGAGGATGATCTCCATTCGCTGCTGGTCTCATGGGCCGCTCCATGGGCTAGGGCCATGGGCGGTCCTGTTAGGGAGATCATTCAAATCGCTGAACGCGAGTTGGCCGAACGGCGAGCAGACGTGACAGTTTGAGGGAGTGACGATGGAGTGGCAGGCGGCTTCCTTAGAGGGGGCACGTAGGGTCGTCGCGGCGGGGATACGCTGCAGGTCGGCCGGGGAATGCCTTCGGATATCCGCAGTGTCGGAATGCCTGCGGGCGGTATCACATCTCTGCTCTGTCCCTGTAGGCGGACAGGGGGCGTGGGAGCCTGCTGCCTCGGTTCGCCTCACCGGTATGGTGCGGCGTAAGCTGGTTTCGTTATGGCCAGATCTCGCTGCCGACGGGGAGGATACTCACCCTGGAGTGATGGGAGTACTCAATAGCCTTGCCGAACTGGGCGACATGGTCAGACTCGAAGGCGGCAGGTGGCTTGCGGCGCCGGCGCACACTGTACGGGCAGGAGACGGGCTAGCTGTGCTGCTAGGTGGAGGGCCAAGGGAGGTGCTCCCGCAGGCAGTGGGGGCGTCGGCTAGGGCTGAGGGTAGGGTCCGGCTTGTGGAGACAGCCGCTTGCGAAGGCTGGGCAGATCTGTGGGAGGCAGATGAATGGATCGGAGCCCCCGCCGAAGGGCTTGAAGCATGGTCAGCGCGGCTGCTGGCCGAAGCTACGACGCGACTGACGGACGCTCCCGATGACATCGGCGAGGTCTCCGCCTACTTGCCCCGTGAATGGGTCAGGCTTGCGGATCTACCGGTAGGCGAGGGACCGATTTTACTCTGCAGAGTGCGCAGTTCGGGAGTGGCCGGGCCGATGTTTTCCTATTTCATTGGCGAATTTGTCAGGAGTCGTCTGCGGAGACTTAGCGGCATTGACTCCCAGGACGCCAGGCGCCTTCGCTTTTATCTGGATGCGCAGGTAGGGCGTCCTATCAGAGTCGTCGCTTCAGCGTCTCAGGGATTGGTGAAGCTCAGTCTAGGGCGCCGCTTGCCTGAGCGGGAGGCGCGAGTACTCCTTCTTGGCTGGCAGGTTCCCGCGCCCGACGGTGAACACCCTGGAGTAACGCATCACATGTTCCCCGCAGAGACTCTACCGATCCTGCGCAAGGCATTCGAGGGGCTTCGGATCGTACTGGACGAGCGCGTTGGCGCAGGGAGAGAAAACTAATGACCGTAATGTCGAAAACTGTTGAAGCGACAGGCGTCCATGAGGCAGCGAGGAGTCTGGCGGAGAGTCTTAGGCAATACATTGAGGCTCAATACCACATCCGCGATGAGGGGCTTATCAAAGAGCGCCATGCGCTTCTTCGGAGGGATGCCACCATCGCCCAAGTCCCTTATGTGGAAGCCACTCCAGTCTATAAGGTGGGTGATCTCTACGACAGCCTGCCGATTCCCAAGGCAGCCATCGATGCACTGACCCAATTGGCGGGGATGGGCGTAGGCCTTTACCCCCACCCCTATGAGCACCAGTCGGAAGCGCTCGTGTCTTTCCTCGGCGATGAAGCGGCCGACCTGGTAGTGGCTACCGGCACCGGTTCTGGTAAGACCGAAAGCTTCCTTATGCCTGTCATCGGTAAGTTGGCGATCGAGGGGGAAGAAAGGCCCGAGTCTGCCGAGCTTCCAGGCTGCAGGGCGATGCTGTTGTATCCGATGAATGCCTTGGTCAATGATCAGCTTGCACGTATCCGGCGATTGCTCGGCAACCCCGAGGCAGCAAAGGTCCTCGCGAAGGGGAGGCCGAGGCCCGTACGTTTCGGCAGTTACACGGGACGCACGCCCTATCCAGGACGCCGATCTTCCGTGCGGGATGAACGCTTCATCAAACCACTTTTCGAAGAGTTCTATCGCAAGGTTGCAGAGAAATCGGCCGTCCGGATGGAACTGGAACGCATCGGCCGCTGGCCCAGTAAAGATCTCGATGCCTTCTATGGACGCGAGTCGGCTCAGACCAAAACCTATGTGTCAGGTAAGAAGGCTGGCAAGCAATACATTGCCAACAACTGGGGCCATCGGCTTATTACGCAGCCCGGTGACCGTGAGCTCATGACCCGGGACGAGATGCAGCAGCGCTGCCCGGAACTGCTCATCACCAACTACTCCATGCTTGAGTACATGCTCATGCGCCCCATCGAGCGCGGCATCTTCGAGCAGACTAGGGATTGGCTCAAAGCTGATCCCCGGAACGAATTCGTCCTCGTTCTCGACGAGGCGCATATGTACAGGGGGGCTGGTGGCGCGGAGGTCGCTCTTCTCATCCGACGCCTTTGCGCCCGCCTGGAGATATCCCGTGAACGCATGCGTTGCATTCTAACCAGTGCGAGCCTTGGTTCAGGCCCGACTGCAGTCGAGGACGGCGAGCGCTTCGCCCGGGATCTAACCGGCTTGCCAGATGGTTCCTCCCGACGCGTCAGAGTGATCCAAGGAACCCCTGAACCGCGTTCTCTCCCACGTCCCGCCACGCGCGAAGAGGCCGAGGCGTTGGCGGAGTTTGATCTTGGGGCTTTTCAGAATGCAGCCAACGACCTCGGCGCTGCGCAGGCGGCCACGGTGGACCTCGCCGCACGCCTGAACTGGCAGGCGCCAACCGCAGGCGACCATGCATCATTCCGTGACTGGCTCTACGAGAATATGACCGACTTCGGTCCCCTTGAGGCACTGATCGCGACGGTGTCGGGCAAGGCGGTTAGGCTCGACGCCCTCAGCGAGGCGCTCTTCCGCGAATCTCCACCTAACACCGCAGCGCGGGCGGCTGACGCCTTGCTTGCTTTGGGTAGCTATGCCCGGCGGCGCTCAGATGGCCGCGTATTGATACCGACCCGCTTGCATCTTTTCCATAGAGGGCTTCCCGGGCTTCACGCTTGCGTGGACCCCGAATGCTCGCAAAGACTCGGCGGCCACGCCGGCCCCACCATCCTAGGTCGCCTTCACACGAAGCCGTTGGACCGGTGCTTTTGCACGTCGAAGGGAAGGGTCTACGAATTGCTCACCCACCGCGATTGCGGTGCCGCTTTCATCCGTGGCTACGTGAGTTCCGATATGGACTTTGTATGGCATCAGCCGAGTGGCCCATTGTCCGAAGGCGGTACTATCGAACTTATTCCGATTGAAATCTTGGTCGAGGAGAACGTTCACCCGCGCAGCCGCCACAAAGACATGTGGCTTCACGTTCCAACTGGACAACTCTCCCCGACGTGCCCCCCAGATGCCTCGGGCTACCGCAAGGTACACGTACCCGACAAGGTCGCCGCAGGCCAGGTGGAGATCGCCTTCGACGAATGCCCTGTATGTATGCGTAGGACCCGAAGCTCTAAGGACGAGCCCTCCAAGGTGATGGACCACGTGACGAAGGGCGAGGCTCCATTCACTGCGTTGGTCCGCACGCAGATGGCTCGCCAGCCGGCAAGTCGCACTATCGATGCAAAGCATCCCAATGGAGGTCGGAAGGTACTCATCTTCTCCGATGGCCGCCAGAAGGCTGCCCGGTTGGCTCGCGACATCCCCCGGGACATCGAGCTCGACGTGTTCCGGCAGGCGGTTGCGCTCGCGTGCGCGCGGCTGGAGGCAATTCCCCAAGAGCCGCGACCTAACCTTAGCCTCTATCTCGCCTTCTTATCGGTCCTCTCTGAACACGACCTCCTCATATTCGACGGGCAGGATGCGAAGAAGATCGCCGCCGCTCGCGCCGAATTCGAGCGCGACTGCGAGGGGGACCTGAGGCAGGCTCTCGACGACGATTTCGAACCGTCGGAAACGCCACCCGCACGATACCGGATAGCGCTGCTGAAGCTCTTTTGCAGCAACTACTATTCGCTGTCGGGAACAACCGTCGGCTTCGTCGAGCCCGCGCGGGCAAAACTCAGGAAGCTGAAAGACGATATCAAGGCGGTGGGGATCGCCCTAGGGAATGAGGACGTCCGAGCACTCGCAGTCGCCTGGATAGATGCACTGCTCAGGGAGTTCGCATTCGACCCGTCGCTGGACCCGGTACTCCGCTGCAAGGCGGCCGGTTACTTCAAGCCGGACTGGGGAAGCAAAGGGCAGTTCGACCGGGCCTTCGCGGAGGCCCTTGCCCGTCGCCCCGGTTGGGGGAAGCCCGCCGTCGAGGCTATCGAGGCAGCGTTCCGCAGCCAGTTGGCGTCCGAGAAAGACAAAGTCTGGTTCCTTACTCCGAACACACTCCGCCTACGGGTCGACCTTTCCCACGTCTGGGCTCAGTGTCCGGACTGCACAGCCCTCATGCCTCTCGCTTTAGGTGGGACGATCTGCCTTGCCTGCGGAGGCGAAGGAGTCAGACTAGTCGATCCCCTGGTAAGCAATTACGTGGCCGCCCGCAAGGGCTTCTGGCGCCTGCCGGTGCAAGAGGCCCTCGCCTCCGGTGCCCGGCTCTCCAACCTGAGCGTCGAAGAGCACACAGCCCAACTCTCGAATCGGGACCGCAGCAGCGTCCACGCTACCACCGAGCTTTATGAGTTGAGGTTTCAAGACGTCCTTATCGAGGACTTCGACAGGCCGATCGACGTGCTCAGTTGCACCACCACCATGGAAGTTGGCGTCGACATCGGCTCTCTAGTCGCGGTAGCACTGAGGAACGTTCCCCCCCAACGTGAGAATTACCAGCAACGTGCCGGTCGTGCGGGCCGTCGCGGTGCTTCGGTCTCGACCGTCGTGACGTATTCCCAGACCGGGCCTCACGACAGCCATTATTTCCTGAACCCCGAGCACATCGTGGCTGGGCCGCCGCGTACGCCCGAGGTCAAGGTAGATAACCCCAAAATCGCCCGACGGCACGTGCATGCTTATTTGGTCCAGACCTTCTTCCACGAACTC
This sequence comes from Pseudomonas sp. LFM046, assembly GCF_000949385.2. Taxonomy (NCBI): domain Bacteria; kingdom Pseudomonadati; phylum Pseudomonadota; class Gammaproteobacteria; order Pseudomonadales; family Pseudomonadaceae; genus Pseudomonas; species Pseudomonas sp. LFM046. The sequence continues at coordinate 3,657,043 of NZ_JYKO02000001.1, read as the reverse complement.
ATGGAACAGGGGGGCCACGGTCTTGGTGAAAAAACGTCAATGCTTGAAAAGGCGCTCGGCCCGACACGACAGTTTTTCCATGGGGCACGGGACACTGGTCTAAACCTAGAAGGTTTTGGAGATTGGGTGTCACACCGCATCCTCGCCGCCGAGGGTGACCTGAGGGCATCCGTCGCAGCATGGCTTCCGCCGTCCCTAGATACCGGCGGCCGAGCGCTCGAGGAGTGGCTCGCGGAGGTGGCGGAAGATTTCCTGGCGACTCTGCGTCGGCTCAGCGCAGATGTCCCACCACCTGCCGCCTCGGAGGACGACGGAGAGAACAAGGAAGTTGAGGACAACGAAATCGCAGGACCGAAGCTAGAGCAGGAAGAACTCCTGGAGTTCCTTTTCTTCCACGGTCTCCTACCGAGCTACGCGTTTCCCACAAGCCTCTGCAGTTTCTTGGTGGAGAAGCGCGAGAAGAATCTCAAAGGCATTTGGGAGGTTCGCACGGTTCAGCGGCCGCAGCAGTCGATTTCTCAGGCGTTAAGCGAGTATGCCCCTGGGCGGCTGATCGTTATCGATAAGAAGACTTACCGTTCCGGAGGCGTGTTCGCTGACCTTCCAGCCGGGGAGGTGAGCCGGGCCAGACCGCTTTTCGCAGCTGCGAAAAAGCTCGTCCATTGCGAGGCATGCTCCTTTGTGCGTGATCCCCATACGGCCCAGGGAAATGACAGTACCTGTCCTGTTTGTGGCGGGGCGCTGAAGGAGGAGACGATGATTCAGCCAGAAGTCTTCGGTCCCGAATGCGCCAGAGAACTTCCCGAGGACGACCGCGAGCAAGACATCACGTTCGCAACGATGGCGCAGTTCCCGCAGCCCGTTGATCCGGAGGTATTCACCTTTAGGCCGTGTGGGCCGAATGCTAGTTTTATTCACGCGACCGACCGCAGGCTAGTAACCGTCAACCGAGGCAAAGAGGGCGGTCAGGCCAACGGGTTCTCGGTATGCGTCGAATGCGGAGCGGCCTCCGTTTTCGACCAGTTCTCGCCGACTGGTGGTCCGCACGAACGCCCCTACCGCTACCTCGGCCCGCAGGGAACCCCGCAGCTATGCTCCGGTGAGTTCCGACGTGTGCTTCTCGGCCATGACTTCACAACCGATCTATTGCTGGTAAGGCTGAGAGTCGCGGCTCCTCTAGTGACCGACACCAGTGACATAGTAACCCTGCGAATGCTGGAGGACGCCCTTCACACGATCGCAGAAGCTGTCCGGCTCGCTGCGAGCCGCCATAGGCAATTGGACCTCGACCCAACTGAGTTTGGTTCCGGTTTCCGCGTTGTCCCTGCCCTCCAAAACGAAGCCCGGATGTTGGACATATTCCTATACGACACCCTCTCGGGTGGCGCAGGGTACGCCGAGGTGGCGGCGAGAAACCTTCCAGAGATCTTGGAGGCTACTCTAGCGTTGCTGGAGAGTTGCACGTGCGACACTTCATGCACTGAATGCCTAGACCACTTCCACAACCAGCACATCCAAGACCGACTGAACAGGAAGCTCGGTGCGGCGCTTCTACGCTACGGAATATTCGGCGAGGAGCCGCGTTGCTCCTCTCCGAATGCACAGGAGGCCACGCTGTCCCAGCTGTGCGCCAGTCTGGAGTTGGACGACTTCCGGTGCTTACCTGGCGGTACGCCCGAAGCCCCCATACTTGTAGAACACGGTGAACGTCGAATGGCCTTGGGTTCCTACCCGGGGCTCATCGGTAGGCCGGAGTTCGTTCATGCAGTCAAGCACGCACAGAATGTCCACGACTATCTGGCATTGAACGAGTACCTGCTCCGATCCAACCTGCCGGATGCACATCAGCGAGTCCGGAGCTTTTTCCGTTAGGCAGCCGCGGAAGTGTCCTCGGTACATGTCCCGGGGAAAGCTGGCGCATCTGGCCGGCTGGCTGCCGCAGAAGCGCCTTTTTCAACAGAATCCGCCAGCACCAGCCATAGACACGTTGCAAACGACTTCGTAACCTCCAGCCCAATGTTGTCGCTTTTTCCCTCAGTCCCATGTTGCGTTTGAGTGATCGACTCAATTGGATCAAGGGGTTACAGGTGGATCAGGGACGTTATGGGATACAAGTGGCATAAACATTATGCTCACTTGTGTTGCCTACTTATAGTGGGACGGCTAGAAGAATGATCAGAATACATGGGCAAAAGGACAACTCGCCGGAGTATCAGGCAGCTGAGAAATTAGCAGGCCTCGCTGCAGCGAGTATTGCCGGACTGGATGAGGATAGTCAGATAGTTCTTGAGATTTTTCCTTCGGCTAAATGCTTTGGGCAGAAGATCCAAGACATCGACTTGCTCGTGTTATTTGCTAACTACCGCAAGGAGGAAATTCGATCGCCCCAAAGCAAAACGCTAATCCATTCGTTCTGTGTTTCGTTTGAATTAAAAGGGCATTCGCCCCATTTGGTTCGCTTTGAGGGTAATCGGTGTTTTGTTAAATACAACGATAGTGATCATGATGTTACTGCGCAAAGCGATGGGCAGAAGTACTCCATCAAAAAATATATTGAGAAGAATAGCCTGAGCAAAAGCTCTCCTTGGATCACAAATTTGATTTGGCTTGAGCGAGTGCAAGATTCGCTTATCCCCAAGTCACAGAACAATATCCTTGGGTCGGATGCGACTTGGGAAGATTTGTTGGAAAAAGTAGCCTTGCTATCGAGTCGGCCGGGTGCTAACGAGGTGTGTTGCTTTTCCGCTCGCGGTTACATGGTAAACACCTTGGAAGTGTTTTCAAAAACATTGATTCCATCCAAAATCGACAGAAAGCGGCTTGAAGCGATCACTAAATCTGTCCTGGATCGAACGCAGCAGCAATACGCCGAGAAGCTGGGAAAGCAGCTTCTAATATTTCGAGGGCGCGGCGGTACAGGAAAGACGGTACGCCTTATTCGCGTGGCATATCAAGCATATGACGAATTTGGATTGCGCGTTGTCTTGCTTACCTACAACAAGGCGTTGGTTGCAGATTTACGTAGACTACTTGCCTTGCTAGGAGCTAAAGATTCGGTCGGAGAGGGAAGTATTTCTATCAAGACCATTCATAGCTTCATGCACGAATGGCTGGTTGCTTTGGGTGTTATTTCAAAGCAGGAACCCGATTTCCTTGAAGCTTACGAAGGCTATAAAAAAGCTGCGCTTGAATATTTGTCAACCGGCACTGTGACACAAGAAGAAGTCGAGAAGTCGAGATCAGCTCACAGTAGGTCCTTGACGTGGGATCTGTTGCTCATCGACGAATCGCAAGATTGGCCTTCTACTGAACGAGACCTGATCTATCAGCTATATGGGCCGGAGAAGGTAATCATTGCTGACGGGGTTGATCAGTTCGTGCGAGGTGTGGAGAAGATCGATTGGCGGGCAAATGTTGGGGCGTGCGAAAGCCAAATTGTTCCGCTAAGGAAAAGCCTGCGGCTTAAATCCAGCCTTTGCCAAACGGTAGGTCATTTCGCTAAGGAAATTGAGTACGCGAATTGGAATCTCGAGCCTCTGCCTGAATCACACGGCGGTAGAGTTATAGTGGTTGTTGGCGACCCATTGTCCCAAAAGTTTCATTCTAAGCTGACGGCAACCGCTAGAGATGATGGGAACAAGCCGATTGACATGCTGTTTTGTGTGCCGCCTGGGTGGGTGGAAAATTCCGCCGATGGGAAAAAGCGTTCGAAGGTCGGAAAGCAGTATTCTGAATGGGGTCTTAAGTGTTGGGATGCCGTAGATCCGGAGCAGCGAGACGAATATCCAACTAGTGTCGAGCAGTTTCGAATTGTTCAGTACGAATCATGTCGTGGCCTCGAGGGTTGGGTCGTGGTTAATTTCGCCTTAGATGAATTCTTTTCTTACAAGCAGGAGAACGCTCAAGTCAGCGAAGAGGAGAAAAACGACATATTCTACGACGAACAAGAAGCGGCCCTTGATTACGCGAAAAAGTGGGTGATGATCCCCCTCACAAGAGCAATAGATACGCTCGTGATCCATGTCTCAGACCCTGAGTCGTACATTGGCAAAATCGCCATTGACCTACACCGCAAGTACCCCGAAAGCATTGATTACTATGAATTTTAAACCTCCGAGTACTGCCTCCCAACAAGTCGCTGCAGGTGATGTTTGATCCGCTACGCACTTTTGTGCCGCCGCAAAGCATGCGTCACCTCGAGCGCACTTGAGCTCAGGCGTTGCAGGCACTCCTGATCAACCTGGACCTTGAACGGTTTGGGGTAAGAGCTTCGTTGGTGCATGGAAATTCCTGGTCTGTCCCGGGCTGCGCGGACACTCCCTTAGGTAGATAGTTCAGTGGGTCTACAGTCAGACCTGGTCTTACAACAGATGCTCTCGCAAATACTCTGCAGTCTCCTGATCTGTGCAGTACACGTAGCAGCCCTTCATTCCGCGAGTCATAAGGGTCCGGTAGGTGTTCTTGATGATCAGGTCCGTCTCCTGCTTGGCCAGGTCCGGATGTTCCCTCATCAGCTTCTTGTACCCACGAATCGATTTGTCATGTTTGTCTCGTTGGTCCGGGGCTGTGATGACTTGCCCGTTCCTGACGATCAGATCGGGGCCAATGATGACGCCGATGTAATCGACCTCAAGGCCCTGGCAGGTATGAATGCAGCCCACCTGCTCAATCGAGTTTTCAGCGATGATCCAGAGGCTGCCATCCTGGTCGAGGTTCCATTGGCGTCGGTAGTTCTCGCCAATGATGATGTCGTGTGCAGTCGAGTCCTTCTTGCTGCGCCAGGGCCAGCAATAGCCGGCTACGACACGGGCCTTGTTTGACTTGTTCTTCGCTTCCACAGCGGCATGGAGCGATTCAGGGGTGTCGAATACCTTGAACTCGTACTCATAACCGTTGAGCTGCTTGTTGGCGGTGGGACGGATATCGAGGACGTCGTCCAGCCAGGCCAAGTAGCCGTCAGAGCCGCTGCAGCGGAATTGCGAAGCAAGGTTGTACTCCTCAACTGTGGCCCCCTTGGCCTCTGCGAACTTCCTGATGGATTGCTTGCTGCCGATGTCACTGAGCGTGACGCGCTGATCCTCGTCGATGAAAAAGATCGCGCACTTGGACGACTCAATAAGCTCCTTGATCTGGTTTTCACCCAGGTTGCCGTAAAGCCCGCTCTTTTCGTTGAGACGGTGGGCTTCGTCGACGATCAACATGTCGAAGGTGTTCGGCTCGGTATCGATGAAGGCACCCGAGCCCGTGAACATATGCGAGAACTTGCTTCGCGTGATCGAACCGACGAGCTTTGATTCATATACCTTGCGCGGTGCTGCGTTCTTGGAAACGTACTTGCCCACTAAGCCGAGCGAGGTGAGATGCACGAGTAGGTTAATGGCGAGCACCGTTTTTCCCGTGCCAGGCCCCCCTTCGATAATCAGAACCCTGGGTTGCGCTTCGGATGCCGACTTGGCAGCCGCTATCGTCGATTCGTAGACCTCTTTTTGGTCATCGATCAGCACGAATTCCGGCTGAGCAGCGAGGAGTCCTTTCAGTGAGTCGGCGAGTGCTTTGGAGGGGCGAATTCTCCCATTCGCTAGTTCGTAGAGCACCTTCTTGGAATCACCACATTTGATGTGCTTCTTGATAAAGGTGCGTAGGCGTTCCAGCTCCTCTTTGCCTTTTAGGAATAGAGGAGCCTTCTCCAAATAGGCCTGGTAGTGGGGCGAGTCGATCACGCCGTCCCGCACATAGTTGTGCAGGTATGCGCAGGGGCGCACTGAGATGCTGTCTTCGTAGACGGCCTCATTGAATCCCTCCAGCAACGACGCATAAGACCAAGCTTGGTACGAGGGGTGTACTACCTCGCGTAGCCCATTGCCCAGCGCAGTTTTCACGATGGCGTCTTTGCTGGTCGCCGTGATCTTGTCCCACTGCTTAAGTTCGACGAGCACGGCATGCTTGGTACCCGATTCATCGTGCCCAGTCAGTGTGACGTCGATGCGTTTCGAGGTTTGCGGAATGTGCAGCTCAATGGCCAATCCGGTGTCATCAGGGACTTCTTCGTCGCGCAGCACCTTGGCCATATAGCCAAGGGAGCCTTTCCAGGAATTGACCTCAGATGCAGCGACCTTTTTCCCGGTTGCGGTCGTGAAGCTTTGAAGGATCACCTCCTCGATGTCGTCATTATCGTGATCGTGGAGGAACTGTTTCTTGGTGGCTTCGTAAACGATCAACTTGTGTCTTCCTTGGCAAACGTCCGGATTAGATCTGGTCGTACTTCTTGCTTGTGTTCCAGGCCTTCTCGACCGGGTATTTCTCGCCGTTAAGCTTCAATTTCTGTTGCGCTGCGGCGTTAAGGTCGACGCCCAGTACCGAGGCCAGCCGCACGACGTACATCAGCACGTCTGCCAATTCGTCCTTCACAGCCTGGGCCGTTTCCGGATTTCGGGCTGCTTCCTTGGAGGCGTCCTCAGTCATCCACTGGAAGATCTCGTTGAGTTCACCCACCTCTCCGCTCAGGGCCATCGCCAGATTCTTGGGAGAGTGGAACTGGGCCCAATTTCGATCGTTGGCGAATTGCTCAAGCTTTTCGGCGAGCTGGGATATGTCGACCAAAGGGGAGGGTGGGGTGGATGCGTTCGTCACGTGGGTGTCCTGTGATGTCCTGATCAGGCAGCGGAGGCAAGGGGTCTGAGTTGTGCCTGTATTGCTTCAGCTCGACACCATACGTCCTTCAGACGGAGTGAAAAAGCCTGTAGGACTTTTTCACCAGTCGTAAGGAGCGGTTTATATTCCAGAAGGCCACTGTCGGGTGTTAGATCATTGATATAGAACGCTCCATCCAGGTGTAATCGTCCGGCTTAGTAGGCTGGCGAGGCTCCTACAAGCCTCGATTTTGTGTAGGACAGGCACCCAATGGGGCAGCAGTTAATCGAACTCACTCGCCCGCTGCGTCGGCAGCCGCGTAAGCACATCCTTCCAATTGGCATACAGGTCATGCCCAATCATCCGCGCTGACTGGATCAAGCTCATGATCGATGCCGCCCGCTTGCCAAATCCCGCATCGCAAGGGCTCTGTGGCCAGAGTCGGTTGAACTTGTGGAGCCTGCTCTCGTGGACTGGGATGACACGCTAGCCATCGTTCGGGTCATTCACGAGGCCGTGGCGTTCTTCGGTTACAACCATTTGAGCGCATCGCGGTGGTTCTCCTCTCCAGTGATCGGTCTTGGTGGGCAACACCCGAAAGACCTCGTTCAGAGCAAGGCGGGGCGCCAAGCATTCCTGACACTGCTCGAAAAGTTGGCCCATGGCGTGCCGCCATGAGCCGTACTTGTGAGTTGTCCTGGGTGACACGAACCAGACGGTATTCCAGCCGAGCGCATCTGATCAGGGCGCTTTCTGCTGACTTCCTCGCGGCTGGCTTTGGTCTCCGCAGTGGGCAATCAGTGAGACCCGCTTGGGCTCAGGCAAGCCTCAATCAGCTCTGCGGTATCAAGCAATCGCTCACGCAGGGCGGGAAGCCAAATAACTGCCACGGATGAGTTTCGTTGGGCCAATTCGAGTACCACCTGGAGGGCGTGGTCGGAATGCCGAATCAGTTCAATCAAGTGAAGGCCGCTGGGACCGTGACTTCCCGCAAGCCAATGCTTGGCGGTGCGTTCACTGGCATCGGTCCAGTGTCGCAGCGTCTTTATTGCGCGATGTGACGTGCCCAGCTCGGTGCGCAAGGCAGCGGCCAAGGCGCCGGCATAGGTTTCTGCACTGATTGGAAATGGATTGCCCATTTTCGCGATCATTTTTCCGTTTCCCCTCTCTAGATTCGTTAGTGGTGCATCCGTCAAAGGCCAGTAGACGGGGCGCGGTCTACGGCTCGGCATGGGTGTAGACCCAAAGCCGCTGAGGGGGCATCGATCTGAAAATGAGACGAACAAATTTATCCACGGCAGAGGGCAGCAATAGGGCGGCGGCCTATGTCCGTATGTCGACGGAGCATCAGCAGTACTCCACGGAGAATCAGCTAGACGCCATTCGCGTCTACGCTGCAGCGCATGAGTTGGATATCGTCCGGGTGTACACGGATGCGGGGAAAAGTGGGCTGAGTCTGGACGGTCGAGAAGCCCTTCAACATTTGCTTCGGGACGTTGATGCCGGCCAGTCCGACTTCTCAGTGGTACTGGTCTATGACGTGAGTCGCTGGGGACGCTTTCAGGATCCTGATGTGAGTGCCAGCTACGAAGTCCGCTGTCGGCAGGCCGGTGTTCGGGTCGAGTATTGTGCCGAACAGTTCGTCAACGATGGTTCACCTGTATCCAGCATCATCAAAAGCGTTAAACGCATGATGGCGGGTGAGTACAGCCGCGAGCTATCCGTCAAGGTATTTGCGGGGCAGTCGCGCCTGATCGAGTTGGGATACCGACAGGGCGGGCCAGCAGGGTATGGGTTGCGGCGCCAACTGATCGATCAGGCCGGACAGCCGAAAGCGCTCCTGAGTCGTGGTGAGCACAAGAGCCTTCAGACGGATCGGGTGATCCTCACCCCGGGGCCGGAACCCGAACAGGAGGTGATTCAGGGCATTTATCAGGCCTTTGTCAAAGAAGGCCGCACCGAAGCCGACATTGCAGAGCAGCTGAATCGGCGCGGACTTCGCACCGACTGGGAGCGACCGTGGACACGGGGCGTAGTGCACCAAGTGCTGATCAACGAGAAATACATCGGCAACAACGTCTGGAATCGTACCTCTGGCAAACTGAAGCAGCACCGTACCCGCAATCCAATTGATCAGTGGGTGCGAGCCGACGGCGCCTTCTCCCCCGTGGTCGACCACTCGTTATTCCTCGCGGCGCAGGCCATCATCCGCGCGCGTTCACGGCACTGGTCCGATGAGCAAATGCTGGTCACCTTGAAGCAGCTTTTTGAGGAGCGAGGCTGCCTGTCTGGGTTGATCATTGACGAGCAGGAGGACTGCCCCTCCAGCAGTTGTTATCGCCAGCGCTTCGGCAGTTTGCTGCGCAGCTACAGCCTAATCGGCTACTCCCCTGCACGAGACTACAGCTATCTTGAGGCCAATCGCCGTCTGCGTGAGCGGCACCCCCATATATTGGTCGACACGCAGGAGCGCATTCGCGTCGTAGGCGGTCGCATCACGGTCGATCCCCAGACCCAACTGATTTGGGTCAACGACGAGTTCTCGATCTCGGTGGTCCTTTGCCGCTGTCAGTGCCCTGCTTCTGCGCGCAGGCGCTGGCAACTTCGCTTCGACTTCGGGCTGTTGCCTGACCTGACCGTCGCGGTACGCATGCTACCGGGCGAGCAGGAGGTGCTCGACTACTACCTCTTTCCGATGATTGATTTGGCGGCACCGCACTTGCGTCTGGGAGACACCAACCCCCGCGAGTTGGAACTCTATCGGTTCGACAGCCTGGACATCTTGGCGGCCCTGAGTCGGCGTCTACCTCTGATGAGGGCTGCGTAATGGCCATGCCGCAGGAAAATCATCCTGCACTTCATATTGCGCAAGCGGCGCCCATTGCCCAAATCCCGTTGGCGGATATTCGCGTGTTGAACCCGCGAAGTCGCAATCAGCAAGTCTTTGCGCGACTCGTGGAAAACATCGCCAGTCTAGGGCTGAAACGACCGATTACAGTGACTCGAAATGGTCCGAGCTTCGATCTGATTTGTGGCCAGGGGCGCTTCGAAGCTTTCAAGATCCTGGGTGAGTCGACGATTCCGGCGGTGGTGGTTACGGCGACCGAGGCGGATCGTTACCTGATCAGCCTGGTAGAGAATCTGGCCCGGCGAAAGCACTCGAACCGCGATTTGCTGATGGCCATCAGCGTACTGCATGAACGTGGTTACTCCATTAAGCAAATAGCTCAGAAAACTTGCTTGGACGGTGCTTACGTTGGCGGGATCCTGATCCTGTTGCGCCAAGGGGAGGAGCGCTTGATCGCAGCGGTCGAGAAGGGCTGGCTGCCGATTAAAGTGGCAACGGAGGTGGCACGGGCTGACGATACCGAGGTGCAGGCAGCAATGCTGGAGGCCTACGAAAGTGGGGTGTTGAAGGGGGATCAACTGATCAAGGTTCGTCGTCTTATCGACCGGCGACGCCTCCTGGGTAAAGGCTATGGGATACGCCAAGGCGCCGAACGAATGACCACACCGCGCCAGCTTCTGAACGCCTATCAAACCGAGGTGCGCCGTCAGCGCCTAATGGTGAAGAAGGCGGATGTCGGCGAGCAACGTTTGCTTTTTGTGGTGACCGCGTTACGCCGGTTGTTGGCCGATGAGTACTTCCGCTCGTTGTTGCGGAGTGAAGGCATCGATGACATCCCACAGGTGTTGGCTGAGCGCATTCAGGGGGATGCATGACCGCCGTTAAACGCGCCTTCGAGCCCGACTTGATTACTGTCCCCCTGCCGCAAATCCTGCCATCGCGTCAGGTCAGCCACGACATGCTGGTCTCGGTCAAATACGCCGCGATTCTGGCGTCCATTAGAGAGTTGGGGGTGGTTGAACCTCTGGCGGTTCATCCCGAGCCGATTCGGGGGGCGGGCGGGGAGACCCGCTACCTACTGTTGGATGGTCATCTGCGTTTAGCCGCCTTAAAGCAGTTGGGCGCGTCGGAAGCGCTCTGTCTGCTGGCCACGGATGATGAGGGCTTTACCTATAACCGGCAGATCAACCGCCTCACGCCGATCCAAGAGCACAAGATGATTCTGGAGGCCATTCGCAAAGGGGCCACGGCTGAGCGGATCGCGGAGGTTTTGAGCGTCAACGTCGGGCGCATCCGCGAACGCCAGCATCTGCTGAGGGGGATTGCGCCAGAGGTCGCGGAGTTGCTCAAGACCCGCATGGTCAGTCAGGCGGTCTTTCGCGTGCTGCGCAAGATGAGGCCCATGCGCCAGATCGAAGTAGTGGAGATGATGATCTCGGCCAACTGTTTCACCGGCCGTTACGCCGAAATGGTGTTGGCCGCAACCCGTCCCGAACAACTGGTCGAACCGAAGAAAGTCAGTGAGGGCGTGACGGCTGAAGACATTGCGCGGATGGAGCGGGAAATGGAGAAGCTCTACCACGACTATAGGCTGGTCGAGGACACCCTCGGCGAAACCATGCTGGTGCTCGTGGTTGCCAAGGGCTACGTCTCCCGCTTGCTGCGCAATGAAACTATCGCCGCCTATCTGGAGCGCTTCGAGCCGGACCTAGGGCGGGAACTGGCGGTGGTCATGGATGCGGTCACCGCCGATGCCCGCAGTCTAGAGCGCGAATAGGTCCTCATTCTGCGCTAAGTGGCTGCTCGCGCCAGGCACTCGCCAGGTGGCGTTGGTCCACGGCAAGCCCGGCGAAGCTGAGGCTCATGACCATGCAGCCAACGCCACCCCTGCAAAGGTGACCTCCCGCGCATGCTTTGAGCCGCCTTGGGCTTGGTGGGCTGTTTGGAGCGCTTATCGGTGGCAAAAAAAAAGCCTCCTTGCGGAGGCGAGTGAGTCTTGCGAAGTGGAGGCTCTACTTCAGGCCAAACTGCTGTATTGCATGTTCGCGCAGGCGGCCTTTCTGGACTTTGCTGGAGCCAGTCATGCCAATGCTTTCGAAGTCCTCGACGATGGCCAGGAAACGCGGAACCTTGAAGTTGGCACATCGTTGCTTGCAGAAGCAGATGAGCTCATCCGAGGACGCTGAGACACCTTGCTTCAAGGTGACGTATGCCGCTGGCACTTCCCCCAGCCGGGCGTCGGGTACACCGATCACTTGAGCCAGTTCGACGGCCGGGTGTTTCAGCAGTACCTGCTCCACCTCTAGGGGCGACACGTTTTCGCCACCGACACGGAACATATCCTTGAGTCGGCCAACGAAGCGCAAGCGGCCGTCGGCGGAAAGTACACCGAGATCCCCCGTGTGCAGCCAGCCGCCGCGCAGGGCCGACGCGGTCTGTTCCGGCAGCTTGTAATACCCCTTCATCAGGCTCCAGCCACTGGCGCAGATTTCGCCCGGTTGACCCGCGGGCAGCGTCTCACCGGTGGCCGGGTTGCGAATTTCCACCTGCAGGCCCTCATGGGGTTTCATTGAGCCATCCAGGCGGTATTCGAGCGGTTCGCGATAGTCGGAGATCACGATGTTGGGAGAGGCTTCGGATAGGCCGTAGGCATTGCAGATTTCCGCTGCTCCCATCTTGTCGACTACATCCTGAAGGATCTGCGGGCTGGCGGCGGCCCAGCCACCACGCAAGTACAGTTTCTTTTCTTCGAAGCTCGGCTCGGCGAGTAGCATCAGGAACATGGTGTCGTTGCCTGAGGTCAGCGTGCAACGCTCTCGGCTCATGATCTCTAGCGCCTGCGCGGGGTCGAAGGTGGCAGCGGTTACCAAGGTAGCGCCATGCACCAACGCCACGAGCAGCGACATGGTGCTGCCGGCGACATGGTAGAAGGGGCGGGGGCTGAAGTAGCGGTCGTCGTAACGAACGCCCATGCGTCCGGCTACGGATTTGGCTACGCCCAGCATTGAGGCGTGGCTGAGCATTACGCCCTTGGGAAACGCAGTGGTGCCCGAGGTGAATTGGATCAGCAAGGTATCGTCCGGTTGCACTTGGTCGCGTGCCTGGCTCAGCTCCGCGACAGCGATACCCTTGCTCAGGATGAGGAAGCGTTCCTCGCTGATAGCGCCGGCCGGCACCTGCTCGCCAAATACGACCACATGCCGCAGCAAGGGCAGGGCCTTGCCAGGAAGCGCTTGGTCAATGGCCGGCTCGACCTCGCGCAGCATCGCGCTGAAGTCGATCTTCCCCAGGAAGCGGTCGACGCAGAACAAGGCGCGCACGTCTTCATGAACCAGCCCGTAACCTAGCTCTTCCGTGCGAAAGCGGGTATTGAACGGAACGCAGACAAGTCCGATGGAGGCCGCCGCATACCAGATCACTGCCCACTGCACGGAGTTGCCCATCAACACGCCGATGTGATCGCCGCGCTGCAGGCCCAATGCGATCATGCCCTTTGCGGTCGTCTCGACCTGCTTGAGCAGGGCGCTGTAACTTAGGCGGCCGTCTTCGGCTACCAGCGCATCATTGTCCGGATGTTGGCTGGCGACGTCCTTGAGGACTGACCAGAGCGGACCGGGGAGCGGGGAAGCGTTTGCAGTCATCATCTGTCCTCAGGAAAACGAAGTCATACCGGCGCGCCAGGTGCCCTGGTTGAGGTTCTCCTCGATTGCCAGGATTTCATGGGCGAGGGCTCCAAATCGGCTGTCGTCGACACCCCGATCAATAGTGCGCTTGGCGCTGCGCATGGCTGCACCAGGTGCTGCCGCAATGCTTCGGGCCAGTTCCATGACAAAGTCAGGAAACTCCTCGACGGGGCGCACCTGGTTGACCAGGCCGATGTCTACGGCTTCCTGTGCGGACACTTCACGACCGGTGAACATCAATTCCTTGGCGATGCGACGGCCCACGATGCGTGGCAAACGTTGGGTGGCGCCGACGGTGCCCCAGCGCGCCTCTGGATAACGGAAGCTGGCGGCCTCGCTGGCAACGATGAAGTCGCAAGCGCCGGCAATTTCGCAGCCAGAACCCACGGCTGGCCCCTCGATAACCGCCACGACCGGCATCGGCAGTTCTTCAATGGCTGCATAGACCGCGAAGGCCTTGATGCGCCGTGCGCGGATCTGGTCCTCGTTCATCTCCTTGCGTTCTTTCAGATCGGCACCGGCGCAAAACACAGGCCCATTGGCGCGGATCAGAACCACATGGACGTCCTGGCAAGCGCCGACTTCGCGAATGGCAGCATGCAGGTCCTGACAGAGCCCGGTATTCAAGGCATTGCGCGCCTCGGGGCGATTCAAAGTGATCGTGGCAATGTGTTCGTCGAGGGACAGGCTTACTCTGCCCAGTTCCAGAATTTGCATGTTCAGATCGCTCCGTCAGTGCGCAGTGCTTCGATTCGCTGGGGGCTGTAGCCCAGGCCAGACAGAACCGCTTCGGTGTGCTCGCCCAGCAGTGGTGGACGGCTAGGGGCCGGATTCTCCAGACCATTGAACTGGAAGGGCAGGCGGATCGCCGGGAAGCGCCCGCCCTCCGGGTGCTCGAACTCGCTGAACACACCGCGGGCGTTCAGGTGGGGATCCACTACCACTTCGTCCAGCGTCTTCAGCGGGCCTGCCGGTACCCCGGCGGCGTCGCAGGCCGCGCAGAGTTCGTCGCGGGTCATCCGTCCTGTGGCTTCACTTAGGGCTGCCATGACCTCGTCGCGGTGCATGACGCGACCGCTGTTGACCTGCAGCCTCGGGTCCTGAGCCAGATCGTTGAGACCCAGGAGTTCGCACAGCGGGTGCCAATGCTGGTCGGCACCTGTGATGTGAACGAAGCCGCCGTCAGCGCAGCGGAAGCTGGCCGAAGGCACACGACCGGGATGCTCGGTACCGAGACGCTCGGGCACTTCGTCCAGCGCGAAGTAGCGGGCCGCGGCGAGGGACAGCAGGCTGATCTGGCCGTCTAGCATGGAGAAATCCAGATAGGAACCAGCACCGTCGTGACCCCGGCCTTGCAGCATCGATACGATGCCAAGCGCGATCCAAAGACCGGAGCTGAGATCCGAGACCGGGATGCCGGGCTTGACCGGGCCCCCGTCCTTCTCGCCGGTCAGGCTCATGATGCCGCTCATGGCCTGGAACACAGTGTCGTAGCCTTTTTTCTTTGCATAGGGGCCGGTCTGGCCGAACCCCGTACAAGACACATAGATCAGCCGCGAATTGATTTCCTTCAGGCTGGGCCAATCGAGCCCATAGCGTTTCAGGGTGCCGACTGGGAAGTTCTCCAACACCACATCCGCGCTGTTGACAAGCTTACGAACGACCTCTTGGCCCTCGGCGCTGCGCAGGTTAACGGTGATGGATTCCTTGCTGCGGTTAAAAGCGTAGAAGTACGCGCTGCGTTCGTGGCCCAGGGCTGCTGCCAAGGCATCTTCATCCAGTTGGTCCCGGACCAGTTCGTCTTGACCGACGAAGGGTTCGTAGCCGCGGGTCTCGTCGCCGCACAAGGGCTGTTCCACCTTGATCACGCGGGCACCCAGTTCAGCCAGGATCATCCCGGCGAACGGGCAGGCCAGCACCCGCGCCAATTCGATAACGGTAATGCCTTCCAGCGGTTTCATGCGACTTGCTCCTTCTGCCGGAAGGCACGCATCTGGGCATTCAACTGCTGGCCAAGCTTGAGTCCTTCGCTGAAGGGGAGCTCTGCCACCTGGTGGAAGATCTTCTTGGTTGCTTGCATGGCGTTCTGCGGGTGAGCCGCCAATGCGAGTGCCAGCTCCTCGGCTTCGGCCAGCAACTCATCGTCTGGCACTACGCGGTTCACCAGCCCCAGCTTCATTGCTTCCGTTGCATCAACTGTGCGACCAGTGGCCACCAGCTCAAAAGCCGCTTTGCGACCTACGTGCTCGACCAGACCCGCCATCACGATGGCAGCAACAATCCCATGCTTTACCTCGGGATAGCCGAAGCGTGCCGATTCGCTCGCCAGTGCGAGGTCGCAGGAGATCGCCAGTCCACTGCCGCCGCCCATCGCGTAGCCGTTCACTGCCGCGATTACCGGCTTGCTCATGTGTTTGACCAGCCCCTGGAGTTCGGTGGTGAGGGCGGCACGGCGATCTACCAGTTCCTGGTTGTCCGGGGTCAGCACGGCGAATTCGCGAGTGTCGGCGCCTGCGCAGAAACCGCGCCCGGCGCCGGTGACTATCACCGCGCGCACGGCTTCGTCGGCATCAGCCGCCTTCAGTGCTGCTACCAGGCCTTCGGTGAGGGCGAAGTTCAACGCATTGAGTTTGTCGGGACGGTTCAGCGTGATGGTCTGGACGCCGTCGGCGGTTTGGGTCAGAACGACTGGCTCTTGGGTCATGGTGCAGGCTCCCGTCAGGATTGCATGGCGCGCAGGCGGGATAGTGCCTGCTCAAGTTCTTCGATCAGCGAATGCATGATGGCGCTGGCAGGCAGCAGCTCGCGGACCAGGCCGGCGGATTGGCCCGCTTCCACTTTTCCGTTGCCGATGTCACCGTCGAATGACGCCTGCTTCAGGCTTGCGGAGGCCAGCAGGGCCTCGTACGCAGCCGGGTCGCGCTCGGGGAGACCGTCGCGCTCGGCGTTCGCCACGCGTTCCGTGAACGCATTGCGCAGGCTGCGGACGGGGAGCTTGCGTCCTACGAGGACGGTTTCATCAATCTCTGCCTCCAGCACCCGCTGCTTGTAGGCAGGATGCAAGTTGGCTTCTTCGCTGAGCATGAACCGGGTGCCGAGCTGGACTGCGTCGGCGCCAAGGGCCAGCAGGGCGGCGATGCCGTAACCATCGGCAACACCACCACCGGCCACGACGGGAATGCTGACTTCCTGGAGCACCCTGCGCACATTCACCAGGGTGCTCACTTCATTGGCCGGTGGATGGCCGCCAGCTTCGCTTCCTACCACCACCAAGCCGTCGACGCCGACCGCACTGGCCTTTATCGCGTGCTCGACGAAGGCGACTACGTGCAGCCAAGTGGCGCCGTAGTCCTTGAAGCGTGCCAGATGTGCCTTCGGTGAGCCCTGGCTGGCAATAATCACCGGGACGCGTTCGGCGACCAGCAGATCCAGGACTTCTTCAGCACCCTTGCGGTAGAGAGGCATGTTCACCGCAAAGGGCTTGTTGGTAAGTGCTTTGACCTCACGGATTGTCTCCGTGAGGTCCGGCAGGCGCATGGGACCCGCCGCGATGACGCCGAGACCGCCGGCGTTGGAAACTGCTGCCGGCAATGCCGCGCAACTCGATGCCCAGCTCATGCCAGCCTGAACAATCGGATAGGAGATACCCAGCAAACGGGTCAGACGGGTATCGATAGGCATCGATCAGTCCTCATGGTCTTCATCTTCAGGGTGGTCATACGGGGTGTGTTTCTTCAGCTCGCCGAAGTAGGCCAGGCTGTTGGCGTAAACCCGCTGCATCAGCGCCTTGAGCTGCTCGCGTTCCTCACCGGACAGCCCGTCAAGCATGGCTTCATTACGGGCCTGGGAATCGTCGAGGATGCGGCGCACCAGGTCCTTGCCCGCCGGGCTCAGGCAC
This sequence comes from Pseudomonas sp. LFM046, assembly GCF_000949385.2. Lineage (NCBI taxonomy): Bacteria > Pseudomonadati > Pseudomonadota > Gammaproteobacteria > Pseudomonadales > Pseudomonadaceae > Pseudomonas > Pseudomonas sp. LFM046. Next base: position 3,639,984 of record NZ_JYKO02000001.1, on the reverse strand, counting down.
AGCAGGGCGCTACGCCCATCCTCCGGGTTGGGTTGGCGCTCGATCAGCTCTCGCTTGCTCAGATTCGTCACCAGTCGACTCATCTGGCTCTTGAGCACGCCAGCATGCTTCGCTACTCGAACCAGCGGGGCTTCACCGAGGTAGTCGAGGATGGCGAGGGTCCGCCACTCCAGCACCGTGATGGAAAAGTGCTGGGGGATCACCAAGGCAGCGATCCGGCTGGAGAGTCCCGCCAGACGCTGCAGTTGCACGGAGAACAGGTCGCGCATGTCCGTGGATGCTTCGATATCGCGATTGACTGCTGTTGCTTGTTTTTTCATGGGGTCACCTATGAGGAGTTCCTGTCATCAGTGCCTCATTGTTCTGGACTGCTCGGACTTGCTCAACGACTGAATCGCGACTGGGCGACAAGTTTGTCGAGCGTGGCGTCCAGGCCCCTGGAAAATGCGTCCAGCACCAAGTCGACTTCCGCTTCGGAAATGATCAGCGGCGGCGCGAAGACCACCGAGTCGTTGAGGGCGCGGGCGGTCACGCCGTTGGCTTCGGTTTGTTGCGAAACAGCCAGGGCGACTTTCCATTCCCTGGGGAATGCGGTTTTGTTCGCCTTGTCCGCGACGACCTCCACCCCCCACATCAAGCCTTCACCACGCACTTCGCCCACCAGGGGATGGTCGGCCAGCTTGCGAAGGCCAGTCCCCAGACGGCTGCCGACGCGCTGGGCATGCTCTGGCAGCTGGCGCTCCTGGTAGATGTTCAGGCATTCGAGTGCGACGGCCGCCGGCACCGGATGGCCGCCGTAGGTGTAGCCATGGCCGAACACCCCGATCTTCTCGCTTTGGCTCTTCATGGCCTGGTAGATACCTTCGGAGATCATCAGGGCGGAGATCGGCAAGTAGGAAGCCGACAGAGCCTTGGCGCAGGTCAGCATGTCCGGTTTCAGGCCGAAGGTCTGCGAACCCCACCAGTTGCCGGTGCGGCCGAACCCACAGATGACTTCGTCGGCCACCAGCAGGATGTCGTGGCGCTTGAGCACGGCCTGGATTTTCTCGAAATAGCCGGCCGGCGGGGTGATCACGCCACCGGTGCCCATCAGCGGCTCGGCGAAGAAGGCGGCGATGGTGTCGGCGCCTTCCCTTTCGATCAGTGCTTCTAGTTCTGCGGCCAGACGGCCGGAGAAGGCTTCTTCACTCTCGCCCGGCAAGCCCTCGCGGTAGTAGTGGGGGCAGGTGACATGGAGGAAGCCGGGCAAGGGCAGCCCGAAGTCCTGGTGCAGGTGCGGCAAGCCGGTAAGGCTGGCGCTGGCCACTGTGGTGCCGTGATAGGCGCGGTTGCGGCTGATGATCTTTCGGCGCTGGGGTTGGCCGACTGCACTCCAGTAATACCAGGCCAGCTTGATCGCGGTGTCGTTGGCTTCGGAGCCGGAGCAGGCGAACAAGACCTTGGACATTGGCACCGGGGCGAGCTGGATCAAACGCTCGGCCAGCTGGATCGCCGGCTCGGTGGAACGATGGGCGAAGTTCTGATGGTAGGGCAGTTCCTGCATCTGGCGCAGCGCTGCGTGTACCAGGCGCTCTTCGCTGTAACCCAAGGCTGCACTCCACATGCCCGACATGGCATCCAGGTAGCGCTTGCCCTTGTCGTCCCAGGTATAGACCCCTTCGCCGCGAACCATGACGGTCGGGCCTACCTGCTCGTGAATCGAGAGGTTGGTCTGGCTATGGATATGGAAGGCGATATCGGCTGCGTGCAACGAGTTTGACATGGCAATTGCTCCTGTTCGGACCTGCGATCGGGCTGCTCGCTGAGTAACCCTGCTCATTCAACATGGTTGACAATGTGAATCATGTGGTTCATGTTGTCAACCATCTCAAGGGGCCAACTGGCGATAGAGATGGCAGACGGACGGAAGGCACTAAAGACCCACTCCCAATGCCGCAACAGGATGTAGCTTTGAGAATTACCGCTGCCTAAGAACAAGTCCCGCGCCTGACAGGGCGCTAGAAATAGGAGCTGGAAAATGATCGATACACTTCCCTCACCCAAGGCGATCCGCCTCTTCCTGGGCGCCATGGCCGTCAGCCTGGTCGCGCCCGTGATGGCCGCTGATGAGCAGACGGTCACCGTGGCCGGCTATGGCGGCAATCTGCAGGACGCGCTGATCCAGACACTGTGGAAACCCTCGGCGGAGAAAGCCGGCCTGACCCTGCGCACGGAATCGCACGATGGCCAGCCGTCCGTTCGTCTGCAGGTGCAGTCGGGCAAGCCGAGCTGGGATGCCATTCATATCGGCGCCAACGACTGTGCGGCGCTTTCCGAGCAGGGAATGTTCGAGCCGCTGGACTATTCCGTCATCGATGCCAGTGGTATTCCCAGCCGCGCGCGGGGCAAGGACTGGATCGCCACCAATAGCTACTCGGTGGTGATGGGCTGGCGCACCGACAAGTTCAAGGACGGCCCGAAGAACTGGCAGGAGTTCTGGGACGTGAAGAAATTCCCTGGTCGTCGTGCACTGTCGGTGGCTCCGGATGAAATGCTCGAAGTCGCCCTGCTGGCCGACGGTGTACCGCGTGACCAGCTCTACCCGCTGGATATCGAGCGCGGCTTGGCTTCATTGGAGAAGATCAAATCGGATGTTGCGGTTTGGTGGACCTCTGGTGCCCAGTCCTCGCAGTTGATCAAGGACGGTGAGGTCGACCTGATCGCCATCTGGAGTAGCCGTGTCGACTCCGTCGTGAAGGACAAGGCTCCGGTTGCTTACACCTACGATGACGGGCTGCTGGGCTATGGCTGCATGGCCATCCTGAAGGGGGCGAAGAACGTCGCTGCCGCCCAGAAGCTCATCGCCAATACGGTATCTGCTGACATCCAGGCCCGTATCCCGACCATGATGGGCTACTACGGCCCGACCAATAACCAGGCCTTTGAAAAGGCCAGTTTCTCAGCGGACATTCTGAACCAGTCGAACATGTCGCCTGCCAACCGCGCCAAGCAGACCATGATGGATCCGCGCTGGTGGGGTCGGCATGTCACCGAGGTTCAAGAAGACTACAAAGAGCTGATCGCACAATAGTTCTGGATTTGCGGAGGTCGGAGTTATGCAAGGCAATATTGCGATTCGGGATGTCTACAAGGGCTACGGATCATTCATCGCAATCGATCATGTGTCCCTTGATGTGCATGCCGGTGAGTTTCTCACTCTGCTCGGTCCTTCGGGGTCGGGGAAGACCACGCTGCTCAATGTGCTGGCGGGATTCATTCGCCCTGACTCAGGGAGAATCAAGGTTGACGGAGTCGAGTTCCTCACTCGACCTCCGCACAAGCGCGACGTGGGCATGGTGTTCCAGAACTACGCGCTGTTCCCGCACATGACGGTGGCGGAAAACGTCGCGTACCCACTGCGCCTGCGCAAGGTGGGCGGTGCCGACCGGGTCAAGCGGGTCAAGGCGGCGCTGGAAATGGTGCAGATGGACCACCTCGGCGAGCGTGGAATCCACCAGTTATCCGGTGGACAGCGTCAGCGCGTGGCCCTGGCAAGGGCAATGGTCTTCGAGCCCAAGATCCTGCTGATGGACGAGCCGCTTTCAGCTCTGGACAAGAACCTGCGTGAACACATGCAGCTGGAGCTCAAGCGGCTCCATGCACGCTTGGGCATGACCACCATCTATGTTACTCACGACCAGAAGGAAGCACTGACGCTTTCCCACCGTATTGCCGTACTGAACAAGGGGAAGCTGGCTCAGCTGGATACGCCCGACGCCTTGTATGAGCGACCGACGGACCGCTTCGTCGCCGGGTTCATCGGTGAAAGCTGTTTCCTGGAAGTTGAGGAGGGGAGCGGCGGCGTGATGTTGCAGGGGCGTCCGTTGAAACTGCCACAGGGAACGGCCACTCGACACCCGCAGAAGCGCGTCCTGATGGTGCGACCGGAACGCCTGCAATGGCAGATCAGCGGTGATGGCCATGCGATGAACCGCATTCAAGGTACGGCCCGGGACGTGGTCTACCAGGGGGACAGCTACCACGTCGGCCTAGTTCTACCGGACGGTACGGAGCTCACTGCCAGACACCAGAAAGGATTCCGAGATGTTCCCGTGCCCGTGCCGGGGGCACCAGTCGAACTCTGGCTGCACGCTGAGGACACGCTGCTGGTGGCGGAGTCGGCATGACTTCCGATCACGATCATCCTCACGCGCTTCGACGAGGTTCGAAAATGAAGACGATAAGTACCCTGTGCATGCCGTTGGGAGGTGAGGGGCTTGATAGCCAGTCCATGGCTGCCGCCCTGGCGCGCGCCGAGCGGAAGGAACGCTGGACACTGCTGTCGCTGACCCTTCCCGGTTTCCTGCTGGTATTCGTGGTATTGGCCATTCCGCTGGCCTGGCTGTTCTGGTTGTCGGCTTTTGACAGCAGTGGCGCGCTGACCCTGGCGAACTACGAACGCCTGTTGCGGCCGGTCTACATGAGCAGCTTTGTCATCACCTTCAAGGTGGCGTTCTGCGTCACCCTGATCTGCGTGTTGCTTGGCTATCCGTTGGCCTACCTGCTGTCCCAGTTGCCTGAACGGGCCGGTCAGATCTGCATGGCCTTTGTCTTGCTGCCGTTCTGGACCTCGATCCTGGTCCGAACCTACGCCTGGCTGGTTCTGCTGCAGCGCCAGGGCATCATCAACAATTGGCTGCTGGACCTGGGGCTGATCGAGCAGCCGCTAGCGCTGGTCCACAACTTCTTCGGCACCGTGGTGGGCATGGTGCATGTGATGCTGCCATTCCTGGTGCTGCCGCTCTACGACAAGATGAAGAACATCGACCCGCTGCTGCTGTCAGCCGCCGCCAACTGCGGTGCCACGCCGTCCCAGGCATTTCGCCAGGTGTTCCTGCCGCTATCCCTGCCGGGACTGGCCTCCGGCATTACCCTGGTCTTCGTGCTCTGCCTCGGCTTCTACCTGACGCCGGCACTGCTGGGTGGCGGCCGGGTGTCCATGTGGTCGATGAAGATCAGCGACACCATCGCCCTCTACGGCAACTGGGGGGCTGCCAGTGCGCTCGGCGTAGCATTGTTGGTGGTCACCGTACTCATCCTGCTGGGAATGAGAAGGGTGTTCGGTCTCAACGACTCGGGGAGGAAAGCCTGATGCTCAATCTCAATGAAGCGGTGACACCAACCCAGATCACCCACCTGCATCGCCTGTGGCTCTACTGCCTGGTGGGTCTGATTCTTCTGTTCCTAATCATTCCCTGCCTGATCGTCATCCCCATGTCGTTCTCGGCTTCGCAGTACCTGGAGTTCCCGCCGCGGGAGTGGAGCCTGCGCTGGTATGAAGCGTATCTCGGCTCGCCGGAGTGGATGACTGCGACCTGGGTGTCCTTCAAGGTGGCGATCATCTCCACCTTGGTCGCCACAGTGCTGGGGACTCTGGCGGCCTACGGGCTGTCTCAGGTGCGTGGTGGGCTGGCGAAACTGGCCAACGGACTGATGATGCTGCCCATGCTGGTGCCGATCATCCTGGTAGCGGTGGGCGTGTTCTTCGTCTATTCGCGCACTGGCCTGAACAACACCGTCACCGGGCTCGTACTGGCCCATAGCGTACTGGCGATTCCATTCGTCCTGATCGCGGTGGGCAACGGCCTGCAGGGATTCGACATGAACCAGGAGATGGCGGCTCGCAGCCTGGGAGCGTCCCGTACCTGGGCGTTCCTCACAGTGACCCTGCCGCAGATTCGCTTATCGATCTTCTCCGGCGCGCTCTTCGCCTTCATCGCGTCCTTTGATGAGGTAGTTATCGCGTTGTTCATCGTGGGCGGGGAGAGCTCGACCCTGACGCGTCGTATGTTCGCCAACATCCGCGACCAGATCGACCCGACTGTGGCGGCCGTCTCTACATTGATGATCGTGCTTTCGATCCTGCTGCTGGTGGCGATGCAGTACATCAAGGGGCTGGAAAAGCGGCGGCAACCCGCGTCGGCTCCTGTCTGATTGCGATTGGCTGGACTTTTGCGTGGCTTTGGCCACGCTTTTTTTTGCCCGTCCTTTTAGCGTCCGGCTCTACGTGTAGCCACTATCGGCTGGGGCTTCGCCAAGGCGTGGGGAGAAGTGGAACGCGTCTCGTCTCCCCCGTGGGCAGTGGTTCTACCTTGTTGCAAACAATCGGTACCCGTTCAGTGCTCAGCGGCTGGTGCGCGCCCATTTGAGCGTCGTGCCGCAAATGAGCAGCCTGTTATGCCCTCCTAAAAATTTCTCTGAAGCGGCGGTACTCAGTGCATAGGACATTGACTTCAAGGGCGGCTGAACAGGCCAGTCCCGGGGCGAGATAGGTCGATGCGTCGGGTATCACTTCTAATTGCTGGAGTCATGCAAGCGGCAACCTGCCCCTCAGGTTCCGGTCGTCGTGCTTACGCCGAATATTGCTGAGAAGAGGCTGCAACTGAAGAACGAAAGTCGTGGCGGGGGACGATTGCAATTGGAACGAGTGTCCGCGGCGTGCAAATCTTCGGCTTGTTCATGGTGGTTCGGGGCAATCGGAGGGGGCAAGAGGGAACCGCCATGCCGCTGGCGTGGTGCGGCATGGCGGGGTACTGCAGGGGCGAGTGGATTACTCGAAGTAAATGGTCTTGGCGGGGTCGTAAGCGGGAGCGTCGAAGCTGATGAATAGGGCCGGTTGGCCGCCTTCGACGTAATACTTGTGGGGGACGTTCTGCGGGATGGACACGTAGTCGCCAGGCTTGAGTAGGCGCTCTTCCTTAGGGGTGACTACCCGTGCACTGCCTTTCAAGAGGATCAGCGAGTGGTCGGCGTCCGGGTGGCTGTGATTCTTCAGCTCGGAGAACATTTCCACCAGATTGACGCGCTTCTCCGTTGTCTTCACCAGGGTCCAGCCGCGGTCGCTGGGATCATTCCAGTTGGTAGGACTGGCCATGATTGCCGCCTGAGTCTTGATGACAGGGGCAGCAGCCTTATCCGAGGTGGTCAGGTCTCCGCGGGCGCTGCTCTGCATGCTGATGACCGGTACGTCGAAGCCGAGTAGCAGGGGCTTGGTCTCGCCGGCCGGGGCCATCTGGTAAGTCTGTCCCGCCGGAATGGCCACATAGTCCCCGACCCCGAGGGTTCTCCGCCCATCGGCGAAGGTGAAGTCCACCTTGCCTTCGAGGACGATCAGCGTGCGCTCACCCTGAGCATGCCGCACGGCCGGAGCGGTTTCATCAAGGCGGATAATGCTGGTGCGGGACAGGCTGGTCGTATGCATGTCCCAGATTTCCTGGCCGAGCAACGTTTCTCCTGGTGGCGTGCTCAGCAGTTCACTGCGGTGGACCAGAAGCAACTTGTCTTCCGCCTGTGCTGCAGTCGCGGACATCAGTAAACCGAACATCAGGCTCAGCGGTGTGGCTTTAGCAAGGGTACCGATCATGCTGCATCCTCTTTCTTGTTGGTGGGGTTGGACCTTTTACGTCAGTAGCGGGTTAAGGCCGCTGCGAACGACGCGGCTATGCAGCTCGCGACCAAGTGCCGCTTCGCATTCGGCGGCAACTTCGAGCATGGCTTCGAGGTCAATTCCGGTCCGAACCCCCATGGATTCGAGCAGGTTGATCCAATCCTCAGTGCACACATTGCCGGTATGCCCGCCGCCGTACTTGACCTTGGCCGGGTGTCCGCCCACGCCGCCGAAGGCGCAGTCGTAGTAGCGGACGCCGGCTTCCAGGGCCGCGACGTAGTTCACCAGGCCGGTAGCGCGGGTATCGTGAAAGTGAGCGATGGGCGTGATGTTCGGGAACTCGGCAAGCACCTTGACGAAGAGGTTGCGGACGCTGTGGGGCGTGGCGACGCCAGTCGTGTCGCCCAGGGTGACGAAACTCACTCCACGCTCGGCGAATGCCGCGACGTCCCGAAGCACACTGCTCTCATCCACCCGGCCTTCGAACGGGCAGCCGAAGGCCACCGAGATGGTGCCGATTAACCGAAATCGACCGTTGGCAGCCCGGGCCATCTGTTCAATGTTTTGCCATTGATCCTGACGACTGCGCTTGAGATTGCGCTGCGAATGGGACTCCGAGGCGGATACCAGCAGGCTGATCTCATTGGCGCCAAAACCCGCGTCCAGGTCAGCCAGGGCTCGTTCCACGGCACGCACATTGGCGCAGGTCGCCTTGTAGAAGACATCCTGCTGGCGATAGAGACTCGCCAGCAGGTCGCTGGCGTCGGCGAATTGGGGGATAACGGCAGGATTGGAATAGGACGTGGCTTCCACCCGGTTGAATCCGATGCTGGCGAAACGCTCCACCAGCTTGCGCTTGGTGTCGGTGGGCAGGAAATCGGGTTCATGCTGCAGGCCATCTCGAGCGAAGCACTCGCACAGGATCACGTCTTTCATGAGGGGCGTTCCAAGGTGACGGGATGAAGTGGTTGACAATGTGAACAAAAGCTACTGAGATATGGTTCACCTTGTCAACCTTATTCGGCCGTCATTTTGGGGGCCGAAACCGCTGCCAATGCGGAATCCGTTCGATTGGCGCCCCGTTCCCATTGCAGGAGGAGTGAGCGATGTACACCGAGTTGATGTTTTACATAGACGGGGTATGGACTGCCGGTGAGGCGGATCGCACCTCGCCGGTTATCAACCCAGCCACGGGAGAGGAAATCGGCCAACTGCCGTTGGCTTCCAGGACGGATCTCGATGCGGCTCTGGATGCGGCGGCGAAGGGTTTCGAGAAATGGTCGATCACTTCGGCCTATGACCGCTCTGCCATCCTTCGCCGCGCTGCTGCGTTGGTTCGTGAACGGCATGAACACATGGCGCGCTGCATGACCCTGGACCAGGGCAAGCCCATTGCGGAGTCCATGCTTGAAGCCAAGAGCGCAGCCGACCATATCGAGTGGTACGCGGAGGAGGGGCGGCGCGCCTACGGGCGGATCGTGCCGTCGCGCAATCCCGCCGTACGTCAGTTGGTGGTTCGTGAGCCCGTCGGTCCGGTCGCTGCCTTCACCCCGTGGAACTTCCCGATCAACCAGGCTGTGCGCAAGATTGCCGGCGCCCTGGCGGCCGGTTGCAGCATTATCATCAAGGCGCCTGAAGAAGCCCCTGGCTCAGTGATCGAGCTGGTTCGCTGCTTCCATGATGCGGGCGTGCCCAAAGGCGTCTTGAACCTGGTGTTTGGTGTCCCGGCCGAGGTTTCTGATTACCTGGTCCGCTCTCCCATTATTCGGAAGGTGTCGTTCACTGGCTCCACTGCTGTAGGGCGAAAGCTGGGTGCCCTTGCCGCAGAGCACCTGAAGCTGACCACCATGGAGTTGGGCGGACATGCGCCTTTCATCGTTTGTGAGGACGCTGACCTGGAGGCGGCTGCCACTTTGGCCTGTGGGCTCAAGTTTCGGAATGCCGGGCAAGTGTGTGCTTCGCCTTCGCGCTTTTACGTGCACGATGCGGTGTTCGAGCGCTTCGCCCGGCGCTTCGGCGAACTGGCCGGGCAGCTCAAGGTGGGCGACGGCTTTGATACGTCTACGCAGATGGGACCCCTGGCCAATGCCCGGCGCGTGACCGCCATCCAGGAGCTGGTGGCCGATGCATCTGACCTTGGTGCGGTGGTGGTGACCGGAGGTAAGCGGATTGGGCAAAAGGGCAACTTCTTCGAGCCCACCGTGCTGGCGGATACCCCTGCGCAGGCGCGACTCCTTTGCGAAGAGCCTTTCGGGCCCGTGGCGCCACTATTGCGCTTCGATGATCTGGATTCGGTGATCCGCCAGGCCAACAGCCTGGAGTACGGCCTTGCAGCCTTCGCATTCACGGCGTCCCTGAAGACTGCCACTGAGCTTGGCAACCGGCTGCAGAGCGGTATGGTTTCGATTAACCATTTCGGTTTGGCTCTGCCGGAAACGCCGTTTGGCGGCATCAAGGCGAGCGGGCACGGTAGTGAGGGTGGTACTGAAGGGCTTGATGCCTACCTGACCACGAAATTCATCAGCCAGGTAGGGTGTTGAAGGCCCTTTGAGGTCGGCGGGTTGCGGGACCTCCCTCTGCGGTCTACTGCATTGCCGGATTCGTGCCCGTACTCGACCCACATCTCGAGGAAGTGGAGGAAAACCTCCACTTCCGCATCTCAGGCACCTGACCCCTTGTAGCCCATGTTCCAGGATATCCGCAGGGCGGAGCGTCTCAGCGCCTCGATGAGCTTCTCATCGGGGGCCTTGGAAATATGCTGCACCGTTCCGACCAGCGCCAAGGTTCCTAGCAGCTCGGTATTCGGGCCGAAAATCGGCGCCGCTATTGCGGAGATCCCCAAAGTCTCTTCCTCGTAAGCTATTGCGTAGCCTCTCAGTTGAGCCTGGTTGACCTCGCGCGCAAGGTCCGTCTGGTCGGTCAAGGTGAAGGGTGTGTGAGGCTTCAGCTTTCCATTGACGCCAGCGCTCAGTTGGCGTGCAAAGGCGAGCGCGATCTTGCCCTGTGCATTGCAATGCAGCTCCAGCTCGGTTCCCGGTCGAACGCCTATTTCCAGCGCGGCCTTGCCGACACTGGTCGTCAATACCTTCAGCCGTCGCCCCTGCAGGGCGGAAAGCACCACCGACAAGCCGATCTCTTCGCGAAGGTCGCGCATGACGTCGGCCGAGGCGCTCAGCAGGTCGACACTGTTGGCTGCCGCCTTGCCCAGCATGTATGCACTGATCCCGAGGCTGTAGCGGGAGGTCGCCGGATTCTGGTTCAGGTAACCCCTGTCTACGAGCGTCCTCAAGTGGCGGAATACCGAGCCCTTGGTGACGCCCAGGCGTAATGCCAGTTCGCTCACGCTGATCTCGTCCGACGCGGCGGCGACCTGCTCCAGAACGTCCAGGGCAAGTTGGACGGATTTCACCCCTCCTTTCCCAAGATCGTCACTCATGGTGCGTCCTCGACTCATGATTCATTGAAGGCTGTCCTGGTGCCGACAGCGATGATGGCAAGGTTACTGCATTGGCGACGCTGTTTGCACAGGAGAAACCTGATTTCATTTTCTCCTCTCTCGTCAAGCAACACGGACGACGGCAATTCCGAGGTTCGCTTCATTGCGTAAGCCACGCCTGCGCCCATGTAACCGCTTGAATCCACAGGTGTCCTGGCAGTGACATCTGATGGTGCACTGTATTGGTTCGCTGAGCGAAACGCGGTTACCTTAAAAGAAACAAAAAGTATTTGACGATGATGCCGGATGGTCGTAAAAATAAAACCACGTACCGCATATGCATACAGAATGACACGAGGAACGATCATGACGACAAGCGCTTCGGACCTGGCGAGCAGGGACATCGCCCATCACCTTCATCCCCAGACCAATCTGCGCCTGCATGAGCAGGTGGGGCCCTTGATGATCGACCGCGGCGAAGGCATCTACGTCTTCAGCGAATCGGGCGAGCGCTACATCGAGGGCATGTCCGGGCTGTGGTGCGCGACCCTGGGCTTCAGCCAGCCGCGCCTGGCCGAGGTCGCCTTCGCCCAGATGAACAAGCTGCCCTACCAGCAGACCTTCGCCCACCGCAGCAGCGGCCCCGTTGCGCAACTTGCCGCGGCGCTGGTAGAGCGTGCACCGGGCGGGTTGGAGAAGGTGATTTTCCAGAGTTCCGGTTCCGAGGCCGTGGACACCGCGATCAAGCTGGTGCGCTACTACCACGGAGCGATCGGCAAACCTGGCAAGTGCCGGGTGATCGCACGCCAGCGCAGCTATCACGGCACCACGCTGGCGGCCGCCAGCCTCACGGGCCTGCCCAACATGCACAATGGCTGGGGCGAAGGGCTGGCAGACGTGATTCACGTGCGCTGTCCGCACCTGTATCGCCAGGGACTGCCGGAGGAGAGCGAGGAAGATTTCGCCACACGCCTGGCCGCCGAGCTGGAGCAGACCATCCTGGATGCCGGCCCGGATACCGTCGGTGCCTTCTTCGCCGAGCCTGTGATGGGGACCGGGGGCGTGATCCTGCCGCCGGCCACCTACTTCGCCAAGATCCAGGCGGTGCTGCGCAAGTACGAGATCCTCATGGTGGCCGACGAGGTCATCTGCGGTTTCGGTCGCACCGGCCATTACTGGGGCTCGCAGGCCATGGGGCTGGAGCCGGACATGCTGACCTGCGCCAAGGGCCTGTCGGCGGCCTTCCAGCCCATCTCGGCGCTGCTGGTGTCGGATCGCATCTATCAGGTCGTCGCCGACCAGAGCGCCGCCCTCGGCGGGTTCGGCCACGGCTATACCTATGGCGGCCATCCGGTGGCCGCCGCGGTAGCCCTGGAAACCCTGCGCCTTTATGACGAGCTCGACATCCTCGGCCGCGTTGCCGAAGTGGCGCCTCGATTCCAGGCGGGGGTGCGCGCCCTGGGCGACCACCCGATGGTTGGCGAGGCGCGCGGGGTCGGCCTGATGGCGGCGCTGGAATTCGTCGCCGACAAGGACAGCAAGGCGCCGTTCCCGGCGGAACTGAAGGTCGCCGCCCGGGTTGCCGCTGCCCTGCAACGGCGCGGCGTTCTGTTGCGCGCCCTGGGTGACGTCCTGGTCATGGCGCCGCCGCTGATCATCGATGCCGATCAGGTGGAGACTATCCTGCAGGCATTGGCTGAATCCCTCGATGAAGTCCACGCGGGTATTCAGCAATGAGATCGAACTCCGTGATAGCCCTGAAGAGGGACAGCATGGCCGTCGAGCCTTCCGCCCCCGTGGCGGCGAGCGCAGCGCCCCTGGTGCGCTTCGAGCAGGTCCACAAGACCTATGACGAGCGTAACTGGGTGGTCAACAACCTCGACCTGGATATCGTCCAGGGTGAGTTCCTGTCGCTGCTCGGTCCCAGCGGTTCGGGCAAGACCACCACGCTGATGATGCTGGCGGGCTTCGACTCCCCCGATCGCGGGTGCATCCTCATGGATGGCCAGGACATCAGCCGCCTGCCGGCCTACAAGCGCGACATGGGGGTGGTGTTCCAGAGCTACGCGCTGTTCCCGCACATGAGCGTCGCCGAGAACGTCGCCTTCCCGCTGAGCCTGCGCAAGGTGCCGACCGCCGAGCGCCGCCAGCGGGTCAGCGAGGCGTTGGCCCTGGCCCGTCTCGAGGGCTTCGAATCGCGCCGCCCGGCCCAGCTTTCCGGTGGTCAGCAGCAGCGCGTGGCCCTGGCGCGTGCGCTGGTCTACCGGCCGCGCATGCTGCTGATGGACGAGCCCCTGGGGGCGCTGGACAAGGCCCTGCGCGAACACATGCAGCTGGAGCTCAAGGCGATCCACCGTCAGCTCGGGATCACCTTCGTCTATGTCACCCACGACCAGGAGGAGGCCATGACCATGTCCGACCGGGTCGCGGTGTTCCATGACGGCAAGATCGCCCAGATCGACCGGCCGCAGGCCATCTACAGCCGCCCCAGCACGCGCTTCGTGGCCAATTTTCTTGGCGAGACCAACCTGCTCGAAGGCACCCTAACCCAGCGCGAGGGCGCGAGCGCACGCATACGCCTGGAGGAGGACGGCTCCCTGCACGAGGTGGCCTGTGCCGACGCCCAGCTGGGGACCGGAGATCTTGCGGCCCTGGCCATACGTCCCGAGAACGTGCGCCTGGCCAGGCCCGGCGAGCCGGCCCTGCGGGCCACCGTGACCGACAGTATTTTCCATGGCGCCCACTGCATCCTGCGCATGCACCTGGCACGGGGTGGCGCGCTGACCATGAAGTTCAACCCGGGGCATCTCGGACGCCCGCTGCCAATACCGGGGGAGGTCGTGGACCTGGCCCTGCCAGCCGAACACGCGCTGATCCTGCGTTGAGGCGCCATAACAACAGAGATTCCTGCCGAACTCGACGACCACGTTTTGCTACTGCTGCCAACCACAAAGAAGATTAACGGCTCGGAGACAAACCATGTTCAAGCAACGCCCGCTTCGCTCCCTTTCCTTCATGCTCTGCGGCCTTGCCCTGCTGGGTGGCACCGCCCAGGCCCGCGACCTGACGGTGACCTCCTGGGGCGGCGCCTACCAGGAAGTGCAACGCAAGATATTCTTCGAACCCTACAGTCAGGCCACCGGCAACAAGGTGCTGGAAGATTCCTGGGACAGCGGCATTGGCATCCTGCGCACCAAGGCCGAAGGCGCCGACAGCGGCTGGGACGTCGTCCAGGTCGAGGGTGAGGATCTGCAACTGGGCTGCGGCGAGGGGCTGTTCGTCAGCCTCGACTTCAGTCGGATCGGCGGCAAGGAAAGCTATATACCCGGCGCTGCGAGCGAGTGCGGGGTAGGGGCGGCGGTCTACAACTTCGTACTCGGCTATGACAAGTCACGACTCCAGGGCGAACCCCAGGGCTGGGCCGACTTCTTCGATCTGCAGAAATTCCCGGGCAAGCGTGCCTTGCGCCAGGGACCGAAAGGCAATCTGGAAATCGCCCTGATGGCCGATGGCGTGGCTCCCGCAGACGTCTACAAGGTGCTCAACACCCCCGGCGGCGTGGAGCGCGCCTTTGCCAAGCTGGACAGCATCAAGGGCCAGTTGCTGTTCTGGAAGGCCGGCGGCCAGCCGATGCAACTGCTCGCTTCTGGGGAGGCGGTGATGACCAGCTCCTACAACGGCCGCGTCACCAATGCCGTCAAGCAGGACCACAAGCCCTTTGGTCTGGTCTGGAACCAGTCCCTGCAGACCATGGACAGCTGGGTGATCCTGGCCAACTCGCCGAACGTCGACAAGGCCTACGGGCTGCTGAAAGTGATGGGCACCCCTGAGCAGCAGAAGCTCTGGCCGGCGCTGCAGCCGACCGGCATCACCTCGGTCAAGGGGATCGCCGAACTCGACTCCGCCGTCCTGGCCGACATGCCTGGTGCACCGCAGAACAGCAGCAATGTGCTGGTGCTCAACGACAGATTCTGGGTCGACCGGATCGACGAGTTGAATGCCAAGTGGACCGCCTGGTCCGCCAAGTGACAGTTGCCGAGGCCCTGAAATGACTGCAATCGTCCACGCCGGTTCGGAGCCCGTGGTCGCCCGCAAGGACCGACTCGGTCTCTTGCGGGCCTACGCCCTGCTGGCGCCGCTGCTGATATTCCTGTTGGTGACCTTCGTCGGTCCGATTGCCACGCTGCTCTGGCGTGGCGTGGCCGACGCCGAGCTGCCGCAGGCCCTTCCCGCCACGGCACAGGCGGTGGCCCGCTGGAACGGCGCCTCGCCACCCGATGAACGAATGTTCCAGGCCCTGGCCGGGGACCTGCGCAAGGTCGCCCCCAAGGATCTGGCCGGCGTCACCCGGCGCCTGTCCTACGAGGCCCCGCAATTGCGCGCAATGCTGGCTGCCGCCAAGCGTGCCGCCGGCGAGCTGGACGGCTCGTCGCGCAGCATGGCGGCGTTGGACCCGCGCTGGCTGGACAACGCGACCTGGCAGACCTTCAAGCGCGCCAGCGGCCCCGTGGGCACCTATCACCTGCTGTCGGCGCTGGATCTCAAGCACGACTACATCGAAGGGGTGGTCGACAAGGGTGAAGAGGGGTTGTATCGCTCGATCCTCGCCCGGACCTTCACCATCGCCGCAGTGACCACGGTGTTCTGCGTACTGCTCGCCTTCCCCTTGTGCGCCTTCCTCGATCGCCGCATGGACCGTACGCGGAATCTGCTGCTGCTGCTCATCCTGCTGCCGTTCTGGACCTCGATTCTGGTGCGCACCACGGCCTGGATGGTCCTGCTGCAGGACCAGGGGATAGTCAACACGCTGCTGCAGCGGATGGGGCTGATCGACAGCCCTGTGCACCTGCTCTACAACCGCTTCGGAGTGATCCTGGCCCTGGTCCACGTGATGTTGCCGTTCATGGTCTTCCCCTTGCTGGCGGCGATGCGCTCGCGTAACCGGCTGCTGGTGCAGGCGGCCTACTCGATGGGCGCGCGGCCCGTGTATGCGTTCTTTCGGGTCTACCTGCCGCAGGTGCTGCCAGGGCTTGCCGCCGGGGCACTGATGGTCTTCATTGTGACCCTGGGCTTCTACATCACCCCGGCGCTGATCGGCGGTCCGGCCGACCAGATGATCAGTTTCTACATCGCCCAATTCACTACCGGCACCCTCAACTGGGGCCTGGCATCGGCCCTCGGCCTGGTGCTGCTGGTGGTCACCACGCTGCTCTATCTGGTCCAGGCGCGCCTGGCGCGCGGAGGGAATCAATGATCCGCAATCCCAACAGTGGTCGCCTGGCCTTGGCTGGCGACCTGGGCCTGTATTTCGGTGGCTGGGTGGTCCTGGCCTTCCTGGTGCTGCCGATCCTGATCGTGCTGCCGCTGTCGTTCAGCGACAGCCGCTACATGTCGTTGCCGCTGGGTGGCTTCACCTGGCGCTGGTACGACGACTTCTTCGGCTCCACCCAGTGGCTTGGCGCGCTGTTCAACAGCTTTGCCATCGCGCTGCTCAGCACTTTCCTGGCGGTGACGCTGGGTGGCCTGGCCGCACTCGGCCTGCGCCATCCCCGCCTGCCGGGTCGGCGCGTGGTGGAAGTCCTGCTGATCGCACCGATGATCGTGCCGGCGGTCATCGTCGGGGTCGGCATGTACTTCGTGTTCTCCAGCCTCGGCCTGACCCGGACCTTCGCTGGCCTGGTCTTGGCCCATACGACGCTGGCAGTGCCCTTCGTGGTGATCAACGTCGGCTCCGCCCTCAGCGGACTCAACGAGCGCCTGTTGTGGGCAGCGGCGAGCATGGGGGCGACGCCCTGGGTGACCCTGCGCAAGATCACGTTGCCCCTGGTGGCGCCGGGGCTGGTTTCCGGCGGTCTGTTCGCGTTTGCCACCTCGCTGGACGAGGTGGTGGTGACGCTCTTCCTCGCCGGCCCCGACCAGCGAACCCTGCCCCGTGAAATGTTCACCACCGCCCGCGAGGCGCTGAGCCCCGTGCTGTTGTCGGCAGCGACCATCATGGTGCTGTTCGCTACCGCATTGCTGGTCCTGTCGCAGTTCCTGGCCAAGCGCAAGGGCGATTGAGCCTGCGTGCGATTACCGAGGCCTCTTCCTGCCCTTACTGTGTCGGCAAAAGGGCAGGGTGGGGCCTCGCTCTTTTGACGAAGCTCCCCAGCGACGTTCAGGCCAGATGGTTGCGGTGCTAAGAGAGCGCCGGCAAGGCCTGCCGTTGATAGGTGCCGGCATGCAGCCGTTCGCTGATTTCCGCCGCCGCGGATTGCAGCTCGCGCAGCATGCTCGGCGGCGGCGGGGACGGAATGGCCGAGCTGGGTCCGACTATGCCGATGGTGCCGACTATCACGTCGTGTTCGCGGAATATTGGGCAGCAGAGGGCGTTGATCCCCATGGTGATTTCACTGTCCGCATCGTCGTACATTCTTTCCCGGATCAACTCCAGGCGCTCGGCCAGCTGCTGCGGTTCGCACAAGGTGCGCTCGGTCAGCGGTGCCATCTTGCGGCGCATCACCCGCTGCTGGCTGGCGGTGTCGGAGAAGGCCAGCACGGTGCGGCCCTGGGCCGAGCAGTAGGGCAGCACGCGGTTGCCCGGCTTTACGGAGATGCACACGTTGGCCTTCGATTCGACGCAGGACACCACCAGGGCCGTATCGTGGGTCGCCACCGCGAGCAGGGCGGTCTGCCCGGTGGCGTCGCGGATGCGGGTCAGGTACGGATCGGCCAGGGCGCGCAGGTCGAACTGCTCGCTGGCCGCTTCGCCGTAGGCCACCAGGCGGGCGCCAAGGCGGTATTTCTCGCTGGTGGGGTCCTGTTCGAGTATGCCGAGCTGGCGCATCGAGGCCAGGTGCCGATAGGTCCGCGGCTTGGCGGTCTGCAGCAGCTGGGCCAGCTCGGTGACGCCCAGCGGGCGCCGCGCGGCAGTGAGTTCATCGAGCAGGCGGAACACCATCTCCACCGATTCCAGCAGGGCCGGTCCGCTGGACCCGCCTTCGGTCTTCTGGTCGTCAGCGTTCACAATCCATCTCCTGGGGCTGGGCTGAGGTAGGCTGAATTGTATCGCTTGCCGAAATGCTTGTGTTGGTGTGCGACACCAATTTCAGCCGAGGGATGGATGGCTTCGAGCGTTTCGGGAAGCTGAAGCACAACTGCCACCCTTGCCGAAGGCAGGGGTGGCAGTTGTTTGGCGAGCTTGATCAGATAGCCTGGCGGTGGAATCAACCCACCTGGCTGACGAACTTGGTGGTCAGGTAGGCCTCCAGCCCCTCGCTGCCGCCTTCACTGCCGTAGCCACTGTTCTTGATGCCGCCGAAGGGGGTTTCCGGAGCGGCCAGGCCGAAGTGGTTGATCGAGACCATGCCGCTTTCCAGCTCGTCGGCCAACAAGGTGGCGCGCTGGATCGAACGGGTGAAGGCGAAGGCGGCGAGGCCGAAGGGCAGGGCGTTGGCCTTGCGGATCACCTCGTCCAGGTCGTCGAAGGCGATGATCGAAGCGATCGGGCCGAAGGGTTCCTCGCTCATGATACGTGCCTGCTCCGGCACGCCGGTGAGCACCGTGGGCGCGTAGTAGAACCCTGGCTGAGCCGGACGTTCGCCACCCAGGGCGAGCTGGGCGCCGACGGCCAGTGCGTCGTCCACGTAGGCTTGCATCGCCGTCACGCGGCGCGGATTGGCCAGTGGTCCCACCTGGGTGTCGGCATTGGTGCCATCGCCCACCTTGAGCGCAGCGCTGGCCCGGCTGAACGCTTCGACGAAGCGATCGTGGATGCCGACCTGGACGTAGAAACGGGTTGGTGACGCGCAGACCTGCCCGGCATTGCGGAACTTCAGTCCGGCGCCCAGGGCTGCGACCGCGTCCACATCGACGTCATCGCAAACGATGAAGGGCGCGTGGCCACCTAGCTCCAGGGTGCAGCGCTTGAGGTACTGCCCGGCCAGTGCACCAAGGGCACGACCCACCGGGACCGACCCGGTGAAGGACACCTTGCGGATGACCTCGGAGCGAATCAGGTAGTCGGAAATCTCCGCCGGAACACCGAACACCAGGTTCAGCACCCCTGGTGGCACGCCGGCATCCTGGAAGGCCCGGCAAAGTTCGATACAGGACGACGGGGTTTCTTCCGGGCCCTTGGCGATGATCGAGCAGCCGGCGGCCAGCGCCCCGGCGATCTTGCGTACCAGTTGGCTCACCGGGAAGTTCCACGGGCTGAACGCCGCCACCGGACCGATCGGCTCGCGCAGCACCATCTGCCGGGCGCCACGTACCCGTGGCGGAATCACCCGGCCGTAGGCACGACGGCCTTCTTCTGCATACCAGTCGATGTGGTCGCCAGCGCCGAAGGCCTCCATGCGCGCCTCGGCAAGCGGCTTGCCCTGTTCCAGGGTGATCAGCGCGGCAATTTCTTCGGAGCGCTCGCGGACCAGGTCGGCAGCGCGTCGGAGAATCCGCGAGCGTTCATAGGCCGAGGTCTTGCGCCAGGTGTCGAAGCCTTTGCTGGCGGCGGCGAGGGCGCGGTCCAGGTCGCTGCGATCGGCAAACCCCAGCTGCGCGATGACTTCGCCGGTCGCCGGATTGAACACCTCGCCTTGGCGTTCGTGGCTGCCGGACGACCATTCTCCATCGATCAACAGCGATTGGATGACTTGCATTGGGCTGGTTCCTCGAGGGTTGTTTCATTGTTCTTTACAGAGAAATAAAGTTCTCTATGGAGATACAATCCTAGTGACGGAATTTTGCCGGTGTCAAGGGTTGTGCGGGAGAAAAAGGCGTTGACGGCAGATATGGATGCGGAGTAGTTTTGGGTCGTACAGAGAAATTGTGTTCTTTTCAGAGAAACGAAATCTGAAAAGACGAATCAGGAGACCCTCGATGAATCTGGCAACTGCCTTGCTCCACAACTGGAATGACCTGCCCCGGGAAACCGTCCGCAAAGGTGTGGAGCGCGTTGGCTTTCGGGGCGACGACACCATCTGCGTGATGAACTGGCTGACCCCTGGGATGGACGTCTTTCCCCACAGCCACACCTTCGAACAGCTGGTGATCATCGTGCAGGGCCGCGTCCGCTTTCATCTGGGCGACGATGTCGTCGAAGGTGGGCCGGGCACCATGCTGCGTATTCCCCCGCATGTCGTTCATTACGCCGAGCCGCTGGGCGACGAAGTGGTGATGAACCTCGATATCTTCTCGCCGCTACGCGATGACTATCGCCACCTCGTGGAGTACCAGGCTGGTGAGTTCACCGAGAGCGGCAAGGAAGCCATCGCATGAGCGCGTCGAGCATGAGCTGGCGCCTGCGGGCGGGTGATCTGCTGCTGGGTAGCTTCATCAAGACTCCGGGCCACGCCAGCATCGAAATCGCCGGAATTGCCGGCGTCGACGTAGCGGTGCTCGATGCCGAGCATGCCGGGTTTACCGCCCACAGTCTGGACATCGGGCTGTTGGCGTGCCGCGCGGCGGGTATCTGCGGCGTCGTGCGTGTTCCCGACAGCCGTCCTGCGACGCTTCTCCAGGCGCTGGATCTGGGGGCCGACGGTGTGCTGATTCCGCACGTTACCCGGGCCGCGCAAGCCCAGGAGGCGGTTGCGGCTTGCCGCTACCGCAATGGCACGCGCGGCTTCTCCAATTCTCCGCGGGCTGGTGGCTACGGGCGCAACAGTCTTTCCACGCATGTGGAAATCGAGGATGGACGCCACGCGCTGGTGGTCCAGATCGAGGATGCCGAAGCGCTTGACCACCTGGACGCCATCGCCGCTGTCGACGGCGTCGACTGCCTCTTCGTGGGGCGTGCTGATCTGGCGGTGTCGCTCGGTACCTATGATCTCGACCATCCCGCTGTCGAGCGCGCGGTGAGTCAGACCTTGCAAGCTGCCCAGCGAGCCGGCAAGGCCAGCGGCCTGTTCGTGCCTGCGATCGACGATGTGCAGCGTTACGTCGACCAGGGCGCCAGCTTCTTCATTGTCGGCTCTGACCAGGCGGTGCTGCGCGCCGGCTGGACTCGCCAGGCAGAGACCTTCCACAGCATTCGTACCCTCTGACTCCCATCCCAAGAACAAGGTGATGCCATGAATTCCGTACTGCCTGAAACCTTTTCCTCGGAACGCGAAGCTCAGATCGACCGTTTGCTGCACGGTGCCATCGACCTGCATTGCCACAGCGGCCCGTCCGTCATGCCGCGTTACTGCGACCATATCGAAGCCATGCAGGAAGCCTCACGGGCCGGGCTCAAGGCGGTCCTGCTCAAGGACCACTACTACAGTTGCACGCCCGTCACCACACTGCTCAACAAGCACTTTTCCGACCTCAATGTGCGCATGTTGTCCGGTGTGCCGCTGAACAACGCGGTGGGTGGCCTCAACGTGCACGCGGTGGAGCACGGCCTGAAGCTGGGCGCCGACCTGGTGTGGATGCCGACCTTCTCTTCGGCCAACCACATCGCCCATCACCACCAGGACGTGAAGTTCGTCGACAAGTTTCCCCAGACCACCCAGCGCATGCTGCAGCCGGTGCCACTGAGCGTGCTGGACGAGAACGATCAGCTGCGCGACGAGGTGAAAGCGATCCTCGACCTGATCGCAGCGCAGGACGTGGTGCTGTCGGCAGGCCATCTCAACATCCGCGAGATCTGGCCGCTGTTCGAGGAGGCTCGTAAGCGCGGCGTCAAGCGCCTGCTGGTCAACCACCCGACCTATGTGGTCGACGCCACGCTGGATGACATGCGCGAGTTGGCCAGGGGGGGCGTCTACATGGAGCATTCGATGTGCATGTGGGTGCCTGGCTCGAAGTTCAAGTTCTACGACACCGAGTTCCTTAAACAGGTGATCGAGGCGGGTACGGTGGACTTGACAATCCTCGGCTCGGACCTCGGGCAGCAGGGCAACCCGACCATCGTCGACGGCTTCCGCAATGTGATCGCCACCGTGCTGGACCTGGGCTATAGCGAGGAAGACGTGCGCAAGATGACGTCACTGAATGCCGCCCGACTGATGAATATCTGACCCGGAGAGCCAGCATGAGCCGCCTCGTTACCCAGGTCGCCAGCCTGACCCTGAAGAACCCGGTGATCTGCGGAGCCGGCGAACAGACGATGACCATGGCTGCCATACGCAGCGCTTTGGCTTCCGGCGCTGCGGCGGTGGTCGCGAAATCCACCAATGAGTCGGCGGCTGCCAAGGAGCAACTGGACAAGACCGACTACGTCCTGCTCGATGCGCAGTGGAACCGCCTGCCGTGGAACTTCGCACCGCCGCCGGACGCCATGCTGTTCGGTCGCTCCGGGCTGGTCCAGCGCGATTTCGATGAGTGGCTCGACGACCTGCAGCAACTGGACCGCGAAGCGCGCAAGCAGGACGCTTACGTCATCCCCAGCCTGATCCTCAGCGACCTGGAGCGCTGCGCGGCATTCGCCCGGAAGATTGAGGATGCCGGTATGCGCGTCCTGGAGCTCAACATCGGCGCTCCCCACGGCGAGGAGGCCGCCAAGGGGGCCATCGTGCTCGAGCGCGGTGCCGAGCGCATCGAAGCGATAGTGCGGCACATCCGCCAGGCGACGCGTCTGCCGCTGTGGATCAAGCTCACCGGGCAGAGCGAAGACGTAGTGGGGCTGGCCCAGGCAGCCCGTCGGGGCGGTGCCGACAGCGTGGTGATGATGGGGCGTTTCATGGGCTTCCTGCCGGACCTGGAGAGCGAGCGGCCATTGCTCGGCACCAGCGCCGCCATCGGCGGTGGCTGGGCCCTGCCGCTCACGGCACGCTGGCTGATGCTGACGCGCAAGGCCATTGGGGCGGACTACCCGCTGATCGCCACCAATGGCGCACGCAGTGGCCTGGATGTTGCGCGTTTTCTTCTGGCCGGAGCCTGCGCCACCGAACTCACCTCGGCCGTTTTCACCGGGGGCTACCGCGTGCTCAGCGAAGCTATCGAGGAACTGGATCGATACCTGTGCAGCCGAGGCCGCAATGTAAGCGAACTTCTCGGAATGGCTGCGGATCACGTCGAGACCTATCAGCAGCAACCTGATCGTCCCGGCTACTGGCAGGGCTTTGCTCCGAGAACTGAATGATGGCCAGACAAATCATTGGGCGGAACGCTCACTGGAAACGGATCGATCCAGAACTTGCTACGCGGCTCCGCGGGACGGTGATGTGCGATTGTGCATATCGGTCGCCTCCGATTCCGCAGGGGAGGATTGCCCGTATCCAGCGGCTGGTCCGGGAGATTGTAGATAGCTGGGAACTGTTACTACCCCCAGTGCCATAGAAGCTTGTGAAATTCGGTGCGATGGTGGGCGTGCTACCGCCATCGTTCAGAACACCGTTGTTGTAGGCCGTTCGCTAGGTTCTGTACGAAAAGTCGGTGCGGGTAGAATCAGCGGCCAATTTGATGTGGTCTATCAGAAGGACAAGCGCCCGGATGGTGACGACCAGCCCGACAACAGAGATGCGTCTCAGGGAAAGGATGCACTTTGGGAAGTGGCCTTGCTCGCTGACCTGTCGAATGCGGGTCTGTCCGCTAAAGCCGCGGAGCCGGATATCGTGGTCGATTTCGGAATGGGCGAGTATCCGATCGCCTGCAAGAAATTCTGGTCGGAGAAAGGCGTCGAAGGTCACGTCAGCAAGGGTGCCAAGCAGCTTGCCCCATTCGGAAACGGTGGAATCATCGCACTCAACCTGGATGATTTGCCACCGGCCGGCCGCCTCCTTTATGACCAGAACCGAGCGTCGGGTATGCAGTTTCTCGATGCCTTCAACATGGATTTCGTGAACCGCAATCGACGTGTTCTCCAAAGAGCCATCATGGACGGGAAATGTGATGGTTTCATCCTCTCGACAACGACGGCCGCTGTTCTCGCTGAGGAGAAAGAACCGTTCAACCTCGTTACGCAGACATCACTGTGGCACCTGAAGGAAGGGGCTGCGGATGGGCGCGAGCGGTTCCTGGCATTTGCACAGGCGCATCGCTCTGCGAATGGCGTGAGCCCGTAAATCCCGGGCGTGCCCGAAGCCATGGCTGCCGGTCGATCCGGCTGCCGTGGCTCAATCGGCGTGAAGAGAGGCAACAGGAGGCCTCAGCCGCCTGTTGCCTCTGAGGTCGTCAGCGGTCAGCGCCGGAGAGCCTCGAAGACGGCCGTGATCTCGTGTTGGCCGATGTGCGTGCGGCGTTGCGTCACGAGGATGTTGACAGCCGTGTCGTTCGCCTCAATCGCCTCGATTGCAGCATCCATCCGTTCCCACGGTTCAAGGTTTTCGATGGCTTCGTAGTCGCCGTACTTCTTGTCCCAGTTGCCAGTGATGTACATCGGCGCGGTTTCCAGCCGCGGCAACGGCGGTGTCCCGGCAGGCGCATTTCCAGAAGCTAACCAATACAATCCTAGAGTGAGGGACGCACTGGCGTAGTTCGAACTGAGCGATAGCGCCAGGCTAGGAGACTGACTGGGAATTCGAGGGGGAGACATGGCGTCAGCCAAGCAGGACTTTGAGCGCTTTATCGTCTGGCTTCATCAGGCGGACAAGGAAATCCCTTCCAATGTGCGGCGCCTTGCCAATCTGGCGCTTGCGAATTTCGATGCATTGGCGCGGACGTCGAGCAATCGCAGCCAGCGATCCATCTATTTGACCGGGCTGATGCGGGCGTCTCTTGCTCAAACTTCGGACGAGGCGCCTGAGGCTCAGGATGCTGCGGCGAATGGGGATTGGCCCTGGAAGCGGTTGCGCAATCTGACGCTCGGGCCGTTTCGTGGTTTCCGCAGGCCTGAGCCTTTCGATCTCCAGAAGCGCATCATCCTGTTCTATGGCCCGAACGGCAGCGGCAAGACCAGTTTCTGCGAAGCACTGGAGTACTCTCTGCTCGGCGTCGTCGAAGAGGCCGAAAGCAAGCGCATCGATCCGCGTGTCTATCTCGCCAATATTCATGAAGAGAGATTTGCTCCGCCTATTCTGACCGCGACCGATCACCAGGATCGCGAAGTGAATGTGCTGGCGAATTCGGAAGCTTTCCGCTTCTGCTTCGTTGAGAAGAACCGAATAGACGCCTTCTCGCGGATCGCAGCGCGGCCCGCAGGTCAGCGCTCCGAATTGATCGCCACCTTGTTTGGCATGGACCAGTTCAGCGATTTCGTCGGTAACTTCAACGAGAGCATGGATCGCCAGCTCGTCCTTGACCCCCAAAAGGCGGACATCCTGGCGGCCCGCCGCGAAGGATTGGCGAACGACCAGGCGACGGTCGATGGGGAGAAGGCAGCACTGGAGGGGCTGGACAAGGAAGAAGCCGAATTGGCGGGTAGTCACTCGGCAGACATAACCTACGCAGGGCTCAAGGCGTTGATCGGCAGCGAAGACGCCCCGGGTCGCTTGCAGGAATTGGAGGAAATTCTCAATGCCGTCCCACCCGCCGTCATCGGTCTGACCCGCGACGGTCTTTCTGCATCTTTTCAGGCGGCCCAGGAACGACACGAACAGGTCAACGGGATCGAGACTGCATTGTCAGAGCGCAGCGCGCAGGTCTCGTTCATGGATCTCTATAACTCCGTGGTCGCCCTTCAGGAGACTGAGGGCGATCATTGCCCCGCCTGCGATACGCCTTTGCTTGGGCCGGGACACGTCGTCACCAATCCCTACGAGAAGGCCCGAGCAGGCTTGGACGACCTGAAAGACCTTGCCGAGTTGCAGGAAGGCCTTGCTGCCGCTGAAGCGGAATTCGGAACTGCTTCGAGGGCCCTGCGCCATCAGTTGACTGTGCTGAACGGGTTCGTCACCGCCCACCAGGAGGATGAGACCGCCGTTGGTCGCTATCTTGCTGGGCTCGCGGATGAACCCTTGGGCGCCTGGTGGACAACGCTTCAACCGGAGGAGCCGCTGGCGCCAGAACCTGTGACGCTCGAACAGCTGCTAGCGGTCGCCGACAGAGTGGCGGCACAGGACGCGGCTGCCGCACAAGCCCAGCAGGAGCGCCAAAGAAACATCGAAGAGCGCGACGGGTTAAACGCCGTCCGTTTGAAGGTGCAGGCCCAGGATCTGAAGCGTCAGCAGAATGCCGATAACGTGGCTGCGGCGAAGAACCGGATTGCCGAGTTTGATGAGGCCAATGCTGATCTGACCGAAGAGGTCGCCCAGGAAGAGCAAGACATCGAGCGTGACTCTCCGATCAAGGCGGCCTACGACCGGTTCCTGGGTGAAATTCGGGCATACCGCGAGCAGCTGCCGGGCGGGCTCATGGCCGGTCCCAACGAGACGGCGATGGCTCTCTATAACGAGTTCAATCGCAATGACCTCGAAGCCGACAAGCTTGCGGAATTGCATCTCCCCCTGACCGGCTACGACAAGATTGAAATCGTCTTTCGGGGCAAACTGGGCGTCCGGGTAGATGCGCTGCATATCCTAAGCGAAGGGCACATTCGATGCCTCGGGCTTGCGATCCTCCTTGCCAAGGCAAAGAGCATTGGTAGCCCATTGGTCGTGTTCGATGATGCGATCAACGCGATCGACCACGATCATCGCGCGGGCATTCGGGAAGCAATCTTCGAGAACGACAACTTCCCGGATATGCAGCTGATCGTTACCTGCCATAGCAACGAGTTCATCAAGGACATCCAGCAGCATCTGCCCCAGAGGCAGCGCGAGCAATGCGTCGTCATCCTGTTCCGCCATCACACAGGCGACTATCAGCCACGAATTACGAGAAATGTGCCAACCGGCAACTACATCGCTCAAGCTCGGGCGGCGAAGGATCTGTTAAATGACAGGGGCGCATTGGCTGCTTGTCGCCAGGCCCTCGAAATGTTGACGGAGAAGACGTGGGGATGGATGGTCAGCCACGACCTTGGACTTCTTAGCCTCCAACTGGCCGGCGTGGGGAAGGAACCTGCGTTGCGCAACGTCTGCGATGCGATCCTCAAAAAGCTCCGGGAAGCTGGTACTTTCAACCACGCAAGCAAGGATCGGCTGGTTGCCGCTTATGGCAGGATTCTGGGTATCCCTGAAGCCAACCTCGTTTGGACCTATCTGAACAAGGGGACACATGAGGAAGCGGATCGGGACGATTTCGACGCAGAAGTGGTGGAAACCGTTATTCAAACTCTCCAAGAGCTTGATGCAATCGACCTGCGACGCGGCCGGTAGGCGCGCGGAACAACCGTAGTGCAGAAAAGGGGGCGATGCCCCCTTTTGACTACAGCAGACCCTTCGTGGCGAACGACAGGGCCTTCTTGCCAGCAACGATGATGTGGTCGAGCACGCGAACGTCCACGAGATCCAGGGCCTCCCTGAGCCGAGCGGTAATGATCTTGTCGGCTGTGCTCGCCTCGGCCGAAGCTCGATGGCCCCTTCGTCCCGTCTGTTGCCGAGGACGAAAACAAGACGTTCGTCGCCAACGAAGCCTATAAGAATGTGCCCGGCGCGGTGCTCAGGACCGGCAACTTACCGCGCGAGCTGGATGCGGGCACCCATGCGATTGACGATGAGGTGCTGCAGGCAAGCGGGCCGGGAGCGGAGGCCTTCAGGGGCTATTTGGAAAACTCGGACGTCTACCGTGTCATAGCTGAAGCGCTCGCACTCGGCGCGCAGGCTGATTAACTCTCGTGCCGAGCCGGGCTCTTTCCGCAATGTCACAATGAGACGGGCTCAGTTTCACGGCATCACACGCGGATCGACCCGTTAACGGCGGAGAACCTCTAACCGCTTGTAGCGCGCAGAAAAGTGGTCAAAGCTAGCGCGACCGCAAATGCTGGATGGAATCAGAACCGAAAATGCCGACTGCCCTTGGTATCCCTTGCATGTGCATGAAGGGAGACACGCGCCGCTTCTTCAACGGGCTATGCCTGGCCTGCCAGGGAACGGGAATCAAGAACCCAGCGCGGGAAGGCACCCTGCGGCATAACTTCGAGGTCAAACGCCCCACCTTGGAGGAATACCAAGCGTTCGATGGCGCCCATTGCCGCAACATCTACAAGGGCCTTGTCGAGGACTGGCAATGTCCAGGATGCACCCGAACGAAGTATCACATCCTCCGTTGGACGGTGCTCTACCCGAATAAGCCGGGCCGCCGTCTTGGGTGGGCTGGCGGATATCACGAACATCATGACCACGCGGGCGACAAATTCGGCTGGCAGCTTCCGTCATGGTTCACGCCTCGATTTGAGCCTACCGTGGTCTGTGAGCAGTGCAACTCCGCCGACGCGTCGGCGAAGAGGAAGCTGAAGCTGCCTAAGGATTTCTCGTTCTCGCCGTGGGAGATCAGGCAATTCGTGCTCGCCTGGGCGCACGGAAAGCACCTGATCGACTATCAGAGAGCGCAGGCAATCTACTCGGCGCTTCCACCGCCGCCCACGCGAGGTCTGTTCTGGGCGGACTGAGGCGCCGAGGGGCCCCAGCAGCCCTTTATCGCTGAGCCTTGGGTCGAAGTTCCGCCCGCGCTTCAAGCAGCCGCCGTGTGCTTTCCAGCTCCTTTTGCAGCATTTCGGCGTCCGGCAGGACAGTTCGGTAGTTCGCCGCCATGACCTTGGTGGGCAAGCCCTCCAGCGCGTATCGCGCTAGGGCATGGCCCTTGTCGGCGCAGAGAATCAGGCCAACAGGCGGGTTCTCCTCGGGATATGCCCAGTGCTCCTTGGCATAGTTGCAATACATATGCGCGCTTCATGGACTCTGCGGTAGCGACCGGAGTGGTAGTGGGGGCCCACTGGTTCCAGTACGCAGATCAGCCGGTAACAGGGCGTACTCTCGACGGTGAGAATTCACATACCGGTCTGGTCGGAATTACCGATATTCCCTTTGAGACATTTACTCGCGCGGTAACTGAAGCCAATGAGCGTGCGGGTGGCGGGGCCCAAGGGGGCAAGTACTAGGCAGTCTGGGTAACTGCGCCCAGAGTCGGCTCCATAGATGAGCTCAAGCTGGCCGCGATCATGAGTGGGCTTTGCGTCACTCTGCGTCAGTTCAAACTACTTTGCGAAGTTGAGCAGGCAAGTCAGCGTCAATATCGTAAGGGCATATTGTCAGCGAGCTGACGATGGGTACTTCGCTTGTCGAAGGGCGGAACCAGGTCGTTGCTAGAGCCCTCATGGGCGCTCTGATTCTCAGTGTTTTAGAACACACCCTTAGCCCGGTCTTGCCGGGCTTTTTTTTGAGCTGTTGCCATGTCCAGTCTGCATTCGTTGTCGCTGTTTCCACGCTCCCTGGCCGCCTGTCGTCTGACTTTTCTGCTTGCGGGATTGGCGATGGGGGGCTGGGCGCCGCTGGTGCCCTTTGCTCGGCAAAGGGCGAACATTCTCGACGCGCAGTTGGGTCTGTTACTGCTCTGTCTCGGCGGTGGTTCGCTGGTGATGACGCCGTTGGCGGGGTGGCTCGTCACTCGAATTGGCTGTCGCCGCGCGATCTGTCTGGCCTATTCAGTCATCACAGCATGTCTGCTGCTCCTTGCGTCCGTGTCTTCGTTCGGGCTGCTGATGATCTTCTTGGCACTGTTCGGCGCCACATTCTGCATCGCGGAGGTCGCCATGAACATGCAGGGGGTCATCATCGAGCGTTCCTGCGGACGCGCGATGATGTCTGGGTTCCATGGACTATTCAGCCTCGGCAGCATCATCAGCGCTGCCGGCGTCAGCTTGTTGCTGTGGTTGGGAGCCTCGCCCCTCCAGGCCATCCTGGTGATCATGGTGGCAGGGGCCTGTTTCTTGTGTGCTTATGGCCGTGGCCTGCTTCCGTATGCGGAGGGAGGCAATGCGCCGGTATTCGTGCGGCCGACTGGGCCGGTGCTCTTGCTTGGATGCCTTTGCTTTATCGCTTTCCTGATGGAGGGGGCGATGCTGGACTGGAGCGCGGTTTTCCTTTCGACGGTGCGCGAAGTCGAACTGAGCCAGGCTGGAATTGGTTATGCCGTCTTCTCGGTGACCATGGCGCTTGGGCGGCTCAATGGTGACCGCATCGTAAACCGATTGGGTGCGAGCGCAGTGCTGATAGGCGGTGGGCTGCTGGCAATTGCTGGGATGCTGATGGCCGTCATGCTCGATCACTGGCTGTTTGCGCTGCTGGGGTTCGTCCTGGTAGGAGCGGGTATCGCCAACATGGTCCCGGTGTTCTTATCCCTGGCCGGTCGGCAGCAGAGAATGCCAGTGGGACTTGCCATCGCTTCGATGAGTGGGATTGGTTACCTGGGGGTGCTACTGGGCCCGGCCCTGATTGGTTTCGTGGCCGAAGCATCCAGCTTGAACGTTGCCTTCGTCGGTGTGGCGGGTCTGCTCTTGGTGGTGGTGGGCATTGCGCCGTCGCTCGCCCGAAGGGTGGCTTGAGCACAGCCTTGCGTTGGCGGGTGAGTCCCTTCTCAATATGACGCACTAGACTGATGCGGACTGCGCCTATAATGGAGGGGCACGTGACTCGCTGATTAGGTTATCGAGCGACTATCTGTTGCTACCGCAGTTTCATTGTTCGAGACGAGTAGACACAAATGAATCAGGATGAGTTTCTTCCAGAGAACCTCCGTGTCCTCTGTGAGCGAGCCGGCACTGTCTCAGAGATGTGCCGCAAGATCGGCATCAACCGGCAGCAATTCAATAAATACCTTGCTGGAACTCATGCCCCCTCGAAGGGCAACCTGCGGGCGATTGCCAGTTTCTTTGGTCTGAGTGAGGACGTTCTGTTCTCGAATCCGAATGACTTCCGCTCGATGATGGAAGGAGGGCACTTCCATCTGTTCAGGAGCGTCATCCAGTCGCCGAAGATGCTCATGTTCATCAATGAATTGATGAGGGCAGGTGAGTCCCGCCAGAGTGATATCACGGGCATCTACGAGCGTTATCACTACTCGTCTATCTACCCCGGCCAGATCGTGCGCTCGATCTTCTGCATCTATGAGCACGACGGCATGCTGATGCATTACTACATCGAGCGATTCCCGAGCATGGATGGTACCGGGAAGATGGATTACCACTTCAAGTACCACGGCCTGAGCTTCCTGATCTCGGGGCGGATCTTCTCTGTCGACTTCGAAACCATCCAAAAGAACGAGATAACCTTCAGCAATCTGGCGGCCGTCAGTCGAAACTCCAAGAAGTACATCTTCGGCGTCACCAGCGGCATCGCAGCGACGATGATGAGGCAGCCGGTGGCCGCCAAGGTGGCTATGAGCTTCGTTAGCAAGGGGCTCATTCGCAAGGCGAACATCCGGCGAGCTACGGTGCTACCGCCCAGCGATCCGTCCATTCCCAAGGAAGTCACCATCTATCTGAATACCGGCAACACTTCCATCGACTCCGCTTGAATTGCGCCTTGGGCGCGCGTCACCTATTCCCTCTTTCTTGGGGCATCACCATCAGGTGATGCCGACCAATCCCATCCTGAGTCTTCTGGCTTGTTTCTCGTTGGGCTGCCCGTGTTCAGGCAGTTTCACTGTGTGCGTGCTATTCCGGTGGCATGTCGCACTTTTTTTACTTAGTTGCGTCACAGTGCGTCATTTGATGCGTTCTTGAGAAATTGAGGGGGGCAGGGTGCCGCCGTACTTTGTGGCTCACAGGGCGTTCTCCAGGTGCCCTGGGCATCTGACGCAAACACGGCACTGCCCAATTTTCCCGTAATCCGCAGATTGGCCTCACTCGATGCATTCGCTGCTCAGGTGTGTTGGCTTTCTGCGCCCTACAAGAAAGGTGATGTGATGGCTGAGTGGATCAAGAAGGCTAAACCGACGGAGCAGCAGGCGGCTGACAACGACAAGCTGAAGGCGGACGTATCGCGCATCCTGCTGGATATCGAGAAGCGTGGCGACGCCGCCGTCCGTGAGCTGTCGGTCAAGTTTGACGGCTGGGACCGGGGCGACTATCGACTGAGCCAGGCCGAGATCGATCAATGCATGTCTCAGCTGACTGACCGTGAGCGCGACGACATCCTGTTCGCCCAGGCCCAAGTGCGCCGCTTCGCTGATGCTCAACGCAAGTCGATGCTCGACGTCGAGATCGAAAGCATTCCGGGCGTCGTTCTTGGCCACAAGCACATCCCTGTCAACGCCGCCGGCTGCTATGTCCCAGGTGGCAAGTACCCACTGCTTGCTTCGGCACACATGTCCATCGTCACGGCCAAGTCCGCTGGCGTGCGCAACATTGTGACTGCAGCGCCGCCGTTCCAGGGCAAACCGGCTCCGTACATTGTCGCAGCCCAGCACCTGGCCGGCGCGGACGCCATTTACTGTCTGGGCGGTATCCAGGCAGTTGGTGCCATGGCACTGGGCACTGCCACCATCGATCCGGTGGACATCATTGTCGGTCCGGGCAACGCCTACGTTGCAGAAGCCAAGCGTCAGCTGTTCGGTCGCGTTGGTATCGACCTCTTCGCTGGTCCCACCGAGACGCTGCTGATCACCGATGACAGCGTTGACGGCGAACTTTGTGCCACCGACCTGCTGGGCCAGGCCGAACACGGCAAGGACTCGCCGGCCGTCATGCTGACCACTTCCCGCGAACTGGCGGAAGACACCCTGAAGGAAATCGCTCGCCTGCTCGAACTCCTGCCGACCTCGGCCATCGCCGGGGAGGCCTGGGAGAACTTCGGCGAGATCATTCTCTGTGAGTCGTTCGAAGAGATGGTCAAGTTCTCCGACGAGTACGCCTCGGAGCACGTGCAGATCATGACGCGCGACGACGATTTCTTCGTGAAGAACCTGAGCAACTACGGCGCCCTGTTCGTCGGTCCGCGCACCAACGTTTCCTACGGCGACAAGGTGATCGGCACTAACCACACCCTGCCGACCAACAAGGCGGCGCGCTACACCGGCGGTCTCTGGGTCGGCAAGTACATCAAGACCTGCACCTACCAACGCGTACTGACGGACGAGGCCTCTGCCCTGATCGGCGAGTACTGCTCGCGTCTGTGTCTGATGGAGGGCTTCGTCGGCCATGCCGAGCAGGCCAACCTGCGCGTGCGTCGCTACGGCAAGAAGGACGTGCCGTTCGGTGAGCCAGCTATCTGACGCCTGCGATTCGGACGTTTCGAAGCGGCGGATGTAGTTTCGAAATCTGATAACAATAGGAATTAATCCATGAAGAAACTGACTGGCAGCCAAGTGGTTGCCCAAACCCTGAAGAACTACGGCGTCGAGTACGTCGCCGGTATCCCCGGCCACGGTATCTGGACCCTCACCGACGCCTTCCTCGAGGAAGAGTCGAAGATCAAGTTCATCCAGGTGTTCCACGAGCAGAGTGCCGTGCACCTGGCCGACGGCTACTACCGCGTTTCCGGCAAGCCGATGGCGGCGGTGACCTCCATCGGCGCCGGCGCGAGCAACACCGTGATCGGCATGGCCACCGCCTTCACCGACTCCACCAGCCTGATGCTGATCACCGGTGGCCCGCCCACTCACATGCGTGGCCACGGCCTGCTGCAGGAACTGNGTGAGACAGTTCGGTCCCTATCTGCCGTGGACGTTTGAGATTTGAGAGGGGCTGCTCCTAGTACGAGAGGACCGGAGTGGACGAACCTCTGGTGTTCCGGTTGTCACGCCAGTGGCACTGCCGGGTAGCTATGTTCGGAAGAGATAACCGCTGAAAGCATCTAAGCGGGAAACTCGCCTCAAGATGAGATCTCACTGGGATCTTGAATCCCCTAAAGGGCCGTCGAAGACTACGACGTTGATAGGTTGGGTGTGTAAGCGCTGTGAGGCGTTGAGCTAACCAATACTAATTGCCCGTGAGGCTTGACCATATAACACCCAAACAATCTGGTGATTGTTGCGTATGGTGGTGAAGTCGATATAGACCGAAAATTTGCCAGAACCGCAAAAGCCAAACCTGTCACATACCTGATTCGGGGTCGCGTCTCGCGACGAGGCCCCTACCGAATTGCTTGACGACTATAGAGCGTTGGAACCACCTGATCCCATCCCGAACTCAGCAGTGAAACGACGTATCGCCGATGGTAGTGTGGAGCTTCTCCATGCGAGAGTAGGTCATCGTCAAGCTTCTATCCCAAACCCCCGATACGCCCCGGCGTGTCGGGGGTTTGTCTTTGCGCGCGGGAAAGTGGGCGTGACGTGGGGAAGGTTGTTGGGCATCGCATAGCGTCGCCACGGGCCAGCGTTTCCTCGCGTAGGGTGGGCTTCAGCCCACCAACAAGCTCCGACCCAATAAAAAGGCCACCTTTCGGTGGCCTTTTTGCATTCCTGGACGAGCTTCAGTCGCCGCGATACTCGCACCCGCTGGTGCAGGTTTCGTGGATACGGATGCGAGAGAGCTCCGGGAGCAGGGGTTTCAGCTCCTGCCAGATCCACTTGACGAGCACTTCGCTGGTGGGGTTTTCCAGGCCGGGGATTTCGTTGAGGTAGTTGTGATCGAGCCGATCGTAGAGCGGCTTGAAGATTTCCTTGATCTCGGAGAAATCGCGAATCCAGCCGGTATGGGGATCAGGCTCACCCTCGATGTAGATGGCCACGCGGAAGGAGTGGCCATGCAGACGGCCACATTTGTGGCCTGCGGGCACGTGAGGAAGCTGGTGCGCAGCTTCGAACATGAACTCTTTGAAGATTTCCACTATGAGTAACGCTCTTGAAGTGACGGCCAGGAGCCTGGCCAAAGCAGGATGGCCCGATTTTACCAGCTCTCTGGCTGCGTGACCGAAAAGTCGGGACCGGCCGGACGAGCTTCCTGCTTGTGACGACTCGAATGCCTGGGCTAAGGATTAAGTCGGTCCGGTAGGGTGCACCGTGCGCACCGATTTGGAATCAGCTTCGGCGCCCGGGCAAACTGCCGGTGCGCACGGCGCACCCTACGGTTTAGGCCAGGCGAAAGGGGAGCTTTGTGCCCTTCCGGGGGGCATCGCAAGTCCACGTTCTACGAACGTGGAGGTTCATTTGATGCCCAGGCGCTTGGCAAGACGCAGCAGGTTGGCTCGATCCAGACCGAGTTCCCGGGCCGCCGCTGCCCAGTTTTGCTGCTGGCGTTCCAGGCTGGCGATGATCAAGTGGCGCTGGTATTGGTCGACCGCCTCGCGCAAATCACCGGTTGGGACAATCGCAGGCGCGTCCGCAGGGACGTCGGGTGCTGCGGGCTGACTACCCGGCAAGGCGAGGTCGCCGGCTGCCAAAGTGAGAATACGCGGCCGCTCGGCACAGGAAGCAAGCGCCTTGAGGGCAGCACGGCCAATCAGGTGCTCCAGCTCCCGAACATTGCCGGGCCAGTCGTAGGTGAGTAGCGCAGCCTGGGCGTCCTGGCTGAGACGCAGGCTGCGTAGCCCGAGCCTGGCGCGATTCTCCTCAAGGAAATACCCCGCCAGCAGCAGCACATCGCGGCCACGCTCTCGAAGGGGAGGGACGCGCAGGGGATAGACACTGAGGCGGTGATAGAGATCGGCGCGGAAACGACCGGCGCGGACTTCCTCGGCGAGGTCCCGGTTGGTGGCGGCGATCACCCGCACATTGACCCTGTGCTCACGATCCGAACCCACCCGCTGCAACTGCCCGCTCTGTAGCACTCGCAGGAGCTTGGCCTGGATCGCCAGGGGCAATTCGCCGACCTCATCAAGGAAAAGCGTTCCCTCGTCGGCCAACTCGAACTTGCCCTTGCGCTCATTCACCGCGCCGGAAAAGGCCCCTCGTACGTGGCCGAACAGTTCGCTCTCCACCAGGGTGTCAGGAAGCGCCGCGCAGTTGAGACTGATCAGCGGATGACGGGCCCGCAGGGACCGGGCATGGATGGACTGGGCCACCAACTCCTTGCCGACACCGGTTTCGCCGCTGATCAGTACGGTGAGTTCGCTGCCCCCCACCAGCTTGATCTCTTCCACCAGGGCCTTGTGGGTCGCGCTTTGGCCGATCATTTCCTGAGGGCGGACCTGGCCAGCGGCCTGGCGATAGATCTCCGCCAACTGCTGCTCGTCCTGGGCGAGGCGGGTGAGGTTGTCCATGCGTTCGACGGCTTTCACCGTGGCGGCCGCGAGGCTGGCGAACCCTTCGAGGACTTCCAGGTCCTGGCCATCGAAGCGCGCCGGGTCCAAGGCATCCAGGGTGAGCAATCCCCAAGGGTGGTCATCCAGGTAAAGCGTGCAACCCAGACAGTCGTGCACTTCCAGGTGCTCCTGATGCCCCTCCACCAATCCGTCATAGGGATCCGGCAACCCACAATCCGCGGCGAAATGGGTGACGCCCCGGCGCTCCATCAAGGCTTGCAGGCGGGGGTGCTCGGAAACCTTGAAGCGCCGCCCCAGGGTGTCCTGACTAAGGCCGTCCACGGCCAGGGGCACCAACTGGTCGCCGTCCAGGCGGAGCAGGGCGGTGGCGTCACAGGGCAGCAGCCCCCGCAGCGCTTCCAGCAGGCGACGGTAACGCTCGCGCTCGGGGAGTTCGCGGGACAGATCAGTGACCAGCGGAATCAGCGTCTGCAGAAAAGGATTAGTTGTCAAATTGACTCCGTGATGTCGATATGACCTGTTTTCCAGTGTAGTCAAAAAAACCTATTAATTTATAAGTTATTGATAAATAACAAATAAATAATTGGCATGAAAGATGGAATAGAAGCAGGCAGAAAGACCCAACCGATAACGGAGTCCTTATGCTGTCCAGCCAACAACGTGCCATCATCAAAGCCACTGTCCCCCTGCTGGAAACCGGTGGAGAGGCCCTGACCAGCCACTTCTACAAGATCATGCTGGGCGAATATCCGGAAGTGCGGCCCCTGTTCAACCAGGCCCACCAGGCCAGCGGTGACCAACCGCGTGCCCTGGCCAACGGCGTACTGATGTATGCGCGTCACATCGACCAACTCGAAGCCCTCGGTCCGCTGGTGGGCCAGATCATCAACAAGCACGTCGCCCTGCAGGTGCTCCCGGAGCAATACCCGATCGTAGGGACCTGCCTGCTGCGTGCGATCCGCGAAGTGCTGGGTGCCGAGGTCGCGACCGATGAAGTGATCGAGGCCTGGGCTGCCGCTTACCAGCAGTTGGCCGACCTGCTGATCGGTGCTGAAGAGCAGATCTACGCCGCCAGCGAGGCTGCTCCGGGTGGCTGGCGTGGCGCCCGCTGGTTCCGCCTGGCGCGCAAAGATGAGGAAAGTGCCGAGATCACCTCGTTCTATCTCGTTCCGGAAGACGGCGGCGACGTGATGGATTTCGTCCCCGGCCAGTACATCGGCCTGCGTCTGTTCCTGAACGGCGAAGAAGTACGCCGCAACTACTCCTTGTCTGCCCGAGGCAACGGGCGCGAGTACCGCATCAGCGTCAAGCGCGAAGAGGGCGGTCGGGTGTCCAACTACCTGCACGACCAGTTCCAGGTCGGCGATCGCATCGAACTGTTCGCCCCGGCCGGTGAGTTCGTCCTGCGCCCCGGCAGCAAGCCCTTGGTGCTGATCACCGCCGGTGTCGGCATTACCCCGGCGCTGACCATGCTGGAAGCTGCGCAGGACAGCGGTCGGCCGATCCACTTCATCCATTGCGCACGCAATGGTGCGGTCCACGCCTTCCGCGACTGGGTCGAGGAGAAGGTCGCCGCCATTCCGCAACTGAGCCGCTTCTTCTGCTACAGCGAGCCCCACGCGGACGACAAACCAGACGCCACCGGCTTCCTCAGTCGCGAGCATCTGGCCCAGTGGCTGCCTGCCGAGCGTGACCTGGATGCCTACTTCCTCGGGCCTAAACCCTTCATGGCCCAGGTGAAAAAGCACCTGCGCGAACTGGGCGTGCCCGAGGGACAGTGCCATTACGAGTTCTTCGGACCGGCCGGCGCCCTGGACGCCTGAGCAAATACGCCCGGTGCTTAGCGCGCCGGGCATCCAATCGAGGAGAGCGAGATCATGACTGGCGTGTTCGGATGCCCCCGGCGTTTGCTGCAACTCTCTCACCTGTTCCTATGGGCCGGACTGATCCTGCTGCTGCTGGGTATCGCCGGCGCCTACTACCTGGACGCCCATCTCGGGCTGCTCCTGCTCGTCGTCTCCCACGGCATGGTCATTCTGGGACCGACCCTGATCAAACTGGGCTACGTGATGCGCCTGACCGCCAACTACCAGATGCGCAACGAAGCGCGGGGGTTCGCCTGTGCAATTGCTTGATGCCTCCCGCGAACTGGCCATCCGGCCGATCTGGCGCCTGGGTTTCAGGCCCTTCTTTCTGTTCGGCACGGTCTTCGCCGTGATAGCCGTGCTGATCTGGCTGGCGGCGCTCAATGGCCACGCCGGCACCTGGCAGCCGGCGGGCGGGTGGCTTGCCTGGCACCGCCACGAGATGGTCTTCGGCTTCGGTGGCGCCATCGTGGCCGGATTTCTCCTCACCGCCGTGCAGAACTGGACCGGCAACCTCGGCCTGCGCGGTCGTTCCCTCGCTCTACTGGCCATGCTGTGGCTGGCCGGGCGGTTGGCCTGGCTGCTGGGAGCGCCTTTGCTACTGCTGCTCCCGCTTGAGCTGGCCTTCCTTCCCACCGTTGCGTTCGTGATGGGGCGCAGCCTGTGGCAAGTCCGCCAGCGCGGCAATTACCCGGTGGTCGTGGTGCTGACCCTGTTGGCTCTGGCCGACACCCTGGTGCTCTGGGGCCTTGCGTCCTCCAATGACGACCTGCAGCGCCAGGGCGTGCTGGCCGCGCTGTGGCTGGTATCCGCCCTGATGGGGCTGATCGGCGGCCGCGTGATTCCGTTCTTCACCCAACGAGGGCTGGGCCGGAACCAGCAGGTAAAAGCGTTGCCCTGGTTGGACTGGGGCACGCTGGGGGGTGCCATCCTGCTGGCCGTGACCTTCGCCACTGGCCATGGCTTGCAGGTCAATCCCTGGCTTGCGCCGCTCTGCGCCATGCTCGGCCTGGGCAATCTGCTGCGCCTGGCGCGCTGGTACGACGCTGGAATCTGGCGCGTGCCGTTGCTCTGGCCGCTGCACCTGGCGTTCGCCTGGCTGGCTGTGGCGCCGCTGGGGCTGGTGGCCTGGCACCTGGGCATCCTGGCCAATCAGAGCCTGGCGCAACACGCACTGGGTGTGGGTGCCATGGGTGGCCTGATCCTGGCGATGATCGCCCGCGTCAGCCTGGGGCACAGTGGTCGGTCCCTGGAGCCGCCACGCGCCATGGGCCTGGCGTTCGCGCTGCTGAACCTGGGTGCCCTGGCCAGGGTCATCCTGCTGCCCCTGCTCGGCGCTTCCGCGTTCTGGCTGGCCGCCGCGTGCTGGGGGGCGGCGTTCGCGCTGTTCCTGCGGTACTACGCCGTGCTGCTGTGTACGCCGAGGGTGGATGGCAGGCCGGGCTGAGCCGAGGCTTCAACGTTGGCAGCGCAGGCGTGGAGCAGCTCGCGGAGATGGCGGGCCAGGTAGTCCTGGAAGCGCCTGTCGTTCCAGTACTCCAGATGGCTCAGGGGCGTATGCCGCTTGCACCAGGGGCCGACGGCCAGGGGTTTGTCCTCCTGGACCACGGCGGCATAGCCCTGCACCGGGCGTAACGGATAGCCCAGCAGATCGGCCGGTGCATAGACGTTCAGCCAGCGCGCCGAGCGGCTCAGGTGTTCATCGAGGCAGTGCCCGGGAAAGCGGATCGGCCGTACCGGCTCGTAGGCGAAGGTGAAGAGTGGAATGTTGCAGCCGAAGGTCACCAGGCCGGCCAGGGTTTCCATGGCGAGGAACGGGTCGAGCGGGCAGCTCGGTGTGGCGTTGAGCTTCTGCTGGTCCCAGATGTAGTTGGAGATGATGTGTCCGCCCAGGGAGTGGGCCAGTACCACCAGCGGGGTGTTCGGCCCGACCTTGGCGCGCAGCGCCATAAGACCGCTGCGCACGCTCTGATGGACCTGTTCGTAGGTGGTGTCGTAGGCCTGACTCACCTTGCGGTAGCCGCTGGCGTCGCCGAGGAAGAGGGTGACCTGGCGGCGCATCCAGCGCCAGCGCACCGGTTCCCGTTCCAGGTCTTGCAGATAGGCCAGTTCGCGCTTGTCCAGCACGTTCGCCCAGTAGAGCGATTGGAAGGCCACGTCCTGTGCTTCCAGTCCCAGGCGCCTGCGCAGCCCGCGGATCAGACCCTGGGCGAAGGCGTGGTGGCCTTCGGCATCCCGTGAGTCCTGTTGGTTGCCGATGCCGTGAATGATGGCAACTGCGAGTTTCATCCCTGTACTCCCTTGGCTTCCTGTGCCGACGATCAGAGGTTCTGTAGGCGTTCTCCGAGCTTGCCGTTGTCCGCCAGTTCGAGGAATTCGTCCCCGAGGCGCTGGCTCTCGCTCATGGCCTTGCGCCAGTATCGCTCACGGCCGGTGTCGTCGCCCAGATAGCGCTTGAAGTCCTTTCGGTCGGGCAGTTTGCCGTGGGGCAGGGTCTCCAGGTATTCGCGGGACGGGGAGATCAGCAGAACGTCCTGAAGGCGCTCGGCATCGCCTTTGCGCCAGGGCAGGCCCTTGTCGAACCAGCCGGGCACCACCTTGTCCGTGAAGTGCGGGTAGAGCACCACGCCGCCAGCGTTGTAGGGCAGGTCCAGGTGATAGTCGAGCAGGCCGCCATCGCGGTAGGTGCCGGGGCCGGCGCCGGGGATGTCGCGCACCCCTTCCATCACCATGGGGATCGAGCCGGAGGCGAGGAGGGCATGGCGCAGATTGCCCGGGTCCAGCGCGTGGAAGCGTGAGGGAAAGTCGGAGAGCGGTGCGAGGGGCGGCGGCTGGCGGGCGTCGTGAAGGATGACGCGCTCGAAGTGTCTGGCCAGATGCGGGCGGCCCAGCAGGTTGCTGCCGATCACCGACGACAACCCCAGGCCCAGGGCGCTGCGTCGGTCATGGGCGAGCAGGCCATGGCTCTTCACCACCACCACATTCAGGCGGTAGTTCGGATTGGCCAGGACTTGGGCATCCTGGCCCTGGAGCAGGTCGTCCAGCATCAGGCCGCAGAGCCGGCTGACTTCCGCCATGGTCACGCCCTTGGGGAAGCGCTGGCTGGTGTAGAGATCACCCAGGCGGCGGATGCTGGCGGCGGGGTCCGGCAGGCAGGCACTGGCGAAGCGCCAGGAGCCGATGGATGCGCCGATCAGCGCCCTTTCCCGTGGCGCGCGCGGCAACCAGTCCCCGAACAGCGCCAGATCCAGACCCTG
This sequence comes from Pseudomonas sp. LFM046, assembly GCF_000949385.2. Classification (NCBI taxonomy): domain Bacteria; kingdom Pseudomonadati; phylum Pseudomonadota; class Gammaproteobacteria; order Pseudomonadales; family Pseudomonadaceae; genus Pseudomonas; species Pseudomonas sp. LFM046. Next base: position 3,599,137 of record NZ_JYKO02000001.1, on the reverse strand, counting down.
GATGCCCAGGGCCTTGGGGCCGCCAGCAGCGCCGGGCAGGATGCCCACATCGGCGGGTGCGAGGCCGTGCTCGCGTATGCGCGTCAGCGCGCGGCGTCCGGCACGCAGCGTCAGGGCGGGAAACTTGATCTGGATGGCGCTCATGCGGCTCTCCTGAAGGCAGGGCAGCGATTATAGTGGCGCCCGAGTCAGGGCCAAGTTGCTTCAGGGCATGAATGATTCTTCCCAAGTCTTAAGGCGAATTCAGCTTGAGTTAAGTCGTCGCCGGTATGTTGAGCCCATCGAAAACACGCAAGCTCCCAAGGAGACGGACCATGAAGAATCTTCCCACCCTGTTTGCCATCGCCACCCTCGCCACACTGGCCACCCTCTTCGTCACGGCGGGTGTCGCCGAAGCGCGCGATCTCGGCCCGGACGAAGCCCTGAAGCTGCGGGACGCCGGCACCATCCAGTCGTTCGAGAAGCTCAACGCCGCAGCCCTGGCCAAGCACCCGGGCGCCACCATCCATGAAACCGAGTTGGAAGAGGAATACGGCCGGCACGTCTATCAGGTCGAAATGCGTGACGCCCAGGGCGTGCAGTGGGACCTCGAACTCGATGCCACCAATGGACAGATCCTCAAGGATCACCAGGACGACTGATGCGCTGGATTTTTCGATACAGCGGAATTGTCGCCTTGGTCCTGGCCATCTTCACCCTTGAAGCGGTGGCCAGGGACCTCGACCAGGATGAGGCCCTGAAACTCCGGGAGGCGGGCGTCATCCTGCCCCTCGAACAACTCCTGCGCAGCGCCCTGGGGCACTACCCCGGGGCGCGCCTGCTTGAGGCCGAGCTGGAGGAAGAGGACGACGTCTACATTTACGAGGTGGAGCTGGTCACCGCGGATGGAACGGTGCGTGAGCTGGAGCTGGATGCCCGTAACGGGCGCATTCTGAAGGACGAGGAAGACGACTGATGCGGTTGCTGCTGGTAGAGGATCATGTACCCCTGGCCGATGAGTTGACCCACAGCCTGGGTCGCCAAGGCTACGCCGTGGACTGGCTGGCCGATGGCCGGGACGCATTGCACCAGGGCGCGAGCGAACCCTACGACCTGATCATTCTGGACCTGGGCCTCCCCGGCAAACCCGGACTCGACGTGTTGCGGGAATGGCGCGCCGGCGGCCTGGCAACGCCGGTGCTGGTACTGACCGCGCGGGACTCGTGGGCCGAACGCATCGACGGCCTCAAGGCCGGTGCCGACGATTACCTCACCAAACCCTTCCACCCCGAGGAGCTGTCCTTGCGCATCCAGGCGCTGCTGCGCCGTGCCCATGGCCTGGCCAACCAGCCGCAATTGGAAGCGGCGGGTTTGCAGTTGGACGAGGGTCGTCAATGCGTCAATCGCAATGGCGAGGAAGTGGAGCTGACCGCCGCCGAATTCCGCCTGCTGCGTTATTTCATGCTGCATCCCGGCCAGCTTCTGTCGAAGAGCCACCTGGCCGAGCACCTCTACGATGGCGAGACCGAGCGGGACTCCAACGTGATCGAGGTCCACGTCAACCGCTTGCGGCGCAAGCTGGGCCGCGAGGTGATCGAGACGCGCCGTGGCCAGGGCTACCGCTTCACCGGTGAGGGCCGATGAGGTCGATCCAGCGCCGGCTCAGCCTGGGGCTGGTGGGCGTCCTGCTGCTGGTGGGGCTAGTGTTGGCGCAGACTAGCCTCTGGCTGTTCGACCTGGGATTGCGCCGCTACCTGGCCGAAGGCCTGCGCAGTGAAGCTGAACTGCTGCTGGGCGCGCTGGTTCGCGGCCCCACTGGCATCCAGCTGGACGAGAAGCGCATCAACCCGGCCCACCAACAGCCTTTTTCCGGTCGCTACTTCCTCATCGATCTGGGCGACGGGCTCTGGCGCTCGCGTTCCCTCTGGGATGCCGAACTGGCGATGCCGTCGCAGAAGGGCCTGGCGCCTGGTCTGCTGCCGGGGCCGGATAACCAGCAATTGCTGGCCTGGCGCGGCGAGTACCGCCGATTCGGCCATCAGGTGCGGATCGCCGTGGCCCAGGACTACACCCCCGTGCTGGACAGCTTCCGCCGCGTGCGCTGGACAGGGTTCGGCCTGGGCGTGGCCGGATTGCTGCTGATCCTCGCCCTGCAACGCCTGACCGTGCGCCGGGCGCTGCGCCCGCTGGAGGAGGTTCGCCAGCAGATCGCCCAGTTGCAGCAGGGGCAGCGCAGCGAACTGGATAGCCGTGTTCCTGCGGAACTGGAGCCCCTGGTGGCGCAGGTCAACCATCTGCTCAGCCATACCGAAGACACGCTCCGGCGTTCCCGCCATGCCCTGGGCAACCTCGGGCATGCCCTGAAGACGCCCCTGGCGGTCCTGGTCAGCCTGGCCGACCGCGAGGAGATGCGTGGCTGTCCGGAACTGCGTACGACCCTGCAGGAGCAACTGGAGCAGATCGAACAGCGCCTCGGCCGCGAACTGGGCCGCGCGCGCCTGGCCGGCGAAGCCCTGCCGGGGGCGCACTTCGACTGCGCCGAGGAACTACCGGGCCTGTTCTCGACTCTCGCAATGATCCACGACCGGGACCTCGATCTGGACTGGGACGCCCCCGAGGGCCTGCGCCTGCCTTGGGACCGGGAGGACCTGCTGGAACTACTGGGCAACCTGCTGGACAACGCCTGCAAATGGGCGGAAACCCAGGTCAACCTGAGCATTCGGGGCGGGGAGGGGGGCTATAGCCTGATGGTGGACGACGACGGCCCGGGCATTGCCGAAGACCAGCGCGAAGCAGTCATCGGCCGTGGTGCGCGGCTGGATGAGCAGGTGGCGGGCCATGGCTTGGGCCTTGGCATCGTGCGGGACATGGTCGAAGCCTGGGGCGGCAGCCTGAACCTGCAGGACAGCCCCCTGGGCGGCCTGCGGGTGCGGATCGACCTGCCGGCGGAAGTGCAGTCGTGATGGGTAACGCGTCGCTCAACCCGATCCTGCGGATTGCAGGTTTCTTCTCCGTCTAGAGGGGCCTGAGCGCCGACCTTGTCGGGCGTCATGCCTCCGATCCAGCGGGGAGCGGCCGATGCAGCCAGCGCGCAATCCGCTGCAGCACGTGCCGGCGGCGCGACTCCCTGTCCCCCTCGACCACTTCGTAGACCTGGCCGGTGCTGTCCAGCCAAGCCCGGCAATCGTCGAAGAAGGCCTGACGCTCGGCCAGCTCCGGCTGGCAGCGTTGGCCGTCGCTCACCCACTCGACGTCCAGCGGGCTGAGAAGCAGGTGCAGGTCGTAGCGACGGGCCAGGAGCTCGCTTTCCAGCCAATTGGGGCAATCGCCGAACAGCTTGCGGCTCCAGAGGATGTTGCTGAGCAGGTGGGTATCCAGGATCAGCAGCTCGGGCGCCGTGGCGCGGGCGCGGTCTTCCCACTCCAACTGGCCACGGGCGATGGCCGGAATGTCCGCATAGCAGGTGTCGCGCTGCTCGCGGTCGATGAAGTGGCGAACGTATTCGCCCACCAGCAGGCCGCCGAATTCCGCCTGAATGGCGGCGCCCAGCCAGCTCTTGCCGCTGGACTCCGGCCCTGTCAGCACCAGTACGTTCATGCGGTTGTCGGTTCCAGGTCGCGTCGCCAGGAGCGCCACCCCTGCACGGCCAGCAGGGTGAACAGCCCATAGAGGGCGGCGGTCAGGTACAGGGCCTTGTCGAGGAACAGCAGCACGAACAGGACGTCCACGACTATCCAGAGCAGCCAGCACTCCACGCGCTTCTGCGCCATCCAGAACTGGGCGACGAGGCTGAAGGCGGTGAGCGCCGCGTCCAGCCAGGGCGCAGCGGCGTCGGTCCAGGTTGCCATGCCGTATCCCAACAGCAGGCTACCGGCGGCGCCGGCCAGCAGGCCCAGTCCCAGCGGTGCGGAGCCCAGGCGACTGACCTCCCGGCCGTCGTGCTGGCGGCCGCCCCGGGTCCATTGCCACCAGCCGTACAGCTGCAGGACGGCGTAGACCAGTTGCAGGAGCATGTCCGAGTACAGCTTCACCTCGAAGAAGATCCAGCTGTACATCAGCACCATGATCAGGCCGATCGGCCAGCACCAGGGGTTTTGCCTGACGGTGAGCCAGACGGCCAGCACGCCCAGGGCGGCGGCGACGAGTTCGAGCGGAGACACTTTGCCAATCCCATGAAAGAAAACCGCCGATTGTAGCGGCTCGCACCCGATTCGGCTGGGCGTGGCTACACCCGGATATGCGGGGTTTTTCTCAATCAGCCGTTGGCTGAGTTGCGATTTCCAGATGGCTCTCTGTTAGCATTTCGGCGCTCCGGGACAACGCTGACGGTTCGTCTGTCCCGGAACCCGCCCGCTGGCACTCCGGTCTCATCGCCCATCGGCACAAATGCGGTGCCAGCCATCTGCACATTCGAATTAAAAAGCGCCTGAAGAGCGCGCTCGGGGGAAAGTTTCGATGGATTTATGGACGGCCATTCAGGTTATCGTTCTGGGCATTGTCGAGGGCCTGACGGAGTTCCTGCCGATCTCCAGTACCGGGCACCAGATCGTCGTGGCCGACGTGCTGGGCTTCACCGGCGAGCGAGCCATCGCCTTCAACATCATCATCCAACTGGCGGCGATCCTCGCCGTGGTCTGGGAATTTCGCCGAAAGATCTTCGAGGTCGTGGTCGGCCTGCCGACCCAGCGCAGCGCCCAGCGCTTTACCGTGAACCTGCTGGTGGCCTTCTTCCCGGCGGTGATACTCGGCGTCGCCTTCGCTGATCTGATCCACCACTACCTGTTCAACCCGATCACGGTGGCCAGCGCCCTGGTGGTGGGCGGTGTGGTCATGCTCTGGGCCGAGCAGCGAGCGCACCGGATTCAGGCTGAAACCGTCGACGAGATGACCTGGAAGCATGCCCTCAAGGTCGGCTGTGCCCAGTGCCTGGCGCTGGTGCCGGGCACCTCGCGCTCCGGCGCCACCATCATCGGCGGCCTGCTGTTCGGCCTGTCGCGCAAGGCAGCGACCGAGTTCTCCTTCTTCCTCGCCATGCCCACCATGGTCGGCGCGGCCGTCTACTCGGGGTACAAGTACCGCCACCTGTTCCAGCCCAGCGACTTGCCGGTGTTCGGCCTGGGCTTCGTGGTGTCCTTCATCTTCGCCATGATCGCCGTGCGCAGCCTGCTGAAGTTCATCGGCAGCCACAGCTACGCAGCCTTCGCGTGGTACCGCATCGGCTTTGGCCTGCTGATCCTGGCGACCTGGCAGTTCGGCCTGATCGACTGGTCCACCGCCCAGGGTTGATCCACCCCGGACACAAAAAAGGCGCGCCCTCTGGCGCGCCTTTTCATTGCAGTATCCGTAGGGTGGGCTTCAGCCCACCGCAACGCCCAACCTCGGCCGCTCAGGCCGAGGGGAAATCGATGATGAAGCGCGTCCAACCTCCGCCTGACTCGCAGCGGATCTCGCCGCCGTGGGCACGGACGATGGAGCGGGTGATGGCCAGGCCGAGGCCAGCGTGCTCGCGGCCTTCGCGGCGGGCCGGGTCGGCGCGGAAGAAGCGGTCGAACAGCCGCGGCAGCAGCTCTGCAGGAATGGTCTCGCCGCTGTTGGCGACGGTCAGGCGCAGGCCGTGGCTGTCGCTGCTCAGGTTCAGCTCGATTCGGCCGCCTGCCGGTGTGAAGCGCAGGGCGTTGTCCAGCAAATTGGAGAGGGCGCGCTGCAACAGGCCACGGTCGGCGGACAGGCGCGCCTCGCCTCGGCGGCTCATGACCACGCCACGGTCCTCGGCCAGGGGGCTGAAGTAGTCCAGAAGGGCGTCCAGCTCTGCGGCCAGCTCCAGGGGCTCGCGGCGGGTGGCCAGCAGTCCGTGCTCGGCCTTGGCCAGGAACAGCATGTCACCCACCATCTGCGCCAGTTGCTGGAGTTCCTCCAGGTTGGAGTGCAGGGCCTCGCGGTACTCGTCCATGGCGCGGTCCTGGCTGAGGATCACCTGGGTCTGGGTGAGCAGGTTGGACAGCGGCGTACGCAGTTCATGGGCGATATCGGCGGAGAAGGCCGAGAGCCGCTGGAAGGCGTCGTCCAGCCGCCCCAGCATGGCGTTCAAGGTGCGCACCAGGTCCACCAGTTCGCGGGGGACGTCGTTCTCATCCAGGCGGGTGGTCAGGGAATTGGCGGACACCCCGGCGGCCACGTCAGCCATGCGGCGCAACGGGCGTAGACCGCTGCGGGCCGCCCAGGCGCCCAGCAGGGCGGTGGCCAGGGCGGAAAGCCCCACCGTCAGCCAGATCAGGCGCTGCATGCGTTCGAGGAAGTGCTGGTGATGGGTGATATCCAGGGCCAGGGTGATACGCGGCGAATCCGCATCCCCCGGTCGCAGCGGCGCGCCATAGACGCGGTAGTCCGTGCCGTCCTGCTGCCAGTCGTGCAGGCCGTCGCGTCCCGGGGCGCGGAGGCCGTCGGCGCTGTTGAACCAGTACTGGCCGTCGCGACTTTCCAGGCGCAGGGCAAGGTCCGGATGCAACCGCAGTTCGGTCTGCAGGGACTCCAGCCGTGGCGCCAGGGTGGCCGGGCTGTCCACCTCTTGAACCAGGGCACGGAAGGCCTCCGTGCGGATTTCCAGCAACTGCAGGTCCAGTTCGACGAAATGCGCCTCGCTGGCGCGGCTGAACAGCAGGCCGGCGAGCAGGGATACGGTGGCCGTGCAGGCGGCGAACAGCAGGCCGAGGCGGGTGGTCAGGGAAAGTCCTCGCATCAGCCTTCCCGCGCCTCCAGCACGTAGCCCATGCCGCGCACGGTATGGATCAGTTTGGTGGGGAAGTCGTCGTCCAGCTTGGCGCGCAGGCGGCGGACGGCGACTTCGATGACGTTGGTGTCGCTGTCGAAGTGCATGTCCCACACCTGCGCGGCGATCAGGGTCTTGGGCAGCACTTCGCCCTGGCGGCGCAGCAGGAATTCAAGCAGGGCGAACTCCTTGGCGGTGAGGTCGATGCGCTGGCCGCTGCGCTCGACTTTCCGGCTCAGCAGGTCCAGGCGCAGGTCGGCCAGTTCCAGGCTGGTTTCCTGCGGGGCTGCCGCGCCACGGCGGAGCAGGGTGCGTACGCGGGCGAGGAGTTCGGCGAAGGCGAAGGGCTTGACCAGGTAGTCGTCCGCGCCCAGTTCCAGGCCGTGGACGCGTTCTTCCACGGCGTCTCGCGCGGTGAGAAAAAGCACGGGAACGTGCAGTCCGGCATCGCGCAGACTGCGCAGCACCTGCCAGCCATCGAGGCCGGGGAGCATCACGTCGAGGATGATCAGGTCGTAGGTGCCGGAAAGGGCCAGGTCGCGGCCGCTCAAGCCATCGGTGGCCAGGTCGGCGTCCAGGCCGGCTTCGGCCATGCCCTGGCGCAGGAACTGGCCGGTCTTGGGTTCGTCTTCGACTATCAGTAGCTTCATGGTGGGCTCATGGCTTGGGCAGCTGCTTTATACCGCGCCGGCAGGGTGCAGGGGGCAAGCTGACAAAGTTGTAATGCAGGGCACCGCTGGTGCCGTGGATTTTTCAGCGACCGCGCAGGTGTATACAATTGCGCGATTTCCGTATTTTTCAGGTCCGCCCCATGCATCACCCCGCCGAACATTCGCCGCTGGGCAAGTCCAGCGAGTACGTCAGCACCTACAGTCCGGAGCTGCTGTTCCCCATCTCCCGCGTGACCAAGTGGAACGAACTGGGCCTGACCGCCGCCACGCTGCCGTATCAGGGCGTGGACTACTGGAACTGCTACGAGCTGTCCTGGCTGACGCCGTCTGGCAAGCCGGTGGTGGCGATCGGCGAGTTCGCCATTCCGGCCGATTCTCCGAACATCATCGAATCCAAGTCGTTCAAGCTCTACCTGAACTCGCTGAACCAATCCGTCTACACCGGTGCTGCAGAACTGGAACAAGTGCTCGCCCGCGACCTGAGCGAGGCTGCCGGCGCGCCGGTGGCGGTGCGCGTGCGCAGCCTCACGGACGTGGAAGCGGAGGGTGTCGCCGGCCTGCCGGGCACCTGCATCGACGATCTGGATGTGGCCATCGACAACTACGCCCATCCGCACCCCGAGTTGCTGCGTGCCGAAGCGGGCCCGGCGGAGGAAGCGCTGCATAGCCATCTGCTGAAGTCCAACTGCCCGGTAACCGGCCAGCCGGACTGGGGCACGGTGGTCGTCGAGTACAAGGGCGCCAAGCGTCTGGATCAAGCGAGCTTCCTGGCCTATCTGGTGAGCTTCCGCCAGCATGCGGATTTCCACGAGCAGTGCGTGGAGCGCATTTTCCTCGATCTCAAGCGCCTGCTGGAGCCGGAGCGGCTGACGGTTTATGCGCGCTATGTGCGTCGCGGCGGCCTGGACATCAACCCCTACCGCAGCACACACCACGTCCAGGCGGACAACCGCCGACTGGTGCGGCAATAACGAAAACCCCGACTCGAAGTCGGGGTTTCTGCTTTTGGGGTGGGTTAGATACCCATGTTCGCCAGGCTCTGCATGATATTGCGCAGGGTGCCGGCCAGGGTGGGGTGACGGGTTTCGAATCGTTCGACGGCCAGGTTGACCCCATCCACCAGGGTGGCATCCGGCGCCATGGCGGCGTCGCGGGCCAGGCGCAGTTCGATTTCCTGCATCAACTCGATCAGCGATGCGCGCTCCTCCGCATCCAGTGGCGGCTCCTCGGCCAACTGGTCGCGCAGTTGTTGCAGTTGCTGCTGCAGGCGTTCAGGCATGTCGTTCTCCCTATGCGGCTTCTCAGGAGTGGACCTTGGCGGTGGGCCAAAAGTCCCTCATGCCTTAGAGAGTAATCCAGGCCGGGCGGGCGTGCCTGACCCGGATCAAGGCTGAAACAAACTCAGGGCTTCTCGCCCTTTTCGCGGCGGCTGGCGAGGTCCGCCAGGCAGGGGGCGAGCTCCCCCAGGTGGTCGATCACCGAATGGGCGCCGAGGCGGTACAGCTCCAGGGTGGCGGCCGCACGGCGGCGGTCGCGGTCGCTGCCGTCCAGGGCTTGCCAATCCGCCGGTGCCAATCCGCACAAGGGGCCGCTGGCGGCCAGGCCGATGGTCCAGAGTCCAGCGTTCAGGCCTGCCTGCAGCAGGCGCGGGTTGGCGCTGATCAGCACACAGCCTTCCAGGCGCGAAACGCCCAGTCCAGCGAGAGCCTGCCAGCAGCTGTCGGGAGCCGGCCATGGGCGCGCTCCATTGGCCTCGCTGGCGCGCAGCCAGGCGGGCAGGGGGCCGGCCAGGCGCCAACTCGTGGCAGAGGGCAGTTCATCGAGCCAGGCGCAAGGCACCCGATTGCCATCCACCAGGCCGGCCAGTCGATCGAGGTCGGTCACGGCTTCGGCATGCTCACCGGCGGCATCCAGCAGGTGTTGCTGGAAGGCCTGGAGCTGTTCTTCGCTAGCGCAGGCGTCGAGCGCATGCTCGAGGGCGGCGCGCGGGGGCAGGGTGGCGGCTGCGGCCAGGCGGGGAGCAGGGCAGCCTGGTAGCAATCGGCTCAGGGCCAGCGGCAGCGTCCGGGCGCCGAAGTCCACCAGGCAGCCGGAAAGTCCAAAGAGAATAGCGGTGAAGGCGGGCGGTTGGTTCTGGGGCATCTGCGTCATCCTGACGAGGTCTGGCGCAGGCTAACCGCCGCCGATGACAGCGAGGTTACGGCTGCGTGTTGGCGCCCATGGCCTGACGCAGGTTGTCCGGCACCGGCACGGATTTGTCGGTGGCGTGGTCGATCCAGACCAGCTTGCAATAGCCTTCGCCGTAGAGCGTATGCGGGTCTTCCAGTGTGCTCAGGCGGTGCTCGACCACCAGGCTGCTGTTGCCCACCGCACCGGCATAGAGCTGGATGACTACCGTGGCCGGATGCACCACGGGCTTGAGGTAGGTGTGCAGGGTCTGCAGCACCACCGGGCCCCGGGGCACGTTGTTCATGGCAATGCCGAGACGCTCGAACCACGCGACCCGTGCTTCCTCCAGATACTGGATGTAGAGGGTGTTGTTGACGTGTCCGTAGCTGTCCATGTCGCCCCAGCGAACGGGGATATGGGCAACATGAAGCAAGGTTTTTTCCGGCATGCTGGCGTTCCGCTATGCTGCCCTACAGGGGCGATGGCCTTATACTGCGCGCCTCGAATTGGCGGCGGGCCGCCACACTACTTTTCTCAAGGAGAGTCTGCAATGCAATTGATCGGCGCTCAGTGGCTCGATCGACTGGGCCGTGTTCTGGCCTGCCTCAGCCTGGCGGTGCTTCCTCTCGCCGCGAACGCCGCGGAGGAGGACCCGTGGGAGGGCTTCAACCGTGCAATGTTCAGCTTCAACGACACCCTTGATACGTACGCGCTGAAGCCCGTCGCCAAGGGCTACCAGGCGGTGACCCCGCAGTTCGTCGAGGACGGCGTGCATAACGTCTTCAGCAACATTGGCGACGTGCGCAACCTGGCCAACGACCTGTTCCAGGCCAAGTTCCACAATGCCGGCGTCGACACCGGTCGCCTGGTGTTCAACACCACCTTCGGTCTGCTGGGCTTCTTCGACGTTGCTACCAAGATGGGCCTGCAACGCAACGATGAAGATTTCGGCCAGACCCTGGGGTATTGGGGCCTGGGCAGTGGTCCTTACCTCGTGATCCCGTTCCTCGGGCCCAGCACCGTGCGTGATGCCGGCGGCCTGATCCCGGATACCTTCGTAGGTCCGTACCCCTACATCGACCACGTGCCGACTCGAAACGTGACCCGTGCCGTGGATGTGGTGGATACCCGCGCCAGTCTGCTGTCGGCGGAGAAGCTGATCACGGGCGACAAGTACATCTTCATCCGCAACGCCTACCTGCAGAACCGCGAGTTCAAGGTGAAGGACGGCGAGGTCGAAGACGACTTCTAAGCCCCGGCGCAAAGCAAAAAGGCGACCTTGAGGTCGCCTTTTTCGTTTCCGGTCTTTTCCGTCTAGCGAAGGTCGAGGATGGCCAGGCCGAGGGCGCGGCCGCCGTTCGGCCCGTCGGCGACCCTGATCACTTCGGCATCTGCTTCCAGCCCCTTGAGAGCGCTGTGCTCGGACGGGATAAGTACCCGGACACGCTCACCGATCGCCAGTTCGACGCTGACTTCAAGCTGCATGCCACTGCTGGAAAGGTCCAGGCAAAGGGCAGGGTACTGCTGGCCGCCGTGCTCCAGAATGGCCTTGGATTGCACCTGCATCCGGATGAAATCGCGCTTCTCGCTGTAGTTGCGGTCGTCCAGGCTCACGCGCTAGTCCTCTTGTTGTCATCCGGCGGGGCAAACTCCTTATAACTTCCAGCGATTTCAGGTGTAAAGGCAGAGTTCAGCGCGCGGCGCAAGCTTGAATCGCCATGCGGATGGGAGTACCGTCTGCGCCGTAAAGCGAACCCCCGTACTTGTGCTCGGGCCTTAGGTCGGGTGCTACAACAACCCATCCCTGGCGCCGTTTGCCTGGATAATCCATGCACAATCCCAGTGCCAAGCTGCTGATTATTGATGACGACGAGGTAGTGCGCGCGAGCCTCGCGGCCTATCTGGAAGACAGTGGATTCAGCGTTCGGCAGGCCAGCAACGGCCTGCAAGGGCTGCAGGTTTTCGAGCAGGAGCGCCCGGATCTGGTGATCTGTGACCTGCGCATGCCTCAGGTCGACGGCCTGGAACTGATCCGCCGCATCTCCGAACTGGAAGCAGAAACCCCCGTGATAGTGGTCTCCGGCGCCGGCGTGATGAGCGACGCGGTGGAGGCTCTGCGCCTGGGCGCTGCGGACTATCTGATCAAGCCCCTGGAAGACCTGGCTGTCCTCGAGCACTCCGTACGCCGCGCCCTCGACCGCGCAGCCCTTCGCCTGGAGAACCGCCGCTACCGGGAGAAGCTGGAGGCCGCCAACCGCGAGCTCCAGGCCAGCCTGCACCTGCTGCAGGAAGACCAGAACGCCGGACGCCAGGTGCAGATGAACATGCTGCCGGTGACGCCCTGGGAAGTGGACGGATTGCACTTCGCCCACCAGATCATCCCGTCGCTGTACCTCTCCGGTGACTTCGTCGACTACTTCCGCGTGGACGAGCGCCGCGTCGCGTTCTATCTGGCGGATGTTTCGGGCCACGGCGCCTCTTCGGCATTCGTGACCGTGCTGCTCAAGTTCATGACCACGCGCCTGCTCTATGAGTCCCGGCGCAATGGCATGCTGCCCGAGTTCAAGCCGTCCGAGGTGCTCGGGCACATCAACCGCGGCCTGATCAACACCAAGCTGGGCAAGCACGTGACCATGCTTGGCGGTGTAATCGACGAGGAAAGCGGCAAACTGACTTATAGCATCGGCGGGCATTTGCCCCTGCCGGTGCTTTACAGCGAAGGCAAGGCCTCCTACCTGGCTGGCAAAGGGTTGCCGGTGGGGCTGTTCGAGGAGGCGAGCTATGATGACCGGATCATCGATCTGCCGTCTTCCTTCAGCTTGACCTTGCTCTCCGACGGGATATTGGACCTTTTGCCCGGCGATACCCTCAAAGATAAGGAAGCCGCGCTGCCAGAAATGGTGTGTGAGGCAGGTGGCAGTCTGGATGGCTTGCGACAAGTATTTGGACTGGCCAGCCTGGGCGAGATGCCGGATGATATCGCCTTGCTGGTGTTGAGCAGGAACCTTGCATGAGTACCGGTAAAATCCAGTTTGCCGAGCAGGATGGGACCTTCGTCCTGAAGTTTGTCGGAGAAATCCGCCTCACCCTGTGTTCGGCCCTGGATGCGACCATCGAAAAGATCTTCTCGGCGCTGAATTTCTCGGCAATCGTGATCGATCTTACTGAAACCCAGAGTATCGACAGTACGACCCTCGGCTTGCTGGCCAAGTTGTCGATCCTTTCGCGGCAGAAAGTGGGCCTGTTGCCCACGGTAGTGACCACCCACCCCGATATCACCCGACTGCTGCAGTCGATGGGGTTCGATCAGGTGTTCAATATCGTCGGAAGGCCGGTTCCCTGTCCGGAAAGCCTCGAGGACCTGCCGCCGCAGGACCAGACGGAGGAGGTGGTCCGCACCAAGGTGCTGGAAGCCCACCGCATCCTGATGGGGCTTAACGAGTCCAACCGCGAAGCCTTCCACGACCTCGTCAGCGCTCTCGAGCGCAGCTGATCCCTCGTTTCCACTCCTCATCACGCGCGCAGCCTGCAAAGGCCGCGCGCGTTTTGCGCTTTAGCGGCGGGACGCGAGGAGGGCTTCCAGCTTCTCCTGGTCGCGGGCGAACAAGCGGATGCCCTCGGCCAGCTTCTCGGTGCCCATGGCGTCTTCGTTCAGCTCCCAGCGGAAAGCCGCCTCATCCGGCACCACGCGGGCTTCGGCTTCGCCGCCGGGCGCCAGATTGCGCTCCAGCGGGCCCTGATCGTCCGCCAGCTTCTGCAGCAGTTCAGGACTGATGGTCAGGCGGTCGCAGCCGGCCAGCGCTTCGATCTGCCCCAGATTGCGGAAGCTCGCCCCCATCACCACGGTCTGATAGCCGTTGGCCTTGTAGTAGCGGTAGATGCGCGACACGGACTGCACGCCCGGGTCTTCGCTCCCCACGTAGTCGCGGCCTTCGGCCTTCTTGTACCAGTCATAGATGCGGCCGACGAAGGGGGAAATCAGGAATACCCCCGCATCCGCGCAGGCCGCTGCCTGGGCGAAGTTGAAGAGCAGGGTCAGGTTGGTCTGGACGCCCATGCGTTCCAACTGTTCAGCCGCACGGATGCCCTCCCAGGTGGAGGCGATCTTGATCAGCACGCGCTCGCGACCGATGCCGGCCTCCTCGTAGAGCCCGATCAAGCGTTCTGCCCGGCGCAGGGTGGCATCGGTATCGAAGGACAGGCGGGCATCCACTTCGGTGGAGATGCGGCCCGGAATCACCTTGAGGATCTCCTGGCCAACGGCGACGCCGAAGCGGTCGCAGGCCAGGCCAAGGTCATTGCCGCTGCCAGCCACGGCGCTGTCGAGCAGCTCGGCATAGCGCGGCATGGCGGCGGCTTTCAGCAGCAGGGAAGGGTTGGTGGTGGCGTCCACCGGCTTCAGGCGGGCAATCGCGTCCAGATCACCGGTATCGGCGACGACAGTGGTGTACTGCTTGAGTTGGTCCAGCTTGGAGGTCATGGCGAAACCTTTTCGTGGCGGATGAACTGACCTTACCCGAGCCGCCGTGGCTGCTCAACGGGGGCGTAAGGGCTTTTTTACAGGCCATCGGCCTGCCCATTCCTACAGACCGGGAAAGGGGGGAGGCAGGTTCCGCAGTGGAAAAGATTTCACATTTTCACTGCGGTTTTTTCACGCTCGTTCGTCTATTTCTATGAGGGCCCGGACGTTTCGGGACAGCCGGCTGGAAGGAGATCCGGCCGGAGGCTTCGCGCCACGCGAGCCCCTCATCAACAAGGAGACCAGGATGCGAGTACACGCCTTGACCCGGGCCAAGCGAATAACCCCGCCACAGCCCATGAGCCCGACTGCGGAACCGAGCCAGTCGGTTCTGGATCACCGCCAATTGCGGCTGATGCTGCAGGAAGCGGGACTCAAGACCAGCATGCCCCGCCTCAAGGTGCTGGAAATGCTCTGCCTGGTCTCCCTGGATGGCAGCGACATCCGTAGCCGCGTGCTGCACGAGCGCCTGGTGGAAGCCGGCGAACCCCTGTCACTGGTCAGCGTGCGCCAGGTGCTGGGGAGAATGGTGGAAAGCGGCCTGGTGGTCGCAGGGGGAGGTGGCCGGTACCGTCTGGCACCGGCCTGGGCAGCCGCGATCAGTGCTCAGCGGCCGCGCAGCAGCTCGGCAGCCTGATCCAGCAGCGCCAGCGGGTCGGCAGTCTTGTGCACGTCGACCGACAGCAATTGGCGGAAACGCCGGGCCCCTGGGAAACCCTGGGCCAGGCCAAGGACGTGGCGAGTGATGTGGTGCATCACGCCGCCTTCCTCGATGTGGCGCTCGATATAGGGGCGCATCGCCTCCAGGGCTTCGGCGCGGCTGATCTGCGGCACGGAGCCTTCGAACAGTCCGGCATCCACCTCGGCCAGGAGGTAGGGGTTGTGATAGGCCTCGCGGCCCAGCATCACCCCATCGAAGGTCTGCAGGTGCTCGCGGCACTCTTCCAGCGTCTTGATGCCGCCATTGAGGATGATTTCCAGGTCCGGGAAGTCCCGCTTCAGCTGCGCCGCCACCTCATAGCGCAAGGGCGGAATCTCGCGGTTCTCCTTGGGGGACAGGCCCTCAAGGATGGCGATGCGCGCATGCACGGTGAAACTGCGGCAGCCGGCCTCACGCACCTGGCCAACGAAGTCGCACAGCTCCTCGTAGCTGTCCCGGCCGTTGATGCCGATCCGGTGCTTCACGGTGACCGGAATCTCCACCGCATCCAGCATCGCCTTGACGCAGTCTGCTACCAGTCCCGGATGGCCCATCAGGCACGCGCCGATCATGTTGTTCTGTACCCGGTCGCTGGGGCAACCGACGTTCAGGTTCACCTCGTCGTAGCCCGCGTCCTGCGCCATCTTCGAGCAGGCCGCCAGGTCCGCCGGCACGCTCCCGCCCAGTTGCAGCGCCAGGGGGTGTTCCGTCTCGTCATGGCGCAGGAAGCGCTCCCGGTCACCGTGGAGCAGCGCCCCGGTGGTCACCATCTCGGTATAGAGCAAGGCGTGCTTTGACAGCTGGCGCAGGAAGAAACGGCAGTGTCTGTCAGTCCAATCCATCATCGGCGCCACGGAGAAGCGGCGGGACAGGGCAGGGCGCGTGGTGGCTGGTGTGGAGGCTTGTACGGCGGTCATTCGGGGGCTTCTGGATTGCTGCGTTTTCCTGGCATTTCCGGTTGTTCTCGAGCTGTTGTAGCACTTCGAACGTGTCGCAGTCGGAAAGTGGGAACGCAAGGACAGGACGTTTGGCAGATTCGGATCATACGTATTGGCCGGCAAGTTTATCAGGAAAGCCGGGCCTTCCACCGCATGCCGGTCGCCAGGCGGCGCCGACAAGGCGCGGGCGATCACTATCCGGTATCGATTCCGTGGTCGGTGCGCGCAGCGCACCCTACGGCTAGCCAAGCGCCGGGGTGGGCGGGAACTTCAGGTACCGGCGAGAGTCGGAGTTCGCCGTGACTTCCCATCCCACCCTGCCTTGAAGTCAGGTGAGAGCACCTCCGATGCACGCCAGGAATTTCTTCCCGATTCTGATGCTCGCCTTCTGCGCGGCCGCCACGTTACCTGCGTACGCTTCGGGTTCGCGGAGCAATGGAGCCACGGGCGCTCTGCTGGAAGCAGCGTCGCTGCAGCTGGAGTACGGCGAGGTCGAGCAGGCGGAAGACACCCTTGAACGCGCCCTGCGTATCGAGCCGAACAATCCGGCGATCCTGCATCAGTTGGGGCAGGTACGGTTCCAGCAAGGGCAATATGTGCAGGCCGTGGCGCTGGCGAAGCGGTCTAACGCGCAAATACGCAATGATGCCGATCTGCGCAGTCGCAATGTTCAGCTGATCCAGGCAGCTCGACAGGCCATGGGGCCGGGTGTGGCGGGCGGTTCGGAGGCGGAAGTGGTGGTGGACGAGCAGGCCCCGGTCCCGGTTGGTCTGGACCAGTACGTGCCGGCTCGTTACGAGGCGGGTGTCTCCGCTGGCGGGTTTGAGGCCGATTGACCCTCCCGGTGGGGGGAACGGCCTTGAGGCGTCTATGTTGTGCCTTCGGTGGCAAGGCATAATTGCCATTTTCTCCCCGCTGGAGCCTCTTTCATGCAGCTCGATTTCACCCAGCTGAGCCCACTGGACGCCTACCGCTGGCTGGCTTCCACTGTCACGCCGCGCCCCATTGCCTGGGTGTCCACCCTGTCGAAGGACGGAATCAGCAACCTGGCGCCGTTCAGCTTCTTCCAGGTGATCAGCGACAACCCGCCGACCCTGATGGTGAACATCAACACCCGTGACGATGGGGAATTGAAGGACACCCTGCGCAATGTGCAGGACACCGGGGAACTGGTGATTCAGCTGGTGTCCTACGCCCAGGCCGAGGCCATGAATGCCAGCGCCGCCTTGCTGCCCCATGGCGTCAGCGAGTTCGAGAAATGTGGCATCGCCACCGCGCCGTCCCAGCGAGTCCGCGCGCCGCGCGTGTTGGGAGCTCCCGTGGCCTTCGAGTGCCGGTTGGCGGAAATCCAGCCTTATCCCCGCACCAACCCCAACTGCCACATGGTGTTCGCCGAAGTGCTGCTGGCCCATATCGAGGACGATGTCCTGACTGAAGCCGGCCGCGTGGACCCGCACCGCCTGGACCTGGTAGGTCGCCTGGGCGGCAGTGCCTATACCCGTACCCGCGAGACCTTCAACATGGTGCGGCCGACCTAACGGCCGGCCATGCGGCTGCGGATGTACTTGTCCAGTTCCACCACGGCGCAGGTCGCCGCCGCCGTTCCCAGGCACCAGCTCCAGCCCATCGGGCCCAGCCCGCGGGTGCCGAATAGCGACTGGAAGGCCGGCACGTAGGTGAAACCCAGCTGCAGCAGCACCATCAACCCGACCATGCCCCAGACCATGGGGTTGTCCCGCAGGCCGAAGCGCGCTGGGCCGTTCAGGCGTCGGCTGCTGAACAGATAGCCGATCTCGCCGAACACCAGCGCGTTCACTGCCAGGGTGCGGCTGGCTTCCATGTTCCAGCCCAGGTCCTGGGAATAGATGAACAGGCCCAGGCTGGCCAGGGTCAGCAGCACCGATACCAGCAGGATCAACCACAGCAGCTCGGCTGACAGCAGCGGCGCCTTCGGGTCCCGGGGCGGGCGTGCCATGAGGTCGTCCTCGGCGGGTTCAAAGGCCAGGGCCAGCGCCAGGGTGACGGCGGTGATCATGTTCACCCAGAGGATCTGCAGCGGTGTAATGGGCAGGGTCAGCCCCAGCAGGATGGCGGTCAGCAGGACAAAGGCCTGGGCGCCGTTGGTGGGCAGGATGAAAAGGATGGATTTCTTCAGGTTGTCGTAGACGGTCCGGCCTTCCTCCACCGCCTGGGCGATGGTGGCGAAGTTGTCGTCGGCCAGGACCATCTGGGCGGCCTCCTTGGCGGCCTCGGTGCCTTTGATGCCCATGGCGATGCCGATGTCGGCACGCTTGAGGGCAGGGGAGTCATTGACCCCGTCGCCGGTCATCGCCACGCGCTCGCCAATCGCTTGCAGGCGCTCCACCAGGCGTAGCTTGTGGCTGGGGCTGGTGCGGGCGAACACGCTGGTTTCTGCGAGCAGGGCGTCCAGTTCGGCATCGCTGAGGTCGTCCAGGTCGGCGCCGGTCAGCGGGTTGCCGGCGGGCAGGCCAAGGCGCTCGGCGATGGCCGCAGCGGTGGCGGCGTGGTCGCCGGTGATCATCTTCACGTGGATGCCGGCGTTGTGGCACTCCTCAATGGCACGGATGGCTTCCTCGCGAGGCGGGTCGAGCATGCCCACCAGGCCGAGCAGGACGAAGCCGCCGTTCAGGTCGGCATGGTCCAGCTCGTGATGGCCGCTGCCGGCTGCGCGGCGGGCGAGTCCGATCATGCGCAGGCCGGCTGCCGCGCCTTCTTCCAGCACCTCATCCCAGACCCGAGGGTCCAGCGGCTCGTCGAGGCCGTTGCGGCACTGCTGGTCGCAGACCTCCAATAACCGCTCCGGCGCCCCGACCAGGTAGATGACGCCGCTGCCATCTCCGTCGCGATGCAGGCTGGCCAGGTAGCGCCGTTCGGAGCTGAACGGAATGGTGTCCAGCCGGGGCAGGCGCGCGGATTCTTCTTCCGAGTCCAGCTGCAATTTGCCGGCGAGGGTGAGCAGCGCCGCTTCGGTGGGGTCTCCTGTGATGCACCACTGGCTGTCGACTTCACACAGGCTGGCGCTGTTGGCCAGCAAGCCGGCGCGAGCCAGCTCGTGAAGGTCGTGGGCCAGGTCGCCGGTCGGGTTGACGGCACCCAGCGGGGCGTAGCCCACGCCTTCCACCTCGAAGCGCCGGGCTGCGGTGTAGACGCGTTGCACCGTCATCTCGTTGCGGGTCAGGGTGCCGGTCTTGTCGGAACAGACGACCGTTACCGCGCCGAGGCTCTCCACAGCCGGCAGCCGGCGGATGATGGACTGGCGCCGGGCCATGCGCTGCACGCCGAGGGCCAGGATGATGGTCAGGACGGCGGGAAGACCCTCGGGGATCGCCGCCACCGCCAGGCCCACGGCGGCCATCAGCATGTCGTCGGCGCTGTAGCCACGCAGCAGGATGCCGAAGACGAAGGTGGCCGCCGCCAGGACCAGGATGATCAGGGTGAGCTGACGGGCGAAGCGCGCCATGTCCGCCAGCAGCGGGGTTTGCAGCTGCTCCACCGAGCCCAGCAGATGGCTGATGCGCCCCAGCTCGGTCTCCTCGGCGGTGGCAACGACCACGCCGACGCCGCTACCGGCGCTGACCAGGGTGCCGGAGTAGGCCATGCTGTGGCGGTCGCCCAGGCTGGCATCCTGGGTGACGGGCCGGCTGGTCTTGTCCGCGGGGAGGGATTCGCCGGTCAGCGCGGCTTCTTCGATACGCAGATCGCGGGTTTCCACCAGACGCAGATCCGCCGGTACGCGGTCGCCGGCCTCCAGCAGCACCAGATCACCGGGCACCAGGTCCTCGGCCGGTACCTGGCGCACTTCGCCGTCGCGTTTGACCCGGCTGTCCAGCGTCAGGAGTTTCTGGATGGCGCGCATGGCCTGCTCGGCCTTGCCCTCCTGGATGAACCCGACCACGGCGTTGATCAGCACCACGCCGAAGATGACCGCGCTGTCGAGCCACTCGCCCAGGCTCAGGGTGACCAGGGTAGACGCCAGCAACACATAGATGAGCAGGTTGTGGAATTGCAACAGGAATCGCTTCAGCGGTCCGGCACCCGCTCGCTCCGGCAGCCGATTGGGGCCGCAGCTGGACAGGCGGCGTTCAGCCTCTTCCGCGTCCAGGCCGTCCGGCCCACTGGCCAGCTGCTGGAGGCTGGCTTCAACGGATTGGGCGTGCCACTGGGTGGGAGACGGCGCGTTCATGGCGTCCTCCATGGCGACATTTAGTACAGAGCCTAGTCCCTTCAGCCGGATTCCCTGTTGGCCTGGATCATTTCCGAGGCTGTTGTAGGAATCATAGAAAGTGATCCAGAAACGACCTCCAGTTAGCCAAAAACAGCATGCCCCTCGCCGCGGCAGGATTGTGGCTTGTCGCCACTATCACGCTGCTCCTATGGTCGGCCGTCAAAGGAAGCGGATAGCGGATCGCGTCCATGCGGTTGTCACCTTGAAGGGGGTAGGAGCATGTGGACTGTCTTGCAACGTGGGCTGGCCAGCCTGAGTACCGCCAACAAGCTGATGCTGGGGTTCGGCACCGTGCTGGCGCTGACCCTGGTGGTGGCAGCCACCGGCTTCACCGCCCTGCGTGCGGTGGATGAACGGGCCCGCCTGCTGGAGGAGATGCGTGCCATCAGCAGCGACGTGCTGGTGATCCGGCGCACCGAGAAGGACTACGCCCTTACCGGCGACGGCAAGCAGGCCGAAACCCTGCGTCAGCAGTCCGATGCGATCGTCGCCCGCAGCGAGGCCCTGGCCGGCCGCCTGTCCGCCCCCGGCAGCGAGGCCTTGGGCGAAGTCACCCAGGCGATGGCCGAGTACCGCAGCGCCTTCGACCGCTATGTGGAGCTTACCGATAACCAGCGCCTGGCCCTGGAAGCGGCCAACTGGCTGGTGGTCAGCGCCTCCAACAGTCTCGATGTGCTGCAGAGCGGCCTGAACGAGGACGGCATCGATCTGATGAAAAGCTCCCAGGGGGCCCAAGGCGCCGATCTGGTGGAGCAGGGCGGGCAGATCGGCCGTGTCTATCAGTTGTTGCTTCAAGCCCTCAACCAGGCCCGCCTGCGCCTGGAACAGAGCCGCAGTGCCGGCGAGGCAGGGGCGCCCCATATCCAGGAAGCGCTGGATGCCAAGAAGCTCGCCGGCGAGCTGCGCGACGCCATGCAGGACCCCGGTTATGCCGCCGTGCTCACGGAGGTGATTGGCAACGTCGACTCCTTCAACGATCGCCTCAAGGAATACACCGCGATCCTGGAACAGCAGCGCCAGGAGTACGCCCGCCTGGCCGCCCAGGCCGAGCGCGTGGTGCAAGCCGTGGAGCGCGCGTATGAGTTGCAGAAGACCGACATGCGCGCCCAGCAGGACGCCAGTTCGCTGCTGATCCTGCTGGCGGCCGCCCTGGCCCTGGTGATCGGGCTGGCCGCCACTGTCCTCATCAGCCTGCTGATCGTCAGGCCGCTGCGCCGGGTGATCGGCCTGGCCCGGCAGATCGCCGAAGGTGACCTCAGTGCCAGCATCGAGGTGGAACGCCGCGACGAGATCGGCCAGTTGATGGAGGCCATGGCCGGCATGTCCGGCAACCTGCGGGAAATGGTCGGTCGCCTGCAGGGCGGGGTGGCGCAGATTTCCGCGTCGGCCCAGTCGCTGTCCAGCGTCACCGAGCAGACTCGCGTCGGCGTGAACGGCCAGAAGGAAGAAACCGACCTGGTGGCCACCGCCATGAGCCAGATGGCCGCCACCGTGCAGGAAGTGGCGCGCAATGCCGAGGCCGCGGCCATGTCCACCGAAGCGGCGGACAACCGCGTCAGCAGCGGCAGCCAGGTGGTGCGCCAGACGCTGGAGCGGGTCAACCAGCTGGCCCATTCCATGGAAGCGGCCACCGGCAGCATCCAGCGCCTGAGCCAGGACACCCAGAGCATCGGCACCGTGCTGGACGTGATCAAGAATGTCGCCGAGCAGACCAACCTCCTGGCCCTCAACGCCGCCATCGAGGCCGCGCGGGCCGGTGAGCAAGGCCGGGGCTTTGCGGTGGTGGCGGACGAGGTGCGGGCGCTGGCGCGGCGTACCCAGCAGTCCACGGCGGAGATCGAGCGGCTCATCGCGACCCTGCGTGACGGGGTACGCAGCTCGGTGGAGCACATGCAGCAGAGCGGTAGCCTGGTGGACCTGACAGTGCAGGACGCCGGCCTGACCGAGGAGGCCCTGGCGGGTATCGCCGAAGCCGTGACCCTGATTCACCAGATGAACCAGCAGATCGCAGCCGCGGCCGAGCAGCAAAGCGCCGTGGCCGAGGAGATCAACCGCAGCGTCACCAGCATCCGCGATATCGCCGATCAATCCGCCATGGCCATGGAGGAGACGGCCAATTCCAGCGTGCAGCTGGCGCGCCTGGGGCATGAGTTGCAGGGGATGGCGGGCAGTTTCCGCCTCTGATCCAGCGAAACTCTGGAGGATTCGGCATTCCGTCGCCTGGGACGGGGCCCTAGAATGGTGCCCCTGTCCAACCGGCCGGGAGTGTCGCAATGCTGAAGATCTGGGGGCGAATCAATTCCACCAATGTGCGCAAGGCACTCTGGTGTGCCGAGGAAGCGGGCGTTCCCTACGAGCAGCGGGACGCCGGCGGCGCCTTCGGCCTGGTGAACGAACCCGCCTACCGGGCGCTCAATCCCAACGGCCTGATCCCCATGATCGAAGACGACGGCCTGGTGCTCTGGGAGTCCAACGCCATCGTTCGTTACCTGGCCGCGCGCTATGCCGCCGGCAGCCTCTACCCGGAGTCCCCGGTGGTGCGGGCCGAGGGTGACAAGTGGATGGACTGGGCCACCTCCAGTTTCGCCACGCCGTTCCGCGACCTGTTCTGGGGCACCCTGCGCACGCCGCCGGCCGAGCGCAACCAGGCGCTGATCGATGCCGCAATGACCCGCTGCGGTGAGCTGCTGGCCATTCCCGACCGCGCCCTGGCCCAGCGACCCTGGCTGTCGGGCGAGGCCTTCGCCATGGGTGACATCCCCTTGGGCTGCTTCGCCTATGCCTGGTTCGAAATGCCGATCCTGCGGCCTGAGCTGCCCCATCTCGAAGCCTGGTACGAGCGCCTGAAGGCCCGACCGGCCTATCGCAAGGCGGTGATGACGGTCCTCACCTGAGCCGGCTCGCCAGCCTGGCCTCTGAACCTGGGCTAATGTGCAGCGACCGGCGGTTGAATTTGCTGGCATTCAGCCTTATGTAGCCACTTCCCTTTGAAGCAGACGAATCCATCATGAGTTCCGCCCTGTCCATCCGGCAGTTGACCAAGACCTACGGCAATGGCTTCCAGGCCCTCAAGGGCATCGATCTGGAAGTGGCCGAAGGCGACTTCTTCGCCTTGCTCGGCCCCAACGGCGCGGGCAAGTCCACCACCATCGGCATCCTGTCCACCCTGGTGAACAAGACCAGCGGCAGCGTCAACGTCTTCGGCAACGACCTGGACAAATCGCCCTACGCGCTCAAGCGTTGCCTGGGCGTGGTGCCCCAGGAGTTCAACTTCAACCAGTTCGAAAAGGTGTTCGACATCGTCGTCACCCAGGCGGGCTATTACGGCATCCCGGCGAAAATCGCCAAGGAGCGCGCCGAGCAGTACCTGAACCAGCTGGGCCTGTGGGACAAGCGCAACTCCGCGTCCCGCGAGCTTTCCGGTGGCATGAAACGCCGCCTGATGATCGCCCGCGCGCTGATCCACCAGCCGCGCCTGCTGATCCTCGACGAACCCACCGCGGGCGTGGATATCGAGCTGCGCCGCTCCATGTGGAGCTTCCTCACCGAGCTCAACGAGCAGGGCATCACCATCATCCTGACGACGCACTACCTGGAAGAGGCCGAGCAGCTGTGCCGCAACATCGGCATCATCGACCACGGCCGGATCGTCGAGAACACCAGCATGAAGGAGCTCTTGAAGAAGCTGCACAAGGAAACCTTCCTGCTGGACCTCAAAGAACCCCTGGAAGTGGTGCCGCAGCTCAATGGCTACCCGGCCGAGCTGGTGGATGACCACACCCTTGAAGTGCAGGTGGAGAAGTCCCAGGGCCTGACCGAGCTGTTCCGTCAGTTGGCTGCCCTGAACATCGACGTGCTGAGCATGCGCAACAAGTCCAATCGCCTCGAGGAGCTGTTCGTGTCCCTGGTGGAGAAAAACCTGGCGAAGGTGGCCATATGAGTTCGGAACTGCGCGCCAACCTGGTCGCCCTGGAAACCATCGTCACCCGCGAAGTGCGCCGCTTCATGCGGATCTGGCCGCAGACGCTGCTGCCCCCGGCCATCACCATGGCCCTGTACTTCGTGATCTTCGGCAACCTGATTGGCCGGCAGATCGGCGATATGGGCGGCTTCACCTACATGGACTACATCGTCCCTGGCCTGATCATGATGTCGGTCATCACCAACTCCTACAGCAACGTGGTGTCGAGCTTCTTCGGCAGCAAGTTCCAGCGTTCGGTGGAGGAGTTGCTGGTATCGCCGGTATCGGCCCACACCATCCTGCTCGGCTACACCATCGGCGGTGTGCTGCGGGGCCTGGCGGTTGGGCTGATCGTCACCTTCCTGTCGCTGTTCTTCACCAAGCTCTCGGTTCACCACATCGGGGTGACCGCGCTGGTGGTGCTGCTGACCGCCACCATCTTCTCCCTCGGCGGCTTCATCAACGCCGTCTATGCGCGCAACTTCGACGACATCTCCATCATCCCCACCTTCGTGCTGACCCCGCTGACCTACCTGGGCGGCGTGTTCTACTCGATCAACATGCTGCCGACGTTCTGGCAGGTGGTGTCCCTGGGCAACCCGATCCTGCACATGGTCAACGCCTTCCGTTACGGCATCCTCGGCGTGTCCGACATCAACATCGGCATCGCCATCGCCCTGATGCTGCTGACCATGGTCATTCTCTACACCGCCTGCATCCGCCTGCTGGTGAGCGGGCGCGGCATGCGCCAATAAGACGAGACAGCGCGTCGCAGACTGGCGTTATCCTGTAGATGCCGCCGATCGAAGCCTGCCGATACAGTCGGCAGGCTTCCTTTCCTCCCTCCCCCTGATCCAGAGGCTCCAGATGAAGGTCCGTCGCAGTGCTTGGCTGTTGCTCGGGGCGTTCGCCACGCTTTCTGCCTTCGCCCAGGAGGCGCCTCTGGTGGAAGTGGCCGAGCCGCAACGGGCGCTGGTGCGCGACGAACTGGTGACCTTCGGTTCCCTGCGTTCGGATGAGTCGGTGATGATCCGCCCGGAGGTGGAGGGCAGGGTGGCCACCCTGCATTTCCAGGAGGGCCAGGCGGTCAAGGGCGGCGACCTGCTGGTCAGCCTGGATGACGCCATCGCCCGCGCCGAACTGGCCCAGGCCCGGGCCAACCTGGACCTGGCGGAAAAGAGCTACCAGCGGGCGAAGATGCTGTTCGCGCGGGGCGCCAGTAACGCCCAGGCCCAGGACGAGTCCCTGTCCCAGGAGCAGGCCGCCCGCGCCAGCCTGGCCCTGGCCCAGGCACGCCTCGACAAGACCCAGATCCGCGCGCCGTACGACGGCACCCTTGGCCTGCGCCAGGTCAGCGTGGGCGACTACCTGAGCGCCGGCCAGGATGTGGTGAACCTGGAAGTGCTGGACCCGCTGAAGGTGGATTTCCGCATACCGCAGAAGGCCGTCAGCGAGGTCGGCATCGGCCAGCCGGTGGAGGTGAGCCTGGATGCCTATCCGGGCGAGAGCTTCCGGGGCGAGATCATCGCGCTCAACCCGCGCCTGGACGAGGTCGGCCGCAGCCAGGCCATCCGCGCCCAGGTCCCCAACCAGGACCACCGCCTCAAGCCCGGCCAGTTCGTGAAGGTGTCGGTGATACTCGCCGAGCGCCCACAGGCCTTGCTGATCCCCGAGGAAGCGGTGATGCCCCTGGGGCACCAGTTGTTCGTCAACCTGGTGGTGGACGGCAAGGTGGAGCGGCGGCAGATCAAGATCGGCCAGCGCCTGCGCGGCAAGGCCGAGGTTCGCGAAGGCCTGCAGGGCGATGAGCAGGTCATTACGGCGGGCTGGCAGAAAGTCAGCCCGAGCATGGAGGTCCGCACCGTCGCACGGGGTGGGGCATGACGCTCTCGGATGTGTGCATTCGCAGGCCGGTGTTCGCCACCGTCCTGTCGCTGATCCTGGTGCTGCTCGGGCTGCTGGCGTACCAGCGGCTGACGGTGCGGGAGTACCCCAACATCGACGTGCCCATCGTCACGGTCAACGTGATCTACCCCGGCGCCAGTCCGGAGATCATGGAATCCCAGGTGGCCCAGCCCATCGAGGACGTGCTGTCGGGCATCGAAGGCCTGGACTTCGTGTCCTCCATCAGCCGCTCGGAAAACACCCAGATCACCGCCCAATTCCGCCTCGGCACCAACGCCGATGAGGCCGCCAACGACGTGCGCGACCGCCTGGGGCGGGTGCGCGGCCTGCTGCCGGACGAGATCAACGAGCCCATCGTGCAGAAGGTGGAAGCCGACGCCCAGCCGGTGGTGTGGATCGCCTTCTTCAGCGAAAAGCACTCGGCGATGGAGATCACCGACGTCCTGGAACGGGTGGTGCGCGACCGCCTGCAGACCATTCCGGGCGTGTCCGAGGTGCAGATCCGCGGCGCCCGCCGCTTCGCCATGCGCATCTGGCTGGACCCGGAGAAGCTCGCCGCCCACGACCTGACCGTGCAGGACGTGGAAGACGCCTTGCGCCGGCAGAACGTGGAAATCCCGGCCGGGCGCATCGAGTCGGTGCAGCGGGAATTCAGCGTGCTGTCGGAGACCGACCTGCGCACCCCCGAGGAATTCAACGACCTGATCCTCAACGACCAGCGTGGCTACCTGCTGCGCCTGGCGGACGTCGGCCACGCCGAGATCGGCGCGGCGGACGAGCGCAGCATCGTACGTTTCAACGGCCGCGCGGCGGTGGCCCTGGGCCTGGTGAAGCAGGCCACGGCCAATCCCCTGGAAATCTCCGACGGCCTGAACGCCGCACTGCCGGAAATTCGTGGGCTGCTGCCGGACGGCATGCAGATGACCATCGCCAACGACAACTCGCTGTTCATCCGCGAGTCCATCAACAACGTCTACACCACGATCTGGGAAGCGGTGGTGCTGGTGGTCTTGATCATCTTCCTGTTCCTGCGCTCCCTGCGCGCCACCCTGATTCCCCTGGTGACCATCCCGGTGTCGCTGATCGGCGCCTTCAGTCTGATGGTCCTGCTGGGCTTCTCCATCAACACCCTGACCCTGCTGGCCATGGTGCTCGCCATCGGCCTGGTGGTGGACGACGCCATTGTCGTGCTGGAAAACATCCACCGGCACATCGAGGAAGGCATGTCGCCGGTCCAGGCCGCCTACAAAGGCAGCCGCGAGATCGCCTTCGCGGTGATCGCCATGACCCTGACACTCGCCGCCGTCTACGCACCCATCGGCTTCATGCAGGGCACCTCGGGCAAGCTGTTCACCGAATTCTCCTGGACCCTGGCGGGCGCCGTGCTGGTGTCCGGCTTCGTCGCTCTGACCCTGTCGCCGATGATGAGCGGACACCTGCTCAAGCCTCACGGGGCCCAGCGGCACGGCAAGCTGTACAACCTGGTGGAGTCCTTCCTCCATGGCCTCACCTATAGCTACCGCCACGCACTGGAGCGGGTGTTGCGGGCCTGGCTGCTGATTGTCGGTGTGCTGGTGGGCATCCTCGCGCTTTGCCTGGTGCTGTTCTCAGGGCTGCGCAGCGAGCTGGCGCCCACCGAGGACACCGGCACCATCGTCGGCTCCATCAGCGGGCCGGACGGCGCCACCATCGAGTACACCAGCCGCTACGCGAAGATGCTGGAAGAGGCCTACGCCTCCATTCCCGAGGCCAACCGCTACATGGTGGTGGTGGGCTTCCCCACCGTGGCCCAGGGCCTGTCCTTCCTCAAGCTGGAGGATTGGAATGCCCGCAAGCGCACCCAGTTCGAGATTCGCGACGAGCTCCTGCCCAAGCTGCGGGACATCCCCGGCGTGCGCGCTTTCCCCATCAACCGGCCGCCCCTGGGGCAGAGTGCGCGTAACCAGCCGGTGAACTTCGTCATCCGCTCTTCCCTGGAGTACGACGAGTTGCAGAAGTACGTCGACCAGCTGATGGAGCGGGTGCGCAACTATCCGGGGCTGGAAAGCCTGGACAGTGACCTCAAGCTCAACTCGCCGCAGCTCAAGGTCAGCGTCAACCGCGAACAGGCGGTGGCGGTGGGGACGGACGTGTCCGCCATCGGCCGCAGCCTGGAAAGCCTGTTCGGCAGCCGCCAGGTGACGCGCTTCAAGCAGAACGGCGAGCAGTACGACGTGCTGGTCCAGCTGGCCAACGTCGACCGCAGCAACCCGGACGACCTCAATCGCGTCTACGTGCGTGGGCGCAACGACAGCATGGTGCAGCTGGCCAACCTGATCGACGTGCGGGAAACCGTGGCGCCCCGCGAGCTGAACCACTTCAACCAGTTGCGGGCGGTGACCATCACCGCCAACGTCGGCTCCGGCTATACCCTGGGCGAGGCGCTGAACCACCTGGAAGAAGCCGCCCGTTCGGTGTTCCCGGAAGACACCCAGTTCGACTACACGGGGACCTCGCGGGACTTCAAGGACTCCAGTGCCGGCGTGGCGCTGATCTTCGCCCTGGCCCTGGTGTTCATCTATCTGGTGCTGGCCGCGCAGTTCGAGAGCTTCATCGACCCGCTGATCATTCTCTTCAGCGTGCCCCTCTCCATCGCCGGTGCGCTGCTGGCGCTGACCTTCTTCGGCGGCACCCTGAATATCTACTCCCAGGTGGGGATGGTCACCCTCATCGGCCTGATCACCAAGCACGGCATCCTGATCGTCGAGTTCGCCAACCAGTTGCTGCGCCAGGGCATGGAACTGCATGAAGCGGTGCTGGAGGCCTCGGTGAAGCGCCTGCGGCCGATCCTCATGACCACCGGCGCCATGGTGCTGGGCTCCGTGCCGCTCGCCATCGCCAGCGGCGCCGGGGGCGAAAGCCGGCAGCAGATCGGCATGGTGATCGTCGGCGGCCTGCTGGTGGGCACCTTCTTCACCCTCTTCGTGGTGCCGACCCTGTACCAGCAACTGCGCCGCTGGAGGCCGATCCACAAGCTGGAGCCTGCGCCGGTTTGATGAATTCCTGTGGGGGCGATTTCAATCGCTAAGGGGCGCGTAGCGTCCCTCCTGGTATTGGTGAGGCCGAACCTGCGGTCCGGTCAGTGAATGAATTCGCCCCCACAATGTTCGTTCAACCGCCGATCACGCCCGCTGAAAATACTTCGGATACCGGTTCACCAACCCATCCTCATCCAGGCTCAGCACCGCTTCGAAGCCGCTGCCATCGAGGTTCTGGTAGAGGTAGTGGATCTGGTCCAGGCGGGTGTAGGCCTGGCGCATGCGCCGCACCTTCAACTGCGGCGCCTCGACGAACACCACGTCGATCTCCCGGCGCTCGCCGGGGTTGAGGAACAGTCGCCAGATGCTCGGGCTGTTGGTGAACGGGGTGGGCCAGAGGTCCAGGTCAAGGCTGCCGGACAGGTCAGACAGCTTCAGGCCGTTGGCGTCGAACCAGTGCAATCCGTCGCGGCGCAGGACCAGGCTGCGGGTGCCACGGCCGTCGCGAACCGTTGCGCTGAAGGCACGGGGCTCCCAGCCTTTCTCGTACTCCAGGGTGTAGCTCAGGCGATACGGCTTGCCCTCGTCGTCGAAGGCCACCATCGCGCTGTCCACCCGGCGGCCCTCCAGGCGGAAATCTTCCAGGCCCTGGGCGGGCGCTCGGGTGTTCCACAGATGGGTCCAGATGGCGGTGGTTCTCATCGATTCAGGTCTCTTGGCGCGGGTTGGCGCAGGTCCATGGAGAAAAGGTAGCAACCGGTTGGAACAAAGCCCGTCCAGGGCCATCTTCAGTCGAGCCGCAGGCCCACCTGGCGGATCTTCGGCAGGCGTGCGACCACCAACTGGTGAGAGCGGGTGAGGAGGTCGCGAAGCTCGTCATCACTCATGGGGTAGGGCCGCTGCATGGCAATCCAGTGAGCCCGGGCCAGGTAGGGCGCCGGGACGATGCCCGGACGATCGACATAGCCCAGGAAAAGCTCCTTGTGGACCTTGAAGGCCAGGCCATCGCCGAGGAAATCGAGGATGGCGAACATCTTGTTGCCGGCCACCGAGAACACCCGGTTGCTGCCCCATTTGAGGTCTTCCCGGGCGCCCGGCAGTTTCAGGCAGAAGGCGGCGACTTGATCGGGGGTCATGGTGGCTCCTGTTCCTTCAGGTTCTGGATTCGCTGCGCTGCAGCCACACGGACAGCAGCATGCCCGTCAGCGCCATCAGCGCAGCCACCAGGAAGATGGCGGCGAAGCCCGCTCCGCCGGCGATGGCGCCCATCAGCGGCCCGGCGATGCCTAGGGCCAGGTCGAAGAATACCGCGTAGGCGCCCAGGGCCGAACTGCGGCTGGCGGCCGGAATGCGGCTGACCGCTTCAACACCCAGGGCGGGGTAGACCAGCGACAACCCGACGCCCGTCAACGCCGAGCCGGCCAGGGCGAGCCAGGGCGTCGTGGCGCCCCAGAGCAGGAACAGGCCAAGGCTTTCCACTGCCAGGCAGACGATGGCCACCCGGTAGCCGCCCAGGTGCTTGATGCTGTTGACGAACAGCAGGCGCGCGCCGATGAAGGCGCAGCCGAAGGCGGTCAGGCAGAAGGCGGCGCCTTCCCAGCCCAGGCTCGCGTAATAGAGGGTGATGAAGGTGGCCAGGGTACCGAAGCCGATGGAGCCCAGGGCCAGCGCGGTGCCGTTGGGGGCGATGCGCAGGAACACGTTGGTGAAGGGCAGCCGCTCGCCCTGGACGATGGGCGCCGGGCGCTTGGGCCAGGCCAGCAACAGGGCGACGGCGCAGAGCAGGGCCATCAGCGCGCCGATGCTCCAGAGCCCCAGGCCGCCCACCATCACCACGCCCAGGGGAGCGCCGATGGCCACCGCGCCGTAGGAGGCGATACCGTTGAAGGAAATCACCCGCGCCATGTTCTCCGCACCGACCAGGCCCACGCCCCAGCTGATGGACCCGGTGCCTACCAGGCCCTGGCCGATCCCCAGCAGCACCCGGCCGCCCAGCAGCAGGGCCAGGCTCGCCAGGGGGACCTGCGCCAGGGACGTGGACAGCAGGGTCAGCACGCCGGACAGACCGCAGCAGGCCATGCCGTACATCACGGCGCGCTTGGCGCCCAGGCGGTCCGCCAGTCCGCCGGACATCGGGCGGGAGAGGAGGGTGGAGAGGTACTGGGTACTGATGACGATGCCCGCCATCATCGAGCCGTAGCCCATGTCGTTGTGTACGTAGCCGGGCAGCACGGCGATCGGCAGACCGACACAGAGGAAGCTGACGAACGTGAAGAAGACGATGGAGATGATCTGCAGGGTATTGGAGGACGCGGACAGCCGTGGCGTGCTCATGGCAGAACCTGGATTCGGGGCGGAAGGGAACGCCGCTCATCATCCTCGACTCGCGGCGGCAAAGAAAGCTGGCTAATGGTTGTCTTGCTCGCGATGGCTCAGACAATCACGTGGGGGCTGTGCTGCACGGCCTCCGCCAGGTGCTCGATCCAGGCGCGCACGGCCGGCAGCATCCCGCGCCGGTGGGTGTAGACCGCCTGCAGGTGGCCGCCGGGCAGGTCCCACTCCGGCAGCAGGCGCACCAGGCTGCCGTCCCGCAGTTCGGCCTCGCAGTTCATCTGCGGCAGCATGCTGAAGCCGAGGCCCGCCAGCACCGCGTGCTTGCGCACGTCGAAGTCCTCGATCCCCAGTCGCGCTTCCAGCACCACTTCCCGGCGATTGCCGTGGCTGTCCCGCAGGTAGTGGTGAATGCGCCGGTCCGCTTCCAGGCCGCCCAGCGCCGGCAGACGCTGGAGATCGTCCGGTGTCTCGATCCTGACTCCCGCCAGCAGGCTCGGCGCCGCCACCAGGAACGCCTGGGCCGGCCGCAGTTGGCGGGCGATCAGGGTCGGGTCCTCATCGCCGGCCTCGCGTACCCGCAGGGCGACGTCCACGCCTTCCTCCCGCAGGTCCACCCGGCGGTTGGTGAGGAACATGTCCAGCTGCACCAGGGGATAGCGCTGGAGGAAATCGGTGATCACGGTCTTCAGCATCGAGTGTGCCAGCTCCACGGGGCAGGACACTCGCAGGCGGCCTCGGGGTTCGGCGGTCACGCTGGCCACCGTTTCCTCGGCCTGTTCGGCTTCGAGCAGCATGGCCTGGCAGTGGCGCAGGTAACGTTCGCCGACGTCGGTCAGCGCCAGCTTGCGGGTGGTCCGCTGCAGCAGGCGCACGCCGAGGCGGGCTTCCAGCTCGGCGATGCGTCGCGACAGCCTTGACTTGGGTATCCCCAGCAGGCGGCCGGCAGCGGAGAAGCCGCCGTGTTCCACGACTTTGGCGAAATAGAGGAGATCATTGAGGTCTTGCATGGCATCGTCCCGTCGGTGGGACGAAGTATCGCGCCGAGGCCTATTCTCGCGCCATTGCTTTGTTTGGCGGGACTCTTGCCGTCATTGCCGGATGGTCGGACTGGGTCTATACCTGAGCCTCTTTCCCCCACCCGAAATGGAGTGATCACCATGTCCCTGTCCATGTACGAGGCCTCCCTCCCGGTACTGGCGCGCATGCTCGGCAACCTGTCCAACATCCTCAAGAAGGCCGAGGCCAATGCCCAGGCGCGCGGCATCGAACCCAAGGTACTGATCGAGTCGCGCCTCGCGCCGGACATGTATCCCCTGGCGCGCCAGGTGCAAATCGCCAGCGACATGGCCAAGGGTTGCGCTGCGCGCCTGGCCGGCGTCGAGGTGCCCAGCTGGGCTGACACCGAAACCAGCTTCGAGGAGTTGCAGGCGCGCATCACCAAGACCCTGGACTTCATCAAGGGCATCGATGCCAGCCAGTTGGACGGCAGCGAAAGCCGCACGGTGGTCCTGAAGATGCGCAGTGGCGAGATCAGCTTCAGCGGCCGCGACTACCTGCTGGGCTTCGCCATGCCGAACTTCTATTTCCACATCACCGCCGCCTACGCGATCTTGCGCCACAACGGCGTGGACGTCGGCAAGATGGATTACCTGGGCGGCGTCTGACGCCTCTTGTGCCATGTAGGGTGGATAGCGCTCTTCTATCCACCCTTCGTACTCGACCCGGCCGCCGATGGTGGATCGGTGAGGCGTGATCCGCCCTACGAGCGGTTTTGTCCCATGGGTAGGACGCTGAATCACAAAATCGCTGTCTAATCAGCTTTTGTCGACATGGATAGGATTGCCCCATCAGATCGGCCGTCGCCGGTCCTT
Organism: Pseudomonas sp. LFM046; assembly: GCF_000949385.2. Lineage (NCBI taxonomy): Bacteria > Pseudomonadati > Pseudomonadota > Gammaproteobacteria > Pseudomonadales > Pseudomonadaceae > Pseudomonas > Pseudomonas sp. LFM046. Next base: position 3,566,061 of record NZ_JYKO02000001.1, on the reverse strand, counting down.
AACTGAGGGTTACCCACCATGAAGCTCCTGCACCTCGACTCCAGCATCCTCGGCGACGCCTCCGCCTCCCGCCAGCTCAGCCGCGCCGTGATCAACGCCTGGCAAGCCGCCGAGCCGGCCGCCAAGGTCACCTATCGCGACCTGGCCGGCGACGCCCTGAGCCACCTGTCCGCCCTGAGCCTGGTGGCTGGCGGTACCCCGGCTGAACTGCGCGACGCCGCGCAGAAGCACGAAGCCGAACTGGGTGAGGCCACCCTCAACGAATTCCTGGCTGCCGACGCCATCGTCATCGGCGCGCCGATGTACAACTTCACCATCCCGAGCCAGCTGAAATCCTGGATCGACCGCATCGCCGTCGCCGGCAAGACCTTCCGCTACACCGAGAACGGCCCTGAAGGCCTGGCCGGTGGCAAGAAGGTGGTGATCGTCTCCACCGCCGGTGGCATCCATTCCGGCCAGGTCAGCGGCCAGGCCCATGAGGACTACCTGAAGCTGGTGCTGAACTTCCTCGGCGTGACCGACATCGAAATCGTCCGCGCCGAAGGCCTGGCCTACGGCGAAGAGCCCCGCGCCAACGCCCTCAAGGCTGCCAACGAGCAGATCGGCGAGCTGTTCGCCACTGCCTGATCCGGCGCCTGAAAACACAAAGCCCCGCAATTGCGGGGCTTTGTTGTTTCCAGCGGCGGCGAATATTCCCTGTAGGGGCGAATGAATTCGCCCCTACAGATGCAGCCTTCAGCCTGGAACGGATCAGACAATCACACCCTGGCTGCGCAGGTAGTCGTCATAGGTGCCGCTGAAGTCGGTCACGCCGTTCTCGGTCAGCTCGATGATGCGGGTGGCCAGGGAGCCGACGAACTCGCGGTCATGGCTGACGAAGATCAGGGTGCCCGGGTAGTTCTCCAGGGCCAGGTTGAGGGCCTCGATGGATTCCATGTCCAGGTGGTTGGTCGGTTCGTCCATCACCAGCACGTTGGGCTTCTTCAGGATCAGCTTGCCGAACAGCATGCGGCCCTGCTCACCACCGGAGATCACCTTCACCGACTTCTTGATCTCGTCGTTGGAGAACAGCATGCGGCCGAGGGTGCCGCGTACCAGCTGCTCGCCGCCCTGGGTCCACTGGGACATCCAGTCGAACAGGGTGATGTCGTCCTCGAAGTCCTCGGCGTGGTCCTGGGCGAAGTAACCCACGTCGGCGCTCTCGGTCCACTTCACCTCGCCGTTCATCGCGGTCATTTCACCCACCAGGGTGCGCAGCAGGGTGGTCTTGCCGATGCCGTTCGGGCCGATGATGGCCACGCGCTCGCCGGCTTCGATCTGCATGGACAGGTTCTTGAACAGCGGGGTGCCGTCGAAGCCCTGGCTCACTTTCTCCAGGGTTACCGCCTGGCGGTGCAGCTTCTTGTACTGCTCGAAGCGGATGAAGGGGCTCACGCGGCTGGACGGTTTGACCTCTTCCAGCTGGATCTTGTCGATCTGCTTGGCGCGGGAAGTGGCCTGCTTGGCCTTCGAGGCGTTGGCGGAGAAGCGGCTGACGAAGGTCTGCAGCTCGGCGATCTGTGCCTTCTTCTTGGCGTTGTCCGACAGCAGACGTTCGCGGGCCTGTTCGGCGGCGGTCATGTACTCGTCGTAGTTGCCCGGGAACAGGCGCAGCTCGCCGTAGTCCAGGTCGGCCATGTGGGTGCAGACGCTGTTCAGGAAGTGACGATCGTGGGAAATGATGATCATGGTGGAGTTACGCGTGGTCAGCACGCCTTCCAGCCAGCGGATGGTGTTGATGTCCAGGTGGTTGGTGGGTTCGTCCAGCAGCAGCACGTCCGGATCGGAGAACAGCGCCTGGGCCAGCAGCACACGCAGCTTCCAGCCGGGAGCCACGGCGCTCATGGGGCCGAAGTGCTGGTCCAGCGGAATGCCCACGCCCAGCAGGAGTTCGCCGGCGCGGGATTCCGCGGTGTAGCCATCCATTTCGGCGAAATGCACTTCCAGTTCGGCCACGGCCATGCCGTCTTCCTCGCTCATTTCCGGCAGCGAGTAGATGCGGTCGCGTTCAGCCTTCACCTTCCAGAGCTCTGCGTGGCCCATGATCACGGTGTCGATGACGCTGAAGTCTTCGTAGGCGAACTGGTCCTGGCGCAGCTTGCCGAGGCGGGTATTGGTCTCCAGCATCACCTGGCCACCCGACGGCTCCAGCTCGCCGCCGAGGATCTTCATGAAGGTCGACTTGCCGCAGCCGTTGGCGCCGATCAGGCCGTAGCGGTTGCCGTTGCCGAACTTGACGGAAACGTTCTCGAACAGCGGCTTGGGGCCGAACTGCATGGTGATGTTGGCGGTGGAGATCAAGGGATTTACCTATCAATAACTTACGAAGTGGCGCCTTCGGCTGATTACCGATCCGATACCGATATTCAACTGTTCCCGATCACTCCAATCGGAGCGGGAATAGATCCAGCGGGCTTACGTCGACGGTAGCATCGGGACGATGTGGCCGTATTGCTGGGAGATGAAGGCGGGGTTCATGCCGGACAGGGCGCGGATTGTCGCATAGGTGCGGCGGCAATTGCATGACGGCTGGTATCTGATCCCGGAGGCGTTCAGGGGCGGACATCGTCGGTGATGAAGGCTGAAGGGCTCTCGGATGCGCTCCCGGGTGCTGGAGGGCGGAAGACCGACGAGCGGGCCTTGAGCGGTTTCACGCCGATTTTCCGACGCCCGGCGTGCCCCTTTGCAGCGTCCGGGAGGGGACAACCCGCGGCTGTTTCCTTTCGTCTGGGCACCAAGGCGTCGCGTCGCGTCGCACTGTCGCATCGGCGGTTTTGGGGCCTTGATTGTTGACAGGGCGTCGAATCGAGGAGACCCCGATGGCACGTGATAAAGAGACCGCCCTGATGCAAGCGCTGGTGGCGGTCCTGACTGCGGCGAAGGATCTCGGCGTTGGCGATCAGGTGGTTGAAACGGCCGTTGCGGGACTCGTCGGCAATGACCCCAGATACAGCTGGGTAGAGCACCCGCACTTCACTGTCACGATTCAGGAGATCCAACGCGCAGTCGAGTGGAGTGAACGCCGGAACGGTTGAGCGTTCATCCCGGCGCCGGTGACGGGACGGAATTGCCGACCTGATCGGGGGTGTAGTCGATCCCCTACACGCGCGTAGCTGCAATCACCACAACAGATCCCCGCTAACGACGATATTTGGGCTTGCCCCGTCTCCCTATAGTGGTCCCCCAGAACCTTCCATCCCGTGCAAAGTCCTGGATCGGCTGGATCTCAACCATTCCTGTTGTTTCAAGGGGACGCAGAATGAACCATTCGAACAAGCGCACTGAATCGGTCATCCAGACGTGGGACTTCCTGATTGGGCTGACCCGTGACACTGATCTGCCAGAGGCCGTCCGGGAAGAGGTCAGCTCTCTGTTGAGGAACTACCCGTATCCCACGCTGGCCAACCCATTGCTGCTTGGGGCGCGGGAAACACATCGGCGAGGGGAGGGGTACTGGAATTCGCCCATCGAGCCGTGACCACGGTCGCGCTACCCCGGAATATGACCTGATGGGCCTTGAACGCGTTGCTTCGCGAAATGGACTGTCAGGTTGCCGCCCCGTCACAACCCGGTCGCCAAACTGTCATCCCGCAACGCTAGGGTGAAGTGGCTTCCACGGCACTTCTCGATGCGCCCGCGCATCGATACCACCTCAAGGGTGCAGGCCAACCATAGCGGTTGGCCTTTTTTCTTTGTGCCCCCTGCCGTGGTTCCCATCAGGTTCAGCGGGAGCAATCCATGGAAATCGCGATCCAGCAGGTCGACCGAGGCGGCCGGGAGGAGTGGCAGGTCGAGGCCTTCGGCATGAAGGTTCCGTTCCGCGACCGGGCGTCGGCCCTGGCATTCGCGGTTCGGTTGCAGGAGCGCGTCGAGGCGCCCCATCGGCTGCCTGGCCAGACAGAACCGCTCGAGCCGGAGGAGAAGTGAGTCCGGCTATTGCCAGCGGGGCATCCGCTGGCGCAAGAATGGCGCCTTCAGGACGGCGACCGGCAGGAGATGGCAGGTGAAGATAGCTCGGACTCTAGGCGTACTGGCCCTGCAGGCCTGCGCCGTTGCAGCGGTAGCGGGGGAATGGCCGCAAGGTGGCGGTGAGAAGTTCACCCAGGAATGCGTGGCCAGTGCGGCCCGGCAGGTCCCGCAGGACAAGGCCGTTGCCTACTGCAACTGCTCCAACGGCATGATGCAGGAGGCCTTTACCTCCCAGCAGCTGGTGGGCGTCACCGAAGGGCGCAAGCCCACGGACGAAGAAATGACGGTGCTGACCGACATTTCACGGTCCTGCGCCCGGGAAACGTTGAAATGATGACGGCGGGAGGGGTGATCTCGCCTCCTGTTCCGACTGTGAAGTCCCGCGAAGCCAAATGACGGCGGCAACGCAGCCGTCATATTCCAGCGTCACAATGGGCACTGCGCCACGGACGGTGCCCATCCTCTGCAACACCTCTCACTCGCGAAAGAACACCTGCACCAGGTGATAGCCGAACTGGCTCTTCACCGGGCCATGGATGACGCGTACGGGCTTCTTGAAAATCACCTGATCGATCACACGCACCATCTGGCCGGGACGGACTTCGCCCAGGTCGCCGCCACGCTTGGCGGAGGGGCAGATGGAGTGCTTCTTCGCCAGGACGGCGAAGTCTTCGCCCTTTTCCAGGCGCTTTTTCAGCTGTTCGGCTTCCGCCTCGGTCTTGACCAGGATATGGCGGGCAAGGGCCTTGGCCATGGGAATTCCTCTTGGACTGTGGAGCGGTTCATTGTGCCAGCATGGGTCGCCGCCATACAGTTGGGCACCGGTGATCCGCCAAGCGGATGCCTTCACCTCACAAGGGATGCGCACGTTCCATGGACCTCTCCGCAATGCTGAAAATCCTGGCCACCCAGGATGGCTCCGACCTCTATCTGTCCACCGGCGCGCCGCCCTGTGCCAAGTTCAACGGGCTGTTGCGGCCGCTGAGCAACGAACCGCTCAAGGCCGGGGATGTGGCGAGGGTCGCCGAGTCGATCATGGACGCCGAGCAGCGCGCCGAATTCGACCGCGAACTGGAGATGAACCTGGCCATCTCGCTGCCCAATATCGGCCGCTTCCGGATCAACATCTTCCGCCAGCGCAACGAAGTCTCCATCGTGGCGCGGAACATCAAGCTGGACATCCCGCGCTTCGAGGACCTCAAGCTGCCCGAAGTGCTGCTGAAAATGGTGATGGAGAAGCGCGGCCTGGTGCTCTTCGTCGGCGGCACCGGCTCCGGCAAATCCACCTCCCTGGCGGCGCTGATCGATTACCGCAACCGCAATAGCGGCGGCCACATCATCACCATCGAAGACCCGGTGGAATACGTGCACCGGCACAAGAAGTCGATCATCAACCAGCGCGAGGTGGGGGTGGACACCCGCAGCTTCCACGCCGCCCTGAAAAACACCCTGCGCCAGGCCCCGGACGTGATCCTGATCGGCGAGATCCGCGACCGCGAGACCATGGAACACGCCCTGGCCTTCGCCGACACCGGCCACCTGGCCATCTCTACACTGCACGCCAACAACGCCAACCAGGCGCTGGACCGCATCATCAACTTCTTCCCCGAAGAGCGCCGCCCGCAGCTGCTCAACGACCTGGGCAACAACCTCAAGGCCTTCGTTTCCCAGCGCCTGGTACGGACCCAGGACGGCAAGCGCCGGGCCGCGGTGGAAGTGCTGCTGGGCACCTCCACCATCAGCGACCTGATCAAGCGCGGCGAATTCCACTCCATCAAGGAGATCATGGAGAAGTCCCGTGGCCTGGGCATGCAGACCTTCGACCAGGCGCTGTTCGACCTGGTGGTGGAGGGCGCCATTCCCGAGGAGGAGGCGATCAAGAACGCCGACTCGGCCAACAACTTGCGCCTGAAGCTCAAGCTGTACCGGGAAGACCCGGTTAACCAGCCAGCGGAAGCCACTGCCAGCCCGGTTGCCGCAGCCACCCGCAGCGAGGACTCCAGCTGGGGCGGCATGGAGCTGAAGCTGGAAGAGTTGGACGAGGACGAGGAAGAAGAGCCCGGGCCGAGGTAAGGGGCAGGCGGCATCTTGTGGGGGCGAATTCATTCGCCAAGGGCGGCGCAGCTGCCCCCATGGGCCTCGCAGGCCGAACCTGCGGTCCGGTTGGCGAATGAGTCCGCCCCTACAGGTCGCGTCGCCCCGTTCAACCTGTATGGCCAAATTTAATTCCGTCTGTACATAGCGACCGCGCCCCGGCCTGAATAGATTCGCTCCATGCACCCAACCAATCCGGGAGGTCCTGATGCGAATCGCCGTACTGACGTTCGAAGGCTTCAACGAGCTGGATTCCTTCGTAGCCGCCGGCCTGCTCAACCGCATGCGCGGGCAGGGCTGGCAGGCGGAAATCACCGCACCTGCGGAGTACGTCACCTCGATGAACGGGGTGCGGGTCCAGGCCCAGCAGCCACTGGAATTCGCCAACGAGGCTGACGTGGTGCTGTTCGGCAGCGGCATCCTCACCCGTGACATCGCCAAGGACCGCAGCATCCTCGACCGCCTGCAGCTTGACCCGCAGCGCCAATTGATCGGCTCGCAATGCTCCGGTGCGTTGCTGATGGCCAAACTCGGCCTGCTCGGCAGCCTGCCGGCCTGTACCGACCTCACCACCAAGCCCTGGGTGATCGACGCCGGCGTCCAGGTGCTGGACCAGCCCTTTTTTGCCAGTGGCAACCTGGCCACTGCCGGTGGCTGCCTGTCCGCGCCTTATCTTGCGGCCTGGGTGATCGCCAAGCTGGCTGGCGAAGACGCTTGCGCCGCCGCGCTGCATTACGTGGCGCCGGTGGGGGAGAAAGAGTCGTTCGTGGAGCGGGCGCTGGGCGTGATCAGGCCGTATTTGTAAGCCCGACTTCAGCGCTTGAGCTCGTCCAGGTCCCGAAACAACTCCAGCGCCTGCGGATTGGCCAGGGCGTCGGTGTTCTTCACCGGCTTGCCATGCACCACATTGCGCACGGCCAGTTCCACGATCTTGCCGCTCAAGGTGCGGGGGATGTCGGCAACAGCGATGATCTTCGCCGGCACATGGCGCGGCGAGGTGTTGGTGCGAATCACCTTGCGGATGCGATCCCGTAGTGTGTCGTCCAGCACCACGCCGTCCCGCAGGCGGACAAAGAGCACCACTCGCACATCGCCTTCCCAGTCCTGGCTGATGGCGATGGACTCCAGCACCTGTTCCACCTTTTCCACCTGGCGGTAGATTTCCGCGGTGCCGATCCGCACGCCGCCGGGGTTCAGCACGGCGTCGGAGCGGCCATGGATCACCAGGCCGCCGTGCGGGGTTTCCTCGGCATAGTCGCCGTGGGCCCAGACGCCGGGGAAGGTGTCGAAGTAGGCGGCCTTGAACTTTGCCCCGTCCGGGTCGTTCCAGAAGCCGATCGGCATGGAGGGAAAGTGCCGGGCGCAGACCAGTTCGCCTTTCTCGCCGAACACCCGCCTGCCGTCGTCGTTCCACACCTGCACATCCATGCCCAGGCCCTTGCACTGCAACTCGCCGCGCCATACCGGCAGCACCGGGTTGCCCAGGGCGAAGCAGGAGACGATGTCGGTGCCGCCGGAGATGGACGACAGGCACAGGTCGTCCTTGATATCGCGGTACACGTACTCGAAGCTCTCGTGGGCCAGCGGCGAGCCGGTGGAAAGCACCGCCTTGAGGCGCTCCAGGCGGTGGCTCTGGCGCGGCTTGGCGCCAGCCTTTTCCAGGGCGGCCAGGTACTTGGCGCTGGCGCCGAAGATGCTGATGCCTTCGGCATCGATCAGGTCCATCAGGCGCTCGGGGCCGGGGTGGAAGGGGGAACCGTCGTACAGCACCACGGTGGCGCCCAGGGCCAGGCCGGAAACCAGCCAGTTCCACATCATCCAGCCGCAGGTGGTGAAGTAGAACAGCGTGTCCGACGCGGACAGGTCGCAGTGCAGGCCGTGCTCCTTCACATGCTGGAGCAGGGTGCCGCCCACCCCATGGACGATGCACTTGGGCACGCCCGTGGTGCCGCTCGAATAGAGGACGTACAGCGGCTGATCGAAGGGCACGGGGGTGAACACGGGCTCGCCGACGGCCTGGTAGAAGTCGTCCCACAGGGCGATGCGGGCGCGGCTGGTGAAGTCCGTCACGCCGGCGTTGCGTCGGGTGCCGGGGACCACCACAAGCTGTTCCAGCCAGGGCATGCGTTCGAGGATTTCATTGAGCTTGGCGGTCAGGTCGATCGGGTTGCCGGCGTAGAGGTAGCCGGCGGAGGCGATCAGCACCTTGGGCTCGATCTGCCCGAAGCGGTCGATCACGCCGTGGGTGCCGAAATCCGGCGAGCAGGACGACCAGGTGGCCCCCAGGCTGGTGGCCGCCAGCATGCCCACCACGGTTTGCCAGACGTTGGGCATGAAGGCCGCGATCCGATCGCCGACGCCCACGCCGGCGGCCTTAAGACTCTGCTGCAGGCCGGCCACATGGGCGGCCAGCTCGGCATGGCTCAATTGCACGCGGCTGCCGTCTTCGCCTACCGCCACCAGGGCGGGATGGTCGTCGCGGCGGCGCAGCAGGTGCTCGGCGAAATTCAGGGTCGCTCCAGGGAACCAGTGGGCGCTGGGCATGGCGGCGCCTTCTTCCAGCACGGCGCCGGGCGGGGTGTGGAAACGGATATCGAAGAACTCCACCACGGCCTGCCAGAAGGCTTCACGGCGATCCAGGCTCCAGGCGTGCAGGGCAGGGTAGTCGGCCAGGTCCAGGCCGTGACGCTGGTTGACCTGGCGGCGGAAGGCATCCATGCGGGTCGCGGCGATCCGCAACGGGCTGGGCGTCCAGATTGGCTGGTCCATGTGCGAGTCCTCCTTCCCATGTCTCTTGGGCCGGCCGTTTGCTATAGAGCATAGGCCGCGCGTCATGGCGGGGGCAGGTCGAGACGGTTCCAGTCGAGCACGCGCAGCAGGACGTCGCTCATGGCCTGGGCGGCGGCGGACAGCTTGTGGTCCGACAGCCGGAACAGGCCCACGCGTCGCTCCAGTTGGGGCGAGCCGAGGGCCACGCAACGGGCGCCCAGCTCCTGCATCTGGCGGACACAGAGGCTGGGCACGGCGCTGACCCCAAGGCCCTGGGCGACCATCCTGCCGATAGTCGCCAACTGGTGGCTTTCAAAGGCTACCGGCAGCTTGCCGTGCTCCACCGCGACGATCTCTTCCAGCATCAGACGCACCGTGGAGGGCCGCTGCAAGGTGATGAACGGTTGCTCCAGCAGTTGCGCCCAGGTCAGTTCCTCGCGGCCCGCCAGCGCGCAGTCCGCCGGCACCACGGCAACGAAACGGTCGGTGTAGAAGGGGGTGAAGTCCAGCCCGTCGAGGGAATCCGGCTCGAAGGCGATGCCCAGCTCCACCCGACGATTGCGCACCATTTCCAGCACCTGCTCGTTGATCACGTCGTGGACCGCCACGTTGACCTTGGGGTGCTGGTCGCGGAAGGCCTTGAGCGCCGCCGGCAGCAGGTTGCCGGCGAAGGACGGCATGGCGGCGATGGACACCTTGCCCAGTTGCAGGGTGAAGTGCTGGCGCAGCAGCTCCTCGGCGTTGTCCCAGTCCGCCAGCAAGCGTCGGGCGATGGGCAGCAGGGTTTCGCCCTCGGGGGTGAGGGCGACGCTGCGGGTGGTGCGTACCAGCAACTGGCCGCCGAGGGACTCTTCCAGGTTCTTGATGGCCAGGCTCAGGGCAGGTTGGGACAGGTGCAGCCGCTCGCAGGCCTGGGCGAAGCTCAGGCTCTGGGCCACGGCAAGGAAGGCGCGGAGCTGCTTGATGGTCATTTATTTGCGTTCGTTATCAATCGTTAGGAAAAACAAACTTAACAAATCAGTCTGCCCGGTAGAAGCTCTGCCTCACTTGATTGCGGTATCCCGCCGCTCCCAATAACAACATGAGGCGCAACAGCATGAGCGGACTCGACAAACGCGTGAGCTCTTACGAAGAGGCCCTGGACGGCCTGACTGACAACATGACCGTCCTGTCTGGCGGCTTCGGCATCTGCGGTATCCCCGAGAACCTCATCGCCGAAATTCGCCGCCGTGGCGTCAAGGGCCTCACCGTGGTCTCCAACAACTGCGGCATCGACGGCTTCGGCCTCGGCGTGCTGCTGGAAGACCGCCAGATCCGCAAGATGATCGCCTCCTACGTTGGCGAGAACGCGCTGTTCGAAAAGCAGCTGCTGAGCGGCGAGCTGGAAGTGGAACTGACGCCCCAGGGCACCCTGGCTGAGAAGCTCCGCGCTGGCGGCGCCGGCATTCCGGCCTTCTTCACCGCCACCGGCTATGGCACCCCGGTTGCCGAAGGCAAGGAAGTGCGCGAGTTCAACGGTCGCCCCCACATCCTCGAGCCCTCCATCACCGGCGACTTCGCCATCGTCAAAGGCTGGAAGGCCGACCACTTCGGCAACGTGATCTACCGCCACACCGCGCAGAACTTCAACCCGATGGTGGCCACCGCCGGCCGCATCACCGTGGTCGAGGTGGAAGAAATCGTCGAGCCGGGCGAACTGGACCCGGCCCAGATCCACACCCCGGGCATCTACGTGGACCGCATCATTTGCGGGACCTTCGAGAAGCGCATCGAGAAGCGCACCGTCCGCTCCTGATCACGACAAGAAGAATTCGAGGAAACCGACATGGCACTGACCCGCGAACAGATGGCCCAGCGCGTGGCCCGCGAACTGAAAGACGGTTACTACGTGAACCTGGGTATCGGTATTCCGACCCTGGTGGCCAACTACGTACCCGAAGGCATGCAAGTGATGCTGCAGTCCGAGAACGGCCTGCTGGGTATGGGCGCCTTCCCCACTGAAGACGAAGTGGACGCCGACATGATCAACGCCGGCAAGCAGACCGTCACCGCGGTCAAGGGCGCGTCGATCTTCTCTTCGGCCGAGTCCTTCGCGATGATCCGCGGCGGCCACGTTGACCTGACCGTGCTCGGCGCCTTTGAAGTGGACGTCCACGGCAACATCGCCTCCTGGATGATCCCCGGCAAGCTGGTCAAGGGCATGGGCGGCGCCATGGACCTGGTGGCCGGCGCCGACAACATCATCGTCACCATGACCCACGCCTCCAAGGACGGCGAGTCCAAGCTGCTGGAGCGTTGCGAGCTGCCGCTGACCGGCGCCGGCTGCATCCGCAAGGTGCTGACCGACCTGGCCTACCTGGAGATCGAGAACGGCGCCTTCATCCTGCGTGAAACCGCGCCGGGCGTGAGCATCGCCGAAATCGCCGAGAAGACCGCCGGCCGCCTGATCATCCCGGACGACGTCGTCGAAATGACGTTCTGAGTACCTCGCCGCGCCGGAGGAGGGCCACCACGCACGGCCCGCCTCCGGGGCGGTTTTTTTGTTATTTGCAGTTCGTAGGATGGGTGGAGCGAAGCTCTGTCCATCGTCAATCGTAGGATGGGTGGAGCGGAGCGATACCCATCATTTGTCCTTCGGCCCCGGTTTGTTGGGTTTCGCTTCGCTCAACGCCAACCTACGGCCCAAACACGGTGCAAGCCGTGGATCAGGAGTTCTGAACATGCAAGACGTCGTTATCGTCGCCGCCACCCGTACCGCCATCGGCAGCTTCCAGGGTGCCCTGTCGAACATCCCCGCCCACGAACTGGGCGCCGCCGTGATCCGCCAGCTGCTGGCGCAGACCGGCCTCAAGGGCGAGCAGGTGGATGAAGTCATCCTGGGTCAGGTCCTCACCACTGGTGCTGGCCAGAACCCGGCACGTCGCGCCTCCATCCTCGCCGGCCTGCCCGTCGAGGTGCCGGCGATGACCCTGAACAAGCTCTGCGGCTCCGGCCTCAAGGCCCTGCACCTGGGCATCCAGGCCATCCGTTGCGGCGACGCCGAGGTGATCATCGCCGGTGGCCAGGAAAGCATGAGCCTCGCTCCCTACTTCCTGCCGGCCGCCCGTACCGGCATGCGCATGGGCCACGCCAAAGTGCTGGACACCCTGATCCACGACGGCCTGACCGACGCCTTCAACGACTATCACATGGGCGTGACCGCCGAGAACCTGGCCGAGAAGTACGGCATCAGCCGTGAGGCCCAGGACGCGTTCGCCGCGGCTTCCCAGCAGAAGGCCTCCGCCGCCATCGAAGCCGGTCGCTTCAAGGACGAGATCACCCCGATCCTGATCCCGCAGAAGAAGGGCGATCCCGTCGCTTTCGATACCGATGAAGGCCCGCGCGCCGGCACCACCGCCGAGTCCCTGGCCAAGCTCAAGCCTGCCTTCAAGAAGGACGGCAGCGTGACCGCCGGCAACGCCTCCTCCATCAACGACGGCGCCGCCGCCGTGGTCCTGATGAGCGCCGCCAAGGCCGAGGCCCTGGGCCTGCCGGTGCTGGCCCGCATCAAGGGCTACGCCAATGCCGGCGTTGACCCGTCGATCATGGGCATCGGCCCGGTGAGCGCTACCCGTCGTTGCCTGGAAAAGGCTGGCTGGAGCCTGGACGACCTGGACCTGATCGAAGCCAACGAAGCCTTCGCCGCACAGGCCCTGTCGGTCGGCCAGGAACTGGGCTGGGACATGGCCAAGGTCAACGTCAACGGTGGCGCCATCGCCCTCGGCCACCCCATCGGCGCTTCGGGCTGCCGCGTGCTGGTGACCCTGCTGCACGAGATGATCAAGCGCGATGCCAAGAAAGGTCTGGCGACCCTCTGCATCGGCGGCGGCATGGGCGTGGCGATTGCCATCGAGCGCTGATCGACGGACTGATCGGCAGGACCCGCTCCTGTAGGGTGGACAGCGCATTTCTGTCCACCAGGCGGAATCGAACATAAACGCGGAGTCGCTTCCGTGGTGGTGAAAATCCCTTCACGATTTAAACCCTGCGAGGCACGCCGCACAGGGTGGGCAACGTACCCACCCACGCAAGGTCATCACGCACGCGCCCAACGCCGAAAGGCCGCGGGACTCGGACTTCGCCACGCCCGGTTACGGGCGTGGCGTCGTCGTTTCAGACAGAAAGAGGGCACAAGACTCTCGGTTCCGTTACAAGAACACTGTCCCGGTACCCGGCTGCGGCTGGGTGATTACCGATAAGAAGAAAACTCCCGAGGTAACCCGATGACCACAGTACTTCACGAAAGCCGCTCAGCCCGCTTTGCCATGCGTTGCTCCAACTGGGCGGAACGCTGGTTCCCCGATTCCTGGGTCTTCGCCGCAGTCGCCGTGCTGCTGGTGACGATCGCTACCCTGGCCATGGGTGCACCGGCCAGCCAGGCCGCCAAAGCCTTTGGCGACGGGTTCTGGAGCCTGATCCCCTTCACCATGCAGATGGCCTTCGTGGTCATCGGTGGCTATGTCGTCGCCAGCTCCGGCCCGGCGTCCCGACTGATCGACCTGCTGGCGCGCGTGCCGAAGAACGGCCGCTCGGCGGTCTGCTGGGTCGCATTCATCTCCATGGTCGCCTCGCTGCTCAATTGGGGCCTCTCCCTGGTGTTCGGCGGCCTGCTGGTGCGCGCCCTGGCCCGCCGTGAAGAATTGAAGATGGACTACCGCGCCGCTGGCGCCGCCGCCTATCTGGGCCTCGGCGCCGTCTGGGCACTGGGCCTGTCCTCGTCGGCGGCCCAACTGCAGGCCAACCCGGCCAGCCTGCCGCCATCCATCCTCGCCATCACCGGCGTGATCCCCTTCACCGAGACCATCTTCCTCTGGCAATCCGGCGTGATGCTGCTGGCGTTGGTGGTGGTGTCCCTGGTGATCGCTTACATGACCGCCCCCAGTGCCGCCAGCGCCCGTGATGCCAAAGCCTGTGGCATCGACCCGAGCTTCACCGCGCCGCCGCAGGTCAAGCCGACCCGTCCCGGCGAATGGCTGGAACACAGTCCGCTGCTGATCATCCTGCTGGTGGTGCTGGCCGGCCGTTGGCTGGCCCAGGAGTTCGCCAGCAAGCCGGCGATCACCGCCATTTCCGGTCTCAACACCTACAACCTGCTGTTCATCATGGCCGGCGCGCTGCTGCACTGGCGTCCGCGCAGCTTCCTCGACGCCGTGGCGCGCGCCGTGCCTACCACCACCGGCGTGCTGATCCAGTTCCCGCTCTACGGCTCCATCGCCGCCATCATGACCACGGTGAAGGGCGTGGATGGCCAGACCCTGGCGCACCACATCTCCACCTTCTTCGTGCAGATCGCCAACCACGACACCTACGCGCTGCTGATGGGCGTGTACTCCGCTGTGCTGGGCTTCTTCATCCCGTCCGGTGGTGGCAAGTGGATCATCGAAGCGCCTTACGTGATGCAGGTGGCCAACGACCTGCAATACCACCTGGGCTGGTCGGTGCAGATCTACAACGCCGCCGAGGCGCTGCCGAACCTGATCAACCCCTTCTACATGCTGCCGCTGCTGGGCGTGCTGGGCCTGAAGGCGCGCGACCTGATCGGCTTCTCCTTCGTCCAGCTGCTGGTGCACATCCCGCTGGTGATGGTGCTGCTGTGGGGGCTGGGCACGACCCTGGCGTACATTCCGCCGGTCATGCCTTGACGTCAGTCCGTAGGTTGGGCTGAGGTCACGAAGCCCAACGTTGCCAAGCCCGATGTTGGGCTTCGCAAGCTCAGCGCCAACCTACGGCAAACCGCTGGACCTCAGCCCCGCTTCGCCAGAATGGCTCGCGCCACCCGCGAGCCATTCTCCTTGCCCAGCACCGCACAGATACGCTGCCCGGCGTCCACCAGCCTGCCCATGTCGATGCCGGTCTTGATGCCCAGGCCATTGAGCAGGTAAAGCACGTCCTCGGTGGCGACGTTGCCGGTGGCGCCCTTGGCGTAGGGGCAGCCGCCCAGGCCGGCGACCGAGCTGTCGAACACGGCGATGCCTTCCAGCAGGCTGGCATAGACGTTGGCCACGGCCTGGCCGTAGGTGTCGTGGAAGTGCCCGGCCAGCTTGTCGCGCGGCACGCGGGTGCCCACCACGTTGATCAGGTGGCGGGTGGCGCCGGCGGTGCCGGTGCCGATGGTGTCGCCCAGAGAGACTTCGTAGCAGCCCATGGCATAGAGCTCGGCGGCGACGCTGGCCACCTGGGTTGCCGGCACCTCGCCCTCGTAGGGGCAGCCCAGCACGCAGGACACGTAGCCGCGCACGCTGATGCCGTGGGCCTTGGCGGCGTCCATCACCGGCACGAAGCGCTCCAGGCTCTCGGCGATGGAGCAGTTGATGTTCTTCTGGGAGAAGGATTCGGACGCTGCGGCGAAGACCGCCACTTCCTTCACGCCGGCTTCCACGGCCGCTTCGAAGCCCTTGAGATTGGGCGCCAGGGCGGCGTAAGTGACGCCCGCCTTGCGCTGGATCTGCGCGAAGACTTCGGCGGAGCCGGCCATCTGCGGCACCCACTTGGGCGAGACGAAGCTGCCGACCTCGACATAGCCGAGGCCGGCAGCGGTGAGGTCGTCCACCAGGCGCACCTTGTCGGCGACGCTGATGGGTTGCTTTTCGTTCTGCAGGCCGTCGCGGGGGCCGACTTCGACCAGGCGGACCTTGCTGGGAATAGTCATTGCGTCATCTCTCGATTCGGGATGTTGGGCGGAACCGTGGCCGTTCAGACCGTAGGATGGGTGGAGCGGAGCGATACCCATCAATCCGCGATGGGTATCGCGGGGCTCCACCCATCCTACCGAAAGCCAATCAAGCGCTGATTTCTTCCAACTCCACCAACGCGGTGCCTTCGTTGACCAGTTCGCCTTCGCTGCAATACAGCGCCTTGACCACGCCATCGTTGGGCGCGCGGATGCTGTGTTCCATCTTCATGGCTTCCAGCACCACCAGGGCGGTACCGGCTTCCACCTTCTGCCCGGCTTCCACCAGGACACGCACGATACTGCCGTTCATGGGCGCCGTCAGCCCGCCGTGGTGGGCGTGGCTGGCTTCCACTTCCTCGATGGGGTCGACGCGGCCGACACTGCGCAGCTCACCATCCCATTCGAGGTACAGGGTCTCGCCCCGGCGGATCGCCAGGTGCTGACGACGCAGGCCGTCCTGCTCCAGGGTGATGCGCTCGCCCAGCAGGCGAATGGGGCTGGCAGCGGCGCCGCGCAGGCGCACCACCTGGCGTTCGTCGCCGCAGACCAGGTGCAGATCGGTCTCGCTGGGCAGGCCGGCACGCCAGCCGCTATTGCGATTCCAGGGCGAGTGCGGGTCGTCGCCGCGCACGCGCTCGGCCTCGCTTTGGCGGATGGCTTCGCCGGCCACCTGCCAGAAGGCCGGGGGCAGGGCGGCCGGGGTCGGCAGCAGCTGCTCCTGGTGGCGGGCGATGAAGCCGGTGTCCAGCTCGGCGTCGGCAAAGGCCGGGTGGGCCAGCACGCGGCGCAGGAACGCCAGGTTGGTCTTGAAGCCACCCACGGCGGTCTCGTCCAGCATGGCCAGCAGGCGCTGACGGGCTTCCTCGCGGGTCTCGCCCCAGGCGATCAGCTTGGCCAGCATCGGGTCGTAGAAGGGCGAAACCTCGTCGCCTTCGGCTACACCGCTGTCCACGCGGCGGCCGGGACCTGCCGAGGCTTCGCGGTAGAGGGCGAGACGGCCGCTGGCGGGCAGGAAGTCCTGGTCCGGGTCTTCGGCGTAGAGGCGCACTTCGATGGCGTGGCCGATCAGCGGCACCTGCTCCTGGGTGATGGGCAGGGCTTCGCCACGGGCGACACGGATCTGCCAAGCCACCAGGTCGAGGCCGGTGATGGCTTCGGTCACCGGGTGCTCCACCTGCAGGCGGGTGTTCATCTCCATGAAGAAGAAGTCGCCGCGCTCGTCCAGCAGAAATTCCACGGTGCCGGCGCCCACATAGCCGATGGCCTGGGCGGCGCGCACGGCCGCCTCGCCCATGGCGCGGCGCAGCTCCGGCGAGAGGCCGGGGGCGGGCGCTTCTTCCACCACTTTCTGGTGGCGGCGCTGAATGGAGCAGTCGCGCTCGTTGAGGTACAGACAGTTGCCGTGGCTGTCGGCGAACACCTGGATTTCCACGTGGCGCGGCTTGAGGACGTACTTCTCCACCAGCATCCGCGAGTCGCCGAAGGCGGACTGGGCTTCACGCTGGGCAGAGGCCAGGGCCTCAGCCAGTTCGGCTTCACGCTCCACCACCTTCATGCCCTTGCCGCCACCACCGGCGGCGGCCTTCAACAGCACCGGGTAGCCAATGCGTTCGGCGGCGTCGCGGAAGGTTTCCAGGTCCTGGGCCTCGCCGTGGTAGCCGGGCACCAGGGGCACGCCGGCCGCTTCCATCAGTGCCTTGGCGGCGGACTTGCTGCCCATGGCGTCGATGGCGGTGGCCGGCGGGCCGAGGAAGATCAGTCCCGCGTCGGCGATGGCGCGGGCGAAGCCGGCGTTTTCCGAAAGGAAGCCGTAGCCGGGGTGGATGGCCTGGGCGCCGCTGGCCTTGGCGGCGGCGATCAGCTTGTCCACCAGCAGGTAGCTTTCCGCTGGTTTGGCGCCGCCGAGGTCGACGGCGATGTCGGCTTCGCGCACATGGCGGGCGTTGCGGTCGATGGCGCTGTGCACGGCCACGGTACGGATGCCCAGCGCCTTGGCGGTGCGCATCACGCGGCAGGCGATTTCGCCGCGGTTGGCGATCAGCAGGGTGGTGATCATTGTTATTGCTCCTGCCAGGACGGTTTGCGTTTTTCCAGGAAGGCGCGCAGGCCCTCCTGACCTTCGGGGCTCACGCGGATACGGGCGATGGCGTTTTCGGTGTAGCGGCGCAGGTTGGGCGAGAGCACGCCGCTGCCGACTTCGCGCAGCAGGTCCTTGGTGGCGCTCATGGCCTGCGGGCTGTTCTGCAGCAGGTTGGCGGTCCAGCTCTCCACGGCCTGATCCAGTTCCTCGGCCCGGTAGCACTCGGCGAGCAGGCCCAGTTCGCGGGCGCGTTCACCGCTGAAGCGCTCGGCGGTCAGGGCGTAGCGGCGTGCGGCGCGTTCACCGATGGCCTGGACCACGAAGGGGCTGATGACGGCCGGAAGCAGGCCGATGCGCACTTCGGACAGGGAGAACTGCGCATCCACGGCGCCGATGGCCATGTCACAGCAGCTGATCAGGCCCAGTGCGCCGCCGAAGGCTGCGCCCTGGACGACCGCCAGGGTGGGCACCTTGAGCTGGTAGAGGTTGTACATCAGCTCCGCCAGCTCGCGGGAATCGTCGAGGTTGGCGTTGTAGTCGAGCTGGGCGGATTCCTGCATCCAGGCCAGGTCCGCGCCAGCGGAAAAGTGCCGGCCACGGCCGCGCAGGATCAGGAAACGCACCTTGCCGTGTTCCTTGACGGCGTCCAGGGCGAGGATCAGTTCGCGGATCATGCCGGCGTTGAAGGCGTTGTTCTTCTCCGGGCGGTTCAGCCAGAGGGTGGCGACGCCGTTGGCGGCGATGTCCAGTTGCAGGGTGGTGAAGTCGGTCATGGTCGATCCTGTAGGGTGCGCCGCGCGCACCGAGTGCCTGGGGTCCCAGTGAGGGCTGGCTTCCCTCACCCCCGACCCCTCTGGACTCGCCACATCCATGTGGCTCGGCCTTCGGCCAGCTCTTCGAGCTGCCCAAATCGGCTGTCCTGCCGATTTGTCCGAAGGGAGAGGGGAGCTGTTATTACATCCGGAACACGCCGAAGGTGGTCCGCTCGATTGGGGCGTTGAGGCTGGCGGACAGCGCCAGGCCCAGTACGTCGCGGGTTTGCGCCGGGTCGATCACGCCGTCGTCCCACAGCCGCGCACTGGAGTAGTACGCATGCGCCTGGCGCTCGTACTGCTCGAGGATCGGCTGCTTGATGCGCGCCTCTTCCTCGGCGCTCAGGCTGTGGCCGGCGCGTTCGCTCTGTTCGCGCTTGACCTGGGTGAGCACGCCGGCGGCCTGCTCGGCACCCATCACGCCGATGCGCGCGTTGGGCCACATCCACAGGAAACGCGGGTCGTAGGCGCGGCCGCACATGCCGTAGTTACCGGCGCCGAAGCTGCCGCCGATGATCACGGTGAACTTCGGCACCTTGGCGCAGGCCACCGCCGTCACCAGCTTGGCGCCGTGCTTGGCGATGCCGCCTTCCTCGTACTTCTTGCCGACCATGAAGCCGGTGATGTTCTGCAGGAACAGCAGCGGGATGCCGCGCTGGCAGGCCAGTTCGATGAAGTGCGCGCCTTTCTGCGCGGCTTCGGCGAAGAGGATGCCGTTGTTGGCCAGGATGGCGATGGGGTAGCCGTGCAGGTGGGCGAAGCCGCACACCAGGGTCGTTCCGAACAGGGCCTTGAACTCGTCGAACTCGGAGTCGTCCACCAGGCGTGCAATGACTTCGCGCACGTCGAACGGCTGCTTGGCATCGGCCGGGATCACGCCGTACAGCTCGTCGGCGGCGAAGCGTGGGGCGAGCGGGGCGCGCAGGTTCAGTTCGCCGGCCTTGCGCCAGTTGAGGTTGGCGATGCTGCGGCGGGCCAGCGCCAGGGCGTGCTCGTCGCTTTCGGCGTAGTGGTCGGCCACGCCCGAGGTCTTGCAGTGCACATCGGCACCGCCCAGCTCTTCGGCAGTCACCACCTCACCGGTGGCGGCCTTCACCAGCGGCGGACCAGCGAGGAAGATGGTGGCCTGGTTGCGCACCATGATGGTCTCGTCGGACATGGCCGGCACGTAGGCGCCACCGGCGGTGCAGGAGCCCATCACGACGGCGATCTGCGGGATGCCCATGGCGCTCATGTTGGCCTGGTTGAAGAAGATGCGGCCGAAATGCTCGCGATCCGGGAACACGTCTTCCTGGCGGGGCAGGTTGGCGCCGCCGGAGTCCACCAGGTAGATGCAGGGCAGGCGGTTCTGCTGGGCAATGGTCTGGGCGCGCAGGTGTTTCTTCACGGTCAGCGGGTAGTAGGAGCCGCCTTTCACCGTGGCATCGTTGGCCACGATCATGCATTCCACACCTTCCACGCGGCCGATACCGGCCACCACGCCAGCGGCGGGCACGTCTTCGCCGTAGACCTCATGGGCGGCCAACTGGCCGATTTCGAGGAAGGGCGAGCCCGCGTCGAGCAGGCGGTTGATGCGCTCGCGGGGCAACAGCTTGCCGCGCGAGGTATGGCGCTCCTGGGCCTTGGCGCCGCCGCCTTCATGGATGCGGCCGAGCAGTGTGTGCAGGGCGCTGACCTGTTCGAGCATCGCCGCGCTGTTGCGGGCGAACTCGGGAGAACGGGTGTTGATCTGGGTGTGCAGGATGGCCATCTTCGATTCCTGTAGGGTGCGCCAGGCGCACCGCTTAGCAGTCACTGGTGCGCGCAGCGCACCCTACGGATCACTTGGTTTCGTTGAACAGCTCGCGGCCGATCAGCATGCGGCGGATTTCGCTGGTGCCGGCGCCGATCTCGTAGAGCTTGGCGTCGCGCAGCAGGCGGCCGGCCGGGTACTCGTTGGTGTAGCCGTTGCCGCCGAGCAGCTGGATGGTGTCCAGGGCCATCTTGGTGGCCATTTCGGCGGTGTAGAGGATCACCGCGGCGGCGTCCTTGCGCGATTCCTCGCCGCGGTCGCAGGCCTTGGCCACGTTGTACAGGTAGGACTTGGAGGCGTTCATGCCGGCGTACATGTCGGCCAGCTTGCCCTGCACCAACTGGAATTCGCCGATCGATTGCTTGAACTGCTGGCGCTCGTGCACGTAGGGCAGCACCACGTCCATGCAGGCGCTCATGATCCCGGTCGGGCCGCCGGAGAGCACGGTACGTTCATAGTCCAGGCCGCTCATCAGCACGGCCACGCCACGGCCTTCGGCACCGAGGATGTTTTCCTCCGGCACTTCGACGTCTTCGAACACCAGCTCGCAGGTGTTGGAACCGCGCATGCCCAGCTTGTCCAGCTTCTGGTGGCGAGAGAAGCCCTTGAGGTCGCGCTCGACGATGAAGGCGGTCATGCCGCGCGAGCCGGCGTTGACGTCGGTCTTGGCGTAGATCACGTAGGTGTTGGCGTCCGGGCCGTTGGTGATCCACATCTTGTTGCCGTTGAGCACGTAGCGGTCGCCTTTCTTTTCGGCGCGCAGCTTCATGGACACCACGTCGGAGCCTGCGTTGGGCTCGCTCATGGCCAGGGCACCAACGTGTTCGCCGGAGCACAGCTTGGGCAGGTACTTGAGCTTCTGCTCGTGGGTGCCGTTCTTGCGGATCTGGTTGAGGCACAGGTTGGAGTGGGCGCCGTAGGACAGGCCGACCGAGGCGGACGCGCGGCTGATCTCTTCCATCGCCACCACGTGAGCCAGGTAGCCCATGTTGGTGCCGCCGTACTCCTCTTCCACGGTCATGCCCAGCAGGCCCATGTCGCCGAACTTGCGCCACATGTCCATGGGGAACTCGTTATCGCGGTCGATCTGCGCGGCACGCGGGGCCAGTTCGGCTTGGGCGAACTGATAGACGGAATCACGCAGCATGTCGATGGTCTCGCCGAGACCGAAGTTGAGAGTGGGATAGCTCATGGTTCCACCTGTGCTTGTCATTGTCGGGGAGGGAAGGGGAGTCAGGCGTTGACGCCCTGTTTGCGTTCGGTTTCGGCCATCGCCGCCAGGCAGCGTTCTTCGGCCGTATCCAGTTCCAGTTGCATCTGCTGGATGTCCAGCAACTGCTGTTCAAGCTGCGCGCGGCGTTCGGCGATCTTGGTCATGAAGGTTTCCAGCTGCTTGCGATTGCCGCTGCTAGGGTCATAGAGGTCGATCAGTTCCTTGCACTCGGCCAGGGAGAAGCCGATGCGCTTGCCGCGAAGGATCAGCTTCAGCGCCACCAGGTCCTTCGGGCTGTAGATGCGCTCCTGCCCACGGCGCTCGGGGCTGAGCATGCCTTGCTCCTCGTAGAAGCGGATGGCGCGGGTGGTGACATCCAGTTCGCGGGCCAGGTCGGAAATGCTGTAGGTGATGGACATGGTTGGGCTCGTGTCTGCGTTTACCTTTACGTTAACGTAAACCTGTGCCAACCTGACTGTCAACTGCACGCCGCAGCAGAATGGACTGCCTTGAATGGTCCGATACTTGCTGCCTGCGGGGCCGTTGGCGCGCTCTTTACGGACGCGAGCCGGGGGTGTAGACATTCAGGGCGTGTAGCTTGGCCGCCGGCCCTTGCCGGGGCGCACGCTGGAGCGAGAGATGGCGCAAGACATTCGAATAAAAACAGCTGCCGATCCACTGAACGAGTCGCGGCAATACCGTCTGAGACTGGCCAGCGAAGGCGAGCTGCCCCAGGGCGTGCTGCGCGACGAGATCGATGCCTCGTGGCGGCGCAGCCTCGGCCACGGCCTCAACTGCCTGGAAGACGAGCAGGCCGTGCTGGAGCAGGGCCATGACCTGCAACTGCTGCTGGACAGCAACCGTCTGCTGATCGACGCGGCCACCCCGGAGCTGGAATACCTGGTCAGCCAGCAGGGCAAGGGTGGGTTGATCATCCTCGGCGACGCCCAGGCCAATGTCCTCGCCATCGAGGGTCAGACGGAATATCTCAAGGACTTCGGCCTGCGCGACCTCAGGCCAGGCAGCTGCTGGAGCGAGTCCCTGCGTGGCACCAACGCCATTGGCACGGCCGTCGTCGAAGGCCGCCCGACCCTGATCAACTGCGGCGAGCATTACCTCGACCGCCTGAGCCCGTTCTCCTGCACCTCGGTGCCCCTGCGTGATCCCCAGGGCAGGGTG
Source organism: Pseudomonas sp. LFM046 (assembly GCF_000949385.2). Lineage (NCBI taxonomy): Bacteria > Pseudomonadati > Pseudomonadota > Gammaproteobacteria > Pseudomonadales > Pseudomonadaceae > Pseudomonas > Pseudomonas sp. LFM046. Next base: position 3,543,402 of record NZ_JYKO02000001.1, on the reverse strand, counting down.
GTCGGTGTGCTCGACCTGACCCGCCAGGGCGTCATGGCCCAGCCCCAGGACAACCTCGCCACCCTGATGCTGGCCGCCGGCAACATCGAGAGCCGCATGTTCGGCCTCTGCTACCCGGATCACCTGGTGCTGGCTTTCCACCACCGCCCGCAATACCTCGGCAGCGCCTGGCATGGCCTGCTGGCCCTGAGCCTGGACGGCGAAGTGCTGGCTGCCAACGACCGCGCCTGCGACCTCCTTCAGATACGCCGCGAATCCCTGGTGAGGCGGCGTTCAAGCGAACTGCTCGGTGAGCGCTCGCCGCAGTTCATTGCCCGCCTGCTGCAGGGCGGGGTGAGCAGCGTGCAGACCGCCAAGGGCGAGTTCTACTTCCGCGCCCTGCAGGTGCCCCGCCACACCAAGCTGGGTGCTACCGCGCCGGCCGCCAAGGCCCCCACCGCACAGAAGCCCCAATTGCTGGAGGAACTGGCCGGCCGCGACAGCCGCTTCGCCCGTGCCCTGCGCATGGCCCGCCAGGGGCTGGCCAACGACCTCCCGGTCCTGCTGCTGGGCGAAACCGGCACCGGCAAGGAGGTGGTGGCCCGTGCGCTGCATCAATCCAGCCCGCGTGCGGACAAGCCCTTCGTGGCGGTGAACTGCGCCGCCATCCCGGAAGGCCTGATCGAATCCGAACTCTTCGGCTACCGCGAAGGCGCCTTCACCGGCTCGCGCCGGGGCGGCATGGTGGGCCGGCTGATGCAGGCCCACGGCGGGACCCTGTTCCTCGACGAGATCGGCGACATGCCCCTGAGCCTCCAGGCGCGCCTGCTGCGCGTGTTGCAGGAGCGCCGGGTAGCGCCCCTCGGCGCAGGCGAGGAGCAGGAGATCGACGTGGCGGTCATCTGCGCCACCCACCGCGACCTCAAGCGCCTGGTGCAGGACAAGCACTTCCGCGAGGACCTCTACTACCGCGTCAACGGCGTCAGCCTGCGCCTTCCGGCCCTGCGCGAGCGTGACGATCTGTCCGGGATGATCAGCGGCGTCCTGCACAAGTTCGGCGCCGCTGACGTCAGCCTGGACAAAGACCTCGGCGAGCTGCTGTCCGGCTATGACTGGCCGGGCAACATCCGCCAGCTGGAAATGGTGCTGCGCTCGGCCCTGGCCATGCGGGAGGAGGGCGAGACCGTGCTGGGGCTGGACCATCTCACCGACAGCCTGCTCGACGAACTCACCAGCAGCTGCCGCCAGCCGGGCAGCATCCGCGAGAACGAACTGGAGCTGATCCGCGCCGCCCTGGACCGGCACCAAGGCAACGTCTCCGCCGCCGCCGATGGCCTCGGCATCAGCCGCGCGACGCTGTATCGCAAGCTGAAGCAGTTGCGGGGATGACATTTCCTGTAGGAGCGAATAGTCCTTGTAGGGGCGAATTCATTCGCCAAGGGCAACGCAGTTGCCCCAGATATCCATCGCCAGACCTGCGGTCTGCTTGGCGAATGAATTCGCCCCCACAATGAACCTGCAATCCCTGGCCTTTACTCGATGACCCGCCTCTTCCTCAAACTGGTGGAAACCAGCGACCCCGACCTGCTGCGCCGTTCCCTGGCCTGGCTCTACGGCTTCGTCCGCCCGCAGCTGCGCGCCATTGTGGTGCTGCTTGGCCTGTCCCTTGCCGCCTCCCTGCTGGTGCTGGCCCAGCCCTGGCTGACCAAGACCCTGATCGATGACGGCCTGCTGGCCAGGGACTTCGGCAAGCTGGTGCAGGTGGCGGTGGCGATGATCGCCGTCGGCATCCTTGGCACCGTGCTCTCCGGCATCAACCGCTACCTGCATACGCGGCTCTCCGGGCGCATCCTCTTCGCCCTGCGCGATGACCTCTATCGCCATCTCCAGCAACTCTCGCCGGCCTTCTACGGGCGCAAGCGCATCGGCGACCTCCTTTCCCGGCTGGATGGCGATGTCGCGGAGATCCAGCGCTTTGCCGTGGATTCCCTGTTCTCGGCGGTCTCCAGCGTGATCGGCCTGCTCGGCGCCGTGGCGCTGATGCTGATGCTTTCCTGGCAGTTGTCCCTGCTGCTGGCGCTCCTGATTCCCATCGAAGTTGTCTGGCTGCGCTGGATGCGGCGCAAGGTGGAGCGTGAAGTGCGCAGCCTGCGCGAGCGTTCGGCGGATGTGTCGTCCTTCCTCGTCGAGACCCTGCCGGCCATGAAGTTCATCCAGGCCGCCGGCCAGCAGCGGCGCGAATCCCAACGCCTGGAATCCCTGGGGCAGGGCTACATGAGTCAGCTGCTCAAGGTACAGGTCACCGAATTCTTCACCCATGCCGTGCCCGGCACCCTCACGTCGCTGTCCCGCGCCTGCGCCTTCCTGATCGGGGGCTATTGGGTCATTCAGGGCACCTGGCAACTGGGCGCGCTGATCGCGTTCTCCACTTACCTGGGCATGGCCGTGGGGCCGGTGCAGAGCCTGCTGGGCCTTTATGTCGCGTTACAGCGGATGACCGTCAGCCTCGGCCGGGTGATGGAGCTGCAACAGGAACCGGTGCCGGTACGCCAGCCCGAAGCGCCAAAACCCATGCCGGAGGGCAAAGGCGAGCTGCGTCTTGAAAGCGTGCATTTCGCCCACGAACAACGCGCCGGTGCGGTGCTGCGCGGGGTGGATGCGCTGCTTCCCGCCGGCTTGAAGGTGGCCATCAGCGGCACCTCGGGCGTCGGCAAGTCCACCCTGATCGACCTGCTGCAACGCTTCTACGACCCGGACCAGGGCCGCGTGCTGCTGGACGGCGCCGACCTGCGGGAACTGGACCTCTTCGCCCTGCGCCGGCGCATCGCCGTGGTCAGCCAGGACATCGTGCTGTTTCGCGGCACCCTGGCCGAGAACCTTGCCTACAGCGCCCCCGACGCCAGCCGCGAAGCCCTGGAGCAGGTCGCGCGCCTGGCCCGCCTGGACAGCCTGATCGAATCGCTGCCCCACGGCCTGGACAGCCCCCTGGGCGAGCGTGGTCAGCAGCTTTCCGGCGGCCAGAAGCAACGCATCGCCATTGCCCGCGCGCTGTTGCAGGACCCGCTGATCCTGGTGCTGGACGAGGCCACCTCGGCGGTGGACGAAGCCACTGAGCGTGAGGTGATCGCCGCCATCGACCAGTTGTTCGCCGGGCGCACGCGCATTCTGATCAGCCACCGTCCTTCGACACTGGCCCAGGCCGATATTGCCTTCCGCCTGGAGCTCGGTCAGTTGCACAGCCTGGAACCCGAGCAGGTGAGCCATGGCCACTGAAGTCGCCATCGGCATCATCGACAGCGGCTTTTCGGCAGAGCAGGGCGGGCGCGTCGCTCAGGCCCGGCGCTTCTGGCTGGAAGGCGGGGAACTGAAGGAGGGCGACACCCAACCCGATGCGCTCGGCCACGGCAGCGTGGTGCTGGACACCCTGACACGCCAGAGCGGTCCGGTTCGCCTCTGCGTCGCCCAGGTCTTCGGTGACCGCTGGCAGACCAGCCCGCTACAGATTGCTGCCGCGCTGCACTGGCTGGTGGAACAGGATGTGGCCCTGGTCAATATGAGCCTCGGCCTGCGCAACGACCGTCCGGTGCTGCGCGAAGCCTGCGTGGTGGCCCAGACCGCTGGCGTCCTGCTCTGCGCCTCCAGCCCGGCCCAGGGCGAGCCGGTGTATCCGGCGGCCTACCCCGGCGTCATCCGCGTCACCGGCGATGCCCGTTGCGCGCCGGGGCAATGGTCGTGGCTGAACAGCCCCCAGGCCGACTTCGGCGCCCACGTCGCCGCCGCCAATGGCGTGGCAGGTTCCAGCGTGGGCTGCGCGGCCCTTTCCGGCATCATCGCCGGCTACGTGCTGGCCAACCCCGGCAGCAACCGAGACGCGGTGCTCCAGTGGTTGCACGACGGTGCCGCCTTTATCGGCCCGGAGCGCCGTGGCCATGACTGAGATCGTCGTACTCGGCGCCGGCCCGGCCGGTGCGGCGGTGGCCCTGGGGCTGAAACGGCTTGGCTACGCCGTGCGGGTGGTCAGCGAATGGCGGCGCTTCGCGGCGGTGGAAGGCGTTTCCCAGCGGGTGCTGGATGGCTTGCGTCAGGCAGGATTGAACCGCGCCCTGGCGTGCGCCGCTGCGCCCTCACCCAGGCGGGTGCTGTGGAATGGTGACGGCCAGTCCATCAACCAGGAGTGCTTGCTGGACCGCACGCGGTTCGACGCCGCGATCCGCGAAGACCTGCAAGCCGCTGGCATCGAGGTGCTGGAGGCCCGCGTGTTGCGGGTGGAGAGCACCGATGACGGCCATCTGATCCACGTCGAGCCTGGTGAACCATTGCGGGGTGATTTCCTCGTTGAAGCCCGTGGCCGTCAGGCGCCCCTGGCCGGTGGCCGCCTGCGTGGGCCAGAAACCCTGAGCCTGCTCAACCAGTGGCAGGACGCACCGGGCCATCCGGGCTCGGCAGTGGAAAGCGTGCCGGATGGCTGGGCCTGGATGGCGCGCCTGGACGATGGCCGCTGCTACTGGCAGATCACCCTGGATGCCCGCGATCTATCCCCCAAGGACCAGTTGCCGGAATACTGCGCCCAGCGTCGTGGCGAGTCGGCCCTGGTGCGCGAGCTGTTTGGCGAGGCGGCGCTGCAACCCGCCAGCCTGCACGCCCGCAGCAGTACGGCCATCCTCTTCCACGAGGCCAGCGGCGCGAATTGGCTGAGGGTAGGGGATGCGGCCATGGCGGTGGACCCGTTGTCCGGCAACGGCATCTTCCAGTCCCTGTCTTCGGCTCTTCAGGCGCCTGCGGTGATCAACACGATGATCAAGTGCCCCGAGCGCGCGGAACTGGCCCGGCAATTCCACCAGCGCCGGGTCGAACACCTTTTCCTGCGCTTCGCCCGCACCGGCCGCGACTTCTACGCGCTGGAACAACGCTGGCCCGACCAGCCCTTCTGGCGTGACCGATGCACCTGGCCCGATGTCGAACCCATGCACGCTCCCGCCGATTTCAGCCAGGTGCGGGTGGAGCGGGCACCGGTCATTCACGACGAGCTGATTGAAGAAGTGGAAGTCGTGGTAACGGCCGACCAGCCTCTCGGCATCTGGCACCTGCAAGGCCTCGAACTCGCCCCCATCGTCACCGCCCTGCGGCGCGGCGAACTGAACCAGGCCCTGACTGCCCTGCCCGAACAGCAGAGGCGAATGGTGCAGGGCTGGCTCCTGTCCCAGGGCTACCGCCCCTGAGCAGCCCAAGCTCTATCCATCCGAGCTTGCGCCAAGGGCATTTCGTAGGCTGGTGCTGAGCCTGCGAAGCCCAGCGATGTGCAGGTTGTTGGGCCTCGCTGCGCTCGGCACCAACTTACGGGGGCGCCCCCTTCGAACGTGGATGTTCACTCGCGAATGTCGAGATGACGTCCAGCGAGTCTTCAACCCTCAGCCCACGATCCGTTTGATCAAGTCTCCCGTCGACTTCACCGCGTATTTTTTGAGCAGGCTGCACCGATGGATGTCCACGGTCCTGGGGCTGATGCCCAGGCGTTTCGCCGCTTCCTTGCTCGTCAGCCCATCCACCAACAGTGCGGCCACCTCCCGCTCGCGTGCGGTAAGGCTCACTTTCTGAGCGCGGATGTGCTGTTCGTGCTCATCCACGTCAGTGAACACCCAGGCCGCCAACTCGTAGGGATTGTGTTCGTTGAAACCATGGCCTCGGACCGTGACCCAGAAGTGCGTGCCATCCAGGCGACGCATGAGGCGATCATCATGAAAATCGGCATGTTTGGATAATAACGGGCCAAAATGCCGCGCCGCATTTTCAAAGTCTTTCCGCTCGGGATAGAGCACGGCAAAAGATTCGCCTGACAGTTGTTCGCGGGTCGCCCGAAACATGTCGAGTGCGCGTGCATTGCACTTCACTATTGTGCGATTCCGGGCAACGATCACCGCCACTGGCAAATGATGAAAAAGATGATCCGCGTCGAGCAATCCCTCTTCGAACATCAGTGATTTCCTCCTGAACCGCATGACCGAAAACGTTCTGGGAGCAGGTCCGATCACCTAGGTGATCGGAGAGCCTGGCCCGCTCTACGCTGCGTCCCTATGATGACACCACGCTGATTTTTACAACACGCCGCCACTATCCGGTTGGGGCAATTACTTGCCGCCGGCGGTATTTAAAAGCGCGTGAAACATAGAAACCAAACCATATCAGCCTTGCACTGAACACTCTGTGCGCCATCCATTCACTGCCCATCCTATTTAATTAAAATAATTCAGGAGAGGAAGGTAATGAGCAAAGCAATAACGGTATCTCCCGCCACGCTTCGAAAGGTAACCGCTGCGGCAGCGGTAGGTAACTTCGTTGAATGGTTCGACTTTGCGGTCTATGGATTTCTCGCCACGATCATCGCCAAACAGTTTTTCTCAAGTGATGATCCCAACGCCGCCTTGCTGCAGACCTTCGCGGTCTTCGCCGTTGCCTTTGCCCTGCGGCCCCTGGGCGGGATCGTGTTCGGCGCGCTCGGGGACCGCTTGGGTCGCAAACGCGTACTTTCGGCGACGGTCCTGATGATGGCAGGAGCCACCACGCTGATCGGCCTGCTACCGACTTACGCCAGCATCGGCTTGCTGGCTCCGGTCCTGCTGACGCTCACCCGCTGTGTCCAGGGCTTTTCTGCCGGCGGCGAGTACGCCGGGGCCTGCGCCTACCTGATGGAGCACGCGCCGAATCACAGACGGGCCTGGTATGGCAGCTTCCTCCCCGTATCGACCTTTTCGGCGTTCGCCTGCGCGGCGGTCACGGCCTACCTGTTGGATGCCAGCCTCTCACCCGAAGCGATGAGCGAGTGGGGCTGGCGAGTGCCGTTCCTGGTGGCGGCGCCGTTGGGTGTGGTCGGACTCTATCTGCGCTGGCGGATGGAGGAGACGCCGGCATTCCGCCTGGCCATGTCCGAGCAACAGGAACATGCCCATTCGCCATTGCGGGAAACGCTGGGGCAACAGAAGGGCACGATCCTGCGGCTCGGCGCCTTCATCTCGCTGACGGCGCTGTCGTTCTACATGTTCTCCACCTACTTCGCGACCTACCTGCAGGTTGTCGGGCACCTGAGCCGGGCTCAGTCGCTCATGGTCTCGACCGTGGCCCTGCTGTTCGCGGCGGGTGCCTGCCCGGCGGCGGGTGCCTTTTCGGACCGCTTCGGCCGCCGCAGGACCATTGGCGTGGCCTGTCTGTGGGTGATTCTGACGGTCTTCCCCGCCTATTGGCTGGCCAGCTCCGGTGACCTCCTGGCAGCGATCTTCGGGGTCATCCTGCTGGCCGTGGGCGCCGTGCTGTCCGGCGTCGTCACCGCTGCGCTGCTGTCCGAAGTCTTCCCCACCCGCACGCGCTATACCGCCTCGGCCATGACCTATAACGTCGCGTACACGATTTTCGGCGGCACCGCGCCGCTGGTCGCGACATGGTTGATCAGCCAGACGGGCAGCAGCCTGGCGCCGGCCTTCTACCTGGTGCTGATTGCACTGCTGGCCCTGGCCGGCGGACTGGCACTGCCGGAAACCTTCCGTATCTCGTTGCACGATGAGCCGGACGCGACGCCCAGCGATTCATTGAAACGCGTTCGAACCCCCGCCTGATTGGCGAGTAGAAGCGCGCCAGGAATCCGCACGGTTGTGCGCAAGATGATGGGCTGAAACCGGGTAGGAGCGAGGGGGCCCCGAGCGCTCGCTCCTGCAGACACTCCCGCATGGGAGCGTCCGGGTTCAAATCACTTCGCCGCGGCTCACGCAGGCCGCTTGCCTTCGCGCACCCTCGCGCACAAGGAAATGATGAAGTCCCGCAGCGCGTCCCGCTCCACGATTCCCAACTCTCCTCGCTGGTAGGCGGCGTCGATCAGGCCAATGCAGTAACCGTCGTACTCTTCACACTGATCAGCCGCCGAGTAGGCAAGATTGGCCACGGCGGCGTAGAACGGCTTTATCGCGCCGGTATCCAGGCCATCGATCATTTCCCGCAGCTCGACCGGGATCAAGGCGGCTCCGGCGGCGGCCCGGTCTTCGGCGATTTCATGGGTCCAGGAGTAGCGATCAGTCATGCGCGAGGCCTCCAAAGGTGTTCGGTGAAACCAGGTTCTTGAAAGAAGAGGGTAGACCAGCGCCTCCTACCGGCTGCAGCCCGCCTGGCTCCGTAGGTGTACGGATGGCCAGCGCCCGAGGCCGCAAGGCATGATGTCGGCCGTGAAGCCCCTGACGATTCCCCGCACGTTCCTGCTCTGGCTGGTCCTGTTTAGTCCCGTTGCTGCCTGGATCGGCTGGCAGGACTACGCCGACCGGTACGAGCGCTTTTTCCAGGACACCAGCATCGCGCAGCGCATGCTCAGCCAGAAGACTGTGCAGCACGAAGCGGTGCTGGCCACGCTGGCGGCGCTGTCGCATCCGCCCATTCCCCAACGCCTGCTTCCCAGCCTGCAACCGTCCATGCCGCAACTGCTGGGGCTGGGCTTCCTGCGCGACGGGGCCTGGGCAGGCAGCACGGCCTCCCCGCCGGGCCTCGTAGCGGCAGTCGAGCAAGCCCGCCAAGTGGGACGGCCCGTCACGCTGCCGTTGGACGAGGCCCGCTATTGGCTGGTGGCCCCGTCAAGCTGGAGCTTGTTGCTGGACGCGCGACTACTCATACCCGCCGCCGACTTCCCACCCTCACTCGCAATGCTGACGCTGGACCTGGGGAAGGGCCCGCTCATGTTGCTGGCGCGCCAGTCCACCGACGGCCCACCGGGCTGGAAAATCGACCTGCACAAACCGCTGGGCGCGGTCAGCCAACCCTTTCCCCTGCACAGCTGGCGCACGCTGACGGCCACGGACTGGCCCTGGGTGGAGTGGCTGGCCTGGGCGGCCGCCAGCTGCCTGCTGGCGGCGGGTACCGCTGCCTGGCAACGGTCGCGCGCTGACGCGAGGCGGCAGCAGGAGGCGGTCCGCCTGGCGGCGATGGCGCGGTTGAGCACCCTGGGGGAAATGGCCGCCGGCATTGCCCATGAGCTGAACCAGCCGCTCACCGCCATCCTCGCGCAGGTACGTGCCGCCGAACGCCTGCTGGATGACGAGGAAGAACGCCCAGCGGTGCGTCAGGCCCTGCTCGCCAGTGCGGGCCAGGCTCGCCGCGCGGCCGACATCATCAGCCGCATGCGCGAGCTGGTGAAGCCCAGCTCGCCCTCGCCACGCACCGCAGTAGACCCCGATGCCCTGGCGGCTTCGCTGCTGTTCCTGCGTGAAGACGAGCTGGCACGTCGGGGCATCCGCTTGATGTGGCACAACTCCAGTCCGGGAGTCCGCCTGCTGGGTGACCGGGTGGCGCTGGAACAGATCCTGCACAACCTGGTCCAGAACGCCGCAGACGCGCTGGCCGACACGCCTGGCAGCCGGAACATCGTCCTGAGCGGCGGTGTGGAGGGCACCGACTATGCGTTCAGCGTCAGCGACAACGGCCCAGGCATCGCCGATGAGGCATTGCCGCGACTGTTCGAGCCGTTCTACAGCACGCGACCACAAGGCATGGGGCTGGGCCTGGCACTGTGCGAAACGCTGGCCGGTGCCATGGACGGCCGCATCGCCGTGCGCAACCTTGATCCCGTGGGCGCCTGCTTCACATTGCGCCTGCCCCTGGCCGGAGCCCCTGCATGAGCCTCCCTGCACATTCCCCGTTGGTGTATCTGGTCGACGACGACGATGCCGTGCGCGACGGGCTGGCGCTGCTGTTGCGCAGCGTCGGGCTGCGCAGTGAGGGCCATGGCGATCCCCAGGCCTTTCTCGCGTCGCTGTCACCACAGGCCATCGGTTGTGTGGTGCTGGATATCCGCATGCCGGGGATTGGTGGGCTGGATGTGCTGGCAAGGCTGGCGGAGGGTTCTGATCTGCCGGTGGTCATGCTGACCGGCCACGCCAACGTCGATTTGTGCCGCCGTGCTTTCAAGGGCGGTGCCATGGAGTTCCTGCAGAAGCCGGTGGACGACGACGTCTTCTTGGATGCGGTGCAGGCCGCCGTGCGCAGCCATGTCGCCAGTCGCGAGCGCCAGGCGGTGACCCAGGCCGCCGTCGAACGGCTGGCGCGCCTGTCCGGGCGCGAGCGTGATGTGCTGGCGCGCATCGTCCAGGGCATGAGCAACAAGGAAATCGCGCGCGAATTCGATCTGTCGCCGCGCACCGTGGAAACCTATCGCGCCAACGTCTTCGCCAAGCTCGAAGCCGACTCGCTGGCGCAGCTCATCCGCCAGTACGCGACCCTGCTGGATTCGCCGTCTCCGTAGCACTACGGAGGCCGGCGCGTATTCGGGCGAATACCGAGGCAAGCGCCCTCTGGCCACACTGGCTACTCCTGAAATCGATCCACGAAAAGGACGTAACCATGCCCCGTTTCTCCCTTGCAGCACTGCTCTGCGGCCTGACTTTCGCCGGTGCCGCCACTGCTGACGTACTGAAGGAAAGCAATATCTCGACCGCCGACGCCCAGAAACTGGCCGCTGCCACTGTCGCCGCCTGCCAGGCCAAGGGCTACAACGTGAGCGCGTCGGTCGTGGACCGCGCGGGCCTGCTGAAAGCCTTCGCCCGTGCCGACAACGCCGGCCCGCACACCATTGAAGCCAGCCGTGCCAAGGCGTTCACCGCCGCTTCCGCCAAGACGCCGACCCTGACCATCATGGAAAACGCCCAGAAGAACCCGGGCGCCGCCAACCTGGCCGACATTCCGGGCTTCCTGCTGCTGGGCGGCGGTGTTCCGGTCAAGGCCGGCGATGCCGTCATCGGCGCGATCGGCGTAGCCGGCGCCCCGGGCGGTCACCTGGACGCGCAGTGCGCCGACGCCGTCCTGGCCGAGAACGCCGCGCTGTTCAAGTAAGTAGCCATTGCGCTGCAGGGATTCGTAGGGTGGGGGGCTGCGCTCCGCAGAGGTACGAATCCCATGCGGACCCCCGATTGATGGGTTTCGCTTCGCTCTACCACATCCTACGTATCCCTCCGGCCTTCTTCGCAGTAGGTAGGATGGGTTGAGGCACGAAACCCATGCGGGGTAGGGGTGATGGGTATCGCAAGCTCCACCCATCCTGCGTCTGTCACAGCCTACACAGCCGTCACGCAGCTTTCCTGCAGGCAAAAAAGACCCGCCATAAAGGCGGGTCATAAGCCGTCCAGCTAAATCGTCAGTTGGCGTCGCTGATCCCGTCGTCGATCTCGATGCCTTTGTCGCGCATCTGCTTGATCAGGCCTGCGCGGGTCTCGGGCAGGTTGAGCAGGGCGACGCCGCGGATTCTCGCCACTTCTTCCTCGGTGTAGGGCTTGTAGTCGTCCGGCACGCTCTTGCCGGCGATGCCGTCCTTGCGCATCAGCCAGTTGATCAGCTCGGCCAGTTGGGCGTTGTTCAGCGCCGACTGGGACATGCCCGGCACGCGCACGAGGAACTCACGGCCGCCTTCTACCTTGAGGAAGTTGCCGACGAAGTCCTTCATCTTCGGCGTGTCGTTGGCCCTGGAGCCGGTGCCGTCGCCCAGGTGGCAGCCGGCGCATTGCAGCTGGTAGTTCACCGGGGTGCTGTAGCCGGCTTGGGCAATCGGCTTTTGCAGCGCTTCGTTGCCCGGCGCGTGTTTCTGGTTCGGGTCCGGGATGGCGCGGGCCATGGCGGTGGGGGCTGCCATGGCGCACATCAGTCCGGCAATCAACAGGTAACGCATGGCAGCCCTCCGGCGGGTCAGACCGCGACGCCGCGGATGATGGAGACGGTGCAGTGGTAGATGTGCGACTTGGCCGCCAGGCACCAGTTCACGTCGTTGTTGTTGAACGGACGGTAAGCGGGTTCCTCACTGTCGTTGCGGGTGCAGGCGCACTGGGCGCAGCTGTGCTTACCGCAGCAGTCGTTGTAGGAAATGATGTAGTCCTTGCCGTCAGCCGGGTTGCGGCAGGTGCCGATCCAGGTCACCTGGGACGCCTCGGTGCCCGGCGGGCAGGAGGTGACCGAGCCGCCGCAGCAGCTGCACAGGAAGCCGTCGATGGAGCAGTAGCGCCAGTAGTCGCAGCTGTTGGGATCACCCGGATCGCCGGCCTTGGGGGCTTCGGCGGCCAGGGCCTTGCTGGTGCGGTCGATGGGCAGCAGCACCGGCAGGGCGGCACCGGCGACCATCAGCGAGCCCAGGCGGGCCAGGAGTTTACGCCGCGACGTGGTGTCGGCCACATGGCGCGTGGAGCGTTCGAACAGGCGGTCTAGCAGTTTCATCGGGTGCTCCCTTCCTTAGTGGTTATGTGCGCCGTGGGCGTGCGAGTGGTTGTGCAGGTACTGCTGCAGGGTGGCGCTGCCCAGGTGCTCGGCCTCGAACAGGCTGTCCAGGTGCTCGCGGGAGTTCACCAGGCCCTTGGAGCGCAGCACACCGGCCTTGTCGATCAGCGCGGCGTAGGGGAGCTTGCCGATCTGGTAGGTCATGCCCACTTCCGGGCCAACCACGTAGGTGGCGTCTTCCAGCTTGTGCTCGGCGATCAGTGCCTGCTGGGCGTCCATGTCGCCGTCGCTGACGTAGACCACTTCCAGGCGATCGGCCTGATCCTTGGCGATGGACTTGATGGCCGGCAGCAGGGATTTGCAGATCGGGCAGGTGGGCGAGAGGAAGAACAGCAGCTGGGCTTTCTCGCCGGCATAGCCAAAGTTGACCGGGCGGCCGTTACGGTCGGCAGCGGTGACTTTCGGAGCGGGTTCGTTGACGGATACGCCTTTGTCGACCATCAGCGCGCCGGCCGGGGCCAGACGGCCGTGGAGTACGCCGATCTGGCGAACGAGGCCCATGACGGCGAAGGCCAGGGCAATCAAGAGGCACCAGAGCAGGACGTTGGAAACGATCAGAGCTTCCATATTTCACCTTCCAATAAGTTTGAGCAGACGGGGGCTGTTGGCCATCAGGCCATCAGCGGCGGCATAAATGAGCAGGGCCACGGCAGCGGAGGCGATCACGACGAAGCTGTCGAACACGCCCAGGTCGCGGCTGTGGGGGGCGAGGCTGGCGACCAGCGCCAGGCTCACGAGTACGGCGTTGCGGGCCAGCAGCACCGGGCGGATCGGCTGGGCCTGTTCGGGCCCTGCGCAACCGCAGTCGATGTCGCGGCGGCCGCGCCACAGGTTGATGGAGATGGCCAGCGCGTAGCCGGCCAGCAGCGCGGCCGCAGCCAGGGCGGCAACGTGACGGCTGGCGGGCACGAGCAGGGCGAAGGCCACGGCCACTTCGACTAAGGGCAGTACCCGCGATACCGGACGCACCAGACCACGCGGCAGCAGTTGGTAGTCCTCCACCTGGTTGGCGAAGCGCGCTGGCGCACGCAGCTTGTGGGTCGCCGCGCTGGCCAGGATCACCGCAACCGCGAGGGCGGCGGCGATGACGAAGATGGGATCAGGTTGCATGGCTGCACCTCGTCAGTGGCTGAGGACCTGGATCGGCGTCTTGGCAACGTGCTCCATGGTCCCGGTGTGCTTGCCGCTGGTCAGGTCGAAGACTTCCAGGCCGCCGGCGATGTTGGTGCCCAGCAGCAGGGGCTTGTCATCCTTGGTGGCGTGCAGGCTCCAGATCGGGTTCGGCGCTTCCAGGGTGCCGATGCGCTTGTGGGTCTTGAGGTCGTAGACCCAGACGATGGGGCTCGGGTCTTCCCACTTCATCGGCTCGTGGGCGTCGTGCATCAGCACATAGAGACGGTTCAGCTTCGGCGCCACGGTGATCAGCTGCCAGCCGCCAGGGGCCCAGCCGGCCTTCTTCTCGGCGGCGTCGCTCACCAGTTCCCAGGCTTCGAGGACCTTCGGCTGCTTGCCGGAGAAGTCCACGCCGCGCACGGTGCCGGTGGTGGTGACGAAGTAGTAGGTGTCACCCACGTTGTAGGCGCGCTCTACCAGCTTCTCGGCGTTGGGGTCGAAGAAGGCGGTGTGGGTACGGGCGATTTCCTTGCCTTCGTCGTTCAGCGTCACCAGTTGCACGCTGCCGTCGCCGCAGAGGGAGGCGAAGGCGCGCTTGCCGACCGGGTAGTTGAGCACGCATCCGGGGATGGCGAGTTCGGCGGTAACGGCCTTGGCCTTGGTGTCGACCACGGTTACCGAGGTGGACGGGGTGAAGTTGTAGACGTAGACGAAGCGGTCATCCGAGCTGGTGCCCAGGGCGTAGCGCTGGGTCAGGGTTTCGGCGCGCTTGGTGGGGATCAGCACTTCATAGGAGGGAGACAGAGTGCTGGTGTCCCAGGCGGTCAGCACGTCGGTGCGGGTACCGCGGGTGCCACGGGAGTAGAACAGGTCGGCGGTGAACAGCGTCTTGCCGTCGCGGCTCAGGGTAGAGGGCGCGGCGAAGCCGGTGGGCACCATGCCGAGCACCTTCTTCTGCTCCGGATCGACCACGGTCACGCGGCCGGCGACGAAGTTCTCGAACTCCACGTCGACGACATAGGCACGGTGCGGTTCCGGCGGGAAGGGCAAGGTGGTCTGGCCGATGCCTTTATCGGCCGGCAGCTCGGCACTGGCGTGACCGAGGCCGATGAGCGAGACGCCCAGGGCCAGCGTTGATTGGGCGAGGATCCTGGTTATTCGCATAGGGGCGGCTCCCTGAATTATTGGAATGGATCGCGGGTGCGGGCAGAAATCTGCAGTCCTAGTCTGCCGCCGGACTGCGGCATGGAGCTTGTTGTCCGTGCCAACCCCTTGTGTGCCTGTGCCATTAGTTGTGGCTGGCTGCCAGCGGTCGGAGACCCGCCAGAAAGCATAGTCGCGCGCGTGCTTGTGCCGCGTCTGACGGAGGAGGGGGTAATTTGGCTGGCCAGCTGCGGGCTGGCCCGGCAGGGGATGCAAGTAGGATGGGTAGAGCGGAGCGAAACCCATCAGCCTCGGTAGATGGGTTTCGCAGGCTTGCGGAACGTCGCCCGACCCATCCTGCGGTGCTGGCCTGGCGGAGTTGGCAGCAGGGGAGGCCAGCAGGATGGGTAGAGCGGTTCAGCGCAGGGCGATCAGGTTCCCGACTTCAGCTTCGTCCAGGCGCGGGTGCGGGCGCGCTCGGCGGTGCGCTGCAGGGGGCTCAGGGTGAAGAGCGTGGCCTGGGCTTCGGCGGTGGGGTAGAGGTTGGGGTTGTTGCGGATGTCCGGGCTGACCAGGGCGGTGGCGTCCTTGTTCGGGTTGGGGTAGCCGACGAAGTCGCTGACCGGGGCGATCACCTGGGGTTGCAGCAGGTAGTTGATGAAGGCGTGGGCGTCTTCGGCGTTCTTCGCGCCTTTCGGGATGGCCAGCATGTCGAACCACACGGGCGCGCCTTCCTTGGGCAGGCGCATGTCGACCACAACGCCGTTCCCGGCTTCCTTCGCGCGGTTCGCCGCCTGGGAGAAGCTGCCGGAGTAGCCGACCGCCACGCAGATGTCGCCGTTGGCGATATCGGCCATGTACTTGGAGGAGTGGAAGTAGGCGACGTTGGGGCGGATCTTCTGCAGCAGTTCGCCGGCCTTTTCATAGTCCTTGGGCTGGTTGCTGTTGGGCGGCAGGCCGAGGTAGTGCAGGGCGATGGGCATGATCTCCGACGGCGAATCCAGCAGGGCCACGCCGCATTGCTTGAGCTTGGAGATGTTCTCTTCCTTGAAGATCAGGTCCCAGCTGTCCACCGGGGCGTTCTCTCCCAGGGCCGCCTTGACCTTGGCCGGGTTGAAGCCGATCAGCACGGTTCCATACATGTAGGGCACGGCGAAGCGGTTGCCCGGGTCGTTGGCCTCGATCAGCTTCATCAGCTGCGGGTCCAGGTGGTTCCAGTTGGGCAGCTTGCTACGGTCCAGCGGCTGGAACACGTCCGCCTGGATCTGCTTGGCGAGGAAGACGTTGGACGGCACCACCACGTCGTAGCCGGAGTTGCCGGTGAGCAGCTTGGCTTCCAGGGCTTCGTTGGTGTCGAAGATGTCGTAGATCAGCTTGGCGCCGTTCTCTTTCTTGAAGTTCTCCAGCGTCTGCGGGGTGATGTAGTCGAACCAGTTGTACACGCGCAGGGTGCGTTCTTCGGCCATGGCGCTGGTGGCGAGCACGCCACACAAGGCGGCGCCGAGGAGGCGGGGGAATGTGTGCTTGATCAATTGCGGCAACCTTTGATGAGGAGGGCTTTTGTCGGCCCCAAGCCGATAACTATCTGCTCAGGTCGCATATATGTAAGCAATTGCCGCGCCATATAAGCTTTAAGGCCGATATGTGTCGATTTTGACGGGTTGATCGAGCGTAGTGCGGGAGTGGGGGATTACCGAGCGTAACGGGGCTGGCACCGGGCTACCCATTCGGGCGCATCGAAATGGGGCGAAATCTGTGCTCGGGCCCCGCTTTCAAGCGGAGTCGGTAACCCGGAAATCGCGGTCAGCTACCGGCTACCCGCACCAGCTGCCAGGCGGCGAAGCCCAGCAGGAAGACGCCTGCGAAGCGGTCGATCCAGATCATCGTCCCCGGCTCAAGGCGGTGGCGGACGGCGGCCACGCCCAGGCTCAGGGCCAGCCACCAAAGGGCCGAGCCGCAGAATACGCCCAGCACCATCACCAGGCCGGACCCTGCGGACAGGGCCTCGCCGCCGGACAAGGTGGCGAAGATGGCGATGAACGACAGGATGGTGAGCGGGTTGCTCAGGGTCAGCAGGTACACCGAGGCGAAGGCTGGCAGGGCCCGGACCGGATCACTGGCGTGAGCGGCGCGCTCCGGTGGTGTGGCGCGGAGCATTTTCAGGCCCATCCAGGCCAGGAAGAGGGCGCCGGCCAGGGCCAGGGGCGTGGCCAGGGCGACGAAGGCGCGGGTGATGGCACCGATGCCGAAGGCGCCCACGGCGCCGTAGGTGGCATCCGCCGCCGCCGCGCCCAGGCCGCTGATAAAGCCGATGCGTGCGCCGTGCCCCAGCGTGCGCTGGATGCACAGCAGGCCGATGGGCCCCACCGGGGCGGCGATGGACAGGCCGATCAGGACGGATTTCAGAAACAGCAGGGCATCCATTCGGAGGCTCCGGTGGCAGTGGACCTGGGCAATAGTCTGCGCTGCACTGCGACGGGCATGAATGCAGGGATTACGGTAGTTTTGGGTGGTTGCCTGAAATATTCACGAAATTCACCGGGGAGGCCTGAGAATCATGGAGCTGGATGCGAAGTCCTGGAAAATCCTGCAAGTGGTGCAGAGCGAGGGACGCATTTCCCTGACTGACCTGGCGGCACGTGTTGCCCTGTCCCTGCCGGCCACGTCCGAACGCCTCAAGCGCCTGGAGGAGTCCGGCGTGATCGAGGCCTACCGCGCGACGGTCTCGCCGGAGAAGGCCGGCTACCAGGTCATGGCGCTGATCGGGATGACCACGCCGCAACCGCAGAAAGCCCGGCTGATTGCGCAGTTGCAGAAGCTGCCGGAAGTGCTGGAGTGCTTGCACGTCACGGGGCAGGACTCCTTCATCCTGCGGGTGGCCACCCGGGATATCCGTCACCTGGAGCGCTTCGTCGGCAGCATCAACCACTTCGGCGAGACCCGCACGTCCATCGTCATGTCGGCGCCCATTCCCCTGCGCGGGCTTGAGCCGCCGCGGGAGTGAGGCCTGCACTCGCTCCACCGTAGGGTGTGCCATGCGCACCCTACGGTCCGCCAGGTACTGGAGTCATGTCACGAAGGAGAGCGAATAAAGGCAATCTGCCATACGGTCTAACCGGTCGATCAGACTTTGTTTAGAATGCGACCCATTTATTCGCCCTCATCCAGGGCGGAATCTCCGCTTGATAGGTTCTTCATGCTCACGGGCAGCTTCGACTATTCCCTTGTTCTTATTTCCCTGCTGGTCGCCATCCTCGCGTCCTACACGGCGCTGGATCTGGCCGGGAGGGTGGCCAGCAGCCAAGGACGTGGCGCGCTGATGTGGATTGGCGGCGGGGCTGTCGCCATGGGCATTGGCATCTGGTCGATGCATTTCATTGGCATGCTCGCCTTCAGCCTGCCCATTCCCCTGGGCTACGACCTGCCATTGACCCTGCTGTCGCTGTTGATCGCCATCCTCGTCTCGGGGTTCGCCCTCTGGCTGGTGAGCCAGCCGGAACAACCGCTCTGGCAGTTGCTCTGCGGCGCGGTGACCATGGGGGCCGGCATCAGCTCCATGCATTACCTGGGCATGTATGCCATGCGCATGACGCCGGGCATCGACTATGACCCGGACCTGTTCTATCTCTCGCTGGGTATTGCGGTGGTCGCGTCTGGCGCGGCCCTGTGGATCGCCTTCCGTCTGCGGCGAGACACCCCTTATGTGCGTCTCTCGCGCGCCGGCGCTGCCCTGGTGATGGGGGGAGCGATCGTCGGTATGCACTACACCGGCATGGCGGCGGCCAACTTCCCTCTGGGCAGTGTCTGTGGCGCGGCCATCGAAGGGCTCGACAGTCGCTGGCTGGCCAGCCTGGTGATAGCGGTCACCTTGGCGGTGCTGGCCATTGCCCTGCTGACTTCGATCCTGGACGCCCGACTGGAAACGCGCACTGCCCAGCTCGCCACGTCCCTGGAGCGGGCCAACCAGGAGCTGACGCACCTGGCGCTGCACGACAACCTCACCAGGCTGCCCAACCGCACCTTGCTGGAAGACCGCATCGACCAGGCCATTCACACGGTCAGGCGCACGGGCGGCTGCTTCGGTGTGCTGTTCATGGACCTGGATGGCTTCAAGCCGGTCAACGACGCCTTCGGCCATCACGTTGGCGACCTGCTGCTGCGCGAAGTGGCCCAGCGCCTGCGTGACAACCTGCGCGCCGACGACACCCTGGCGCGCATCGGCGGCGACGAATTCGTGCTGCTCGCCGGCCTTGGCGAACCGAACGACGCGGTGACCCTGGCCAGTGACCTGGTGGCCCTGGTCAGCACGCCCTTCGAGGTGGGCGACCAGGAGCTGCGGGTGTCCACCAGTGTCGGCATCGCCCTTTATCCCGGCGACGGCACGACCCGCGAAGAGCTGCTGATGAACGCGGACGCCGCCATGTACCACGCCAAGGGCGCGGGCAAGAACGGCTACAGCTTCTTCGAGCAGTCGATGAACACCAATGCCCGCAACCAGCTGCAGTTGATTCACGACCTGCGCCACGCCCTGGACGCCAATGAGCTGGTATTGCACTACCAGCCCAAATTCGCCGCCGGCGACAACCAGAAGGTGATCGGGGCCGAGGCGTTGCTGCGCTGGGCGCATCCGCGCCGGGGCTTGTTGATGCCTGAAGAGTTCATCGAGCTGGCGGAGAAGACCGGCCTGATCATCCCCATCGGCAACTGGGTGCTGAACGAGGCCTGCCGGCAAATGAGCCAGTGGTACGCCGATGGCCACCGTGACTGGCGGGTAGCGGTGAACCTCTCGGCCTTGCAGTTCTGCCATGCCGGGCTGATCGACAGCGTGGCCCTGTCGCTGGAACGCCACGGCCTGCCGGCTAACTGCCTGACGCTGGAGATCACGGAAACCGTCGCCATGAGGGACGCCGACACCAGCCTGGCGATCCTCCGCCAACTGGCCGAGATGGGCGTGGACCTGTCCATCGACGACTTCGGTACCGGCTATTCGAGCCTGCTGTACCTCAAGCGCCTGCCGGCTAACGAGTTGAAGATCGACCGTGGTTTCGTTCGCGACCTGGAGCACGACAGCGATGATGCGGCGATCATCTCCGCCATTGTTGCCCTGGGCCAGGCACTGGACCTGCGCATCGTCGCCGAAGGGGTGGAAACCGAATCCCAGCAGGCCTTCCTGACCGGTCTGGGTTGCGATTTGCTGCAGGGCTTCCTGTTCGGCAAACCGGTGCCCGCCAACGAGTTCATGGCCAGCTCCGTCGCCCTGGCCTGAGGGGTGGCAGTCTGCTGTTCGGCGTGGGTTGGGGGATCGCCGGAGTCTGTCTTGGGCCGGCCCCGGAGCGGCGGCAACTAAGCTTGGGAAAACGTGGACAGGAGAGCGCCCCATGACCCCCCGTGTTGAAGCTTTCTTCGACCCGGCCACTTGTTCCTACAGCTACGTCGTCAGCGATCCGGCCAGTGACCGCTGCGCCATCATCGACCCGGTCCTGGATTATTGCGCCGCCAGTGGCCGCACGTCCTTTGTCGGGGCTGCGCGTATCGCCGACTACGTGCGGGCGCAGGGGCTGGTGGTCGACTGGCTGCTGGAAACCCATGTTCACGCCGACCACCTGTCTGCCGCCGCCTGGCTCAAGCGCGAACTGGGTGGGCAGCTCGCCATCGGAGGGCAGATCACCCAGGTCCAGCAGCGCTTCGGCAAGCTGTTCAATGCAGGCCAGGACTTCGCCACCGATGGCCGTCAGTTCGACCGCCTCCTTCTGGATGACGATCGCCTGTCCATTGGCTCGCTTGAGCTGCGGGCCTTGCACACGCCGGGTCACACCCCGGCCTGCATGACCTACCTGGTGGGCGATGCCGCCTTCATCGGCGACACCCTGTTCATGCCCGACTACGGCACCGCCCGCTGTGATTTCCCAGGCGGCGATGCCCGTTCCCTGTACCGCTCCACCCGGCGCCTGTTCGAGCTGCCGGACGACACCCGGCTCTTCATGTGCCACGACTACAAGGCCCCCGGCCGTGACGACTATCGCTTCGAAACCACGGTGGCCGAGCAGCGGGCGCGGAACGTCCACGCCCATGAAGGCATCGATGAAGAGGCATTCGTGGCCATGCGCACCGCGCGGGACGCCACCCTGTCCATGCCGGCGCTGATCCTGCCGGCAGTGCAGGTGAACATGCGCGCGGGACAGTTGCCCCCGGCCGAGGCCAACGGCATCCGCTACCTGAAGATTCCCCTGGACGCTCTCTGAGCGGTGGGGCAGGGCGCTTTCCCGACGAGGGGTATGGCGTTGTGCCCCCTGAGGGACAGACGGGGCAGGCGTGCGGATGCAGGGGGGTATACTGACACGTGCAGTACTTGCAGAGTCCTCGCACCCCCGCCTTTGTGCTGTTAGCGCCTGTGCCTGCTCTGACGGACGGTGGGGTCGGCGTCTTCCGACGCTGACTCAGACACCACCGGAGGAGAGCGGCGGCAAGCCCGGCCATCCGATCACGGCCAGCGGCTGTTCACCGAGTCATCCATCCTGGGACGCCCCTCGGGGTCGCCCGGCCAGCCAACCCTTGCGACAAGGGATTTCGGTCCGTCCTGCCTGCTCTCCGTTCTGCGGCTACTCGTCGATCTGTTCGATGGGAGCCAGTGTGGAGGTTGAGAAATGAAAGGAAAAATCGCGTTAACGTTAACCATTCCCCTGCTGATATCCGCCGTTCTGGCGTCCACGGCCCTCGCTGCCACAATGGCGATTCTGGTGAGCTTCAATGGAGGAATAGGCGTCATTCCGGTCTCCAGTGGCCAGGGGACCGAGAACATTGCCACTGTGGTCAACCGCAACCTGGTGCGCGGCGTGCAGCCGCCCGGACAAATCTGGGTGATCGACGATCTTGTTGCCAAGGTGTTCGCCGATGGCCAGATCACGGTCAGGGGGAAAGGCCTGGTATTGGGTGGGGGCGACAACGTAGGCCGGGCTACTGGCCAGAGCGTATTCGCGACCCTGTTCTGTGGCGCGGTAGCGCCGTTCACGGAAAGCAGCACCAACCTGGCCGGTGTACCGCTGGCCACGGATGGGGACTTCACGATCAACGACGTCCTCACGCCGACCCCACCAACACCTTGCGACAGCCCCGTCCTGCTGATTCGTAATGCCGGCAACCTTGCCTGGTTTGCCGCTGGCATCCCGCGGGCGAATAACGTTGTGCCTGACGAGATGGAAGCTGTACCGCCGATGGACAACCCGCCGCCGGCACCGGCCGAACCTACGCCAATGCCTTGATGGTCCTGGCATTTTCCTTCGACTGGCTGCCCCCTTTCCCCTCGGGGAGAGGGACGCAGTCCTTGCACATGCCCGCTTTGATCTACTGAAGTACGACCACCGGCTGACGTCCGCCGGCGCGCGCCCCGGATATACTCCCCAGCATTTCCCCCAATCGATACGACGAGAGGATGCCGTGGACTACATCGGCGCATTGCTGGCCATTTCCGGCGTACTGGTCCTGAGCGTTGTCAGTCCGGGCCCCAATTTCGCCATCGTCACCTCCACCGCAACCCTGCGCTCCCGCCGCGCAGGCGTGGCCACCGGCCTCGGGCTGGCCGCCGCCTCCGCGACCTGGGCCTTGCTGGCGGTGGCGGGGCTGGGGCTGATCGTGATGCAGGTGGAATGGGTCTACGCCGGGATCAAGCTGGCGGGTGCTGCTTATCTGATCTGGATTGGCGCGAAGATGATCTTCGGCGCCCGCAAGCCGCAGGCGACCACCTCCGACGCACTTGAGTCCAGTGCCTTCGCCGCTGCCCGCAAGGGCTATCTGGTGAGCATGACCAATCCCAAGGCCCTGGCCTTCTACGGCAGCATTTTCGCGGTGATGGTTCCGGCCCATGCGCCGGACTGGTTCTACGCCGCCATCGTTGCCATCGCCGCCGGTGTATCCGGGCTCTGGTACTGCGGGATGGCCGTGCTCTTCTCCAGCCCCGCCGTGCGCGGCGGCTTCATGCGCTTCAAGGCCGTGTTCGAAACGCTGATGGGCGTTTTCCTGGTGGGGCTGGGCGGGCGTTTGTTGCTTAGCCGTTGAGGGGCGGTTTTTTCGCTCTTGCAGGGCAGATTTGCCGCCTGCATTGCGAATGAATTCGCGCCCACTCAGCCCACAAGCTGCAGCTATTTCCCTTTGAAGTGGCCTTCCCGTCGTTCCAGCATTGCCCTGAGCCCTTCCTGGGCGTCCTCGGTGGCCAGCAAGCGCTGGGCCGTGCCCGGGAGGCTGGCCGCTGCTGCCTTTTCGCCTTCGTCCAGCGTCTGCCGTGCCGAGGCCAGGGTGGCCCTGACGCCCAGCGGCGCTTGGGCCGCCACCCGCTCCGCCAGCCAGATGGCGCGGGGTAGCAGGTCTTCCGGCGCCAGCACTTCCTGGACCAGCCCCAGACGGTAGGCTTCGTGGGCATCGAATTCATCGCCGGTGAGCAGCCAGCGCATGGCATTGCCCCAGCCGGCCACCTGATGCAGCCGCAGGGTGGCGCCGCCGAAGGGGAAGATGCCGCGCTGCACTTCCATCTGGGCGAAGCGGGTATTGCTGGCGCAGAGATTGATGTCCGCCGCCAGCATCAGTTCGATGCCGATGGTGTAGCAGTACCCCCTTACCGCGACTATCAGCGGCTTGGTCAAGCGGTCGCCGCCGAAGGTACCCCAGGGGTCCATGGCGCCGGCGGGAACCTTCCATCCCTTCTTGAACGTGTCGCCCACGCTGGCCAGGTCCAGGCCGGCGGTGAAGTGGTCGCCGTGGGCGAAAACCAGGGCGCAGCGGGCATTGTCGTCCCGTTCGTACTCGCCCAGGGCCAGGACCAGGTCCTCCAGCATGGCGAAGTCGAAGGCGTTGCGCTTGGCGGGGCGATCGAGGCCGATCAGCATGATGTGGCCGCGCTTTTCGCGGCTGACGCGGCCGGCGGAACTGGAGGGCATGGAGGGCGTTCCTCTGTAGGAATAGCGGGAGGGCAGGTGGGATATAGACCCGCGCAGAAGGCTTGTCCATTGCCCGACACCGTCTGGCGGAGATGAAGGGGGGCGGCCGAAAAAGCTGCACGCGGGACAGAATAATCCTGTATGATGCGCGCCGGCCATTTGACGGCTCCGTTCAAGTACTGCGTTTTTTCCGAGGCGCTTTGCCTTCGGCTGCAAGTCCGCACTGCGGACTACCCTTGACGTTTCATCCATTCCTAATAAAGCGATCACGCAAATTCTCTACCAGGCTGCCAGGGTGACCCAAAAGGTCCTTCATGGCATGTGCAGCCATGGAACAAGGGTCTTTGCGGATGCACACGAGGCAGACCCATGACCCAGGAAATCGGCGGATTCGCCGCGCTCGGCATTCATCCCAATGTTCTGGCCGCCATCTCGGCGGTCGGCTATGAAGAGCCGTCCCCCATCCAGGCCCAGTCGATTCCGGTGATCCTCGCCGGCCACGACATGATCGGCCAGGCCCAGACCGGTACCGGCAAGACCGCAGCCTTCGCGCTGCCGATCCTGTCGCTCATCGATCCGGCCAAACGTGAGCCGCAGGCGCTGATCCTGGCACCGACCCGCGAGCTCGCACTGCAAGTTGCCACCGCTTTCGAAACCTACGCCAAGCAGATGCCCGGCCTGAACGTGGTCGCCGTCTACGGTGGCGCGCCCATGGGCCCGCAGCTCAAGGCTCTGCGCCAGGGCGCCCAGGTCATCGTGGCCACCCCTGGCCGTCTCTGCGACCACCTGCGCCGCGACGACAAGATGCTCGCCACCGTGCAGCAGCTGGTGCTGGACGAAGCGGACGAAATGCTCAAGCTCGGCTTCATGGAAGACCTCGAAGTGATCTTCGAAGCCCTCCCGGAAAGCCGCCAGAGCGTGCTGTTCTCCGCCACGCTGCCGCCGTCGATCCGTTCGATTGCCGAGCGTCACCTGAAGACCCCGCAGCACGTCAAGATTGCCGCCAAGACCCAGACTGTGGCCCGCATCGAGCAGGCTCACCTGATGGTCCACGCCGACCAGAAGACCCCGGCTGTGCTGCGTCTGCTGGAAGTCGAGGAATTCGACGCCCTGATCGCCTTCGTGCGGACCAAGCAGGCCACTCTGGATCTGGCCAGCGCCCTGGAAGCCAAGGGCTACAAGGCCGCCGCGCTGAATGGCGACATCGCCCAGAACCAGCGTGAGCGCGTGATCGAGTCCCTGAAGGACGGTCGCCTGGATATCGTGGTCGCCACCGACGTTGCCGCCCGCGGCATCGACGTACCGCGCATCACTCACGTGTTCAACGTGGACATGCCCTACGACCCGGAATCCTACGTGCACCGTATCGGCCGTACCGGTCGTGCCGGCCGCGATGGCCGCGCCCTGCTGCTGGTGACCCCGCGTGAGCGCCGCATGCTGCAGGTGATCGAGCGCGTGACCGGCCAGAAGGTCGCCGAAGTACGTCTGCCCAACGCCCAGCAAGTGCTGGACGCGCGCATCAAGAAGCTCACCGCCAGCATCGCCCCGCTGGTGGCCGGTGCCGAAGCCAGCCACGGCGAGCTGCTGGACCGCCTGATCGCCGACATCGGCTGCGAGCCTCGTGCTCTGGCCGCTGCGCTGCTGCTGAAGGCCACCAATGGTCAGGCCCTGAACCTGTCCGACGTGGAGCGTGAGCAGCCGCTGGTGCCGAGCTTCCAGCCCCGTGAGCGCCGCGAGCGTGAAGGTGGCGAACGTGGTGAGCGTGGCGAGCGCGGTGAGTACCGCGAGCGTCGTGCACCCATGCCGCTGGCCGAAGGCCGCGTGCGTTGCCGCACGGCCCTGGGTACTCGCGACGGCATCGCTGCCAAGAACCTGCTGGGTGCCATCCTCAACGAGGGCGGCATCGCCCGCGAGGCCATCGGTCGCATCCAGATCCGCGAGACCTTCAGCCTGATCGAGCTGCCCGAAGAAGGCCTCGACCGCCTGCTGGGCAAGCTGAAGGACACCCGCGTGGCCGGCAAGCAGCTGAAACTGCGCCGCTACCGCGAAGACTAAGCGCCATGCCGTAAACGAAGAAGCCCCGCAAATGCGGGGCTTTTTTGTGGGTGTGAGTTGGTGGCTTCTGGCTTCGTAGGCTGGAACCTTCGCTCAATCGAAGCGGTAGATATCCATCCCCAGGGCGCCGAGGGTGAATCCCTGGTGCACCAGGCTGAATTGCCCGCCGGCGCCGCGGGCGAAATAGAGCGGCAGCAGGTGTTCGTCGCGAGGATGGTTGCGGGCCGCTTGGGGTGCGAGGCGACGGTAGTCGTGCAGGGACGCTTCATCGTCGGCTTCGAGGCGCTCCACCATCCAGTCGCGGAACGCCTTCGCCCAAGGCGTCACCACGTCCGGGCCGGCGCGCCAGTCCAGTTCTCCCAGGTTGTGGGTGATGCTGCCGGAGCCGATCAGCAGCACGCCGCGCTGCCGCAGCGAGGCCAGCGCACGGCCAACGCGGGTCTGGAAGGCGGGGCCGAGGCGGCTGGGCAGCGACAGTTGGACCAGCGGGATGTCGGCGTCTGGATACATCAGCGACAGTGGCACCCAGGTGCCGTGATCGAACGGGCGCTCCGGGTCGACGCCCGCCGGGAGGCTGGCGTCGGTCAGCAGGCCGGCGATTTCTACCGCCAGCTCGGGCGCACCCGGTGCCGGGTATTGCACGGCGTAAAGCGGTGGCGGGAAGCCGTAGAAGTCATGCCAGGTTTCTGGGTGGGCGGCGCTACTCAGCAGCAGGCGGTCGCTTTCCCAGTGGGCGGACACCACCAGGATGGCCTCGGGCCGTGGCAGCGAATCGGCCAGGCGCTTGAGTGCCGGGCCACTGGCGCCGGGCTCCAGCGCGAGCATGGGAGAGCCGTGGGAGATGTAGAGGCTGGGTAGCATTTCGGAATTCCTCCGGTAGGATTCCGGCATCATCCGGGCTGGATATATCGATTTCCAGCATAAATATTTGAGCTATTTGATCGAATTGATGGAGGCGTCATGGACGAGCAGTTCTGGCAGGCACGTTGGGCAGACAATCAGATCGGATTCCACCAGCGCGAGGTCAATCCCTATCTGGAACGCTATTGGCCGAAACTGGGTCTCCCCCGCGAATCCCAGGTGCTGGTGCCGCTCTGCGGCAAGACCTTGGACATGCTCTGGCTGGCAGGGCAGGGGCACCGGGTGTTGGGCGTGGAGCTGGCCGAACGGGCGGTGGTGGATTTCTTTGCCGAGCAGGGCCTGACCCCAGAGGTGTCGCAGCACGGCGCGCTTCGTCGCTATCGCGTGGGCGCTGTCGAAATCCTCCAGGGGGATTTCTTCGCAGTGACGGCCGCAGAAGTCGCCCAGTGCCGGGGTCTCTACGACCGCGCGGCGCTGATCGCCCTGCCGCCCGCCATGCGGGATGACTATGTGGCCCACCTGCAGCGCATCCTGCCGCAGCACTGTGTCGGACTGATGGTCACCCTGGACTACGAGCAGGCGCGCCTCGAAGGGCCGCCGTTCTCGGTGCCAGAGGCGGAGGTGCGCCGGCACTTGGAGGCGGGCTGGGAGGTGGAGATGCTGGAACGCAATGACGTGCTGGAGAAGAACTGGAAGTTCGCGTCCCGCGGGCTGGACAGCCTGCACGAACCGGTATTCCGACTACGTCGCCGGTAATTGGGGCAGGCCTGCGGCCTGCTTGGCGAATGAATTCGCCCCTACAAGGGCGAGATGAAACCGGTGGGCAAAAAAAAGGGCGGCCCGTGGGCCGCCCAAGTCAGTGTGATTCGTTTCAGCCGCGGCGGCGCAGGGCCTCGATGCGGTCTTCCAGCGGCGGGTGGCTCATCAGCAGGCCGGCGAGGCCGTGCTTCAGGCCGCCATTGATGCCGAAGGCGGTCAGGCTGTCGGGCATCTGCACCGGTACACCCTGTTCGGCGCGCAGACGCTGCAGGGCGCCGATCATCGCGTTGGTGCCGGCCAGGCTGGCGCCGGCCTCGTCAGCGCGGTATTCGCGGCGGCGCGAGAACCACATGACGATGATGCTGGCGAGGATGCCCAGGACCAGTTCAGCGAAGATGGTCGCGACGAAGTAACCGATGCCCGGGCCTTCTTCGTTTTTCAGGATCACCTTGTCGACGAAGTTGCCGAAGATGCGTGCAAAGAACATCACGAAGGTGTTCACCACGCCCTGGATCAGCGACAGGGTGACCATGTCGCCATTGGCCACGTGGCCGATTTCGTGGGCCAGAACGGCCTTCACTTCGTCGGGGGAGAAGCGCTCCAGCAGGCCCTGGCTCACGGCCACCAGCGCGTCGTTACGGTTCCAGCCGGTGGCAAAGGCGTTGGCCTCGTAGGCCGGGAAGATGCCGACCTCCGGCATCTTGATGCCGGCTTCGCGGGACAGCTGCTCGACGGTCTGCAGCAGCCACTGCTCATGGCGGGTGCGGGGTTGGGTGATGATTTCGGTCCCGGTGCTCATCTTCGCCATCCACTTGGAGATGAACAGCGAGATCAGGGAGCCGGCAAAGCCGAACACGGCACAGTAAACCAGCAGGCTGCCGTAGTTCTGGCCGGTGAAACGATCCACGCCCAGCAGCTTCAGGGTGATGCTGGCAATCACCAGGACTGCGAGGTTTGTGGCCAGGAACAACAGAATGCGCATCATGATTGGAACAGTCTCCTCACGGCGGAAAGCGTTTGGTATGCGGGGTATATAAGGGGCGGCCCTGGCGTATTCAACCAGGGACTATTTCAAACTATGTCGTCTGAAGTATCGGCGCTGCCCTCGAAGATTAGTCGAGACAGGCGTACGAGGCGTTCGCTGTTCGCATTGCGAAAGGCTTCGCGCAGTTGCTGCGCAAGGCTGGCGCGAACCCGCCGGATGCTGGGGGGCAGGGATTCGGTGTCTGCCAGCGCGCCGGGCAGCGCGCGGGACAGCCGGAGGAATCCTTTCTCGGTCAGGACCGCCTGATCCAGGGCTTCGAAGTGGATGGTGCTGTCAAAGCGCAGATAGCCCTCGTCGGCGAGCCAGAGGAGGGCGCCCAGGCAGCTTTCGTGGCGCTTGCTGGGCAGGCCGAACTCGTCTGGCTCGGAAGGGCCGATCAGATCTTCCACGTAGAGGGCGATGCGCCGTGGAAAGGCCTGGTACAGCTGTAGCAGGCCGGCGGCGCAGTCCCTGTAGAAGTCGTCGATCTGCAGGTCCATGGGTCGTTACTGGCGGTACGACTTGAGGAAGTTGCCGATACGGCCTATGGCCTGCTCCAGGTCGTCGACGCGGGGCAGGGTGACCACGCGGAAGTGATCCGGCCACGGCCAGTTGAAGGCGGTGCCCTGGACGATCAGCAGCTTCTCGGACAGCAGCAGGTCGAGGACGAACTTCTCGTCGTTGTGGATCGGGCAGACCTTCGGGTCGATCCTCGGGAAGGCGTAGAGCGCACCCATGGGCTTCACGCAGCTGACACCAGGGATGTCGTTCAGCAGTTCCCAGGCGCGATTACGCTGTTCCAGCAGGCGGCCGTTGGGCAGCACCAGGTCGTTGATGCTCTGGTAGCCGCCGAGGGCGGTCTGGATCGCATGCTGGCTGGGCACGTTGGCACACAGGCGCATGTTGGCCAGGATGTCGATGCCTTCGATGTAGCTCTGGGCTTTCTGCTTGGGGCCGGAGATGGCTACCCAGCCGGAACGGAAACCGGCCACGCGATAGGACTTGGACAGGCCGTTGAAGGTCAGGCAGAGCACGTCCGGCGCCAGGGAGGCGGTGGAGATGTGCACGGCGCCGTCGTAGAGGATCTTGTCGTAGATCTCGTCGGAGAAGACCACCAGGTTGTGCTGGCGGGCCAGTTCCACCATGCCTTCCAGGACTTCTTTGGAGTACACGGCGCCAGTGGGGTTGTTCGGGTTGATGATCACCATGGCCTTGGTGTTCGGGGTGATCTTGGCCTTGATGTCTTCCAGGTCCGGCCACCAGTTGGCCTGCTCGTCGCACAGGTAGTGCACCGGCTTGCCGCCGGCCAGGCTCACGGAGGCGGTCCAGAGCGGGTAGTCCGGCGCCGGGATCAACACTTCGTCGCCGTTGTTCAGCAGCGCCTGCATGCACATCACAATCAGCTCGGACACGCCGTTGCCGAGGTAGATGTCTTCGATGCCGATACCTTCCACCTGCTTCTGCTGGTAGTACTGCATCACGGCCTTGCGCGCGCTGAACAGCCCCTTGGAGTCGCTGTAGCCCTGGGCGGTGGGCAGATTGCGGATCACGTCCTGGAGGATTTCCTCCGGGGCTTCGAAACCGAACGGCGCCGGGTTGCCGATGTTCAGCTTGAGGATGCGGTGGCCTTCCTCTTCCAGGCGTTTGGCGTGCTTGAGCACCGGTCCGCGGATGTCATAGCAGACGTTGGCGAGCTTGTTCGATTTGCTGACCTGCATGATGCGTGGATGTCCCGAGGTGAAAAGAGTCGCGCGGGCGACGGGGATCGATGCGCCTTGGCAGCCTGTAACGCCGCTGCCAGACTGGCGTCTGATGAATCGCGCATGATACGTGCGGCCTGATGACCGGAAAAGGCCGGGATCGCGCTTTTTTACTACTGCCGAGGACTGTCATGGACAAGCTAGAGAAACCCCTGGAAACCTGGCGCGAGGAGCTCTCCGACGCCCAGTTCCACGTCTGCCGCCTGGGCGGCACCGAGCGCGCTTTCACCGGCGAGTACTACGCCACCAAGACACCGGGCATCTATCGCTGCGCCTGCTGCGGCGAGGCGCTGTTCGACTCCGATACCAAATACGACTCCGGCAGCGGCTGGCCCAGCTATTTCCAGCCGGTGGGCAAGGATGTCATCAAGGAGCTCGAGGACTTCAGTCACGGCATGCACCGCGTCGAGGTACGGTGCGCCCGTTGCGACGCGCACCTGGGGCATGTCTTCCCCGACGGACCCCGGCCGACCGGACTGCGCTACTGCATCAACTCGGTGTCGTTGAAGCTCGAACCGCGCTGAATTCGGGTTTTTGCCAAGGCTCGCCGCAAGGCGGGCCTTTTCTTGGGTAAATTAAATTGCGTGCAATTTAATTGATGGCTATCTTTCTTCCGTTATCCATTCCCACATCAGGCCCCGACCATGAGCGACAAGATTCTCGATATCCCCGTCACCACCATCAAAGGCGAGCGCAAGACCCTTGCGGACTTCGGCGGCAAAGCCCTGCTGGTGGTCAACACCGCCAGCCAGTGCGGTTTCACACCGCAGTACAAGGGCCTGGAAAGCCTTTGGCAGCAGTACAAGGACAAGGGCCTGGTAGTGCTGGGCTTTCCCTGCAATCAGTTCGGCAAGCAGGAACCGGGCGACGAAGGCGCCATCACCGAGTTCTGCGAACTGAACTTCGGTGTCAGCTTCCCGCTGTTCAAGAAGATCGAGGTGAACGGTGCCAATGCCCACCCGCTCTATGTGCAGTTGAAGAAGCGCGCACCGGGCCTGTTGGGTAGCCAGGGCATCAAGTGGAACTTCACCAAGTTCCTGATCAGCCAGGATGGCCAGCGCATCAAGCGTTTCGCGCCGACCACCAAGCCGGAACAGATCAGCGCCGAGATCGAAGCACTGCTGAAATGAACAAGCCGTCCATCGAGCCGGAGCTGCTGCTGGATAACCAGCTTTGCTTCAAGCTCTACGCCGCCTCCCGGGCGGTGATCCGAGGTTACCGCCCGCTGCTGGAGCCCCTTGGCCTGACCTACCCGCAGTACCTGGTGATGCTGGTGCTGTGGGAGTGGCACGGGCGCCCGCCGGAGCAGCCTACGGTGAAGGCCCTGGGCGAGCGCCTGCTGCTGGATTCCGGCACCCTCACGCCGTTGCTCAAGCGCCTGGAACAGCTGGGTCTGGTGCGTCGCCAGCGAGCGGCGCACGACGAGCGCGAGGTGCATCTGGCGCTGACGGAGGAGGGCGCCGCCCTGCGGGACAAGGTGGTGCCCCTGCGCAATGAGCTGATCTGCTCCAGTGGCCTGGATCTCAACGAGATGGCCGAGTTGCGTGAGCGTCTGGGCGAGCTGCTGGGTCAGCTCATGGGGTCGCTTGAGTAGCGGGTAACCAGGTGTCCAGTAGGGCGACCAGTTCTTCGCGGCGGAAGGGCTTGGCCAGGTAGTCGTCCATGCCGGCTGCGTGGCAGCGTTCGCGCTCGTCCGGTAGGGCGTTGGCGGTCAGGGCGATGATGGGCAGCCCCGGCCAGCGCCCGCTCTGGCGAATGCGCCGGGTCGCTTCGTAGCCGTCCATCACCGGCATGTTGCAGTCCATCAGCACCAGGTCCACGGCCGTCTGCTCCAGCCGGCTGAGTGCCTCGGCGCCGTGGGCCGCCAGCAGGACCTCGCAGCCCAGCTTGGCCAGCATGCCCTTGGCAACAAGCTGGTTCACCGCGTTGTCCTCCACCAGCAGCACACGGGCGTTGCGGTGCGGCGCTTCGGCCGCCTGCGGCGCGGAAGCGAGCGCCTCGTCCGGTACCTGCATCAGCACCCGCTGCAAGGCCTGGTAGAGCGCTGCCCGGGACAGGGGGCGTGCCAACTGGTGCAGGGGTGTCAGGGTTGCCGCGCGGGGAGGCGGGAGGAAGCTGCCATAACCGGTGACCAGCAGGATCGGTATCCGGGCGGTCCGGCGCACGTTCTCCAGGCAGTCGGGATTGTCGCTGATCAGCAGGTCGGCTTGTACGTCGGCGAGGTCGGCATCCTTGTCGCGCCGCTCGAAGTCCAGGTTCCATTCGCGCAGCCAGGTGCCGAGCATTTCGGCCAGGCCGCTCTTGGCACTGCACAGGGCGATGACCTTGCCCTTCAGCGGTGGACGCGGTTCTGACGGGCTATGCGCTACCAGCGGCAGTTCGGCACTGAACAGGCTGCCCATGCCTTCTTGGGATTTCACGTCCAGTTGGCCCTGCATGGCTTCGCAGAGGTGGCGGGTCAGCGCCAGGCCGAGGCCCGTGCCGCCGAACTGCCGGGTGATACCCGCGGTGGCCTGGGAGAACGGCTGGAACAGCTTGGGCAGGGATTCGGCGGAAATGCCGATGCCGGTGTCGCGCACCGTAATCAGCACACCGCCGGGGCTGGGCGCGGCGCGCAGGTCGACGCGACCGAAGCGGGTGAACTTGAGGGCGTTGGACAGGAGGTTGCTGATCACCTGGCGAACCCGCGTCGGGTCGCCCACCACCAGGGAGGGCAGTTGGGGATCGATCAGGCAGGTGAGCTCGACGCCGGCTGCGGCGTTCTGCGACAGCAGGTTGGCGGTGTCTTCCACCAGGGTGCCGAGGTCGAAGGGAATCTGTTCCAGCTCAAGCTGGCCGGCCTCGAACTTGGACAGGTCGAGAATGTCGTTGAGCAGCTCCACCAGCACGCTGCCCGAGTCGTGGGCGATCTGCAGCTGGCGGCGCTGTTCTGGGTTCAGCGGGCCGTCCAGGGCCAGGTCGAGCATCCCCAGCAGGCCGTTGAGCGGGGTGCGGATCTCGTGGCTCATGTTGGCCAGGAACGCAGCCCGGGCCTTGGCCATCTCCAGTGCGGTGCTGCGTGCCACTTCCAGTTCCTGGTTGTAGCGGCTGAGGCGGCTGTTGGCGGCTTTCAGTTCGGCGGTGCGCGCCGAGACGATGTTTTCCAGTTCCGCCAGGTATTGGTTAAGGCGCTGGTCCGCTTCGCGGCGCTGCTGCATTTCGGTGGACAGGCTGGCCAACTGGCGATTGATCACTTCCACCAGCACGCCGATCTCGTCCTTCTCGTGGCCGGGCGGGCAGGGCAGTCCGGTGCCCGGCGCGGCACGCGGATCGCGCTCGCTGAGGGCACGGATCAGTTCCACCAGGGGTTTGGTCAGCATGCTGTAGAAGAGCACCAGGAGGATCAGCGACAGCAACAAGCTGCGCACGAAGCCGCTGAGCAGCGTGAGCATCGCACGACGCAGGAAGTGACTGCCGAAGGCGAATGTGTCCACCTCCAGGCGTAGCACGCCAAGGGTCTCGTTGGGGGCGTGGATGATGTAGAGCGGGTCTTCGAATTCCCGCCGCTCGCCGAACATATAGTCACTGAAGATGCGGAAATCGCTCTCGGTGCGGGGACGGTTGACGCTGGCCAGCACGGCGCCGTTATTGTCGATGATCTCGGCGCGGATCACCGCCGGCGAGCGCAGCAAGCCCATCACCAATTCCTGGGCCAGCTCGGCGTCGATGTTGTAGGCGATTCGCGCGGCGGGGCTGTGGGCGATTTCGAGGAGTGCCTTGATCTCCCGGTCGATCGAGGCGTTTTCGTTGAAGTAGTCGCTGGCGACCTGGATGACGCTGAGCACGGTGCCAAGGATGAACGCCACCAGCACGGTCAGGCTGGCCTGCTTGAACGACAGCCGTTGTGTCAGCGGAATATCCATGGGGCGTAGGATTTGGCCTTGTTCCGAGGGCTTGCCAAGCATAGCCTATCCCGTCTGCCGGCAGCGCCTGGTGACTGCGGCTGAGCAAGGAGTTGAACGTGGATTCCCGCCTTTATGAGATTCTCGAGCGCGCCGATGCGGTGCTGGCCCGCCTCGAACCCCTGTTGCCCGCTACCCGCCCTGTCATCGATTGGCAGCATTGCCTGGCGGCGCGCTGGCATCGCGACGGCCGCAGCGGCTACCTGCAACCACTGGACGTGAGCCTGGACCTGTCCCTGGCCGACCTGATTGGCGTCGATACCCAGCGCGAGCAGCTGGCCCGCAATACCCGCCAATTCGTCGATGGCCTGCCCGCCAACCACGCGCTGCTCTGGGGCGCCCGTGGCACCGGCAAGTCGTCCCTGGTGCGCGCCCTGCTGGCCGAGCATGCCGGCGCCGGCCTGCGCCTGATCGAGATCGAGCGTGATCACCTGGCCGACCTGCCCCGAGTGGTGGAGCAGCTGGCCGGGCAGTCGGAACGCTTCGTGCTGTTCTGTGACGACCTGTCCTTCGAAGCGGGCGAGGGCGACTACCGTGTGCTGAAAAGCGTGCTGGACGGTTCCCTGGAGCGTGCTCCCGACAACGTGCTGCTCTACGCAACGTCCAACCGCCGCCATCTGGTGCCGGAGAAGCAGAGCGACAACGACCACTGGGAGATGGTGGACGGTGAGCTGCATCCCAACGAGGCGGTAGAGGACAAGATCGCCCTGTCCGATCGGTTCGGCCTGTGGCTGTCCTTCTATCCCTTCACCCAGGATCACTTCCTCGCCGTGGTGCGCCACTGGATCGGCGTGCTGGCGCAACCCGCCGGGCTGGATTGGGCGTGGTCCGAAGAGCTGGAAAAACTGGCGATTCGCTGGGCCCTGGGGCGCGGCAATCGCAACGGCCGCTGTGCCTATCAATTCGCCCGCCATTGGGTTGGGCTTGCTTTGCTGGAGTCTTCCAAATGATCGATCTGCAACAGGCCGGCGCCGGCCTTTCCGGCTATGCGCTTCTGGCGGCGCAACTGGAGTCTCTGCTGGCTGACGAGCGCGATTTCATCGCCAACAGCTCGCAGTTCTCCGCCTTCCTCTTCAATGAACTGGCGGACCTGAACTGGGCCGGGTTCTACCTCAATCGCAACGAGGAACTGGTGCTCGGCCCGTTCCAGGGCAAGGTCGCTTGCGTGCGCATTCCCTTCAGCAAAGGCGTTTGCGGTGCCGCGGCGCGTACCCGCGAAACCCAGCGGGTGGAAGACGTGCATGCCTTCCCGGGGCATATTGCCTGCGACAGCGCGTCCAACAGCGAACTAGTGGTGCCCCTGGTGAAGGACGGCCGCCTGATCGGCGTGCTTGACCTGGACAGCCCGAAGCTGGCGCGCTTCAGTGCGCAGGACCAGGCAGGTATCGAGCAACTTGCAGCCATCTATTTGCGCCTGACCGATTTCTGATCGGCTGACTGCGAAAAAAGCCCGGACGAGTCCGGGCTTTTTTGTTTGTGCTTGGGAAATCAGCGCTGTGGTTACGTCTCCTGTCGTACTGGATGGCGCAGCGGAGCCGACTTTATAGGGTGCGCCGTGCGCACCAGTGGTGGGCAGTGGCGTTGGAGCTGAACCTGGAAGCGGTGCACGCAGCGCACCCTGTCAGCCAGGTGCTGGAGTCAGGCCGCGAAGTTGGCTGGCTCAGGCGCGTCCGGCCAGTTTGGCGAGGATCTTCTGTTCGCCCGGCAGCACGGCCTGCACCGAATCACGGGCGGCGATGCGCTCGTAATGGGCGGCCAGTCGCGGCCAGCGTTCAGGGTCCAGGCGCTCGCCGCCGTGTTCCATGTTGATCATCTGCGTGGCGAAGGCGAGGTCGGCGATGGTCAGGCGCTCACCCACAAAGTACTCGGCGGTGCCCAGGGCCTTCTCCAAGTAGTCGAAATGGGGTGGCAGCTTGTCCACGAGGGCAGCCTGCACCGTGGCTTCATCGCAAGGCTGGCCCATGGAGGGTTTCAGGGTGCGATTGCGGAAAACCCCGAAGGTGGCCAGGGGGGCGATTTCATAGTCGCAATACTTCTCCAGCCAGCGCACCCGCGCGCGTTCCTCGGCGTTGCGGCCGTAGAGCGGGGCGAGTTCGGGGTGCTTCTCCTCCAGGTACTGGCAGATGACGCTGGAGTCGGCCAGGGTCAGGTCGCCGTCGCGCATGGCGGGAATGCGTCCAAGGGGGCTCAGCTCACGGAACCAGGCGGGCTGGCTGAAGGGGGAGATGATCTCAAGCTGGTAGTCCAGCCCTTTCTCATGCAGATAGAGGCGTACCTTGCGTACGAAGGGAGAGAGCGGGGCGCCGTAGAGGGTCAGGCTCATCGGGAGGTCCTCGTCTGAGCGAATCAGTCGTAGATGTTCTTCTTCTTCCAGGTGTCTTCGTCTTCCAATGACTTAAGACCTTCGGTCAGCTCGCTCGGTTCGTCCGCGTTGGGTTTGTCGTTCTCCAGTGCCAGGGCATTGGCGCGTTCCAGCTGGGCCTTCAATTGTTGCTGCTGATTCTGGTAACGGGCCGGGTCGGGTTGCTTCTGCAAGTACTGGACGCCGCGTTCGAAGGCCAGGCGGGCCTGGCGCGGCTGGCCTTCCTGCAGGGCCTGGAGGCCGAGGTTGGTGAAGAACTCCACATGCAGCTGAACCAGCATGTCGCGAACCTCGCCAACCCGGTGCTTCGCTTCCCCAGCGGGCAACAGGCCTTCCTGTGCAGCGCGGGTGATCTGGCCATGGAGGCTTTCCAGCTGGAAACGAATTTCCTTGGCCTTGGCTTCGGTCAGGATCTTCTGCGGCGGATTGTTCACCTTGATGGATTCGCCCTGGCTGGTCAGGGCGCGGAGCTGCTCGAGGCGGGCCTTGAGCGCGTTGTCGTGCTTGTCCAGTTGCTGGAGGCGCTCGCTCATTTGCAGTTGCAGGCGGGTGAGCAACAGCTTGAGGCTGGGGGAGACCATCTGGCCCGGCAGGGTTTCGGAAAGATCGGCGCAACGGCGGATGCGATCGTTGAGGTCGGCCTTCAGGCGGGCCTTCTCCAGCTTGCTGTTTTCCACCAGGTGATTGATGTAGCCAATGACAACGAGGATGACGATACCGACGACGATCAGCAGGGTGATCACGAGTGGCGACATCTTTAGGGCTCCGATGTTCTTGTCAGGTGCGGCCGAGTGTAGAGGCTTGACTCTAAAGCTCATAGAGGTGGATCAAATTTTGACCAGAAGTCTTTGATTTTAAAAAGTTTTTGATAGAGGGTTGACGGGTGTTCAAAGCCTCCATAGAATGCGCGCCACTTCGACGCGATGCCTAAGGCAAAGCTGAGAAGCCGGAAGAAAGCGTCAAAGCTGTTGTAAGTTCCGGGCCGCGTCCCCTTCGTCTAGTGGCCTAGGACACCGCCCTTTCACGGCGGTAACAGGGGTTCGAGTCCCCTAGGGGACGCCACTTTCAAAGTTGTATGCGGGAATAGCTCAGTTGGTAGAGCACGACCTTGCCAAGGTCGGGGTCGCGAGTTCGAGTCTCGTTTCCCGCTCCAAATTCAAGAGCAAGGCTAGGCGGCCTTGTTCGCCTCGAAGCGAAAGCGTCGAGCTGGGTTCTAACGAACCCGACTGTAAAAGTTGCATGCGGGAATAGCTCAGTTGGTAGAGCACGACCTTGCCAAGGTCGGGGTCGCGAGTTCGAGTCTCGTTTCCCGCTCCAATTTCAGTCCCCTTCGTCTAGTGGCCTAGGACACCGCCCTTTCACGGCGGTAACAGGGGTTCGAGTCCCCTAGGGGACGCCACTTTGTAACGTTGTACGCGGGAATAGCTCAGTTGGTAGAGCACGACCTTGCCAAGGTCGGGGTCGCGAGTTCGAGTCTCGTTTCCCGCTCCAAATAAACGAAAACGCCGCTCAATCGAGCGGCGTTTTCGTTTCTGCGTTTCAGGGCCCAGCGGGTCGCTGTCTTACGTTTTCATTTCTCCAGAAGGTCTGGCTGCAAGCGGATGGCTGTGAAGCCCTGAAGCGCGGGTTTCCACGGGTCGAATCTGGAATACGTCCAACCCTTTGAATGCTGCGAATTACCTGATATCAATCAGGTGGTTCACCTCATTGCACCCGCCGCTGGCGGCTGTCACCACGACCGCAAAGGACGATGCACATGGTCAAAGGCCAGGGCTGGCACTCTTTCCGTTGGGCGGAGCACCTGCTCTTCAGCGTCGTGGTGCTGATCGCGATCGGCCTCGCGCTTCTGGCCAGCAGTTTTACCGCCCATCGATTGCTGGATCAGTCGGTAGGTGGGCTCGGCGAGGACGTCGTTCGGCAAATAGACGTCGTGCTCGATGCGTCAGAGCGCACCCTTGCCGAGATGGATGCTTCGCCTCATGCGGTCTGCTCCGGCGAGGATTTCACCGTCATGCGATCAGCGCTGGTGCGGGCAAAGTACATCAAGGATGTAGGGCGTCTCGCGGATGACAGGCTCGTCTGCTCAACCGTACTCGGCATCCTTCCGACGCCATTCACTGCTGTACAGGTGCCGATCTCCCTGGCGCCGAACATGGCCGCCTTCTGGACCGTGCCGCTGCTTTCCTCGTCGGACGCCTATGGGCTGGTCCTGCAGTCCAGGCGGTCGAATCTGATGATGGATCTCGATGCGTTCCGGGTGCCGGTCGCGCCGGGGCTGCACTACGTGATCGCACTGCGAGACCGGCCAAAAGCGCTGGTCATCGGGCTCGATCCGCTGGGTCTGCCGGCCTTCATCGAGGCGGGGCACGTCGCGGATCTGTCGGGCGGACAGGCGTTCTGTTCGAGCCGCTATCCACTGTGCTCCACGGTCGTAGCCACGGCCCAGGCTCGCTCGATAGCCGAGCGGAACGCCATGTACCTGCTGATCCTGGCGGGCGGAATTCTGGGCTGCTGCGCAGGGGCATTCGCGGTTATCGCCTACCGCCGCCGGGTTTCGCTATCCGCGCAGATGCGCCGTGCCCTGGCCAATGGACTGTTCGCTGTCCGCTACCAGCCGATCATGGAGCTGGGGCCTTCACCCCGGATGGTCTCCGCAGAGGCGCTGATTCGCTGGATCGATGGACCGGTTCCGCCGGACGTATTCATCGGAGTCGCCGAGCGCTGCGACCTGATCACCGAAATCACCGCCTTCGTGGTCCGCACCGTACTGAGCGACATGCGCCAGCTGTTCGAGGCACAGCCGGATTTCCGCGTGACCATCAATGTCAGCTCACCAGAGCTGGTCGACGGGAGCTTGCTGGCGACCCTCGATCGCTGCTGGCCGGAGGGGTTGCCCAGGCGCCATGTCGGGTTCGAGCTGACCGAGCGCTCGACGGCCGAACTTCAGGACATCATGGTGGCGTTGCAGCGCTTGCATGATCTCGGGCACCCCATCTATGTCGACGACTTCGGCACCGGCTATTCCAGCCTGAGCCAGCTGCAGCACCTGCCGATCGACTACATCAAGGTCGACCGCTCCCTGTTGCCCAGCGAACCCCGGAGCCGGAACAACTCCTTCGTCCCGGAAATCCTCGCCATCGCCCGGCGGCTCGGCGTCGGCCTGGTGTTCGAAGGCGTGGAGACCGAAGAGCAGGCGCAACTGCTCAACTGCACCGGCCAGACCGTGCTGGCGCAAGGGTGGTTCTTCGGCCGCCCCGATACGGCGGAGGCGCTGCTGCGACTCGGTAGCGCGGTCCATCCCGCCGAGCTGCAATGCCAGGAATAGTGGCCCGGCTAGGTATCCGAACCATCCGGACCCTGCCGGTGGCGGGTGAAGTATTTCGCCGGCGTGGTGCCGAGGGCGCGTTTGAACATCGTGATGAAACCGGTGACGGCTTCGTAGCCGAGGTCTCCGGCCACTTGCTGGACGCTGTTGCCGGCGGCCAGGCCCCGCAGCGCCACCATCAGATGAAGTTGCCTGCGCCATGCGCCGAAGGACATGCCGGTTTCGGCGAACAGCCGGCGCGAGAGCGTGCGTTCGCTCATGCCGATCAGATTCGACCAGTGTGCGAGGGTTTTCCTGTCGTCGGGGGCCTCGATCAGCGCCTGGGCGATTAGCTTCAGTCGCGGGTCCGCCGGGATGGGGAAGCAGGTGCGTTCCAGCGGCATCGAACCCAGCGCTTCAAGCAGTAGCTGGATCATCAGGTTCCGGCCACGTGCGTTGGGTCGATCAGCGCCGGCCGCCAGTTCGACGATCAATTCGCGCAGCAGGGGCGTCATGCGGAGCGTGCAGCACTCGTCCGGCAGCGGCGACGCGTGTGGATCGATGAACAGGAAATAGCCGAAGGCGTTGGCTGAGGCCTGGCTTTCATGGGGTATGCCCGCCGGAATCCAGAGTGCGCAGTGTGGGGGGACGATCCAGTGGGTGTTGGCCACCTTGCAGGCGACCACACCCGCCACGGACAACACCAGTTGTCCTTGTGGATGGCAATGTGCGCCGGAAATGCCTTCGCTCACGGCAGCGAAACCTGTGGCGACCACGGCGTTCGCCAGCGGGCCCAACGGTGGGAGAGAGGTGGTCGGCATGTTGTCCGGATTCAGCGATTGATTGGCCAGATGGATGAATCTTGCCACAGCCGGCATGGGTACATTGCCGGCTGACCGGCGGCCCAGGTCGCTACGCCATTCGCAGACGCCCCATGGAGGCAACATGAAAAAGGAACCCGTCCAGACACGTATGGTCTCCCGTGATGAGGGCCACCAGGTCCGGCATCCCACTGGCGCGCAGATGAACATCAAGGTGTTCGCGGCCGAAACCGGGGGCGCCTATTCCCTGATGGAAACCGTGCTGCCTCCCGGCGGCATGGTGCCGCGCCATGTGCATGAGGGGGAAGACGAGAACAACTTCATTCTCGAAGGGCAGCTGACCATGCACATAGGCGACGCCACCTACGTTGCCACTGCCGGCAGCTATGTCGTGGCGCCACGGGGAGTGGAGCAATGCTTCCGTAACGAAGGCAGCAGCGATTGTCGCTTTCTCACGACCTTCACGCCCGGCGGGGCAGAAGGGTTCTTCCGCGAGGCCGGCGAGCTGATTCGTCGCGCCGCGCCGGGGAAACCCGATCCCGCCGAGCTCACCCGGCTGCAGCAGAAGTACGGGTTGCGGTATCTCTGATCGAGGCGGTAACGGCTGGCCAAGTGGCTTGCGACACCGGTACGAGGACGCTGCCGGCCCGTCCTCGACCGGGCAACCATCGCCCAAGGCCCATTCGACGGCTGCAGCCGGGGAGCTTATGGGGTAACCTGCCGCCCCGACCGAACCAAACCTGGTAAATGCGTAAGATGGGTTTTGAACAACTTGCTGAATTGAGGGATCGTCTTCGCGCTCAGGCTGAGCAGTCTCGTCCGGCGAAACCGGAGTCGAAGCCCAAGCCGAAGGCCAAGCGGACCGCAGCCCCGAAACAGCGTCGTGAGCCGGTTTCCCCCGAAGTGGAAATCATCTGGCGCCTGCAAAAGCACTTCCCCCTGGCCTTCCCGCGTAACCCGGCGCCCAAGGTCCCGCTCAAGCAGGGCATCTTTGAAGACGCGCAGCAGCACCTGGAAGTCCTGGGTACGACGGCAGAGCAACTGAAGCAGGCCATTGGCTCCTGGTGCTCGGGTGGTCGCTACTGGGCGTGCATGGTGGAGAATGCCGCGCGTGTCGACCTGCAGGGTCAGCCCGTGGGCGAGGTGACGGCAGCCCAGGCACTGCACGCACGCAAGCTGGCCTCACGCCGCGCGCGGGAGCAGGCGCAGGAGCGCAAGGCCAAGCGTCCTCAGCCTGCCGCGACGGCGACCGAGGCCGTTGAGGAACCGGCCGCGACGCCGGACTGACGCCAGCGCAATCCCTTGAAGCGGTCCCTTTCGGCCGCTTCACCTTCCTCAGGCCGTATCCCGCTGCTGCAGCGACGCAGCCTCTATGTGCTGCTCGGCCATCGCCTTCAGTTGCCGCATCGACTCGACCGACTCGCGGTCGATCGTGCGGCGCATTACCAGCCGATTGGCCAAACGCATGACCCAGCCGGAGAAGCCGTATTCCAGGGTGCGGACAAAGCGGGTGCCGTTCGCCGTCTTCTCGCATTCGTAGGTCAGCAGCAGCCCCAGGCCGTGGGTACCGTGCGCGGTGGCGCGCCAGCGGCGGCCCGGGCTGTACTCGGTCACATCCCAGCTGAGATGCCCGGAACGGCCGCCCGCGTGGATGTCCTCCTCGAAATGGCTCCCGGCCGGCAGCGGGCCGATGGGCCCCTCAACCTGCAGAGAGGAGGGGTGCCACTCTGGCCAGCGGGTAGCGGTGCTCGCGTAGGCCAGCACGTGTTCCGGAGGGCGGGCGATATCTACCGAGTGTTGCATTCGGGTCATGGAGCGCTCCTGTTCCAGGGGTTCCCAGTGCAGGGTGCCCTTGAGGCAGTCCATCAGCGGGAAGACCAGGTTGAAGTTGCGGCTTTGCATCAGGTCGCGTCGGTGGTGCAGCTCGTGGAGCCGGCGCATGTGGCGAATCCAGGGCAGGCGTGCGATGGGATGGCCGGCAGGAAGGTGCTCGCAGGCATGGAAGACTTCGTAGCTCAGATAACCCGCCAGCAGCGTGGTCACGAAGAGGGCCGCGACGTTCGCGTTGATGAACGAGAGCAGCCACCAGGCCGGGAACAGGCCGGTACTGAACAGGACGATCAGCCACGCCGGAAAGAGAATCACCCGCCAGTCCCGCGCTGATTCCCAGGTCATCTGCCCGGCCACGAAGAAGCTGTGGTGATCGCCGGTGTGGCGCTTGTAGAACAGCGCCCCGAGGCGGGTCTTGTTGTGGCCCAGGTTCTTGTGGATCGTGTATTCGCCCCAGCTGAAGAACATCAGCGCCGCCGGCACCACCAGCCATTCCCAGGGCCGCACGTCGTTGAGACGGCCCAGGAAGAAGCTCAGGCAGGCGGCGCCGTAGAGCAGCACGAAACCGCCATGCAGCCAGGCGTTGTAGAGGGGGTGGATACCCGCGCGATAGCGGTCGCGAAACGCCTGCGTGTCGTGGCTCATGGCTGCTCCGGCAGTCTTGTTGACATACCAGGAAGTCTAGTGATGAATGTTTTATTCCGATAATGGATAGTCGAAATGAGCATTATTCATGAACCTGAATTTGCGCCGAATCGACCTGAACCTGCTGCTGGTGTTCGATGCCTTGATGCAGGAACAGAACCTGTCGCGGGCCGCCACGCGCCTGCACATGAGTCAGCCTGCGGTGAGCAACGCCCTGGCGCGACTGCGCAGTCAATTGGGCGAGCCGTTGTTCAAGCGTACCGCCCGCGGCATGTTGCCCACCGCTCATGCCCAGGTGCTCTACGGCCCGGTGCGCCAGGCCCTGAAGCTGCTGCAGCTCGGGCTGGGGGCACAGGAGGTCTTCGATCCAGAGGCCGAGCACTGCTTCCGCCTGTCGATGAACGACTACGCCCAGGCCATGCTATTGCCGGCGCTGCTGGAACAGCTGAGGCGCGAGGCGCCACGGGTGGCGCTGGAAGTACAGGACGATGAGGCGCAAAGCCTGATGACACGGTTGGCCACTGGCGAGCTGGACCTGGCCATCGACTACCTCTATTTCGACAACCCCGATCTCTGCTACCAGCCGTTGATGGAGGAGGAGCTGGTCGTGATCGGCCGGGCCGAGCACCCGGCATTCGCGGGTGGCCTCACTCTGGAGGGGTACCTGGGTAGCCAGCATGTGCTGATATTGCCGCGCGCCGGTCGCGGCTCGCCGCTGGAGATAGTCCTGGGCTCGGCG
Source organism: Pseudomonas sp. LFM046 (assembly GCF_000949385.2). NCBI lineage: Bacteria > Pseudomonadati > Pseudomonadota > Gammaproteobacteria > Pseudomonadales > Pseudomonadaceae > Pseudomonas > Pseudomonas sp. LFM046. The sequence continues at coordinate 3,499,857 of NZ_JYKO02000001.1, read as the reverse complement.
AAGATCAAGCGTCAGGCTGGGCTGCAGGTTCCCCACTACCTGACGATCCCACCCATCGTGGCGCGCTCCGACCTGCTGGGCACCGTGCCGCGCCGGCTGGCGAAGCACTTCGCGGCCCTCTACGCGCTGGAGGTGGCGCCGCTGCCGGTGGCGACGCCGCCCGTGCAGGTGAGCCTGATCTGGCACCGCCAGCAGGAGCTGGCGCCCGGCCTGCGCTGGCTGCGTGAGCAACTGGCGCAGCTCGGCGCGACGCTTGCCGAAAACGACACCTGAGTGGCATCGACGGGAAATGCCTTCTAGCCGTCCGTACAGGGTGGTATCTGCCGCTATCCCGACAGGCGGTTCCGGCCGCTCTAGCCTCCCGGCGGTAGCGGATTTTTCCCGGTCTCTGGAGGGATTTTTGGGTAACGGAATTCGTTAGCTAGCGAACGGAATGCGCTTGGGCCGGTCCTATTTTGCGGAACCGATCATTGGGCCGTCGCCATTCAGGCATTAGCTCGTGCTCCAGTCACCTGCTCTGATCGACGAGGCTCCCGCTGATCTTTCTGTTTTGCCCTTTTGTTGTCCGGAGTTTGATTATGAAATCTGTTATCGCCCTTGCTTCCGCCCTGACCATCGTCCTTTCGGCCACTTCCGCCATGGCCGCCGGCGGCGGCGATCGTACGACGGCACGCTGGCAGACCCATCTGGCGAAGGTCCAGCTCAAAGAGAAGCAGCAAGAAGCTGTCGCTGCCAAGCAGCGCGCCGAACAAGCCCGACAGGGCTGAGGCGAGGCGTCGGCAGGCGTCCATCTTCACGGACCCTCCACGCAATTACGCACCCCATCGAAAAAGCCCGCCCGGCATTGCCTGGCGGGCTTTTTTTTGTTCGTAGGATGGGTGGAGCGGAGCGATACCCATGCGGACAGGGCTGATGGGTATCGCCGACCCATTCTACGAACGTGGATGTCTACGCGCTCGGGCGGCCCAGCAGCGACCAAGTGCCCAGCACGGCGGGAATACCGAGGCCTATCCAGGCGAGGGCATCCCACCAGCCATCCCCCAGCAAGGCGCTGAACAGGCCGAGGGCCGAGACTCCGCCGATGGCGAGCGGGAGGGCGAAGGTGGATTGCCGCCACTTCATGCCGGGACCTCCGCGGCTTCGCGAGTTCCGGCACCGCGCCGCTGCCGTACCCACCAGAGATACAGCCCGCTGCCGAGGACGATGATGGTGAGAACGTCCAGCGCAGCCCAGAGCAGTTGCATCGGCCCTCCGCCGTAGTCGCCGAAGTGGAGCGGCTGGGACATGGCCAGAGCATCCATGTACCAGGGACGCTGGGCGATGGCCGTCACCTCCAGGGTGCGTGCGTCGATCAGCACCGGCGTCCACAGGTGCGCCGTCAGATGGCTGCTGCCCACCATGAAGACCGTGTAGTGATGGGCGCTGGAGAAGCGCGTGCCGGGGAAGGCGATGAAGTCCGCCTGCATGCCGGGCAGGGCCTCGCCGGCAATATCCAGTACCCGATCCGCCGGGGCGCGCTCGGTCAGCGGCGGGGCGTCGTGGTAGGGCTGTACCAGCGCGGCGAGGGCGTCCTGGCGCCAGGCATTGATGAGCAGGTCGGCGCAGGCGCTGATGACGCCGGTCACGCCCACCACCAGGGCCCAGGTCAGGGTGACGATGCCAATCAGGTTGTGCAGGTCCAGCCAGCGCGTGCGGGTGGAGCGCTGGTGGCGTACTTCGGCGAACTTCAGGCGGCGCATGAACGGGGCGTAGAGCACTGCGCCCGAGACGATGGCGACCACGAACAGCAGGCCCATGAACGCCAGCAGCAGCTTGCCGGGCAGTCCGGCGAACAGGTCCACGTGCAGCCGCAGGATGAACATCAGCACGCCGCCGTTGGCAGCCGGCATGGCAACCGATTCGCCGGTGCGGGCGTCGAGCATGAAGGTGTGGGACGCGTTCGGTTCGGTGCCGGCGGTTGCGGCGGTGATGGCGATCACGCCGTTGGGCTCGTCCGTCTCGTAGCCCAGGTACTGCACCACTTCGCCGGGGCGGTGGCGCTGGGCAGCGTCCACCAGTTGCTGGAGGCCCAGGTGCGGCGTGTCTGGCGCCATCTCCCGCAGCTCCGGCGCCTCGCCCAGCAGGTGCTCCAGTTCGTGGTGAAAGATCAGCGGCAGGCCGGTAAGGGCCAGCATCAGCAGGAAGAGGGTGCAGATCAGGCTGCTCCAGGTGTGGACCTTGGACCAGCGCCGAATGGTGCGGCTTTGCATGGCGATTCCCTGTTGAGTGGGCCGCCGGCGGGGCGGCCTTTCTTCCGTCGTGCGTGGGGCTTAGAACTTGTAGTTCAGGCTGCCGACGACGCTGCGTTCGTCGCCGTAGTAGCACCAGTAGCCGTCGCAGGTGGACAGGTATTCCTTGTTGAACACGTTCTTCGCGTCCACCGCCACGGAGACACCGCGCAGGGAGCTGTTCAGGCGCCCCAGGTCGTAGTGCACCGACGCGTCGTAGACGGTGTAGGAACCCACGTGGCCCAGCCAGGTATTGGCGGTATTGCCATAGGTGTCGCCGACGTAACGCACTCCGGCCGCCACGCCGAAACCGTCCAGCGGGCCACTGTGCCAGGTGTAATCCGCCCAGGCGGTGGCCTGGTTGCGCGGAATCTGGGGCATGCGGTTGCCCTTGTCCGGACCTTTCTTGATCTCGCTGTCGGTGTAGCTGTAGGACGCCACCAGCTTGAGGTTCTCGGTGACGTCAGCAATGGCTTCCAGCTCCAGGCCACGTACATCCAGTTCGCCGATCTGCCGGGTCACGCTGCCCTCGGTCACGCTGACATTGGTCTGGGTCAGGTCGTAGACCGCAGCGGTCAGCATGGCATCGGTGCCCGGCGGTTGGTATTTGACCCCGACTTCGTACTGCTTGCCTTCCGTGGGTTCGAAGGATTCGGTGCTGCTGACGGTGGCGCCCATCGTTGGCTGGAAGGATTCGGCGTAGGAGATGTACGGCGTGATGCCATTGTCGAACAGATAGCTGAGGCCCACGTTGCCGCTGAAGGCCGAGTCGCGCTGGGTATTGGTGGCATCGTTCTGGTTGAAGAAGGTGGTGCCGGTGTGGATCCAGTCTTCGCGACCGCCGAGGGTCAGGCGCCAGTTGTCCAGGGCGATCTGGTCCTGGATGTAGAGGCCGGTCTGATAGGTCTTCTGGTTGAAGTCCTGCATCGTGAGGTATTCGACGCCGGACATGTCGCCCCCGTAGATCGGGTCGTTGACGTTGATCGGCGGGACGCCCATGCCATAGAGCCAGCGGTAGTTGGTGTTGGCGCGCTGGTGGTCGAGGCCCAGCAGAACGGTGTGGCCCAGTTCGCCGGTGCTGAAGTCGGCCTGGAAGTTGTTGTCCAGGGCGAACTGGCTGATGTCTTCGTCGACGATGCCGGACTCGCGATTGACGTTGCCTTCGTCGTCGATGGTGTTGAAGGTCGCCACGTTCACCGCCTGGAACTCCAGGTCGCTCTTGGTGTAGCGCAGGTTCTGGCGGAATTGCCAGACATCGTTGAAGCGATGCTCGAAGGAATAGCCGAGGGCGTAGTAGGTCCGGTCGTAGAAGTCCCAGTCCGGCTCGCCGAGGTTCTTGTGGTGGGAGATGTCGCCAAACGGCGAGTCGATCTTGGTGCCCTGCAGCGGCAGGAACTGGCCGGTGATGCCCGTGTCGTCGCGGGTGTACTGCGAGAGGAAGGTCCAGCGGGTGTCGTCGTTGATGTTCCAGGTCAGGCTCGGTGCGATGTTGTAGCGCTTGTCCGGGATGTGGTCGATGGGCGAGTCGCTGTCGCGCACGGTGCCACTGGCGCGGTAGAGAAACTGGCCCTCGTCGTCGATGCGGCCGGTGCTGTCGAAGTTGATCTGCTTGTGATCGTTGTTGCCGGCCTGCAGCTCCACCTCATTGGCCTGCTCGTCCTGGGGGCGGCGGCTGACCATGTCCAGCAGGCCGCCGGGCGGAGTCTGGCCATAGACGGAGGAGGCCGGGCCACGCAGCACGGCGATGCGCTCAAGGTTCCAGGGCTCGATCTTCGGGTTGGCGAAGGAGCCGACCGGCAGCGGCAAGCCGTCGAGGAACTGGGTCGGCACGAAACCGCGAACTTTCAGCCAGTCGGCGCGGGAGTCCGAGCCGTAGCCGCTGCTCATCACGCCGGCGGTGTAGCGCAGCGAGTCGTTGAGGTTGAGGGTGGGGCGAGAGTCGAGCTGGTCGCGGGTGATCACCGAAATGGAGCGCGGAATCTCGTTGATCGCGGTGTCGGTCTTGGTGCCAGCGGCGGTGCGGGTGGCGACCATGCCGGTGGTCGGGCCCCAGGCGGTTTCATAGCTGCGGCTGCCGTCGATGTTCACCTCGGGCAGGTTCATCGCCTCGTCGGTCACGGGTGCCACGCTGTAGCTGTCGGCGCCGTTCTGCACCAGGCGCAGACTGCTGCCCTGAAGGGCTTGGGACAGGGCCTGGAGCGGGCTGAAGTCACCTTCCACGGCGGGCGCGGTCCTGCCCGCGGTCAGGGCGGGGGCGACGCTGAGGACAATGCCGGACTGGACCGCAATGCGGTTGAGCGTGTTGGCCAGGGGAGCCGATGGCAAGTGGTAGGTTTCAGCCAGGGCCTGGGCGGACAGGCTGCCGAGGCTGATGGCCACGGCCAGAAGGGTGTGGCGGAACGGGGTGGTGGCACGGCGCACTGCGAATATCTCCTAACTGAGAAATCGTCTCAATGCCCAATTGCCGAAGCAGATTCGAAAAGTGACAGGGGACGGTGAAAAAATTTTCGATTCCGTCCCTGGAATGGTTTTGGGTGGGGTGGACGGTGATGTTCCGTCCACGGTGTGGTCATGGATGCGGGGGTATGGCCGGGGTGTCAGTCCTTCGCCGGCACCACGCGCACCCACCAGTCGCTGAAGCGCTCGATGCGCACTGGCAGGCTGGGGGGCAGGGCGGCCAGGGCCTTGTCGCTGTCGTTCAACGGGAAGACCCCACTGATCTTCAGGTTGGCGACCGCCGGATCGACGCTGAGGTAGCCGCTGCGGTACTCGCCCAGGCTGGCGATCAGTTGGGCCAGCGGCATGTCCTCCGCCACCAGCATCCCACGGCTCCAGGCTTCGGCGCCCACCGGCGCCGCATGGGTCTGGCCCAGGTGCTGCCGGTCCATGCTGATCTGCTCACCGGCGCGGATGACACGCTCTGCGGAGCCATTCCTCGGTTGGGCGGCCACGGCGGATTCGAGCACGATCAAACGGGTCGTTTCCCCGTCGCGGCGGACCAGGAAGCGGGTGCCCAGTGGTTGCAGGCGTCCTTGCTCGGTTTCCACGATGAAGGGGCGCGAGTCGCCGTGGCCGGTCTGCACGAGGATTTCCCCGCTGCGCAGGAAGAGCCGGCGTTGCGGGCCGTCGAAGTCGATGTCCAGGGCGGTGCGGCTGTTCAGTTGCACCGAGGTCTGGTCCGAGAGGCGAAGTTCCCGATGCTGGCCGCTGGCGGTCATCTCGTCGGCCAGGTAATCGCCCAGGGGGCGCTGATGGGCCAGCAGGGTCAGCCCGAGCCCCACCGCCAGGACCATGCCCAGGGCGCTGGTGCCAATCCGGTGCAGGCTGCGATGCCGTACGCCACCGCTGCGCAGCAGCGCGCGGCGGGCCGGCGTCGGGGCGGCGGCAGACAGCTGCCGGTCGATGCCGGCGAGTTGTTGCCAGACCCGTGCGTGGTCCGGGTGGGCCGACAGCCAACGCTGGAATTCATGGCGTTCCTGTTCAGTGGTCTCGCCGGAGTCCAGGCACAGTTGCCAGGCGATGGCCTCGTCCAGGGCGCGTGCGGAGACGCGGCTCACAGCGGCTCTCCATACAGGGCGATGTAGCACTGGCGCAGGCCCTGGGCCAGGTACTGGCGGACCCGCGACGTGGAAACGCCCAGGCGCTCGGCAATCTCGGCGTGGCCGAGGCCGTCGAGGCGGTTATAGAGGAAGGCCGCGCGGGCCTTGCTGGACAGCTGGCCGAGCAGGCGGTCGATCTCCCGCAGGCTTTCCAGGACCAGCGCCTGTTCCTCGGGGCTGGGGTGCAGCGACTCGGGCGCGTGGGCCAGTTCTTCCAGGTAGGCGCGTTCCAGGTCATTGCGGCGGAACTGGTCCACCAGCAGGCCTCTGGCGATGGTGGCCAGGAGGGCGCGGGGTTCCCGTGGCGGCTGCAGGTCCGGGCGGGCGAGCAGGCGCAGGAAGGTGTCCTGGCTGAAGTCCTCGGCTCGGTGGGGGCAATGCACGGTCTTTCGCAGCCAGCCGAACAGCCAGTCGCGATGATCGCGGTAGAGCAGCCCCACCAAATGCTGGTTCGCAGAATCTCCAGCCGACACGCTGACCTCGTTGAGAAGAAATTCAAGGAGTGATTAAGAATGATTCGCAATGATGTCAGAGGCTGGCCATGGGCCGCAATCGCTTATCGGCGCAAAGCGATGGGTGGCGGTCGGGGAGATCGGCTTGGGGAAGAAGGGCGTGCCGGGGCGGCAGGGCGCCGCCCCGGGGTGCTTAGTGCTTGCTGCCGTTGTCCGGGAGAGCCAGCAGCTGCTTTTCGCGGTTCCAGTCGAAGGGTTCGTCGTTCTGCTCGGCCTCATAGCGGCGTTCGTCGAGGCGCTGGAACAGCTCGATTTCCTCGTCCGGCATGAAGTGCAGGCAGTCGCCACCGAAGAACCAGAGCAGGTCGCGGGGCACGAGGTGGGCGATCTGCGGGTAGCGGTGGAAGACCTGGCTGATCAGGTCCTGGCCCAGGTACTGGCTAGCCTCCGGGTCGCGGGGCAGTTCGCTCATCAGATCGTCGAAGCGCTCGACGAAGAGGGCGTGGTTCTCCTCCGGCACCTGTTCGGCCTCACCCAGGGCGACCAGGATGCTGCGCAGGTGGGCGAGCAGGGCGAGGTGGTGGTCGAGGTAGGCATTGGCCATGGCGGAATTCCTGAAGCTGGATCGGGCGCGGGAGTATAAGGCTCCCCGCGCCCGCTGTCCTGCCCGGGGGCTCGGCGGGCCGGCTTGGGCAGCGGTTCTTCGGCCTGCTGGCGAAGGCGCGCGTAGCGAGCTGACGCACAGTTTGATGAGTAAAGATGGCTGGGCGCTTTGCCATTGCCTGGCCTGCCAGTAGCATCGTCGCATTGCACAGGGAGCGACGAATGCGAACCAAACTGGATGCCTGCCTGCACGCGGTGAACCAGGTCCTTCTGGGCAAGGAGCCGCAGGTGCGCCTGGCGCTGACTTGCCTGCTGGCCCGTGGGCACCTGCTGATCGAAGACCTGCCCGGCATGGGCAAGACCACCCTGGGCCATGCCCTGGCCAAGGTGCTGGGGCTGAGCTTCCAGCGCATCCAGTTCACCTCCGACCTGTTGCCGGGCGACATCCTCGGCACCTCGGTGTTCGACAAGGACAGCGGCCAGTTCGTCTTCCACCCGGGCCCGGTGTTCACCGAGCTGGTGCTTGCCGATGAGATCAACCGCGCCACCCCCAAGAGCCAGAGCGCATTGCTGGAGGCCATGGAAGAAGGGCAGGTGACCATCGAGGGCGCGACCCGCCCGCTGCCGGAACCTTTCTTCGTCATCGCCACCCAGAACCCGGTCACCCAGGGCGGCACCTTTGCCCTGCCGGAGTCCCAACTGGACCGCTTCCTCATGCGCCTGTCCCTGGGCTATCCGGCGAAGGCAGCCGAGAAAGCGCTACTCCAGGGTGAAGCGCGCCGTGAGCTGCTGCCGCGCCTGGAACCTGTCTTTACCCATGCCGAACTGGGGCTGATCCAGGCCGAAGTGCCCAAGGTGGTGGCCCGTGACGCGCTGGTGGACTATGTGCTGCGCCTGGTGGAGGCCACCCGCAGCCAGCCGCAGTTCGCCTGGGGCCTGTCGCCCCGTGCCAGCCTCGCCCTGTTGTCGGCGGCCCGTGCCTGGGCGATGTTGGCGGGGCGCGATTACGTGATTCCAGAAGACGTCCAGGCCGTGCTGCCCTCGGTAGTCGGCCATCGCCTGCGTGAGCGTGCTGACCCGTCCGGCCATGGCGGCGGGGCGCTGGTGCAGTGGCTGCTGCGCGAAGTGCCGGCCCTCTGATGCTCGAAGTCCAGGTCGATCGCTGGCTGACCCGGCGTATCCCCCGGGCCAGCCAGATCCGGCTCAACCAGCGGCGCATCTTCATCCTGCCCAGCCGCGCCGGCGCTGCCTTCGGGCTGGCGCTGGTGCCCATGCTTCTGGTCGCCATCAACTACCAGAACAGCCTGGCCTACGGGATGACGTTCCTGCTCCTGTCGGTGTTTCTGGTGGCCATCCTGCACACCTTCCGCAACCTGTCGGGGCTCAGCCTGAAGGCCGCCGGCGGCGCGCCAGTGTTCCTCGGCGAGCAGGCGCACTTCCATGTCACCCTCGAAAGCGGCGGTCGTGAGCACCAGGCCATCGCCATCGGCTGGCCGCCAAGGCCCCTCCAGATGCAGGACGTACCCGCACAGGGTTCTCGTGAGGTCGAGTTGCACCTGCCCACCCAGCATCGTGGTTGGCTGCGCCCCCGGCGGCTGCGGGTGGAGAGCCGCTTCCCCCTCGGCTTGCTGGTGGCCTGGAGCTGGGTGGACCTGGACCAGGCACTGCTCGTCTACCCGCGTCCGCTGCCCGGCGACCTGCCCCTGATGGCCGGACGCGGCAACGATGACGGCGATGAAGGCCAGCACGTGCTGGGTGCCGGCGCGGACGACTACCAGGGGCTCCGGGTGTATCAGCCCGGCGACTCGCGGCGGCGTTTGCACTGGAAGGCCTACTCCCGGGGACAGGGGCTGCTCGTCAAGGATTTCGCGGCCCTGGCGGGGCGTGATCTCTGGCTCGACCTGGGGCAACTGGACGGCGACCTGGAGCCGCGCCTGGGCCTGCTGTGCCATTGGGTGCTGCAGTTCTCCGCCAGTGGACAGCCCTTCGGCCTGCGTCTGGGGAGCCAGGAGTTGGCACCGGACACCGGGGAAGCGCATCGCGAAGCCTGCCTGCGCGCCCTGGCGCTGTTCGGGAGCCGCTGATGAAGCCGGACGAATCCATCACGCGGATCGGCCTGACCTGGCTGCTGGTGGCCCAGGTGCTGGTGATCGTGCCGCACCTGCCGCAACTGCCGATGTGGACCATCGCCCTGTGGTTGGTCTGCGCTGCCTGGCGCATCCAGATGTTTCGCATGCGCGCCCAGTTCCCCGGTAGCGTGGTCAAGGCGGCGCTGATCCTCTTCGTGGCGCTTGGCGTTTTCTTCTCGCGAGGCACGTTGGTGGGGCTGGAAGCGGCCGAAGTCCTGCTGGTGGCGGTGTTCATTCTCAAACTGGTGGAGTTGCGCCGGCAGCGCGATGCCCTGGTGCTGGTGATGCTGGGCTTCTTCACCCAGGTGACCGCCTACCTGTTCAACGACGGCATGCTGGCGGCTCTCTACAGTCTCCTGCCCACCTGCGCGCTGCTGGCCGCGCTGGTGGGGCTGCAGCAAAGCCGTTTCGCCGCGCGACCGCTGGTGCCGCTGAAGGCTGCTGGCAGCCTGCTGGTGCAGGCGGTGCCGTTGATGCTCCTGCTGTTCCTGTTCTTTCCGCGCCTGGGTCCGCTCTGGTCGCTTCCGTTGCCGAGCGACAAGGGCGTTTCCGGCCTGTCCGATGCCATGAGCCCGGCGGACATCGCCGAACTCAGCCAATCCGGCGAGCTGGCCTTCCGCGCCAGTTTCGAGGGCCCGGTGCCGCCGGTAAGCCAGCTCTACTGGCGCGCCCTGACCCTGGAGCAGTTCGACGGCCGCCGATGGTCCCAGTCCCAGGGCGCCGAACTCGGCGCGGCGGCGGACTGGCGCAAGGAAGGGGAGCCGCTGCGCTACAGCATCGTCATGCAGCCCAGCGGCAAGCCCTGGCTGTTCGCCCTCGATGTGGGGGAGACCAATGAGGAGGGCGTGCGTGTCCGTGCCGACTTCGGCCTGCAACGGCGTACGCCGGTGGACCGCACGCTCCTCTACCAGGTCACCTCCTGGCCGTCGGCGGTGCGCGACCCCGAGGGCAACCCCGCATCCCTGCGCCGAGCCCGGCAGCTGCCGACTGGCAGTGATCCGCGTGCCCGCGCCTGGGCCCTGGAACTCAAGCTGCGGTATGCCGATCCTCAGGAGTTGGTGAAGGCGCTGCTGGAGCATTTCCACCGCGAGTCCTACGTCTACACCCTCAAGCCGCCGCCCCTGGAGGCGAACAATATCGACGCCTTCCTGTTCGATACCCGTCGCGGCTTCTGCGCCCATTACGCCGGCGCCATGACCTTCGTCCTGCGTGCCGCCGGCATTCCCGCGAGGGTGGTGGCGGGCTACCAGGGCGGAGAGTTCAACCCGGCCGGCAAGTATGTGCTGGTACACCAGTTCGATGCCCATGCCTGGGTGGAGTACTGGCTGCCGGAGCGCGGCTGGGTCAGCGTCGACCCCACGTTCCAGGTGGCGCCCAGTCGCATCGAACGAGGCCTGGAAGAGGCGGTGGCCGGCGAGGAAAGCTTCCTCGAGGGCTCGCCGTTGTCGCCTCTGCGCTTCCGTCAGTTGGCCTGGCTGAACGACATTCGGCTGGCCTGGGACAACCTCAACTACGGCTGGCAGCGCTGGGTGCTGGGTTACCAGGGGGAAGTCCAGATGCAACTGGTGCAGCGCTGGTTCGGCCAGGTGGACGGCCGCACCCTGGGCCTCTGCCTGGTGGGCGCCGGGGCGGTGCTGATGAGCATGCTGGCGCTGCTGCTGTTTGCGCCCTGGCGGCGGGAGCGCGATCCGCAGCTACGCCAGTTCCAGGCCTTCGAACGGCTGTTGGCGCGCCATGGCGTGCTGCGGGGGAAGGGCGAGGGGCCTCGGGCCTTCGCCGAGCGAGCCAGCCGCGAGCTGCCCCGTCATGCCGAGCAGATCCACGCGTTCCTGGCTGCCTTCGAAGCCAGCCGTTATGCCCGGCCTCAGCAGGTCGACCCGGCGGGGCCGCTGCGTGAGCTGCGCAAGTCGTTGCCCTGGCGCCTGCGGGGTGCGCGCCGATGATCCATGCTTGAACAATTCCCCGACGTAGTTCGCGCTGAAGCCCGGAGTGCCTGAAGATGGCCAGAATGCTGGACGCCTTGATTGCGCAAGTCATCGGCCTGGACGTGCGCCTTCACGCTTGCGTCGAACGTGTCGCGGCCGGCACCGACGAGGAGGCGCTCCATGACCTGCGGGTGGCGACCCGTCGCCTGCGAAGCCTTTTGCGCCCCTTTCATGGCCAACCGGCCGTAGACGTATTGATCCAGGCGGCAACCGATGTGGCCACCTTGAGCGGGCCGCTACGGGATCTGGAAGTGCTGATCATCGAACTGCGCAGCCATGGTTTGAATCGACTGACCCACGAGCGGGAACAAGCGCGCGTTGCCGGCTATGCCCAGTTCCTCCAGTCGCCCGAGCTGGCGCGCCTGTTCCAGGTGCTTGAGGCCTGGCCCCATCTGATGCGGGTGTCCGATCGCGAAGGGCTGGTAAAGGGCCTGAGCAAGGCGATCAAAAAATCCCTGGCAAAGAGTCGCCGTCGAGTGGAGGAAGCCCTGCGCGACCCCGTTCACGACCGCCACCGTCTGCGGCTGCTGATCAAACGCATGCGCTACAGCGTCGAGGCCTATCCGGATGTCCTCGCGCTGTCCCCCAGGACCCTGGAGCTGCTGGTGGGGGCGCAGACCACCCTGGGTTGGTGGCACGACAATCTCCAGTGGCTGGCCAGGGTGGAGCGAGAGCCGGACCTGCGGCCCCGGGTGCGTGCCTGGCAGGTGGCCCTGCGCGCTGCCGAAGTGCGCTCTGACCAGGTCCTGGAAAAACTCCTCAGGCGTCTGGCCTGAGCGAGGCTTGGCAGTTCTCCCCTGTGCCTTGGCCGGGCAGCCCTGCGACGGTGCTTTCGAGTGAGCGAGGCAATGCCCTAAGATCGCCGCCAGACCAATGACGGGGCATCGCAATGAACTTTTCCGAGATGATCGAGGCGGCTCGCGGCAACCCATCCGAAGTGGTGGTGCCTGCGACCTGGGGGCAGGGACGGGCCGTCTTCGGTGGTGTGGTGGCGGCCCTGGCCTTTGAGGCCATGCGGGCGAAAGTCGAGCCGGGCCGGCCGGTGCGGTCCCTGGCGACGACCTTCGTCGGTCCGCTGGAGCCCGAGGTGCCGGCGAACTTCGAGGCTGAGTTGCTGCGCGAAGGCAAGGCGGTGAGCCAGGTGTTCTGCCGCGTGCTTCAGAAGGGGCAGGTGGTGGCGCTGGTGCAGGGCAGCTTCGGCGGTTCGCGCCAGTCGGTGGTGCAGATGGATGCCGAGCCTGCGCCCGAGATGAAAGCTGTCGACGACTGCCCCGAACTGCCCTACATCCAGGGCGTTACGCCGGAGTTCACCCGCCACCTGGCCATGCGCTGGGCCGTGGGCGGCATGCCGTTCTCCAACAGCCGCGAACGCGATATGGGCGGTTGGGTACGCTTCCGGGGGGCGGTGGAGAAGGAACCGGTCAGTGAGGCCCACCTGCTGGCCTTGGTGGACGCCTGGCCGCCCGCCACGGTGCCGCACCTGCCGGCGCCGGCGCCAGGCAGCACCCTGACCTGGACCATCGAGTTCGTGCAGCCCCTGGCGAAACTGGATACCCACGACTGGTGCAAGTACCGCGCACGGATCGAACACGCCCGCGACGGATACGGCCATGCCGCAGCCGCACTCTGGACGCCTGCCGGCGAACTGGTCGCGATGAGTCGGCAGACGGTGGTGGTATTCGGCTGACGGCCGAGAGCGGGAGCGCGTTCAGCGCTTCCTGCGCCAGTTGCGCCACCACTGGCCGCTGAGCAGGAAGCGCGGGAAGGTGACGAACTGCTCCACCAGCAGCCTTCCGATGGCGTCCTTGCGGTCGCTGAAGGGAACCGGTGGCACGTCTTCAAGCTTGTGCCCCCGGCCCTGAAAGGCCAGGGAGGCAATGATGCCGATCACGCCCAGTGCGACGGGTCGGAAGCTGAAGCTGAACAACCCATAGACGAGGGTGATCGCGGCCACGATGAACAGCGGCACGGCGATCACATGCAGGATCAGGTTGGTCGGATGCTGGTGGTTGTCGGAGTAGGTACGCCACTGCCAGGCGTGGATGTTGGGAAGTCGCTTGCCCATGGTCGCCTCCTTGAGGGGATGCCGGCAGTCTAGTCCGGCCCTGGCGGGCCGGCGAATGGCAACTCCCTATGGAGCGGATAGCGTCCCCTGAGCCCTCAGGCGCGAAGCTTGAGCTGGCGGATGGCCTGGGACAGCTCGCTGGCCAGCCCCGCCAGTTCGCTGCTGGTGGCGGCGGAATTCACCGTCTGGCCGACGGTCAGCTCGGTGACATCGCGAATCCCCACCACGGCGCGGGTCATTTCCTCGGCCACCTGGCTCTGTTGCTCGGCGGCCACGGCGATCTGGGTGTTGCTTTCACGCATCTGCGCCACGGCGCCAGTGATCGCTGCGAGGGCTGCGCCGGCTTCATGGGCCGCTTGCACGCAATCGTCGGCCTTGAGCGAACTTTCACGCATGAACTCCACCGCGTCGCGGGTGCCGGCCTGGAGGGCGCTGATCATGCTGGTGATTTCGTCGGTGGAGTCCTGCACCCGCTTGGCGAGGTTGCGCACCTCATCCGCCACCACGGCGAAACCACGGCCCATTTCCCCGGCGCGGGCGGCTTCGATGGCGGCGTTCAGCGCCAGCAGGTTGGTCTGCTCGGCGATGCCGTGGATGACGTTGACCACGCCGCTGATCTTCTGGCTGTCCTCGGCCAGGCGCTGGATCATCTCGGCGGTCTGCTGCACGCCGGTGGAGAGCCCGGCAATGGAGCTCTCGACACGCTCCACCACCAACTGGCCGGCGCCGGCAAGCTGGTCGGCGTTCTGCGACTGGTCGCGGGTGTCGGCGGCGTGCTGGGCGATGTGGTGGACGGTGGTGGACATTTCGTTGATGGCGGTGGCGGCCTGGTCGGTCTCGCTCTGCTGCCCGAGCATGCCCTGGCGCACTTCGCCCATGCTGCTGGCCAGGCGTGCGGCGCCTTCGTCGAGACGGGCGACGGCCTGCGTCACGGTGCTGACCACCCGCTGGTAGCCGGCCTGCATGGCGTTGAAGGCACTGGCCATCTGGCCGACCTCGTCGCGGCTGTCGAGGGAGACGCGGGCGGACAGATCACCACTGCGCTCCACGTGGAGCATCACATCCTTGAGGGTGTTGAGGTGGCTGAGCAGGAAGCGGATCAGCAATTGCGAGGCGGCCAGCAGGGCGACCATCAGCAGGAACACGGAAATCGCGTACTCGACGAAACGGGTGCTGAGCAACTGGATCAGGCTCGGGCTGCTGGCCAACACAGCGACACGCTGGCCGTCGGCGCCATCGAGCACCTGGGCGCCGATCACCGGATCGCTGCCGAACAGGCCGTCATGGGGCAGTTCTACCCAGCCGCTGGCTTTGGCCAAGGCCTGGCCGCCGGGCAGCTGCGGCGCACTGCCGTTGGCGAAGGTGATGATTCGGGGGGAGGAGGGCAAGGGTTGGCCGGCGGGCCAGGACCTGAGCAGCTGGGCTTGCGCGTCGGCGGCGCTGCGGGCGCTGTCGGCGCGGCCCTGCTGCTCCAGATGGAGCGCATGCAGCACCAGCAGGAGGGTGGTGAGGAAGGCGACCGCGTTGACGGCCCAGAACTTGTACTTCAGCGAGATATCGCGAATCCAGGTACCCATTTTTCTTATGCACTCGGTAGGTATTGGCAAGGTGCCACTATTTTCTGCCGGAACGTTCCTACCGAATTTGATCCGAATCAACGGGCCGCTGGATTGGGCGGGTCAGTCGACGGCCGGCAGCCCGAAGAACGCGCGAGCGCAGGCTGTGGTGTGCCGGGCCAGCGCTTCCTGGCTCTCGCCACGGTGCTGGGCGACTTCGCGCAGCACTTCGGTGAGGAAGGCCGGCTCGTTGCGACCGTGCTTGGGTTTGGGGCGCAGGCTGCGGGGCAGCAGATAGGGGGCGTCGCTTTCCAGCATCAGGCGGCCACGGGGGATGTCGCGCACCAGGTCATGGAGGTGGGTGCCGCGGCGCTCGTCGCAGATCCAGCCAGTAATACCGATGTGCAGGTCCAGGTCGAGGTAGCCGTAGAGGGCGCGCTTCTCGCCGGTGAAGCAATGCACGACGGCGGCAGGCAACTGGTCGCGGAACTCCCTCACGATCGCCAGCAGTCGCTCGTCGGCATCGCGCTCGTGGAGGAATACCGGTTTCCCCAGTTCCACCGCCAGAGCCAGTTGGTCCTCGAGGGCCTTCTCCTGCAGCGGGCGCGGTGAAAAGTCGCGGTTGAAGTCGAGGCCGCATTCACCGACCGCCCGTACCCGCGTCTCACCCAGCAGGTCGCGCAGCTGGCGATGGCTGTCGCTGTTCCAGTGACTCGCCTCGTGGGGGTGGACCCCGGCGGTGCTGAACAGGCGCAGGCCGCTTTCATCCAGCTCCTCCGCGGACAGCAGGGCCTTCTCGCTGTCTTCCAGGCTGGTTCCGGTGAGCACCAACTGGCACACGCCGGCGGCCTGGGCGCGTTCCAGCAGGGCGCGGGAATCGGCGGCGAGACTGGGGTGGGTCAGATTGACGCCGATATCGATGAGTTGCATCGTGCTACCTCGAGTTGGAGCAGGGCAGCATAACAAAGCTCGAACTAATTCAAAAAAACCAATACTTACAGGAACTTGGCGGCATATGTTGAAGTCAATGCCACGCTTTGACTGGCATCGGGCGCTTAGCTGTGACACTCTCCGCGCCCCTCGCTCGCCAGCCAAGGATTCGCGGCGCAGCGGCTCTACACGCTCCGGCGCGCGCTATTGCACCGCCAAGCCCCTGGAGAATCGATGACGCGACCGCTGCTGTTCCTGCTTTGCCTGCTGGCGCTGCTGCCTTATCCGGCAAGCGCGCGTCTGGCCGGCCCGCCGGAAGCCTGGCAGCAACCGGTCGAAACCCGCGACCTGGCTCAGATCCGCCGCAGTGGCGTGCTCAAGGTGCTGGTCAACCAGAGTCGCAACAGCTCTGGCGAAGTGAAGGGTGAGCCGGTTGGTGTCGAGTACCACCGTATTCGCGCCTTCGAGCAGTACCTCAATCGCAATGCCCGCGACGGGCGCGAGATCAGGGTCAAGATCATTCCCAAGGCCAAGGACCAGTTGCTGACCGCGCTGCAGCGGGGCGAGGGCGACCTGGTAGCGCCGGGTGAACTGGTCAGCCAGGGCGTGGGCTCCAATGTCAGTGCCAGCGCGCCGCTGCGCCAGGATGTGCCGCTGGTGCTGGTCAGCCGCCAGGGGCAGCGGCGCTATCAGCGTCTGGAGCAGCTTTCCGGGCGCAGCATCGCGCTCCCGGCGGGCAGCGCTGCCGGGGAGGCGCTGCGTCAGGTGAACGAAGGATTGGCCGCGCGCAAGCTGGCCCCGATCGTCATCGAGTGGGTCGATCCGACCCTGGCCGTGGAGGACGTGCTGGAGATGGTGCAGGCCGGCATTTTCCCGTTGACGGCGGTGGAGCAGCCCATTGCCGAGCGCTGGGCCAAGGTGTTGCCGAAACTGCGCGTGGATCGGCACCTGGTGCTGGACCGCAAGGGCGACATGACCTGGTTCGTCCGGCGCGACGCGCCGATGCTGAGGGCCAGTGTCGATCGCTTCCTGGCGGATTACCGGGCGCCCGATGACCAGGACGCCGCTTTCCAGCGGATCTACCGCCGCCTCTACAAGGTGCACAATCCCCTCGCACGCAAGGAACGCCAGCGCCTCGAACGGGTGCGCCCGGTGCTGCAGCGTTATGCCGAGCAGCACCAATTCGATTGGCTGAACCTCGCGGCGCTCGCCTACAAGGAATCCAGCCTAAATCCGGCCGCCAAGGGTGCGAGTGGTGCGACCGGCCTGATGCAGATCACGCCCGGGGCAGCCCGTAGCGTAGGCGTAGGGAGCATCCAGAAGCTCGACAACAATGTGGAGGCGTCGACCAAGTATCTGGCGAAGCTGCGCCGCAGCTTCTCCAGCACCCAGCTCGACGAGCGCGAGCGCATGGCGTTCGTGCTGGCCGCCTACAACCTGGGGCCGCAACGGGTCCAGGGCATGCGTGCGGAGGCGCGGCGGCGGGGGCTGAACCCCAATCAGTGGTTCTTCCATGTAGAGCGGGTCGCCGCCGAACAGGCCGGCATGGGGGTGGTGAGCTACGTGAACAGCGTGAACAAGTACTACCTGGCCTTCGACCGTGAGCGTTATCTACTGGAACCCTCGAAAAGCCCCGGCAAGATCAACAAATAATCTAGTTATTCGATATGTGTGTTGGGAATTTTGCGATTTTAATATCAAAAAATTCTACTAAACTTGTGCTCATCTACTCCCCCAACACAAGGAACACCTCGATGAGCAACCCGATCAAATCCATCCTCGCGACCAATGCCGGCTACGGGATCACCCTGCTGCGTGTCATCACCGGCCTGACCTTCATGGCTCACGGTTCGCAGAAACTCTTCGGCATGTTCGGTGGCTATGGTCTGGCGGGCACTGGCCAGTGGATGGAAAGCATCGGCCTGACCCCCGGTTACCTGATGGCCCTCATGGCAGGCAGTACCGAGTTCTTCGGCGGCGTGGCGCTGGTGATCGGCCTGCTGGTGCGCCCGGCTGCTGCGGCGCTGATCGTGGCGATGGTGGTCGCGATCTTCAGCGTGCACTGGGCCAGTGGTTTCTTCATCACGAATGGCGGCTTCGAATACGCCATGATTCTTGGCCTGATCGGCGCCACCCTGCTGATCGAAGGTGCCGGAAAGATGTCCCTGGACCGCAATATCGCCAGCTGATCGCTCCACTGATGAAAAGGCCCGCTTCGGCGGGCCTTTTTGCGTTTCAGGGCTGCTTTTTGCGGGCAGCTGCGAGTTCCGCTGCCGCTTTGAGGCGCAATCGTTCCTGCGGATTGAACCCTTCTTCCTCCAGTTGGCTGATGGCGAGAGCCTTGTCGCTATCGCTCAACCCTTCGCTGGCTTCGATGCGGGCCTTTTCCTTCAGGTAGTCCTGCATCCGCTGCTGCCATTGCAGGCGCTGTTGGTCCAGGACTTCCAGTCTGGCAGTGGCTTCGGCACCCACCAGTTGCTGGCGCAGCTGGCGAACCTGCTCCGGGCTGCCACCGTCGGCCTGAAGCGCACTGACCTGGGCTCGGAGTTCCGCCTGGAGCTGGCTGGCGACCATGGTCTGCAGCTCTTCGGGCAGGGAACTGCGGAGCTGGTCGATGGCGGCGGCCTTGGCTGCCGGGGCCAGGCTGGCGTCCCGCTGGATGGCCAGGCGCTGCAGGGTGAAGGCGTTGTAGGCCTCTTCATTGGCGAAGAAAGCCTGATGGACTTCGGCGCTGAAGAGGCGTGCGCGCAATGCCTGGACGGCGGCTTCACGTTGGTGGAGGGCGGTCAGGTCAGCGAGAAGCGGCAGATCGCGCTCCAGTTGCACCAACTGACGTTTGTAGTCGAGGTACTGGTCGAGCAGCGTCAGGGCCTGGCCGTCGGCCGGCGCATCCAGTTGTTCGGCGATGTAGCCGCGCAGCCGGCGGATGCTGTTGGCGAGGGGCTCCGCGCCCTGGGTGCTGAGGAAGTAGTCGAAGATGCGCCGGATATCTTCGCTGACGACCAGGTTGCCGGCGGCATCCAGATGGAAGCGGCCATCCACCTCGGTCCCGCTCAGCGAGGGCGAGGCCATCGGAGTCGCCGGCACGGGCTGCGGGGTGATCCTGCCAGGCGGGCTGGACGGGGCGGGGGCAGGCTCGAAGGCTGTTGCGCGGTCCGGGGTCGGCGCGGCCGCTCTTGAGGCGGCCGGCGCGGACTCGCCACCGGACTGCAGCAAGATGGCCAGGGCGCCGCTGAAGGCGATGGGAAACAGCAGCAGGAGTCTCTTCACGGGCGCTCTCGGGTGGCTTGGGAGACGGGGGCCGGAGGCCCCGCGGGTGTGGCTCAGAGCCCGTCGTTCTTCAGGCGGTTGGCCTGCTGACGATAGACGGTGACCGGATCGGTTTCGAACAGGCTGGTCAGGCCCAGGGTCTGGTTGACCTCGTCCAGGTGGTTCATCCGGTAATCGTCGCGGATGACCTTGCCCAGGTGCGAGCTGCACCGTCCCACAAGGCCATCGTTGGCTTCGCCGTTGAAGGTCAGGGAGCTGGCTCCGAGCATCGCGTCACTCACGTCCAGCACATTGGTCAGCGGACTCGTGCCGCTCCAGGAGTAGTAGCGCACGCCATTGACCTGGTAGGCGCCCTCGCCGCAGGCGGTGGTGGGCAGGCCCTGAGGGAAGCGCGCGTTGAACGCCGCCGCGCCCTGGCTGTTGAGGGACTCCAGGGAACCGAGGGCGTTCTGCTGGAGGTCGCTGCTGCTGCCGGAGAGGAAATTGATCAGGGCACCCAGGCCGTTGACGATCCCGGCCAGCAGGGCTTCACCGGCCGAGCCCGGCGGCACCTGGCGGATGAAGTCGGCGGCGGCCGATCCCTTGTGCGGCGCGCCGACGCTGGTGACGGACGCGACCAGGTCCGGGCGCACGGCAGCCACGTAACGGATGGTTGGACCACCGTGGCTGTGGCCGATCAGGTTGACCTTGGGGCTGCCGCTGATGGCGACGATTTCCTCCACCTGTTCCAGCAGCTCTTCACCACGGGCTTCGGTGGTGTTCAGTTGGCTGACTTCGGTGACGTAGACACGGGCGCCGTCGCGGCGCAGGGCGGACGGGATGCCGTACCAGTAGTCGACGCCGAGGATGCTGTCGAAGCCGAGCATGCCGTGGGTGAGGACGATGGGGTAGCGCGTCTCGGTGTAGCCGCTGGAGCCGAACCAGAAGGCTTGTGCCTGCTCGGAGGCGGCGAGCCCTGCGGCAAGGCAGAGGGCGATCAGGGTCTTGTTTTGCTTCATGTGCGCTCTCGACTGTTGTGCATGGGAGGGCCTGACTGCATTCCCTGGCGTGGCCACGCCCTTCCTGGGCGTGCACTTCAGGGAGGGCGGATGGCAGGAACCATGCCATTCACGACACTTCGCGGTTGAGCGCTCTGGCCTGGGCTTTTTGCGGATGTTTACAACCGTTCTCCGGCAGATGCCGGCCAGTTTCCTGTTACGCGGCGAAACGTCAGGCTGGGGCCGGAGGCCGCAAAGGCCACTGTCCGAGGGCACGATAACGGGTGCCCTTGGCGGTATTTTCCGAGGCGTAGAGGGTGAATTCGGTCGCCGGCCAATCGAAGGTTGGGGTCGGGGCGGAGGGCAGCTTGGGGCAGTGCCGGGCGAGGGTCAGGTGAGGCTTGAAGGGGCGTGTTTCCAGGGTGAAGCCGGCGGTCAGCAGCAGTTCCCGCAGGTCATGCTCCAGATCGCACAGGGCGCCTGGAACCTTGCTCGGTGCCAGGTGCAGCAGACCGTTCTTCCACCGCGCCAGGCGATCCAGGTGCAGGGTGAACGCGTTGGGCTCCAGACTGGCTGCCAATGCTTCAAGGACTTCCACTTGTCCACGGGGCTGCGAACCGAGGAAGGCGAGGGTCATGTGGAGGTTTTCCGGTGCCACAGGCTTGCCGTCGATGGCGTGCTGGGCGCGCCAATCCGTGATGTCGCGAGCCAGTTGTGGGCAGCAGGGAATGGCGAAAAACAGGCGCAACGGCGGGGTACTCATGGGGAGCCTCGCAGGGCGTGGTGGTCGCCTTGACAGTATTGCGCGGGCTTCTCTAGGATGTCGCCCCATGCGCCGATTTAGTCAGCTACTTGCGGGGCGCGGAGGTCTTCAGGGACCTCGAAATTCCGCTAAAACGCTGGTTCGGTGTCGCCTCTCACCGCTGCCCAGCGGGACCCCCACGAGGCGGAGACATGACACCATGACCTGTCCCCAACCATTGCTTCGACTGGCGCCGATCACCACCGGCCTGGTTTTGCGCAATCCCCGAATCCTGCTCGGCGGCTCCCACCAGCCGACACTCCTGCGCTACCTCGACGGCTGGCCCAAACGCTGGGGCCGCCAACGCAATTTCCTCATCCAGTTCGCCCGTGAAGGGGAATCGTTCGCCCGCTTTGCCAGCGACAGCTTCGACCTGGCGGTGATCCAGTCACCTGCCGCCGAAGCCTTGCCTGAAGTGATCGGCCAATTGGTGCGTGTCGCGCGCCAGGGGTTGATTACCCGTCGCTGAGTGCTTCGCGGCGTCTAGGGATAATCGATCTCGACCACGTACCAGGTCTTTTCCCCGGTCGGGGTACTGACCCGGACCTCTGCGTCCAGCGCCTTGCCTACCAAGGCGCGGGCGAGGGGGGAGTCGATGCTGATGAGGTTCTGCCTAAGGTCGAATTCGTCCGGCCCGACGATGCGGTAGCGCGCCTGCTCGCCGTCCTCGTCCTCCAGGATCACCCAGGCGCCGAAGTAGACCTTGCCCGGGTCGGCCGGCCGGTCGCGTACGACCTTCAGGTTCTCCAGCCGCTTGGTGAGGAAGCGCACGCGGCTGTCGATTTCCCGCAGCATCTTCTTGCCGTAGGTGTACTCGGCGTTCTCCGAGCGATCCCCCTGGGCGGCCGCCTCGCTCACTGCCTGGGTGACCTTGGGCCGGCGCACGTGCCACAGCTCGTGGAGCTCGGCGCGCAGACGGGCTTCGCCTTCCGGGGTGATCAAGGGGGTTCCGGCGGTGCGGGGCGGGCGGTAGCGGCTCATGGCGGTCCTGCGGGGATTGGGGAGGCAAAGCCTATCAAGCTTCGCGCAAAACCGTCAGCGGGCTGGCGTTCAACGCGCGGCGAGTGCCCAGCACGCCCGCGCCACCGACCAGCAGGGCGCCCAGCAACGGCAGCGCCAGCAGCCAGGGATGGGGCTGCCAGTGCAGGTCGAAGGCGAAGCGGTAGAGCAGGGCACTGACCAGTTCGCAGCCGAGGGCGGCGAGCAGGCCGCTGCAGGCGCCGAGCAGGGCGAACTCCGCGCGACGCGCACTGACCAGCAACCGGCGCTCGGCCCCCAGGGCACGCAGCAGCGCGCCTTGGCGGATGCGTTCATCCAGTGTGGATTGCAGTCCTGCAAACAGCACGGCCAGCCCAGCGGCGAGCACGAAGAGCAGGACGAATTCGACGGCCAGGGTGACCTGGGCGAGGATGCTGCGCAGTTGCGCGAGGATGGCCTCCACCTGCAGCAGCGTGACTGCCGGGAAGGCGCGGGACAGCTCCACCAACTCGCGGTCGTGATGCGGTGGCAGATAGAAGCTGGTGAGGTAGGTGACGGGCAGGTCTGCCAGGGTGTCCGGGGCGAAGATCATATAGAAGTTGGGCTGGAAGCTGTCCCAGTCCACTTCCCGCAGGCTGGTCACTTGGGCGTCCCGTTGGAGGCCGCCGACGCTGAAGGAGAGGCGGTCGCCCAGCTTGAGGCCCAGGCTTTCGGCGAGCTTGGACTCCACCGAGACGCCGGGAAGTCCGGACGTGGGCAGATCGCTCCACCACCGGCCGGATACCAGGCGATTGTCGCTGGGGAGTTGCGCCGCCCAGGTAAGGCTGAGATCTCGCTGGATGGCGCGTTCGCCCTGGGAGTCCTTGCTCACCAACTGGCGTACCGCTTCGCCGTTGATGGCGGTCAGGCGACCGGGCACGACCGGATAGAGCGGAGCGGGGTGGGGCGACAGGACGGCGAGACGGCTGGCGAAGGCGTCCTTCTCGGCGGGCAGCACATTGAGGGCGAAATGGTTGGGGGCGTTTTCCGGCAATTGATTCTGCCAGGTGTCCAGCAGTTCGCCCCGCAGCAAGGCGATCAGTGCCATGGCCAGCAGGATCAGGCCGAACGCCAGGGACTGGCCGGCGGCGGCCAGCGGGTGGCGCAGCAGTTGGCCGAGGCCCAGGCGCCAGGGCAGCGCGGCGCTGACGAGCAGGCGGCGCAGGGCATTCAGGCCGGCCAGCAACAGGCTGCCCAGCAGCAGTGCGGCGATCAGACCGCCGCCCAGCAGGGCCAGGGTGATTTTCAGGTCCAGGCTGAGGCGCCACATGATCAAGCCGAGCGCCAACAGCGCGGTGCCGTATACCAGCCAGGCGCTGGCGGGCAGCGGCAGCAGGTCGCGGCGCAGCACGCGCAGTGGCGGCACGCGGCCGAGGGCGGCCAGGGGCGGCAGGGCGAATCCGGCGAGGGCCAGCAGGCCGGTGGCGATTCCAGCCAGCGCCGGCACCATGCCGCCGGTTGGAATCACGGCGGGCAGCAGGCCGCCCAGAAGCTTGAACAGCACCGCCTGCGCAATCCAGCCGAGCAGGGCGCCCAGGGCGCTGGCCAGCAGGCCCAGCAGTGCCAGTTGCAGGCCGAACAGCAGCAGGGCTTCGCGGCGGGACAGGCCAAGGCAGCGGAGCAGGGCACTGGCGTCGAAACGGCGAGCGGCAAAGCGGGCGGCGGACAGGGCTACCGCGACGCCGGCCAGCAGCACGGCGGCCAGGCTGGCCAGGTTCAGGTAGCGCTCGGCGCGGCCAAGCGCGCCGCCGATCTGCCGGTTGCCGTGGCGGGCGTCCTCCAGCCGCTGGTTGGCGGCGAGGCCGGGCTCCACAGCAGCGCGGTATCGGCCAAGGGCATCGTCCGGGCCACTCCAGAGTTCGCGATAACGCACGCGGCTGCCGGGCTGGACCACGCCGGTGGCGTCAAGGTCGTCCAGGCTGATGAGTACCCGTGGGGTGAGGCTGTAGAAGTCGCCCGCGCGGTCCGGCTCGTAGGTCAGCACGCGGGAGAGACGCAAGGTCTTCTGGCCGACGTCGATGCTGTCGCCGGGTTTCAGGTTCAGGGTGGCGAACAGGCGCGCTTCGGCCCAGGCTTCGCCGGATTTCGGGCCGCTGCCGGTGGTTTCTTCGCCGTAGAGCTGGGCGGCGCTCTTGAGCTCGCCGCGCAGCGGATAGGCGGGGTCGACTGCCTTGACGCTGGCCAGCTGGATGCCGGTGTCAGCGGCGATCACGCTGGAGAACTCCACGGCACGGGCGTGTTTCAGTCCCAGCCGCTGGCCGCTGTCGATCTGCTCGGTGCTGGCCGGGGAGGTTCCGCTCAACAGCAGGTCGGCGCCGAGGAATTCGGTGGCCCGCAGCAGCATCGCGGCATTCAGGCGGGCGCTGAAGTAACCGATGGCGCTGCTTGCCGCCACTGCCACTAATAAAGAGAAGAACAGCACCCGCAGTTCGCCGCCGTGGGCGTCGCGCCACAACTGGCGCGCAGCCATGGCCAGCAGGCGAGTGAAGGGCAGGCGGCGCATCAGGGTTCTACCTGGTCGACCAGGCGGCCGGCTTCCAGGCGAATCAGGCGGCGGCAGCGATGGGCGAGGCGTTCGTCATGGGTCACGAGCACCAGGGTGGTGCCGCGTTCCTGATTGAGCTGGAAGAGCAGGTCGCTGATGCGCTCGCCGGTGTGGCTGTCGAGATTGCCGGTGGGCTCGTCGGCGAAGAGCACGTCGGGCTCGGCGGCGAAGGCGCGGGCGATGGCGACGCGCTGCTGTTCGCCACCCGAAAGTTGGCGCGGATAGTGGCTGAGGCGTTGGCCCAGGCCCACTCGTTCGAGGAGCTGGCGAGCCCGACTGCGGGCGTCCCGATGGCCTTCCAGTTCGAGGGGTAGCATGACGTTCTCAAGTGCGTTGAGATTGTCCAGCAGCTGGAATGACTGAAAGACGAAGCCGACATGTTCCGCGCGGACCCGTGCCCGCTGGTCTTCATCCAGACCCGACAGAGGGCGGCCAGCCAGGCGTACTTCACCGCCGCTGGGCAGGTCGAGCCCGGCGAGCAGGCCGAGGAGTGTGGATTTGCCGGAGCCGGAACTGCCGACGATGGCCAGGCTGTCGCCCTTGTCGAGGCTGAGAGAGAGGTCGTGAAGGATGATCAGCTCGCCTTCCGCGCTGGGAACCACTTTGCTAAGGTTCCGCGCATCGAGAATGCTTGCGCTCATGGAGAATCCAATGCGTGCCTGGTTATTGGGCGGCTGCCTGTCCCTGTTGCTGCTGGCGCAGGAGGCCATGGCGGGGACGGTGCTGGTCGTCGGCGATAGTATCAGCGCCGCTCTAGGGCTGAAAACCAGCCAGGGCTGGGTCTCGCTCCTGGAAAAACGCCTCTCCGAGAAGGGCTACAAGCAGCGCGTGGTGAACGCTTCAATCAGTGGCGACACCAGTGCTGGCGGGCTTTCGAGGCTTCCCGCGCTGCTCGCGGAACACAAGCCGGAACTGGTGATCATCGAGCTTGGCGGCAACGATGGCCTGCGCGGCCAGCCGCCGGCCCAATTGCAACAGAATCTTGCCGGCATGATCGATGGCGCCCGGGCACAGGGTGCCTCGGTGCTGCTGCTTGGCATGCGCCTGCCGCCCAACTACGGTGCGCGCTATACCACGGCTTTCGCCAACGTCTATAGCACCCTGGCGGCACAGAAGCAGGTGCCTCTGGTGCCGTTCTTCCTGGACGGTGTGGGCGGCGTTCCGGACATGATGCAAGCCGACGGGATCCACCCTCAAGCCAAGGCCCAGCCCCGGTTGCTGGACAATGTCTGGCCGACCCTCGAACCCTTGCTCTGACGCTTTTCCCCCAGCTCGCTTTCGGCTAATGTTGCGCACCCTCCCTGGAGTCCTCCATGCCGCGCCCCGCCTGGTCCCTGTTTGGCTACAAAGTGATAGAGCCCGACGAGCAACTCGACCTGTTCGCTTGCCGCGAAGTGCGCCTGCACCTGGTGGTGCGCCAGCTGGAATTGGGTGGTTTCGCCGATCGGACCCTCTGCGGTGGCTTGCTGCCAGCGCAGCCGCGCTGGAGTAATCTTGGGCAGGAGCTGCTGCGTGACCGGCGCCTGTGCACCCACTGCCGCTCTACTCTCGAGGCCCAGCGTCACGGGGTGCACTCGGTCTGGTCGGAAGCCTGAGGGCTCCCGGTGCGGCGCGCACCAGTGTAGAATTTCGCGTCTTTTAATCAGTCGATTGTCAAGGATTCCCGGATGTTGTCGCGCTTTCCAGCCGTCGCCCGCTCCCTGTCATTAGCGTCCCTGCTGGTGGCGGGGCCTGCTGCAGCCCTGGAGCTGCCCCTGCCCCCGCCCGGCGAAGACATCGTCGGCCAGGTCCAGGTGATCAAGGCCAAGTATGAAGACACCTTCGCCGACATTGGTGTCGCCAATGACCTGGGCTACCTGGAAATGGTTGCCGCGAACCCGGGCGTCGATCCCTGGCTGCCGGGCGTAGGCACCGAGATCATCCTCCCGACCCGCTACATTCTGCCGCCGGGCCCGCGCGAAGGTATCGTGATCAACCTCGCCGAGTACCGCATGTACTACTTCCCGAAAGGGCAGAACGTGGTTCACACCTTCCCGCTCGGTATTGGTCGTGAAGGCTGGGGCTCGCCTGTTGCCCATACCACCATCACTGGCAAGACCTCGAATCCGGCCTGGTATCCGCCCAAGTCCATCCGCGAAGAGCATGCCGCCGATGGTGATCCGCTGCCCACCGTGGTGCCGCCGGGTCCGGACAACCCGCTGGGTCCGTTCAAGTTCAGTCTGGGCGTTCCGGGCTACCTGATTCACGGCTCGAACAAGAAGTTCGGCATCGGCATGCGCGTAAGCCACGGCTGCTTCCGCATGCTGAACAACAACGTGCTGGCCCTGGCGGCCATGGCTCCGGTAGGCACTCCGGTGCGCATCATGAACGAGCCCTACAAGTTCGGCGTAAGCGGCGGCAAGGTCTACCTGGAAGCCCACGCTCCGCTGGACGACCACGGCGACCCGTCGGTGGTGGACAAGCACACCGCAGTGATCAACGCCCTGCTCAAGCGCGAAGACCTGGTCAACCGCATCCGCCTGAACTGGGACGTGGTGCGTGAAGTGGTTGCGGCCGAAGACGGTCTGCCGGTAGAAATCGCCGAACCTGATTCGGCCGTGGCGGCCACGATGCCCAATACCGAGCTCTAAACGCTCCATTGCACGAGCAAAGCCCGCTGAGCGATTCGCCAGCGGGCTTTTCTTTTGCCCGCCGTTTGGGATGCAGCCTTTGCAGCGGAGTTGTTCCAGTGTCTGCAGTGCTGATGGAGGAGGGTGATTCGCGGGCAATAAAAAAGCCGACCCAGCAAGCCGGGTCGGCTTCAATAGCCCGAAAGCTATTACTTGCGGCTGGCTTTTTCCAGCATGCGCAGGGCGCGCTCGTTAGCCTCGTCAGCGGTCTGCTGGGCTTTCTGAGCGGCGGCCAGAGCTTCGTCAGCCTTGCGGTAGGCTTCGTCAGCACGAGCCTGAGCGCGAGCAGCTGCGTCTTCGGTAGCAGTCAGACGGGCTTCAGTTTCTTTGGATACGCTGCTGCAACCGGTGGCCAGAACTGCGGCCAGAGCCAGAGCAGAGAATTTCAGAACGTTGTTCATCGTGTTCCCCTTAAGGTGGACATTTCCATAAAGCAATTCCCCGAGCTTGGGAAATTAGCCGGCGTACATACTACCCGTAACTTGTAGTAAGTAAACTGACCTTGTGCAAGGCAGGCACATTTTTTTCAGCTTGCCGGCTAGTTCACAAGCAATTAGCGAGGTCGCTGGTCAAAAAACAGCCGTTCTGGTTGTTCTTTGATCAGTCGGAATTGCAAGTGTAGGTCGGTGCCAGCGCTATCGCCGGATTCTTGCCCGTAACCTGACAGGCGTTACCGGTGCCGGCGTTGGGGGTGTTGCCCGTGGGCTGATTTGGCATTGAAAACTGAACTTTCTGCAGTGAACCTAGAAATATCTTCGGCAATACAAAGAGTCGCCGTGGCAGTGCCAGGGAGTGACTGTTAAGCTTGCCCGGCCTCCGATATCCATAGAGAGGCGCAGACTTCAAGGACGTCATTATGTCGAAGATTCTCAAGTGGGGATTGCTGTCGGTCCTGGCCGTGGGGCTGATCATCAAGTTGTCGCTCTGGTGGTCGGTCAGATCCATCATGGATGACGCGATCAGCAAGTTGTCGCCGATGATGGATATCACCTACGGGGGGATAACTTCTTCCTTCGATGGCCGAATTGGCCTTGAGAACCTGCAACTTCGCGTACCTGCCATGGGAGATAGCCTCCAGATTCAGCGGGCAGAGCTGAAGTTCCAGGGGCTTCGCGAGCTCCTCAGCTTCAAGGAGCGTCTGGCCGAGGGTAAATTCCCCGAGCAGATGGCGGTCAACCTCAAGGGCCTCGCACTGGAAGTGCATGGGCCATTCATGCAGCAGCTTTACAACACGCCGGCCGAGCGCAGTGTATTCACGGCGATGAGCGAAGTGGCCTGCGGCTCGGTGCGCAACATCGGCACCGACGAGTTGCTGGAAATGGGCTATCGGACCCTGGAGACGGACGCGGAGTTTTCCTATCTGTTCCAGCCGGGCGCGCAGAAGCTGAACCTGACGATGACATCCGATACCCGCGATATGGGTGAAGTGCGCCTCAGCTTGTCCTTGTCTAACATGTCGGAGAAGCCGGGCGACCTGAAGGTCAATCCGCCGCACTTGTCCAGCGTGATCTTCGAACTGAACGACAACCAGTACCAGCGCAAGGTCCAGCAGTTCTGCGCCGGCAAGCTCGGTCAGTCCGCCGAGGCGTACCAGCAGACTGCGGTACAGCAGTTCGACACCGTGCTGCGCAGCCAGCGGATCGCGCTGGGACAGCCGATGCTGGATGCCTACGGGCGTTATCTGAAGGACCCGCAGTCGCTGCGGGTGGAGCTGAACCCGAGTGAAGGCATGGCCTGGGATGGGCTGCAGTTCTTCGAAGCCAAGGATGTGGTGTCCATGCTGCGTCCGGCGGTCCTGGTGAACCAGGAACTGGTGCAGCCGGTCGAATTCGCCTGGGTGGACCCGGCGGTGCACAACAAGCCTGCGGCGATGGAGAAGATCACCGCGGCGAAGGAAAATGAAGGCACAGAACGTGCCGTGCAGCAGTACGAGTTCGTCAATGTTGCTGATCTGCCGGCCTATGCCGGCAAACGGCTGCAGTTCATCACCTTCGATGGCGCCTATTACCAGGGCGTATTACACAAGGTGGAGAACGGGAAGGCTTTTCTCAGCGTCCAATTCGGTTCGGGAACGGCTGAGATGTTCCTTCGGCTGGAAAAGATAGATAAGGTACGGGTAAGGTTTTAGACCCCCTCAGAGGAGTAGTGATGAGCGAGGCATTGTCCATTCACCATGACCAGGCAGGTCATCAGTTCGAGACCACCGTGGACGGTCATCGTGCGTACCTGGCCTATATGGACCTGGGGAAACAGACTTTGGACATCTATCGCACCTTTGTGCCGAACGTCCTGCGTGGTCGCGGGATCGCTGCGGCGCTGACTGAATCCGCGCTGGAATACGCCGAGGACCACGGTTACACCGTGATCCCGTCCTGCTCCTACGTCGAGCGCTACATCGAGCGCCGTCAGCGCCAGGCTCAGCATAACGGCTGAGCCAGCGCACAAAGAAAAACGCCGGGCAATTGCCCGGCGTTTTCGTTTCTGCCTGTCGGTCAGCCGCGCTGGCGTTTCGGCAATACGTCCTTGAGCTTGGCATGCATGCTGCGCAGGGTTTTCTCGGTGGTGTCCCAGTCGATGCAGGCGTCGGTGATGGATACGCCGTACTTCAGTTGGTCGAGGTCCTTCGGAATCGACTGGTTGCCCCAGCCGAGATGGCTTTCCACCATCAGGCCGACGATGGAGTTGTTGCCTTCCAGTATCTGGTTGGCGACGTTGTCCATGACCAGCGGCTGCAGGGCCGGATCCTTGTTGGAGTTGGCGTGGCTGCAGTCGACCATGATGTTCGGGCGAATGCCGGCCTTGGTCAGCTCCTGCTCGCAGATGGCGACGCTGACCGAGTCGTAGTTCGGCTTGCCGTTGCCGCCGCGCAGCACCACGTGGCCATAGGCGTTGCCCTTGGTGGTGACGATGGAGACGCCGCCTTCCTGGTTGATACCGAGGAAACGGTGCGGGCTGGAAACCGACTGGAGGGCGTTGATCGCCACGGTCAGGCTGCCGTCGGTGCCGTTCTTGAAGCCGACCGCGGAGGACAGGCCGGAGGCCATTTCGCGGTGGGTCTGGGATTCGGTGGTGCGGGCGCCGATGGCGGACCAGCTGATCAGGTCCTGCAGGTACTGCGGGGAGATCGGGTCCAGGGCTTCGGTGGCCGTGGGCAGGCCTTTTTCGGCCAGGTCACGCAGCAGCTGGCGGCCGATGTGCAGACCGTCCTGGATCTTGAAGGAGTCATCCAGGTAGGGGTCGTTGATCAGGCCTTTCCAGCCTACGGTGGTGCGCGGCTTTTCGAAGTACACGCGCATCACCAGGAAAAGGGTATCGGACAGCTCGGCGGCCAGGCCCTTGAGGCGGTCGGCGTATTCGTGGGCGGCCTTGATGTCGTGGATGGAGCAGGGGCCTACCACCACGAACAGGCGATGGTCCTTGCCATCGAGGATATTGCGGACCACCTGGCGGCCATTGGCGACAGTGTCCAGGGCTGCGTCGGTCAGGGGGATTTCGCGCTTCAACTGCTCCGGCGTGATCAGGGTCTCGTTGGAGGCAACGTTAAGGTCGTCGATCTGTAAATCAGCCATCGTGCTTTTCATTCTTCAGGGTCGTCAGGTCACGGGTGCCGGCCGCCAGGGAACCCCGACTGGCGGAAGGCACAGCAGAAAAAACGCGCGGGGTGGGGAACCTTAACGCTTTCCACGCGGGCTCGACAATGGCGAATGCACGCGCCGAGCGTGGAATTGACAGGATTTCAGACTGGGGCGAAGTCAGCGGCGTGACGGGCGATCCATTCCTGGGCCACGGCTTCCGAGTCGAGGGCGGTACCGGTCTCTTGCTCGCGCTGCTTGCGGTACTGCTCGATCAGGCAGATCTGTTCCACCATCCGGGCACGGAACAGATTCTCTTCATCTATGAAGGCGATACCGATCATGTACTCCGTGCCCTCCTTGCGACACCACGCCACGGTGCCGGAATAGCACGCCTGCGAGCCCAGCGCCGGGATCATCAGCTGCAGCGTGGTGCCGCGTCGGAAGGCGCGCGGGGAGTTGCACGCTACCCCACCCAGACTGATATCGTGCAGCCGCTGCAAGGGTAGGGTCCCTCCCTTGTGCGGAACCAGCTCCACCGGCATGTCCGTGGGGTGACGCAGGAACTGACGCATGATCGCGAACTCCCGATGCCCGGATTCCGGCATCGCTCCAGACACTATAGTGCTCGAGGCCGAATTGACCGACCTCGATGCCGATCGCCGGTTGCTCGACCTGACAGGCACCTCCCTGGTCGTGTTCACCAGCGCCGGTTGCGCCAGTTGCCGTTGGGCTCGCCAGCATTTGCCAGGCGCCGGGCTGCCGGTTGAGCGGTTGTGCTGGATAGACGCGGGTAATAATGGTGGGCTGGTAGAGCGATATGAGGTATTCCACCTTCCCGCACTCTTCGTGGTCCGTGATGGCCTTTTCCATGGCGCGCTGCACGCCAGCCTGCGGCGCGACGATCTGATTCAAGCCCTGGACCGGGCCTTGGCCGGTCCAGCAGAGGAGCTTCCCTAGATGAGTTCAAGCAAACCGCGCATCGGCATCATCGGCACCGGCGCCATCGGCGGCTTTTATGGCGTGATGCTGGCTCGCGCCGGCTTCGACGTGCACTTTCTGCTGCGCAGCGAGTTCGACGCCGTAAGTGCCCGTGGCCTCCAGCTGAACAGCGTGGTTCACGGTGCGCAGGCGCTGTTTCCCGTGCAGGCCTACCGCGATGCCGCCGACATGCCGCCCTGCGACTGGCTGCTGGTGGGGGCCAAGACCACCAGTAACGCCGATCTCGCGCCGGTCATTGCCCGTGCTGCCGCGCCGGGCGCCAAGGTGGTGCTGCTGCAGAACGGTCTGGCCGTCGAGGACGATGTGCGCCCGCTGCTGCCGGACTCCCTGCACCTGCTGGGCGGTCTCTGCTACATCTGCGTGCACCGCTCGGGGCCGGGCGTCATCGAGCACCAGTCCCTGGGTGCGGTGAACCTCGGCTACCACTCCGGCCCGGCCCGTGATGACGAGGAGCGACAGGCGCTGACGGAAGAGGGCTCAGCCATGTTCAAGGCGGCTGGCATCGACTCCGCCGCCGTGGCCAACCTGGATCAGGCGCGCTGGCAGAAGCTGGTCTGGAACGTGCCTTACAACGGCCTTTCGGTGCTGCTGAATGCTGGCACCACTGCGCTCATGGGCAATGCCGACAGTCGCGCGCTGATCGAGGCCATCATGCTGGAAGTGGTGGAGGGTGCCACCGCCTGCGGTCACCGGATTCCGGACAACTTCGCCGCCAAGCTGCTGGCCTCCACCGACCGCATGCCCGACTACCTGCCAAGCATGTATCACGACTTCGCGCAGAAGCGGCCCCTGGAGTTGCGGGCCATCTATGAGGCGCCCCTCGCGGCGGCCTCCGCTGCCGGTTTCGAGATGACTCGTGTGCGAGCCCTTTACCAGGCTCTGCGCTTTATCGAGGCGCGCGACCAAGGCTGAAGGTGAAGGTCGCCGTGGCATTGGCGGAGCCGTTCATGGTCCGAGACCACGCACGGCTTCACGACACTTCGCGCTACTGATAGCTCATCGTGAACGTGGCGGTCGCGTTCGCCGTGCCGCCTAGCACTTTCGCGTTCGTCTGAATGTAACGCGCGGTCAAGGGAATGGTGAAGCCGCCCTGTCCTTGCCGGATGTTCCCGGCTTTCCATTGGTTGCGGTTTCCCGCACTGCTGGAATCGGCACCGAAACTCAGCGGCTTCCCATCTTTCAGGATCTGCACCGCAAAACCCGATGCCGTGGAAGCTCGCGACAGCGACAGCAGATTCGTGCGGTTGCCGGGATTGACGTTATCCGTCAGCGTCACATAGGCATTGGTCGACGTTCCTTCGTCTCCGCCGGAGCAGTTCAACTGGATGCTGAAGTTGCGCTCGGGTGTGGTACTGCCCACACCACCGAAGTCGCTCAAGGTAAAGCTGCTACCCGTCGGACTCATCTGGACGTTGATCTGTTTGGTTGCGACCGAGCAGGTCGGTACCTTCGGGGTGATCTGGATACGGCCCTTTACCTGGTACGATATGAATTGGTATTGCCGGTTGTATACCCACGTGCCGCCAATTTCCCCTGTGAGCTCGCCAGCGGCCGTGATGGGGCCGGTCTTGACGAATTCAATGGTGATGGGATTGAAAGGCGCCTCAATCCAATTGCTGCCGTCATAAACGACGCTGGTAGGCCAGTACGTGGGGTTATTACCGTAGCGAAAACGCACGCCAACACCGCTTACCGGAGTCGGATAAGTGTTGTATGTCGGTTCAGGTTGCTCGGTCAGTCGGCCATTTAGGGAGTTTTTAACACCACCGTAGCAATACACAGAGGCGTTTCCCATTCCCAGGGGCGCTATCGCTCGCGAGTCAAGAACGGTACCTATCGGCACGGATGGGTTGAACTCGGGGGTGGCATACCCACTGATCGAAAGGATGACAGGATTGTAGTGGTAGTAGCCGTTCTCAGTCGTTCGACAAGGAGATTCGGCGAATGCAGGTGCGCTTGTGACCCCCAGCAGCAGGGCAACCAGCATCGTTCTGCGGAGGTGAAGACGGCCGGCAGGGCGAATCCCGCAAGTAGGCCCCCTGCGGTTGCGATCGGGTTTGTTGACCGGTGGTGAATCATGCATGGGGGCACTCCTGTGTCTTGGGTGCATGGCCGCCTAGTGGCGGAAAATGCGGAGGCCCGTAATGTACGCGCTGCTTCCCGGTTCAAGGGCTGATCCCTTGTGCGGCAGGGCCTACATTGGCGTAGGCATTTTTCCGCGAAAGGCTGAGAAACGCGGGGGAGGGCGCGCGCTCCCGCGTGGGCTGCGATATGCTCCGGCCAGTCAATCACGGGAAGGGCAGGGATCATGGGCGCAGGACTGGGCGACAAGCTGGTATTGGCCATTTCCTCCAGGGCGCTGTTCAACCTGGACGAGAGCCACAAGGTCTATGAGACGGAAGGCATCGAAGCCTACCGCCAGTACCAGATCGACCATGAAGACGAGGTGCTGGCCCCGGGTGATGCCTATCCCATGGTGGAAAAGCTCCTGCGCCTGAATGAAATGCTTGGGCAGCAGCGGGTGGAAGTGATCCTGGTGTCGCGCAACAGCGCCGATACCGGCCTGCGTGCCTTCAATTCCATCCAGCACTACGGGCTGGGCATTTCTCGCGCGGCCTTCGTCGGCGGGCGGAGTCCGGAGCCTTACCTGCGTGCCTTTGGTTGCCACCTGTTCCTGTCCACCCATGCCGAGGATGTGCGGGGCGCCCTGCAAAGCGGCTATGCCGCTGCCACCATCCTCTCCGGCGGGCCGCGCCGCGCGGCGAGCAACGAGCTGCGCATCGCCTTCGACGGTGATGCCGTGGTCTTCTCCGACCACTCGGAACGCATCTATCAGACTGGCGGTCTCGCCGCCTTCCAGGCCCACGAGCGGGATTCGGCGCGCGAGCCCCTGGATGGCGGGCCTTTCAAACCCTTCCTCTCCGCCCTGAACCGGTTGCAGCAGGAATTCCCGCCGGAGGCCTGCCCGATCCGCACGGCGCTGGTTACCGCGCGCTCCGCGCCGGCCCACGAGCGGGTCATCCGGACCCTGCGGGAATGGGACATCCGCCTGGACGAGTCCTTCTTCCTCGGTGGGCTGGAAAAGGCCGCCATCCTGGAGACCTTCGGCGCCGACGTGTTCTTCGACGACCAGGCCGGGCACTGCGAGAAAGCACGGGACGTGGTGGCTACCGGGCATGTTCCCCACGGTGTGAGCAACGAACCACAGTTCTGACTAAGCTCAGGTGAGGCCAGCCATGAACGGCGGTAGGAGGCCTCATGATCCGCTCCATCCTCTATGCCACGGACCTCGGTCTCTATGCCCCTTACGTACTCCAACACGCTTTGTCCCTCGCCCGGGCCTTCAGCGCCCAGCTCTATGTAGTGCACGCGGTCGAACCCCTCGGGCTGTTCGCCGAGTCGGTGCTGCAGACCTACCTGGATGACGACACTCTGAAGGAGCTCCGTGCCAAGGGTTTGGGCACCGTCATGTCGAGCATCGAACAACGGGTGCTGGAAGGTTTTCGCGATGAAATGGGCGAAGCCGTGCAGGATCTCGACATGATCCGCGCCGTTCGGGTCGTCCAGGGCGATCCGCCGCTGGTCATCCTTGAAGAAGTGCAGAAACTCTCGGTGGACCTCCTCGTCGTGGGGAGCCACAGCCATGGCACTGCGCTGGATACACCCCTGGGGCGAACGGCGGCTCGTCTGGTGCAGCTTTCCGAGGTGCCGGTGTATCTCGTCCCCATGCTTCAACACCGCGGCCGCAACGACTTCTGAATGTCGAGGGTCGCGGGTTGTGCAAGACAGAAAAAAACGTCTAGTTTTATTCAGCAACCTATTAATATGGTTATAAACGCCGCCGACATCCTGCGGCGCAATCGGTTTGAGGATTGCCTATGAAGCTCCAGCAACTGCGCTACATCTGGGAAGTGGCGCATCACGACCTGAACGTGTCCGCCACTGCACAGTCGCTCTACACCTCGCAGCCGGGCATCAGCAAGCAGATCCGCCTGCTGGAGGACGAACTCGGTGTCGAAGTATTCGCTCGCAGCGGCAAGCACCTCACCCGGGTCACTCCCGCCGGGGAGCGCATCATCACCACGGCCGGTGAGATTCTGCGCAAGGTCGAAAGCATCAAGCAGATCGCCCAGGAGTTCTCCAACGAGAAGAAGGGCACCCTGTCCATCGCCACCACCCACACCCAGGCGCGCTACGCACTGCCGCCGGTGATCGGGGGCTTCATCAAACAGTACCCGGACGTGGCCTTGCACATGCACCAGGGCACGCCGATGCAGATCGCCGAAATGGCCGCTGACGGCACCGTGGATTTCGCCATTGCCACCGAAGCCCTGGAGCTCTTCGGCGATCTGGTGATGATGCCCTGCTACCGCTGGAACCGTTGCGTCATCGTGCCTCAAGGCCACCCCCTGGCGAAGCTGTCCAAGCTGACCCTCGAAGCCCTGGCCGATCACCCCATCGTGACCTACGTGTTCGGCTTTACCGGCCGCTCCAAGCTCGACGAAGCCTTCAGCCACCGCGGCCTGACGCCCAAGGTGGTGTTCACCGCCGCCGACGCGGACGTGATCAAGACCTACGTGCGCCTGGGGCTGGGCGTGGGCATCGTGGCCAAGATGGCGGTAGACCCGAAGCTGGACAGCGACCTGGTCGTGCTGGATGCCAGCGAACTGTTCGAGGCCAGTGTGACCAAGATCGGTTTCCGTCGGGGCACCTTCCTGCGTGGCTTCATGTGCGATTTCATCGAGAAGTTCGCCCCGCACCTGACCCGCGACGTTCAGGCCAAGGCCGTGCAGTGCCACAACAAGGCGGAACTGGACGAGCTGTTCCACGATGTGCAACTGCCTACCTACTGAAGTGCTGCCTCAACAAAAAGCCCGGCGATTGCCGGGCTTTTTGTTGAGGTTGTGGGAACCGGTCGAATGCCGAACCGCACGGGTTTCGTAGCTCAACCCATCCGGGCTATTCGACGTCTTCAGGCGAAGCGGGCGGTTGCAGCACCTCGCGGAGAAAGGCGAGAAACACGGTGTAGACCTGTTCCCGTCCATCGTCATGACGCACCACGAAAAAGGGCGCGGTATCCACGCCATAGTGCTGCGCGGCCATCCAGCCAGCGCTGGCGGGGTTGCGCTCGTCGGCCACCAGGATGCGGTCGATCCGTCCCAGGTGGCCGCCGCGCTCCAGGCGTTCCATCACATCCTGGCACTTGCGACAGTCCTGGCCGTCAGCCAGGACTTTCTTCACCAGGGTGATGCGCACAGGGTCAACCCTTGCTGATCAGGTTGCCGGCGTGCAGCCCGCATTCCTTCTGGGTGGCTTCCTCCCACCACCAACGGCCTTCGCGCTCGTGCTGGTTGGGGAGTACCGGACGGGTGCAGGGTTCGCAGCCGATGCTGATGAAGCCGCGCTCGTGCAGCGGGTTGTAGGGAATCTCCAGCATGCGGATGTAGGCCCAGACTTCTTCGCTGGTCATCTGCGCCAGGGGGTTGAACTTGTACAGCGGGTTGTCCGGCGTGGAGAACGCACTGTCCAGTTCCAGCGCTGCCACTTGGGAGCGGGTGCCCGGGCTCTGGTCACGGCGCTGGCCGGTGGCCCAGGCCTTGACCGTGGACAGCTTGCGCTTCAGCGGTTCGATCTTGCGGATGCCGCAGCATTCGCCGTGGCCGTCCTTGTAGAAGCTGAACAGGCCCTTTTCCTTGACGAAGGGTTCCAGCAGGCGCGGGTCCGGCGACAGGACTTCGATGGCGATGCCGTAGTGTTCGCGGACCTGTTCGATGAAACGATAGGTCTCGGGATGGAGGCGGCCGGTGTCGAGGCTGAAGACCTTGACGTTCTTGTTCAGCTTCCAGGCCATGTCCACCAGCACGACGTCTTCGGCGCCGCTGAAGGAGATCCACAGTTCGTCGCCGAAATGCTCGAAGGCGAGCTTGAGGATGTCCTGGGGGGACTTGGTCGCATAGGTTGCCGCCAGTTCGGCGACGTCGAAGGGTTGGCTCATCAGGCAGGCTTCCTTTTATGGGTTGGCGCTGGACGCGCTCTATGCCGCGCATCTTAACAAAGGCCAGATATGCCCCTAAATAACCATCAGGAAGCAGCGCTGCTGTATTTGGGTATAAGTGGGCGCGTTGCACGGGTTTGGGCGAGCGGCTAGAGTGCCGCCTCCAATCAAAACAGCCATGCGGGGAAATGCTCGTGGAAATCGCCTGTCTCGACCTTGAAGGTGTACTGGTCCCGGAAATCTGGATCGCCTTCGCGGAAAAAACCGGAATCGAAGCGCTCAAGGCGACCACCCGGGACATCCCGGACTACGACGTGCTGATGAAGCAGCGCCTGCGCATCCTCGACGAGCATGGCCTGAAGCTCTCCGACATCCAGGACGTGATTGCCACCCTGAAGCCGCTGGAAGGCGCCGTCGAATTCGTCGACTGGCTGCGCGAGCGCTTCCAGGTCGTCATCCTCTCCGACACCTTCTACGAATTCTCCCAGCCGCTGATGCGCCAACTGGGCTTCCCGACGTTGTTGTGCCACCGCCTGATCACCGACGAGACCGATCGCGTGGTGGACTATCAACTGCGCCAGAAGGATCCGAAGCGCCAGTCCGTGATCGCCTTCAAGAGCCTCTACTACCGTGTGATCGCCGCTGGCGATTCCTACAACGACACCACCATGCTCAGCGAAGCCCACGCCGGCATCCTGTTCCATGCGCCGGAAAACGTGATCCGCGAATTCCCGCAGTTCCCGGCGGTGCACACCTATGAAGACCTCAAGCGCGAGTTCATCAAGGCGTCCAGCCGCCAGCTGAGCCTCTGAGCCTTGTGCCCATGAAAAAGCCCGCGAATGCGGGCTTTTTCATTTTCTGGTTTCAGCGTGCTCGGAACCTGTAGGGGCGAATGAATTCGCCCCTACAAGGACGTACCGCCCCCGAATCAGGAGTCCATCCCCTCCAGCGTCTGCATCAGCACCTTCACCTTGGTGATCGACTCCTTGTACTCCTCCTGCCAGTCGGAGTCGGCGACGATGCCGCCGCCACCCCAGCAACTGGCCTGGCCGTCCTTCACGAGCACGGTGCGGATGGCAATGGAGCTGTCCAGCTCGCCGCGTACGTCGAGATAGAGCAGGGAGCCGCAGTAGATCGAGCGGCGAGTGGGCTCCAGCTCGTCGATGATCTGCATGGCGCGGATCTTCGGCGCACCGGTGATGGACCCACCGGGGAAGCTGCCGGTAATCAGATCCAGTGCGTCCTTGTCCGCCGCCAGGCGGCCGGTGATGGCGCTGACCAGGTGATGCACATTGGGGTAGCTCTCCAGGGCGAAGAGCTCCGGCACCCGCACCGAGCCGATGGCGCAACTGCGCCCCAGGTCGTTGCGCAGCAAGTCGACGATCATCAGGTTCTCGGCGCGGTCCTTGCGGCTGGCCAGCAGTTCTTCTGCCTGGGCGCGGTCTTCATCCGCGGTGCGTCCCCGGGGCCGGGTGCCCTTGATGGGACGGGTCTCCACCTGGCCCTGGCTGACCTTGATGAAACGCTCCGGCGACAGGCTGAGGATGGCGCCGCCCTCGGCCAAGGCCTGGTAACCCGCAAAGGGCGTTGGGCAAGCACGGCGCAGGGCCTGATACGCGGTCCAGGGATCGCCCTCGCAGGGCGCCTGGAAGCGCTGGGTGAAGTTCACCTGGTAGCAATCGCCAGCCTGGATGTATGCCTGCACCCGCTCGATGGCCTGGCGGTACTGGCTTTCCTGCAGGTTGGCGCTGAAGGGTGCACGCAGGCGGAACGGTCCGGCCGGTGCCTGGGCCGGTTCGCTGAACAGGGTGATCAGGCGCTGGCGCTCGGTTGCCGCCAGCTTCGGGTGGAAGACCAACTGGCTGGTACGCGCCTGGTGATCGGTGATCAGGGCCCAGGCGTAGAGGCCGAGCCGTGCATCCGGCAGTTGCAGGTCATCGATGGCCTGGTCGGGCAGATGCTCCACCCGGCGACCGAAATCGTAGGACAGGTAACCGATCAACCCGCCGACGAACGGCAGCTCGATTCCCGCCGGCAGGCCGGCTTCGCCAAGGCCCGCGAGGGCCCCCCGAAGGCGTCCCGCGAAGTCGTTGGCCGATTCGCCCGGCGCTGCTGCAAATTCTGCCAATGGCCAGGCGCTGAATAGGTCATAGCGTCCACGGTCGGCGACCGGGCGACCAGCGTCCAGCAACACGGCGCCACTTGCCTGGCGGACCAGGGCGAAGCGTTCGCAGGGCGATTCGTGATAGGGAAGGGCGTGCAGATGGCAGTCGGGCATAGGGAGGTGCGGGCGAGATGCAAGGGCGGATTCTAGTCTGCCTGCAGTGTCGATCCTAGAGCCTTTTCCAAAGTTTACGAGGGAAAAGCATTCTGATACTTATGTACTAATCCCACGGGGGAGTACCTCCGTCCCACAACGATAACGATATAGGGATTCAGGCAGTGGACGCAGTCCTTAACCCCGCGGCCGGCAGCCGTCAGCGCTCCAAACTCGTCACCCCCCAGGCATCCACCGATTACCTGCCCCGGCCTCCGGTCCAGGCAGCATTGGCCGCCCATCCCCATGCCCGTCTCCTGCTGTTCTCGGCGCCTGCCGGGTTCGGCAAGACCACCGCCCTCGCAGCCCTTGCCGAGCAGCGCCGCGCTGACGGCAGTGCCGTGGCCTGGTTTTCCCTCGAGGCAGAGGACGATGACCCGGCGCGCTTCTTCCAGCACCTGATCAAGACGCTCGGCGACGCGGTTCCCGGCCTGGGTGACTACGCCCAGGGCTACCTGCAGAACACCATGCAGGTGCCGGTCAACGCCGTGCTGGAAAGCCTGCTGGTGGACCTGGCCCGTCTCAATGGTCCGTTGCTGCTGGTGCTGGACGACCTGCACCTGGTGAAGGACCCGGAACTTTTCGCTGCCCTCGGCCGCCTGGTGCGTCTGGCTCCCGCCAGCTTCAGCCTGGCGGTGGGCAGCCGCTCCCTGCCGCCGCTCAACCTGGCCACCCTGCGGGCCAAGGGCTGGCTCCTGGAGATCGGCCTCGACGAACTGCGCCTGTCCGTCGAAGAAACCCGCGACTACCTCGCGCACACTGGCCTGGAACTGGATGATGCCGCATTGGCCGCACTGCACAGCCATACCGAAGGGTGGGCGATAGGCGTCCAGCTGGCGAGCCTCTGGCTCCGTCACCAGCCCCAGGCCACCCTGCAGATGGAGTGCCTGGGCAGCGACCAGGCCACGGTGGGCCAATACCTGCTCGCCAGTGTCTTCGAGCAGTTGCCCGCCGACCTGCAGGACGCCCTGCTGGCCCTGGGCGTCTCCAGCCAGCTCAGCGGTGACCTGGCCAATGCCCTGACCGGCCGCCAGGACGGCCAGGCCCTGCTGGAACGGCTGGAAACCATGCAGCTGTTCCTCCTGCCGCTGGATCGGGAGCGCCAGTGGTACCGCTTCCATCTCCTGTTCGCCGACTTCCTGCGCAGCCGCCTCAAGGCTCGCGACCCGGAACGCCTCAAGCAACTGCACTTCAATGCCAGCCTCTGGTTCACCAACCACCACATGCAGAACCTCGCCATCGAGCACGCCAGCCTCGCCGAGGACCCGGAAATGCTCGCCGCGCTGGTGGATGGTTGCGGCCTGGAGCTGATCAACCGTGGCCAGTTGAACAAGATTCACCGCTGGCGGCAGAAGGTGCCGGACGACATCGCCGAGCGATACCCGATCCTGGTGCTGGCCGATGTCTGGAACCGCACCACCGAGATGGCCTTGCCGGAAGCCAACCAGATGCTCGACGAGCTGCTGGCGCGCTGGGGCGGAACCCGTGCCGAGTCCCCGCTCAGCGACAAATACCTGGCGACCCTGGCGGTGAAAGCCGCCCTCGCGCTGCAGAAGGACGACCTGGAACTCTGCGTCAGCATCGCCCGCAAGGTGGAAGCCCAGCTCGGGCGCAATCAGGCCTTCCTCGAAGTGGCCATCCTGGTGATCGGCGCTCTGGCGCTGGTGGTGCTCGCCCAGCCGGACCACGCCCGCCGCCTCCTGGCCCTGGCCCAGCAGCGCAACCACTTCCTCGAAGGCCACTACCTCGACATGCAGCTGGCCAACGTGGAAATCCTCCTCGCTCTGGAGCAGGGCCAGGTGAAGCAGGCGCGGATGCTCTTCGAGCAGATGCGCGCCCAGGTCACCCCCCACCTGGGGGAGAAGTCGCGGGCCATGGCGCTGCCGGTGATCGTCGAATCCCTGATCGCCTACCAGCAGGGCCGCCTCGACGGCCTGGAAGAGCGCCTGGGCACTGCACTGAGCCATATCGACGTCATTCGCCCCATCGACATCTATGCCCAGGGGATGCTCTTCCTCGCCCGCATCCAGCGGATGCGCGACAAGACCAAGGAAGCCCAGGCCACCCTGGTGCTGATGCAGAACCTCGCCGCGCGCAACCAGTCCTGGCGCTACTACGCGCGGGCGGTGGCTGACGAGATCTCGCTGATCCTGCAGGAGCCCGGCACCGACCGCGTCAAGCGCGCCGAGCAGCGCTTCAAGGGCGTGGACTGGAACAAGCTGGCCAACGGCAGCAGTCAGCACGGCGCCCATTCCGCGATCTGGATGCAGGGGCTGATTCGCGTGCGCCTGCAGCAAGCGCGCGGCCATTTCAGCGAGGCGCTGCACGAGATCACCCAACTGCGCGGCAAGCTACAGCCCAATTGGCACGGGCTGCCTCGGCTGCGTCTGGACCTGCTGGCGGCCCTCAGCTACCAGCGTCTGGGCTACCAGGAACGGGCCCAGAGCCTGCTGGTGCAATGCCTGCTCAGCGCCGAGCGGGAAGGGGTGCGCAGCCTCTTCATCGAAGAGGGCGAAGCCATTCGCCAGTTGCTCCAGCAGTTGGAGTCGGCGGAACGCCAGCCGGCACTGCAGGGCTTTATCCGTGACCTGCTGGCCCTCTGGCCGGGGCAGGACGCGCGCAAGTCGCAGGACGTGCTGGAAGAGGGCCTCACCGATCGCGAACGGGAGGTCGTCTGCCTGGCCGCCCGGGGGATGTCCAACGAAGAGATCGGTCAACAGCTCGCCCTGGCGCTGGGGACTGTGAAATGGCACCTGCACAACATCTACGAAAAGCTCAAGGTGCGTAACCGGACCCAGGCGATCCGCCGCGCCCGCGAGCTGGGGCTGCTCGACACATGAACG
Source organism: Pseudomonas sp. LFM046 (assembly GCF_000949385.2). Classification (NCBI taxonomy): domain Bacteria; kingdom Pseudomonadati; phylum Pseudomonadota; class Gammaproteobacteria; order Pseudomonadales; family Pseudomonadaceae; genus Pseudomonas; species Pseudomonas sp. LFM046. Next base: position 3,457,262 of record NZ_JYKO02000001.1, on the reverse strand, counting down.
ACCTCTCCCTGATCCGACCGCAACAGACCCCCATGCTGCTCACCAAGCTGTACCCGGCGGACGCCGGGGGCCGTCCGGTGCTGCCGCGCCGCGCCCTGATCGAGCGAATGCATGCCGCCCGCGACCTTCGGGTGCTGGTCCTCAGCGCCCCGGCCGGCTTCGGCAAAAGCACGGCCCTCAGCCTGTTCCGCCAGCGGCTGCAGGCCGAAGGCAATCGGGTGGCCTGGCTCTCCTGCGACGAGGCCGACAGCGAGCCCCAGCGCCTGCTGCAATACCTGGTGGCGGCGGTGGATGCGGTGCTGCCTGGCTTCGGCAGCAACACCGTGGGCCTCCTGCAGGGCGATGTGAGCTGGCCCATCGAAGCGGTGATCGATGCCTTCATCGGCGACCTCAAGCGCATCGAGGGCAAGCTCTACCTGATCCTCGACGACTTCCACCGTATTCGCCACGTCGCCCTGGACCAGGGCGCGCGCTACCTGATCGAGAACCTGCCGGGCAATGTCCACCTGATCAGCAGCACCCGTTTCACCCCGCGCATCCTGTTCAGCGAATCGGAATCCCTGCTGCTGAAAGCCGAGGACCTGCGCCTGACGTTCGAGGAAACCGAAGCTTACTTCCGCGAGGTACGCCAACTGCCGCTGACCGCCGCCGAAGCGCGCCTGCTCCATGGGCGCACCGAGGGCTGGATCACCGCCCTGCACCTGGCCAGCCTCGCCCTCGCGCGGCACCCTGATCGTGCCGCTTTCCTCGCCAGCCTCAGCGGCACCGAGCGCAATATCGCCGACTACCTCACTGAAGACGTACTCGAGAGCCTGCCCCAGGCCCTGCAGCAATTCCTCGAACAGACGTCGGTGCTGGACGAATTCTGCGCCGACCTGTGCAACGCCCTGACCGACCGCCGCGATGGCCTGGACATGCTCATGCGCCTGCAGCGGGAGCAGCTCTTTGTCATTCCCCTGGATGAGCAGGGCGAGTGGTTCCGCTACCACCACCTGTTCGCCGAGTTTCTCCAGGGCCGGCTGGCACGGCGGACCGATCCGGCCACGCTGTTGCACGCCGCCGCCCGTTGGTGCGAGGGGCACGACCTGCCCGACCGCGCCATCAAGTACGCCCTGCGTGGCCGCGACTTCGCTTTCGCCGCTGCGCTGCTGGAGCGTCAGGGTGCGCGGCTGATCGCCGGCAACCGGGTCTACGGCATCCTCTCCATGCTCAAGGACGTGCCGGCCGAGGTGATCCGGGAACATCCGGTGTTCCAGATCTTCTACGCCTGGCAACTGGCCTTCGAGCAGCGATTCGCCGAGTCCGAGGCGCTGATCGAGGAAGTCAACACGCGCCTGTTGCAAGGGCGCGGCAAGATCCTTCATTTCGGCCTGGGCGAGCTGCTGGCAGCGTCCCAGGTGCTCAAGGCCCTGGTGATGCTCTACCAGGACAAGCTGGAAAGCTGCCTGAAGGTCGCGCGCCAGTGGCTGGCCATGGTGCCGGACAACCAGCCGGTGTTCCGTGCCAGCCTGGCCTGTGTGCAGGCGGCGGCCTATGCGCTGATGGGCGAGTTCGGCGAGGCGTCGAAAGCCATCGCCGTGGCCCGCGACAACCTGAAATTGGTGGACAGCGAATACCTGCACGTGATGACCAGCCTGATCGAGGCACTGATCTCCAAGGAAAGCGGCGAACTGGAGCGCGGCCGTGCCATCGCCGAGACCGCCCGGGCGCGGGTGGAACGGGTATTCGGCCGGCGCAGCCGGGTGGGCGGGCCCCTGGCCCTGGCCTACGCCGACCTGCTGTACGAACAGGATCGCCAGGCCGCCATCCTCGCCGAACTGCCGCTCGCTACTACCTGGCGCGATGTGGCGACGCCGGTCGAGCTGATCAGTCGCGGCCAGTTGGTGATGGCGCGTGCGCGCTTCTTCGCCGGCGAACCGGAACAGGCCCTGGCCCAACTCGACGAATGGCTGGCTGGCCTGCAGGGCGCCGGTTATGAGCGCGTCTTCGCCCACGGCATGGCCTGCAAGGTGCAGTTCCTGCTCTGGCTGCGCCGCCCGAACGAGGCCGAACGCATCTGCCTGCAACTGCAGCAGCATCTGGCGGTGTTGCCGCTGGAGCGCTACTCCGATGCCCACACGGTGCTGGCCCTGACCGAGGCGCGCCTGGCCCTGACCGAACGCCGCCCGGAGCGGGCCCAGGCCAGCCTGGAGAATTGCCTGGCACGGCAGCAGGACGCGCATCAGCGCGACCGCCGCCTGCGCCTGTCGTTGTTACTTTCTGTGGCGTACTGGCGCAAAGGTAACAGCGAAAAGGCCTTCACCCTGTTCCAGAACACGCTGGAAGAAGCCTGGCATCGTGGCTATCGCCGCCTGTTCCAGGACGATGCGCTCTGGCTGCTGCCGATGTGGGATGCCTGGCGCGCTGCCGAGCCCAAGCGCGCAAGCGCCTGGGAAGGCGTGGCCGAGGCCTTGCGCGAGCAATGCCGCCGGCTGGCCATGGACCCTGAAACTTTCGATGAAAATCAAGATGTTAGCCACCGCGAACGGGAAATCCTGCGCTATGTGGCGGCGGGCCTGTCCAACCGAGACATCGCCCAGGCCGTGCACCTGTCCGAAGCCACCATCAAGTGGCACCTGCACAACCTGTTCGCCAAGCTCGGCGTACGCAGCCGGACGCAGGCCGTTCTGAAGGGCAAGAGTCTGGGCCTCCTGAGCGAGGCCTGAGGTGGGGTGCCCCTCTGCCTCCATCCCTTGGATGGGCTGGCAGCGGGGGAGGGGGTCAGTAGCTTTGTTCCCAGGTCGAGAAGCACGGTGCTTCGCGAATCCTCGCCGGGTGCGCCTAGGGAAGCAGCGTCCGGCCTGGAGATCGGCGTGAGCCGGTCCAACTGCCGCCGACAGGAGTCGGCGGCAGGCCCTGGGGCAAACCCACCTGTGAACTTTGGAGATAAAAAGAATGAAAACCTTCAAACAACTGGCTCTGGCCGCTGCTGTGCTCGCTGCACCGTTCATGGCCCAGGCCGACCTCAAGGCCATGGACGATTCCGCTCTGTCCGGCGTGACCGGTCAGGACGGCATCAGCATCTCCGGTAGCTTCAACGGCAGCATCGGCAGCGTCGTCTACACCGACTCCGAAACCAGCGGCGGCACCACCACCACCGGTACCCTGCGCCTGGAGACCATCTCCTTCACCGGCTTCGACATCCTCGACAGCGACCCGCTGAAGATCGACGTCATCGACGGTGGCGCCGGCGGCACCGACAAACTGCAGATCAGCCTGCCGTCCATGACCGGCCAGCTCGCGGTCGGCGCCATCCGCGTAGGCGACGCCAGCTCCGCCAGCATCGGCTCCCTGGCCGTCAACAACATGAACATGTCCGGCTCCACCATCAAGGTCTGGGGTCACTGACAGACGCCTTCAACCCGCAACCCGGAAAGCTCCGTCAGCCCTGCTGACGGGGCCTTTCCCGCAAGCCCTGTAGTCGGAACGGCAATGATCGAAATCCTGGTTGGCAGTTTGCTGGGCCTGGTCGGCTTCACCCAGGCGGTGGATACCAAGCCGCAACCGCAAGGGGCGGTGAATATCAGCCAGCCGCTCGTGCCCAATGGCCCCTACCGCGAGACGGCGGTGGTGGAGCCCATGAGCCAGTTGCAGTTCCGCAACGTCATCCGCCAGGCCTACGACTACAGCTGCGGCTCGGCCGCCCTGACCAGCCTGCTGGACTATTACCTCGGCCGGAACCTGGAAGAACGCCAGGTGATGGAAGGCCTGCTGCGCTACGGCGAGGCCGACAAGATCGTTGAACGGCGGGGCTTCTCGCTGCTGGACATGAAGCGCTTCGTCGGCGCGCTGGGCTACAAGAGCGGCGGCTTCCGTGCCGAGTTCGCCGACCTCGACGCCCTGGAGCACCCGGCCATCGTTCCGATCCACTATGGCGGCTTCAAGCATTTCGTGGTGGTGCGCGACGTCTACAACGACCACGTGTTCGTCGCAGACCCCGCCCTCGGCAACATCAGCTTCACCCGTGCCCGCTTCGAGGAAGTCTGGGACCAGAACGTCCTCTTCGTGATCTACCCCACGGGCAACGAACCACAGAACGCCATGGCCCTTACCGAGCGCGACCTGCGCCTGGTGGATGACCGCGTCGTCAGCCTGCTGGCGTTCAAGGAGTTTCCGCAGATCACCAAGTTCACCGAAAACGAACTCGATGAACTCAGCTCGGGAGGCGACATCCGCTACATCCGTCGCAAGTGACACCCGCACATAACAAGAAAAGACCTGGGGATTGCACCATGGGACCAAGGGAATACGCATGGCTGGCCATGCTGGTGCTCTGTACCAGTCTGCCGCTGCAGGCCGAGGAGAACTCGGTGGACGACGCGCGTGACGCGCTGAGCAAAAAGGACGATGACGCCGACAGCGCCAAGGCGCTGGAAGAAGTCTTCCAGGCTTCCGAGAAGAGCTACACCCTGCTGAAGAAGGGCGAGCGCACGCTCACCTACGGGTTCGACTACTCACTGGTGCGCGACACCCAGATCGAGACCATCCGCACCGGCAACAACGTCTTCAGCGTGGTCGGCCAGAGCGAGGCGCAGCACACATTCACCAACTCCTTCACCTTCGACTACGGGGTGTGGGACAACCTGACCTTCAGCGTGCGCCTGCCCTTCGTCGCCAAGTACGACACCGAGCGCGACATGAACGTCTACAGCCTCGGCGACGTCTCCGCGTCCCTGCGCTGGCAGCCCTGGTCCTCCACGCGCGGGCGGCCGGTCACCACGCTTTTCGCCACCCTTGGCCTGCCCACCGGCGAAAGCCCGTACGACATCAACTCCGACAACGACCTGTCCACCGGTAACGGCTATTACAGCTTGGGCGTGGGCGCCAACACGTCCTATGTGATCGACCCGGTCGTGCTCTTCGGCTCCCTCGGCTACACCTGGAACCTGCCGGTGCACGACATTCATCAGGTGCGCGGCGGGCGCCTGCTGGAGGACGTGGAGCCGGGCGACACCCTCAGCTTCAGCATGGGCTTCGCCTACGCGCTGTCCTACGACGTCTCCCTCGCCACCTCCTACCAGATGGCCTACACGATGAAACCGACCTACCAGTTCAGCGACACCGAACTGGAAGGCACCGAGCAGACCAGCGCGGTGATGAACTTCTCCCTCGGCTTGCGAACGTCACCGGACTACATCGTCAACGTCAACGCCGGCTTCGGCATGACCGAGGACTCGCCGGACGTGCTCCTGGGACTCTCACTTCCCCTCGATATCAAAGGCCTCAAGGCCCAGTAACCGGCGAGAGAGCACCTCATGAGCATTCATCTGTCGCCGCTTGTGCGGGCGATTGTCGGGGTCGGTCTGTGCTGGGCGGGGCTGGCCCAGGCACAACTGGCCAACGACCTGACCATCGGCAACCCCAAGGCCATGGCCATGGCCAATGCCATCACCGCCGACTCCTCCGGGATCGACGCCGTGCACTACAACCCGGCCGCCCTGACCAAGCTCAAGGGCCGCCAGACCACGGTGAAGTTTCTCACTGGGGTGATGGATATCCGCGCCAAGTTCGAGGCGCCGGAGGATTACGGCTTCCTCGGTTTTGACGACGACCCGGTGAAGAACTCCAGCAGCCGCACCCTGACCCCCGCCATGTACCTGCCGGGCATGGGCGGCATGACGGAAGTGCCGGTGCTGTTCGCGCCACTGGCCGGGCTGTCGATCAATCCGCCGGGCTCCAAGTTCACCTTCGCCACCAACGTCTATGCGCCCATGGCGCTGGGCTACTCGCGGGATTCCGACAGCGATCCGGCGCGCTACCAGGGGCGCGAAGTGGCCCTGCAGCGCATCACCTACTTCTCGCCCTCCGTCGGCTACCAGATGAACGACCAACTGGCGTTGGGGCTGTCCATCGGCTTCTCCCACCAGGCCATGGCGCTGAACCAGGACTTCCGCAACCCTGGCTTCCTCACGGGCCTGACCCGGCTGTTCAACGAGTTCCTCTGCCTGCCCGGAATGGGAGAGGTGATCTCCGGGCTGATCAACGTCTGCGGCGGCAAGATCGGCCCCTTCGACACCCTGGCCAACATGGACCTGGACCTGCAGCAGTCGCTGTCGCCCACCTACAACATCGGCGTCCTCTGGGAGCCCACCGACTGGTTCGCCTGGGGGGCGACCTACCAGAGCGAGGCGCGGATGCACCTGCAGGGCAAGTACCGGGTGGACTACAGCAAGGAATGGCAGGGCTTCTGGTCCGGCATGCAGTCATCCCTGTTCGGCCAGGTCCTCAGTCCGCTGTTCCCGCTGGGCAACGTCGACGAAGAGATGGGCAACGCCTCCCTCGACATGACCTACCCGGACAACTTCTCCACCGGCATCAAGATCAAGCCCTTCGAGCGCTGGCAGTTCAACGTCGACCTGAAATGGAGCGGCTACAGCGACTGGAACGAATTCGAGATCGAGTTCGACCGCGAGCTGGACCTGCTGCGCATCGCCAAGAACTTCGGCGGCGGCAAGGCCACCAACCACAGCATCATCCTTGACCGTGGCTACCGCGATACCTGGAGCTGGGCCCTGGGCATGCAGTACCAGTGGAACGACCGCCTCGCCCTGCGTGCGGGCTACGAGTGGCGCCCGTCGGCGATTCCCGATGACCGGGCCGACGTCCTGGCGCCCATCGGCGACGCCCATCTCTACGGCCTTGGCCTGGGCTATCGCTGGGACAAGGACACCAATATCGATGTGGGCTTCAACTACTTCACCACGAAGCAGAGCACCAAGGCCGACACCAGCTGCAACCTCAACTGCACCGGCATCGACAACCTGGTCTACAACCCCTACGCGGGGCTGAACGTGGAGACCTCGGTGAAGGCCTACATCCTGGCCATGACCTACCAGACGACCTTCTGATGAAAGCGCCCATCCTCCTGATCGCCCTGAGCCTCGCTGGCGCCGCCCACGCCAGCAATGGCCGCTACCTGACCTGGATCGACGACCAGGGCAGGGTGCACAACACCTTCGTCGACAGCCGCTACAGCGAGCAGCAGCGCCAGGCGGCCAAACGCATTGTCCAGAGCGACCAGGCGCGCCTGCGGGACACTGACGGCACCCAATGGCCCGGCAGCGCCAAGGCCGGTGAAAGCAAGCGTCGCTACTTCACCTGGGTGGATGCCAGCGGCAACCTGCAGAACAGCTTCTACGCGGGCGGCCAGGTGCCTTCCGGGGAACGGCAGTTCGTCCTGCCCAATGGCCAGAACTCCTCGGAATACATCGATTCGGACGTGCTCCAGGGGCGTGGCTACTCGCGTCCGGAGCAAGGGGCGGCCTACTTCACCTGGGTGGACGAGCAGGGCCGCACCCACAACTCACCCGTGCCGGCGCGGGGCAAGCAAGAGCCGGGCGAAGAAGCCCCCGGCCCCATCGCCTACACCGAGTCCCGCGAGATGGAGTTCAAGCGCAAGGCGGCGCAGCTACCGTCCCTGGACGGCCAGCCCACTGCCGCGATGAAGGCACTGCTGGAGGGCAGCGAGGAGCCGGTTGAGGCGCTTTACCAGAACCTGGTGGACCAGTGCTGCGGCCAGTTGCCGGACGACGCCTTCACCGAGGTGTCCGCGGCCGAGCCGCGCTACGAGGAGCTGAACAAGCTGTCCCCCAGTTTCGAGTTCCCCATGGGGCGCAGCTATTACAGCGCCCTGAAGCTGCCGAGGTCACAGCACAGCTACGGCCTGCGCATCCGCAGCTTCGCCAACCAGCAGGTGGTCTATCCCTCGCTGCTGTTCCTCGACGAAGCCAAGCGCCCAACGCGTCTGGTGAGCGATGCCGTCTACCAGCTGCACGGCGAAACCTGGTACCGCTACGCCTACATCGAAGGCACCGTGCAGGTCCGCGCCAACCAGGGGGAGCGCTACGTGCTGCTGCTCACCACCGACGAAGACCGCAGCCTGCACACGCTGGACAACAAACCCTACAAACGCCCCCTGCAGGACCTGGCCCTGAGCGATGCGGGCATGCAGGTGCATGAACACAGCGACCAGGGCTCGTTCGAGCTGGCGATCGTGAAGTGAGCGACGCCGAATCGCCGGGGGCTTCCTGTGGGGGCGACTGAATTTGCCCCACAGGAAGCCCCACAACTTCAGGCCGCGCTATGCTGGCAACCCCAGCGACCAGAAGCGGATTGCCCACCATGTCCGATACCCGAGCGCTCTTCACCCGCCAGTCCGACGCCTACCGCGCCAGCCGTCCCACCTACGATCCCGCACTGATCACCTGGCTCAGCGAGCAGGCGCCGGACCTCTCCCTGGCCTGGGACTGCGGTTGCGGCACCGGGCAAGCTACCCAGGACCTGGCGCGGCATTTCCAACAGGTGGTGGGCACCGACATCAGCGCCCAGCAACTGGCCAGGGTCGAGCCGGCGCCCAATATCGACTACCGTTGCGAACCGGCGGAGCAGACCTCCCTGGCCGGCGGCAGCGTCGCCCTGACCCTGGTGGCCCAGGCCCTGCACTGGTTCGACCTGGACCGCTTCTACGCGGAAGTGCGGCGGGTGAGCCGGCCGGGTGGACTGCTGGCGGTGATCTCGTACAACAACTCGAACATCTCCCCCGAGGTGGATGCGCTGGTCGACTATCTCTACCACGACATCCTCGGCCCCTATTGGGCCGAGGAGCGCAGGCACGTGGAGCAGGGCTATCGCACCCTGCCATTCCCGTTCGAGCGCATCGAGGTGCCACCTTTCACCCTGGACGCCGACTGGGACCTCACGCGGCTGCTGGGCTACCTGGAGAGCTGGTCGGCCACGGCCACCTACCTGGCGACCCACGGCAAGAACCCCATCGACCCGCTTCGCGACCGGTTCCAGCGAGCCTGGGGCGATCCGGCCAGCACCCGGCGGGTGAGCTGGCCGCTGACAGTGAATCTGGGGCGGGTTGCCTGAGGCCGTAAATCAGCTAGCTGTGGGAGCGAATTCATTCGCGATTCAGGCACGCAGTCCTGTCCCGCCAATGGGGACCGCGCTGCGGCCCTTCGCGATGGAAATCGCTCCGACAAGGCTTTTCATGGGCATCGGTCTACGCTGGCCAGCTCCCGTCCTTGCCATTCCATGAGGTGAAGTCCACCGACCGATCCACCATGTTGATCGCGGCCACCAGCTGCTCGGGATGGGAGCGGGCGGAAGCCATGGTCCACTGGTCGAACCTGTCGTTGCCGATGCGCACCATGCGGATATGGGTGGTGCGGTCGGCATCGATGGCCGGGTCCGGGTCGTAGAAGCCCAGCCGGCGGCGCAGCTTGTCCAGGTCGGCCGGATCGCCGGTGAGGAACAGCCAGCCCGGCCCGACATGATGGGACTCGGCGTATTCCCGAAGGATTTCCGGGGTATCCAGTTCCGGCTGCAGGGTGAGGGAGTACATGAAGACATTCCGGCCCGCGCGGTCGCCCAGGAGCTTCTGGGTGCCGCGCAGGTTGGCGGTCATGGTGGGGCAGAGGCCGCCGCACAGGGTGTACATCATGTTGAAGGCCACCACCTTGTCGCGCACCAGGTCGTCGTAGAGCTTCACGCGCCTGCCCAGGTGGGTGTACAGCGTGACGTTGGGGAAGTGACGGGCGCCAACGCTGTCGCCTTCGGCGTATTCGGGTTCCGGGGCGCTCCAGTTGCGGCCCAAGAGGCCGGTGCCCAGCGTAGCCAGGCCCGCGGCAGCCACACCGGCGCCGAACAGCAGGTTTCTGCGAGTGTTCATCTGGCATCTCCAGTAACGATCGAGGGTGGGTTCCGGCTCAGCTGACGCTGCACCCGGCTGGCGGCTCCGGCGGGGTGTCGTCCTCGATGTCCCAGCGCAGCATCATGCCGTGGTCCTCGTGGATCACGTTGTGGCAGTGCATGACGTACTTGCCGGTGAAGTCGCGGAAACGCAGGAACACCCTGACCGTTTCGTCCTTGCCGAGCACAAAGACGTCCTTTCGCCCTCGTTCGTGTACCGGAATCGCTACCGGTATGCCCTTGACCGCCTTGCTGAGGATGCGGCCTTCCTCGAAGTGGATGTGCACCGGGTGCTGCCATCCGCCACTCTCGTTGACCAGCTCCCAGATCTCCGACTCACCTCGTTTGATCTTGGCGCTGCTCTCAAGGATGTCTTCCGGCTTGCCATTGACCGACCACTCTCCACCCTTGCGGTCGAACACCCAGCGACGGACCTTGGCCTTGGCGATCTCGGCGTCGCACAGCGGGCGCAACGGCCGCAGCACGTCGGGCACGTGGCTCAGGTCCTGCTCCGGAGGATCGCGGTCCACCAGCAGCTTGAGCACCCGGGTACCGGCACCGTCCACCTTGTCCGGCCCGCGGGTGTCGTCCTGCACCAGGCGGTTGGTGAGGAACAGCTCGGTGCCGATGGGGTAATTCGAGAAGTCCACCACCAGGTCCGCCCGTTCGGCGACGCCCAGGCGCACCTTGCCCATGTTGCGGATGGGCGCCGGCAGCAGGTTGCCGTCGTTGGCGATGTAAGTGAAGGTCTGCGCCTTGCCCTTGCTGTCGTTCAGGTAGAACTCGTAGAAGCGCGACGGGCCGGCGTTCAGCAGGCGAAGGCGATATTTACGCCGGGCCACCCGCAGCACCGGCTCGATCTTGCCGTTGACCAGAATCTTGTCGCCCAGGGTGCCGTCGGGGCTGAAGCGGTCGAAGACCAGTTGGCCCTTCGCGTCGAAGCGCATGTCGTTGAAGCTCAGCATGTAGTCGTACGGGTAGCTGGGCAGGCGCAGGGCGTCGGGGTTCGGGTCCTTCTCGTCGCCCGAGTCCAGGTGGTCGAAGAGGATGTAGAAGCCGAACATCCCGCGCACCACGTTCTGCGAGGTGGCCTGCCAGGTGTGGTCGTGGAACCACAGGGTGCCCAGGGCCTCGCGGTAGTCGCCGACACCGTTCTGCATGTCGTCCAGGCCGGCGTAGACGTTGGGGTAGAAGTGATCCTTGTACTCGCCCTTGAAGTCCAGGGTCACGCCCTGCTTCTCGGCGCTGAAGAAGTCGCCAGGAAAGCCGTCGCTTTCCGAAGGGGTGTGCAGGTTGTGCAGGTGCACCGAAATGTAAGGGACGCCCACGCCCTTGTGGTCCTTCGGCAGCTTGCAGTGAAAGCGGCAAACCAGCGGCTGGCCATAGCGGGCGAAGATCACCGGGCTGAAGCTTTCGGGGGTGGAGTCATCGGCCCGGTAGCTCCAGACCTTGGTTTCCGGCAGGTCGGGGTGGGCCTTCCAGCTACGCTCCACCACATTGATTTCGTAGAAGGTCGGGTCGAGGCCCAACTGGTCGTAGCGCTGGTGCGGCTTGCGCCCGCACTCGCCGTGCTCGGCGTCTGCCGTGAGGGTGGGAGTGACGGCCTGGACGCCGTCGGCGCCGTGCAACACGCTGACCGGGTTGAGCGGGGTCATCTGGTTGGGAAGGAATTCCTTCCAGGGTGTGGTGCGCGGGCTGGGCACGTCCGAGGGATCAGCGCTGTCCTTGGCCAGGCTGGTACGGTCGTCGAGCAGCAGCGGCACGGCGCTGGCAGCAGCGGACCATTTGAGGAAGGTGCGGCGGTTGGCGTTGGCGAGGGACTGTTCTGGTTGTTGGTGTTGCCCGTCTGCGGCTTTCCTGGCGACGAGCAGAGTTCCCCTGAAAATCGAGCGATAGGTCTTCACGGCTGCGGTCCTCCACAGCTTGATTAGCAGTGAGATTTCGATCGCTCTAACCGCCTCGGGAGCAGCTCGCACCGGTCGGCCTTTCTGGCTCTGGAATGAATGCCGGTGCAAGCCTGTACCACACTCGCGAAACAGGTAGGCACAAACCTATAGGACCTGAGGTCCAGGTGCCATCATTCACCCGGATGAAAAACCGCTCTGGCGGACTGGCGGTGCAAGCAGGGTAATGAACGGTAGGAAAGCGCAAGCAGATTAATGGGTTATTGAGGCAAATCCTGGGTTATTGAGGATTGCTGGGAATTTGACACTGTGCGGGAGGCCCCATGCACCGGATTTCACGTTTTACCGCGACCGAAGGGCTGGATGCGGAGCGGCAGCTTCTGGACCGTGTCCAGCAAGGCGAGCAGGAGTGCGGGCTGCTGCTCTGGCGACCGACCGAGGCGGCGCTGGTGATGCCACAGCGGATGAGCCGCCTGGCCGGCTTCGCTGCGGCCGAGGCCGAATGCGCGGCACTGGGCTGGCCCATCGCCCTGCGGGACAGTGGTGGCGAGCCGGTTCCGCAATCGCCAGCCGTGCTCAACGTGGCCCTGGTCTACGCCTTGCCACCTCGGGAAAGTGAACTGACCCGCATCGAGCATGCCTACCTGCGCCTTTGCCAACCCATGCTCGACTGGCTGGCCGGTATGGGCCTGGACGGCGGCCTGGGGGAGGTGGACGGCGCGTTCTGCGACGGCCGCTACAACGTCACCCTGGACGCACGCAAGCTGGTGGGGACCGCCCAGCGCTGGCGCCGTCGTCGCGACGACAGCCGCCATGTGGTCCTGGCTCACGCCGCGGTGCTGATGGAAAACGAGCGCGAGCCCATGGTTGCGGTGGTGAACGCTTTTTATGAGGGCTGCAGCCTGGACAAGCGTTGCCGCGCCAGCAGCCACATTGCCCTGGATGAATGCGTGGGTGAGGTCTGGAGTCGGCTGGATCCGTTGCGGGATTGCTATCGACGCACCCTGGCCGAGGCCGGGTTGGAACTGGGATGAACGGGGAGGGGAGTTGCAGTGGGGGGCGGCAAATGGAATTTATTCACATCTGCGAACATAAATCGCTTGACTGAAAAATGAGAATCATTATTATCCAAATCACTGGCCTCGCGGCCAGCTGGATAAGCTGACAAGCCCAGATTTCGGACTCATCAGATTATCTCCTCATCAGGCTAATCACGGTTATTGACCCGGCAAATTGCCGGGTCTTTTTTTGCCTGCGTTTTTTGTCCGAAGTTCGCCGGCTAGACCCAGCCCCGAGGTGGTGCGCACCTGTAGGGTGGATCACGCTTCATCGATCCACCGTCGGTGCCGGGCCCGGACCCGCAGGTGGATGTGAAAAGCGACATCCACCCTACGGCAGTTGTCACCTCAAACGGCAGCGATCAATGCCCCTTCGCCTTTTTGATGCTGCGGAGAATCCCCGCCAGGATCAGCGCGACAACCGGCGCCATCACCAGAATCGCGGTCTTCGCCGAGATATCCAGGCCGATGGTGTGCAGGCCGCTGTAGAACAGCTTGAACAGGCTCAGCAGGTAGTAGCTGATGGCGATGATGGACAGGCCTTCCACCGCCTTCTGGATCTTGATCTGGGTATCCGCGCGGGCATTCAGGCTGCGCAGGATTTCCGAGTTCTGCTCCTCCACTTCCACCTGCACCCGTGCCTGCAGCAAGTCGCCCAGGTTGGCCACGCTCTGGCCCAGGCGCACCAGGCGCTGGTCGGTGGCGGCGCAGTAACGCACCGTGGGGCGGAAGCGCCGCTCGATGAAAACCCCGAGGCGCTGGCAGTCGCCCACATGGGATTCCCTCAGTTCGTTGATGCGCTCGAACACGATCTGCGCGTAGGCCTCGGTGGCGCTGAAGCGCTGGCGGGTGCGGGCGGTGCTGCGCACGATGCGCGCCGACAGGGCGGCGATATCCGTCGACAGCACCTTGGCGCTGCTCTTGCCTTCGGCGTTGCGGTCGGACAGGCTCGCCAGCTCCTTGTCGTATTCCTTCAACTGCAGGCTCACCGCCTGGGCCACCGGCAGGGTGAGGGAGGCCATCATGCGGTAGGTCTCGATCTCCAGCAGGCGGCGGATCATCCGGCCCAGGCGATAGGCGTTGAGCCGGCGGTTGACCAGGAGGATGCGATTCACCCCGTCCTCGGTCAGGCGGAAGTCCGACCACGCAACCGCATCGCCACCCCCCAGGTTGGACCCGGACGGGTCCTTGAAGCCGTAGGCCGCCGTGTCGCCAGCCCAGTCCGCTTCGGATTCCACCAGCACCTGGTCGGCATTGATCAGCAGGTGGCGGTGCTCGGCCACCAGGCGCTCCAGGGCCTCGGGCAAGGGCGGCCAGTAATCGCCGCCGGCCGTGCGCGGCACCACCAGGGTGAGGGTGAAGAACTCGGTGTGGCGCTCCCACTTCAGGGTGTTCTCGCCCATCCGCAGCAGGCCCTGGGAACCGTTACGGGAGAGCGGCGCATCGGCCGCCTGATTGAGGCGCTCCACGAGCGCGTCGCAGACATCCTCGGCATCGGAGAAGGCGAAGTGATAGACGTGGGCCGGATCACGGAAGTAGATCGACGGGCGCGAGTGCAGCTCGTTGTGCAGGGCTTTGCGAAGTGGATGCATGGAGACTTCTGCGCAGGTAGGTTTCTGGTGATGACGCGAGCGCCCCGGGCGCCGGTCACACGATCAATCGCACAAGTCAGGGGGGCCACCGGCCAGTCGGGGCGGGTAGCCCTTCAAGCCGGTGGCGACGGGAGTCGGCGGTGGAACCGCCTAGGAACGCACTTGAGCCTTTTGGGCCACTAAGCGCGAAATTGCTGCATCAGCCCTTGCTGATGATTGGCCAGTTCATTGAGCTGGCGACTGACCTGGGCCGACTGCTCGGCCTGGCCGGACAGCGATTCGGTCACGTCGCGGATGGCCTCGACGTTTCGATTGATCTCTTCTGCGACGCTGCTTTGCTCCTCCGCGGCACTTGCGATTTGCAAATTCATTTCGGTGATCAGATTGACCGCCTGGCCGATCCGCTCCAGAGCCGCCACGGCCTGTTGCGCCTCATTGACGTTTTCCTGGGCCAGGCCATGACTGCCTTCCATGGCCTGCGTCACGTCGCGGGTGCCGCTCTGCAGGTTGTCGATGACCTGGCGGATTTCCTCCACCGAGTCCTGGGTGCGACGGGCCAGGCTGCGCACCTCATCCGCCACCACCGCGAACCCGCGCCCGGCCTCGCCGGCACGGGCTGCCTCGATGGCGGCATTGAGGGCCAGCAGGTTGGTCTGCCCGGCGATGGCGAGGATCACCTCCAGCACCGAGCCGATCTGTTCGCTGTTCTGTGAGAGGACATGGAGCTGCGCCATGGCCTCGCTCATGTCCCGGGCCTGGGCCTGGATGGCGCGGGTGGTGCGGGAAATCACCACCAGGCCTTCGCGGCTGGCCTGGTCGGCGTGACGCGCGGCGTCGGCGGCCTGGGCCGCGCTCTGGGCGGACGCGTTGGCGGTGGCGGACATCTCGTGCAGGGCGGTGGCGACCTGGTCGATCTCGCGGAACTGCTGCTGCATGCCCTCGCTGGTCTGGCGGGCGATCACGGCCGACTGATCGGCGGTGTCGCGGGCATCGCGCACCGAGCCCTGGACCTTGGCGATCACCGGTTGCAGCTTGTCGAGAAAGCGATTGAAGGCGAGTGCCAGGCGGCCAAGCTCATCACGTCGCAGGTGGGCCAGACGGCGGGTGAGATCGCCTTCGCCCTGGGCGATGTCCTCCAGCATGGCGGTCAGGCGCAGCAACGGCCGGGTCACGCCTCGGGCGGTCAGCCAGATCAACGCGACCCCGAGCAGGGCGGCCGCCGATCCCAGGCCGAACTCCAGCGCGGAGCTGCGCAGGCGCTGCTCGTCCATCTGCACCTTCAGGGCTTCGACTGGCGCCATCAGCACCTGTTGCGGCACTCCCAGCAACACCCCCCAGGATTTTGTCCCGGCAATGGGCGAGAGCGGTTCGAGCACGCTGATCCGCCCCTGTTCGGCGAAGGCGTGGGGCTCGTTCCTGCCCAGGTAGCCGAGTACGTCGCCCGCCTGGTCCGGCAGCACGTCCTGCAGGCGCTTGCCCAACTGAGCGGCATCCTGGCTGTGGCCGGCGACCACCCCGGACGGACTGAGGATGCTGATGGCGCCATTTCCCTCGTACAGCTCGCGGCTGCCGGCGAGGGCATCCTGCTGCAGGCTGTCGAGGCTGATGTCCAGACCGATCACCGCCAGGACCTTGCCGTTCTCCAGCAAGGGGAAGGCAATGCTGGTGACCAGCTTGCGCGTGCCGGATGACTCATCGAAGTAAGGCTCCAGCAGACACAATTGCCCGCTGTCGCGCGGGCATGTGAAGAAGGCATTGAAGGGGGCGCCGCTGGGGCCGGGAGAGGTGTCGGCCAGCAGCTTCTCGTCGCCTGGCACCGCCTGGAGCTCGCCCGGTTTGGCCTGCAGCCAGTAGAGGGCGAATCGTCCGGCATCATTGCTGCCGAGTTCGCTGCGGCCCTGGAATTCGGCGTCGCGTCCATCCAGAGCGTCGGGCTGGAAGATCAGGAACAGGCCCAGCAGGTCCGGACGCTGCTCCACCGCCTTGCGCAGCTCGCCGGCCAGTTCGGCGCGCAGGGTTTCGGCGCTCATCTCGCCACGGACGGCGCGTTCGCGCAGGTAGAGCAGGTGCCGTGCCAGCCCCAGGCCGTACTCATGGGTGCGGGTGAAACTGCGCTGGATCTGCAGCGCCTGGGCCTTGCCCTGGGCTTGCAGGTTGAGGCGTGCGGCGGCCGCCAGCATCTCGCCGCTGGAGTGCTTGACCCGTTCCGTGCTGGTGCGGGTCTGATAAAGGGACAGCCCCACCAGCAGCCCCACTACCAGGATCAGGCAGAGGCTGGCCAGCAGGGTGATCTTGCTTTGGATGCTGAGGCTGGGCATGGCGATTCGTCGCTTCGAAAAGCCGGGGCGTCGCCGCCCCGGACGGGGTCAGAAGGTGGTGACGAACACCAGTTGGCTGTAGAGGTTCTGGTCGTCGCTGCCGATCTGGGTACCGCCTTCGGCTGCACTCTTGTCCGGCTTGTAGAGGCCCACCAGGGGCATGACGATCAGGTTGTCGCTCACCGCCCATTCGGCGTAGAGGTCCAGCTCGCGGCCGTCGGTGTTGCCCAGGTCGCGGTCCAGTGTGTTGAAGTCGAACCACAGGGCGCCGAGGCTCAGGTTCTCCAGCGGCGACACCTTGAAGGCGACATGGTGGACCTGGGTATTGGTGTTGAACGGGCCGGCGTAGTTGGCCGCCACCTCGCCCTGGAACCAGGTGCCGTAACCACGGCTGAAGCCGGTGAACAGTGCGTCGTAACCTTCCGAGAAGCGGCTGTAGCGGTAGCTGACGTAGGGGCTCCAGGCCACATCGGAGAAGGTCCAGCCGGCTTCCAGGTACCAGGCGTTCTCGTCGTCGACCTCCTTCTTGTCCTGCCAGGCGTACTCGCCGGAGAGGAACAGGTTCTCCACGCCGGCGTTGCCCTGGCCGCGCACGCTGTAGGTCTTCATGCCGTCGCGCTCGGCCTGGAAGGGCGAAGCGAACTCTTCATCGATATCGCGGATATCAATGGCGGTCAGGCCCAGGGTGCCGGCTTCGGATACGTGCTCCAGATTGCCCACCCACATCTCGGGCTTGGCCTGGGCACGGTTGTCGGACTTGAGCCACATCAGGTCGCCGCGCAGGCCATCCTTGCCGCCCAGGCGCAGCACGGCGGTCTGGTCGAACGCCTTGCGTGCGGCCAGCCAGTAGGCGCCACCCCGGTTGAACTCGCCATCGGCAAGGCCCTTGCCGAGGTTCAGGGCGTCGCCGTTGATGAGGAAGCCGTCGCCGATCATCAGGTTCTGCCGGCCGAAGGAAACGTCCACGCCGTCTTCGCCCAGGGCCTCGAACAGCTGGCCGGAACGCCAGCCGAGGTAGGCGTCCTCGATCTTGGTGGTGCGCTCGGAACCGTCGGTGAAGCCCGCCGCGTCACCATCGCCCCAGGTGCCGGAGCTGAGCAGGTTGAACTTGCCGTAGCCGGTGCCGGCGCCGGCCAGGCCCTGGTCGAAGCTGATGCCGTACTTGGCATAGCCCTCGCGCCAGGACGAGGAACCCTCGCTCTTGGAACCGGTGATGGCGTAGTTCTCCTGGCTGTGGAACAGGCCGAACACGGCCTCCAGGTCGGCGTTCAGGTGGGTGTCGTCGTCGGCGTACAGCTCGTAGGCACCCGCCTGGCTGGCGGCACCCACCAGCAGGGCAAGGGTGGAGATTCGGAACAGGGCGGACCGCTTCATCGCAAGGCTTCCTTTTTGTAGGTATTGGCAGGGCTGCGTGTCTGCGACCGGATACTAAGGAGTTGCCGACGGCTGGCCTTGTGCGTGCTTGCCAAGGGCTTGAGCCTGCGTGCCAGATTCGGAATGGCCGGTGAAGAAAGTCCCTGTGGGGGCGAATTCATTCGCCAAGGGCGGCGCAGCCGCCCCCTTCGCCTCTGGCAGGGCGAACCTGCGGTCCGCTTGGCGATTGAAATCGCCCCCACATCCATCCACCGGCTGCGTGTTGCCGGGCCGCGTAGGGTGCGCCGTGCACACCGGATTTCCCGCGTGGGCAGCAGGCAAAAAAAACCGGCCCGAAGGCCGGTCATAAACTCACGCAGCGACTCGGTTTACGCAGCCTCGGGGCGTTTCAGCACCAGGGTGAGGATGTCGTAACTGGCGACCAGCTCGCCGTTCTGGTTGGTGACTTCCACGTCCCAGGCCACCACGCCTTGGGGCTCGCCCTTCGGGCTCTTCTTGCCCTGGTCGATCTTGCGCTTGCAGGTCAGGCGCGCCTGGATGGTGTCGCCGATGCCCACCGGATTGATGAAGCGCAGGGTGTCCAGGCCGTAGTTGGCCAGTACCGGGCCGGGGGCCGGGGAGACGAACAGGCCGGCAGCGGCCGACAGCACGAAGTAGCCGTGGGCGATGCGCTTGCCGAACTGGGATTCCTTGGCGGCCAGCTCATCGAAGTGCATGTAGAAGTGGTCGCCGGACAGGCAGCCGAAGTTGACGATGTCGGCCTCGGTGACGGTGCGGCGGTGGGTCAGCAGGGATTCGCCGATCTGCAGCTCGTCGAAGTAGCGGCGGAACGGGTGAACCTCGGTCTCGATCACCTTGGCGCCGCGCACGTGTTCGCGGGTCACGGCGGCCAGCATGGTGGGCGAGCCCTGGACGGCGGCGCGCTGCAGGTAGTGCGTCACCGCGCGCAGGCCACCCAGTTCTTCGCCGCCACCGGCGCGACCGGGGCCGCCGTGCTTGAGCACCGGCAGCGGCGAGCCGTGGCCGGTGGATTCGGCAGCGGATTCGCGGTCGAGGATATGCAGGCGGCCGTGCAGGGCGGCGGCTTGCGGTACCACGCGGGCCGCCACTTGCGGGTCCTTGGTGACCAGGCTGGCCACCAGGCTTCCCTTGCCACGGGCGGCCAGGGCGATGGCTTCGTCGAGGTCGTCGTAGGCCATCAGGGTGCTCACCGGGCCGAAGGCCTCGATGTCATGGGCGCCGCCTTCGGCGTGCGGATCGCGGGCGCGCAGCAGGGTCGGGGCGAAGAAGGCGCCTTCGTTGACGCCTTCGCCGCGCGGGGCGAAGCCATCGCGGGCGCCGAACAGCAGCTCGCTGCTCTGCAGCAGGGCGTCCAGACGCTCGGTGACGTCGGCCTGCTGGGCGTGGGAGGCCAGGGCGCCCATCTTCACACCCTCCACGGCGGGGTCACCGACCACGACCTTGGCAAGGCGATCGCGCAGGCGTTCGGCCACGGCGTCGATGTGCTTGGCCGGAACGATGGCGCGGCGGATGGCGGTGCACTTCTGGCCGGCCTTGACGGTCATTTCCCGGGCCACTTCCTTGACGAAGAGGTCGAACTCCGGATCGTCCGGGGTGATTTCCGGGGCGAGGATGGCGCAGTTCAGCGAGTCCGCTTCGGCGTTGAAGGGAACGGAATTGCGCACCAGATTGGCGTTCACCCGCAGCTTGGCGGCGGTGTCGGCCGAGCCGGTGAAGGTCACCACGTCCTGGCCCTGGAGGCGGTCCAGCAGGTCGCCGGTGCTGCCGATAATCAGCTGCAGGCTGCCTTCCGGGAGCAGGCCGGACTCGTGCATCAGGCGCACGGTGGCTTCCGTCAGGTAGCTGGTGGCGGTGGCCGGTTTGACGATGCAGGGCATGCCGGCGAGGAACGTCGGGGCGAACTTTTCCAGCATCCCCCAGATGGGGAAGTTGAAGGCGTTGATATGCACGGCGAGGCCGCCGCGCGGCACCAGGATATGGGTGCCGGCGAAGGTGCCCTGCTTGCCCAGCGGCATGGAGGGGCCTTCGTGGACGATGTTGCCGGAGGGCAGTTCACGCGCGCCGACACCGGCGTAGCTGAACAGGGTGGCGGTGCCGCCCTCGATGTCGATCCAGCTGTCGGCACGGGTGGCGCCGCTGTGGCGGGACAGGGTGTAGAGCTGTTCCTTGCGCTCGTTCAGGTAGAGCGCCAGGGCCTTGAGGCGCGCCGCGCGCTGTTGGAAGTCCATGGCCATGAGGCTGGCGATGCCACGCTTGCGGCCGAATTCGACGGCCTCGGAGAAGTCCAGGGCCTCCTCGTGGGTGCGGGCGATCGTGCTGCCGTCGATGGCACTGCGCAGTGCCTGGGCGCCTTGCTGGCCGATCCAGCGGCCGGCGATGAAGCTTTGCAGGGTAGTGGCTTGGGTCATCGGATGTTCTCTGCGAAAAAAGTGAGTGGAAGGGCCGCGCTCAATGGCGCGCGGCCCCGGCGGCGCCGATGCCGGTCATGGAACGGATGAACTGGGCCAGGTAGCGGCCGCGTTCCTGCCTGGCGCGCTCGGAAGCGTCGGTCATCGAGAGCAGCCAGGCACTGAAGAAGGCCAGGCCCATGGAGAACAGCGCCGGGTTGGAGTACGGGAACAGCGCCTTGTCGTGGTGCAGCACGTTGACCCAGACCGCCGGGCTCAGCACCAGCAGGACGATGGCCGAGAGCAGGCCGGCTACGCTGCCGGCGACGGCGCCACGGGTGGTCAGGCCTTTCCAGAACATGGAGAGGAACAGCACCGGGAAGTTGACCGAGGCGGCGATGGCCAGCACCAGGCCGGAGAGGAAGGCGATGTTCTGCGACTCGAAGAGGATGCCGAGGATCACCGCCAGCACGCCGATGCCGAGGGTGGCCATACGCGACACGCGCATTTCCTCGCGCTCGCTGGCTTTGCCCTTGCGGATCACGCAGGCGTAGAGGTCATGGGACACCGCCGAGGCGCCGGACAGCGCCAGGCCCGCAACCACCGCCAGAATGGTGGCGAAGGCCACGGCGGAAATGAAGCCGAGGAACAGGCTGCCGCCCACCGCGTGGGACAGGTGCACCGCCACCATGTTGCCGCCGCCGATGATGGCGCCGGCCGCGTCGCGGAATTCCGGGTTGGTGCCCACCATCACGATGGAACCGAAGCCCACCACGATCAGCAGCAGGTAGAAGTAGCCGATGAAGCCGGTGGCGAAGAACACCGATTTACGGGCTTCCTTGGCATTGCTGACGGTGAAGAAGCGCATGAGGATGTGCGGCAGGCCGGCGGTGCCGAACATCATGCCGAGCCCGAGGGAAATCGCATCGATGGGGTTCGACAGCAGTCCGCCCGGCGCCATGATGGCCGCGCCCTTGGTATGCACGGCGGTGGCGGCGGCGAACATGGCTTCGGTGCTGAAACCGAAGTGCTTGAGCACCATGAAGGCCATGAAGCTGGTGCCCGACAGCAGCAGGATCGCCTTGATGATCTGCACCCAGGTGGTGGCCAGCATGCCGCCGAAGGTCACGTAGAAGACCATCAGCACGCCCACCAGCAGCACGGCCTGGAGGTAGGACAGGCCGAACAGCAGCTCGATCAGCTTGCCGGCACCGACCATCTGCGCCACCAGGTACATCAGCGCCACGGTCAGGGTGCCGAAGGCGGCGGTGATGCGGATCGGGCTCTGCTCCAGGCGGTAGGACACCACGTCAGCGAAGGTGTACTTGCCGAGGTTGCGCAGGCGTTCGGCGATCAGGAACAGAATGATCGGCCAGCCGGCGAGCACGCCCAGGGCGTAGAGCAGGCCGTCGTAGCCGTTCATGAACATCATCGCGGAGATGCCGAGGAACGAGGCCGCGCTGATCATGTCGCCGGCGATGGCCAGGCCATTCTGGAAGCCGGTGAGGCCGCCGCCGGCGGTGTAGAAGTCGGCGGTCGAACGGGTGCGCAGGGCGGCCCAGCGGGTGATGCCGAGGGTGAACAGGACGAACGCCAGGAACATGTAGATGGCGTTCCAGTTCAGCGGACGCGCGGCTGCATCGGCGGCGAAGGTGCTTTCGGAGGCCAGCAGGCCGGTGGCGAGCAGCATGGAGGCGAGGGCTTTCATTGGCCGCACTCCTCCTTGACCTTGTCGTTCAGCGGATCGAGCACGCTGTTGGTGTGCTTCACATAGATGCCGGTGAGGGCGAAGGAGAGCAGGATGATGACCACGCCCACCAGCATGCCGACGCTGGTGACGCCTCCGTTGAGGGATTGACCGAGCACGCCGGGGGCGAAGGCCACCAGCAGCACGAAACCGTAGTAGATCACCAGCATGGCGGCGGTCAGGGACCAGGTCAGGCGCTGCTTGCGGCGGACCAGCTGGATGAAGTCCGGGTTCTCCCGGATACGATCGAGGTCTTGCGGGGTCATGGTTGCTCTCTCTTGTTGTGATTGTTGAGGCGCCCGTTCGACGGCCGACGGCAAGGCTTGCTGGGTCGAATGGGGTACTGCTGGCACTGCTTTTTTTGTCGTAGGAGCGAGCTCTGCTCGCGAATGCACGCGCGACAAAGGCTTCGCGAGCAGAGAACTGGGCGTCCCCCTCGCTCCTACGTGATCCGCTTAGAGCTGGTCGAAATCCAGGACCACTTTTTCGCTGATGGGGAAGGTCTGGCAGGACAGCACGTAGCCAGCCGCCACCTCGTAGTCCTCCAGGGCGAAGTTGCTGTCCATCTCCACCTCGCCTTCGACCACCTTGCACTTGCAGGTGGAGCACACGCCGGCCTTGCAGGAGTAGGGCAGCTCGGCGCCCTGGGCGTTGCCCGCATCCAGCACGCTGACGCTGTTGCGCGGCAGTTCGAAGGTCAGCTCGCGGCCATCGCTGATCACGGTGATGTGGCTGGTGGCGCTGTCGGTGGCACGGGCGGCCTCGCGGGCTTCGCGCCTGGCGCTGCTGCCGGCGGCGGCGAACAGTTCGAAGTGGATGCGCTCGGCGGGCATGCCGTTGGCTTTCAACTGGTCGCGGACGGTCTCGGTCATCGCCTGGGGGCCGCAGATGAAGGCGGCGTCCAGGGCCTTGGCGTCGATCCAGCGGCCGAACAGCTGGCCGCACTTGTCGGCGTCGATGCGACCGTTGTAGAGGTCCACGTCCTGCTGCTCGCGGCTGAACACGAAGATCAGGTTCAGGCGCTGCAGGTAACGGTTCTTCAGGTCTTCCAGCTGCTCGCGGAACAGCGCGGAGCCGCTGGAGCGGTTGCCGTAGATCAGGGTGAAACGGCTGTGGGGCTCGGTTTCCAGGGTGGTCTTGATGATCGACAGGATCGGCGTGATGCCGCTGCCGGCGGCCACCGCCAGGTAGTTGCCGTGGCGCGCGGCGTCCAGTTCCACGAAGAAGTGGCCGGACGGCGGCATCACTTCCAGGCTATGGCCGGCCTTCAGGCTTTCGTTGGCGTAGGCGGAGAAACGGCCACCGGCGACGCGCTTGATCGCCACCCGCAGCTCGCCGTCGTTGACGCCGGTGCAGATGGAGTAGGAGCGGCGCACTTCTTCGCCGTCCAACTGGGTGCGCATCACCAGGTGCTGGCCCTGGGTGAAACGGAAGGATTCAGCCAGGTCGGCGGGAATGTCGAAGGCGATGGAGACCGCATCACGGGTTTCCGGGCGCACTTCCTTGATCGTCAGGCTATGGAACTTGCTCATTGTCGTCGTCTCCGGTGGCTGGCCACTCAGATGCACTTGAAATAGTCGAAGGGCTCGCGGCAGTCGCGGCAGCGGTACAGCGCCTTGCAAGCCGTGGAGCCGAACTGGCTGAGCAGCTCGGTGTGCGCGCTGCCGCATTGGGGGCAGCAGACGTCACCGGAATCGCCCAGCAGGCTGCGCTTGCTGGTGCTGCCGGCCGGCGGGGCGATGCCGTAGGCGCGCAGGCGCTCGCGGCCGTCCTCGCTGATCCAGTCCGTTGTCCAGGCCGGGCTCAGGCGGCGCTCCAGCTGCGGCGCGGCAAAGCCGGCGCCTTCCAGCGCCTGCTCGATGTCGTGCTCGATCACCTCGGTGGCCGGGCAGCCGGAGTAAGTCGGCGTGACCACCACGTGCAGGTGGCCGTCCTGCCAGTCGAGGCCACGGACGATGCCGAGGTCGACCACGCTGACCACCGGAACTTCCGGGTCCATCACCTCGCCCAGCACCGACCAGGCGCGCGCCAGATCATCCGGCGCGCCGGGCCTGGCGCCGCGGTCGCTGGTAATCAGCTCACCAGGACGCATCGGGGTAGGCCCGCTGAAGGAACTGCATCTCGGCCAGGAGCAGGCCCAGGTGCTCGGTGTGCAGGCCACGGCGGCCGGACAGGTAGAAGTAGCTGGCCGGTTCCGGCAGCGGCAGGGTGGCGCTGGCGAAGATGTCGGCCACCTTGGACTTCCAGGCGGCGGCGATTTCCTCTGGATTCGGGGCGATGCCGGCGTCGCACAGGCGCTGCGCCACGTCGTCGCCGTTCACCATTTCGACGGTGAAGCGCCAGACTTCGCGAACGGCCGCCAGCATGCGCTTGTGGCTCTCCTCGGTGCCGTCGCCCAGGCGCTCCACCCACTCGCCGGAGCGGCGCAGGTGATAGGTGACTTCCTTCAGGGCCTTGGCGGCGATGCCAGCGACGCGCTCGTCGCTGGAGGCGGTGAGGCCGTGCAGCACCTGGACGTGCCAGGCGTCGTAAAGGAACTGCTTGGTGATGGTCACGGCGTAGTCGCCGTTGGGCTGCTCCACCATCAGCAGGTTGCGGTAAGCGCGCTCGTCACGGCGGAAGGCCAGGTGGTCGGCGTCACGGCCGTCGTCCAGCAGCTCGGCGGCGTAGTCCAGCCAATTGCGGGCCTGGCCCACCAGGTCGAGGCCGACGTTCATCAGCGCCAGTTCTTCTTCCAGCGCCGGGGCACGGCCGCACCATTCGCACAGGCGCTGGCCCTGGATCAGGGCGCTGTCGCCCAGATGCAGCAGGTATTCGATGAGGTCTTGCTTGGCAGTCATGGCAGGCGCCTCACATGTGGCCGACTTCAGCCGGCAGCTCGTAGAAGCTGGCGTGGCGGTAGACCTTGTCCTGGGCCGGGTCGAACAGCGGCTCCTTCTCGTCCGGGGAGGAGGCGGTGATCAGCGCAGAGGGCACCACCCAGAGGCTCACGCCTTCGTTGCGGCGGGTGTAGAGCTCGCGGGCGTTCTCGATGGCCATGCGGGCGTCGGCGGCATGCACGCTGCCGACATGCTTGTGGTTCAGGCCGTGCTTGCTGCGCACGAAGACTTCGAAAAGGGTCCACTCGGACATGATGATCTCCTCGGGAAAGGCGGCTTACGCGGCGTCGCGTTTCTGTTGTTGTTTGCGGGCATGGGCTACTGCGGCTTCGCGGACCCAGGCGCCGTCTTCGATGGCCTTGCGGCGGGTGGCGATGCGCTCGTGGTTGCAGGGGCCGTTGCCCTTCAGCACTTCGTAGAACTCGCTCCAGTCGATATCGCCGAAGTCGTAGTGGCCGCGCTCTTCGTTCCACTTCAGGTGCGGGTCGGGCGCGGTGCAGCCCAGCAGCTCCAGCTGCGGAACGGTCTGGTCGATGAAGCGCTGGCGCAGCTCGTCGTTGCTCTGGCGCTTGATCTTCCAGGCCATGGACTGGGCGCTGTTGGGGGAGTCGGCGTCGCTGGGACCGAACATCATCAGCGAGGGCCACCAGAGGCGGTTGATGGCGTCCTGAACCATGTCCTTCTGGGCCTGGGTACCGTGACGCATCATGTGCAGGAGGATTTCGTAGCCCTGGCGCTGGTGGAAGGACTCTTCCTTGCAGATACGGATCATCGCGCGGGAGTAGGGGCCGTAGGAGGTGCGCTGCAGCACCACCTGGTTGACGATGGCGGCGCCATCCACCAGCCAGCCCACCGCGCCCATGTCGGCCCAGTTCAGGGTCGGGTAGTTGAAGATGCTGGAGTACTTCGCCTTGCCGCTGTGCAGCTTGGCGACTTCCTCGTCGCGGTCGGCGCCCAGGGTTTCCATGGCGCTGTAGAGGTACAGGCCGTGGCCGGCTTCGTCCTGGATCTTGGCCATCAGCTGCAGCTTGCGCTTCAGCGTGGGGGCGCGGGTCACCCAATTGCCTTCCGGCAGCATGCCGACGATTTCGGAATGGGCGTGCTGGGAAATCTGGCGGATCAGGGTCTGCCGGTAGGCATCCGGCATCCAGTTCTTCGCCTCGATCTTGATTTCCGCGTCGATCTTTTCCTGGAAGGCGCGTTCTTCGGAGGTCATCTCCTCCAGCGCCTTCACGCGCTTCACGCCGGTCTCAACCAATTGTGCGTACATGCCGTTCTCCAGCCATGCAGGGTTCGTGGGGTGGCTTGGCCATGGCGCTATTTTTAAATGATACGAAAACAAATATCAAACAATAAAACGTGTATCGAATAGAGTTTTTGTATCGGATTGACGACCGGTTGGGGGGTGTCCGTGCATAAGAGACGGACTGAGCGAGCTGGTCTGCGGGGGAGGTTTGATGGCAGGAATAACGCGGCGCAATGCCTGGGCGCGGGGCTTGCGTCGGGGTGCTGCGGTGGGCGAGGGCAGTGGATTCAGGCTAACGCTGAAAAGTGATACGCAGAATTTGAAAATGTGTGATGAGAGTGTTCTGTTTGTGAGGCGGCCAGGGATGCCTCTGCGCCTCCCGGGGGCTGGGGCCGGACGCAGTTCCCCTGTCTCGCAGGTTCGGTGCCTGCGAGGCGGCTTCGCAACGAATCACTGACGGAAGCCAGGATTCGTGAACATCACGGAGTTCGGATCATTGAAGTGGATCACCACCCCGCGATTCTGGATGCGGTGGTCAAAACGGTGGTCAAAGCGATGGTCAAAGCGCGGATCAGTGATGAAGAACCGCGAGTTCGTCCTGCCAAAGCCATTACTCCGGTGGAATCCGTGGAAATGATGGTGGTGATGCCTGAACCCGTGGTTATGGAACATGAAACCGTGATGGTGATGCCTGAAGCCCATGTGGCTGCGGTGGTGGAAACCTCCGAAGTGACTGCCGCCGCGTCCGCCGGCCAGCATCATGGCGCCGTTGGTGTCGTTGCTGGGCCAGGGTTGCCCGGCGATTGTCTGGCTTCCGCCAAAGCAGGCGAGGAGCAGGACCAGAAGTTTGAGGATACGCATGGCGAACCCTCCACTCTCAAATCCCCCAGGAATTTACCCCCAGTACCCTGATTATAGTTTTCGACGGGGTGCACCCCGACGTGGGGCGACGGACCGGTGTCGTGTATGAGGGCGCCATACTGGATATTACGGGCCTTGTGGCTCGGGCGGAGGTGGGTATGCGCTTCGAAGCCTTTTCCTTCGGCTCCATCACCATCGATGGAGTCACCTATCCCCACGATGTGGTGATCGCCCATGGGCAGGTCAGCAAGCGCCGCAAGAAACCGTCGAAGAAGTATCGCGATGCCTATGGCCACACCCCGCTGTCGATCGAGGAAGACATTCCCTGGGACTGCCGGCGCCTGGTGATCGGTACCGGCACCGGCGCGCTGCCGGTCATGCCCGAAGTCAGGCGCGAAGCGGAGCGGCGGGGCATCGAACTGATCGTGGTGCCGACGGCGGAGGCCATCGAGCAATTGCAGGAGCGGCTGGGGCATACCCATGCGATTCTGCATCTCACCTGTTAGCTCGTTGCGGCGCTCTTCCTGGTTGGGGTGAATTCCCCGGTAGGGTGCGCCGTGCGCACCGGCGGTTTGACGGAGTGCCGAAGCCGACCCCGGAATCGGTGCGCACAGCGCACCCTCCGGTCTAGACCCGGCGAAAGGGGTCGGCCTTGTGCGGGGGGAGGATTTGCCCTCGGGCAGCCTGCTTTCGTCCTTGAGGGGCGGGAACTGTCCGGCTCGTCTAGAGTTCCAGGCGACGCACGGAGGAGTAGCGATCTTGGGATGTCCGCAGGTCTGCAGTGGCGCGACGCTGCAATGCAGTTTCGGTGTGGCGCCAGCGGTGTTGAACGTGCTGCCGGTGAACCGCACCCTGACGAGCGGGATGCCCGCGGCGAATATCATGGATTACATCCCGCTGGTGAATATTCCCACCTTCGGCATGTGCCAGAGCCTGGCCAACCCAACGGTGGCCGCGGCCACTGCCGCCGCACTCGGTGCGCTGACTCCCATGCCCTGCATCCCCGCCACGGCGGCGCCCTGGATTCCGGGCGGCGCACCTACCGTGCTGCTGGGCAACATGCCGGCGCTGGATTCCAACAGCACGCTGATGTGCACCTGGGGCGGTGTGATCAAGATCCAGATGCCCGGTCAGGTGCAGATGCAGATTCCCTGATCAGGCTTGCGCCGGTTCGGTCCAGCGTTTCCACCACCAGCGCAGCCGGGACATGGGCTTGCCCTCGCCATCCAGCGGTCTGCCGTCCTCCGCGTAGGGCTGGCCCGGCTCCAGCAACTGCCCCTTGAGGTAGTGGCTGCACAGCGCCAGTTGACCGTTGCTGTGGAAGCGCTGGTAGGGGCCGTCCCGCACCCCATCGCGATAGTGCTCGACTTCGGCCAGGCGACCGTCCGGGTAATAGCTGCTCGCCTCGCCATGCATCAGACCCAGGCGGTAGCTCACCTTGCGTTGCAGCCAGCCCTCGGGGGCATGAAAGGTGGCCACCCCGTGCAGCTTGCCGCGCACGTAGGGCATTTGCGCCGAGACCTTGCTGTTGGGGTGGAAGAGGGTGACCGGGCCGTTCAGCTCACCCTCGCTGTAGCTGAGCTGAGCCTGGGGGCGGCCAGCCTCTTCAATGCGCACCGGGCCTTCCAGTTGGCCGCCCTGGAGCTGGCCTTGCATACGGCTGTCGCCGCGGGTGAGGTCGAGCTTGCCGGATTGCGCCATGTTCAGTTCACCTTCACCAGGCCGCCCTTGATGGTCAGCATGCCGCCGCCATCCACGGTCTGCTCGGCGCTGGCCTTGTTGGTCAGGCTCACCCCGGCATCGTTGGTCAGGGTGGTGCCGGCCTTGTTGTCGAGGGATGTGCCCGCCTGATTGGTCAGCGACGTGCCGGCCTTGTGCGTGATGGACGTACCGGCCTGGGCGGCGAGGTCGGCGTCGCTCTTGATCGTCAGGCTGCCGCCGCTCTGCAGGGTGAGGGTGCCGCTGACCTTGATGGTCAGGTTGCCGTCCACGGTCAGCTCGTAGTTGCCGCTGACGCTATGGCTGTAGTTGCCGCCGGTGCTGTGGGTCTGGTCGGCGCCCACCTTTACGGTGCGGCTGTCCTTCACGTCCAGGGTATCGCTGCCGGTCTGGATGGTGACGCTGCGCTTGCCCTTCTCCAGGGTGATGGTCTCGTCGCCTTCCTTGACCGTGCGGGTGCGGGCGTTTTGCACGGTGAGGGTTTCGTCATGGCCGATGGTGGCGGTGCTGTCGTTGAGCACGTTCACCTTCAGGTCTTTCTGCGCCTGGAGGAACACCTCTTCGGCGTCCTTCTTGTCTTCGAAGCGCAACTCGTTGAAGCCGCCGCCACCCTTGGATGACTGGGTCTTGATCCCCGACTGTGTCTGGTTGTCCGGCAGGGCGTAGGGCAGGGTGTTGTCGCCGTTGTAGACGCAGCCGGTGACCAGCGGGCGGTCCGGGTCGCCGTCGATGAAGGTGACGATCACTTCCTGGCCGATGCGCGGAATGAACTGCATGCCGAAGCCCTTGCCGCTCCAGGGCAGCACCACGCGCACCCAGCAGGAGGCGGTCTCGTCATTCTTGCCGTCACGGTCCCACGGGAACTGGATCTTGATTCGGCCGTACTGGTCGGTCCAGATTTCCTCGCCGCTCTTGCCGACCACCACCGCTGTCTGGGTATGCATGCGCGGCTTGGGTGTGGCGCGCGGCGGGCGGTAGTGGGTGGCTTTGGGAATGGCTTCGAAGCGGTTGCGGTAATGCTCGTGGCTGGCCTCATGGGTGACCGCGGTCACCACCCAGTCGATGTTGAGCGACTCGTCGTCATGGCCGCTCAAAGTGAACCAGTGCCCCGGCACCAGCCAGCGGCAGTCGCTCTCGCCGATGAGGCGCTTCTCCTGGCTGCGCAGCTCGTCCACCCGCTGCTTGGACAGCGCATCGCCGCGCGCCTTGGCGGTATAGCCGCCGGGATGCTCGTACATCGACCGTGGCCCGGCCACCGCCTCGGCCTGGCTGTAGAGCGAGGTGGTGGGCGTGGTGAATGCGTAGTCCGTGGCGCTGTACACCCCAGCCACCGCCTGCAGGCACAGCTGCCCGGAACGCACGCCGTGCAACTCCCGTACGCCGATGCCCTGGCCCAGGTAAGGCACAGTCGGGCCATTGGGAATCTGCGGGAAGGCATCGTTGCTGTCGCCCAGCACCAGCGTGTGCTTGCCGTCCGCATGGGTGAAGAACCAGAAGATGCCTTCTTCCTCCAGCAGCCGCGAAACGAAGGCGAAGTCGGTCTCGCCGTACTGCACGCAGTACTCACGCGGGCTGTAGCTGCCGCTGAGCTTCAACTGGTAATCGGTAAAGCCGTGATCCGAGAAGATGCCGGTGACGATGTCGCTGGTCGTCTTGTTCTGGAACACCCGGTTGTTGCGGGCCAGGGTCAGCCACCAGAGCCAGGGGCGCAGTACCAGTTGATAGCGCTCGGCGGTGGCGTCGGCGGGGAGTTGGTGAATTTCGGCGACCAGGGCGTCGAGCGGGCGCTGGTTGGCGTCGTTGTGGAGCGTGGCGGTGACGTGGGAGGCCACTGCGCTGGTCAGGGGGAGGGCTGTGGCGCTGTAGCCATGCAGGGTCAGATTGCCAAGATCGTTCAGGGATTCCTTCCCGGACAGGTTTTCCGGGTAGAGGTCAGCCACTGACGTAGCAGCGAGGGAGAAACTGGCCGAGGCGTCTGTAGGGCGGGGCATCCGGAACCTCTTGGTGAAATCCTGCAGCAAGTCGTATCAGTCAGGCCGCTTCATGATCTGTATGAGGCAGGCCTGCGCGATGGAAGAGAGGCATTGCGCCAGTCTTGATCTTCATTCGGCAAGTCGGTGGAAAAGTCCCAGCCAGTCAATTGGCATAGGCATCGAAGATAATGGGGCGATGATCGGGGCCGCTCATGTCGAAAAAGTTCGCATGACCGGTGAGATCAACAGCTTCTATTCTCACGAAGGCTGATGCGAGTACCCAATCCAGTATCCCTCCGCTGTGGTGGGTCGGCAGGCCCTTCCAGCAATCGTAGGCAACTCCCGCAGTTTCGAGCTCACCAACTCGACTTATATCAAGATTAAGGTCGCCAGTGACGACCCAGTTTCCACCAAGTGATGTGCAGGCATTCAACTGGGACTTGGTTTGTCCATTTTGTCCTGACTTGAAGTGGGCCAGAAAAACATATCCGCTGTAATTGTTTACGCCTTTTGCTTCTACGGCAATCAGGTCTCTGTTCAGGTTTTTAAGGTTTCCCTGGCTGGTGACAGTCAGATTGGCAGATTTCCTTGTCATCACGATATAGCTGTTTGAGTATCCGCCGTGGTGGCACTCGACATTGTAGTTTCTGTATATGGCGCCAAGATTGTCTTCATAGTTGTCTTCCTGTGCGGAATGGACTTCGCAAAGAAAGATGAGGTCGACCTCTATCTGATTGCAGTAGGCAATAAATTCATCGACTTGAGTTCTTTTGTTCAGGGTGGAGGACTTTCCATTTTTTTCGAGATTGAAGCTTGCAATTCTCATTGTTGGGACCTTCCGGGTGGGCTGTCTGACTCAGCAGGCTCTCATCAGATTTCCATGTATCTCAGATCCACGCTGGAGAAGCAGTTGTTGCATACCCGGTGCGGCCCCTCACTGTTATCGTTGGAGTCTCTTCTCGCCGGATGCTTCAAATGCTTCTTCTTCTTTGAACAATCGTCACAAAAGATATCGCCGCACTGACGACAATGGTGCTTCCAGCGGAACATGCCGAATTCGTTGTTGCATCCGGCACAGCGCGTCCGTTCCGAATCGGGTATCCAGTTCGGAGTCCGATTGATTCTGTATGTTTTCAGATGGCGCCCATGCGCCGTTATGCCAGTTTCCAGGATGCTGGGTACAGAGGATTCAACTATCGGTTTCTTTTCCTGCTTCTGGACTGAATAAAGTGGTCCGCCGATCTTGATGGGCGCGCTACGTTTGATACCGGAAGAAGAGAAAACGATCGGTTCTTCGGGCTCATCTCCTGCGGCAATCTGGGCGAATGTCGTCCAATAGGTGTCGGTTTCGGAGTTGTCCCTGTACAGGCGGAGCCTGATTTTCGAGAGTTCGTCCACCTTTGCATCGCGTGGGAGTCCTGCGAGTGCTCTGCATGTGTTGTCGATGAAGTCGCACAAGAAGTGGACGGCGTGCTCTTGCTTGGGGTGGTAATGCCCACTGTGAAAGAAAAAATAGGAGCCCATGATTCGACCGGCGCAATGCACGGTATCGAAGCCGGCCAAAGCGGGATGCCCGCCGGATTCGTAATCACCCATTACCTGGACCGTGCGACCGTTCCAGACGAAATCCCTGCCATCAAACTGGTCATTGAGCAGACCGTTCTCAGTATTCTGGCGGGTGATGCCTTTACGCTTCTCAAGGTATCGGGTGCCATTGTCGAACATCACACCCGACATCATCAGAATGGGGCGCGAACTGCCGCCAATCAGTTTCAGTTTGGCTGATTGATATTCATCCCAGTTCATCCGTGCTTCACTCCTTCAGCTCCATGGTTCGTGCCCGCTTAAACAAAGGGTGAGGTGAGCGCGTCGTGGCGAGATTGAGAACCACGTGCAAGTTGCTACTCCAACACCCACTCCGCCAACTTCCCCGTCACCTGCGCCATCAGCACATTCTCGATATCCCGCGCTCCCGCTGAACTGCACTTGGCCAATACCGCTTTCACGATGGCCGGGTCGAAGTCGAAGTGTTTGCCGGTGGCGGCCTTGTAGCGGCCCTGGAGCTTTTCCAGCTTGGCGATGACGATGCCCTCCAGGGTCGCTTCGTCCAGCGGGCGGTAGGGCACCACGGTCATGCGGGCGAGGAAGGCGGGGCGGAAGGCTTGCAGCAGAACCTTGCGCAGGCGTTCGTTGAAGATGTCGCTGCCGAGCTGGTCAGCCGGGGTGTCGAGGACCAGTTCGGCGCCGACGTTGCTGGTGGCGAGCATCACGGTGTTCTTGAAGTCCACCACCAGGCCGGTGCCGTCTTCCATCACGCCCTTGTCGAAGACGTTGTAGAAGGCCTCCAGCACGTCCGGGTGGGCTTTTTCGATTTCGTCCAGCAGCACCACGGAGTAGGGGCGGCGGCGTACCGCTTCGGTGAGCACGCCCCCGGAGCCGTAGCCCACGTAGCCGGGCGGGGCGCCCTTGAGCTGGCTGACGGTGTGGGCTTCCTGGTACTCGGACAGGTTGATGCTGATGAGGTTGCGCTCGCCGCCATAAAGGGCGTCGGCCAGGGCGTACGCGGTTTCGGTCTTGCCGACGCCGGTCGGGCCCACCAGCAGGAACACGCCCACCGGTTTCTGCGGGTCGGTGAGACCGGCGCGGTAGGCCTGGATGCGTTGGGCGATGGTGGCCAGGGCCGTGTCCTGACCCATGACCCGTTGCGCCATGCGCTGGCCGAGGGTGCGCACGGCGTGGGCTTCGTCGGCGAGCATCTTGCCGATGGGGATGCCGGTCCAGCCAGCGATCACGGCAGCGACCGTCTTCGAGTCCACCTGCTCGGGCACCAGCGGATCGTCCTGGCGGATGGCGTCCAGCCCGGCTTCCAGGCGTGCCAGTTCGGCAGCCAGGTGATCGATGCGGTCGTCCAGCTCTTCGTTGGGCTTGCGGGCGTCGACGCTGTCGGAAAGGGCCAGCAGTTCGCGGCGGGCCTCCAGCAGCTCGCGCACCGCCTCGCGTTCCTCGCCCCAGCGGCTTTCCAGCTCGCGGATGGCGACGACATTGCTGGCGGATTCGGTTTCCAGCGCGGTGATGCGCTCGCGATGATCGAGGCCGGTGGCCTGTTCGCGGCGCAGGCGTTGCAGTTCTTCTTCCAGAGCCTGTTCACGGTGGCGCAGGCTTTCCAGCGGCGGCGGCACGTCATGCTGGCCCAGGGCGACACGGGCGCAGGCGGTGTCCAGCACGCTGATGGCTTTGTCCGGTAGCTGGCGGCCGGAGATGTAGCGGTGGGAGAGCTTCACCGCGTCATGGATGGCGGCGTCCAGCACCTGCACGCCATGGTGCTGTTCCAGCTTGGCGGCGACGCCGCGGAGCATCTCCACGGCCGTCGCCTCGTCAGGCTCCTCCACCTGCACCAGTTGGAAGCGCCGGGCCAGGGCCGGGTCCTTCTCGAAGTATTTCTTGTATTCCAGCCAGGTGGTGGCGGCCAGGGTGCGCAGTTCGCCACGGGCCAGGGCCGGCTTGAGCAGGTTGGCGGCGTCGCTCTGGCCTTCGGCGGCGCCGGCACCGATCAGGGTATGGGCTTCGTCGATGAACAGGATGACCGGCTTCTCGGCATTGCGGACGCCGTCGATCACGCCCTTGAGGCGCTGTTCGAACTCGCCCTTGACCCCGGCGCCCGCCTGCAACAGGCCGAGGTCGAGCACCCGCAGGCTGACGTCCTGCAAGGGCGGCGGCACATCACCGGCGGCAATGCGCAGGGCCAGGCCCTCGACCACGGCGGTCTTGCCCACGCCTGGCGCGCCGACGAGGATCGGGTTGTTCTGTCGGCGGCGCAGGAGAATGTCGATGCTCTGCCTGATCTCGCTGTCGCGTCCGACGATGGGGTCGATGCGCCCGGCGTGGGCGTCGGCGGTGAGGTCCTGGGTGTACTGGTCGAGGATGGAATCCTGGGCGCTGGCCGGGGCGGCCTTGCCCTTGGCGGTCTGGGTCGACGCCGGCTGTTCGCGGGACGCCTGGGTCCACTCCTGCAGATTGCTGCGCAGGGCCTCGCGGGGGATGCGCAACAGCGACGAGGCGCTGTTCAGCAGCAGGGTGCGGCGCTCGTCGCGGTCGAGCAGGGCGAGCAGCAGCAGGCCGGAGCGGATGCTTTGCTGGCCCAGCACGCTGGCCTGCACCACGGCGTCTTCCAGCAGGCCGACTGTCTGGGCGGAAAGGGCTGGTGTGCGGGTGTTGCCGGCCTTGAACAGCTCCAGGGCCTGATTGATCTCCGCCGCCAGCACATCGCGCTCCAGGCCGAAGCGCGGCAGCAGGTAGGCGAGGTCGCCACCTTCGATGTCCATCAGCTCCAGCAGCAGGTGCTCGATTTCCACGTAGTGATGGGTGCGCTGCAGGCAGCGTTGCGCGGCCCGTTCCAGGGCGCGGCGGCTTTCTCCGTTGAGGCGTCCGATCAGGCTGCCGAGTTCCATGGTCAGGCCACCTCCGTCTGGCGCAAACGCGTGTCGATTTGCTGCAGCTGTTCGCCGCGAAGTTGCAGGCCGCCGCTCCAGCGCAGGCGCGGCGGTTGCGTGCGATCCAGGCGCAGCGGCGGGCCGGGGCGGACCAGCAGGCGAAGCGCGCATTCCAGGTCCGGGCCGAAGTAGAGCGCGGCCAGGCTGGCGAGGCGGGCGTGTTCAGTGCCGTCCGGGAGGAAATCCTGTACGCGGTCGTTGGCCAGCGGGCCGAGGGTCAGGCGGATGCCGGCGTGTTCATCCCACACCCGGGTGCCGGCAATCGCATTGCGGCCCAGGCCCAGGTTGCGGCCCCTGCGCTGCAGCACGCTGCGGCTGGCGGGCGGGATGTCTCGCCAGCCGCCCTGGTAGGCCTCGTAGCGCACCGCAACGTTGAACTGGTGGCGGACCAGCGTGGCGAAGCCGGCCAGGGAACGCCGTCCTCCGGCAAACAGGGCGGTGCGCGCGGTCACGGCGGAGTCGGGCAGGGCAAGGCGGTTCTGCAGGGCTTCCGGCAGCAGGCCGCAGAGCGCCAGTAGCTGGTCCTGCGCTGGCGAGTCTTCCGGCGCGCAAAAACCCAGGGCCAGGCGATGCTTGCCCAGGACCCGGTAAAGCAGGCTGAGCAGGCGGTGCTGGAACAGGTCGAGGAATTCCGCCGGGGCGTGGTCCTTCTGCTTCGCCCGCTGTTGCAGCCATTCCTGATAGGCGTAGGGCAGTGGTCCGTCGGGGCCGCCGAGGCCGAAGACGGGTGTGGTCAGGGTGGGCGGTTGGCCGGGCTCTTCATCCAGGCGCTCCACCTGGCTGGCGGCAAAGGTCGGCGTCAGCGGACCGCGCAGGCGCATGGCTTCGCCTTGAGGCGCGCTGCCCTGGCCGAGGGGTTCGGCACCCGGTCGCTCGCGCTCCAGCAACAGGAGTGCTTGCAGGAGTTCGAAGGCCTGCGGCTCGTCGCGCAGGCGCCGGCTCAGAGGGAGAGGGGCATTCCGGCCTGGGGCTGCCACGTCCTGACCTCCTTGTCGGCATCGACCAGCACCGTCCGCACGAAGCGGTTGGCGGTCGCGTAGAGAGAAAAGAACTGCGCCAGCACGGCGGAGAAGAGCACCGCGCTGGCGCCGGCGAAGTGTTGCGGATCGAGGCTGAGGCGCACCTCCAGCCCATTGCGCCAGCCGCGCCAGGCGTCGTCGCCGACTCGTGCCACCACCCGCTCGCAGGTCAGTTGGTCGATGCCTTCGATCTGCCGGTGGACGCCGCCTTCGTCGCGCAGGTTGTGCAGGTGGAGCAGTTCGCGCAGCGCGTTAAGCGCCTGCGGCCCTTCAACCAGGGAAAGGTGATTGAGGGTGAGCTGCGACACCATGCGCCAGCGCGATTCACCGGAGAGACGCGGCAGGCTTTGCGGCGTGGGTGGATTGCGCAGGCTGGCTCGGGCGATGGGGCCGGGGCGCTCGAAGCCGAGACGGGTGCCGGCCGGCAGGTTTTCCGCCAGGTGCCGATTGGTGCAGAGCAGCTCGGCGGTCAGGCTGTATTCGGGGGCGTCCTGCAGTGGATCGAAGCCGGTGTCCACCAGGCTCAGGAGCAGGTCGGTGCCCAGGCGATTGGGTGTCATGCCCTGCACCCTGCGGGCATGCCAGTAGAGGCGCGCACCGGCGGCACGCGCACCATGGGCATGACCGTAGTAGGCCGCTACCGGGCTCACGCCACGGGGCGAGACGGCACGCAGGGTGCGGATGCTGTGAATTTCCACGCTGCTTTCGCGGTGGGCGTCGGCCACCAGGCGGTATTCGCTGCGGGTCCCGTCTGGGCGTAGCGGCTCCGAGGTGCGCGGGAACAGGTTGATGGCTGGCGCGCAGCCCAGGCGCAGATCACCGGGTTGCAGGTGCAGGCGACCCGCCGGGGCGCGGTCGAAGGGGATCACCAGCAGGCACTCGCGCCCGCCGTGCGCCGGCGGCCGGATCGGGATGTCGAAAAAGGCGAATTTGTCCGGAAACGTGAAGTACTCGGCCAGCAGGCGCAGACCGGGATGCTGGCCGTCTTCTTCGGGCAGCAGCGCCTGGTCGTCGGCAAAGCCCACCAGTTGTGGCTCGCCTGGGCAGGGGAGCAGTGGCTGACCGGGTACACCGCAATGAATGCCGAGGACGTGGGCGCCGAGCAGGTCGTACAGGGCGGCACTGGTGACCGGCGAGGCAGCCAGGTGCAGGCGCAGTTGGCGGATGGGCAACTGCGCCCAGTCGAACTCGCCCAGGCAGTGCAGCTCCAGGCGCAGGGCTGCGCGGGCGTCCGGCCGTCCGGTCAGTGCCACCGCCTCGTCGCCGTCCAGCAACGTCGCCTGGCCGATTCGGATGGGCCAGAGCACTGCGTCGGCCGTGGTGCGGAAATGTACGCTGGCGCCCTGGCTGGTGGTGACGAACAGGGGGGTGTCACGCGGCATCCGGTAACCCTCGGCCAGGCTGCCCTGGGTCGGGTCGGGCTCGAACTCGACGATGGCGCAGGAGGGCAGGGGACGGAGGGCCAGGGGGTAGAGCTGTTCCAGCAGGGCGTCGCTGAACTCGGCGTAGTCGTCGTCGAGGCGCCGTTGCAGGCGTGCAGTCAGCAGGGAGAAGCCTTCCAGCAGGCGCTCCACGTGCGGGTCCGGGCATTCGTCGGGCGCCAGTTCCAGGCGTCGGGCGACCTTGGGGTAGCGGGCGGCGAAGCTGGCACCGGCATGGCGCAACCAGGTGAGTTCGCGCTGGTAGTAGTCCAGCAGCTCCGGGTCAATCGAGTCGCTCATGGCGCACCTCGAGGCCCTCGTCGCTGTTGTCGATGATGAACACCGCCGGCCAGGTGCGTTGGCCGCTGCGCAAACTGCCGCCAAGGCGGATACGTAGGCGCTGGTGCTGGCCGGGGACGGCGTCGGCGTCCACTTCAGTCAGGTGCAGGCGGGGTTCGAAGTGCTGTACGGCGGCGCGGATTTCCCGCACCAGTTGGCGCCGGTCATCTCCGCGGCGCGCTTGCAGGGCGCTCCAGTCGCCGATGCCGTAGTCGAGGATGGTCAGGGGGCGGCCGCTTTCAGCACGGGCGCGACGGGTGTTGAGCAGCCGCGCCAGTTCCTGGCGGACGGACTCCGCCAGGGCCTCGCGGTCGAAGGCCGGCGCCTCCTCCGCCTGGGCGGCGAGGCGCTCGAACAGCGGCGGGAGCAGGCCGGCTTCCGACATGACCGGGCGGCGTCCTTACTTGGCCACCTTGTTGGCGGCCAGGTCCCAGGTGGACGCTGCGGTGCCCTCCTTGGTGCCGTCGTCCTTCTGCGCGGTGAGCTCCCATTTAATCTTGGTGAAGTTCATCGACAGGGTTTCCACCGGTTTGCCACCGGCGCCGCCGCTCACGCTGACGTTGGAGAGCACCACGTTGTCCAGGGTGTAGACGATGAAGGGCAGGACCTTGCCGTCGCCCTCGGCGGCGTTGCGGCCGATGGTGATCTTCGCCGTGGTGATGGGCTTGCCGGCGCAGCAGTACTCGTTCAGCGACGGGGTGGAGGTGTCGATGAACTTGGTGACGGTGAATTCGCCGATGTGCGGCCGGCCGGAAGTGCGTTCCGAGTTGCTGACGTCGTTGGTGACCTGCATGGCCACGTTGTGGCTGTAGGACATCAGCTCGATCTTGTCGGTAAAGCCCTCGAGCAGGCTGTCGCCTTTGATGTCGTCGCCGAGGTCGAGAATGATCGCATCCATCGCATGGAACTCCTGAATCTGGAAAGTCTGGAGAAGAGGGGGGTGACCGCCCGCCGGGGTCGCCGGCGGGCGGCGCAGGTCAGGCGGCTACCGGCGGCGGCAGGCTGGCCACCAGGCGGATCGAGGCGGTCAGTTCCTCCAGCTGGAAGTGCGGTCGGAGGAACACGGTCGCGCGGTAGGCGCCCGGCTTGCCGGCCACTTCCGACACGTCCACCCGCGCTTCACGCAGCGGGTACTGCGCCTTGATTTCCTGCGGTGCGTTGTCGTTGATCAGCACGTAGTCGGCGATCCAGTTGTTCAGGTAGGTCTGCACGTTGTCGCGGGTCATGAAGCTGCCCACCTTGTCGCGCATGATCACCTTCAGGTAATGGGCGAAGCGCGAGGCCGCGAGCACATACGGCAGCATGGCCGAGATGCGTGCGTTGGCGTTGGCCTCGTTGGTGTTGTAGAGCTTGGCCTTGTTGGTGGTCTGGCCGCCGAAGAACACGGCGAGGTCGCTGTTCTTCTTGTGGCAGAGGGCGATGAACCCGAGGTCGTTGAGTTCCTTCTCGCGGCGGTCGGTGACAGCCACTTCGGTCGGGCATTTCAGCGACAGGTCACCGGAACTGGTGCGGAACGTGTGGGCCGGCAGGCCTTCCACCGCGCCGCCGCCTTCGGCGCCACGGATCGCCGCGCACCAGCCGTACTTGGCGAACGCCTCGGTGATGCGCTGGGCCAGTGCCCAGGCGGCGTTGCCCCAGAGGTATTTGGAGTGGTCGGTGCCGTTGACGTCTTCAACGTAGTTCATGCCTTCCACCGGCAGGGTGTCCGGGCCGTAGGGCAGGCGCAGGAGGAAGTGCGGCAGCACCAGGGAGACGTAGCGCGAGTCTTCGCTCTCGCGGAAGCTGCGCCACTTGATCAGCTCCTGGCTCTCGAAGATCTTCGCCAGGTCGCGCGGCACGGCCAGCTCGGTGAAGCTGTTCATGTCGAACAATTTCGGGTTGGCGGCTGCGATGAAGGGCGCGTGGGCGGCGGCGGCGACGTTGGAGAGTTTCTCCAGCAGGGCCACGTCCTGGGGATGACGGCCAAAGCTGTAGTCGCCCACCAGCAGGCTGAAGGGATGGCCGCCGAAGGTGCCGTATTCCTCTTCGTAGATCTTCTTGAACAGCGCGCTCTGGTCGAACTCGACGGCCTTCTCCAGGTCGGTCTGCAGTTCCTTCTGGCTGACGTTGAGCAGGCGCAGTTTCAGACGGGTGCTGGTCTCGGTGTTCTGCACCAGCAGGTGCAGGCCGCGCCAGGAGGCTTCCAGCTTCTGCAACTCGGGGTGATGCAGGACTTCGTTGAGCTGGGCGCTGATCAGTTCGTCGATCTGGCTGATGCGGTCGTTGATCATGGCCACGGTGTCCTTGTCGATGGCCATGCCTTCGTCGAGGACCTGGGTGGCGAATTCCGCGAGCATGTCGCGGGCGTAGTCCTGCTGGCTGTCGTCATGGGCCATGCGGCCCTCGGCGATGATGCGGTCGAGCAGGGTCAGGGTCTGAGTGGTGCTCTCGCTGTTCGCACCGGCTTCTGTTGCCATGGGCGATTCCTCCTGGAAGTCGGGCTAGGGATCAGGCCTGGGGTTCGGCCGGTGCTTCGCCTTCGCCCTCGGGCGCGGCGGATTCGGCTTCGGGACGCGCCGACTTGATCTCCTGCAGGCCATCGGTGTTGCTCACCACTTCCTGCAGCAGCTTGTCGAGGTCGTCGTTGCCATCCAGCTTGGTGAGCAGGTCGCGCAGGCGCTGGCGGGCTTCGAACAGGCGGCGCAGCGGAGTGATCTGCTTGACGATGTTGACCGGATCGAAATCGTCCATGTCCTTGAAGCGCAGCTCGACGTTGAGCTTGCTGCCGTCGCCGGTGATGGTGTTGTCCACCTGCAGGGTGGAACGCGGCGCGATGGACGCGAGGACCTGGTTGAAGTTGTCGCGATCGATCTCGGTGAAGCGACGCTCGATGAGCTTCGGCAGGGGCTGTTCGGGCTTACCCGAGAGGTCGGCGAGGATGCCGACGACGAGCGGCAGTTCCTTTTTCTCTATGGCGTCGCCGATCTCGACGTCGTAGGTGATCTGTACCCGGGGCGGGCGTACGCGATCCAGTTTGTGCTGCGTGCTTTCGGCCATGTTGGTGGGCTCCGGTGCATTGCTGAGAGCGCAATGCATCGGACATGTCCTGTCATCGCACTCCATTGCTGGATCACGAGTCGACAGGGGGAAACTACACGCAAGCCTGTCCTTGGCGATCCCTCTAATTCGTCAGTCCGACGAACTACTCAGACACGCTAGAACAGGTCTATAAATTTGCAAACGCAAACCGGAATCTGACCACCATGAAGCACGGACGTTTCATTTCCGCCTCCAAAATCGTCTTGTTAGCCGCCGCGATGCTGCTGGGAGGCTGCTCCGATCTTCTCGGTCCGCGGGTCCAACTCGACAACCTGACCCTGGACGTCGCCAAGCGCGCCAACGACGACACCCCCATCGCCGTCGACTTCATCGCCGTGCGCGATCCCGAGCTGCTCAAGGTGCTTTCCGGCATCACCGCGCAGCAATGGTTCACCGATCGCGAGCAGTACCGCCGCGACTATCGCCAGCAGTTTTCCGTCTGGAGCCTGGAGCTGGTTCCCGGGCAATTCATGGAGGCGCGGGAGTTCCCGTTGGCGGGCGAGAGCGCGGCTGGACTTTTGGTCTTCGCCGGCTATAACACACCCGGTGCTCACCGCCTGAGGCTGGATGAGCAGAGCCGTGCCTGGCTCCGGTTCGATAGCAGGGAAATGCGCTTGCTGAGCGAGAACGAGCGATGACGAAAGGCCCCTGAAGCTGCAGGGCGTCGAGCTCGCGACAACGTGGAACGTCGAAGGGGAGTGGTATGAAAGTTCTGCCTGACGCGGTGTGCTGGCATGAGGGGATGCAGTTGCTGCCCCAGCATTTCCAGTTGCAAGGGTTGCGCGCGGAAGTGCTCGCCGCTCATTTCGCCCACGCCGGCAATCCCTGGTTCTGGGGCGTCTCCCAGCTCGAACTCGACCCCGCCGCCCTCAGCGCAGGCCTGGTGCGCGTACTCGCCCTCGAAGCCATTCTTCCGGACGGTCTGCCGGTCAGCGTCAGGCCCGGCGAAGGCGCCGTGCTGGAGCTGGATGTCAGCGCCGCCATCGCGCAGTCCGCAACTTCCAGCGTCACCGTCTTCCTCGCCGTCAATCCGCTGGGTCGTGGCGGCCAGGTG
Organism: Pseudomonas sp. LFM046; assembly: GCF_000949385.2. Taxonomy (NCBI): domain Bacteria; kingdom Pseudomonadati; phylum Pseudomonadota; class Gammaproteobacteria; order Pseudomonadales; family Pseudomonadaceae; genus Pseudomonas; species Pseudomonas sp. LFM046. The sequence goes on along the minus strand of NZ_JYKO02000001.1, from coordinate 3,415,050 downwards.
CTGCCCCTGCGTGGGCGCCTGCAATCGGCGGTGGGCGACGCGGTGCCGGACCTGGCCAGTGGCGAGCATCCCGAGCCCATCCTGGTCTGGCGCCCGGCGGCGCGTCTGGTGACGGACACCGGCCGCGCCGATTCGGTCTGCCTGCCGCTGCTGCGTGTCGCCAAGGAAGGGGGCGGTTTTGTCCGCCAGCCCTATGTGGCGCCGACTCCGCGAATCCTTCCCGAATCCGTTCTCGGCCGCGCTGTGGCGGCACTCTGCGCCCGTGCGCGGGAGAAATGCCTGTTCCTCGCCGGTCGTCTGCGCCAGGCCGAACAGGCGGGCAACCGTGATGACATGAACGAAATCCGTCGACAGCTCGCCGCGCTCTGGGCGCGCCTGCCGGAAGTGGAGGCGGCGCTCAACAGCCGAGTGGCCGCAGCGGACCGCCTGCACGGTCTGCTGGTGGGCATGGCCGGCTCCTGGTGCGCCCTGGACCCGGTTGCCGGCGTGCCAGCTTTCGTGCCCCTGGATTTCCTCGACCTCAAGCGCGGGTACGACGATGTGCTCGAATGGCTGGAGAACGCCCTGACCCGCGTGCGGGTCGGCTACCGCAGCCTGGCCTTCGATCAGGTGGAGCAAGGCTTCTCCATCCAGTTGCCCGATACCCAGTCCCGCCGCCAGCGCCTGGTGATCGGGCTGCGCATGCCGGCCGGTACTGGCGAGCAGGCGGCCTTCCACTGGCTGGGGCAGGCCATCGTCGCTTCCCAGGGCCACGTGCCCACCCTCGCTCGCCAGCGCATGAGTGGTCTGGCGCAGCAGTCCATGAGCCGTGCCGAGCAGGTTGCCTACGGGGTCGGGGAGGACACCCGGCTGTTCGTGGTCCAGGCCGCCGGTGAGTGGTTCGATCCCGAGCAGAAGCTCTCCATCGTCGTGCCCGGCCAGGCGGCATTGGTCGGGCCCTGGCAGGTGGTGCTGTTCGTCGCCAATGCACATGAATTCGCCTGACCCGCTAAGGACGCGCAAATGCCGGAAAGGAGTGTGGCCCTGTATCCACCGGAGTTTGGCGAGGCACCCCTAAGCCTTGCATTCCGCCAGGCCTGGCTGGAGTGGCGCGGCGCGTGGGACGAACTGGAAGACGCTGACGACAGTGACGGCCAACGGGTGGAACGCACCGCCGAAACCGCCACCCGCATCGTCCGGCGTCTCTGGCGTGGCGCGTTCGCCAGCGTCGGCGACTCGGGCTCTGCCCAGGTCAAGGCGATGGTCTATGCGTTCGTTGCCCTGCTCGATGAGTCCCTGCTGTTCGGCAGTTGGAGCGGTCAATTGGCCTGGCAGGCGCGACCGCTGGAAATGCGCCTGTACGGTTCGCGCAATGCTGGCGAACGGCTGCCGATGGCCATTCGTGTGCTGCTGAAAGAGCGGGCCCCGGCCACCCGCGACCTGGCCAATGTCTACCTCCAATGCCTGGTGCTCGGCTTCCATGGCCAGCTGCGCGGTGAGCGCGGCCAGGCCATGCACGAACGCTGGCGGCAGGCGCTGTTCACCTTCGCCTGGCAGCGCGAACCGGCTCTCGACGGTGCCTTGCAGAGCCTTGAACGCCCGACCCGCGCCGCACCGATGCGCCTGCCGTTGCGGCGGGCGCTGCCTGATGGCCTGCGCCTGGCCCTGGCGATCGTCGGCGTTGCGCTGGTGCTGACCGGCGCGGGGCATTGGATGTGGAGCGAAATCAAGTCCGAACTGGAGCCCGTCCTGCACCTGGCGGCCACCCTGGATGACGGGGAGCAGTCGGAATGAGTGGCTTCGCCATCGCCCTGATCGTTCTCGCCGTTCTGCTGATCCTGCTTGCCCTGGCAGCGCTCTATTGGTGGCTGCGTACCCAGTCCGGTTCGGCCATCCGCAGCTTTTACGCCGCTGTCCGCAAGATGGAGCATGACCAGGGGAGCCAGGAACGCTACCTGACGCCCTGGCTGTTGCTGGTGGGCGATCCGCGGGAAGGCAGCCAGCTCTGCGTCGACTGGCAACTGGCACCGGCAGATCGCCCGGCCTGGTTCGGTCGTTGGTGGGCCGACCCGGATGGCGCGCTGCTGGTGGTGCCTCAGGGCCTGTTCCTGCCGGAGGGCGGCGGTACCGCACCTGCGTTTGCCTGGCGCCGGCTGCTCGGCATGTTGCTGCGTCTACGTGGGCAGCGGCCGCTGGATGGTGTCATCTGGACCGTCCCGCTATCGCGCCTGCTGGACGACGCCCAACTGGCGGCGGATGCCCTTGCCGCGCGCCGCCGTTTCGGGGAAATGCTGCAGCGCCTGGGGCTGAGCCTGCCTGTAAATGTGCTGATCACGGGGCTGGAGGAGCTGCCGGGGTTCCAGGAGCTGGTAGCCGCACTGCCGGAAGAGGGTCGCGAGCATGCGCTGGGCTGGTCCTCGCCTTTCGCTCTGGAAGCGGGCTGGCAGGGGTACTGGCTGGATGACGCCCTGGACCAGGTGGTGCAGGCGATACAGGCGGCGATCCTGGAGGTCGGCGCGCTCAAAGGTGAGTTGGGAGAGGACCTCTATCGTTTGCCGGGCCAGTTGGATGGCCTGCGGGGCAACCTGCGGGCCCTGCTCGAACCCGTGTTCCAGGGCAATGCCCAAGGGGAGGCGCCGCGCCTGCGGGGCCTCTACTTCAGTTCAGTGCAGGCCTTCACCCGTGATGCCGACCCCTGGGAGCTCTCGGCCCAGGACCAGCCGCCGGCACAGGGGGTGTTTTCGCGTGCGCTCTGGCGCCAACGCTTCCTCGCCGAGCAGGGGCTGGCCCAGGCCGTTCCGCGCATTCTTCGTTTGCGCCAGCGCTGGCAAAAGGTGATCGCCGGTACGGCGGCGGTGATCGGCGCCTTCTGGTTGCTGGGGATGCTCTGGGTCTGGCACGAAGGCCAGCGCGACGCCCGCGAACTGACCCGCGTGCTGCAAGTGGCACAGAACAACCATGTGACGCTCAAGGACCCGACACGCAGCGAAGAGCAGGCGCGGCGCAATCTGCAGGGCTTCTGGCGCCTGTTGCAGGACGCCCCGCGCTGGCATTTCGCATCCCTCGTCTATCCCACGTCCTGGTTCTCGTCCCTGGATGGGCGCATGGATGACGTACTCCGCTCCATGGCCCGTAGCGAGGCGCTGCATCCCCTGGTCCAGCTCCAGCGAGTGGAGCTGGACAAGCTGCTGGCGATCCGGGTCGGTGACCGGCGCACCAATGTCGAAGGCGAGCAGCCTGAGGAATGGCCGAACTACGTCAAGGCGCGCAACCTGGCCTTTGGCGCGGCCCGGCTGGAGCAGCAGAACCGCCTGTTCGCCGATGTCCTGTCGGGGAACAAGGGTGTGCTGGAACCCCTGACGCAGCTGGCCAACAGCGCGGCGGGCCTGGAGCTGAACACCGCCGACCAGCGTCACCGTGCCTATTACGACCGTGCGCTGCGCGGCCTGGGTGGTCCGGGGCTGGCGCCCCTTGACCTGCCGGCCCAGCGCCAGGCGCTGACCGAACAGTTCCAGGTGCTGATGAAGCTCTGGCTGACCCAGTACTTTCTCGCCGACAACTTCGTGCGCCCGGCGGGCTATCTCAAAGTGCACCTCGACAACCTGCAGGCGGGGCAGGGCAACACCTTGGCCGAGCTGGAAGAGATCAACAGCCTGGTCGGCAACCTGGAAGACCTGATTGCCCTGACCAACTCCGCCTGGAGCCACAGCAATGGCGAGGAGCTGGTGCCGGGGTATCGCAACCTGATGGAAACCGTGCGCCAGAGCAGCCTGCTGGGGGTTGCGGTGGAGCAGAACCTCGACACCGAAGCGGAGCGCCTGCGCAAGGGCTTTCATAGCCAGTGGATTGCCGGCGCCGGCACCCGCACCAACCTGTTGCAGCGACAGGCCGGCGGCACCCTGATGCTGCAGGACCACGTTGGCGCCCTGGCCAAGGCGATCAAGGGCCTGCTCAAGCGCGATTTCGTGGTGGTGGCCCTGCGCCAGGACGCCACCGAGCCGGATACCCGGACACTGCGAAACGTCGATGCCCGCGCGTTGGCGCAAGCGCAGGGCTTCGCCGACAGCTATCACGCATTCGTCTCGCAAGAGCTGGCGAAAATCCCGCCGGACTACCGCGAGGGCATGCTCAAGGCCGCCGGAGAGGCCGCCGCACGGGCGATCTGGGCCAGCCTGAGCGCCTCCGATGTGCGTCCGCCGGGCAGTACCGGCAAGTCCTTCGACGTGCCGGTGGACCAGGCCGGACTGGTGTTGAACGCCCTGGCTGAGCTGGACCGCGCAGACCTCGCCGGTGCCCTGCGCAGCCAACTGACCCGCATGGCCATGGCCGACACCAACGCGGCCCTGGCCAGCATCGATGCCTTGCCGGTGTTCACCCAGCGTTTCGACATCTCCCAGTGGGACGGAAGCCGCAACCTCGGCCTGCAACTGTTCCGCTCCAGTGACGTGCAGGATCTGAAGAGCAGCCTCGGCCAGCAGTTCACGGTCATCCTCGACACCAGCGAAGGGGCGGCACCGGCCCTGACTTGGCTCCGCGAGCAGCCCGGCCTCTCTGTCGCCGAACGGGACAGGGTGGCGCGCCTGGCCGGGCTGAGCGAGGAGATGGCCAAATACAAGGCCCAGAACCCCACCAGTTCGCCGGCGCTGTTCGAGCAATTGGTCAGCCGCGACTTCATCGAAATGGACCTGGGTTCCTGCACCCAGGTCCTGGCCACTGCCAACCTGTCTCAGGGCGCCGGCGACCTGGCACGGCGCACCCACGTGCTCAGGGACCAGGCGTCGCAGCGCTGCAGCCAGCTCCAGCAGCAGCGGGCGGCCACGGCCTGGAATGATCTGGCGGACTACTTCAACCAGTATCTGTCGGATCGCTTTCCCTTTGCCTACAGCCTGGAGGCTGACGACGCCGACCCGGCCCGCGTACAGCACCTGGTGGAGCTGATCGATAGCCGACTGGCCCAGGCCGAAGAGGGCCTGAAATGGAGCCAGCCCAATGACCGTCTGGCGGCGGAAGACTTCCTCGCCCGGCTGAAACAGGCGCGCACCTGGCTGGGGCCGCTGTTCGTACGCGACCCCTCAGGCGCCTTGGGTGTCGAACTGGACGTGCGCTGGCGCACCGACCGCGAAGACGAGCGTGGTGCCGACCAGGTGATCGCCTGGGGTCTGCACGCCGGCGACAAGCAGGTGGGGTATCCCGGCGACGTGCAGCGCCTGCACTGGAACGTGGGTGACCCGGTGCAGTTGCTGTTGCGCTGGGCCAAGGACGGCGACCAGCGGCCAAGCATCGACCCCCTGCAACCAAGCATGGCGGTGTCCGACCTGGAGGCGGGCTGGGAGTATCGCGGCCCTTGGGCACTGCTGCGGCTGATGCGCGCCCATGTGGTCCTGCAGCGCCAGCCGAGCATGGATTACACCGACTTTCCGCTGACCCTGCAGGTACCGGTGAGCGGCGCCCCCGGCGGCAGCCCGCCGGCGCTGATGTTCATGCGCCTGTCGCTGATGACCCAGGGCGGCAAGCTGCCGTTGTCGATCCAGCCATTGCCGGTGAAGGCGCCGCGCTCGCCGTTCACCAATAGCCACGCCGCTTCACTGGTCAGCACCGAGGTGACGCCATGAGCCTGCCGATGACCGACAGCCCCGCCAGCGATCTGCTGGAACCCATTCCCGGCCCTGAACCCTGCGGCCCCAGCCTGCGCTACGACCCGGCCTGGGACCAATTGCGCGATTTGCGTCGGGAGGACGATTCCAGCCTGCCCACCGGGGTCTGGCAGGCGGAGCTGAAACGGGGTGACTGGGCCGCGGTGGAGCGACTGGCAGGCAAGCTGCTGCGCGAACGCAGCAAGGACCTGATGCTGGCCGCCTGGCTGGGTGAGGCCTGGCTGCTGCGCAGTGGTCTCGACGGCCTGGCTCCGGCGCTGGGGCTGCTGGCCGGACTCTGCGAATGCTACCCGGAGGCGCTCCACCCCCAGCCGGAAGACGGCGACCGATCCTGGCGCGTAGCACCGCTGGAATGGATGGTGCGTCGCTACGGCGAGATCGTCCTGACCCGTTGCGCGCTGTTCGGCGACGAACAGGCCGACCTTGCCCACGTGACCCTGCATGGTTGGCAGCAACTTCAGCAGCGCCAGGTGCAGGCCAGTGACAGCAAAGCGGACAAGGCCGCCGCCGAAGCGGCGCGGTTGGAACAGCGCAAGCTGGCCGAAATCCTCAGGCAGCTGCCCACGGCCAGCTTCGAGCGTGTTCGCCACGGCATGGAGACGAGCCTGGTCGAGCTGAATCGCCTGGACGCCTGGTGCGACGGCTGGCTGGGGGACCTGGCTCCGAGCTTCGCGCCACTGCAGCAGACCCTGAACGCCATTCGCTCGCTCATGCAGGAGTTCATTCCCATGCCATCCCAGACTCCGCCTGTGCCCGCGCCAAAACCCGAAGTCGAGGCAGATCCCGGGCCCAGCGAGGCGGAGATGCCACCGGCCTTCACGGGCGCCCCCGGCAGCCGGGAAGATGCCTATCGCCAACTGGCGCTGATTGCCGACTACCTGGCCCGTACCGAGCCCCATAGTCCGGTGCCCTACGTGATCCGCCGCGCGGTTGAATGGGGCAACCAGCCGCTGGGTGAGTTGCTGGAAGAGTTGATCAGCGCCGACGCCGAAGCGCGCCGGTTGTGGAAGCTGCTCGGCGTACTGAAGTAGGCGGCCTTGATATTCCTTGTAGGCTCGAATGGCGAACCTGCGGTCCGCTTGGCGATTGAAATCGCCCCTACAGTTAGACGGAGTGCCAAGGCCGACCCCGGATCGGTGCGCACAGCGCACCCTACGGTCCAGGCCCGGCTTTTCTGTGACGATTCGACTACTCGGGCTAGCAGGATGAAGTCGATTCGGTAGGGTGCGCCGTGCGCACCGGCGGTTTGGCGTAGCGCCGAAGCCGATCCCGGAACCGGTGCGCACAGCGCACCCTACAGTCCAGACCGGCGAAAGGGGCGGCCTCCTGCCTCACGGCCGATCAGCCTTTCACCAAGACCTCGAACCCGCCAAAGATCATCCGCTGACCATCGAAGGGCATATTGCTCGGATTGGGCTGCATGCGCGGGTCTTCCATCGCTTTCTTCATGCCGGCGTCCCGCACCTGCTTCGAGGGCCAGGTGATCCAGGAGAAGACCACGGTTTCGCCTTCCTTCAACTTCACCGCCATCGGGAAGGACGTTACCTTGCCTTCGGGCACGTCGTCGCCCCAGCACTCGACGACGCTGAGGGCGCCGCACTCCTTGAAGACACCAGCGGCCATCTCGGCCACTTTGCGGTAGGCCTCGCGGTTGGCGGTGGGGACGGGCACTACGAAGCCATCTACATAGGTCATGATCGATCTCCTGCCTGGATTCCGTTCTGTCGATTGGAGTCGGCCGGACAGAGCCATCCGGCCGATCTGCCTAAGAGTCGATAGAGGTAGCCGGCATTCGACAAACCTGCCCCCGTGGCGCTGTCCAGCCCGACCAACGGTCATAGCCCGCCGGATGGGAAGCCGGTGCCCGCGTACAGCCAATGCAAAAGCCCCGCATGTGCGGGGCTTTTGTGATGCGGCGCTGGCCTTATTTGTTGCGGTTGTCGTAGACGTGGCAGGCCTTGCCTTCCGAGCGCTTCAGCGAGTAGCAGGGGCGCAGGACGATGCGCGAGCTGATGCCGATGTAGGTCTTGATGTACTTGCCCAGCTCGTTGCACAGCGCCTGTTGCTGCTGTTCGCCCAGGCCGTCGTGCTCGTGCTTGAGCTCGACGTGCACCTCGATGCTGTCCAGGTTGCCGTTGCGGAAAAGGTGGATCTCGTAGTTCTCGGAGAGCTGCCTGACCTTCAACACCTGCTCTTCGATCTGGGTCGGGAACACATTGACGCCACGGATGATCAGCATGTCGTCGCTGCGGCCGGTGATCTTGTCCATGCGCCGCATGGGCCGCGCGGTGCCCGGCAGCAGGCGGGTCAGGTCGCGGGTGCGGTAGCGGATCATCGGCAGCGCTTCCTTGGACAGCGAAGTGAACACCAGCTCGCCGAGTTGGCCGTCCGGCAGCACTTCGCCGGTCACCGGGTCGATGATCTCGGGGTAGAAGTGGTCTTCCCAGATGGTCGGGCCGTCCTTGGTCTCGGCGCATTCCATGGCGACGCCCGGTCCCATGATTTCCGACAGACCGTAGATGTCCAGGGCGGTGATGCCCATGCGCTCCTCGATGGCACGGCGCAGCTCGGCGGTCCAGGGTTCGGCGCCGAAGATACCGAGGCGCAGGGCCAGTTTGTGCGGGTCGATGCCCTGGCGCTCGATCTCGTCAGCCAGGTTCAGCATGTAGGACGGGGTGACCATGATGATGTCCGGCTGGAAGTCGCGGATCAGTTGGACCTGCTTCTCGGTCTGGCCGCCGGACATCGGGATCACGGTGCAGCCCAGGCGCTCGGCGCCGTAGTGGGCGCCCAGGCCGCCGGTGAACAGGCCGTAGCCGTAGGAGATGTGCACCTTGTCGCCCTTGCGACCGCCGGCGGCGCGGATCGAGCGCGCCACCACATTGGCCCAGGTGTCGATGTCGTTCTGGGTGTAGCCGACCACGGTGGGCTTGCCGGTGGTACCGCTGGAGGCGTGGATGCGGACGATCTCGCTCTGGGGCACGGCAAACATGCCGAAGGGGTAGTTGTCGCGCAGGTCCGACTTGCCGGTGAAGGGGAACTTGGCCAGGTCTTCCAGGGATTTCAGATCATCCGGATGCACGCCTTTTTCATCGAAGCGCTGGCGGTACAGCGGGACGTTGTCGTAGGCGTGCTTCAGGCTCCAGCGCAGGCGCTCCAGCTGGTGCTGGCGCAGTTCGTCGACGCTGGCGGTTTCCATCGGGTCAAGCAAGGCGGTATTGGCAATCATGTTCATGGTTTCACTCGAATTGTTTTTGTCGTCAACAGCCAGCGTCAAAGGCTGTGAGTGCTGGGGAGCAGCATACTCCCCATCCGTTCGTACGAACTCTGGCGATCCGTTTCAGAGCCTTTCGATGATCAGGGCGATGCCCTGGCCGACACCGATGCACATGGTGCAAAGGGCGTAGCGGCCCTGGCGTTCTTCCAGTTCGTGCAATGCGGTGGTCACCAGGCGCGCGCCGCTCATGCCCAGCGGGTGGCCGAGGGCGATGGCGCCGCCGTTGGAATTCACGCGGGGATCGTCGTCGGCCAGACCCAGCTCGCGCAGCACGGCCAGGCCCTGGGCGGCGAAGGCTTCGTTCAGTTCGATCACGTCCATGTCCGCCAGGGACAGGCCGGTCAGCTCCAGCACCTTGCGGGTGGCCGGCACCGGGCCGATCCCCATGATGCGCGGCTCGACGCCGGCGGTGGCCATGCCGACCACTCGGGCGCGGGCCTTGAGGCCGTGGCGCTTGGCCGCTTCGGGGCTGGCCAGGAGCAGGGCGCAGGCGCCGTCGTTGACGCCCGAGGCGTTGCCAGCGGTGACGCTGCCACCCTGGCGGAAGGGTGTGCCCAGCTTGGCCAGCTGTTCCAGGGTGGTGTCGCCGCGCGGATGTTCATCCAGGGCGACGACCTTGGGCGGGCCTTTGCGCTGGGGAATTTCCACCGGGACGATTTCCTTCGCCAGCCGGCCGTTGGCCTGGGCAGCGGCGGCCCGCTGCTGGCTGCGCAGGGCGAACGCGTCTTGGTCTTCGCGGGAAATATTGAACTGCTCGGCGACGTTCTCGGCGGTTTCCGGCATGGAGTCGATGCCGAACTCCGCCTTCAGCAGCGGATTCACGAAGCGCCAGCCGATGGTGGTGTCGAAGATTTCCGCCTGGCGGGAGAAGGCGGACTCCGCCTTGCCCATCACGAACGGTGCACGGGACATGGATTCCACGCCGCCGGCGATCATCAGCCCGGCCTCGCCGCAGCGCAGGGCGCGGGCGGCGTTGCCGATGGCGTCCAGCCCGGAGCCGCAGAGGCGGTTCAGGGTGGTGCCCGGCACGGTCATCGGCAGGCCGGCGAGCAGGGAAGACATGCGCGCGACGTTGCGGTTGTCCTCGCCGGCCTGGTTGGCGCAGCCGTAGATCACATCGTCGATGGCGCTCCAGTCCAGCTCCGGGTTGCGCTGGATCAGGGCGCGGATCGGCACGGCGCCGAGGTCGTCGGCGCGCACGCCGGACAGGGCGCCGGCGTAGCGGCCGATGGGCGTGCGCACGGCATCGATGATCAGGGCGTCATTCATTGGGGGTCTCCTGCGCGAGTACCGGGCCGCGCACTTTGTAGGACTTGCCGTGGAAGAGGGCGATCAGTTGCCCGTTCTGGTTCTCGATGCGCACGTCGTAGTTGCCGGTGCGCCCGCTGCGGCTCTGCTCGGTGGCCTGGGCGGTAAGGGTGTCGCCCAGGCGTGCCGGCGCCACGTAGTCGATGCTGCAGCCGATGGCCACGGTGGCCTCGTTGTAGCTGTTGCAGGCGAAGGCGAAGGCCGAGTCCGCCAGGGCGAACAGGTAGCCGCCATGGCAGGTGCCGTGGCCCTGGACCATGTCCGAACGCACGCTCATGCCGACGCGGGCCTGGCCCGGCGCCACGGAGAGCAGGCGCATGCCCATGGCCTGGCTGGCGGCGTCGCGCTCGAACAGTGCGCTGCCGCAGGCTTCGGCCAGTGACAGGGCTTCGTGGTTAGTCATGGAAGTTCCTCCCTTCGGCGACGCGGCGGCGCAGCAGCAGGGAAGGGCGGTAGCGCTCTTCGCCGTAGGCGGCCTGCAGGTTGTCCAGGGTGCGCAGCACCGCCGGCAGGCCGATGGCGTCGGCCCAGGCCAGCGGGCCTTGCGGGTAATTCACGCCTGCGCGCATGGCGAGGTCGATGTCGGCGGCGGTGCCCACGCCCTGCAGCACGGCGTCGGCGCCTTCGTTGGCCAGCATGGCCACGGTGCGCAGCACGGCGAGGCCGGGAATGTCGGCCAGGGGGCTGACGTTGAGGCCGGCGCGCTGAAGCAGCGCCACCGCCTGATCCCGTGCAACGTCGGAGGTGTGCGCCGCCCAGCTGACGCCCAGGCGAGTGGCCTTGGCGTAGTCGAGGGCGAGGTCCAGCAGCACCAGGTTGGCGAGACCGTCTTCGCCGGCGCGCTGGCTGGCCAGGCGGCCATCGGACAGCGCGAGCACCGCATCGCCGACGCGCAGCAGGCCGTTGCCATCGCGGCGCACGATCGTCACGCCAGCGTCGGCCAGGCGCTGCACCAGGGCTTCCGCCACGCCGAGGCTGCCTTCCACCACGCAGGTGTCCACGATGGCGGTACTGGCCAGCTCGACCGGCTGCGGGCGCTCGGCGCCTTCGGCGTAGTCGTAGAAACCGCGACCGGTCTTGCGGCCAAGGCGGCCCGCGTCCACCAGTTCCTTCTGGATCAGCGACGGCTGGAAGCGGAAATCACCGTAGTAGGCGTCGAACACCGAGCAGGTCACGGCGTAGTTGACGTCATGGCCGATCAGGTCGGTCAGTTCGAAGGCGCCCATGCGGAAGCCGCCGGCGTCGCGCATCAGTGCGTCCAGGGTGGCGCAGTCGGCAGCACCTTCCTGCAGCAGGCGCAGGCTTTCGGCGTAGAAGGGACGGGCCACGCGGTTGACGATGAAGCCGGGCGTGGACTTGGTGTGCACCGGCTGCTTGCCCCAGGCGTTGGCGGTCTCGTACAGGCACTCGGCCAGGGACGGATCAGTGGCCAGGCCCGAAACGATCTCCACCAGGGCCATCAGCGGCGCCGGGTTGAAGAAGTGCATGCCCACCACGCGGCCCGGATGTTCCAGGCCGGCCGCGAGGCTGGTGATGGAGAGCGACGAGGTGTTGCTGGCGAGGATGCAGTCCTTGCCGCACAGCGCTTCCAGTTGGCGCAGCAGGCCGCGCTTGACCTCCAGGTTCTCGACGATGGCCTCGATCACCAGGCCGGAATCGGCCAGGGCGTCGATGGACTCCGCCGGCTGCAGGCGGGCGACGATGGCGGCGCGGGCTTCGGCGCAGAGCTTGCCTTTCTCCACCACACGGCCCAGTTGGCGGTCGATGCCGTCGATGGCCTGGGCGGCGGCGCCGGGGCGGTTGTCATAGAGCTTGACCGGGTGACCCGCCTGGGCGGCCACCTGGGCGATGCCGGCACCCATGGCGCCGGCGCCGATCACGGCAACGGGGACGGAAAGGTTCAGGGCGGGCATGGGATCAGCGTCCTTTGAAGGCGGGGGTGCGCTTTTCCATGAAGGCGCTGACGCCCTCGCGGTAATCCTCGCTGCGGCCGGCCAGGCGCTGCAGGTCGCGCTCCAGGTCCAGCTGCTCGTCGAAGCTGTTGTTCAGGCTGGCGTTGAGGCTGCGCTTGATCAGGGCCAGGCCGTAGGTCGGCTGGGTGGCCAGGTGGCGGGCCAGCTTCAGGGCTTCTTCGCGCAGCGCGGCGTCGTCCACCACGCGGTAGATCAGGCCCCACTGTTCGGCTTGCTCGGCGGTCAGGCGGTCGCCCAGCAGGGTCAGGGCCTTGGCGCGGGCCATGCCGACGAGGCGGGGGAGGGTCCAGGTGCCGCCGGAGTCCGGGATCAGGCCGATCTTGCAGAAGGCCTGGATGAAGCTGGCGGAGCGGGCAGCCAGGACCAGGTCGCAGGCCAGCGGGATGTTGGCGCCGGCACCGGCGGCCACGCCGTTCACCGCGCAGATCACCGGCAGCGGCAGGTCGCGCAGGGCGCGGATCAGCGGGTTGTAGAACTTCTCGATGGACTCGCCCAGGTCCGGCGCGGCAGCGCCAGGGGCGACGTTGCGGTCGGCCAGATCCTGACCGGCGCAGAAACCACGGCCTTCACCGGTCAGCAGCAGCACGCGCACGTCCGGATTCTGGCGCACCAGCTTGAGGGCTTCGCGGACCTCGCCATGCATCTTGGCGTTGAAGCTGTTCAGTTGCTCCGGGCGGTTGAGGCTGAGGGTGGCGACGCCAGCCTCGATGGAAAACAGGATGTGCTCGAAATTCATGGCTTTGGCGCTCTATGGAGTTCGAAGGGGCGGACGGTCAGCGATTACTGGCCGGTGAAATCGGGGCGGCGCTTTTCCTGGAAGGCACGAATGCCTTCCTCGCGGTCGCGGGTGCCGGCCAGCAGGGTGAAGGCGTGGCGCTCGAAGCGCAGGCCGCTGGCGAGGTCCGTGTCCTCGGCTTTCAGTAGCGCTTCCTTGGCCAGTCGTACGGCCAGCGGCGCCTTCTGGGCGATGACGCGGGCAATGGCCACCGCCCGCTCGACGGTGAACTCCGGCTGGGTCACTTCGCTGACCAGGCCGGAGCGCTGGGCATGGCGGGCGTCGATGGCTTCGCCGGTGAGCACCATCTGCATGGCCAGGGATTTGCCGACGGCGCGCAGCAGGCGCTGGGTGCCGCCGGCGCCGGGCATGATCCCGAGATTGATTTCCGGCTGGCCGAAGCGGGCGTCTTCACCGGCGATGAGGATGTCGGCGTGCATGGCCAGTTCGCAGCCGCCGCCCAGGCAGAAACCATTGATGGCGGCGATCAGCGGCTTGCTGAAGCGGGTAATACGCTGCCAATGGGCCAGACGCGGGTCATTGAGGATGCCTACCAGGTCGCGCTCGGCCATTTCCTTGATATCGGCGCCAGCGGCAAAAGCCTTGCGGCTGCCGGTGATGACCACGACACGGGTCTCGGCGTCCTGCTCGGCGGCGTCCAGTTCGGCAGCCAGTTCGCCCAGCAATTCGGTATTCAGGGCGTTCAGTGCTTCCGGGCGCTGGAGGGTGATCAGACGGACACCCTGCTCGGGCGGCAGGACAGCAAGGGTTCGAGGCATGTCGATTGTCCTCAGGTGCACGCGCGGCCTCGATGGCCACTCTTATTAGTGGGGGCGGGGTGGACCCCTTCCTGTGTCTCCCCGAGGCATTGGCGGGGCGACTTCGGCCGGAGTATACCCACAAAGCGATACAAAACAACCATGACAAATATGATTTATGTGTCTCATATGTTGTTTCTTTACTACCAAAATACGGCGTGGCGATTCCCGTCATGATCCGTGGAAGGCCTGAGGATGCTGCTCTTGAACGCCGCCGTTGGTCCCGTGAACAGGGTGTCTTGCCGTCCGTCATCTGATACAGCCTGTGGTTCTTTCGTGTTTCAGAATGATGTGATACAAAATAATCCATTGATCGAATCACTTTGCGCCACGTCGTGGCCTCACCCGTCCTGCTGAGGAATTCCCCCATGTCCACTAACGCCCGTGCCGCCGCCCTGGAACTGTTCGAGCATCATCGCGGCACCCTTGAGCGCGCCGTGCAGGCGATCAGCGAGCGCGGTTACTGGTCGCCGTTCCCGGAGAGCCTCAAGCAGTACCCGGAAGACGCGGTAAAGGGCGCCCAGGCGGCGTTCGAGGCGCTGCTGGGACAGCACTTCTCGCTGGCCGGCCCGCAGCCGGTAGGCCGTGCCGGTGCCGAGCGTTCGCCCTACGGCTTCGATCTGAAGGTGAGTTACGACCAGTACGACGCGGATTCGCTGTTGTCGCGCATGCAGGCGGCGCTGCCGGCTTGGCGCGACGCCGGTCCCCAGGCGCGGGTTGGTGTTTGCCTGGAAATCCTCCAGCGCCTCAATGCCCTCAGCCCGACTCTGGCCCACGCGGTGATGCACACCAGCGGCCAGGCCTACATGATGGCGTTCCAGGCGGGCGGTCCCCATGCCCAGGACCGAGGCCTGGAAGTGCTGGCCTATGCCTGGCGTGCCATGGCCGAAGTGCCGGAAACGGCGCGCTGGACCAAGCCCCAGGGCAAGCAGGACCCGCTCGTGCTGGACAAGCGCTGGCACATCGTTCCGCGCGGGCTGTCCCTGGTGATCGCCTGCTCCACCTTCCCCACCTGGAATACCTACCCTGGCCTGTTCGCCAGCCTCGCCACCGGCAACCCGGTGCTGGTCAAGGCGCACCCCGGCGCCATCCTGCCGGTGGCCATGAGCGTCAAGGTTGCCCAGGACGTGCTGGCCGAGCTGGGCTTCGACCCGGCCCTGGTGAGCCTGGTGGTCGACACCCCGCAAGCGCCGGTCAGCCAGCAACTGGCCCTGGACCCGCGGGTGAAGCTGGTGGACTTCACCGGCTCCAACGCCTTCGGCAACTGGCTGGAGGACAATGCCCGCCAGGCCCAGGTCTTCACCGAGAAGGCCGGCATCAACAGCGTGATCATCGACAGCGCGCGTGATTTCAAGGCCGTGGCCCGCAACCTGGCCTTCTCCCTCAGCCTCTATTCCGGGCAGATGTGCACCACCACCCAGGCGATCTACGTACCGCGTGGCGGGATCCGCAACGGTGACGAGCACCTGTCCTTCGACGATGTCGCCCAGACCCTGGCCGGCGCCGTGCGCAGCTTCCTGGCTGACAATGAGCGCGCCTGTGCCGTGCTCGGCGCCATCCAGTCCGAGGCCACCGCCCAGCGCATCCGGGATTGCCGCGCCCTGGGTGAGGTGCTGCTGGACAGCGAGGCGCGCGAGCATCCGCAGTTCCCCGGCGCGCGCGTTCACACGCCGCTGCTGCTGAAAGTGGACGCGGCGGATCGCGAGGCCTATTCCGAAGAACGCTTCGGCCCCATCGCCTTCGTCATCGCCACCGATGACACCGAGCACAGCCTGCGTCTGGCCGGTGAGGTGATTGCCGAAAAGGGCGCCCTGACCCTGGGCGTGTACGCCACCGACGAAGCCGTGCTGGACCGTGCCGAGCTGCTGTCCCAGGAGGTGGCGGTGGCCCTGTCGATCAATTTCGACGGCGGCGTTTTCGTCAACCAGTCCGCGGCCTTCAGCGACTTCCACGCCAGCGGCGGTAACCCGGCGGCCAACGCCTCCATCACGGATGGTGCCTTCGTCGCTCGCCGGTTCGTCACCGTGCAGAGCCGCCGACACGGCGCGTAAGCCCCCATAAGAAGAAGGAATCCGCGATGACCTGCTACAGCCTCGATGGCCTGACCCCGGTGGTGCATCCCACCGCATTCGTGCACCCGTCCGCCGTGCTGATCGGCGACGTGATCATCGGCCCTGGCTGTTATGTCGGGCCTTTGGCCAGTCTGCGGGGCGACTTTGGCCGGATCATCCTGGAGGAGGGCGCCAACATCCAGGACACCTGCGTCATGCACGGATTCCCTCAGAGCGACACGGTGGTCGAGCGCAATGGCCACATTGGTCATGGCGCCGTGCTGCACGGCTGCCGCATCGGCGAAGACGCGCTGGTGGGGATGAATGCGGTGGTGATGGACGGCGCCCAGATCGGCGCGCGGTCATTCGTCTCCGCCACCGCGTTCGTCAAGGCCGGGTTCAGCTGCGAGGAACAATCCCTGGTGATGGGAGCGCCGGCCCAGGTCAAGCGCCGCCTCAGTGATGAAGAAGTGGCCTGGAAGCAGGCCGGTACCCGCGAGTACCAGATGCTGGCCCAGCGTTGCCTGGCCAATCTGGTGGCCTGCGAACCCCTGGCGGCGATGGAGGCCGACCGGCCGCGCATCGCCGACCGTGGTGTGCGGCCGAAAGGTAGCGCGTCGCAATGAGTGCGGTCTTCGCACAGGCGCGCTGCGCCCCAATGGCCATGCCGAGGAGCCTGCGGGTATATTCGGCATCTTTTCCGCTTCCAGAATGCCCATGACTTCGCTCGTGCCCTTGGACCAACTCGTCACCCGCTTCCAGCAGCAGACGCCCATCCGCGCCAGTTCGCTGATCATCACACTCTACGGCGACGCCATCGAACCCCACGGCGGCACCGTCTGGCTGGGCAGCCTGATCCAGTTGCTGGAACCCATGGGCATCAACGAGCGGCTGATCCGCACCTCCATCTTCCGCCTCACCAAGGAAGGCTGGCTGAGTGCCGAGAAGGTGGGGCGGCGCAGTTACTACAGCCTGACCGGCACCGGCCGGCGGCGGTTCGAAAAGGCGTTCAAGCGGGTCTACAGCTCCAGCGTCCCGGCCTGGGACGGCTCCTGGTGCCTGGTGGTGCTGTCGCAACTGCCCCAGGACAAGCGCAAGCAGGTGCGCGAGGAACTGGAGTGGCAAGGTTTTGGTGCGATTTCGCCCACGGTGCTGGCCAACCCGCGTTGCGACCGGGTGGACGTGACCGCCACCCTGCAGGAACTGGACGCCCTGGAAGACAGCATCATCTTCGAGACCAGCGCCCAGGATGTTCTGGCCTCCAAGGCCCTGCGCATGCAGGTTCGCGAGAGCTGGAACATCGACGAGCTGGGCGAGCACTACCGCGAGTTCATCACGCTGTTCCGCCCGCTCTGGCAGGCCCTTCGCGAGCAGGAGAACCTGCAGCCGGAGGATTGCTTCCTGGCCCGAACCTTGCTGATTCACGAATACCGCAAGTTGCTGCTGCGCGACCCGCAACTGCCCGACGAACTCCTGCCGGGCGACTGGGAAGGCCGTGCGGCGCGCCAGCTGTGCCGCAATATCTACCGGCTCATCTTCGCCAAGGCTGAGCACTGGCTGAACACGGCGCTGGAAACCGCGGACGGTCCGCTGCCCGATGCGGGCGAGAATTTCTACCAGCGTTTCGGCGGACTGAAGTAGCGAATCCGCTTCGATGCGGGTATCACGGACGAGTTAAACCCGGCCTGCCACATTGCCAGGCCGGAGAATGATAAGAACAACACGTAGCGTGAGGCTGAGAAAGCCATGATGACTGCACAGGCACTGAGGGCAGACCACTTCGACGAGTGGCTGCAAGGCATCAACCAGGTTTGCGGGCGTTTCAGCGCCAAGCTGCTGGGTTCGGAGTTTTCCGGGGCCATTCGCGAACACAAGGCCGGCGCGATGAAGCTGAGTATTGTGGACGTGGCTCAGGCGCGCCTTTACCGCACGCCCAAGGAAGTGGCTCAGAGCGACGGCAAGCATTTCTACCTGGCCTTCCAGCTCGAAGGGCGTGCCGGCATGGAACAGGCCGGAAACAGCATCGAAATGGCGCCTGGCGACATCACGCTGATCGACTCGACGCTGCCCAGTGACTTCGTCTACCACGAGAATTCCCGTCAGCTGTCCCTGATCCTGCCGCGTCACGTGGTGGAGCAGGGGCTGCGCTTCTCCGGCGTGCGCTGCGCCCAGCGCATTCCGGCCAGTTCGCCGGTGGCGGTGCTGGCCAACCGGCTGATCCTCGAATCCACCCGCCAGGACAGTCTGAGCCTGCCGGAGAGCGAGGCCACCCTGGAGGCGGTGGTGAGCCTGCTGCGTCCGGCGTTGTGTGCCGCCGAGGTCGAACAGGACGCCCATGAGCGCCTGTTCCGCAAGACCCTGCGCTTTATCGACGAGAACATCCGCGCGGAAGAACTCTGCCCCGAGATCATCGCCCGGGAAGTGGGCGTTTCGGTGCGCGGCCTCTACCGCATGTTCGCCAAGAAGGGCCTCGTGGTGGCGCAGTACATCAAGAACCGCCGCCTGGACTTCTGCGCCGAAAGCCTGCGCCATGCCACCGCCGAGCAGAAGCTCTCGGCCTTGGGCTATGCCTGGGGCTTCACCGATTCCAGCTACTTCTCCACCGCCTTCAAGGCGCGCTTCGGCGTCTCCCCCAGCGAGTACCGGAAGCAGTACAGCTAGGGCTGATCCGGCCCTGCGTGGTTGTGGGGGCGACACTCGCCTGTAGGGGCGAATTCATTCGCCCCTACAGGTGTTCTTCGCCCCCATGCCAGCCTGTCTGGCAGCCCTGCCAACACGTCTGGCACAGACAAAAAAACCTCGATCCCCTTCAGCGCAGAGAATCCGGACATCGGCCCTGATTCCGCGCGTGCCTTTCCGGCCCCCGTGGGGCGGGCTTGTGGACGATCGAGGTGGTGAGTTGATGCACAAACGCAATTTCGGGTTGCTGTTCGGCGTGCTGGCGCTGATGGCGGCTCAGTCGGTGCTGGCCGCGGACTGCGCGCCGGAGCAGGTACAGAAGGGCGAGACGCTGTTCGGCAGCGACTGCTCCGTGTGCCATTCGGCCAAGCAGGGTGCCCCGGCCATGATGGGGCCGAACCTGCACGGGCTCTACGGCCGCCAATCCGGCAGCCTGTCTGGCTTCAGCTATTCCCAGGCGATGAAGGACAAGGGCGTGGCCTGGCAGCTGGACAGCCTTGAGCAGTTCATCGCCCAGCCCCAGGCCTTTGTCGCCGGGACCTACATGCCCTACGCCGGAATGGCCAGCGCCGACGACCGTCGCGCGGTGGGCTGCTTCCTGGGCGCACAGAAATGATGGCGCCGGGCAGGCGCCCGGCTTTCGGATGAAGAGGATCAAGCATGAGCAAGGTTGAAATCCTGCCGCAGGTCGCGGCATTTCTGGAGCGTCGCCACGGCTGCTTCATCGATGGCCAGTGGGTGCTGCCGGAAGGCCCCACCACGCCGGTGCTGAACCCGGCTACCGGGGAGACCATCGCCGCCGTGCCGGACGTGCCGCTGCAGTACCTGGAGCAGGCCGTGCAGTCCGCCCACAAGGCGTTCAAGTCCCGCGTCTGGTCCGGCCTGCGTCCGGCCGATCGCGAGCGCATCCTGCTGCGCTTCACCGCCCTGGTGGAAGAGCACGCCGAAGAACTGGCCCAGCTGGAGACCCTGAGCCAGGGCAAGTCCATCAACATCTCGCGCATGCTCGACGTGGGCGCCACCGTTGAGTTCATGCGCTACATGTCGGGCTGGGCCACCAAGATCGAAGGCCAGACCCTGGACGTGTCCATCCCGATCCCGCCGGGTTCGCGCTTCACCGCCTTCGCCCGCCGTGAGCCGGTAGGCGTGGTGGCCGGCATCGTGCCGTGGAACTTCCCGATGATGATCACCACCTGGAAGCTGATGCCGGCACTCGCCTGCGGCTGCACCGTGGTCATCAAGCCGGCCAGCGAAACCCCGCTGACCGCCCTGCGCCTGGCCGAACTGGCCTTCGAGGCGGGCATCCCGGCGGGCGTGTTCAACATCATCACCGGTGGCGGCAGCACCGTGGGCAATGCCCTGGCTTCCCACCCCCTGGTCAGCAAGGTGTCCTTCACCGGCTCCACCGCCGTTGGCAAGAGCGTCGGTGTGGCCTGCATGGAGAACATGACCCGCTTCGCCCTGGAACTGGGCGGCAAGAACCCGATGATCCTGCTGGAAGACGCCGACGTGGAGAAGGCGGTCCAGGGTGCGCTGCTGGGCGGCCTGCTGAACCAGGGCCAGGTCTGCGCCGCGGCTTCGCGCTTCTACGTTCACCAGTCCCGCTACGAGGAATTCGTCCAGGGTCTGGCCGCTGCCGTGAAGGGCCTGTCCATCGGCCCGGGCATGGACCAGGAGGCGGCGATCAACCCGCTGGTGTCCCGCAAGCAGCAGCAGAGCGTGCTCAGGCACATCGACCTGGCCCGCCAGGAAGGCGCCCGCGTGGTGGCCGGTGGCGAGCGCCTGGAAGGCGAGGGCTTCTTCGTCCAGCCCACCGTGCTGGCGGACGTGAACCACGACATGACCGTGGCCCGCGAGGAAGTCTTCGGCCCGGTGCTGTCGGTGATCCCGTTCACCGACGAAGACGCCATGATCGAGCTGGCCAACGACAGCCCCTACGGGCTGGCGGCCAGTCTCTGGACCAACGACCTGTCCAAGGCGATGAACCTGGTACCGCGCATCGAAGCGGGCACCGTCTGGGTCAACGCCCACGTGCTGCTGGACCCGAACATGCCCTTCGGCGGCGTGAAGCAGTCCGGCATGGGCCGCGAGTTCGGCCGCGCGGTGATCGAGGCGTATACCGAGCTCAAGTCGGTCTGTATCTCCCACTGAACCAAACCCTCGATTTCCGGCAGGTGCCCAAGCGCCTGCCGGTTTTTTTTGGGGAGGGTGGAAAAGGTTTCCTACAGAAAGAGCAATTCGGCGCCCGGCGAAAAAAGCCCGCAAATGCCCCGATCTACGCCGTTCGCACCGTGCCGGTGCAGGGAAAACTTGCAAATGTCTTGGCTGGGCTAAGCTTTCGGCAGTCGCCCGGACCCAAGGACAGCCAGATGAGCGAACCCATCCTCAGCTTCGACGAACTCAAGCAAGCCGTTGCCAGCGGCGAGATCGACACGGTGCTGGCCTGCATGGTGGACATGCAGGGGCGATTGGTGGGAAAGCGCTTCCAGGCGGAATTCTTCGTCGATACGGCCTTTGAAGAGACCCACTGCTGCAACTACCTGCTGGCCGACGACATCGACATGGAGCCGGTGCCGGGCTATGCCGCCGCCAGCTGGAGCAAGGGTTACGGCGACTTCGTGCTGAAGCCCGACATGAGTACCCTGCGCCGGGTGCCCTGGCTGGACTGCACGGCCCTGGTGCTCTGCGATGTGCTCGATCATCACCACCGCCAAGACCTGCCCCACAGCCCGCGAGCCATCCTCAAGCGCCAGGTGGCGCGGCTGGCGGAGCGCGGCTACGTCGGCATGTTCGCCTCGGAGCTGGAGTTCTATCTCTTCGACGAAAGCTACGACGCCATTCACCGGCGCAACTACAGCCACCCGAAGACGGCCTCTCACTACATCGAGGACTACAACATCCTCCAGACCACCCGCGAAGAGCCGGTGGTGCGGGCGATCCGCAAGCACTTGCAGGCCTGCGGCGTGCCGGTGGAGAACTCGAAGGGGGAGTGGGGGCCGGGGCAGGAGGAGATCAACGTCCGCTACGCCGACGTGCTGACCATGGCCGACCGCCACGCCATCATCAAACACGCCTGCAAGGAGATCGCCTACCAGCAGGGCAAGTCCATCACCTTCATGTCCAAGTGGCGCTACGACCTGGCCGGCTCCAGCTGCCATGTGCACAGTTCGCTCTGGGACAAGAAGGCCAAGAAGGCACTGTTCTTCGACGGCAAGGACGAGTTCGGCATGTCCAAGCTGATGCGCGCCTGGGTGGCCGGACAGGTCAAGTACGCCAGTGAGATCACCTATTTCCTCGCGCCCTACATCAACTCCTACAAGCGCTTCCAGGCCGGGACCTTCGCACCGACCCGTGCCGTGTGGAGCCGGGACAACCGCACTGCCGGCTTCCGCCTCTGCGGCGAGGGCAGCAAGTCGGTGCGTATCGAGTGCCGCATAGGGGGCGCCGACCTGAACCCCTATCTCGCCTTTGCCGCACTGATCGCCGCGGGCCTGGCGGGCATCGATGAAAAACTCGAACTGGGCGCGCCCTATGTGGGGGACGCCTACCAGAACGACCAGCTTCCGGAGGTCGACAAGACCCTGCGTGACGCCACCGCTGCCCTCAAGGGCTCGGCCATGCTGCGCAAGGCCTTCAGCGACGAGGTGATCGACCACTACGTGCACACCGCCGAGTGGGAGCAGAAGGAATACGATAGGCGCATCACCGACTGGGAATTGCAGCGTGGATTCGAGCGCTACTGAGCAGCTTTGAAGTCCGGCCAGCGGCGGGTTCGGGCACGACCACTGGCCGGTTTGTAACGGGGATGGGAGCAGTACGACAGGACGTCGCAGCGCAGGCGGGGAAGGTGCCCGAACCGCCGCATGGAGCAATCCATCGCCATTCCCAACAAAGGGCACCCACGATGAAAACTGCAAGCCAACACGGCTCCGCGCATCAGGACGATGACGTCAAGCTGTTGCACAGCATGGGCTATGCCCAGGAGCTGTCGCGGCGCATGGGGCTGTTCTCCAACTTCGCGATTTCCTTTTCCATCATTTGCATCCTCTCCGGCGGCATCAACTCGCTGGCGCAAGGCATCTCCGGCGCCGGTGGCGCGGCCATCGGCATCGGCTGGCCGCTGGGCTGCATGATCTCCGGGGTGTTCGCCGTGGCCATGGCGCAGATCTCCTCGGCCTATCCCACCGCCGGCGGGCTGTACCACTGGGGTTCGATCCTCGGTAACCGCTTCACCGGCTGGCTCACCGCCTGGTTCAACCTGCTGGGGCTGGTGACGGTGCTGGGGGCGATCAACGTCGGCACCTACTATTTCTTCTTCGGTGCCTTCGGCCCGATGCTGGGGATGGAAGACACCACCACCACGCGCATCATCTTCCTCGCCATCCTCACGGGTGCCCAGGCGCTCTGTAACCACTTCGGCATCGGGCTCACGGCGAAACTCACGGACTTCTCCGGCTACCTGATCTTCGCCACGGCCATCGCCCTGACGGTCATTTGCCTGGCTGCCGCGCCAAGCTACGAGTT
Source organism: Pseudomonas sp. LFM046 (assembly GCF_000949385.2). Classification (NCBI taxonomy): domain Bacteria; kingdom Pseudomonadati; phylum Pseudomonadota; class Gammaproteobacteria; order Pseudomonadales; family Pseudomonadaceae; genus Pseudomonas; species Pseudomonas sp. LFM046. The sequence goes on along the minus strand of NZ_JYKO02000001.1, from coordinate 3,392,012 downwards.
CTCCCGCCTGTGGACCTTCGGCAACTTCTCCGGCGCGGCCGGGGGCAACGTCTGGCCGGAGGTGTCCAACAGCTGGATCTTCTGGCTCGGCCTGCTGCTGCCGATCTACACCATCACCGGCTACGACGCTTCGGCCCACACCTCGGAAGAAACCGTGCAGGCGGCCCAATCCGTGCCGCGTGGCATGGTGATGTCGGTGGTCTGGTCGCTGCTGTTCGGCTGGCTGATGCTGAGCGCCTTCGTGCTGATGCTGCCGAGCCTGGAAGAAGCCGCCGCCCAGGGCTGGAACGTGTTCTTCTGGGCCATGGACACCCAGGTGAACGCGGCGGTGAAAGAGCTGCTCTACCTGGCCATCTTCATTTCCCAGGTGCTCTGCGGCTTGGCCACCGTGACCTCGGTCTCGCGGATGATCTTCGCCTTCGCCCGGGACGGCGGCCTGCCGGCCTCCAAGGTGCTGGCCAGCGTGTCGCCGGCTCACCGGACCCCGGTGGCCGCGATCTGGACCGGTGCCACCCTGGCGGTGCTTTTCGTCTGGGGCTCGTCCCTGGTGTCCATCGGTGAAACGCCGGTCTACACGATCGTGGTGTCCTGTACCGTCATCTTCCTGTTCTTCTCCTTCATCATTCCCATCGTCCTCGGGCTTTTCGCCTTTGGCACGGAGAAGTGGCCGCGCATGGGCCCGTGGAACCTGGGGCGCGGGCTCTATTCGCTCGTGGCGATTCTCTCGGTGATCTCGATGGCACTGATCTTCATCATCGGCATCCAGCCGCCGAACGATTGGGCGCTGTACATCACCATCGGCTTCCTGATCCTTACCGGCATCATCTGGTTCGCCTTCGAGGCACGGCGCTTCCAGGGACCGCCCATCGGCGACATGATCGCCCGCCGCCAGGCAGAGATTGCCGCGGCGGAAGAGGCGTTGAACAAGTAACCCTCGCCGGCGCCCCTGTCCCGTTGGGAAAGGGGCGCCGCGTCCTTAGTGCGCGGCTTCGATGCGAATGCCGTGTACTTCGACCTGATCGCCAGGCTTGAAATGCTGACCGGGGGACCGGAAGCGCTGCATCGAGCCGTCGTCGGTCTTTACCAGGTAGGCCGGTTCTGCCAGGCCACTGGCTTGCTGCGCGGCGCCGCCGAGGGCACCAAGCATCATTCCGGTCATGCCGCCGGTGGCTTTGCCGACGGTGGTGTCAGGGGTTTCGGAGAGGACTTCTGCCGCGAATACGGCGGGGGAGCAGAGCCAGCGGCGTTCCGCTATCCCGTGGACGTGCGCTCCGGAGCGTCGTGCCGCGTTTTCGGTGCGCACAGCGCACCCTACGAGGGGTCGAGCGTTGGCTTGAGATGGCGGGCCGGTCTGTTCACGCCCGGCGTGCGTAGCTGACCGTCAGCATCTCCCACTGATGCCCGTCCGGTTCGTTCCAGTAGACGATGGCGCCGCCGTGGGTTGTGTCCACCTGGTGATCCACCGGCCCGTGGACGTTGCTGCGATAGGGAATTCCGGCCTTCCGGATGCGCTGGAGGATCGCCTCGAACGCCTCCGGGCTGACGCGGAAGCAGAAGTGGATCAGCGGGAAGGGCTCGCCCCACTCATCGAAATCCAGGGTCAGGCCGTCGTTCACGTACACCGGCACAAAAGGCCCGATGCCGGTTTCCGACCAGGGCACGTCGAGCAATTCAGCCAGGAGTCTTGCCGACCGCACTTTGTCGCGGGCCGGCACCATCAGGTGATCGAGCTGAATGGACATGGAACCCTCCTTTGCGCTGCAACCTTCCATCCAGACTAACTGCAGAGCAAAACCGGCAGCAGCGCCAGCCAGTCGGACGAAACGCGAGGTGGAGGGCAGGGGCGTAGGGTGGGCTTCAGCCCACCCGGCTCGGCGTCAGGGCCGGGCAACGATCAGTTCAGCCGATACCGCGCCAGCTCGTCGCGGGTCAGCACGCGCATGCTGGTGGGCGCGATGCTGTTCATGTCGTCCAGCAGGCTGGCGGGCACGTTCATTTCCTTGAGGTAGGCCACCGGGCTGTAGCGGATGCCGGTGGCGGCATCGGCCAGGGCGGAATCGCCGCCGGGGAAGTAAGGGCGATGCAGGCCAACGTAGCCGCGCACCGTTTTGCTGCGACCAGCGGCCAGCAGGTAGACGCAGCTGCCCTGGCAGACGCCGTTGCTGGGCACCATCACGTCGAAGCCGGTTTCCCGCAGCAGGCGACCCATGCGAATGGCCTCGGTGACGCTGCCGCCGATGCTGTCCAGCAGGACCAGCTTGCGATCGAACTTGCCCGGATTGGCGCGCAGGCCCTGCATCAGGGCTTCGTAGTCACCGGGGGCGACGTCTTCGGAAATCTGCACGGCCAGGATCCGGCCCGCCTTGCTGTGCTGAACGGGCAGGACCTCCACCTTGGCCAAGGCGGCGGCCGAACTGAGGGTGGCAAGGCAGAATACGGCGGCCCGGATTGCGGTACGGCTCATGGAACAGGCACTTCCTGCGGGTACTGGCGACGGCTGGAGAAGATACCCGCAAAGGGTGCACGGGCTCCAGATGGCCACGCAAGGCGGTTTCGTCGGCAGGATCGGTGTCCAGGCGCCTACCCCTCGTCTCACTCCCAATCATCCGGCTTCTTGTCCTTGCTCGGCGCGTTGTTGCTCATGCGCTTCACATCCGGCGCCGGCACCTGTTCCGGTTTCGGGCTGGGGCCTTGCGGCGCAGGCGCGGGCTTGCGGACGTTGGGGTCGGTGTTCATGGCGGGCACCTCTGGCTGGGTCTCCCCACTAAGCGCAGCACACGGCAGCGCATCGTGCCGGCCGCCGGTCGGCTTCGGGCCCGATTGGCGCCAGGGCATAGACTGAAAGTATCCCGCCAACCGGAGACACGGCCATGAGCAGCACTGTCGACCCAAACACGCGGCCTCCCTATGACCCGCTGATCCAGGACATCGCCGACTATGTGCTGGGCTACCAGGTCGAGTCTGCCGAGGCGCTGGATACCGCGCGCAACTGCCTGATGGACAGCCTCGGCTGCGCCTTCCTGGCCCTGCGCTTTCCCGAATGCACCAAGCTTCTCGGTCCGCTGGTGGAAGGCACCCAGGTGCCCCATGGCGCGCGGGTACCGGGCACCAGCTATCGGCTGGACCCGGCCAAGGCCGCGTGGGACCTGGGAACCCTGATCCGCTGGCTGGACTTCAATGACACCTGGCTGGCGGCCGAGTGGGCTCACCCCTCCGACAATCTCGGCGGCATCCTGGCCGTGGCCGACCACTTGTCGCAGGTGCGCGTTGCCCGGGGAGACGCCCCGCTGACCATGCGGCTGGTGCTGGAGGCCATGGTCAAGGCCCATGAAATCCAGGGCGTCATGGCCCTGGAGAACGCCTTCAATCGCGTGGGCCTGGATCACGTGGTGCTGGTCAAACTGGCGTCCACCGCCGTCTGCGCCTGGCTGTTGGGCGCCGACCGCGAGCAACTGCTCTCGGCCATCTCCCATGCCCTGGTGGATGGCCAGGCCTTGCGGACCTACCGCCATTCCCCCAACACCGGGTCACGCAAGTCCTGGGCGGCGGGGGACGCTACCAGCCGTGGCGTGCGGCTGGCCGATATCGCCCTGCGTGGCGAAATGGGCATTCCCGGCGTGCTGAGCGAGCCCCAGTGGGGCTTCTACGACGTGTCGTACAGCCACACGAACAAGGACCTGGCCACCAAACCGGAGGAACAGCGCCGCTTCAGCCTGCCCCAGGGTTTTGGCTGCTACGTGATGGAGAACGTGCTGTTCAAGGTTCGCTTCCCCGCCGAGTTCCATGGCCAGACCGCCTGCGAGGCGGCGGTGCGCCTGCATCGCCAGGTCCGCAACCGGGTGACGGAGGTGGATCGCATCCGCATCACCACCCAGGAATCGGCCATCCGCATCATCAACAAGACCGGCCCCCTGGCCAACGCCGCCGACCGCGACCACTGCATCCAGTACATGACGGCGGTGGCGCTGGTCTACGGCAACCTGGTGGCCGAACACTACGAAGACGACTTCCATCAGGCCCATCCGGTCATCGATCGGCTGCGCGACCGGATGGAGGTGGTTGAAGACCCGCGCTACAGCCGCGAGTACCTGGAGCCCGACAAGCGCTCCATCGCCAACGCCGTGCAGGTGTTCTTCAAGGACGGCAGCAGCACCGACAAGGTGGAGGTGGAGTACCCCCTCGGCCACCGCCGCCGGCGTGGCGAGGGTATTGCGCTGCTGGAGGAGAAATTCCGGGCCAACCTGGCCACGCGTTTCGCCGCTGACCGTTGCGCGCGCATCTTCGCCTTGTGCAAGGACCAGGCGGCGCTGGAGGCGATGCCGGTGGAGCGCTTCATGGACTTGCTGGTGCTCTGATCCCACGGCGGCGGGCTGGAAGCCGCTGTTCAGAGGGCGCCGTGCATTCCGTCAGGAACGGAGGGCGGCGGGTGTCAGGCCCGTATACTGGATGAACCTTGGTCGGACGTGCTGAGCGTTCGTTGGAGTGGGGCGGGCGAAGCCGCAGGGGCGTGGGGCGCGGTTTCCCGGAAAGGACAGGCTGGCCGATAGGCCCGTGGGGTTGGCAGACCGCTATGAGCGGTTCGAATTGTCCTGCCGGTTCAGTGGCGGGGCAGGGTCCGGTCCTGTTCCATCCGCTGGCGCGTAATGTGCTGGGTTGGCTGATCGCCGTCGTCATGGCGGTGCTGGTGGGGTGCGCTTCGCCGCGGGCGCCCGAGGTCCTGCCGCCGATAGAGGTATCTCCAGGCACCTGGCGTGAGGTCGATCGGGACATCGTCGCCGCGTCGCTGGCCGCGACGGGAGAAGCGAGGACCTACGCCCAGGCCTCCATGGAGCACTGGATGGACCTCGTCTACCAGCGCACCGATTCCGATTACATCCCCTGGTTCTCCAGTTTCTGGACCCGAAAGTGGCTCAGCATCAAGGTGGCCTTTTACCGGCTGAACTCCGACGGTGACCGGCAAAAGACCGTCGACCGGCTGGCCGCCGACCTGCAGGAGGCCTACGACGATCGTGTGCTGGAACCGGTCGCTCGGGAAACCAGCCCTGACCAGATCATGGAGCAGGCCACCCGGCTCTATATCCAGAAGCTCGACGAGCGCGTGCAGGTGATCCCGGAACGCTTCGGTGTGCCCGAAGACCAGTTCGACCGGCACCTGCAGAAAATCCCGGCCATCGCCCAGGCACCCACGCAATACAGCGCCAGCCTGTTCCAGGTGCTCCATGCCGATCCGCTGGAGGAGCTGCCGGCCTACGCGGCGCTGATGTCCCGCATCCGCAATTCCCCGAGCGCCGGTGCCTGGGCAACCGATGAGGGCCTGTCGAACATCACGCGGGAAACCAGCGACCAACTGGAGACGGAGATTGCCGCCAGTGGCGCGGCCAGCCTGGTGTCGGGCCTGATGGGGCGCGTCGCCGGTTCGGTGCTTTCTCTGGGGGTCACGGGCCTTGCCGCCATGATCCAGGAGAACGAACGGCCCGGCCGGGAGGCGCAACTGCGCAAGAACCTCAACGATGCCTTCGACGAGGAATGGCTGGAGTTGATGCGCAATCCGGAAACCGGGGTGATGGCCGGTGTCCTGCATGTGTCCGGACAGGTGGAGGGGAGCCTCGGACGGACAGAAACCCAGCCCATCCAGTTCGAGCCACTGCCGCCTCGGGTCGTCCCGCTGCCGTGGGATTGAAGCCTGCCGTTCCTGCTTGGCCACGCCGTCTGCTTTCCACCTTCCAGTCCCGTCGCTGTTGGGCCGGCACCCCTGTGCCAGATGCCCTGTCATGAAATGCGAAGCCACTGTCGTGCGATGAGAAGCATGGGAAAGGCCACATGCCTAGAGTCCAATCCACGGGTCCGTGACCCAATGACAAGAATTCAGATTGGAGACAAGCATGGCCAAAGCCGTTCGCTTCTATGAAACCGGGGGGCCGGAAGTACTTCGCTTGGAAGAGGTCGAGGTCGGTGATCCGGGCCCCGGCGAAGTTCGTATCCGCCACGTCGCAGTAGGCTTGAACTACGCCGACACCTATTTCCGCAACGGCACCTACCCGATCCCGCTGCCCAACGGCATTGGCGTCGAGGCTTCCGGCATCGTGGTGGCCGTGGGCGAGGGCGTCAGCAATGTTGCCCTCGGCGATCGCGTCACCTACACCGGGTTCCTCAACACCCTCGGCGCCTACAGCACCGAGCGCCTGATTCCGGCTGCGCCGCTGATCAAGCTCCCGGAGACCATCGCCTTCGAGACCGCCGCGGCCATGACCATGCGCGGGCTGACCTCGTCCTATCTGATGCGTCGCATCTACGACTTCAAGGAAGGTGACAGCATCCTGCTGCACGCCGCCGCGGGTGGTGTGGGCCTGATCGTCTCCCAATGGGCCAAGCTGCTGGGCCTGACCGTGATCGGCACCGTGTCCACTGAAGCCAAGGCCGAAGTCGCCCGCTCCCATGGCTGCGACCACGTCATCAACTACAGCGACGAAGACATCGCCAAGCGGGTGCGCGAGATCACCGGCGGGCGCGGTGTGGACGTGGTCTTCGACAGCGTCGGCAAGAACACCTTCCACGCTTCCCTGGATTCCCTCAAGCGCCGTGGCCTGATGGTCTGCGTCGGTACCGCGTCCGGCCCGATTCCGCCGTTCGACCCGGTGCTGCTGGCCATGAAAGGCTCCTTGTTCATCACGCGTCCTGCCCTGGCCGACTACATCGCCGATCCGGCGGAGAAGGCCGACCTGGTGGGTGAGCTGTTCGACCACGTCGGCAGCGGCCGGATCAACATCGACATCAACCAGCACTACGCGCTGGAGGATGCGGTCCAGGCCCATCGCGACCTGGAATCGCGCAAGACCACCGGTTCGTCGATTTTCGTTATCTGAGGCAGGGGCTGGCCATGAAAGTAGAACAATTAACGTGTGCCATCGGTGCTGAAATCAGTGGTGTGAACCTGGGCGATGCTGCCCGCAGTGATGATCTCTTTGCGGAGATCCGCCAACTCCTGCTCACGCACAAGGTGCTGTTCCTGCGCGACCAGGACATCAGCCGTGCCGAGCACGTGGCCTTTGCCCGCCGTTTTGGCGAGCTGGAAGATCACCCGGTGGCTGGCAGCGACCCGGAACACCCTGGCCTGGTGCGCATCTACAAGAATCCTGACCAGCCCAACGACCGTTACGAGAACGCCTGGCACACCGATGCCACCTGGCGCGAAGCACCGCCCATGGGCTGCGTGCTGCGCTGCGTCGAGTGCCCGCCGGTGGGCGGCGACACCATGTGGGCGAACATGGCCCTGGCCTACGAGAAGCTGCCCGCAGACGTGAAGGAGCGCATCGAAGGCCTGCGCGCCCGCCACAGCATCGAGTGGAGCTTCGGCGCGGCCATGCCGATCGAGAAGCGCCTGGCACTCAAGGCCATCTACCCGGACGCCGAGCACCCGGTGGTGCGCACCCACCCGGAGACCGGTGAGAAGGTGCTGTTCGTCAACGCCTTCACCACCCACTTCACCAACTTCCATACGCCCGATCGCGTTCGCTACGGCCAGGATCACACCATGGGCAGCAGCGACCTGCTGCGCTACCTGATCAGCCAGGCCTACGTTCCGGAATACCAGGTCCGCTGGCGCTGGAAGCAGAACAGCGTGGCCATCTGGGACAACCGCTCCACCCAGCACTACGCCGTGATGGATTACCCGCCCTGCGTTCGCAAGATGGAGCGTGCCGGGATCGTCGGCGACACGACTTTCTGACGACTGATCCACCGGCCGGATATCGCTCCGGCCGGACCTACTGAACAAGAACTTACCGAGGACATTTCACATGCAATTTCTCGACGATTCGCTGCACCCGGAAAACATGGAAAAGGTGGTCATCACCGTGGCCCCCTACGGCCCCGAGTGGATGCCGGCCGACTTCCCGGAAGACATCCCGGTAACCATGGATGAGCAGATCCAGAAGGCAGTCGATTGCTACGAAGCCGGCGCCACCGTGCTGCACCTCCATGTGCGCGAACTGGACGGCACCGGCTCCAAGCGCCTGTCCAAGTTCAACGAGCTGATCGCCGGCGTGCGTGAAGCGGTACCGGACATGATCATCCAGGTCGGCGGTTCCATCTCCTTCGCTCCCGAGGGCGAGGGCGAGGCGGCCAAGTGGCTGTCCGACGACACCCGCCACATGCTGGCCGAGCTGACCCCGAAGCCGGATCAGGTCACCGTGGCCATCAACACCACCCAGATGAACATCATGGAGCTGCTGTATCCGGAATACCTGGAAGGCACCTCCCTGGCCAATCCGGCCTTCCAGGCCGCCTACAGCGAGATGACCGTTCCGGCCGGCCCGGCCTGGGTGGAAGAGCACCTCAAGCGCCTGACCGCCAACGGCATCCAGCCGCACTTCCAGCTCACCGGCATCCATGCCCTGGAAACCCTCGAGCGCATGGTGCGCAAGGGCGTCTACAAGGGCCCGCTGAACCTGACCTGGATCGGTATCGGCGGCGGCTTCGACGGCCCCAACCCGTTCAATTTCTTCAACTTCATCCACCGCGCTCCGAACGGCGGCACCCTGACCGCTGAGTCGCTGCTGAAGAACGTGCTGCCCTTCAACACCATGGCCCTGGCCATGGGCCTGCACCCCCGTGTCGGCATCGAGGACACCATCATCGACCAGCACGGCAACCGCTTCACTTCGGTGCAGCAGATCCAGCAGACGGTCCGCATCGCCCACGAACTGGGCCGCGAAATCGCCTCCGGCAAGGAAGCACGCGAAATCTACAAGATCGGCGTGCAGTACAAGGACGTTGAAGAGACCCTGCGTATGAACGGCATGGCGCCGAACCGCCAGCCCGGCCAGAAGCACGTCCCGATGCGTGCCTGACCTGCGCAGCCGGTGCCGGCCCAAAAGGCCGGCACGGGTGGGACGGCGAAATGCCGTCCCACCGACTAGCGTGACAACAACAAAAAGACGCAATTGATTCAGGGTAACGCCATGGCTTACTACTCCGCCGCCACCGCCGATGTCGACGACTCGGCCGTGAACATCCCCCGTAGCTACGCATGGGTGGTATTCGCCCTGACGTTCGGCCTGCTGATCTCCGACTACATGTCCCGGCAGGTGCTCAACGCGGTATTCCCGCTGCTCAAGTCCGAATGGATGCTGAGCGACTCCCAACTCGGCCTGCTCAGCGGCATCGTCGCCCTGATGGTGGGTCTCCTGACGTTCCCGCTTTCCCTGCTGGCCGACCGCTGGGGCCGCGTTCGCAGCCTGGTCCTGATGGCCACGCTCTGGAGCCTTGCAACCCTGGGCTGCAGCCTGGCCGAAGGCTACTCGCAGATGTTCCTCGCCCGCTTCTTCGTGGGGGTAGGGGAGGCTGCCTATGGCAGCGTTGGCATCGCCGTGGTCATTTCCGTATTCCCCAAACACATGCGCGCCACCCTGACCGGTGCCTTCATGGCCGGTGGCATGTTCGGCTCGGTCCTGGGCATGGCCCTGGGCGGCGTACTCGCCGAGCACCTGGGCTGGCGTTGGTCCTTCGCCGGTATGGCGATGTTCGGTCTGCTGCTGGCAATGGTCTATCCGCTGGTGGTGAAGCAATCGCGCATTGGCGCGTCGCGCTTGCCGCAGCCGACCAACAATGACGAATTTCCCTGCCGCCGCCCCCTGAAGACGCTGTTCGCCAGCCGGTCGGTGGTCTGTGCCTATATCGGCAGCGGCCTGCAGCTGTTCGTCGGAGCGGCGGTGATGGTCTGGTTCCCCAGCTACCTGAATCGCTACTACCACATGGACACCGACCAGGCCGGCGCGGTCGCGGCCATCATTGTCCTCACCGGCGGCGCCGGCATGATCTTCTGCGGCATCCTCAGCGACCGCCTGTGCCGCAATGCCCCCGAGCGCAAGATCGCCCTGGCCATTGCCTACTGCCTGATCAGCTGCCTGCTGCTGTCCGTAGGGTTCCAGATGGCGCCCGGCGTCCCGCAGCTGGTGGTCATTGCCATGGCCATGCTGGTGGCAACCGGCACCTCCGGCCCTGCCGGCGCCATGGTGGCCAACCTGACTCACTATTCGATCCACGGCACCGCATTCGCCACCCTGACCCTGGCCAACAACATGCTGGGCCTGGCTCCCGGGCCGTACCTGACCGGTGTGCTGGCCGACCACTTTGGCCTGGACCGTGCCTTCCAGCTGATCCCGCTGATCAGCGTCGCTGCGGCCCTGGTTTTCCTTTACGGCAAGCGCCACTACCGGAATGACATCCAGAAGCTGTCGCCGCTGATGACTACTGAGGTACGCCCGTGAAACCGCTACTCGTCGAGATGGCCTTCGACTTCATTTGCCCCTGGTGCCTGATCGGCAAGCGCAACCTGCAGAAGGCGTTGCGCTCCCTGGCCATGAGCCGGTCGGACGTCCAGGTGGAAGTACGTTGGAAAGGCGTGCAGTTGCTGTCCCATCTGCCGGCGCAAGGCGTGCCTTTCGAAGAGTTCTACGCCGAGCGCCTGGGTAGTCCGGCCGCAGTGCGGGCTCGCCAGGCACAGGTGCTGGCGGCCGCCGAAATGGCCGGCGTGGACCTGGAGCTGCACCGCATCCGCGTGATGCCCAATACCGCCAACGCCCATCGGCTGTTCGAGCGCGCTGCCCAGAGTGGCACGCCTGAGCAGGTCGATGCGCTGCTGGAGCATCTGTTCTCCGCCTATTTCCAACTGGGTGCCGACCTCGGCGACCGTGGCCTGCTGCTGCGTGTGGCCGAGTCCTGCGGCTTCGACCGAGCGGCGCTGGAAGCTGTGCTGCGCGATGATGCGCAGCCCTATGTCGGGTCCGGCGCCATGATGGCCAGTAGCGTGCCGGCGTTCGTCATCGATCAGCGCCTGTCGCTGGTGGGGGCCCAGCCGCCCGAGCAGATCCTGCCCATCCTGCACCGGACCCTGCAGCACCTCGCTGCAGCCGGGGAGTGTGCGTCTTGACCGGGCTGGTGGAAGTTCCGGCGGCGCAGGTGCCGGCCGAGGGCAGCCGCACCCTGTTCCGCCACGAAGGGAAATCGGTGGTGCTGTTCAATCAGGGTGGCGTGATCTACGCCATTGACGAGGGCTGTCCGCACAACGGCGCGTCCCTCTTCGTCGGCAAGCTGGATGGCCGCCTGCTGCAGTGCCCGGCCCATGGTCTGCGTTTCGACCTGGCTAGTGGCTGTGTGCCCAATGTGCGCGGCTTCGGTGTCGCCACCTATGCCGTAGAGCAACGGCAAGGCCGGTGTTTTATCGACCTGTCCCGGCCCAGGTCCCAGGAGTCTTCGCAATGTCCGCAACAGCAATAACCGCGCTGGGTTCTCGCACCCGGGTCCTGATGCCCGGTGTAATTGTCAGCACCCTGGTCGCCGCGGCGGCCACCTTCCTCTCCGAGCACTACGGTGCCCCGGTGATGCTTTTCGCCCTGCTGCTGGGGATGTCCGTGAACTTCCTCGCCACGGACGGCGTGTGCAAGGCGGGCATCGAGTTCACCGCCCGTGAAGTGCTGCGCATCGGGGTGGCCTTGCTGGGTATCCGCATCACCCTGGGGCAGATCGCCTCCCTCGGCTGGGAGCCGGTGGCCATGGTGGTGGCCCTTGTCGCCGTGACCATCCTCGTATCCGTTGCGGCGGCCCGTGTGCTGGGCTTCAACAGCCTGTTCGGCCTGCTCACCGGTGGTGCCACGGCCATTTGCGGCGCCTCCGCTGCCCTGGCCCTGGCGGCGGCACTGCCCAGCCACCCGCAGAAAGAGCGCGCCACCCTGTTCACCGTGATCGGTGTGTCGGCGCTGTCCACCGTGGCCATGATCCTCTACCCGATGATCGCCCAGGCCGTGGGGCTCTCGCCGCTGCACGCCGGGTTCTTCATCGGCGGCACCATCCATGACGTGGCCCAGGTCGTGGGTGCCGGCTACAGCATGTCCCACGAGACGGGCGACAGCGCCACCGTGATCAAGCTGATGCGCGTGGCGATGCTGCTGCCGGTGATCCTCTGCGCGGCCATGATCACCCGCGCCCGTGGCGCCGAACCGGGCACCAAGCGCCCGCCGCTTCTGCCCTGGTTTGCCGTTGGCTTCGTGGTGCTCGCCGCGACCAACAGCACGGGCATCATTCCTCCGATGGTGCAGGAGGCCGGTAATGAGCTGTCCCGTTGGTGCCTGGTGATCGCCATCAGCGCCCTGGGCATGAAGACCCAGCTCAAGGAACTGGCCACGGTCGGTATCAAGCCGATCCTGCTGATGGTGGGCGAAACCGCCTTCCTCGCAGCCCTGGTGCTGGCGATGCTGCACTTCGGATTCTGAGTGGTACTCCCCCCACGTTGTGGGGTCATCGACGCCTGCGAAAGTGGGCATCTTTACCGCGCTGAAGCTGGTGGGACGGCTTGCAGCGCGGTTTTTTTTGAGGGGCCGGTGCGCTTCGCCCAAGGGTATTTGGCAGTCCAAGGATGTGGTAGAGCGAAGCGAAACCCATCAGCGGAGGTCGATGGGTTTCGCGGGCTCAACCCATCCTCCGGCGCTACGAAGGCGGCCGCTGGGGCAACGGCGTTGCCCTTGGCGAATGAATTCGCCCCTACAAGGAGCAGGTGCCGCACCAAATACCCCAATCGGGGGCCTATCGGGATTGCCCCAGGGAGTCCGAGCGGGGCCCGCAGAGGAGTCGGTTTGTAGGATGCGGTAGAGCGAAGCGAAACCCATCGGCGGAGATCGATGGGGCTCGTGGACTCAACCCATCCTCCGGCGCTGTGAAGGCGGCCGCTGGGGCAACGGCGTTGCCCTTGGCGAATGAATTCGCCCCTACAAGGCACAGGTGCCTCACCCAATACCCCACTCGGGGGCTTATTCCTCGGTCTTGATCTGATGCTCCCGCCGCCAGGCGGCGGGGGCCATGCCGAACTGGGTGGTGAACCAGCGGGTGAAGGAGCTGGGCGCCGAGTAGCCGAGCAGGTCGGCGATGCGGCTGAGGGAGTAGCGCGGGTTTTCCATGTAGCGCAGCACCAGGTCGCGGCGCACTTCGCTGATCAGGTCGGAGAAGGTCACCTGGCTGTCCTCCAGGCGGCGCTGCAGGGTGCGCACGTTCATCCCGAGGGACTGGGCGATCTGCTCGATGGTGGCGCGGCCCATGGGCAGCAGCAGGTAGATGGCCCGGCGCACGTCGTTCAGGGTCGATTGCGGGGCGGCGCCGGGTAGCGTTTCCACGAGGCGACGGGCGTGGCGCGCCATGGCCGGGTCGGCCAGGGGGTTGGCCTTGTCCAGGTCGGCGGCCTGGCAAACGATTCCGTTGAATTCGCTGCCGAACTCCACCTTGCAACCAAACACCCGCCGATGCAGCTGCAGCTCGGGCGGGGCGTCGTGGGTGAAGTTCACGCTCAGGGGGCGCCAGCCGGAGCCCAGCAGGGCGCTGCACATGCGAAACAGCACGCCGATCGCCAGTTCGATGCCCTGACGCACCACCACCGGCGGGTCGGTGATGATCTCTTCCCGCAGCACCACGGTCTTGCCCACTTCATCCACGAACAGCGCCAGGGATTCATTGAGCAGATGCCGGTACTGGACGATGGTTTCCAGCGCATCTCGCAGGGTCGGTTGATGGGACAGCAACAGGCTGATGGCGCCGAAGTCCGAGAGTTGGCGCGACTCCGCCATGCGCAGGCCGAACGTGGGGCAGTTGCAGGCCCGGGATGATTCCTCCAGCAAGGTAGCGACTGCCGAGGTGGGCAGGCGTTGCTCGGGATTGTCCATCAACGTCTGGCTGAGCCCCACGCGACGAAGCATCTGCTGCGGGTTGAGGCCCAGGTGCAGGGCCACTTCGTTGTAGTTGGTGAGAGCCGCTGCGCGAACCATTGGAGTCATATCGATCGCCACGCTTCCGTTGTGCCGGTTCTGGGGCTCAAGTGCCCGCTTCCGATTGTTCTTGTCGTCAAAAGAGAAGTGAATCTGTCAGCCCAAGCCTACTTAGACATTGGCTTTGATGACAATCCGTAGTTTTCCGGCGCACTGACCAGATGAAAGTTAAGCCGAGTTCTGAAAAACAGCGCATGCCGCCGACGGCGTGGCGTTGAGCAGGGAAGGCCGTAGGGCAGGGCGGAAAACCCTTGTCATGAAATGCGAAGACCCTGACGCCGTATGAAAAGCACCTCCCCCCCTGCGCCACTAATGTTTGCATCAAGAAATTCCTCAAGCCGCGATGGCGATCCCATCGAACGCAAAGGGTGATGATGTGACTGACAACAACAACGCAACCATCCTCATTGTTCCGGGCCTGCGCGACCACGTGCCCGACCATTGGCAGACGCTGCTGGCAGCGCAACTGCCCAAGGTCCGCACCGTGCCGCCGCTGGAGCACGACAAGCTGAGCCTCCCCGCACGGGTCGAGGCCATCCAGCGCGAACTGGAGCAGATCGAAGGTCCGGTGATCCTCGTCGCCCACAGCGCCGGCGTACTGATGGTGGTGCATTGGGCCGCCCGTTACAGCGCACAGATTCGTGGCGCGCTGCTGGTCACTCCGCCGGACCTCGACGCCACCTGGCCGGCCAACTACCCGACCCCCGAATCCCTGCGGGCCAATGGCTGGACCCCGCTGCCGAACAAGCCGCTGCCGTTCCCCAGCCTGGTGTGTGCCAGCGACAACGACCACCTGGCCAGCCTGGACGCCGTCCGCCGCATGGCCGAGGCGTGGGAAGGCAGGCTGGTCGAGCTGGGCAGTGTGGGTCACCTGAATCCCGCTGCGGGATACGGCGAATGGCCTTACGCCCATGAGCTGATCCAGGTGCTGGATCGCTAACCACTATCGATATCCATCTAGGCTGGGGAGACCGGCCTGCGAGGCGCTGGGCGAAGCAACAGTCCGGTGCCGGTGCAGCAAGGAGCGCGTGACAGGGTTGCAGTAGTCAATACAACAATAAGCGGAGCCAACGCATGAACAACAAAAACAATCATCACCTGAATGTGCGCAGGTGCGTCCTCGCCTCGGCAATCGCCGCCGCCGTGGGTGCGCCGTACGTGCAGGCCTTCGAAGTCGATACCGGCAACCCGGACTGGTCGATTCGTTTCGACAACACCGTCAAGTACAACTACGGTGTGCGGACCGAGAGCGCGGACAAGCGGATGCTGCGCACGCCGAACAACAACGACGGTGATTTCAACTTCCGTCATGCCGGCACCAACATCACCAACCGTGTGGACCTGCTGACCGAACTGGACGTGATCCACGGCGGCAACAAGGGTTTCCGCGTCAGTGCCGCCAGCTGGTACGACAAGGCCTACGACAACACCGGCTCCAATTCGAACCCCTTCGTCAACGGCAACGAGGCGTTCTCGACCATCGTCGGCCAGCCGCAAGCGGGTAACCCGGCATTCGGCAGTCCGCACCTCTCCAACTACGCCCAGCGTTACTACAGCGGTCCGTCTGGCGAAATCCTCGACGCCTTCGTGTTCTACAGCACCGAAGTGGGCGACGAGTCGATGTTCAGCATGAAGGCCGGCCAGCACAACGTGTACTGGGGCGAGACCATCCTCAACCCGGTGCATGGCATCAGCTACGGCCAGTCCGGCCTGGACCTGGCCAAACTGGCCGCCGCGCCCGGCACCGAAGCCAAAGAGCTGTTCGTTCCGCGCAACCAGCTTTCCGCGTCCTTCACCATCAACCCCGAGCTGACCGTGGCCGCCCAGTACTTCCTGGATTGGGATGCCGCCCGCCTGCCGGAAGCCGGCACCTACTACGGAAGCTCCGACCTGGTGGGCTTCGGCGCCCAGTCTTTCCTTCTCGGCCACACCGGTGGTCCGGGCCTGGCGGGGCCGAGCGGCACCCTCACCACGGTGCGTCGTGGTCATGACTTCGAGCCGGACAAGCGTGGTGACTGGGGCGTGATGCTCAAGTGGTCCCCCGAATGGCTGGATGGCACCCTCGGCGCCTATTACCGCAAGACCTCGGAAATCCTGCCGCAGGCGGTACTGAATGCCACCGGGCTGACGATTCGCGGTACCACACCGCTGCCGGCTGGCGCGATTCCCAACCTGCGCAGGTCCATCGCCACCACGGACTACAAGTTCGCATATGCCGATGACATCGACATCTTCGGCCTGAGCCTGTCCAAGGAAGTCGCCGGCATCAGCGTGGCCAGTGACCTGAACGTTCGCCACAACATGCCTCTGGCGAGCATCCCGGCCATCCTCAGTGCCCCGGGTCGGGCTGGCCTTGCAGGCGGCTTGGGCCTGCCGGCAGCAGTGTTTTCCCCCCGCGATCCGAGCACGGGTGTTATCACTGACGTGCCTAGCGACGGCGACAGCCTGAGCGCCACCGGTGACACCCTGCACTGGACCCTGAACGGCCTGATGACCATCGGCGATACGCCGGTGTTCGACTCCGCCTCGCTGCTGGCCGAGCTGTACTACAGCAACTTGCTGGAGCTCGATAGCAAGAACGAAGCGCTTTACAAGGGCAAGGACACCTACCACGGCATCGACAAGCCGACCCGCGACAACTGGGGTCTCGCGGTCAACTTCACCCCGACCTGGTACCAGGTATTCCCGGGTGTGGACCTGAGTACGCCGATGTCCGTCAACGTGGGTCTGGACGGTGTATCCCCGGTCCAGGGCGGCGGCGCAGAAGACACCGGCACCTACTCGGTAGGTGTAGGCGCGGCCATCTACAACCAGTACTTCGTCGACCTGAAATACGTCGATTCCTTCGGCGAAACCAAGAAGTGCGAAGACGGTGCCAACGACGGCGCCACTCCTAACGCATTGGATGCCACGCAGCGCTACACCTGCTTCGCCGGGGGTTATTCCTCCTTCTCCGGCGGCGGGGCTACCACGGAAGACCGTGGCGCGGTTTACCTGACTTTCAAGACCACCTTCTGATATCCGCATCGCTCGTAAACGAGCAGGAGACCTACGAGATGAAATTCGTGAAAACTCTGATGGCGGCTTCCCTCGCGGTGGCCTTCGCTGGTAGCGCATTCGCAGCCGTTTCTCCCGACGAAGCTGCCAAGCTGGGCGCCAGCCTGACCCTGGTGGGCGCAGAGAAAGCAGCCAACGCCGATGGTTCCATTCCCGCCTACGAAGGTGGCCTGACCACCGCTCCGGCCGGCTTCAAGTCCGGCGACAGCATGCGTCCGGACCCCTTCGCCAGCGAGAAGCCGGTGCTGGTGATCGATGGCAAGAACGTCGACCAGTACAAGGACCAGCTCACCGCTACCACGGTGGAACTGGCCAAGCGTTATCCGGGCTTCCGCGTCGACGTGTTTCCGACCCACCGCACGGTGGCCATGCCCAAACCGGTGCTGGACAATGCGGTGAAGAACGCCACCGGCGCCAAGTCCGCCAATGGCGGCCTGGCCATCGAAAACGTACTGCCGGGTGTTCCGTTCCCGATTCCGCAGTCGGGCGCCGAGGCCATGTGGAACCACCTGCTGCGCTACCAGGGTGTGACCATCAACTCCAAGTACGACTCCTGGAACGTTGACGCCGCCGGCACCGCGACCCTCGCCACCACCGGCCAGGCGTTCATCAACTACCCGATCTATGAAGACCTGAACAAGCCCATCGCCAATACCGACGTGTATTACCAGATGAAGCTGTACTACTCGGGTCCGGCCCGCCGCGCCGGCGAGGCGATCATGCTCAAGGACGCCGCCAATGCCGTCGAGCAGCCGCGCCGCGCCTGGCAGTACCTGCCCGGTCAGCGCCGCGTGAAGCTGGCGCCGAGCCTGGCCTACGACACCCCGAACCCGGGTACCGCCGGTGCCGGCACCTACGATGACGTGTTCGTCTTCAACGGCGCGCTGGACCGCTACGACTGGAAGCTGGTGGGCAAGCAGGAAATGATCGTGCCCTACAACACCTACGAGCTGACCTACGCCCAGGACCCGAAGACCCTGACCACCCCCAACCACCTGGCGCCTGACCACGTGCGCTGGGAAAAGCACCGCGTCTGGGTCGTGGAAGGCACCCTGAAGGCCGGCGCCCGCCATATCTACGCCAAGCGTCGCTTCTACCTGGACGAGGACAGCTGGGTCGCCCTGGCGTCTGACCAGTACGACGCCCGCGGCCAGATCTACCGTGGCTCCTTCGCCTTCCTCAGCCAGAGCTACGACAAGGAAGTACCGGACACCACCCCGTTCGTGATCTACGACCTGGTGGGCAACTCCTACAACATCAACGGCATCGTTGGCCCGTACGGCGGCATCCGTTACATCGACCCGCTGACCAAGGCTCAGTGGGCAGCCGAGTCCCTGGCTGGCGCCGGCATTCGCTAAGCCAGGTTGGTTGCCGCCCCTGGGCATGGGGGCGGCAACCCCCCTTTTTTTCGAGGACGTCCCATGTTTTCCTTCAAATTCGTCGCCGTGGGCCTGGCTCTGATGGTCGGTAATGCCAACGCCGAACCCATGGTGGATGTGCTTGACCTCCCGGCCCAGCACAGCGAGCTGGCTGTGCGCAGCCCGCTGCTCGATGTGGCCCAGGCAGGTCCGCGGCTGGTTGCCGTGGGGCAGCGCGGCCACATTCTTTATTCCGATGACAACGGCAAGAGCTGGGCCCAGGCCAGCGTGCCGGTCAGTTCCGATCTCACCGCCGTGCAATTCCCCACCCCGGCCCAGGGCTGGGCGGTGGGCCATGACGGCGTGGTGCTGCACAGCAGTGACGGCGGCGCCACCTGGGTGAAGCAGCTCGACGGCCGCCAACTGGGCCGCCTGATGCAGGATTACTACAGTGCCCGGCCCGATGCCGGGCAATGGCTCGACGAAGGCAAGCGCATCGAGGCCGAAGGGGCGGACAAGCCCTTCCTCGATGTCTGGTTCGACGATGAAAGCAACGGCTTCGTCGTGGGCGCCTTCAACCTGATCTTCCGTACCCGCGACGGCGGCCGGAGCTGGGAGCCGTGGATGGATCGCACTGACAATCCGTCCTCCTATCACCTCAACGCCATTGCCGGTGACGGGCAGCACCTGTTCATCGCCGGGGAGCAGGGCCTGTTGCTGCGTCTCGATGACAGCGGCGAGCGCTTCCAGGCCCTGACGTCGCCCTACGAGGGCAGCTACTTCGGTATCAGCGTCCAGCCTGGCCTGGCCCTGGCCCACGGCCTGCGCGGCCATGCCTTCCGCAGCACCGATGGCGGCCTCAGCTGGACCCCGGTCAACACCGGACTCAACGCCAGCATCACCGCTTCCACCCGTGACGCATCGGCGCACCTTTACCTGTTCAGCCAGACCGGCCAGGCGCTGGTCAGCGGTGACAACGGAGCCAGCTTCACGGCCGTGGACATCGGTCCGCCGGTTCCCGTCTACGGTGCGCTGGTCTCCCCTGAGGCCGGTTTGTTGCTGGTCGGTGCTCGCGGCGTCAGCCAGCGTCCCCTGGCCAGCGCCAAACAAGAATAAGAGAGAGGCAGACCCATCATGGGTGGCATGAAACAAGACGTGATGCCGGTCATCCGGGATCTCAAAGAGTTCGACGTGAAGAGCGGCAACCTGCTTGAACGCATGGTGTTCAACAATCGCCTGCCCTTCATCGCCTGCATCCTGCTAGTCACGGTGCTGCTGGGCTACATGGCCTTCACGCGCCTGGAGCTGCGTCCCAGCTTCGAGAAGATGATTCCGCAGGGACACCCCTACATCCAGAACTTCCTGGAAAACCGCAAGGGCCTGCGCGGCCTGGGTAACACCGTGCGGGTCGTGGTGGAAAACACCCAGGGCGATATCTTCGACCCGGCCTACCTCGACGCCCTCAAGCAGGTCAACGACGAGCTGTTCCTCACCCCCGGTGTGGACCGTGCCTGGATGAAGTCCCTCTGGGCGCCCGGCGTGCGCTGGACCGAAGTGACCGAGGAAGGCTTCCAGGGGGGCCCGGTCATGCCCGATGGCTACGACGGCTCCAAGGCGAGCATCGAGCAGCTGCGGCAGAACATCGCCCGTGCCGGCATCGTCGGCAGCCTGGTGGCCAACGACTTCAAATCCACCATGCTGGTGGTACCGCTCCTGGACCAGGCCACGGCCGGTAGCCAGGGCGTGGACTACCACCAGTTCTCCCGCCAGCTGGAAGAGAAGCTGCGCCTGCGCTTCGAGTACGCCGGCGACCGCAAGGCCCAGGCCTCGGGCGAGGAAGGGCAGGGCGCCATCAAGATCCGCGTGATCGGCTTCGCCAAGCTGGTGGGTGACCTGATCGATGGCCTGCTGCGGGTCATGGTGTTCTTCGCCATGGCCGTGGTGACCGCCTTCTTCATCATCCTGGTCTACACCCGTTGCCTGCGCAGCAGCCTGCTGGTGATCTTCTGCTCGCTGATGGCGGTGGTCTGGCAGCTGGGGACCGTGGCCTGGCTCGGCTACTCGCTGGACCCGTACTCGATCCTGGTGCCGTTCCTGATCTTCGCCATCGGCGTGTCCCACGCCGCCCAGAAGATGAACGGCATCATGCAGGACATCGGTCGTGGCACCCACAAGCTGGTGGCGGCGCGCTACACCTTCCGCCGCCTGTTCCTGGCCGGCGTGACCGCGCTGCTGGCGGACGCCGTGGGCTTCGCCGTGCTGATGCTGATCGACATCCCGGTGATCCAGGACCTGGCCATCACCGCCAGCATCGGGGTGGCCGTGCTGATCTTCACCACCCTGCTGATGATGCCGGTGGCGCTGTCCTACGTCGGTGTGGGTACCAAGGCCGCCGAGCGCGCCCTGCGTATCGATACCAACGCCGCGGCGCACAAGGGCTTCGGCCACATCTGGGACTTCCTCGACCGGTTCACCGAGAAGCGCTGGGCGCTGCCCACCGTCGGCCTGGCCGCGATCATGGGCGTGGCCGGCTACCTGGTCAGCCTGAACCTGCAGATCGGCGACCTCGACGCCGGTGCTCCCGAGCTGCGTCCGGAGTCCCGCTACAACCGCGACAACGCCTACATCACCAGCCACTACGCGCTGTCCAGCGACCTGTTCGCGGTGATGGTGAAGACCCCGGCCGAGGGTTGCCTGAACTACCAGACCCTGATCCAGGCCGACCGCCTGAGCTGGGCCCTGCAGCAGCACCCGAACGTGCAGGCCACGGCGTCCCTGGCCAACGCGGTACGGCAGATCACCGCCGGCACCTACGAGGGCAACCCGAAGTTCCTCAGCCTGCAGCGCAACCAGGACGTGCTCAACTACGCGGCCCAACAGGCCTCGGTGAACACCCCCGAGCTGTTCAACACCGACTGCTCGCTGATGCCGGTAATCGCTTTCCTCAAGGACCACAAGGCCCAGACCCTGGACGACGTGGTGGGGATCGCCGAGAAGTTCGCCGCCGCCAACAGCACCGACGATCGCCAGTTCCTGCTGGCCGCAGGTAGCGCGGGTATCGAAGCGGTGACCAACCGGGTGGTCCACGAGGCCAACCGCACCATGCTGCTCTACGTCTACCTGGCGGTGACGGTGTTCTGCCTGATCACCTTCCGCAGCTGGCGGGCGACTGTGGTGGCGCTGCTGCCGCTGGTGCTCACTTCGATCCTCTGCGAGGCCCTGATGGTGGCCATGGGCATCGGTGTGAAGGTTGCGACGCTGCCGGTGATCGCCCTGGGCGTGGGCATCGGCGTCGACTATGCGCTGTACCTGCTCAGCGTGCAGCTGCAGTACCAGCGCGAGGGCCTGTCGCTGTCGGCGGCCTACAAGAAGGCGGTGGCCTTTACCGGCCGCGTGGTGGGCCTGGTGGGCATCACCCTGGCAGCGGGCGTGATCACCTGGGCCTGGTCGCCGATCAAGTTCCAGGCCGACATGGGCATCCTGCTGACCTTCATGTTCGTCTGGAACATGGTGGGCGCACTGGTCCTGATTCCTGCGCTGTCCTACTTCCTGCTGCGCAAGCCGGAAGTCGAAGCCCGCGCGGCGGTATCCGCTGCCGCCGCCTGAGGGCCCGTGACAGGGGCCTTGAAAAGGGCCCTGCAGACGAAGCAACTTGAACTACGCTGGAGTTCGGGAGGGGGAGAGGCCATCAGGTGTCCTGAAGGCATTCGCCCCGACTCCAGCTTCGTCTAACGGGCCCCCATCCACGTCATGAGGGCCGCTGATCAGGAAGGCCTTCATGCTCGACTACTTTGCACTGGGCGTGCTTATTTTCGTGGGGATCGTGCTGTTCTACGGCATCATCGTCCTCCACGACATTCCCTACGAAATCGCGGTACACCGCAATCATCCCCACCAGGACGCCATCCACGCGGCCGGCTGGGTCAGCCTCTTCACCCTCCACGCGTTGTGGCCGTTCCTCTGGATCTGGGCCATGTTGTACCGCGAGGATCGGGGCTGGGGCTTCAACCATGGCAAGCAGGGGGCCAGCCAGGATGCTGACCTGGTGAAGGAACTGGCGGAACTTCGCCAGCGCATCGAACAGCTGGAGGGGCAGCAGGCTGCTTCCCACGACGAGCGGAAGGAGGGCTGATCAATGGACCTGTTACTGATCCTTACCTACACCGCCATCTGCGTCGCCGTCTTCAAGATTTTCAAGATCCCGCTGAACAAGTGGAGCGTGCCCACTGCCGTGCTCGGGGGCATCGTGCTGATCGGTACGCTGATCTTCCTGATGAACTACAACCACCCGTACTCCGAGGTGGCGCGCACCTACTTCGTGTCGACGCCGGTGATTCCGGTGGTGACCGGCCAGGTAATCGACGTGCCGGTCAAGGGTAACGAGCCGCTGGAGAAAGGCGATGTGCTGTTCCGCATCGACCCGAGACCCTTCGAATTCCGGCTGAAGTCCCTGAAGGCCCAATTGGTCTCGGCCCGTGCCGACCAGTCCCGCGCCCGTGAACTGGCCGCTCGCAATGTCGGCAACCGCCGCGATGTCGACCTCACCACCGCGCGGGTGGAAGACCTGGAGGCGCAACTGGGCAATGCCCAGTTCGAGCTGGACAGCACTGTGGTTCGGGCGCCGAGCAAGGGTTTCGTCACCCACGTGTCCCTGCGCCCGGGGATGATGGCGACCCGGCTGCCGCTGCGCCCCTCCATGGTCTTCATTCCGGATGAGGGGCATTACTTCGCCGCCTGGATGCGCCAGAACAGCCAACTGCGCCTGAGCACCGGCGATGAGGCGGAAGTGGCCTTCGACGGTATCCCCGGCCGGGTATTCCAGGGCAAGGTGAAGCAGGTGATCGGCGTGATTGGTGAGGGTCAGGTGCAGCCGTCCGGCACCTTGATCAGCTTCACCGGCTCACCGCCTCCCGGCCGTGTGCCGGTGATCATCGAAATCACCGACCCGGACTATGCCCAGTACGCGGCGCTGATGCCCGGCGGTTCTTATGGCCAGGCAGCGCTCTACAGCAAGCACTTCCACCATGTGGCGATCATGCGCAAGATCCTTTTGCGCATGGCGGCCTGGATGAACTACATCTTCCCGTTCCACTAAGTGCTGTCGAGGGGTCGCCCTGGCAAGCAGTACGCCATGGCTACCCCTCGGTGGTTCCGCTTCAGCCCGTCATTTCGCCGCGCCATCCCTGGCCCGGAGACCTTTGAAGCCCACCTGGCAAGTCCGCACCTAGAGCTGGAACTGCGCGACCAATTGTTCCTGGCTGCCGGCCACTTTGCGCAGGTGTTCGCCGCATTCGCGGGTGTGAGCGGCGGTGCGTCGGTTCTCGACGGTCATGTCGCTGAGCCTGTGCATGTGCTGATTGACCTCCTGGGTGGTGGACGCCTGCTGTTCGGCCGCCGCAGCGATCTGGAACGCCAGCGCGTGGACGTCCTTCAGCGAATCATCCAACTGACCGAGTGAGGCGAGCACGGATTGGGTCTCCAGCTCGAGCGCGCGGGCCTGTTCGCTGGAGTCCCCCATGCGCGTCTGCGCTTCGCCGGACGACTCACCGAGGGCGGCGACGATCGCGACAATCTCTTCGGTGGCCTGCTGGGTCTTCTGCGCCAGATTGCGCACCTCGTCGGCCACCACGGCGAAGCCGCGGCCCTGATCGCCGGCACGGGCCGCTTCGATAGCCGCGTTGAGGGCGAGCAGGTTGGTCTGTTCGGCGATGGCGCGGATCACCTCCAGCACCGAGCCGATCTGCTGGCTGTCGGTGGCCAGGGTCTGCACCACCTGGTCAGCGCCGCGCAGACCGGCGAGCAGCCGATCCTGCTGGCCGATCATGCGTTGCAGGCTGCTCTGCACGGTGGCGAATGCGTCGCGCGCGGCAGCGCTGCCATCGGCGCTCTGACTGGCGTTGTTGGCAATTTCCTGGACGGTGGCGGCCATCTGGTCGACCGCGCTGACCACCAGCTCCAGGGCCTCCTGTTGCTGGTCCAGGCTGTTGCTGGTGTGCCCGGCGGCCCCGAGGATGTCGCCACTGGCGGCGTCCACCGCATGGCTGGCCTGGCGCAGTCGCTCGACCACCTGGCGCCAGGCCCGTGCCATCTCGTGCAGGGCCTCCATCAGGCCGCTGTGCCCGTTGGCATCGGCGCCCAGATGCAGCTCGCCGGCGGCCAGGCGCTGGGCCAACTCGGCCATGCGCCGTGGCTCACCACCCAGCGGGCGCATCACGCTACGGCTGACCAGCCAGGTGGCCACGGCCACGCCGGCCATGGTTAAGGCCACCAGCAGCAGGACCCGCCACATCAAGGCGTGTACCGGGGCGAAGGCTTGCTCTTGATCCATCTCGGCAATCAGTGCCCAGCGTTGGCCGTCCAGTTGCAGGGGAACGAACGCCTTGAGCGCCGGCTGGCCGTTGAGGCCGGCTTCGGCCAGGCGTCCCTGCTCGCCATCCAGGGCATGGCGGATCGCCTCGCCGGGCGGGGGAGCGGCCTCTTCGCCGGCGCGCTGGACCCGGTGTTCGGCAAAGCGCACCGAATCGGAACGCAGGCGGCCGTCGGTACCCACCAGATAGGTTTCGCCGGCTTCGCCCAGACCCTGGCGCGCCTGCATCACCCGGTTCAGCTCGGACAGCGGCAGCTCAAGGACCAGCAGCGCCTTGAGTTCACCCTCGTCGCGGATCGGCGCGGCGAGGTACTGGCTGGGTTCACCGCCCGCCGCGTTCACCGCCAGGTCGCCGATCTGCACCTGACCACTGCCCAACGCGCTGCGCACCACCTGTCCCAGCGACGTGCCACGCCAGGCCGCATCGCCCAGGTTCTGCTGGTAGTCGGCACTGCGCTGGAGGCTGAACAGCACCTGTCCTTCGCGGGAGACCAGTTTGAGTTCGCGGTAGCCGAAGGTGGCGACGAAGTTTTCGAAGATCGCCCGGTCGTAGTTCGCGCTGGTGACCAGGGATGTGGCGTCCAGCCCGGCGTAGCTGGTGCTGAGGTTGCTGGCCAGGGCGGCGAGCTGGTTACGCCGCGCCTGCCAATTGTCTTGCAGTTGCTGTTGTTTGATATTCGCTACGGCTTCCAGCGCATTGAGCGCCTGCTCGCGCAGGGCCTGGCTGGCCTGCTGATACACCGTGAAGACCGTGGCCAGCACCGGTATCAAGCCTATCAGCAGAAAGCTGACGGCAAGTTTTACGCGCAACGGCATGTCGTGAGACTCCGCGTGTAGATGGGTGACAGAGGGTTGGAAGCGTAAAAAATTCTGCAAGAAGCGTGCAAATTGCTTAACGGGGCGTCAATAAAATTGAGCAACTGGCGCGCGAGACCGTGATTCCGGCCCCCTGAGGAGCATGCTGATGGCGTCGCGACTGTCGAAACGCCTGGCACCGAGGGCGTCGTGGACTGCGCAGGTGAATCTTCCGGTAACGGGTGCGGAGGGCTTTACGCCGACGGTCCGTGGGGCGCGCGCTGCTCGGCGGCCCAGTGACGGGCGATGTCTTCCCGCCGACAGACCCACACCCCGTCGTGCCCCTGCACGTGGTCCAGGAAACGTGCCAGGGCCATGGCCCGTGCCGGGTGGCCGCTGATTCGGCCGTGCAAGCCGATGCTCATCATCTTGGGTTGCCGCGTACCTTCCTGCCAGAGGAAGTCGAAGGCGTCCCGGAGCAGTTGGAAGAAGTCCTGCCCCGAGGCGAAACCGTTGGGCAGCAGGTAGCGGGCGTCGTTATTGACCAGGGTGTAGGGAATTACCAGGTGGGGCGGCGAACCTGGAAGCCAGTAGGGCAGGTCGTCGTTGTAGGCGTCCGAGCTGTAGAGGAAACCGCCTTCCTCCCGCAGCAGGTGGCGGGTGTTCGGGCTGACCCGGCCCGTGTACCAGCCCACCGGACGCCGGCCGCAGATGCGCTCGATCAGCTCGATGGTGAGGCGGATATGGCGCCGCTCCTCATCTTCTGGAATGTCGCGGTAGTCCAGCCAGCGGTAGCCGTGGCCGGCCACCTCATGACCGCCGGCGCGCAGAGCGTGGCCGATCTGCGGCACCAGCTCCAGTGCCCGGCCGACAGCGAAGGCGGTCAGCGGCAAGCCCCGCTCGTTGAAGAGGTCCAGGATGCGCCAGACGCCCGCGCGGGAGCCGTATTCGTACAGGCCCTCGACGCTGAGGTCGCGCTCGCCAATACGGGGCGGGCGGCCCGGCAGTTCGTGGAGGTAGGCTTCCGACTGGGCGTCGCCATTGAGCACGCAGGATTCGGCGCCTTCCTCGACGTTGAGCACGAACTGCACTGCGACCCGGGCATCCCCGGGCCAGCGTGGGTGGGGTGGCTTGCCGGCGTAACCGACGAGATCGCGTTCGGCCATCAGCCCAGCTCGAAGGTGGTGACGCCGAATACGCGCTGCTGGTCGACCGGCGGAGGTGGACCGAGGTACATCCGCGCGCAGCCGAAGACCTCCTCCATCCCGTGCTCACGGACCAACGCCATGGCCGCCGCGTTGTTTTCCGGGGCATCCAGGAACAGCGGACCGCCCACGGCGAATCGAGCCAGATGGGCGAACAGCGCCCTGGCGGCCCGAGCGTCATCGGCAAACAGCGGGCCGATCTTGCAACCTTCCTGGCAGCGCCGCACCACGCCGTAGCCGCACAGTTTCCCGTCGCGCCGGCAGCCCAGGGCGAGGGCATCGGGCTGGGTGGTCCAGCCTTGCAGGAAGGTTGTCCGGGGCGCGGGGAAGCAGCGGCGGTCGTACGCCTGCACGGCTTCGAAGGGAAATTCGCCGAGCGGCGCCACGTCCTCGTCAGGCGCTGGCAAGTCTCCCGCGAGGTCCATGCGAAAGCGCAGGTTGCGATGGGAAAACACGAATCCGCCCTTGGCGTAGTAGTCCTGCATGGCGAACACACCGTCCATGCCAATGGCCGCGCCCGGGCGCAGCCGTGCCAGGAGCCTGTCGCGGCGGACGTGCCAGAGGGTATTGCCGAGGCCCTGGCCGCGAAACTCGGGGCGGACGATGAAGAAGCCCATGAAGCCGAATTCACCGTTGTAGGACGTGATGGCGCCACCGCCGATCAATTCCCCATCGAGGTCGGCGGCAATGAAGGCTTCCGGATCGTTGGCCCAGAACAGGCCGGCATCATGGAGGCCGGGATTCCAGCCTTCCCGTGCGGCCCAGCCCACCAGCTCGTCCAGCTCGGGGCGGGTCATGTCGCGAATCACCAGCGGGCTCGGCATCGCAAGCGCCTCCTAGGCCGGACCAGACGATTTCGGTATAGCGCCAACCGGGAAATCGAGCCAGGCCGCCGGGCGGCGCCTCAGGCGTCGCGAAGCAGGTCGTGGGCGTCGAGCA
This sequence comes from Pseudomonas sp. LFM046, assembly GCF_000949385.2. Taxonomy (NCBI): domain Bacteria; kingdom Pseudomonadati; phylum Pseudomonadota; class Gammaproteobacteria; order Pseudomonadales; family Pseudomonadaceae; genus Pseudomonas; species Pseudomonas sp. LFM046. Next base: position 3,364,483 of record NZ_JYKO02000001.1, on the reverse strand, counting down.
GTCGGTAGGCGATCTCCGGGCGCTTCTCCAGACCTCGGCGGATGGCTGCCGGAATGGATTGGCGGGTCTTGCGGCAGAGGCCCGGCAGTTCAGCGATCTCGATATCGAGGCCGCGCATGGTGCGCACCTCGTTGTAGCCCGGAGTAATGGACAGGCGGATGCCAAGCTGTTCGTACATCCGCCGCTGCATGTGCTCCAGGTCCGCCAGGCTCTGGATGTTCTCCAGGCGATCGAGCAGGCGCTTCTCCTCCTGGCGGGTCAGGAGCAGGATGCGCACGTCCGAGCCGGGCTGTTCCAGCAGCTCGTCACGGCCGCAGTTACAGGCGCCGGGCGGGCAGGGTTGGCGGGTGGGGAGTGTGGGTGTCATGGCTTTCGATCATAGCCAGCCGTTGGGCGGCACGCATCAGCGAAGAAAGTCCCCCACGGCCTGGATCACCTGGTCGGTCTTTTCCCGATGGGGAACGTGGCCACATTTCTCCATCAGCAGAACCTGGGAACGGTTGTCCGTGAGTTCGGCGATCCGCTGTGGATGGAGGGCGGAGCCGAACTCGTCCAGCTCGCCGTGGATGGCCAGAACCGGGCAATCCAGGCGTTCTACTTCGTCCTTCAGCGACCAGTGGGCGAAGCCGGGGGAGAGCCAGGTTTCGGTCCAGGCATCCAGCACCCAGCGCGCCTTGTCGCCGTGGTACTTCATCAGCCGTTCGATCTGGCCGTCCTGCTGGAAGCCCTGCTTGGCCTCGCGGATGCCTTTCAGGGTGCGGTCTTCGACGAAAGCTTGCGCCGACTCGGTGATCAGCGCCACGCAGTGCTCCCGGTGCCGGGCGGCGCAGTGGGTGGCCATGCCGCCGCCGACGCTGTGGCCGAAGGCGATGAAGTCGGTGACGCCAAGATGATCCATCACCAGCGGGAAGGCGCGTTCCGCCTCGTCACCGACGAAACCGAAGGTCAGCTCACCCGGATGGGCATCCGACCGACCGAAGCCGAGGCGGTCATAGGCCACCACCGGTCTGCCCGTGAAGGCGGCGAGCTTGCTCGGGAAGTCGCGCCACAGCTCCACACAGCCGAGGGAGTCATGGAAAAGAACGAAGGGCGCCTCTTCGAAGGAGGGACTCTGGTGGTCGGGGCTCCAGATGCGCACGAAAAGCTTGCCATGGGGGCTGTCGATCCGGAGGTCCTGGGTGTGGTGGCTGGGACTCGGCACGGAATGCTCCAAGGGTCGGGGTGACGCCTGAGGCTGCCAGAAAATGCCGAGGTGCGGCTAGTGGGGCCGCTGGGGCTGGCGGTGCAGATGGCGCGGTCGCAGCAATGGAGTCAACCGGGTAGGGTGCGCCGTGCGCACCAGCAATTGGACGTGGCGCCGACTCGAGCGTGGGCTTAATCTCCGCTTTTCCTCCCCTCAAGGACGCTCCCATGAAGACCGCACTCCTGATCATCGACGTGCAGCAGGCCCTCAGCGTTGGCATCGAGGCCGCCTTCGAGATCGAACGGGTGATCGACACCATCAACGGCATCAGCACCAAGGCGCGGGCCGCCGGTTTGCCGGTCGTGCTGATCCAGCATGAAGAGGACAACGGGGACTTCCGGTTCGGTAGCGATGGCTGGCAGCTGGCCGAGGGGCTGGCGGCTGACGCGGGTGATTACCGGGTGCGCAAGACCACGCCGGACTCCTTCCACAAGACCGACCTGCAGGCAGTCTTGCAGGAGTACGACATCCAGCGCCTGATCGTTTGCGGCCTGCAGACCGACTTCTGCGTCGACACCACCGTGCGCCGCGCCCTGGCCCTGGGCTACGAAGTGACGCTGGTGGCGGACGGCCATTCGACCCTGGACAACGGCGTGCTCAGCGCGGCGCAGATCATTGCCCACCACAACAAGGTCCTCGGCAGCATGTCGAGCTTCGGCGTGCGCGCGCGGGTGGTGCCGGCCGCGCAGGTGTCCGTCGAGGCCTGAGGCGTGGGCGGCCGCCGGGCTCAGCGGTCGCCCGGAACCTGCTGGACTCGCTTGCGGAATTGGCCGGGGCTTTCCCCGGTCCAGCGGCGGAACACCCGGTGGAAGGCGCTGGGTTCCTGGAAGCCGGTCATGATCGCGATTTCGCTGATGCTGAACTGGTCGCCCCGAAGCAGTTCGAAGGCCAGCGCACGGCGAACCTCGTGCTTGATCTCCTGATAGCTGAAACCCTCGCGTTCCAGCTGGCGGCGGAAGGCGGTGGTGTTCATGCCGAATTCCTGGGCCAGCTCCACCAGGGTCGGCCAGGTGAGATCGCGGTTCTGCTTCAGGCGCCGGAACACGTTGGCCGTCAGGCTCTCTTCATTGCGGAAGCGGACCACCAGCCACTGCGGTGAAGTGCGCAGGAAGTGCTTCAGCGCGGGCAGGTCCTGCACCACCGGCAGGTTCAGGTAGTCGGCATCGAAGGCCACTTCAGTGTTGGGGGCGTCGAACTCCAGCAGCGGCCCCCACAGCAGGGGATCGGCGCCTTGAGGCGGGCGAGGGTAGCCGAAGGCGGTCCTGTCCATGGGAATGCGCCGGCCGGCGAGCCAGCACAACACGCCCAGCACGATGCTCAGGTAGATCTCTTCGGCGCTGCTCCTGATGCTGGGCTCGTGCAGCGAGGTGCGCAGGCAGATCACCGCCTGGCCACTGCGCAGTTCCAGGCTGGCGCGAATATCCCGCAGGAACAGGCCCATGGAGTTCAGGAGCTGGCGCAGCGCCTTGCCCAGGGTCGGTTCCTGGATCAGGCCCCGGCAGATCAGGGCGAAGCTGCCCTGGGGCATGCCACGGGAGTCGAAACCGAAGAATTCGTCGTCCAGCTCGCGGGTCATGGCCAGCCAGAAACGGTTCACGGTGGGGGCGGGGAGGCGGGCATCGGGCGTTTCCAGGATGCCGGGGTCGATCCCGGCTTCGTCGAGCATCGCCCGCACCCGATCGGGGTGGTCCTTCAGTCGGTAAAGCGCAGCCTGGACCAGGTATGCGGCCACCGAATCTCGTTCTCTCATTCCAGCTCCCAATGCTCCGGGTCGCAGTTGTCACAACGTGGGCCAATGATAGTGCGGCGATGCCGGCACGGCGATTTCCTGTGGCCAAAATTGCCACGTCGGCTCGCTCATTTTGGGCATAGGCTGGAACCGTCAGCGTGCCTAGACTCCACCCCATCCTCTGGGAAGGTAATCGCCATGCCGAACTACACCGCAAATCTCCGTGACAGCCGCTTCGTCCTCCATGAAGTCTTCGACGCTCCCGCGATCTGGGCCCGTCTGCCCGCCCTCGCCGAGCGCATCGATGCGGACACCGCCGACGCCATTCTCGAAGAGGCCGCCAAGGTCACCGGCCAGCTCCTGGCCCCGATCAACCGCAGCGGCGACGAAGAGGGCGCGCAGTGGCACGACGGCGTGGTGACCACGCCCGCCGGCTTCAAGGAGGCCTATGCCACCTACGTGGAAGGCGGCTGGGTCGGCCTGTCCGGCAACCCGGATTTCGGCGGCATGGGCATGCCCAAGATGCTCGGCGTGCAGTTCGAGGAAATGGTCTACGCGGCCAACAACAGCTTCGCCCTGTACTCGGCGCTGACCTCGGGCGCGTGCCTGGCCATCGACGCCCACGCCAGCGCCGAGCTGCGCTCCACCTACCTGCCGCCCATGTACGAAGGCCGCTGGGCCGGTTCCATGTGCCTGACCGAGCCCCATGCCGGTACTGACCTCGGCATCATCCGCACCAAGGCCGAGCCCCAGGCCGACGGCAGCTACACGATCAGTGGCACCAAGATCTTCATCACCGGCGGTGAGCAGGATCTGACCGAAAACATCATCCACCTGGTGCTGGCCAAGCTGCCCGACGCCCCGGCCGGCCCGAAGGGTATCTCCCTGTTCCTGGTGCCGAAGCTGATGGTCAATGCCGATGGCAGCCTCGGCGCGCGCAATGCCGTGGCGTGCGGTTCCATCGAACACAAGATGGGCATCAAGGCATCCGCCACCTGCGTGATGAACTTCGACGGCGCCACCGGCTACCTGGTGGGCGAGGCCAACAAGGGCCTGGCGGCCATGTTCACCATGATGAACTACGAGCGCCTGTCCATCGGCCTGCAGGGCATCGGTTGCGCCGAAGCCTCCTACCAGAACGCCGTGGCCTATGCCCGTGACCGTATCCAGAGCCGCGCTCCGACCGGCCCGGTCGCCAAGGACAAGGCCGCTGACCCGATCATCGTCCACCCGGACGTGCGCCGCATGCTGCTGACCATGCGTGCCATGACCGAGGGTGGCCGCGCCTTCGCCTGCTACGTCGGCCAGCAACTGGACCTGGCGAAGTTCTCCGAAGACGCCGACGAGCGCCAGCGCTCCGAAGCCCTGGTGGCGCTGCTGACCCCGGTGGCCAAGGCCTTCTTCACCGACATCGGCCTGGAGAGCTGCGTGCTCGGCCAGCAGGTGTTCGGCGGCCACGGCTATATCCGCGAGTGGGGCCAGGAGCAACTGGTGCGTGACGTGCGCATCGCCCAGATCTACGAAGGCACCAACGGCATCCAGGCCCTCGACCTGGTCGGCCGCAAGGTGGTGGCCAACGGTGGCGCCGCAGTACGCCAGTTCTGCGCCGAAGTCCGCGACTTCGCCCACCGCCATGAGGCGTCCTTCGGCAGCGACCTGCTGGTAGCCCTGGAGCGCCTGGAAGGCGTGAGCGGCTGGCTGCTGGAGCAGGCCAAGGGCAACCCCAACGAAATCGGTGCGGCCTCGGTGGAGTACCTGCACCTGTTCGGCTACGTGGCCTACGCCTACATGTGGGCGCGCATGGCTGCCGTTGCCCAGGCCCGCCGCAGCGAAGACGAAGACTTCTACGGCGCCAAGCTGGCCACCGCCGAGTTCTATTTCCAGCGCCTGCTGCCGCGCGTCCTGAGCCTGGAGGCGAGCATCCGCGCAGGCAGCGACTCCCTCTTCGGCCTGGCCGCAGAGCAGTTCTAAGGAAAACGTTTGACGTGAAGCGCGGCCCGGCTGTTTGGGGCCGCGCATTTTCTTCAAGGGACGTGTCCCAGGGGCACGTCCCTTTTTTGCGATTCCGCGTGCGGCTCAGAGACACCGCGCCGACCGCATGGGTTTCGCTCCGCTCGCGGAACGCCGCCCGACCCATCCTGCAAACTACCCGCGGTGCGCATGGCGCACCCTACAGGGAGGCTCCGCTGCCTTAGCGCAGCGGAATCTGATCGAGCCGGGTCCGGGAGAGGGCATCCAGGTCTGTCCTGATCCGGGCAATCAGTTCTTCCGTGCCGATCGACTGGTTCTGCAGGAGATAGCCCTTCACGATGATCGCCAGCGGATGCACGCCGATGCTGCTGGCCAGCAGGTCCAGGTCGGTGATGGAGATGGACCGCATCCCGCGCTCCATGGAGCTGACGACGCTCTGGCTCCTGCCGGCCTCGTCCTGGGCGAATCCCCGGCTGATCCTGAACGCCTTCACGGCCTGTCCCATTGCGGTTCTGAGTTCCATAAGCCTCTCCTTGCCAATGAACTGTGGTGCGTCTTTCCGGCCAGCCATGGCGACTTGCGCATGGCTGGGGCGTCACTCCGGGACGATATCGTCGACGATGATGTGGCTTGCCTGCCGGCTGCACCGCTCGATCCGTGCGTTCACCTGGTAGACGCGGCGCAGCAGCTCGGCGGTGATGATGTCCTCGCAGGCTCCACTGCCCTGGGCGGTGCCGTTGGCGATCACCAGCACCTGGTCGGCGAAGCGCAGGGCCTGGTTGAGGTCATGGATGGCGATGAACACGATCATCTGGTGCCGCCGGGCGAGCCGCTGCATGAACTTCAGGACCTGAATCTGCCGGCGCAGGTCCAGCGCGCTGGTCGGTTCGTCCATGAGCAGTATTTCCGGCTCGCGGACCAGGGTCTGCGCGATGGACACCAACTGCTGCTGGCCGCCGCTCAGCTCGCCGAGGTTGCGGAAGGCGAGGTCGGTGATGCCCAGCGAGTGGAGGACTTCATCGATCAGTCCAAGCTCGGCGTCATGCACCACCCAACTGGGTGTCGCCTGTTTGCTGGCCAGCAGAACCGATTCGTAGACCGTCAGGCGTGCGCTGGCGTTGCTGTTCTGGGGCATGTAGCAGACGCCCCGTTGGCCCTTCTTCGAGTCCTCCAGCACGACGCGGCCGGGGCCGTCGATCAGCCCGGCAATGCGCTTGAACAGCGTGGATTTGCCCGCCGCGTTGGGGCCGATCACGGCCACCACCTGGCCCCCCGTGAAGTCGGCCGTGCTGATGGCGGAAATGATTTCGCGGTTCCCATAGCGGGCCCCGACATTCTCCAGGCGCAGCTTCACCATGAGTGCTTCTTCCCGCCCAGGATCAGGGAAATGAAGAACGGCACGCCAATGAGCGAGGTCACCACGCCGATCGGGAAGATCGCGCCCGGAATCAGCGTTTTGCTGACCACCGAACTGACCGAGAGAATCAGCGCCCCCGTCAGCACGGACGCTGGCAGAAAGAAGCGCTGGTCTTCGCCAATGAGCATCCGCGCAATGTGCGGGCCGACCAGGCCGACGAAACCGATGGTGCCGACGAAGGCCACCGGAAGGGACGCCAGCAGGCTGACCATGATCAGTGTCTGGAAGCGCAGCTGCTGGACGTTGACCCCGAAGCTGGCGGCCTTGTCGTCGCCGAGCCGCAGGGCCGTCATGGCCCAGGCGCGTTTGGCGAAGATGGGCAGCACCACGAGAATCACCACGCAGATGATCCCGAGCTTCGGCCAGGTGGCCTTGGTGAGGCTGCCCATGGTCCAGAACACCACGGCGGCGACGGCCTGTTCCGTGGCGAAGTACTGCACCAGGGCCAGGAGCGAGTTGAAGGTGAACACCAGGGCGATGCCCAGCAGGACCACCGTTTCCGCCGTGACGCCGCGGCGCATGCTCAGCAGATGGATCAACCCGGCCGACAGCATGGCCATGATGAAGGCATTGATCGGCACCATGTAGTGCGCGATTGCCGGGAACAGCGCCACGCCGAAGGCCAGCCCCAAAGCCGCGCCGAAGCTGGCCGCCGCCGAGATGCCGAGGGTGAAGGGGCTCGCCAGCGGGTTGTTCAGGATGGTCTGCATCTGTGCGCCGGCCAGTGACAATGCGGCTCCGACGGCGACCGCCATCAGCGCCACCGGCAGGCGGATATCCCACATCACCACCCGCAGTTGGGCGGGCACGCTGTCGGGGGAGAGGAGGGCCTGCAGCACCTCGCCGAGGCTGTATTTCGCCGGCCCCAGGGCCAGGTCGAGGAGGACGCTCAACAGCAGCAAGGCGACGAAGCCGCCCAGCGTCAGGCGCTTGCGCAGCACCAGGGAGCGGTAGGTGTGGCGCTGCCCGGCCGCCTGGATTCCAACGGGATTCATTGCGGGCTCCCCGGGTTCAGGCTCACGAAGTAACCCGGCTCATAGGCCACCGGCAGGAAGCGCTCATGCAATTCCCGCAGGGTGGCGTCGGCGTCCAGGTCCGCGAACAGGGTCGGGTGGAACCACTTGGCCAGTTGCTGGATGGCCGCGAACTGGTAGGGGCTGTTGTAGAACTGGTGCCAGATGGCGTGGAACGCGTGGTGCTCCTGCGCCTTGATCCCGGCGTAGGCGGGGCGCTGCGTATAGGGCTGGAGCTTGCGCCGCGCCTCATCGAGGTCGGCGCCGGGGCCGACGCCGACCCAGGTGCCGCCCGGTGCGAAGGCCTCCCAGTTGGCGCTGGTCACCACCACCTGGTCGGGGTTGGCGACGATGACCTGCTCGGGGTTCAGCTGGCCGAAGGTGGACGGGATGATGCCCTTGGCGATGTTGTCGCCACCGGCCATCTCGACGAACTTGCCGAAATTCTCGTTCCCGAAACTCAGGCAGCAATCCTGGGTGTAGCCGCCGATGCGCTCGATGAAGACCTTCGGCCGTTGTGGCTGTTTCGCCGCGATGACGTCGGTCACCCGCGCGATCTGCTGCGCGCGGAAGGTGATGAAGTCCTCGGCGCGCTGCTCCTTGCCGAACAACTGGCCGAAGAGGCGCATCGAGGGCTCGGTGTTCTGGATCGGGTCATTACGGAAGTCGATGTAGACGACGGGAATGCCCAGGGCATCGAGCTTCTCGATGTAGCGAGCATCCTCCGTCGCATGCTGCGCCTCGATGTTGAGGATGATGACATCCGGCTGCTGCGAGATGGCCTGCTCGATGTCGAAGGTGCCGTCCTCGAAGCCGCCGAAGGTGGGAATCTCGGCGATCTTCGGGAATTTGCGCAGGTAGGCGCCGTAGGTATCAGGGTCGGACTGGATCAGGTCCTTGCGCCAGCCGACGATGCGTTGCAGGGGATTCTCGGTGTCCAGGGCGGCCACCAGGTACAGCTGCCGCCCCTCGCCCAGGATCACGCGCCGAACCGGCACCTGAACCTGGACCTTGCGCCCCAGCAGGTCGGTGACGGTCGTCCTGACCGGCGCCGCACCCTCGGCGAGCACGAATCCTGGCAGGGCCGCCAGTACGGCTGCGCCCAGCAACCCGAAAAAGAAGAGAACAAGGGAAGCCGCGTTCCATCGACGTTGAATTGCCATGTACGTGTCTCTACCGAAGCCTGTTGGAAATACCGACCGTCCTGATCAGTGCGTGGGGGTCGCGACTCAGAAGTCGACCGTGGCCGACAACTGCAGGGTGCGCGGGGCGCCCTGGGAGAACGCGCCGTAGGAGGCGACGCCGGACCAGTACTCGCGATCGAACACGTTCTGCACCGTGGCGCGGAAGGTGGTCGGTTTACCGTCAATCACGGTGCTGTAGCGCGCGCCGGCATCGAAGCGGGTCCAGGCGTCCAGCTCCTGGGTGTTGGCCTGGTTGACGAACTGGCTGCTGGTGTAGATGGCGCCACCGGTCAGCGTCACCCCTTGTGCCCAGGGGGTGTCCCATTCGGCCCAGACGTTGGCCTGCACATCCGGCACGCCCACCGGGTCATTGCCGCGGTTGGCAACGGTGGCGGAGTCGGTCAGTTCCCCGTCGAGCAGGGTGACGCCGCCCAGCAGGCGGGTGCCTGGCGTGACCTCGCCGAACAAGCTCAGCTCCACGCCACGGTTGCGCTGTTCGGCCTGGACCGAGAACACGTTGTCGGCACCCAGCTCGCCGCTCGGCTTCTCGATCTGGAACACGGCGACGGTGCTGGAGAAGGTGCCGTAGTCGACCTTCACGCCGACCTCGTGCTGCTGGGTCTCGTAAGGGGCAAAGGCCTCGCCCGCGTTGGCGGCGGTGGCCGGCGCGATATCGCCTTTGCTGAGGCCTTCGATGTAGTTGTAGTAGAGCGACACGTTCTCCCAGGGCTTGACCAGCACACCGACCATGGGCGTGGTGGCGCTGTCTTCATAGCGGGAGGTGACGGCGCCGGAGGTGCTGTAGTTGCGCGACTCGATCTCCTGCCGGCGCAGGCCCAGGGTCAGCTGGAAGCGGTCATCCAGCATCGACAGGGTGTCGGCGAAGGCCACGCCCGACAGTTCCGACTCGGACACCCGGGATACCTTGGGCGCCTTGATGAACTGCTCGGGGGCGTCGCTGGGGTGATAGATGTTCGAGTTGATCGGGGTGCCGCTGTTGATGCCCCGGGACAGCTCGTCCTGGTACGTGGTCGCCATCAGCGTGGTGGTGTGATAGATCGGCCCGGTATCGAAGCGGGCGCGAGCGCCGGCGTCGGCGGTCGAACGGTCCACGTTGAACTTGTAGTAGCCCGGCGTGCTGGTGATGTCGCCCGCTTCGTTCAGGATGCGCGGCTGCTGGTCCGATAGCCGCGCGACATCGGTACGACCGCCGCCGGCGTGGGCGAAGACGGTCACGGCATCGGACAGGTCATATTCGCCGCCCAGTAGTGCCGACTGCTCGTTGGTTTCCGACCAGCCCCAGTCCTGGGTGACGTTGGTGCTGCCGTTCGCGGCGGACGGAACATCGATGCCCGGTGCGATGGAGAAGGGGCGCGACGGCGCGTCGAATTCTTCCCGCTGGCTGATCAGGTCCAGGTTCAGGCGCAGGCGCTCGCCCTGGTAGTCGAGGGCGATGGCGCCAATGCCCACGCCGCGCCATTGGTCGTCCACGGCGGTGTCGCCCTGCTGCAGGCTGCCATTCACGCGCACGCCGAACTGCTGCTCGTCACCGAAGCGGCGACTGACGTCGACATGGCCGCCCACCTGGGTGTCGGAGGCGTAGGTGGCGGTGAAACGGGTCAGGTCTTCCGCCAGCGGCCGCTTGGGCACGATGTTGATCACACCGCCGACGCCGCTGTTGGGCGAAATACCGTAGAGCAGGGCGCCCGGGCCCTTGAGCACTTCGATGCGCTCGGCGTATTCGGTGAAGACCCGGTAGTTGGGGGCGACGCCGTAGACGCCGTCGAACGCCAACTCGCCCAGGTTGCCTTCGCCCACCGGGAAGCCGCGAATGAAGAAGGAATCGACGATGCCCCCTGTCTGGCCCGTGGAGCGCACGGACGGGTCCCGCTCCAGGGCGTCGGCTGCGGTCACGGCGTGCTGGTCGGTCATCATCTTGGAGGTGTAGCTGGTCACGCTGAAGGGCGTGTCCATGAAGTCCTTGTTGCCCAGCATGCCGAGCCGGCCGCCGCGAGCGACCTGGCCGCCCGCATAGGCCGCCGGCGGTGAATCCTTGTAGCCGCCGCTGGCGTTGATGGTGGTGGCCGCCAGGGTCAGGTCGCCGTCGTCCCCTGCGCCTTGCGCGAGGGTGTAGCTGCCGTCGCTGCGTTCCACCAGCTCCAGTCCGCTGCCGGCCAGCAGGCGTGCGGCGGCCTCGCGGGCGGAATAGCTGCCGGACAGCCCTGGGCTGGAGCGGCCATCGGTCAGGGCCGGCTCGAATGACAGGGCGATGCCGGCGTCCATCGCGAAGTCCGACAGTGCGCTCCCCAGCGGTCCGGCCGAAATCTCATAGGACTTCACGGCAACGGCATCCAGTTGCTCGGGCGCAACCGCCCAGGCGTTGGCGCTTACTGCGGCCAAGGCAACGGTCAGCGTTGCGCTTTGAATGGCCAACGCCAACTTGCGCTCACCCCAGGAACGACTTGCAGCAAACATGTCAGAAAAGTCCTTTTGGCTAGTGAATAATGCGTATCTCTCTCATTTGCCAGTTGAGAGGAAAAAAAGTATCAGCCGCGAACGGATTTTTTTTGCGGTGCCCGCTAGCGGGCGGAGAGGAGGATCCAGTAGCCGTTCATGCGAACGGTGGCCGCCAGCGGATAGGTCGACACGAGCATGTTCAGGGCCTGCTCGATGTCATTGACGGGAAAGACACCCGAGACGCGCAGATCGGCGATGGCGGGTTCGCAGCGGATGAAACCGTGGCGGTAGCGGGCCAGTTCGGCCGCGAAGTCGGCGAGCCGCATCCTGTCGGCTTTCAGCATGCCTTGGGTCCAGGCTTCGGCGCTCTTGTCGGCGGGGCTCACGGGGTCGGCGTTCCGGGCAGTGAAACGGGTCTGCTGGCCCGCGTGCACCACCTGCGATGCCGTCAGCCCGGCGCTGGCCGGTTCGACCCTGACGGCGCCTTCCAGTACGGCGAGATGGGTGCGGCCAGTCCCTTCACGGACCGTGAAGCGCGTCCCCAACGCCTCCATCCGGCCCTGGGTCGTCTCGACAAGGAAGGGCCGCCGTGGCACTTGGTTGTCGGGTGAGGTCTGTACCAGGATTTCGCCACGCAGCAGCCGGATGAAGCGCTGCCCGGCGTCATACCGCACATCGATGGCGGAGTCGGTGTTGAGGGTGATCTGGCTGCCATCGGCCAGCGTGATCTCGCGGCGCTCGCCGACGGCGGTGTGATAGTCAGTGGTCCACCCCTGCCACTGGGCAAGTTTCCACCCCGCCGGCACCAGGGCCAGCATCACCGCCAGCTTGGCGATGGCGGCACGGCGGTCGGGGCTTGCCGGGCGATCCAGCGCCGGCATGGCCAACGCCGGTGGCAGGCCGGCCATCTTGCCCATCAGCAATTCGGCGCGGCTCCAGGCCTGGGCGCGCTCGGGGCTGCTCTCGCGCCAGATCGCCCAGGCTCCGCGCTCTTCGTCGGTCACGTCGCTGTCGTTCAGGCGCATCAACCATTCGGCCGCTTCCTCCAGCGGCGTGGAATCGCCTTGCTCATGGCTGCTCTGGACCATTCATTCCACCAGCGTCAGGCACTGGAGAAATGCCTGTTTCATGTAGCGCTTGACGGTAATCAGGGAGACGCCGATTTCTTCGGCGATGTCCTCGTACTTCTTGCCGCCCAGTTGCGACAGCAGGAACGCGCGCTTCACCAGAGGCGGCAGGGTGTCGAGCATGGCATCGATCTCATGCAGCGTTTCCAGCACCAGCAGCCGCCGTTCGGGGGAGGGCGCTTCAGCCTCGGGCAGGCTCTCCAGCGCGCTCAGGTAGGCCCGTTCCAGGGCCTGGCGCTGGCACCAGTTGACGAGGATGCCCCGCGCCACGCAGTTCAGGTAGGCGCGCGGCTCATGGAAGACAGAGACCCCGGACGCCAGGATGCGCGCAAAGGTGTCGTGGACCAGGTCGGCTGCATCGAGCGCGTTGCCCAGCTTCCTGTAGAGCCGGTTGTACAGCCAGCCGTGATGGTCGCTGTACAACGCCTCGACGGCACGCAGGTGCTGACTCTCGGTAGCGGGGAGGGCATCGCTCATGGGCGTCTTTGGTTTTACAAGTGAGAAGTATTCGCAATAATAATTTGCGGCGAAGCTTCCCTGCAAGCGCTGCATTTGTTCCGTGTGGTTCAGGCCCGTGTGCGGGCGATACGGTCGAGCGCTTCGAGCAGAAGATCGATTTCGGCTTCGGTGTTGTAGGCGTGAACCGATGCCCGCACGACGGCGTTCAAGCCGCGCTCGGTCATGTCCAGCAGGGTCGAGCCGGCACTGGACATGGAGACATTGATCCGCCGCGCTTCTGCTGCCAGGTGTTGCTGAATCTGCCGGGGGGCGTGACCGTCCAGGGTGAAGGACACGATTCCCGAGCGGACCGCGCCCCGGTCCCGATTGGACGCGCCATTCACCTGCTGGAGCCCGGTGCGCAGGTAGTCCGCCAGGCCTTGGATCCGCGCCCACATCGGCTCGATCCCCACCGCGAGGGCATAGTCCACCGCCGCCCCGAAGCCCAGCTTGGCCGCGACGTTGCATTCCCAGTTCTCGAAGCGCCGCGCGTCGCGGCGGATTTCAAATGTTTGCGGCGTCAGCAAGGAGGCCGAATGCAGGTCCAGGAACGCCGGCTCGAGCGTCTGGCACAGGTCGTTCTCGACATAGAGGAAGCCCACGCCCCGAGGCCCGCGCAGGTACTTGCGGCTGGTGGCGGTGAGGATGTGGCAGCCGATCTTCTGCACGTCGATCGGCACCTGTCCGGCGCCCTGGCAGGCATCGAGGAGGAACAGCACGCCGGCATCCCGCGCCAGGGCGCCGATGGCTTCGACGGGCTGCACCGGGCCGCCGTTGGTGGCAATCAGCGGCAGTGAGATCAGGGCGGTGTGCTTGTCCTTCAGCATCTGCCGCAGGGCGGCGAGGGAAACCTGGCCCTGAGGGTCATTGGGAATGACCCGCACCTCGATGCCGCGCTGGCGTTGCAGCTGGAGGTAGGGGATGTAGTTGCCGGCGTATTCGGTGGTCGAGGTCAGCACCACGTCACCGGACTTCAATGGCAGCGAATAGAACGCCATGTCCCAGGCGCGGGTCGCGTTCTCGACGATGGCGATCTCCTCCGCCCGCGCATTGATCAGACGGGCCACCGAGCGGTAGACCCCTTCGAGTTCGGCTACGGCCCGGGCGGCCGCCTCGTAGCCGCCCAGTCGGGTTTCCAGCCGCAGATGCTCGATCACCACGTCCACCACCGGCTCGGGCATCAGCGAGGCGCCCGCGTTGTTGAAGTGGATGATCTCTTCGACGCCCGGGGTGTCAGCGCGCAATCGGTTGATGTCCAACATGGGATTCCTCGATCTGGGTGGAGCCCATTGGGCCGCTGGTCACTCGCTGCGGGGCGCGCCGCTGACCATCGGTAGCGGCGGGCGGTGGCGCAGCGCGACGATGGTGGCCAGGGCGACTCCATAGGCGACGGCAACGAAATAGTAGGTGTATTGCAGGCCGTAGACCTGGCTGAGCAGGCCGCCCACGGCGATCCCGGCGATGGAGGCGAACTGCGACGTGCTCTGGGCGACGCCAAGGACGTAGCCCTGCCGGGAGGCGTCGACCGTGCGGGAAATCACCGCCATCAGCACCGGGGTCGTCGCCCCCAGCAGCATGCCCCAGACGAAGTAGACCCCGACGAAGACCACCGGATTGCGAGTGATGGCCGCGAGGCTGGTGAGGGCGATGCAGCCGACCACGACATACACCATGCGCTGCAGGGTTTCCTGCTGTCCGCGCTTTTCGAAGTACCTGGACCAGGGCGCCGCCGAGAGGATGAAGCCCAGTGCGAGCAGGCCATAGCAGAGGCCCACCACGGAATTGCTGACCTCGAAGAGGGTGCTGACGTACAGGGAGAACGACGTCTGCGGGAGCATGCGTGCCAGCAGCATCACGCCCATGATGGCCAGCAGCGGCAGCAGCGGTGAATCCTGCCAGAGGCTGCGCGTTCCGGCCTGGTTGGCGGCGGGTGGTGCCTTGATCACCGGCGGCACGTTGGGCAGCACCACGGCGGCCACCACCGTGCAGACGGCGCACAGCACGGCCGCGACGATGTTGATCCAGAAGAAGGTGGCGAAGTCGAGGATCAACCCGCCGACCACGGCCCCCAGCAGCGAGCCGACATTGGTGGAAATCTGCAGGATGGCGAACAGCCGCGCGCGCCGGGACGGTGCCTCGATGCTGACCCCGTAGGCCTGCGCCGGTGCGATGTAGCCGGCGAACGCGCCCTGCAGGAAGCGCAGCACCAGGATCTGCCAGATGTCGTTGGAGAAGGCCAGGGCGAACTGGGTCAGGGCCAGGCCCGCCAGCGCGCGGATCATCATCCACTTGTGGCCGTGGCGGTCGCCGATGCGGCCCCAGAAGGCGCTGGTCAGGATGATCCCCAGCATCGGGCCGACATAGACCGCGACGCTGGCGAAGCTGAAGAACGAATCGGAGGCGGTCAGCCCACGCAGGTGGACGGGCCAGAACGGCCCGCTCATCTCCATGGCGCCCATGGAAACGAGCTGGATCGTGAACAGTAGGACGATCAGGACGCGAACGCGGGAACCCTGAACAACACCTGCGTGGGACATCGGAGGACCTCGATTGCTCAGGACGCGTGGAGCGGGTTGGTGACGGTGTGCTGCAGACGATAGTTGGCGTACTTGAGCATGTGCATCCGCAGGAGCGACCGGGTGGGCCAGGGATCTTGCAGGAAGGCCTTGCGCTCTGTCTCCCAGAGATTCGCGTCGACGCGGCTGCGCACCGCCTCGAATGCCCCTTCGGTTTCCTGCCGCAGCACCTCCCACATGCGGGTGTTTTCCAGGGCGTATTCGCCGGTCAGCGCCAGGGCCACTTCGTGCAGGTGGCTGAAGAAGCAGGCGTCGATCACGAACATCCGCACCGGTTCGATATCGTCGCGGAACACGGTGGGCAGGATGCCCGGCTGCACATGGGGCTGGAGCGTGTAGCCACGCGCCTCCAGCAGCGGAGCATAGGTCCTGCCGTCGCCAAAATCGCGGATCAGCAGGCTGCGCGCCTCGCCGTCAGGGGCGAACAGCACCATGGTGTTCTGCTGGTGGGCCTCCAGTCCGACGCCGTAGAGCAGGAAGATCGCCACCACCGGCTGCGTGATGACCCGGGCGTATTGCCGGAACCAGGCCTCGACGGCGGCGGGGGTCGCCTTCCTGCCGTCTCGCTCGATCAGGTCGGTGAACAGCGGCCGGCCATTGCCGGGCAGGCGCGTGAACAGCGAGGCGACGGTGATCGGCAGGCAGCCGTCGGTGCGTTCGAAGGCCTTCCGGCTGGCGCGAAACACCACGGAGAGGTGACGGCCGGGGTGGTCGTCCTGCTTCACCGCATGCTTGTAACGAACGCCGATTTCTTCGGGGAAGATTTCCAGCATGCCGTTGAAGCCATCCTCGATATCGAGAATCTGTGAGATGACGTGGCTGATGCGCGGCCCCATGTGGATCGATTTCGCCTGCAGGCTGCGTTGTTCGCTGGTCATCCAGAGCGCGATCGGCAGCTTGATCAGCGGCGCGGTGTCTGCCTGGGCCGGCATCATGGTGCGGTAGGACATGGTCGGAAGCGTCTCGATGTCCGGCCCCTCGGTGATCAACAGGCCGTCCGCGATCTCCGCCGCGAACGTCGACTTGACGTAAGCCTCCAGGTGCCAGGCGTGGATCGGCAGCGGAAGCCAGTTTCTTTCATCCAGCTGCCTGGCGTTCAGGCCTGCCTTCCACTCGCTCCACTGCAGGGGGTAATGCCGGGCGAACCAGGCGTTGTAGCCCTTCACGTGGGGCATGCTTTCCATCTTCGCCATGTCGGCCCGCAAGGCTGCGATGCGCAGCGGTACACGGGCGTGGAACTCGGGGGAGAGCCGTTCCACTTCGTCGTCGCGCAGGCCGGGGCGGGCCTTCCAGGTCGGGTAGTAGGGATGGCCTTCCAGCGAACCCCACTGGTCCAGCAGCATGGCGGCGTCCTTGGTGCTCAGGTGCCTGCGCAGGTAGTCGGTGAAGCTGCCGAGGCCGGCAGCAGCCGTTGCATTCGCCAGTTCGGCGTTCCAGCCCGTGCGGAACAGACGGGCGTGGGCGTCGTTGGTGATGCTGTTCTCCATGTCGGCCTTCAGGCCTTCGATCCCGTCATCGGTTGGCGAGAAATCGAAGCTGCTGCGCAGCAGGTCGAGCATCTGCTGGTGGGTGGTGATCGGCGTGCGATCACCCTCGGGCGAGACAAGCACCACGTCGCCCGCGCAATCCAGGGTGTCGGCGGGGTTGGCGGTGAAGTGCTCGAAGCGGAGTGCGGCGCCCGAGTCGTCGAGGGGGAATGTGGCCTGACGCTGATCCTCGGACCAGGTCAGCTTCGTCTTGTCCAGGATGCCTTCGACGAACAGGCAGCGAACCAGGCGGCGCATCGCATTGCGACGGGAGAAATCGAGGGCGGCGGTGAGGTCTTGCATGATGTCTGATCGCTCTTTCGAAAAGGGGGGAGGGGGCAACTGGCGCGCGCTCATCGCGCCTGTGGCCAGGCGCTGGGGAAGTAATCCAGCGCGGAGGCGCGCAGGCCCTGCATGTAGGAAACGCTCCAGTGCAGGACCTCTTCGATGTAGGGGACTTTCAGGCCGAAGCGCTTGGCCATCTCCACCAGCAGCACCAGGCCGTAGGCGACGTCCTCATGGAAGGCGCGGCTTTCGCGGTCGATGACATAGCCGGGGCGGTTGCCGCCTGCCGGGATCATGGGTGCCAGGATCGAGTTGTAGGCCTGGTTGGTCCGCAGGATCGAGAGCATGGAGGTCTGGTCGCGAATCTGCTCGCCGTAGGCCTCGACGATTTCCTGCTTGAGGGACTTCACCGAGGACAGGTCGACCTTCAGTTCCCGGCTGATCACGTTGCACAGCTGCTGGCTTTCCTGGTCCATGCGTTCCAGGAAGTAGGCGCCGAGCTCGGAGCACTCCGTCCACCAGCACATCGGATGCGGAAAGATCCTGTTGTGCCATTGCCCGTAGGGGCCGACCAGCCCGTAGATCACCGAGCTGTGCATGATCGGGTTGCCCGGCGTCAGGGTGATCTCCAGGTAATCGTCCAGCAGGGTGACCTCGGACTCGTAGAGGCGAGTCAGCAGGCCGAGCAGTTGTTGGCGCGACGCTGCGGATTCCCGCGCATGGGTCCCCACATACAGATGGCTCTTGGCGCCGCCCATGCGGATCGATACGCCCGGCTTCAGATCGAAGGCGGTATGGGGAACGTCCTTCATGCCCCAGATCACCACGTTCGGATGCCCGGCCAGGACGGTTTCGGCCAGCCAGTCGAACCCGCAGAAGCCGGGGATGGCGCCAACATGCACCGGCTTGTTGCTGGGCAGGTGCGGCTCGATCTCCCGCAGCAGCCGGGGGCGGGCATGGGCGGGCACGGTGATGAGGACGATGTCCGCATCGCGCAGGGCAATGGCCGGATCGTTGGTGATGACATCCAGGCGGGCGCTGAGCGCGGGTCCGTCAGGCTGGATGGCCTGGATGCGCGCATCCCGGGCGTGCAGGTCCACGATGTCCAGATTGCGGGTCAGCAGCGAGACCTGGACGTTCTCCAGCTGCTTGAACAGGACCGCATTGAGATGCCCCGTCCTGCCTCCGCCGCAGATGGCGACTTTCAAAGGCTCCATTTCACTTTCACTCCTTGCGCGGGTGGTCATGCGACGCTCAGTTGGAGCGGGATCGAGTGGTGCTCGTGCAGGTGGCCCTTGCCCAGCCACTGGTCCAACTGATCCCAGATGTCGGGCGCGAGCAGGTTGCGTTCATCCAGCCAGTCTTCGCTGAAGACCGTGTGCAGGTACTTTTCGCCGCCGTCGGCCACCGGCACCACGACGTTGCCGCCGATGACACCTTCGTGGATCAGTTCCAGTGCCTTGTAGATGACGCCGCCGGTGGAGCCCCCGACCAGCAGCGCGGCATTCCGGGCCATGTACCTGGCGGTCTCGAAGGCCTGGGAGTCGGTGACCTGCAGGCCCATGTCGATGCAGCTGTAGTCCAGCACCAGGCCAACGGTGTCGCCCTTGGGCGTGCCGGTGCCGGACTGGTAGTAGGGGTGGCCCGGCTGGCCGAACACGATGGAGCCGGCTGGCTCGACCGCCACGGTGACGATGTCCGGGTTGTGCAGCTTCAGGCCGCGAGCGATACCCGTCATCGATCCCCCCGTGCCCACGCAGCCGACATAGGCGCCGATGCTGCCGCCGGCCTGGCTGATGACTTCCCGTACGAAGTCGGAATAGCCGCCGGGATTGGCCGCATTGTCGGACTGGTTCATGAACACGGCGCCGGGCAACTGGCTGGCCAGTTCGGCGGCCAGGCGCTGGCGCTCGACCACCGCGACTTCGTCTTCCTGGTAGGTGCCTTCGACGTAGCGGATTTCCGCACCGAGGGCCTGCATGACCGCGATCTTGTCCTGCGCAGCGTGGTGGTCGACCACCGCGATGAAGCGCAGACCGAACTCCACCGCGGCCATGGCGAGGCCGATCCCGGTGTTGCCGGAGGACGATTCGACGACCACGCCGCCCGGTTTCAGCCGACCGGATTTCAGCGCGGCCAGCACCATGTTGCGGGCCATTCGATCCTTGATACTGCCGCCCGGATTGTTCTTCTCGATCTTGAGCAAAAGCCTGGAACTTGTATCGGGAACTGCAATGCTCAACATCGGCGTGTTGCCGATCAGGTCAGAAACTTTCTTCACTATCATTGAAACGCTCCCTTCAATAATCAGGTGAAAACTCAATGCTTTCGTCTGCACTACGAATTGCCGTCAATCGAGTTGGCAGGGGATGGCGATGGAATTCGTTTTCCAATAAGTCCATCTGATAGCCAGCGGTATTGACGTACACCAATAGGTCACCCGGTTTCGGAGTAACGCTAAAGTTGATGAGGCGGTTGGTTATTACGTCGTCATCCAGACAGCTGTGTCCGGCGATATAGGCTTGAGTGGGTGCGCAACGTGTGCTGTCCGTGCACGTGGCCGATATATGAATCGGGTCGATCAGAAATTCCGAGTTGAACCAGGTTTCGCAGGCGCTGAAGCTGCTGCCTTCGGCAAATAGAACCGTCCTGTTATTGGCCAGTTGCTTCGTGCGGGTAATGCGGAAGATGGACAGGGCGGCCTGGTCCACCAGGCTGCGGCCCGGCTCCAGTGCCAGTATCAAGTCCTGTTGCTCGAGGTAGTCGGCGATGGATAAGCCGTCCACACAGGCCGAATCCAGCAGTTGTTCCAGCCACTCTGCGGCAGTGAGGTGGCCGCCGTAGGGATAGAAAGAGACGGGCACCTTGTGGTTGCGATAGTCGCTGGCGCTGTTGTGTGAACGCAGGAATGCCGCGTAGGACGCCGGGTCGACATACTGCATGGGCAGTCCGCCACCGATATCCACCATGCGGGGAGCGAGGCCCATCTCGCGGGCGGCTTCGATGTGGGGCGCCAGCTCGGCCAGGGCGCGAGCGCGATCTCCGAAGGCATAGCCGCTCAGGTGGAAGTGGAAGCCTTCGAACTGGAGCAGCCCGGGGATCTGTGCCAGGCGCTGCAGGCATTGCAGCAGGTCCACGGCATCCATGCCGAAGCGGCTGGAGTCGCAGAATATCGGGCGATAGCGCAGCAGCACGCGGGCTTTTCCGGCAGCGCCCAGGCGCGTCGCCGTCGATTCCAGATGGGCGAACTCCTCCAGGGAATCGACGGAAATCAGGGCGCCATCGAGGAGCAGCGCTTCGTGGAAGGCGGTGGTCTTGGCCGGGCCCGTTGCGCACAGCTGCTCGGCTTTCGCCCCGGCGCGGCGCGCATCCTGGAACTCATGGATGCTCGAAACGTCCACGCCGATGCCCGCGCTGACCGCCGCCCTCACCAGGGCTTTCGATTTGTTGGCCTTGGCGCCGTAGAAGATCTGGTGGCGGACCCTTCGAGCATTCAGGACCTGGCGCATGGCCAGGACGTTGGCGGCCAGTGCATGGGGCCAGACGATGTTCAGCGGCGAACCGTGTTCCTCGACCAGTTCGATCAGCTTCCGGGGTTTTTCATGAATCAGCTGCCCGACAATCGGGTCGATCAAGGGCTGCAACCAATCTGACTTATAGGCAACGAAGTGATCGGTTGAAGACACGGAAACAATCTTCGACATGATGTATTTCCTGATGCAGAAAGGTCCTGATCTCAAATGGCGGGCGCGACTAGGCGTGGCATTTGAGTCAAATGTCAGTGTCTTGGGCGGATATTGAATCGGGCTAAGTGGAGCGGCTGTTTCGCTCGAACGGGAAAGGGAAGTTCCCGGTCAGGGAGTTGTCCTGTGCATCCAGACTTTCTTGCATGGTTCTATTCCTTCAGGTTTGCACTAATGGCAATCAGCCATTGGTCATGGGGTCCGGCCCAGCAAACTTCGTGCGAATTGATGTCATGGAGGAATTGCAACTCCCATCAGGTGATCCGTTGAGTAGGAAGTTGCCTTGGTGTGGTGCAGACAATATTGATACTGCGAATGATTATCAAGTAGATTGACTGAAATTTTTCGGCCGCCGGTGAAGCGCCGAAACGAACCGTGATGCGTCGATGAACAGCGATATGGAAACCGTGGCCCGGAGCTCGTCCGGCCCAACGGACGCAGCCCGATCCCTGGTGCGTCATTCCAGGGATAGGGGGCTGCGAGGCTTTTGATCATCCCCTTTACTGAGCTCAGCTAAGGACCAGCGTATGACCCACAACCGCCCCAACGTCGATCTGAAATACCCCATCACCTACCTGTTCGTACCCGGCAACCACCCGGAGCGCTTCGCCAAGGCCGTGGAGGCCGCGCCTGATGCGATCATCCTGGACCTCGAGGACGCGGTGCATCCCGACAGCAAGGCTGCCGCGCGGGATGGCATCCAGGCGTGGCAGGAGAGCACGCCGAGCACCCGCTGCGACCGCTACATCCGCCTGAACAGTGTGGGCAGCCCGCTGTTCAAGCAGGACCTGGCCTGGCTGATCGAATTGCGCCACCCGGAACGCTGCGCCGGCATCTTCCTGCCGAAAGCCGAGAACCCGAGCGAGACGGCCCAAGCCGTGGAGCGGCTGCGTGCGTGGAACCCCAAGGCGAAGATCGTGGCCATCATCGAGACGGCCACGGGCCTGCAGAACGTCGAGGCCCTTTCCGCCATCCCTGGAATCGCTCGCCTGGCCTTCGGCTCCCTGGATTTCTCCCTGGATATCAACTGCAACCAGTTTCGCGATGCCTTCCTCCTGGCCCGCAGCCGAATCGTGGTCGCGTCCCGTACCGCGGGGCTGCCGGCCCCGATTGACGCCGTCACCCCCGCGATCGAAGACATCGCCGTGGTCGGCGATGACGCACGGTACGCGCGGGCGCTGGGCTTCACCGCCAAGCTCTGCATCCATCCGCTGCAGGTGGACGCCGTGCAGGCCGCCTTCCTGCCGGACCAGGGGCAACTGGCCTGGGCGGGCCGGGTGATGCAAGCGGCCTCGCGGGGCAGTCACGCGGTCAAGGTGGATGGCGAGATGGTGGACCTGCCCCTTATCGAGCAGGCCCAGCGGATGCTGGCGGTCGCCAATGTCTACGGTCGCTGATGCCGGGAACCGGCGCTCATCTGGCGAACACTCTACGCAGAACAGGAGATCACCCGTGGACGGCTTCAACGCGCCAAAGGATGAAGTATTCGAGCATCGCGACGGTTACGAGGTCGCGCTCAAAGCGGTTACCTGCATTCGCCAGTCGGAGCAGGTGGATGTGCAGAACGTCCTGCAGCTGTGCGATGCGATCGCCCGCAAGGGCCACTGGCTGGAGCCGATAGTCGTGGAAAGGTCCCAGGGGATCGTCATGGACGGCAATCACCGCCTGAGCGCGGCCAGACGGCTGGGCCTGACGCGGGTCCCGTGCATCCTGCTGGAGTACGGTGACCCGCGCGTGCGGGTGCACCACTGGACCAGCGGGGATTCATTCGAGATCGCGCACATCTACCGGACCATCGCCCGTGGGGAGCTGTTCCCCTACAAGACCACGCGTCACCGGTTCACCCCGGCGCTACCGACGGTTTCCGTGCCGCTGAGCAACCTGCTGGGTTGAGGGGGACCGCGCCGGCCTTGCGGTGATCGCCGCAAGGCTGGCTCCGTCGACGGAAGGGGCGAACGAGGCGGGTCAGTAGACCTCGGGCACCATCAGGTCGGCGGGAGTCGGCGCGCGCAGGTAATCCTTGTGATGCATGCGCTGCGGCAGCTCGACCAGGGGAAGTTCCACATCCTCGTAGGGGATCTGGCTGAGCAGGTGATGGATGCGGTTCAGGCGCGCGGTCGTTCGGCGCGGGCAGAGCGGCCACGCGGCATACGCGGGGATTGAGGCGCTGGGTGATGCGTTTGATGACGCCACCCTTGCCGGCGGCGTCGCGGCCTTCGAAGAGGATGACCACCTTGTGGCCGGTCTTGACCACCCAGCTCTGCAGCTTCACCAGTTCGCCCTGGAGGCGGAACAGCTCGCGGAAGTAACTTCGGCGGGCGGCTTTTTCCGGGCTATCCGGGGGTGTTCTCGTCGAACAGCTCGTCGAGGTTCTCGGCATCCTCCGCCAGCTCCAGTTCAAGCTCTTCGTCGCTGTGGTCGATCAGCTCGCGATGGATGCGCTGGATCAGGGCGTCATCTGGCCTCGGGAAGGGTGTGCCCTCGATGCTAGGGCGTCTCCGTGGCAGGCCGGTGACAGTCCGTGTCCTGCGCTTGCCGGGGACTAGCGGGACACGCTCGACGGCGGCGAAATGTCTTCCCAGGATGATGCGTTCAGCGAGCCGATCACGCTGGGCTCACCCTGGGAATCGGCGAGGTGCAGGAACAGCGAGGCGCCGTAGGACGGTGTCCGGTACGACGGGAGCCCGAGGCTGGCCTGGAGGTAGTTCACGCACTCGCTATGGGTGACCAGGACCAGGTTCCGGTGCGGCTTCTTGTGCTGGGCGATCTGCTCGCGGAAGTCATCCTTGCAGTTGACCAGCCACTCGCCGGCCGGCACCGGCGAATCGAACATGTAGGTCGAGGTCTGCACGGCGCGGGTCAAGGGGCTGGTGTAGATGTCCGTCGCCTGGAGGCCCAGGGACCTGAAGTTGCTGCCCAACTGGGCTGCGACCGGAGCCGCGCGCTCGGTGATGCCATCGGCGCTGTTCAGACAGGGGGCGTCGGCATGGTCACACCGTTCGACGTGGCGCACCAGCACCACCAGGTCGCCATGCCGCCAGTGCTCGAGCAGCTTCTCGCGCGCCGACTGGTCTGCGCGTCCCAGGTCCGGAATCAACCGCTCGAACAGCACCTCATGGGCAGCCACGGCGGTGGCATAGAGGGATGCCACCACGAGGAGCAGCTTGTAGCGTTTGCGCAGCAGCAACAGGAGAACGCTTTTGCACTGTGCGAGGAGGGGCAGGAGGCCAGCGCGGATCATGCGCAGCCCCCCGTTTCTCCTGAGCAAATGCCACGGGCGGGGAGGGCGTGCGCCATGGTTGCCACTGCGGGAATCTGCACCATGTTTCTCGGCACCATCGGGTAATCAGATGTGCCGATGGTGGGCTGCGCGGTATGAAAAATTCGTCATCAAGACGTGACAATTTCGCTAAATCCCGGTCAGGCCTCCGGCGGTGTCTGACCGGTGGTCGCGGCTGGGGCCTTGTCGAGGCCGCAGCCTTCGCCCAGCTGGATCAACCAGGCTTCCTTGCGATGCTTCAGGAAGGGTTCGAAGTGGCGGGCGACGCATGACTTCAGCGGCTGCAGGGACGCTGGAATCGCGCCCGTGACAAACAGTTGTGCCCCGGAGCTGTCGATGGACGGGATCGAGCCTTCCGACACCGGCTTGACTGGGCGCCCGGCGTAATACACCAGGCGCATGTCCGGCTCGCCGAGGCTGTAGAGGGGCTGATCCGGGTGGGCACGGACTGCCTCGCTGACTTCCGGCAGGGCCTGCACCCGGTACGCGAAGACGCGGGGTTCCAGGATCGTGAAGAACGCGACGAAGCAAAACAGGGCAAAGGGCGGCAGCCACACCTGCACGCGGCGCTTCCAGCCCTGCCAGGCGCCCATCAGTGCCACCCAGTGCCATGCCAGGACCAGCGCGAGCGCCGGGTAGATTGGCAGCAGGTACTTCGCGTGCTTGTCATTGAATGCCGAGAAGACCAGCAGCGGGACGAGCACGGCACAGGCCATCAGCTTCAGCTCGCCGTGGGTCCTGATGCTCGCCCAGAGTTGCCGGGGCCGCACGAGGAGGATCAGCCAGAAGGGGAAGAAGTCACCGGCCAGGTAGCCGAGGTAGGCGTACCAGGGTTCCCCGTTGCTGCCGCTGACCTTGTTGACGATGTCCTGCTGGAAGATCGACTGCCAGATGCCGACGCCTTCCTGCAGGGTCACCGCCAAGTACCAGGACACGCCCATGGCGATGGCGATCAACCAGCCGAGGGGGTCGCACAGCAGCGCCTTCCCTCGCCCGTGGCGCTGGAGCAGCACGAACACCAGGAGCGGCGCCGTCACCAGCAACAGGCTGACCGGGCCCTTGGTCAGCAGGCCGCAGCCCAGGAGCGTGTAGCTGAGCAGAATCCAGCGCCGGCGCGGGTCGTGGAACAGGTAGAACCAGGCGGCCAGCAAGGAAAGGACGCAGAACCCCGCCAGGGTCATTTCGATTTCGGCCCGCCGGGCGAAGATGCTGAAGCCGGCATTGGCCGCGAGGAACAGGGCGGCGTAGAGGCCGACGCTCCTGCCGCCGATACGCGAACCCGCCACATAGGTGCTGGCCAGCAGCGCCACGGCGAAGAGCGCCGAGGGCAGGCGCATGGCCCACTCGGTAACGCCGCCGGACAGCTCTACCGGCAGCAGCGCGAGCCAATAGAAGAGGGGTGGCTTGGCCAGATAGAGGTCCCCGTTCATGCGCGGGATCATCCAGTTGCCGGCCTCGAACATCTCGCGAACGGTCACCGCCCTCCGGGCTTCGTTGACGCTGAGGAAGGGGATATCGCCGTTACCCCAGAGACACAGC
Source organism: Pseudomonas sp. LFM046 (assembly GCF_000949385.2). NCBI lineage: Bacteria > Pseudomonadati > Pseudomonadota > Gammaproteobacteria > Pseudomonadales > Pseudomonadaceae > Pseudomonas > Pseudomonas sp. LFM046. Next base: position 3,338,895 of record NZ_JYKO02000001.1, on the reverse strand, counting down.
AGGAGCATCAGCGCGACAAGGGCTACGCTCCAGTACCAGCGGTCCAGATCGGATTCCGTGGCCATCGACGGCATCCCTGGGGTGGTTGCGGGGTGAGTGATGCTCATGGGGTGGCTTGCGCCTCTTCTGGCTTTTTCGGGTGGACTTCCGCGATCGGGTAGGGGGCCGCCGTGTCGGCGTGAGCCCCGAGCAGGCGCAGCGCGGTCGGGGCGTCCACCAGGGCGGCGACGCCTCCCCGGTAACCCTGGCGGGGAATGGCCGGTTCTGCGGCCAGGGCGTTGGCGTCCTTCCAGTACAGGACGGTGCTGGCGCCCGGATTGGCTTTCAGCCACTCCACCAGGCGCGCCTCATCGGTGAACTCGGCCAGCGGCTGGCGCAGCCGGCCGGCGAACTGGAACTGGTCGTGATAGAAGCCGCTATTGGCGACGACACGGCCGGCGGCCTGTTCCTGCCGTATGGCGTCGGCCAGGGGGGCGATGTCGAAGTCAGCGCGGAACGCCGCCGAGAGCGAGAGTTGCAGCAGCGCCGCCAGCAGCGAGCCGAACACCGCCAGCCTTGGCACCGAGGCGACTCGGCGCCGGGCCAGGAACCAGGTGGCGGGCGCCAGGGCCAGCAACGCCAGGGCGGGGACCAGGGACGGCGCAGCGGCCAGTCCCTTCTTCGGCAGCGGGACCCATCCCAGGGCCAGCACTGCCAGCGCCAGACCCAGGGCGGCAGCGGCGGCGGGCAACCAGGAGACACCGGCCAGCGTGCGTCCCGCCAAGGCGCGAGCGACCAGCAGGGCGAAGGCGGGGAACAGCGGGATCAGGTAATGGACCTGCTTGCCGCTGATCAGGGAAAGCGCCACCAGCACCGGCACCAGCCAGGCAAGGCAGAAGCGGGTGCCCGGGTCCAGTCCCTCGCGCAGCAACTGGCGACTGCCACGCCACACGGCGGGCCAGAGCAGCCATGGAAAGAGCAGGAAGGGCAGGGTTGGCAGGTACCACCAGAACGGCCGGCGGTGAGCGAAGGACTGGACCATGCGCTCGGCGGTCTGCCCCCAGAAGATCGCGTGCCGGTACGACTCGCCGCCGCTGAGACCGGCCGGAATGGCCCAGGCCAGGGCGATGGCCGCGCCGAACAGGGCTGCCAGGGCGACACCGGCGAGCCAGCGGTGCCGGGTCAATGCGGGCTGCCACCAGAACGCGAGCAGCGCCACCGGCAAGGTATGCAGCAGGATCACCGGTCCCTTGGCCAGCACCCCCAGGCCGATGGCCAGGCCGAGCAGGAGAAAGCCCTTCCGGTCTCCCTGGGCGGCGCTCAGGGTTCCATGCATGCCCAACAGGGTGAAGAAGGCCAGCAGGACGTCGAACATGGCCGAGGTGGAGAAGGCGATCCACAGCAGGCAACTGCTGAGCACCAGCGCCGTCGTACCGCCGACACCGGACTGAGCGGGCCAGAGCCGCCGCGCCAGGCCCCAGGCCAGCAGCAGGCTGGCGGCGGAGAACAGCGGCGACACCAGGCGGGGCCACCATTCATTGACGCCGAACAGCGTCCAGCCCGCCTGGTACAGCCACATCAGCAGGGGCGGCTTGTCGCTGTAGGGGAGACCGTTCTTGATCGGGACCAGGAACTCGCCGCGCAGCCACATTTCCCAGGCGACGCCGATGTAGCGGGTCTCGTCGATGGGGGTGAGCGGTCGGGTGTGAATGCCCACCAGGGTCAGCAGGGCAAGCAGGGTAATGGCCAGCAGCAGCCAGGTGCGATCCTGGTGTCCAGCGCTTCCGTGCGGTGCAGCCATCGAATTCGCTCCCCCCAACATCGTGTCGATTCCTTGTGCAAGCGTTCCGGCGGGTCATGCCGCTTTATTGTTTAGCTCGTTGGCCATTCTTCTTCGCCTGCACGGTCCTGGTTTCCCCAGTTCCTCAGCGCCTGCAAGTCGCCGCGCGTACGTTCGGGCCAGCCCTATGCGCTGCACTTCGGTTTGAGGGTGAAGGTGCGCGAGACGTCGACTGCCCCCAGGTGTTCGAGGGTGCGACGGCCGATCAGCACCGGGTAGATCATCTTGCCGCGGTTGCGCAGGGAGAATTCCTCGTCGTAGCGCTGGTCACCGATGCAGATGGACATCTGCACCACCGGGCGGTGATCCACGCCGCCGGCACCGCGCACCTTCACGTTGCGCACCACCGGCCGCTCGAACTCGCTGATCACGCTCTCTCCAGACTTGGCATCGGTCAGCTCCACCGTGAAGCGAACCCATTTCCTGCCATCGCGGTTGAACGGCTCGATGTCCTTGGCGTCCAGGGAGGAGGTTAGTGCACCGGTATCCATTTTGGCCTTGACCATGACCTTCTCGGGCAACAGCAGAGCGTCTTCCACCCAGCCCACCACCCGGGGCTGTGCTTGGGCGGTGACCGCCAGCAGGCTGCCGAACAACAGGCCAAGGACCCGGCCTGTGAGAAGTTTGAAGCGACGCATGAACGACTCCGTTGATTCGGATGGAGTACCGGAAACTGGGCGTCAGACTAGGGGGGCGGATGTGAAATCACTGTCAGGCCCCTGTGAAGATTTTGTGATGGCGCAATGGAATCCGGCGCCGCTGGACAGGGCAGGGCTGGTACGAATATCGACCTCGCAGCAAGGCGCGGGAAAATCGGCTGTACTGAAGATTTACGATGCGTTGGCAGCAGGAGGTCAGGCCATGACACGTTTTCGGATCGTTACCTGGGTCACTGCCCTGTTCCTGGCGGCCTCGGCAGGCTCTACCTGGGCTACGGAACAGGCCCAGCAGCGCCGCGCCGCGCGGGATGTCCGTCAGGAAACCCGTCAGGATGCCCGCCAGATCAAGCAGGACTGCCGCGCCGCAGACCAGCAGTACAACGCCGAATGCCGGCAGGACAAACGGCAAACGAAGCAGCAAGGGCGGGAGAGAGCCCGGGATATCAAGTACTGAGCGGCGCAGCAGGAGGAAACGGCTCGGGGCATCGGCCCGCTCGTGGCCCGGTCTGCTGGCAGGGGTGTTGCCCGTGAACAATACTTGAGCACTTCATTCCGAAGCAGACGGTAACCATCATGAAGCAGGAGAAGGCCGGCTCGTCGGCAGCAGAGGACGCAGGTTCTGCCGCTCAATTGATCGATGCACGAATTGCAGCGTTGGGTGATTGGCGCGGAGAAACCCTCGCCTGGGCCCGCGCGCTCATCAGGCAGGCCGACCCCGATGTGGTCGAGGAATGGAAGTGGAGCGTTCCGGTGTGGTCCCACGCCGGCATCATCTGCACCGGAGAAACCTACAAGCAGGTCGTGAAGTTGACCTTCGCCAAGGGCGCCTCGCTGGAAGACCCTTCGGGCCTGTTCAACTCCAGCCTCGAAGGCAATACCCGGCGTGCCATCGATATCCGTGAAGGCGAGCGCCTTGATGAAGCGGCGTTGAAGGCGCTCATTCTCGCCGCCGCGGCCCTCAATACCTCCGCCCCCAGCCGCCGGCGCAAGGAAGCCAGGGGCGCCTGACGGTGCCGAGTGCCCCCGACGAACGAAGGCATCGATGTGTAGGGTGTGCCGCGCGCACCGGTGTTTGGGTGCCGCGCGGTGCTGACCTCGTCATTGGTGCGCACAGCGCACCCTACGATTGGCCAAGTGCCGTAGTCGGTACGGGGCTTCAGGCGTTTGCTCGATAGCGCGGCGCCGGCTGGTTGGTGGACAACTGGGAGGACAGGGCGCGACGTTGGGCCTCGAAGGTTTTCCATTGTTCGAAGTCCTGCAGCGCCGGAAGGGAGATCAGTTCGCCTCGGTCGAAGTCGATCAGCGCCGCATCGACCAGGTCGTCCGCCGACATCACGATGCCCGGGTCCAGATGCTCCAATGGCAGGCCGCCAGTTGCCCAGAAGTCAGTGGCAGTGGCGCCCGGCAGGACGGCCTGGACGCGAATGCCCTTGCTGGCCAGTTCGTGGTGCAGCGACAAGCTGAAGGCGGTGACAAAGGCCTTGCTGCCGCCATAGACGCCATTGAGGATCTCCGGCGCGATACTGACGATCGACGAGATGTTGATGATCGCACCGGCGCCACGGGCGACGAATCCGGGCGCGGCGGCATAGGTCAGGCGGGTGAGGGCGGTGACGTTGAGGTCGATCATCCTCGCCATCTCCTGCACGTCGCTGTCCAGCAACGGGGTATGGGTGCCAACCCCGGCGTTGTTCACCAATAGGGTGATGCTTGCGTCCTCCTTCAGCTTCGCCTCGACCCTGGCCAGTGCCTCGTGATCCCCCAGGTCGGCTTCGATGACCTCGACCGCGCGTTGGGTGTCCCGAGTGATGCGGGTGGCCAGTTCATTCAGGCGTTGGCGATTGCGTGCCACCAGGATGAGGTCGTAGCCACGGCGGGCCAGACGGTCGGCGTAGATGGCGCCGATGCCGGACGAGGCGCCGGTAATGAGGGCGGTACCGAGATGGGCTTGAGACATGGTGCTTCTCCGAGGTTGGGGGGCCTGGGAAGCATGGTGCGCCGATTTGACGATGTCCTGAATGACGTTTAGGGTGGTTTTTCAGGACATTGGAGGGTAACAGCATGCACCGCATCGGTTATTTGCTGACGGATGGGTTCCAGATGCTTTCCGTGGCGACGCAGTCGGTGTTCGAGTTCGCCAATCTTGTCGCGAAGGAACCCTTCTACAGCATCGAGAATTTCTCCCCGGAGGGCGGCCTGGTGCGGTCCTCGCTGGGGCTCTCCATCGACACGCGCCGGCTCGACACGCCCGGCCTGGCGGACACCTGGATGATTTCCGGGGTCAACGACCCACTGACGAAAGAGCCACAGGCAGCCGTCCTCGACTTCGTGCGGCGGGCCGGAGGCCAGGCGCGCCGAACCGCCGGAATCTGCACGGGCGGTTTCATCCTGGCGGCGGCGGGCGTGCTCGCCGGGCGTCGCGCCACCACCCACTGGGCCTTCGCCGCGGACATGCAGAAGCGCTATCCGGACATCGCTGTCGACGATGACCGCATCTACATCGTCGACGGCCCGATCTGGACGTCCGCCGGCATGACAGCCGGGCTCGACCTGGCCCTCGGCATGGTGGAGAAGGACTTGGGCGCCGAAGTGGCGCGCTCGGTGGCGCACAACCTGGTGATGCACCAGCGCCGCTCGGGCGGGCAATCGCAGCATTCGGAGATGCTCGACCTCGCGCCCAAATCGGACCGCATCCAGAACGCGCTGAACTACGCGCGTCGGAACCTCGCACGCCCCCTCAGCGTCGAGGAACTGGCGGACACCGCGCACTTGAGCCCACGCCAGTTCACTCGTGTCTTCACTGCGGAAACCGGGCAGTCCCCGGCCAAGGCCATCGAAGGTCTACGCCTGGAAGCCGCGCGGCTGATGATCGAGCAGAGTCGCCACTCCCTGGACATGATCGCCAGGGAAACCGGCTTCCGCGACCGGCGCCACATGCGCGAAGCCTTCATCCGGGGCTTCGGTGTTCCGCCCCAGGCGGTGCGTCGGGATGTGCGTGGCGTGGTGGGCTGAGGACGCATTCACCGGGCCGGAACCGGCCACTGCAGGACAAGGGAGGCACTGACATGAAACCCCGGATAACCCTGATCACCCTGGGGGTCGACGACCTGGAAAGGGCCGTGCGTTTCTATCGCGACGGCCTCGGTCTGCCGACCCAGGGCATAGTGGGCACCGAGTTCGAAAACGGGGCCGTGGCCTTTTTCGAACTCCAGGCCGGGCTGCAACTGGCGCTGTGGCCGAGGGCCAGCCTGGCCGACGATTCCGGCCTGCCGAGCGGCGCCCCCAGCTCGACGGACTTCTGCCTCGCCCACAACGTGGCGTCCAGGGAGGAGGTCGATGCGGTCATGGCGGAGGCCGGCGCGGCGGGGGGCGTCATCGTCAAGCCGGCGCAGGAGACCTTCTGGGGCGGGTACGCCGGCTACTTCAAGGACCCGGACCAGCACCTCTGGGAGGTGGCGTGGAATCCCCAGCTGCAGACGGCGGAGTAGGGCGGGGTGCCTGATCAGGGTGTATTTGTACCCGTCTGTATCTCAAGGCGGCTGCTTACAAAGGCATACATAACGGCCATCCGCAGACACAGGGACGGCACCTTGGCATTCGAGACTGAGCGGGATCGCCACCGATGGCCGTGACGGCTCGGATTCGAGGGTGACGGTCATGCCTGCTGCGTGTAACCAGACCGGGATGAATGCCATGAAAACCCTGAAGAGCCTGCTGACGTCCATCGCCTTCTCATTGGCCGGCGTCGCCGTCCATACCAATGCCGCCACCGAAAACCTCCGGGGTCAAAGTGGCGTCTGTTTCCAGCTGACTCCGCTTGGCAACAAACGAGCGGCATCCCAATCGGCCCAGGAGGATCACCCGCATGAGTGAACAGAACCGCGATCTGCTGCAACAGGTATTGATCGCCCACGGCGGACTGGAACGCTGGAACAGGTTCTCGACCGTCCGCGCCAGTATCGTGACCAGCGGCTCGCTGTGGGGCATGAAGGGCCTGACGCAGGACAGCACGCCACGGCAGATGACCGTCTGGCTGCATGAGCAGAGGGCGTCGGTGATGCCGTTCGGCGGGCCGGACCGGCGCACGGCTTACACCCCCGATCGAATCGCCATCGAAACCACCGACGGGCAGGTGCTGGCTGAGCGATCAAACCCGCGGGAGTCCTTCCATGACCACGGGGAAATGACGCCCTGGGACCCGCTTCAACGGGCGTATTTCAATGGCTATGCGCTCTGGTCCTACATGACCATGCCATTTCTGTTCACCTTGCCCGGTGTCAGGACCGAGGAGATTGCACCCTGGGAAGAGGGCAACCAGGCCTGGCGTCGGTTGCGGGTGCACTTTCCGGAAGGCGTGGCTACGCATAGTCCAGTGCAGGATTTTTTCTTTGGCGAGGACTTCCTGCTGCGTCGGCACGACTATCGCGTGGACATCAGCGGTGGAATGCCCGCTGCGCAGTACGTGCACGAATACATCGAGGCCGATGGGCTGCGGATACCTGGCAAACGGCGGGCATACAGACGGGACGAGCAGGATCGGGCGATCGAAACACAGCTGCTGGTCGCCATCGACTTCAGTGAACTCCGCTACGCATGACACATCCGCAAACGGGTTCCGGCGCGACGGGGGACGGCAGACACTGGGCGGGATTGGGGCTTCTGCCGCCCCAATCCCGCCCGCTTCTTCAGCTGCGTGGCAATGCGGGGGTACGCGGCGGGCTCAACCGCTTCGACCCCGTCGACTCGAATGCCGAGCCGAAGCGAAGCAGCGCCGAATCGTCATAGGCACGGCCAGCGAACGTCAGCCCGACTGGCATGCCGATGTCCGCCATCACGCCCATCGGCACGGTGACCGTGGGGACGCCCAGGTGGCGGATGGCGAGGTTGCCGTTGGCGACCCAGATGCCGTTGCTCCAGGCAATGTCGGCCGATTCCGGATTCACGTCCGCATCCGCCGGGCCGACGTCGGCGACCGTGGGGAACAGCACGGCATCAAGGCCGAGCGTGTCCATCCAGTCTTCCAGGTCGAGCTTGCGGGTTAGTTCGAGGCCGCGCAGGCCATCCGGCAGCGTGGCGATCTGGTCCCACTGCTTGATGCCGCGCTCGGCCATCCGCACGTACTCGTCCATGCCGGCCACCAGGTCGCCCTCGCGGTTCGGCAGGGTGCCGGGGTCGTGGGGGAAGATCTGCGGACCGTCCACATCCACCAGGCGATTCAGCTTGGGATCACCATTGGCGCGCAGGAAGTCATCGAAGCCCCAGGCCGACAGGTCCCACAGTTCGTCGTGGAGGAACTCCTTGGAAACGATGCCGCGATTGAACACGGTCGGTGCGCCGGGACGGTCGCCCTCGCAATTGGAAACCAGCGGGAAATCCACCTCGACCACTTCCGCGCCGGCAGCTTCGAGCGCCTTGCGGGCCTCTTCCCAGAGCGCGATCACGGAGGCGCGGGTGTCGATGCGCTGGCCAGTCGGACCGCCGATCCCCGGCGCTTCGCTGGTACCCATCTCCGGGTCTTTGTTGATGAACATGCGCGGCGCGCCGAAACGCTTGCCCTTCAGGGCATCGGCAGTGACGGCGAGCGCCAGGTAGGAGACCGGGCGCACCGAGTTGACGCTGGGAATCGGCACCCAGGGCTGTAGTCGCCACAGGTCGCCGCGCTTGTCGGCGTCTTCCGCCACGACCACGTCCAGCACTTCGAGCAGGTCCGCCATGGTGCGGGCGTAGGGAACTACTACGTCCATGGTCGGCGTCAGCGGCCAGTTGCCGCGTACCGAGATGACGCCGCGCGACGGGGTGTAGGCGCACAGGCCATTGTTCGAGGCCGGGCCACGGCCGCTCGACCAGGTTTCCTCGGCAAGGCCGAAGGCCGAGAAGCTGGCTGCGGTTGCGGTACCGGCGCCGTTGGACGAACCCGAGGCGAAGGGGGCGGTGAGGTAGTTGGCGTTGTACGGGCTTTCAGCGCGGCCGTAGACACCGCGTTGCATGCCGCCGTTCGCCATGGGTGGCATGTTGGTCTTGCCCAGGCAGATCGCACCGGCCGCGCGAAGCCGTTCAACCGTGAAGGCGTCGCGATAGGCCACCAGGTCCTTGAAGGCCGGGCTCCCGGAGGCTGCGGTGAGCCCCTTCACCAGGTAGCTGTCCTTGGCGGTATAGGGGATGCCATCCAGCGGACCGAGGGTTTCACCTCGGGCGCGGCGGGCGTCGGAAGCTTCCGCCTCCTTGAGCGCATCGGGGTTGCGAACCACCACCGCATTGAGGGCGGTGGGCGTTTCGGGGCCGTCGTAGGCATCGATCCTGGCGAGATAGGCCTGGACAAGCTCAACGGCGGTGGTGCGGCCGGACTCGAGCGCGGCACGCAGTTCGGCGATGGAAACCTCGGTGACTTCGATCATGCTGTCACCGCCGGCTGCACCTTGGACCCTGGGATATCACTGTTCAAAAAACCGGTTCTCATGACCGTCCTCCTTTAAAAGCACGACGCGCAGGTCCGAACGTGAAACCTGCGCTGGCGAAATTCCTGAGGGTTCTATTTAGCACCAAGCCGGTAGCAGAGGAATCGGGTTGGCGGTTGGCATCGCCGATGCCGCCGGTCGGTTCGACGGATTGGCGGGTGCGTTCAGCGGGCATCCCGTGAGTCGCCTATCCCAACGCCTGCGAGCAAGCTGATGAGTCTGGATGGCAAATGCTATCGCTTCCTGTACGCAATAGTCCGACACATGGTCGTTGACCCACCGACTCACGGGGCTACCGTTACTCCCCGTGTGAAATTTTCACACGCACAGCGCTGACTGGCCTAGAGGGATCGTGCGGGACACCGCAGTTGCAGTTCAGGGTGAGGACAGATGACCGCACCGGTTGGCCGGCCGCTCCAGTGGGGGCGGCCAGGAAAGTAGTCGTTACTGCTCATCCCTACCGGCAAGAGGTGATGTCATGAACACCCAATCGGTCTCGGTTACCGCCTTCGCGCCCCTGAAGGCACTTCGCACCACCGCTCCGTTATCCGCGTTCCTGGCGCTTTCCCTCGGTCTAGTTGGCCAGCAGGCCGAGGCCGCGAAAGATGCCGGCTGCGAAGGCGGCGGGTTCTCCGTGTCGCTTCCGAGCGGGACGCTCGCTGGTCCAACAGAAACCGTGGTGCCCGCCAGTTCGGTGGGCGCCAGCTTCCTCGTTCAAGGCAAGTTCGTAACCTTCGAAGTCGATGCGGCCACGCTGGGTGTCCGCAACTACACCATGACGGGAGCACCCAATCCGCTGGACATGACCGGCGGTGTTCCAACCACGATATTTGCCAGCAAGACCCCCAATCTCGTCGGGGTGACGCTGAACAGCGACCTGACGGTCGAGATTGCTGGCACCGACGTTCTGCTGCAAAGGAACGGCCCCGGCGTGAGCATGAAGATCCAGGCAAAGGACTGCGCCCAGGGCGGCATCTTCCAGATGGAGCCGGCGCGTGCCGATGGCACCACCACCGATTTCACCCATGTGCTGGCCGACGGGGTGTTCTTCTTCGACAACCCGAACTTCAGAAACCCGCCGCCGCTGCCAATCTGCACGCCGCCTGACTTCACTCCGCAGTGCTACCCGGTTCCGGTGACGCCCCGGATCAATTTTGCCAATGACCTTTCGCCCAGGTTTGTGGGGCGAGACAGTCCCCAGGTCGCCACCCGCATCAGTCAATCCGGCAATGTTTCGGTGTGGCGCGTGGCCAGCGGTGGGCGAATGGGTGGTGTGCTGGGCGAAGACTCGGTCGAGGTTGGCTTCCCACCCACCACCTGCGTCCAGAACTGTCAGGCCCAGAACCGAGTCCGCGGCAAGTTCCCGGTGCTTGGATTCCCGTTCCCGGTGCCCGACGCGAGCCGGCTTGCGCCGAGTTCGCCTTGAGGCAATGAGTGGGCCGGCAGACCGCCCTTGGCGGTTTGCCGGCCCGGTTGTAGCGCTTTTCCGAGGGACTGTTGTTCGGGAGGGGACGTGTCCGGGGATCGGGATCGGCGCTCCAACATCCTGGTGATGCGATGGGCATCGCGAAACCCATCGACCATCGCCGATGGGTTTCGCTCCGCTCCAGCGGAACGCCGTCCGCCACATGCTACTGGGCTGGCGCTGGGCGCGCTTCGTGTGAGGATTTCGCGTGGTACCAGGGGCGCTGCAAGCGCAGCACCAACTGGTCGATCTGCGGCACCAGCAGGTTGGCGGCCAGCACGGCGAAGCAGAGACCATCGGCATAAAGCCCGAATTCGCGAATCAATTCAGTCACCGCGCCAATGGCCACGCCGAAGAGGATGCGACCGCCACGTGTATTGGGACTGGTGACCGGATCGGTGGCGATGAAAAACGCGGTGAAGAGGTAGCCACCGAGACTGAGGTTGTACACGGCTTCCTGTGGCGTATGGCCGGCCGCCAGGCACAGCACCACGGTGCTGGCGAGCATCGCCAGCGGAATCTCGATTCGGATCACCCGCAGGAGAGCCAGTATCAAACCGCCGGCGATATAGCCGTACCCCGACAGGTTGGGGGTGATCAGGGTGAACTGGTTCTTGGCCAACTGCGTGGCGCCGGCGAACGCATCGAGGTCAAGGCGTGGCGCCAGCTGCAGCTGCTGCAGAAGAACCGCCTTGGCGTCCAGGGTGAGGGTCCAGGGGGCATAGTTCGAGGGCGCGGGGTACAACTGCTGGTAGAAGCAGATCGCGATGATCCCCAGGCCAACCATGGCGGGGTTGAGGCGATTGCGACCAAGGCCTCCGCTGCCGTGCTTGCACAGGGCGAGCGCGGCAAAACTGGCCACGGCGATCATCCACAGCGGCACCAGCAGCGGCAGTGCCCGAGCCAGAATCAGGCCCAGCACCAGCCAGCTCAGGTCACTCAAACCCTCGCGTACCTTCTGTCCGCGCAGGCGCAGCAGGCCGGCTTCGAAGCCCAGGGCGAGCAGCACGCACCAGAAGGTCTGCAACCAGACCACGCTGCCAAATTGCCAGGCGTACAGGACGGTGCCCGGCATGATGCACAAGCTGACCAGCAGCATCACCGTGCGGAGTTTGTGCGGGGTAGGACGGCGTATCAGGCTCATGCGCGCAGCTCCGTCTTGCTCTGGCGGAAGGTTTCGCGCAGCGGGATATTGCTCGGACAGGTGCTGCTGCAGCTGCCGCATTCGATGCAGGCATCCAAGCGCAGTTCCTGCAGGCTGATCTTGTCGAGGCGTTGCGCGGCCTCGTAGAGATCCAGCGGTCTGAGCGACATCGGGCAGACATCCACGCAGCGCGTGCAGCGAATGCAGCTGCCTGCGGGTTGGGGTTCCGGCAGGTAGCGCTCGGCGCCGAAGATCAGGCAACTGCTGGTCTTGCTGATGACGGCAGCGGGGTCCGGCAGCGGCAGTCCCATCATCGGGCCGCCGACCTGGGTCCACTGGCCTTCGGCGGTCGCGCCGGCAATCTCGCGCAGTGCGCTGACCGGGTAACCCACCGGCACCAGGACATTCCCGGGGCGCTCGCAGTCCCCGGTCAGCGTCAGCACGCGCCTTACAAGGGGTTCGCCGTGGAAGACGGCTCGTCCCAGTGCATAGAGCGTCGCGACATTCAGCGCCAATACGCCGATCTCGGCGGGCAGGGCCCCTGGCGCCAGATTGCGGCCACTCAGGCTCTTGATCATCAACGGCTGCCCCCCTGCCGGGTAACGCTCCGGCAGCGGACAGACCTCGACCGGCGTGCGCGCCTGGCGAGCGGCGGCACGTAACGCGGCCATCGCCTCAGGCTTGTTGGTTTCGATACCGAAGCGGGTCAGCGTTACGCCCATCAGCGTGGCGAGATAGTCGGCGACCTCGATCAGCGCCTCGGCACGTTCGCGCATGAGACGGTCATCGCAGGTCAGGAAGGGTTCGCACTCGGCACCGTTGATCAGCAGCAGGTCGGGCTGCTGGGCGCCGGCCAGCTTGAGGCCCGTCGGGAAACCCGCACCACCCAGGCCAACGATGCCCATCTGCAATGCCCGTTCGACCAGCGCCTCCGGCGTTTGCGGCAGCTCCAGCACCGGGCGTTCGATCCACTCGTCCAGACCGTCTGCGTTCAGGATGACGGACATGACCGGCTCGGCCGAGTCGGCCGCGAAGGCGAGATCAATCCGTTCCACGATGCCGGAGGTGCTGGCATGCACCCACGGGGTGGTGTCATCGCCGATTCCGATCACCTCGCCCTTGCGCACACGCTGTCCCGGCTCAACGCAGGCCTGGACACTGCGGCGACCCCGCTCGAGCGGGATGGCCAGCTGTTCGGTTCCGACTTCGATCAGGGCAACCGGCGTGGCGTTGGATAATTGCTTGTAGCCTCTGAGCTTGAGACCGCCGTGCCAGCTACGCTGTGAGGGTGAGGCGATGGCCAGCAGGCGGCGCAAGAAGGGCTTCTGCTGCGGCTGACGCTGGGTGCGGACGGGGTTCTGCGTGCGCTCGACGCTCTGCAACGAATGGCTAGACATGTTCTGTCCTCCAATTTTTTGGGGCAAAAGACATCCCAATGCGCTATTGCACATGATGGTTTTTTGCTTCCGGGAAATTGAGCGAATCGCGAGGGCGACACTCGATAACTGACGGGACTAAGAGCACCGAAAGAATGCTTTGTTCAGTTTTTGATCATTTTTCCGGATGAACGGTAGGCCAATTGCCATCCTACGGGGGAGCGTCGGAACGGTGTCAGGCCGCGATGGGGCGGCCGGAACAGAGAGGTGTCGAGTGATGCGCGCAAGCCTGCTGGTGATGCTGTTGGCGTTGCTCTATGGCTGCGGCGAACGGATCGAGCAGCTTTCCGGGCCGACCATGGGGAGCACGTATTCGATCCAGTACGTACCCACCGCGCAAACGCCCGACGCGCAGCGCGTAAAGGCCGAAGTCGAGACGATACTCGGGGCGCTCGACCAGCAGTTCTCCGGTTGGCGCGGCGACTCCGTGGTTTCCCGCTTCAACGAGCTACCGGCCGGCGGCTGTCAGGCCGTGCCGGACGATATGCGTCGCTTGCTGGAGTACGGTGAGGTGCTGTCCCGAGAGAGTGGCGGGGCTTACGACCTGACGGTGCTGCCCTTGATGAACCTCTGGGGCTTCGGTCCGCAGTCGCGGGGGGAGAAGGTACCGGACGCGAGTGCGCTGGCTCGGGAGCAGGCGCGGGTAGGGCACCAGCACTTGCGCCTGGAGGGCGACAAGCTGTGCAAGGATGTGGCGGCGCAACTGGATTTCGACAGCGTGGTCGCCGGCTATGCGGTGGATCGGGTCGGCGACAGGCTTTCGGCCCTGGGTATCCAGTCCTATCTGGTCGAGATCACCGGCGAACTCAAGGCAATTGGCCGCAAGCCGGATGGTTCGCCCTGGCGCATCGCCTTGGAAGTGCCGACCGGCGGCAGCGAGCCGCAAGTGGAGCGCGCCATTGCACTGGATGGCTACGGCGTTTCCACCTCCGGCGATTACCGCAACTATTTCGAGGAAGGTGGCCAGCGCTATTCGCACACCTTCGACCCACGTGTCGGCAGGCCGGTGAAGCACGCGCTGGCGGCCGTGACGGTGGTCGACCCTTCGGCGCTGCATGCCGACGGCTTGTCTACGGTGTTGATGGTGCTCGGCCCGGACGAGGGCTATGCCTTCGCCCAGCAACATGACGTCGCCGCCTATTTCATCATGCGCCAGGGGCAGGGTTTCGTGGCCCGGGCGACGCCGCGATTCGAGTCGTTGTTTCCCGAGACGAAGCAGTAGTTGACGGAAAGCTCGCCTTGCCAACCTCGAACATCGCGCTCCCGCCAGCGGTCAAGGCACCTGCACAGCCTTGAACAGGTGCCTTACGGCCTTGTGGCAGTCCTGGTCGTCCAGGGCGTCCAGACGGAACCAGCGACATTCAGCAATTTCGTTGAGCGGCTGCGGAGTCCGGGACGTGGGAAGCTGGGCATGGAAGATGTGATGGAGGGTTTCGAACAGCTCAAGCTGGGTGACGAAATCGAGCTGGTCCGCTTCCAGTCCGATTTCCTCCAGCAGCTCGCGTTGAGCCGCCTGCGGCGGCGCCTCGTCAGGCTCGACCCGTCCCCCTGGAAGGTTCCATTTCTTCTGCATCTTGCGGACGAGCAGAACTTCATCATCTCGACGGCAGATCACCGTCGCTCGAACCTTGAGTGCACTGTCCATCGTTGCTCCTTGCCACGTGAGCGTTCCCTTGTTTCGACCCTGAGCGTGGTGGATGAGTCACCGTAATGGTCAAACGGTCGTGCATGCCGTTCGATGAATGCGGTGACCTTGGCGCAGTTGGGCTGCGTGTTGAATCTGGCGCCCCAGCACCACTGGCGGTCGGGCACGGATAACTGAAGGCCCGGACCACGCTTTAGAGTGCCCAGCATGCTTCCCTGGCTGCGATGGCGCCCCGTACGGCTATGGCAGCGCTTTTAGGAGAATGCCATGCCTGCCCTCACGGAAACTGACCGCCATTTCATTTCCGCCGTCCATGCCCTGATGCGTGAGTACAACGTCAGTCGGTCTCAGCTGCTTGCGATGCTGGATCGAAACACCCGGCGGGCGGTGCCGGGTCCGACGCCTCAACCGCTTAAGACGTACCTCAATCCGCACACTCAACAATCCATCCAGGTTCGCGCGTGCCGGAACCTGACCTATCGGGCCTGGGTGGCCGAATATGGCGATGCGACCGTTGCAACCTGGCAGATCGAGCCGGGGCGGATTCGCAAGAAAAAGAGTGAACGCTCCACCAGGTGAGCTCTCAGGAACCGCTGGCGCAGTGCGTCGCTGTCAGCTCGTGCCCTCTCCCTCACAGGGAGAGGGCAGGCGCCAGGCTCAGGCGTGGTGAATCTCCCGATCCTTGGTTTCCGGCAGGAAGAAGGTGCCGAGAATGGCCGTCATCACGGCGATGACGATGGGGTACCACAGCCCGTAGTAGATATCCCCGGTGGCCGCGACCATCGCGAACGCTACCGTTGGCAGGAAGCCGCCAAACCATCCGTTGCCGATGTGGTAGGGCAGTGACATCGACGTATAGCGGATGCGTGCCGGGAAGAGTTCCACCAGCCAGGCGGCGATCGGGCCGTAGACCATGGTCACGTAGATCACCAGGATGGTCAGGAGCAGCAGCACCATCAGGTAGTTGGTCTGGGCCGGGTCGGCCTTTTCGGGGTAGCCGGCTTCCTTGAGGGCGGTGCCGAGGGTGGCGGTGAAGGCTTCGTTCTGTGTCTTGAACTCGGCGGCCGGCAGGCCGGTGCCTTCGAAGCTCGGGATCAGCTTGTCGCCGATGCGGATTTGCGCGACGGCGCCAGGCTCAGCCGTTTCGTTCTCGTACGGAATGGCCTTCTTCGCCAGCAGGCTCTTGGCCAGGTCGCAGGAACTGGTGAATTTGGCCTTGCCCACCGGGTCGAACTGGAACGAGCACTGGCCAGGATCGGCGACCACGGTGACCGGGTATTGGGCCTGGGCGGCGAACACCGCCGGGTTACCGAATTCGGTAAGGCCCTTGAAGATCGGGAAGTAGGTCAGTGCGGCGAGGATGCAGCCGGCAATGACGATTTTCTTGCGGCCGATCTTGTCGGAGAGGCTGCCGAAGAAGATGAAGAACGGCGTGCCGAGCAACAGGGAGCCGGCGATCAGCAGGTTGGCGGTCTGCGGGTCGATCTTGAGGGTCTGCAGCAGGAAGAACAGCGCATAGAACTGCCCCGTGTACCAGACCACGGCCTGGCCGGCGGTGCCGCCGAGCAGGGACATGATCACCACCTTGAGGTTTTCCCAGCGGGCGAAGGATTCGGTCAACGGCGCCTTGGAAGCCTTGCCTTCGGCCTTGATCTTCTTGAACACCGGCGACTCGTTGAGCTGCAGGCGGATGTACACGGAGATGACCAGCAGCAGGATCGACAGCAGGAACGGAATCCGCCAGCCCCAGGCCTCGAAGGCTTCGGTGCCGAGGGAGACGCGGCAGGCGAGGATCACCAGCAACGACAGGAACAGGCCGAGGGTCGCGGTGGTCTGGATCCACGAGGTGAAGAAGCCGCGCTTGCCCTGTGGCGCATGTTCCGCCACGTAGGTCGCCGCGCCGCCGTACTCGCCGCCCAGGGCCAGGCCCTGCAGCAGGCGCAGGGTGATCAGGATGATCGGCGCCGCCACGCCGATGGCGGCGTAGCTGGGCAGAACGCCCACTACGGCGGTGGACATCCCCATGATCACGATGGTGATGAGGAAGGTGTACTTGCGCCCGATCATGTCACCCAGCCGGCCGAACACGATGGCGCCGAAGGGGCGGACCGCGAAGCCGGCGGCGAAGGCGAGGAGGGCGAAGATGAAGGAAGTGGTCTCGTTGACGCCGGCGAAGAAGTGCTTGGCGATGATCGCGGCGAGGGAGCCGTAGAGGTAGAAGTCGTACCACTCGAACACGGTACCCAGGGACGAAGCGAAGATGACCTTGCGCTCCTCCTTGGTTATCCCGCGGTTGGGCGTGCTTCCCGTGGATGTTGTAGCAATCGTTGCCATGAGTGTTCTCCGCCTTGTTCTTGTTGTAGGCCGGAGCACTTCACTGCCATTGCCGCGCTCAGGCCCAGGGCCAAAGTCATCGGGATACCGCTTGCGCGATGCACATAGACAGGTGACCTCGTCGAATCGCGACAAGTTCCAGGAGAAATAATAGTAATCACGTGACGCAGTTGCCTGCCCGTCGCCCCATCTGGACGCGGGATGACGCGCAGGCGAACCGCCGGGTCAGAACGCTCAGATTTCGAGCTGTCGGGCGGAGCGAAGCGACATCCAGCGTTTGTACTGACGCACCTTGATGGCCGTGCTGAACTGCTCCTTCAGGAGTGCCCACAGCGGGGAAACCTGCGGATGGGTCGGCCGCCCCAGGCTGAGCCGCCGGAGTTGGAACTTGACCATCGCCATGTAGGCAAGCGCGCCAAACCCCTTGTTTTTCCAGGTGATCGGCCGCAGGTTGGGTGCGCTGTTCTTGCCGGTCTTCCAGTCGCGGGGAAGGTTCGGGTTTATCGACAGTGCGGTACCAATACCCGCCACGGCGATGCCGCTCTCGATGACCTGTTCCGCCACCGCCTGGCGGCGTATCCCGCCCGTCACCATCAGGGGCATGCGGGCGACGCCGGCGATGTCGCGCGCAAACTCCAGGAAGTAGGCTTCACGGGCCAGCGTGCGACCGTCGCGGGCTTCACCTTGCATGGCGGGTGCTTCGTAACTGCCACCGGACAGCTCAACCAGGTCGACCGCCAGATCATTCAACTGCTCGACCACATACTTGGCGTCGTTCGGGCTGAAACCACCGCGCTGGAAGTCAGCGGAGTTCAGCTTCACGGAAACGACGAGCCCGGGCGATACCGCTTCGCGCACGGCGGTGACGATGCGAAGCAGCAACCGCGCGCGATTTTCGATGCTGCCGCCCCACTGGTCGTTGCGCTTGTTGACCAGCGGCGAGAGGAACTGGCTGAGCAGATAGCCGTGGGCAGCGTGAACCTGAACGCCGGTGAAGCCCGCGTACTCCGCCAGTTGTGCCGTGCGTACGAAGCGCCGGACGACGTCCTCGATGTCCGCTTCCGTCATTTCCTTCGGCACCGGGAACTGCTTGGAAAGCGACCCGAGGTCCATCGCCACGGCTGACGGGGCGAGGGTCTGTTGGCCCATTGCCGCCGTCATCTGGCGGCCGGGATGGTTGATCTGCATCCAGACCTGGGCGCCGCCGGATCGGGCGACATCGGCCCAACGCTTGAAGCGGCCGAGGTGCTGCTCATCTTCCAGCACGACGCCACCGGGGCCGGTCATGGCACGGCTGTCCACCATGACATTGCCGGTCAGCATCAGACCCACGCCACCCTTGGCCCAGGCCTGATACAGGCGAATCAGCTCATCCGATGGGGCGTGGTCCGGATCGGCCATGTTTTCCTCCATGGCGGCCTTCCCGAGTCGGTTCGCAATCACTGCCCCGTTGGGCAGCGTCAGGGGAGTAAACAGGTTCATCGGCTCTCACCTCGTTGGACGATGGAAAGGAGCCTAAGCTTTAAGTCAACTTTAAGGTCAAGAGGTTTTGCAGCATCGAATGAACATTGGCCAATCGGCCAATCAATCGCGAGTGCAGCCTTGAGCTGCCGTGCGCTCGCCTCACGCTGGCAGATGCACCCTGCGGTGTACCCGGAAACTGGAGGCACTCACATGAAAATCATCGTAATCGGCGGCACGGGCCTGATAGGCACCCAACTCTGCAACGCCCTACGGCAGCGGGGGCATGACGTCCTGGCGGCCTCACCCAGAACCGGCGTCAACGCCCTGACCGGAGAAGGCCTGCAAGCGGCGCTTGCCGGCGCCGAGGTCGTCGTCGACGTCGCGAACTCGCCGTCTTTCGACGACGCCGCCGTACTGGAGTTCTTTCAGGTATCCGGGCGCAATCTGCTCGCCGCGGAGAAGGCGGCAGGGGTGAAGCACCATGTCGCACTCTCCGTGGTCGGTACGGAGCGGATGCTCGCCAGTGGTTACTTCCGCGCCAAGATGGCCCAGGAGGAATTGATCGAGCACTCGGGGGTTCCCTACACCATCCTCCGGGCCACGCAGTTCTACGAGTTCATCGGCGCCATCGCCCAGTCCGGCGCCGAGGGCGACAGCATCCGCCTGCCCGCAGCCGCATTGCAGCCGATCGCCTCGGCCGATGTGGCGGCAGCACTGACCAATATTGCCGAGCAATCAGCGGCCAACCAGACCGTGGAAGTTGCCGGGCCCGACAGAAAGCCTCTCGTCGCATTCGTGAGGACCTATCTGCAACACAACGGGGACTCACGGGAGGTGATCGCGGATGCCCAGGCCACCTACTTCGGTGCGCCAATCGACGATCAGTCGCTGACCCCCAGCGACGATCCGATTACCGGAACCATCCCGTTCGAGGCATGGCTCAAGGACGCTGCCGCGCTTCACTAGCGGGTGCGCCAGCGGGATGCCCATGGAAGGGCGGCCCGGCGCCGCATCGGCCTTAGAGCCAACGGCGAACGCGGGCTCGATAGTCGTTGAAGGACTGACCGAACAGGCCCTCCAGTGCCCGCTCTTCCGGACCGATCTGGAAGCGGTTGATGTAGAGCACGAACCCGACGACGCCCAGCAGCGCGATGGGGGAAGCGAGGTAGATGGACCACGCGACCAGGGCGGTGGCGAAGCCGAGGTACATCGGGTTGCGCGTATGGTTGTAGATGCCGGAGCTGACCAGGGCGGTGGCCGTCTCCGGCTGGAACGGGTTGACGGTGGTCCTGGCGTGACGAAACGACAGGATGCCGGCCACGCAGACCGCGATCCCTGCCAGCAGCACCACCACCGAGACGCCGATGCGCCAGCCGCCTGCCTCGCCAGCCGGTACCCAACGGGCGATCAGCCACATCAGCAGCGCGAAAAGGATGGCAATCAGGGGCGGTGGCAAGCGGTGTTCCAGCCAGTTCATGGTCTCGGTTCCTTGTGTGATTGATCCCGGCCGGAGACCCGCAAAACGGAGCTCCGACCGCATTCCATACCCGCCAGCCCAATGCGGCCGGCGGCGCCCCTGGAATCTAGCACCGGCGTTCTGGCTGTGCAGCCAACGCTAATCGATGCACGTTGTATCGGGTAGGGTGCGCCGCGCGCACCAGCGGCTGAACGCAGCGCAGTGGCTACAACGTGGTTTCTCATGCGGATTCTCCGGCCCTGGTTTGCCCGATGGGTTGGCTCAGCGTGCGGCGCCGCATCAGCCAGTACGCCGCAGGGATCACGAACAGGGAGAGCAGCGGCGCGGTGATCATGCCGCCGACCATGGGAACCGCGATTCGGCTCATCACCTCGCTGCCGGTACCGCCGCTCCAGAGGATCGGGAGCAGGCCGGCGATGATCACGGCGACGGTCATCGCCTTGGGGCGGACACGCTGGACGGCGCCTTCCCGAATGGCGCCTGCCAGGGCCTGATTCGTGGTTTGCCCCGCGTCCTCCCGCTCGGCCCAGGCGTTTTTCAGGTAGAGCAGCATGATCACGCCGAACTCCGCGGCGACGCCCGCCAGGGCGATAAAGCCGACACCGGTGGCGACCGACAGGTTGAAGCCCATGAGGTAGAGCAGCCAGACCCCGCCGGTCAGCGCAAAGGGCAAGGTGGCCATGATCAGCAAGGCCTCATCGAAGCGCCCGAACGTGAGGTAGAGCAGGACGAAGATGATCACCAGCGTCGCCGGCACCACGAGCTTGAGGCGGGCATTGGCGCGTTCCAGGAACTCGAATTGCCCCGAGTAGCTGATGCTCATGCCGGGGGACAGCTTCACCGACTGGTCCACCGCCCGGCGCAGGTCCTTCACCACCGACGCGAGGTCCCGTCCCCGCACGTCGATGTAGACCCACCCGGAGGGACGCGCGTTTTCGCTCTTGAGCATGGGCGGTCCATCGACGATGGACACCCTGGCGACCGCGCCAAGGGTGATTTGGCCGCCTGTGGCGGTGTAGATGGGCAGTTGCCGCAACGCTTCGATCGAGTCCCGCCACTCGCGCGGATAGCGCACGTTGATCGGATAGCGTGCCAGGCCTTCAACCGTTTCCCCGACGTTCGCGCCGCCAATGGCACTGGCCACGATGGCTTGCACGTCAGCGATGTTCAGCCCATAGCGAGCGGCTGCGTGGCGGTCGATGTCCAGGTCGATGTAGCGTCCGCCGGTCAGGCGTTCGGCGAGGGCGGAGGTCACACCGGGAACGGCCCGGGCGACACGCTCGATGGCCTGGGTGACCTGGTCGATGTCAGCGAGGCTGGTCCCGGAAACCTTGACCCCGATGGGGCTCTTGATGCCGGTCGCCAGCATATCGATGCGATTGCGGATCGGCGGAATCCAGATGTTGGTCAGGCCCGGCACCTTGACCGTGCGGTCCAGCTCCTCCACCAGCTTTTCGCTGGTCATGCCGGGCCGCCACTGATCCCTTGGCTTGAATCGCACCGTGGTCTCGAACATCTCCAGCGGCGCCGGGTCGGTTGCCGTTTCGGCGCGGCCGGCCTTGCCGAAGACGCTGGCGACCTCAGGAACGGTTTTGATCAGGCGGTCGGTCTGTTGCAGCAACTCCGAGGCCTTCTGGGCAGAGAGGCCGGGCAGGGCAGAGGGCATGTAGAGCAGGTCCCCCTCGTCCAGCGGCGGCAGGAACTCCCCACCCAGGCGCGACACCGGCCAGAGCGCGGTCAGGAAGGCGAGCAGCGCCACCACCAGGGTTGTCCGGGGGTGGCGCAGGACGGCATCCAGCGCGGGCTGGTACAGACGGATCAGCCCACGGTTGAGCGGATTGCTCTGCTCGGAGGGGAGCCGGCCGCGAATCCAGTACCCCATCAGCACCGGCACCAGCGTGACGGAAAGCCCGGCAGCGGCGGCCATGGCATAGGTCTTGGTGAAGGCGAGCGGGCCGAACAGCCGCCCCTCCTGGGCTTCCAGGGTGAAGACCGGGATGAACGACAGGGTGATGATCATCAGGCTGAAGAACAGGGCAGGGCCGACCTCCGCCGCCGCTTCAGTCATCACCCGCCAGTGCTGCTCGCCGCGCAGCTGTTCGCCGGGATGGCGGGCGTACCAGGCCTCGACCCGCCGATGGGCGTTCTCGATCATCACCACCGCCGCATCGACCATGGCGCCGATGGCAATGGCGATTCCGCCCAGGGACATGATGTTGGCGTTGATGCCCTGGTGGCGCATGACGGCAAACGCGATCAGTACCCCGACCGGCAGCGAGACGATGGCCACGATGGAGGAACGCAGATGCCAGAGGAATGCGGCGCAGACCAGGGCGACGACGATGAATTCCTCCACCAGCTTGTGGCTGAGGTTGCGAACCGCCCGCTCGATCAACTGGCTGCGGTCGTAGGTCGTGACGATCTCCACACCTTCCGGAAGGCTGCCCTTCAACGCGTCGAGCTTGGCCTTGACCGCGGCGATGGTGTCGCGGGCGTTCTTCCCGCTGCGCAGGATCACTACGCCGCCGACGGATTCGCCTTCGCCATCGAGCTCGGCGATACCGCGCCGCATTTCAGGGCCGAGCTGGACGGTCGCCACATCGCCCAGGGTGACGGGCGTGCCTCCCGGCGTCAGTTTCAGCGGCACGGCGCGGAAGTCGGCGAGGGTCTTCAGGTAGCCGGAGGCGCGGACCATGAACTCGGCCTCGCCCAGTTCCAGCACCGATCCCCCGGTTTCCTGATTGGCCTTGCCGATGGCGTCGACGACGTCCCCCTGGGTGATCCCCAGGCTGGCGAGGCGGATCGGGTCCACCTGCACCTGGTACTGCCGCACCATGCCGCCCACGGAGGCCACCTCGGCCACATTGGGCAGGCTCTTCAGTTCGAACTTGAGGAACCAGTCCTGGAGTGCCCGCAGTTGTGCGAGGTCGTGGGCGCCGCTGCGGTCGATCAGGGCGTACTGGAAGATCCAGCCCACGCCGGTGGCGTCCGGGCCGAGCGCCGGCTTGGCGGCGGCCGGCAGGCGGCCCTGCACCTGGTTGAGGTATTCGAGGACCCGCGAGCGCGCCCAGTACAGGTCGGTGCCATCCTCGAACAGGACATAGACGAAGCTGTCGCCGAAGAACGAAAACCCCCGGACCGTCTTGGCGCCCGGCACCGACAGCATGGTGGTGGCCAGTGGGTAGGTGACCTGGTTTTCGACGATCTGCGGGGCCTGGCCCGGGTAGCTGGTGCGGATGATGACCTGGACATCGGACAGATCGGGCAGCGCGTCGATCGGCGTGCTGCGCAGCGACCAGACGCCCCAGCCCACGGCGAACACGGTGGCGAGCAACACCAGGAAGCGGTTGGCCACCGACCAGCGGATCAGTTTCTCGATCATGGCGCGGCCTCCAGTTTCTGCACCTGCTCGATCAGCAGGCCGGAATCGGTCTCGCGCACCTTCACGCGGACGCGGTCTCCCGCCTTCAGCCCCTTGGCCAGCTCAGGGCTGGCCAGCGGGAAGGACATGGTCATGCCCGGCATGCCCAGGGTCTTGAACGGACCATGGGCGATGGTCAGCGCCTGGTCGCTCACTTCGACGAGGGTGGCCTCTGCCTCATGCAAGGCCGGCAACGCCGGGGGCGTTGGTGCCGTGGCCTGCGTCCTGGCTTCGATGCCGCGCAGACTGGCCTCGGAGTCGATCAGGAATTGCCCGGATGCCACCACCCGTTGCCCGGCTTGCAGGCCGGCGAGCACGGCCGTCTGGCCTTCGCTCTCTTGCCCGAGCTGGACTTCCACGGGGCGGAAACGGCCGTTCTCGTCGGCCAGCATCACCAGCGCGCGCTTGCCCGTGCGTATGACGGCTTCGCTGGGCACCAGCAGGGCGTCGCCCTGACTTTGCTGGTTCAACCGGACCTGAGCCGTCATGCCGGGCCGCAGGCGACCCGCCGGATTCTCCAGCTCGATGCGAACCCGCAGCGTCCGGCTTTGCGGGTCGGCCTCGGGAAGAATGGCGGCCAGTACGCCCCGCGTGATCTCTCCGGGCAGGGCCGGCAGCCGTGCTTCCACAGCCTGGCCGACCTTCAAGGTTGCGGCCTGGGCTTCCGGGACGGCCACCTCCAGCCAGACGCGCTGGATGCCGTTGATCCGGGCCAGCGTCTGGCCGGCAGCCAACGCCATGCCAGGGCGCACTTCGAGCTCGCGAATGACGCCGTTGATCGGGCTGGTCAGGGTCAGCACCGGCTCGGCCTTGCCACGACGTTCGACCCGCTGGATCAGCGCTGTCGGCATCCCGGCCAGTTGCATGCGCTGGCGCGCCGCGGCCAGCAACGCGGGGTCACCCGCGCGACGCAGCCCGAGGAATTCCTCCTGGGCCGCTGCCCATTCGGGAACCAGCACGTCGGCCAGCGGGGCACCGGCCGCGATCAGGTCGCCGGGTGCGCGGGCATAGGCGCGTTCGACGAAACCGCTGGCGCGGGCCTGGACCAGTGCCACGTCCCGTGCGTCGAAGGCCAGCACGCCGGTCACCTGAAGGGCCTGCTCCAGGGCGCCCTGGGTGACCGTGGCCAGCCGCACGCCGAGGTTCTGCTGGATATCCGGTGCGATGCGAACGGCGGCGTCCGCCCCCGCGTCGTCGGCGTATTTGGGGACCAGCTCCATGTCCATGAAAGGCGACTTGCCGGGCTGGTCGAAGTGCTGCTGCGGGTACATCGGGTCGTACCAGTAGAGCGGCTGGCGGCTGTCGGTGGGGTCGCCGGCACCGGTGGCGGCGATGGGGGCCGGTGGGTGCTCGCGGGTGGCGAACCAGTAGCCTCCGGCTGCGCCCACCAGCAGTGTCAGGCCCATCAGGGCCGGAAGTGTCCAGGTAGAACGGCTCATTGGCGGCCCTCCCCATAGGTGAAATACAGACGGGCCGCCGCCAGGGCCTGCTGCCCCTGCAGGTCGGTTTCCTTGAGCCGTGCCAGCACCAGTTCGCGGCGCGCCGCGATGACAGCGGCCAGCTCGGTCTTCCCGGCCCGGTAATCCGCCAGCGCCAGCTGCACCTTTTCCTCGGCGAGGGGGACCTGCGTGGACCGGCTGCGGTTCACCGCCCGATCCAGCCGCTGGTAGTCCGCCAGATCCGCTTCCAGTTGTTGGGCGTGCTCGCGCAGCAGTGCCTCGCGTTCGGCCTCCAGCTGGCTGACCTGGGCGCGCCGTGCCGCGATCTTCGGGTCCTGGCGGGTGCCGGCGAAGACCGGCAGATCGAAGGTGAATTGCACGGTCATCATGTCGCCGAACTCCCGTCCCCGGCGTTGATAGTCCAGCTCCCAGCTCCAGTCGGGCTTCTTCTCGGCTTCGGCCTCGCGCACCTGGGCCTCGGCTTCCCGGGTCATGGGGCCGTACGTCGCCAGTTCCGGGTGGCGATGCAGGGCGTGAAGGTAGTGGGAGGCGTCGATGGGCCAGCGCGGGAAATCACCGGAAAGGGGGAGGGCGGCGTCCGGGCCGATCCAGCGCTTCAGCGCAGCCCGTGCCTGGGCCAGTTGGAGCGCCAGCTCGTCCTGCTGCTCGGCCAATTGCGCCGCTTCCTGCCTGGGTTCCACGGCGTCCTGCGCCTGACCGCGCCCACCGGCCAGGCGGGCCCGGACGGCGTCCTCCAGAAGGCGGTTTTCACGGAAGAATCCGTCGAACTGGGCCAGCTTGCGTTCACCGGTATAGGCCGCGATCCAGGCCAGGGCGGTTTCCCGACGGACTTTCACCCGTTCGGCGTCCGCCTCGGCCGTGGCCCGTTCAACCGAAGCCTGGGCGGTGTCGATGCGGGCCTTGCGCTTGTCGCGGTTGGGCATTTCCTGCATCACGCCCACCATCTGCATGGTCATGAAGTCCTGATCCACGCTCCAGCGGTCCTCGCCTTCGATGGGGACGTTCTGCAGGCCCAGGGCCAACTTGGGGTCAGGCAGTTCACCGGCCGGAATCGCGGCGCTTTTCGCGGCGTCCAGCTTGGCGGTCTGCGCCGACAGGGAAGGGGCATTGCGTTCGGCCAGTTGCAGCGCATCGTCCAGCGTGAGCGATGCGCCGTGGCCCGGCAGGGCAAACAGCATCATTGCCAGGGCGGCAGACAGGCGCCGTCCGTGGCAAGGACTCAAGGAGGTCATCGGGTGAATCCTCTGAAATTTCAGCGCATAGGCGCGAACCCGCCGGCAATCACGCGTAATGCGGCAGGGCGTTCAGCTCGACAGAGGAATCAGGCGGTGGGTGGTCGCCAGAGATCGGCAGGTGAGCGGTCGGGCGCCGCTGCGGGAGGAGCGATGGCCAGCACAGGGCCGGTCAGGTCGACGGGCGGCTTCAGGACGGAAACCTGAAGCATGCTGCCCGTTTTGCATTCCTGGCCGGTCTTGCAGGCCTTCTTGCCATGCTCGGCCATCTTGCCCATGTCATGGCAGCAGTCCTGGTCCATGCCCGCCATGTGGCGCATGCCGGAGGCTTGCATTGGGCAGGGTTCGGTCGGCGCCTGGACGCCCGCCATCCCACTCAGGGGAAGCGACAGGCTGATCAGGAAGATGAAGAAAACGCGCAGGCACCGATTCATGCGGCGAAGTGTAGTGCGCGGCCAGCGGGGGCAGCAATTGCAGCCGGAAAACAAATTCAGCAAGCGGGCATGAGCGTGGGGTCCACTCGGCAGACCTGCGGCCCGCCTGGCGGCTAAAGGTCGGTACGGGAATGCTGCCGGGATTCACGAGCGCCGCTTTGAATTGGACTAGGCTGCAACTGCCGGGCGCTGGGGAAGCCCGGCCAAGAATTGCAGACGGGCCGGAGTGCGATGCATGGGTAAGCGGATCTACTGGTGGGGCGCGGCTGTCTTTGGGATTTTCTGGCTGGTGGTCTCCGCCGTCGCACAGGCGGTGGAGGAGACGGCGACGGTCACGGCGGCTCCCGCCGAACTGAAGATCGCCAATCGCAGCATCTTCACCTTTCGCGCCAGCCTGCTCGGTGAGTCGCCCGAGGTCCGCGCCAGGCGGGCCAAGGCCGTGATCGATGAAGTGCTCGATGGCACCGAAGACCTGAACGTCAGGCTCACTACCATCCAGAACAGCTACCTGGTGCTGCTGGGGGACCACCGGGCGTTCATCGTTTCAACCCAGGATGTCGACGCGCCCGATCGTTCGGTCCAGGAGGCAGCGGAGGATGCCGCGCAGCGTCTGCGCCAGGTGGTCGCGGAGTCCCAGGAGGCACGCAGCCTGCATTTCCTGTTGATCGCCGGCGGGCTGACCGTCGTGGCTACCCTGTTCTACATCGCGCTGTTGCGGCTGCTTTCCTGGGCCCACCAGCGAGCGTTGTCCTGGTTGCCGATGCGCATGCAGCAGCACACCCGTTCGCTGAAGATCGGCCAGACGCAACTGGTCGACTTCCGCAATTTCTTCCCACTGGTGAGGCGCTTGCTGGCCCTGCTGTATTGGTCGCTGGTGCTGCTGCTCACCTACCAATGGCTGACGTTCGTGCTGCAGCGCTTCCCCTATACCCGACCCTGGGGCGAGAGCCTCAACCAGTACCTTCTGGAGCTGGTTCGCTACCTGGTCGATGCCGTGGTGAGTGCTGTTCCGGGGATTGTCATCGCGCTGCTGATCTTCTTCATCGCGCGCGGTTTCAGTGCTTTCAGCAAGCGGCTTCTGGAGCGCCTGTCCCGGCCCGGCACCATCACCTGGCTCACCAAGGAGACGTTGCAGCCAACTACCCGGCTGACATCGCTGGCTATCTGGCTGTTCGCCGTGGCCATGGCCTATCCCTACCTCCCCGGCGCAGGGACCGAGGCGTTCAAGGGGCTGTCGGTGCTGATCGGCCTGATGATCTCCCTGGGGGCGTCGAGCGTGGTGGGGCAGGCTGCCGCGGGCCTGATCCTCACCTACACCCGGACGCTGCGCCCCGGCGAATTCGTGCGCGTTGGCGACTACGAAGGGACGGTGACCGAGGTTGGCATGTTCACCACCACCATCCGCACCGGCCTGGGTGAAGTGCTGACCCTGCCCAACTCGATGATCACCGGCTCGGTCACCAAGAATTACTCCCGCGTGGTGCAGGGCCAGGGCTACGTGGTGGATACCACGGTGACCATCGGCTATGACACGCCCTGGCGGCAGGTGGAGGCGATGCTCCTCGAGGCGGCGCAGCGCACGCCGGGCGTCCTGCAGATGCCACGGCCGCAGGTGTTCCAGACCGCGCTTTCGGATTTCTATCCCGAGTACCGGCTGGTGGCCCAGGCGGTGCCAAGTGAGCCTCGGCCGCGCGCGGAGTTGCTGACCATGCTCCACGCGAATATCCAGGACGTGTTCAACGAGTACGGCGTGCAGATCATGTCGCCGCACTACCTGGGGGACCCCGCAAACGCGAAATGGGTGCCCCGGGAACGCTGGTTCACGCCCCCGGCGCAGGCGCCCAGGCAGCAGGATGAAGCGTGATGAACGACTGACCGCGACCTCGGGAGATGCGGGGTGGACTTACCCTTCCCGCCGCTTCAGCTCCACGAACAACCCTTCCACCTTCTCCCGCGCCCAGGGCGTCTTGCGCAGAAAGCTCAGGCTGGACTTGATGCTGGGGTCGTTCTTGAAACAGCGGATGTCGATGCGTTTGGCGAGGCCTTCCCAGCCGTAGTGGGCGACCAGTTCGTTGAGCAGCTTTTCCAGGGTGATGCCGTGGAGCGGGTTGTTCGGTGTGGAGGTCATGTCTTGCCTTGGTGGTGATGGGCCGGAGCGCCTGGCGTATCCGGCCGAATGGAAGGGCGGGTGGGGAATTGCCGTTCAGGCCGAAGCCCGGCGGCCTGCGTGGGTGTCGACCGGCATCCTGGCCTCGAAGCCGAAGCGCTTGTGCAAGGTGGCGGCGCCCTTGGGCGTGAGGCGCAGCGCGCGGGAGTCCAGTTCCTTGGTGACCCAGCCACGGCGGACCATCAGTTCCAGCAACAGCGCCCCGAGCGCGCCGCCCAGGTGGGGTGTGCGCTGGCTCCAGTCCATGCAGGGGAAAGCGAGTCGGCGGCGCCGAACGTACAGGTCTTCCAGGTTCAGTCCCAACGCTTTGAAGCCTTCGGCGCCGGCCTCGGTCAGGCGGTAATCCTTGCCGTCCGCCTCGATCCAGCCGAGCGCCAGGATCGCGTCATGGAGCTTCACCGCCAGCTCGCCGGCGCAGTGGTCGTAGCAGGTGCGGGCGTAGCGCAGGGTGGAGGGCGTGCTGGGGCGGAACGTCGGGCGGGGACGGTCGGCCACTACCAGCAGGGCTTCCAGCGCCGCCGCCACCCGTCCGTTGGCCAGCCGGTAATAGCGGTGGCGGCCCTGCACCAGCATTTCCACCAGACCCTGGTCCCGCAGGCGGGTGAAGTGGGCACTGGCGGCGGAGGCGCTGATATCGGCCAGGGCAGAGAGTTCGGTGGCGGTCCGGGCATGGCCGTCCAGCAGGCTGCAGAGCATGCGCGCGCGGGCGGGGTCGGCGATGGCGCCGGCAACGGCGGACAGGTTGAGGTCGGCGATGTCATCCATGTTTCGACGAGGCCCGATGTGAGGAGGGAAGGGCCTGATGATACTGCCATCCATGGAACGGGTTGGAGATCGCGATGAAACGCACGGCGTTCTTCGGCAACAAGGCTGTGGGGGCCACTCTGTTACGTCAGCCTACGGTCGTCAGTTTCTAATCCACTCAGACGTCCAACCATTCCCGAAGCAGGTCGGTGGTGCGCTCCGGCGCTTCCAGGGGCGGGAGGTGGCCGCATTCCGGCAGGATCTCCAGGCGCGAGCCGGCGATGCGTTCGTGCATCAGGCGGGCTTCGGTCACGGGGGTGATCTGGTCGTCGGCGCCGACCACGATCAGGGTCGGGATGCGGATTGCTGCGAGCAGTGGCACGGCGTCGGCGCGGTCGATGATCGCCTGTTGCTGGCGGATGAAACCTTCCTTGCCCACGGCCGCCGCCATCTCCTGCACGGCCGCGGACACGTGGGAGCCCAGCCAGCGCGAATGGATCAGGCGCCGCATCAGTTGCGGGCTGACGCCGATGAAGCGGCCGCGATGGGCCAGTTCCAGCAGCCCCTTGCGGGTGGCCGCACGTTCGGCCGAGTCGAGGCTGGCCATGGTGTCGAACAGGGCCAGGCGCAGCACCCGTTCCGGGGCCTGGCGCAGGATTTCAAAGGCGACGTAACCCCCCATGGACAGTGCCGCAAGGGCGAAGCGGGGCGGGGCTTCGTCCAGCACACGGCGGGCCATGGCGGCGGTGCTGTCGTCACGGGTGAGGTCGGCGATCTGCACGTCCACCTGGCCGGCCAGGGCTTCGGCCTGTTGTGCCCAGAGGCGATGGTCGTTGAGCAGCCCGGGCAGCATCACCAGGGCGGGAGGGTTCACTTCCATAGGGAACTCGACGGGATTGCGTGGCGTGGGTAACGAGGGGGTGCCGGGCTATCGGGGCGCGGGCAGGCGCGGATTTTCCGGGATGGGCGCTGAAAAGGGGAAGACTTTTTTGTGCGTCCGCTGGCGGCTCGGACGCTCAAGTAGGATGGGTAGAGCGGAGCGAAACCCATGCTGTCGGCGCGGTGCCGATGGGGTTCGCAGGCTGACGGGTGCAACCGCGCGACGGCGCGGCAAAGCGCCTCAACCCCGCTCCAGGGCCTCGATCAGCCAGTCACAGAAGTTGCGGGTGAGCGGATCGCCTTCTCGATTGCGACGCACCAGCCAGCTCCAGTTCGGGCCGCGCACCGTCTGCTCTGTCATCGGCACCAGCCAACCCTGGGCCCGTAAATGGCCCGCCAGGAGGTGGCTGACCAGGGCAATGCCAAGTCCTTGACTGGCGGCATTGAGCAACAAACCGGGATCGGAGAAGTTCAGCCCCCGGCTTTGCTGGCCGACATCGACGCCGCCCTGCACCTGCCAGTGACTCCAGTCCATTTCACGCTCGCCATGCAGGGTCGTCCGTGCCTCGGCCGCCAGCTCCAGCAGGCTGGGATGGCAGGCCGGATACAGGCGGTCTTCCAGCAGTACGCGAAAACTGCATTCGGCCTGGGCGCTGAGGTCGTCGCGTACGGCGATGTCGATGGTTTGGGTGGCCATGTCCGGGGTTTCGTCGGTGGTCAGCAACCAGAGGTCGACCTGCGGGTGGCGCTGGTGGAAGTCCGCAAGCCGTGGTGCCAGCCAGTGTTGGGCGAAGGCGGGCGTCGTGTTGACCACCAGTTGGTTGGGCTTGCGGTACTGGTCCAGGCGGCGGATGCCTACGGCCAGTTGTTGCAGCAGCGATTGGGTGGTGCTGAGCAGGTCGAAGCCGGCATCGGTCAGCGCCACGCTGCGGCCATTGCGGAAGAACAGCGGCTGCTCGAGGTAGCTTTCCAGGCTGCGAATCTGCTGGCTGATGGCCGACTGGGTGAGGTGCAGCTCTTCGGCCGCCTTGTGGAAACTGCCGAGGCGGGCGGCGGCTTCGAAGCCGCGCAGGGCATTCAGGGGTGGCCAGTGTTTCAGCATGGCTGATAAGTCCTGCTAATCAGAAATCCGCAAAATCTATCGTTTGTTGCTGCACATTTACAGGCCTAGCATGCCAGCAACTACCACGGCCGTGGTTGCTCTGTGATAACAAAAACTTAATCAAGGCATTTGTATGCAAATCAACGATTCGCAGAACGGCTGGGTAATGCCCGCTGAATGGGCACCGCATGCCGCCACCTGGATGGCGTTCCCCCACAATCAGGCGCTCTGGGAAAACGGCTGGGGCGTGACCCTGGCTGACGTGCAGGTCGACTTTGCCCGCGTGGCCAACGCCATCGCCCGCTTCGAGCCGGTGATGATGGTGGTCGACCCCTCCGCTGTGGCCCGTGCCCGCGAGCTCTGTGGCCCGAACATCGAACTGGTCGAACTGGCGATCAACGACAGCTGGTGCCGCGACTCAGGCCCGAGCTTCGTCTGCCATCCGCGCCTGGGCGTGGCCGGCGTCAACTGGCGCTTCAATGCCTGGGGCGGAAAATCGGCCTTCGACCTGGATGAAAGCCTGGCCAGGCGCATTCTCGGCCACCAGGGCATGGAGTGCTTCGATACCGTGCTGGCCAACGAGGGCGGCGCCATCCACGTGGACGGGCAGGGCACCCTGATCACCACCGAATCCGTGCTGCTCAACGGCAATCGCAACCCCGGCATGAGCAAGGTGGAAATGGAGGAAATCTTCGCCCGCCTGCTGGGGGTGAAGAAGACCATCTGGCTGCCGGGCGATCCCGACTACGTCACCGGCGACATGACCGATGGCCACGTCGATGGCGTGTGCGCCTTTGCCAAGCCCGGCGCGCTGCTGGTGGACGCGACCCGCGATTCGTCCTCGGCCTACGCCGAAGTGGCGCGCGAGAACCGCCGCGCCCTGGAGCTTTCCACCGACGCGCAAGGGCGCCGCTTCGAGCTGCTCGAACTCTTTGAAGCCAGCGAAGCGGTGGATCGCGACGCCGAGGTGTTCTGTGCCTCCTACACCAACTTCTATATCGCCAACGGCGCGATCATCATGCCGGCCTACGGCATTGCCGCCGACGACGAAGCCGCCGCGACCCTGCGCCTGGCGTTCCCGGGCCGAGAAGTGGTGCCGGTGCGGATCAACCAACTGGCCCACGGCGGTGGTGGCGTGCACTGCATCACCCAGCAACAGCCGGCCTGGCCGCTGAAGGGGTGATGGGATGAGCATGCTGACCGTCGCCACCACCCAGTTCGCCTGCAGCTGGGACCTTGAAAGCAACCTCGACCAGGCCGAGCGCCTGGTGCGGGAGGCCGCCGCCAAGGGCGCGCAACTGATCCTCCTGCAGGAGCTGTTCGCCACCCCGTACTTCTGCATCGAGCAGGACCACAAGCACCTCGCCCTGGCCCAGGAATACGGCCGCAGTCCTGTGCTCAAACGCTTTGCCGACCTGGCTCGGGAGCTGGGCGTGGTGCTGCCGCTGAGCTGGTTCGAGCGCGCCGGCAACGCGTTCTTCAACTCCCTGGCCGTGGCCGATGCCGATGGCCGCCTGCTTGGGGTGTACCGCAAGACCCATATCCCCAACGCCATCGGCTACCAGGAGAAGGAGTACTTCAGCCCCGGCGATACCGGTTTCCGTGTCTGGGACACCGCCTACGGCCGGATCGGGGTCGGTATCTGCTGGGACCAGTGGTTCCCCGAAACCGCCCGCTGCCTGGCCCTGATGGGCGCCGAGGTGCTGCTCTATCCGACCGCCATCGGCTCGGAACCGGGGGCGGCAGCGCTGGATTCCCGCGATCACTGGCAGCTCACCCAGCGCGGCCACGCTGCCGCCAACATCCTCCCGGTGATTGCCGCCAACCGCGTCGGCGAGGAAGTGGCGACTACCGATGAACACCTGCGGATGCGCTTCTACGGCTCGTCGTTCATCACCGATCACAAGGGCAAGCTGCTGGCCGAAGCCGACCGCGACAGCACCGGCGTGCTGGTCCAGCGCCTCGACCTCGCCGCCATGCGCGAGGAGCGCCTCAACTGGGGCGTCTACCGCGATCGCCGCCCGGAAATGTACGGCCCGTTGCTGGGGCTGGATGGACGTCAAACCCATGAACGCTGGCAGCGCCAGGGAGCCTGAAGATGAATGCCATCAAGAAGTTGTTGATTGTCTCGCTGGGCGTGGGCCTGAGCTGTGCCGTCCAGGCCGAGGAGAAGGTCCTGCGCCTGTACAACTGGGCGGACTACTTCGCCCCGGACACCCTGAGCGCCTTCACCAAGGAAACCGGCATCCAGGTCATCTACGACGTGATGGACAGCAGCGAGACCCTGGAAGCGAAGATGATGTCCGGCCACAGCGGCTATGACCTGATCTTCCCCGGCGACACCGTGGCCGAACGCCTGATGCGCGCCGGCGCCCTGCAGAAGCTGGACCCGGGCAAGCTCGAACACCTGGATGACATCGAGCCTGGCCTGCGTACGTTGCAGACCCGCTACCCGTACTCGCGCCACGCCACGGTGCCCTATACCTGGGGCACCATCGGCCTGACGTACAACCAGGAAATGATCGACAAGCGCCTGGCCGGCGCGCCGGTCAACAGCCTGGACCTGATCGTCAAGCCTGAGCTGGCGGCGACATTTGCCGATTGCGGCATCTCGATGATCGACTCGCCCGACGAAGTGCTGGCGGTGGTGCTGAATTACCTCGGCCACGACCCGCGCAGCGCCAAGCCGGCCGAGCTGGCCGAGGCGGTGGCGCTGCTCCAGGGCATCAAGCCGTACATCCGCAAGTTCCAGTCGCAGCCGGTCACCCAACTGGTCAATGGCGACATCTGCCTGTCCCTCGGCTACAGCGGCGACATGACCCAGGCCCAGCGCGCTTCGGACGAGGCGGGCAAGCAGACGAACTTCCAGTACCGCGTACCGGTGCAAGGCACCACGGTGTGGATGGACACCATGGCCATCCCGGCCGATGCCCAGCACCCGGAATACGCCTACGCCCTTATCAACTTCATCATGCGCCCCGAGAACATGGCGGCGATCAGTAACGCCACCGGCTATCCCACCTCCAGCGCCAAGGCCAGGCCGATGGTGGACGCGGACATGCGCAACAACCCGGATATCTATGTCGATGAAGCGACCTACAAGAGGCTGATACCCGGCAAGGACATCCCGCAGCGAGACATGCGTGCGCGTATGCGTGCCTGGACCACCTTCAAGACCAGCCTCCACAACTGAATCCACCCACTGCCAGAGCGCGCGGGGCGCCACCCGGGCATGGGTTGCTGCGCCCCGCCATTACACCTGAGAGAGGATCTCCCATGTCGACTCGCCGTGATTTCATCAAACAGGTGATGGCTGCCAGCGGAATTGGCGCCGTCGCTTCCCTGGGCCTTGGCCTGGGCGCGGCCCGCGTTTCAGCGGCCCTTGCCAGCAGCTGGTTCATGCCCGACGAACACGGCCCGCAGGAGCGGGTGATCGTGGCGTTCGTGGCCGGCGGTGGCGGAATTCATTGCGTGACCAAGCACCTTCCGCTCGTTTGACGGTCGTCAGCTGGTCTCGCGGTCCGGTTGCGGATCACGGCTCGGTCAGCAGCCAGACGGCCAGGCTGATGCCTGCCAGGGTCAGTTCGATCACGTACAGCTCCTTCTGTTCAACGGTTCGGCGACTTCATCGTTTGCCAGGCCTGGGATTGTGCAGGGCAGGTGGCGTCTGTCCGGGAGCCATCGCGCTGACGATCAGATCGGTCAGGCAAGCGGCTGAGTCGGCCAGTCTGGAATGGCCGTGAATCGATTCGTTGGCGATCGCCTGTGCGGCACCGAGGATTCCCGTGCAGCGCAAGTGGAGCTGGTCCGGCGGCAGGCTGGAGTAAGGGGCGAGGGCGTCCTTGCAGATTGCCAGGTAGTCCTCGGTCGTCTGCCGCTGCACGGTTTCCGTCGCTTCACTGCTCTTCAATGCTGCCAGCAGTGCGAACCATTCCTTTCCGGCGCTGAGCGCGCTGGCCATGTAGGCGTGACTGATGGCGCGGGCAACCGCGTGCAGGTCAGGGGCGGCGCGCTTGAGCCTGTTCACCAGGGTCTCGACCTGGCGCCCATCGACTTGCTGACACAAGGCGATCAGCAAACCTGCCCGCGTTTCGAAGTGCCTGTACACGACGGTGTGGGTGATGCCCACGCGATGGGCGAGGGAAACAAGGGTCAACCCTTCCGTTCCCTGTTCGCTCACCATTTCCAATGCGGCGGCAAGCAGTTGGTCTCGACGCTGATATTTCGACAATCGCGTGCATTGATGCGTGGTCATATGCACCTCGAGCTTCATTGTCAGGCGGTTGGCCTGGGCCAGGGGTTTCTGAAACGCTACGCGCGGCGCCGTGAAGAACGCGTCAAGACGCCCTGGGAGCAGGACGAGTCGTTATCGAGTCATCCAGGTCAGGAGCCACACCGCAGCCACCAACCAGATCACCACGAAGACGCCTGCTGCCGCTCGGCTCACCGGGCGTGAAGCGGCCTGGGCGGCGGTTGCACGGTGTTCCTCCATCAACTCCACCGGAATCAATCGAACCACCAGCCAGATGCCAAAGGGCACGAGCACCAGATCGTCCAGATAGCCAAGGACCGGGATGAAGTCCGGGATCAGGTCAATGGGCGACAGGGCATAGGCGGCGACAACCAGGGCCAGCACCTTTGCCCACCAGGGCGTGCGCGGATCGCGAGCCGCCAGCCACAGCGCATGCACGTCCCGCTTTATCGTCCGGGCCCACTGTTTGAGGCGGGTGAGCAGTGACGATGATTGACCTTGCATGGTGCTTCCTTGGCAAAAGTGGGTGAGGGCGGACGATTCAGTTCTTGCGGAACGCGTAGAACAGGTTGGGCTCGCTGACGACGTAGAGATTGCCGTCCTTGTCCAGGGTGACGCCCTCCGGTTGCGGAGCAGAATGCTTCAGTTCGCTCAGCCAGCCAACCAGGTTGCGCGTGCTGACAATCTCGCCGTCGTCGGTCATTTCGAAGAGAAGCTTCGACTCGTCGCTGAGCAGGATCAGGTGCCGGGTCTTGGGATCGAAATGGATGTCAGACAGATCGGTCGCAAAGACCTTTTCGCCAATCCAGTCGGTCCGGTCGAGAATCTGGATGTGCATGCGGTGGTCCAGGCTGGAGCCGACGCCTGAAATCTCGTAGAGCTGCCGCGGGTTCTTTTCCTTCACCACGTACAGGCGGTCCTTTTCGGCATCGTAGGTCACGCCTTCAAAGCCTTTGTTGCCGTTCAGATTGATCCCCAGGGACAGCGTTTGCGCCTCGTCGAGGGCGATACTCTGCGGTGTTGCCGGCAACTGGAAAAAAGCCAGTTGCTGCGAGCGCTCATCACTGACCACCACGCGGCCCCCGCCCATATAGGCCACGCCTTCGACGTCGCCGAACCCGTCCAGCGGATACCGCCCGATGACATCGCCCGACTTGCTCAGGGCGAGGAGTTCCGTCGGTCCGCCATTGATCACCGCGAGCAGGCGATCCTCGTCGTAGTCGTAGGCCACCGAAGAAAGGTTCCTGTCGATGCCCTTGACCGGTTTGGCGTCGATGTAGGCCCTGTAGTCCGCCAGCGAGATGTTCGTTCCCGGCGCAGCTGCGGCGCTCAGGCCGCTCCTGATATCGAATTCCAGTCGTTCATCCCAATGCTGGTGTTCGGAAATGGCCAGGCCCGCGCCGGTACCCAGAAACCCCACCACCAACCATAGCTTTGCGGTGCGACTCATCGCCGATAGGCCACGGAACGGGAAGGGACGATTGGCTGCGCTGGTCATCAAGCGGTACTCCGGGCAGGGCAATGCAGAGTGGACTCGCCGTCGTTGGTGCGGCTGCTGGAGACGGCAGGGGAGGCCATCCATCTGCGGGCAGAAGAGCGTACTGTGCGCGCAGCTGCGTGAAGAACGTGTCAACGCTCAAGCAGCTTGCCCGTGCGCCAGCGATGCCGCGTCTTGACGCGTTCTTGACGCCGATCGGTACAGAGTGCCGCCATCCGGTGCTGATCGGTCGCCAAACCCTGGAACACCTGGGGGCCGTGGACGTTTCCCGTACCTTCACCACTGAGCCCACGTGCGGCGAGGGTGCGTGATGCTCGCCGCCGTCACACGCTGTTGAGGCTGAACCATACTCAGCGCCATGCGGTGGTGGATGACCAGAACGACTTTGAATCCATCGAATCCTCGACCTACTTCGCCTTGACCGTGATCTTTCTCGGCGGCATCGCCTTGGCGCTGCTGATCGGTCGGGCCAGTGCGAGCCGCGTGATTCTGCCCCTGACCAACCTGGCGAGCGCCGTGGAGGTCGGTCAGCAGGACGAGGCGCTTCCGGGGCTCGATTCGCGGGACGAAATCGGCGTGCTGGCCCGTGCCATCGAGGATCGCACCAACCAGTTGAGCCTGGCCCTGCAACGGGAGCGCTGGTTCACCGCTGACGTCAGTCACGAATTGCGCACCCCGCTGACGATCATGCTTGGGGCGGCTGAAGTCCCGGCAAGGCGCCTGAAGATCAGCCGGAACTGTTGCTGATGACTGACCGCATTCGGCGCAATGCGTCCGACGCGGCGCAGCAGGTTGCCGCCTTGCTGCAACTGGCGAGGATTCCGGAGAGCAGCCACCTCATGCGCGTGCCGCTGCGGCAGTTGATCGAGCACGAGGTGGAGCCTTGCCAGCCGTTGCTGCGAGACAAGCCGCTGACCATCGAGGTGGACGCTCCGGAGGAAGTGACCGTGCAGGCCATCCCGGACCTGGTGGCCATCGCCGTCGGCAATCTGTTGCGCAATGCCTGCCTGCATACCGAGCTGGGGGGGCATCACGGTCCATCTGGACGCCAATGCCATTGCCGTCGAGGACAATGGCCCCGGCTTGCCCGAAGCAGTGAAAGCGCGTCTGTTCGACCGTTTCGTGCATGCGCGCGAAGACGCGCCGAATGGCTCGTGGCTGGGCCTGTCCATCGTCAAACGGGTTGTCGACCACCTGGGCTGGACGGTGTCGCACACCCATCGCGCTGAGGGCGGCAGCCGGTTCTAGCTGCAGTTCCATCGGGACAATGACCAGCGCGTGGTGGAACTTTGTCGCATGACCCCCCACAAGCTCCACGGCGCTTTGACCTCACGCGCAGCAACGAGCCGATCGACCCTTTCCGGGTATCAGGGGCACGATCGACGGCGAATTTTGTTTGAACTGCGCGATTTCCCCTCGACTCAACTGTATTGACGGCCGACGCCGGTATGCGTCGGCCCATCTGGTACAGGGATGCCCTGCGAGCAAGGCGCGCGTCACCGCCAACGACGCGTGAGTTGAGAGGTCGAAATGCGTGTTCTCGTCCGTCACACCAGCGCATCCATCCGCACCTACGGCAACGTCACCCTCCGCGCACCGGCCGCTTTGGCATGCTCCGCATTCTGTAATAGCAATTGGTTCTCCGCCCCGAGCGAAAGCGGGCCAAGGTTCTGACCAATGGAACCCGGGCAGGCCAGCGAGGGGCGATACTGTCAATTTGACGGCACGGTAATGGCAAATCGGATGGTGCTTCCGCCCATTTCCTGGATGCACAGGTCTTTGGAGGAAGGAGGCGTGATGAAAACTGCAGCCACGGGACAAACACGAAGAACAGGGAAAGAACAACAACGCTCGGCAGGCGCGAGACGGACCTTCTTCATGCTCACAGCGGCCGCCAGTGTGGCAGATCGTCCTTCCCGACATCGTGTCTGTCCGCTTCTGGCGAATTCCTCGACCACCTGTACCGCAACCCAGTGAGGTGGACCCCATGTCAAAGAGTCTCAGGGACTGGCTGGCGACCGACATATCCCCAATCAAGGACCAGCCGATCAGCTGGATCTCACAGCATCACTTTTTTCGAGACCCCGTCCGTCCCGCCTATTCGGACATGAGTTATTTCTTTTCGCCGGCCGACGGCATCATCCTCTACCAGAAAACGGTACGGGGCGATGAAAGCATCATCGATATAAAAGGGCGCCCCTATTCGTTGCAGGATGCCCTGCGGGACCCGGGATACGAGGCGGAAAGTCTGGTCATCGGCATCTTCATGACCATGTACGACGTCCACGTCAATCGTGTTCCCTATCCCGGGCGGCTGTCGTATCGGGAACTGGACCCCATCGATACGATCAACCATCCGATGCTCGATGTAGAGACAAGCCTTCTGGAAGATCTTGGCATTGCGCCGGACATGCTGGATTACCTTCATCACAACCAGCGTATGGTCAATCGGATCGACTCGCCTGAACTTGGCCTTAGCTACTTTGTGCTTCAAATCGCCGACTACGATGTCGATTGCATAACGCCTTTCACCCTGAAACAGCATCATGCTGTCTACCAGGGAGAGCGCTTCTCCCAGATTCGCTATGGCTCGCAAGTGGACCTGATCGTGCCGCTTTCGTCCCGCTTCGTGTTCGAGACGCTGCAGAGTACCGGCGACCATGTTGAGGCGGGCGTCGATGCGCTGATACGTATTTCAGAAAGCAAGCACACCTCTTCAAGCGCTGAAGAAGACTTTCCGTATGCCGTGAAATACGGTGCTTCCGTTCCACACGTTTCGCAATGAAACGGATCAACCTCGCCGGTGCGGGGTACGCCGGAAACGCAAGGAGTTGTTCCTGATGGAGATGGATCAGTTGGTACCGTGGCAGGGATCGATCGCCCTGATCGAGCCACATTCCATCCTTAACTTGACAGGAGAGCTCTGCCATGAAACCTCTGGCGACCCTTACTGCAGACGAAGCGCGGAATACTCTGAACCCAGCGATTGGCCTGGAGCCGGGAGCGCTGGAACCTGAACTGGAGGAAGTGGAAATCAGCTTTGGCAAGGAGGCCAGACAACCAGTGCTCAAGTCGGTATCGCCCTGGCTTAATCCCACCCAGCTGGAGCGGCCCAGCTTCCTGCTGAACTTCCCGTTTTCCTATTCGACTGAGGAACCCAACAACTCCTGGATGACGGAAATGTCGGAACAGGATCGCCAACCGGATTTTGTCAGGGCCTGCATCCAGTTCTATGAGTTGTACCGCTATATCAGTGCGGAGGCGCTGGTTTATATCCTGCCGACGCCGCATGTTTCCGGGCTGCAGGACCTGTTGTACACGGCGAATCTTGGCATCGTTCTCGAGCATCTATCGGACAGGAATACGGTCGTGATCTCGAACTTCACGTCCAAGCCGCGCCGTGGCGAAACGGCGGTTGGCGTCAGTTTTTTCCAGAGCATGGGATATGACGTCTATGTGCCGGCGACCAAGTTCGAAGGGGAGGCGGAGCTGAAACACCTGTACGGCAATCATTACATTGGTGGCTATGGACTCCGGTCTGAAAAGGAAACCTATGACTGGATGGAAGAAAAGTTCGATATGAAGATCGTCAAGCTGCCCATGACCGATCCCTATCTCTACCATCTCGATTGCGTGGTATTTCCGATTACCCGCGAGAACACGCTGGTCTGCACCGAACTGCTTGAAAAGCAGAAGATTGCCGAGCTCGAACGCCTGACCAATATCATTGATGTCAGCCTCGATGACTGTTACTCCGGTATCTGCAACTCCGTACGTTTGCCAAGCCTGGTGCTGAACTCATCGCACATTCATTCGCTGAAGGCAGGCACGGAGGAATACGCCGAAGAAGTCCGCAAGAATCGCAGGTTGGAAGATATCGCTGCCGACCTGGCACTGGAGGTCAGTTATTTCAATCTGAGCGAATTCCACAAGAGCGGTGCGCTGCTGTCCTGCATGGTCATGCACTTGAATCGTCATTGCTACAAGATCGCGCTGACCGCCTGATGTAACCGGTGAGCATGCGATCGTGGCGAACGGCAATCTGTCGAAAGTGCTGTGGAGGCTCTCGCTGCCGATCATCTTCGTCGAGGCCTCCGAAACGTTCGACCACCTGATCGATACCGTGTTTCTGGCAAGGGTCGGTGTGACCGAGCTGGGGGCGATCGCCGTAACCGATTCGGTCTTGCTGTTTTTCCTGGTCCTGCCGCTCGGGCTGGTGGACGGCATTCAGATCCTCACTGCGCGACGTGCGGGCCAGCGCCGCCCCGAGGCGGTCGGCGCCATCTTCAGCCAAGGGCTGATACTGGTACTGCTGATCTGCCTCGCGCTGACGGTGCTGCTCAAGCTGCTCTCGCCGGTGATGACCTACTGGTTTGTCACGTCCGACGAGGTGGGGGTTCTGCTGGATGACTACCTCCAGATCGAAGCCTATGGCCTGGTGTTCATCGGCGCGACGTTCGCCTACAGCGCTCTGCTGGTCAGCATCGGCCGCTCGCGAGCCCTGGTGCCCGCCACGCTGTTGCTGGTGGGGACCGATGTGCTGCTGAATTACCTGTTCATCTTTGGCAACTTCGGCTTGCCCGCCCTTGGCATGCGAGGCGCCGCGGTGGGCTCGGTGGGCGCGGAGATCGTTACCTTCCTCTTCCTCACCGCCTACCTGTGGCGCCTCGATACGGGCCGGTACCGGTTCTTCCGCTGGCCGAAATTCGAGCGCCGAACCGTGCAGCGGCTGAGCCTCCTGGCTTCGCCGATCGCGCTACAAGGCGGGGTGGAGACGCTGCGCTGGTTTCTGTTCTTCCTGATTCTCGAATCAATGAGTACCGAGGCGCTGGCGATCGGCAATGTCGTGTTCACCTGCTACATCGTCTTCCTGATTCCGACCGAGGGCCTCTGCGAGGCGACCTGTTCGCTGGTCAGCCGCTACATCGGACGTGATTGGTCGCAGAAGATCGACGGCATCCTGCGCCATGCCATCAGCGGGGCGTTGCTGGTCACCGGGCCGTTTGTGGCGGTTGCGCTGCTGGCGCCGCAGTGGCTGGTATCGGTCTTCTTTCCCGAGGCAGGTGGGCTGGAGCAGAGCAGCATCAGCCTGCAGGTCGTCGCGCTCGCCATGCTGATAGCCATCCCGGCGGAGATCTGGTTCACCGCGGTGATTGGCACGGGTGACACTGCGGCGGCATTTGTCATCGAAGTGTTCATTTCATTCGCCATGCTGGGCTTTGCCTACATCGCCGCCGTCTACCTGGCCTGGCCGGTGGCAACGGTCTGGCTTGCACTGCCACTGGCATGCCTGGTCAACCTGGTCTTTTCCTATGGCTGGATGAAGTCCGGCATCTGGAAACGCATTGAAGCGTGATTCGGGGGCGACAGCGCGCAGCGGTCATTCAGGGCTGTCGCCTACGACTCATGTGCAATTCACGTGGCTTGCGGAGTGCCGAGGCAAGGCGCAGGCGATCACGGCGGCCAGCAGCAAGAACAGCATGGAGACCCACAAGCAGGTGCCGATTCCATACGCCTGGTAGAGCCAGCCGGACAGCAGCGTACCCAACAGCCTGCCCAGGGCATTGGACATGTAGTAGAAGCCCACATCCAGCGAGACACCGTCTTCCTTGGCATAGCTGACGATCAGGTAACTGTGCAGCGAGGAGTTCACCGCGAACAGCACGCCGAACAGGATCAACCCGCCCAGCAGAACGACCTTGGCTGACCAGCCCCCCGCAAGGCCAACCGCAATGGCGGCGGGCAGCATCGCCAACAGACCGGCCCATACGAAGGCCGCGCGCCCATCGGGGACGTGGCCGCGTTGCTTGCCGGTGATGGCCGGCGCAAGTGACTGGACAATGCCGTAGCCAATGATCCAGGTGGCAAGGAATCCCCCCACCAGCCAGAAGTCCCAGCCGAACACCGTGCTCAGGTAGACCGGCAGTGCCACGACGAACCAGACATCCCTGGCCCCGAACAGAAACAGGCGCGCTGCCGAGAGGATATTGATCGCCCGGCTTTTCGACAGGATGTCGCGGAACTTCGGCTTGGCCTTGGCCTTGCCCAGATCCTTTTTCAGCATCACGAGACTGCCGAGCCAGATCA
This sequence comes from Pseudomonas sp. LFM046, assembly GCF_000949385.2. NCBI lineage: Bacteria > Pseudomonadati > Pseudomonadota > Gammaproteobacteria > Pseudomonadales > Pseudomonadaceae > Pseudomonas > Pseudomonas sp. LFM046. The sequence continues at coordinate 3,295,721 of NZ_JYKO02000001.1, read as the reverse complement.
GTGCGAGCACCGCCGCCATGGCGACGACCGCACCCTTGAACCCCAACAGGGCGAGCAGGGCGCCCCCGAGGAAGAAACCCACCCCCTTCAGCGCATTCTTCGATCCGGTAAGGATCGCCACCCACCGGTACAGCGTGCCCTGCTGGCTGCCCGGCACGAGGAGTTTGATCGAGCTCTTGGCGCTCATCTTGTTGAGATCCTTGGCGATGCCCGACAACGCCTGCGCGCCCATTACCCAGGGGAGCGTGAGCCAGGCCGCCGGCACGGCCAACATCAGCAACGCGATGACCTGCAGGCCGAGGCCGATGTTCATGGTGCGGTTCAGCCCCAGGCGCGCGCCCAGGTAGCCGCCCACCAGGTTGGTGATGACGCCGAAGATTTCGTAGAACAGGAACAGGGCGGCGATCTGAAGAGGCGTGTAGCCCAGCGTGTGGAAGTGCAGCACCACCAGCATGCGCAGGGCGCCATCGGTGAGGGTGAAGGCCCAGTAGTTGCCGGTGACCAGCAGGTACTGGCGGACTTCCGTGGAGAGGGCTGACAACGCATTCATGATCGCCGTTCGCTCCTGCTCAGCCGGCCAGACCGACCAGGCGGGCCAGCTCGACCGTGCGGTTGGCGTAGCCCCACTCGTTGTCATACCAGGCGTACAGCTTCACCTGGGTGCCATTGACCACCAGGGTCGACAGCGCATCGATGATCGACGAGCGTGGATCGGTGCGGTAGTCGATGGATACCAAGGGGCGCTCCTCATAGCCAAGGATGCCTTTCAGCTCGTTCTCGGCAGCAGCCTTCAGCAGTTGATTGACTTCCTGCGCCGTGGTCGCGCGCTCCACCTCAAACACGCAGTCGGTCAGCGAGGCGTTGGCCAGCGGCACGCGCACGGCGTGGCCATTCAGCCGTCCGCGCAGCTCCGGGAAGATTTCCGCGATGGCCGTGGCCGAGCCCGTCGTGGTGGGGATCAGGCTCATGCCCGAGGCGCGGGCGCGACGCAGGTCCGTGTGCGGCTGGTCGAGGATGCTCTGGGTGTTGGTCAGATCGTGGATGGTGGTGATCGAGCCGTGGCGGATGCCGAGATTCTCGTGGATCACCTTGACCACCGGCGCCAGGCAGTTGGTGGTGCAGGATGCGGCCGTGACGATGCGGTGCTCCGCTGCATTGAACAGGTGGTCATTGACGCCCATGACCACGTTCAGTGCACCAGGCTCCTTGACCGGCGCGCTCACCACCACGCGCTTCACACGCTGGTCCAGGTAGGCCTGGAGCGCGGCAACCGTCTTCATCTTTCCGCTGGCCTCGATCACCAGATCGCACTCCGACCAGTCGGTGTCGGCGATGGCCTTGTTGGAGGTGACCTGGATGCGCTTGCCGCCGATCACCACGAAATCCCCATCGGCACGGGCTTCGTGGTGCCAGCGACCGTGCACCGAGTCGAAGTTCAGCAGGTGGGCGTGGGTCGCCGCGTCGCCTGCCGGGTCATTGATCCGGACAAACTCGAATTCCGCCCAGTCCCAGGCGGCGCGCAGCGCCAGGCGACCGATACGACCGAAACCGTTGATGCCGACTTTGATGCTCATGCGGGTGTTCTCAGGTGTGTGTTGGGGGAGGGGAAATCTCAGGTTGATCGGGCCGCCATCGGCGTAGGCACTCAGCAACAGGCAGCCGCTCGCTCGGGGCGATCACCCATGGCGTCCAGGCGCCGGGTGTCAGCGTTCAACCAGTGTTGGTTGCCGTCCAGCGCGGTGCTCAACACGCTGTGTACCCAGCCTGGTAGGTCGGGGTGAAGGCGGTAGTACACCCATTGGCCCCGGCGTCGATCCTGCAGCAACCCACCGGTGCGCAACTGCGCAAGATGCCGGGAAATCTTCGGCTGACTCTCGTCCAGGGCACAGGTCAGCTCGCACACGCACAGCTCTTCCTCTCGGGTGATGAGCAACATCAGCCGCACGCGGGTTTCGTCGGCCAGGCATTTGAATACGGTGGTGGGGGTCAGTTGATCAGCCATGACGGCCTCTTCGCTTGGGGGCTGCCGGGACGTGTATCGCCACCAGCAGCTGAGACGGGCGCTTCGAACGTTGCCGCGGAGCGAGCGTCTGCTGCGCATATACGGACAGGCGAATATATGGAGTTTCGCATATTTCGCAAGCATCTTGGGCGGAAACGCGGTGGGAGTGGGGGAGAGGGCACTGCTTCGACGGCCTGCTTTCGTCCTGGACAGAGGCTCTAGCGTTTTCCCATGGCGAGCGTCCCGCACCGTTCTCGATGGGCAACTGATTGGAAACGCGGCCGCAAGCGCACCGCTTGCTGTGCTCATGAACACCTGCCGTGGGCGTTGCACTGTTGGGCCGCTTATGTACTCTAGGATTCAAGTAAGCTTTAAGGTCAATCCCTGTTCCGAGGTGCTACATGAGAATTGGAGAGCTGGCGAAGCTCAGCGGCCTGGCGGCTTCCCGCATCCGCTTTTACGAGGCCAGTGGATTGATCAGCTCGGTGGAGCGCAAGGCAAACGGCTATCGCGACTACGGCCCCGAGGCGGTCTGGATTCTGGAGATCATTGCCGGGGCCCAGGCGGCGGGCTTCTCGCTGGAGGAGATCCGCCACCTGCTGCCGGTCGGCCAGAACAATTGGCAGCACGGGGAGCTCCTGGACAGCCTCAAGCGCAAGGTGGCCGAGATCGAGGTTCTGCAGAAGCGCCTGGAGCAGAACAAGGTGCAGCTGTTGGTCGCCATCGAAAGCATCGAGAGCAAGCCGGAAGGCATGCAATGCGTGGAAAACACGCAACGGGTGCTGAACCGCCTCCGCGAGGAAGCCAATGGAGGGAATGGGGCGAGCTGGCTAAACCCCGCTGGGGAAGGTTGAGGCAACGCTCATTCGCGCAAAGCAAGTCAGGCCATGAAAGCCTGACTTGAACGAACCAGCCTCATCGACATGGCTGCCGGTTTTTGCCTCTCCCGAAAAATTACTGGTTGCCCAGGAGGGATTTCAGTGATTCGGGTGCATAGAGCGCGCTCTGGAACTGCGGCACGTATTCATACTTCATCATTTTCCCAAGCTTCAGGGACTTCATGAACGTAGAAAGACTCCCTTCATTCAGCGTGAGGTTGACTGATTCTGCGCTCGTGCTGGAGGCGTGGCTCTGTTGACGCGATACCGCATAGCCGTAGGTCAGCTCTCCGCTATGCCCGACATTGGTAAAGCTATTGGTCACCAGTTCGACTTCATTTGAAGGGTCACTCAGCTTTTCTCCTTCAAAGACAACGTCAACCTTGCCGGTTTCGTGATCGATAATCTCGAAGATGACGGACTTGTCATTGTCCCGGCGATTGATACCGGTCAGCCACTTCGGCAGGTTGTATCCGACCACGCCCCTTACTCTCGCAAGCTCGGTATTGACCGGGAGTTTCAGTACGTACCCCCAGAAATCCTTGGACATCGACTGACCAAGCAGGGAGAGGGGGCCCAGGTTTGACGATCCAGGCTTGTTCGTGACGATGGACAGGGCGATTTCGTTATAGCTGTCGTTGTCGCAGTACTCATACGAGTAAGCGGTCAAGGCGACCAGGCCTCTGCCCGGCCACACCTGAAGGGGTTGGACTTTATCCAGGACCTCAGCAGGCATCAGTTCTCGCAGCTTGTCCAAATCCGCCGTGAAGACCGCGGTAATTCGACTGTTCTTGTAGTAGAAGTTGGGCGAGTAGGATTCGAATCCGATGTCGACCTTGGTCTTCTTGAGACCCTTGAACCAGCTCAGGTCAACGCCAGGGGCTTCGGATTCTATGGTGGAAAGAGGCGGGTTGGAGCGGAAGCGGTCATACAGACCACCCGCGACCACCGGGACTTCATGGCCGGCAATATCGATCATCGTATTGCCAGGTCCTTTGACTTCGGCTGAGTCTTCCGCCCATGCGAACGCCGCAACGGAATTCATGAGTGCTCCCGCTATTACCGCCAAACTGCCGATTTTCATTTTCCAAAGTCTCCGCAAAGTGCGTCATTGCCAATGTTCGCGTCCAGGGAAGTCGCCTTGTCAGATTGGAATTCGGTCATCGGAACCTGCTCCTTCATGGTCCCTGACCCGGCCTTGAGCCAACCTCCATCTGCCAGGGCACGCCCTGTTGAGTCCGCCATCAGCACCCTAACGTTTAACTTAACTTTAAGGTCAAGCATTTCAGTGCAAGACTTTTGGACTGCATTGCGTATTCGTGGCTGGTTAGGGGAGGAGGGGCCCGACGCAGAACGGCGTGGGCACGCGACGACATGGCGCCCACGGCAGACCTGCACAGCGCCTGAATTGGCGTCAAATGCGAAGACGTGGGCGTGCAATGCAAAGCAACGATCAGGGGGAGGCCCTAAGGTGGCCGGCCTGGTGGAAGGGCTGTGAAGGGCAAAGGATCGCGATGCGGCACGCAGGTTACCCAGGCGCACACCCAAAAAGAGACCGAGAGTACACATGAACAGCCAGATCACATCGCTGCTTTCAGGGGTCACAGACCCAGCGCAATCGAACACAAGCCTCGATTCGGAATTCGTCCTCACGGGCACCGCGCTGCCGCTTGAGAACGTTCACAATCTGCGCGACCTGGGTGGCCTGCGCAGCCGTGACGGCAGGCGCGTACGCGCAGGTCGCCTGTTTCGCAGCGGCAACCCGGGATTGGCCAGCGTGGCTGACATTGGACTGCTGCGAACCCTTGGCCTTGATGACGTGATTGACTTTCGGTCCCCCGAAGAAAAGTCCCCCGAAGAAGGCGGCTTTGCCGATGCTTTCCATTGGGTGGCGCTGCCCGTGCTGGAAGGCACTATGAGCATGAAGGAGTTGGTGCCGCGTCTGCAGGCGGCTACGCGACAGGAAATGGACGACTTCATGCTGCGGATTTACCGCGACTTTCCGGTCAAGCACCAGGCGGTCTTTGGCCAGTTCATGAAAGCGGCAGAAGCAGGTCGCACGTTGCTGTATCACTGCAGCACGGGCAAGGACAGGACCGGCTTTGCGACCCTGCTGTTGCTGTCGGCATTTGACGTGGCGCCCGACATGATTCTGGCCAATTACCTGGAATCGAATCATTGGAACCAGCGACTCATCCAAGGCCTGCTCACTCGCCTGGCATCGCTCGATATTTCGCCAGAGGTGGCGATGCCGTTGTTGGAAGTGCGGGCCGGCTATCTACAGGCGTCACTGCAGACGATTGAACAGGAGTGGGGCACCACTGCCCGCTTCTTGAGCGAAGCGCTGTCGGTGGATGTGCAGCGCTTGCAGGCTCATTACCTTGAGGAGGTTGATTGAGCCTGTTCAGCCGCCACCCCATGCCGCGGGCAAAATCGCACGTTCAGCGAGGGTAGGGCGCCCCCACCAACCTTGCGGCAGCGCCAACAGGCGGCTGGTTCGTGAAACCGGTGATACCCGCATGCGGCGATTGCCCGTCGTCTGTTGGACTGCAGGTACTTGGGAGGCAGCCGCACCAGCGGCTGCAAGGTGGGGGAACCTAGGTCCGGTTCAGGGGGAGGGTGTCAGCACCGCAGCTGCCAGTTCGTCCAGATCGACGGAGGCGCGATTGAGATAAAACTCCGCACCACCGCTGCCAGCGTTATTACCACTTGCCACCTGCTGCAGTTGCGGACGTACGAATAGATAGCTGGACCTGACCTTCGACAACACATCGGCATGCTCGACATGGCGGGTCAGTAGCGTGTCGAAACGCTGCTCGATCGTCTGGTCGAGCTTCTTCGCCTGCTCTGGCGTCAGCGTCAGGTCGCCCTTGTGCGGCAGCGGGTAGCGACGAACCTGGTAGTCCAGCAACAGCGTGGCCAGGGCCTGGCTTTGCGCCTCCAGGTCGGCGGCGGCCGGATCGGGGCCGGCACTGGCATAAGCAGTGGTGGCCGCCTGCTGCAGCTGTTGCTGATGGCCGAGTAGCTGCTGGATCAGCTTGGGGTAACGCTCGCGCTCGGTCGGAGGCAATTGATCGAGGGTTTCGAAGGCTTCCTTCATGGCGCGCAGCGGCTGCACCAACGCCTCGGGCTGCCCCAGCTGGACCATGTAGGTCTCCATCAAATTGAGGTGCTCGTAGGTCGCGTTCAAGCCTCGTGGGTCGGGTGTGCGTTCGGCCGGATTGAAATAGACCATCGCACTGGCACACATCAATTGGCTGCGACTGAGAATTTCGCTCAACTTCCCGGCGCTTCGTCCATCCCCCCAGACCAGCGGGCAAATCAGGCACAACAGGAACAGCAGCGACTTCTTTTGCATGATCCAACTCCTCAATTCTTGTTGTTATGTCGGGTTACCGCGCAAAACCATGCAGCCCATCCGGCCGGCTCTCCATGCGACCAGCCTTGAGCAACGGGGCATCAAGACGCCTGCGCAGGTGAAAGGCTGGTCAGCTAGCCGGCGGATAGTAGTCGGGACCAAAAAGGGGGACATACTCCAAAAGGAGGACGGATCTGCTTTTCCTACCCCAATCTGTTGCTCACGACCGGGAGCTTGGGGTGGTGGTCATCTCAAGCGGCGCCTCCATCCTGCTCAACAAGAAGGATGTTCTGCCGTGTTTCGACGCGCTCCATCATCGTCCTGGTCGGCTCGACTTCGGCATTCCAATTCGCCGGGGTGGAATATCCAGGATCACGCCTCGCTCAGGGTCGATCAGGTAGCCTATTCACGCCATCGCTTGAGCAGCATCTCGATAAAGAGTTCTGCGGTGCTCGACAAGGGTTCACCATCTCGACGCACCAGGCCGATAGTGCGTTCGATATGAGGGGGAGGTAACTCCCTGGAACAGAGGTTTTCATGTTCGGCATCAGGCATAGCCATCCGCGGCAAAATCGCTACACCAAGGCCGCATTCGACCAGACCCAGCGAGGTGGATAGATGCTGCACTTCGTAAAAGCCGTTGAGGCGGATTCCATGGCCTGAAAGGGCACTGTCCAGCAACATGCGGTTGCCGCTGTCTCGACTCACAGTGATCAGGCGTACGTTCTGGAGATCTTGCCAGTTCACTTCAGACAGCGCTGCCAAAGGATGGTCGCTTCGCATTGCCAGCACGAATGGGTCACGAAGCAGCGGTGTGAAGCTGACGTCAGGATGTTGGGCGCTGATCATGTTGATGCCGAAGTCAGCGTCTCCGCTCACCACGCGCTCCAGACCTTCGTTGGCGCTGACATCAAGTATTCGGATGCGTATGCCCGGGTAGGCCTCGTTGAACACCCGTATCACGCTGGGCAGGAAGTAGAACGCCGCAGTGGGAATGCAGGCGATGGTGACGGTGCCTTTCTGATGGGTCTTGAGCTCACGTATGCCCTGAATTGAGGACTCGTAGTCTTCCAGCATCCGTCGCGCTCGGGGCAGGTACTCCTTGCCTATTTCGGTTAACCACGTACGCCGAGTCGTGCGCTCCAGGAGTTTGGCGCCGAGCGTTTCCTCCAGTTTCTGAAGGCGTCGTGACAGGGCAGGTTGTGACAGGTGAAGGGCTTGCGCAGCCTCCTGGAATGACTGGGATTCAGCTACCCGTACGAAGGCTGCCAGATCCAGGAACTCTATTCTATGCATAGAAATGTCTCTTTCTCTCTGCTGTGCGCATTAATGCTCGAATCCTATCAGTAGAGGATGATTTTTGCATTTGAAGCATTAAATCGCTGCTGACAACCTGTGGCCATCGTTGGAACGGTCATGGGTTAACACAAGATGATGAACAGCATTCCCTGCATGATCATGCGTGGCGGCACTTCAAGAGGCCCTTTCATTCACATGACTGACTTGCCTGAGTCGGAGGAAGCACGCGCTCAGGTACTGCTCGATCTGATGGGCTCCGGCCATCCGCTCCAAGTGGACGGTATCGGTGGCGGTAACTCCCTGACCAGCAAGGTAGCCATCGTTGGGCACTCTAGTCGCCCCGACGCAGATGTGGACTACTTGTTCGCCCAGGTCGACGTGACTGAGCGCCGAGTAGATTTCACGCCCAACTGCGGCAACATGCTCTCGGCCGTTGGCCCATTCGCGATCGAGACTGGCCTTGTGGCTCCCACCTACGGCGAGACGCGAGTGCGAGTGTTCAACATCAACACTCAGCGCATCATTGAGTGTTTCGTACCCACTCCGCGTGGTCGCGTGGAATACGAAGGCGATACCAGTATCAGTGGCGTTCCAGGTTCTGCAGCGGGAATTCGTCTCAGCTTTCTGGACGTCGCTGGTGCCAAGACCGGGGCCCTGCTTCCTACAGGTCATGCTATCGAGCAGATTGAGGGTGTCGACGTCACCTGCCTGGATGCCGCGACCCCGACGGTGATGATTCGTGCAAGCGACCTGGGTGTGGATGGTCACGCCGATCCGGCTGCACTGGATGCCAACAGCGCGATGCTTGAGCGTCTGGAGCGTATTCGCTGTGAAGCGGGCCGCCGCATGGGCATGGGAGATGTCAGCCAGTCGGTGCTGCCAAAACCCATTCTGCTGTCGCCGGCAGTTGGCGAAGACGGAACGCTGTGTGCGCGCTACTTCGTACCGCAGCGCTGCCACAAGGCGCTTGCCGTAACTGGCGCGATCGCTCTTGGCGCCGCAGTGAATGTTCCCGGTAGCGTGGCCCATCGCCTCGCCCTGGAAACCAGTCGCGTAGAAGCTGGCAAACCCCTCGCGTCCATACGTGTCGAGCACCCCTCAGGTCATCTGGACCTGCGAGTCGAGTTGCGTGATGGCAACCCGATGGATATCGCCCGAGTCTCGCTGATCCGTACCGCCCGCAAGATCATGGATGGTCGTCTCTATTACCGCATGCCGGATGCAATCCACTGATTCCAAACGCTGTCCCGCGTCTCGATGCGCCCAGACAACAATCACAAGACGGGTAACAAAAATAATGAAGTCTTCCATCACTCGCTGCTTACATCACAACTGCGCTGCAACCGGTCATCCACGTTCGTCGTGAGGATGCCTGGGGCGCTTGCACGCCCTGGCGATTAGCAGCTTCATGTGCGGCGGCTCGTACGCCCAAATGGAGCTGGAACCCATAATTACAAGAGTCCAACGCCATGCTTTCTCTGCTCGGTTTGTCCATGGTGGTCGTGTTCACTTACCTGATCATGACCAAACGCCTGTCTCCGGTCGTGGCCTTGACCGTAGTACCCATCGTCTTCGCATTGCTCGGCGGCTTCGCGCCCGAGCTCGGCAAGATGATGCTCGACGGCCTGAAGACGGTGGCGCCCTCGGCAGCTCTATTGCTTTTCGCCATCCTGTTTTTCGGCATCATGATCGACTCCGGGCTGTTCGACCCGCTGATTCGCCGCATCTTGCAGACGGTCAACGGCAATCCGGTGAAGATCGCCATGGGCACCGCTGTGCTGTCGCTGCTGGTGGCGCTGGATGGTGACGGCACCACCACCTACATGATCACCGTGGCTGCCATGCTGCCGCTATACAAGCGCATCGGTATGAACCCGCTTATCCTCGCGTGCGTATCCATGCTGTCACTGAGCATCATGAGCGGCATGAGCCCTTGGGGCGGTCCGGCCACTCGTGCTATCGCCGTGCTCGGGCTGGACGCCAGCGACTACTTCATCCCCATGCTACCGACCATGGTGGGCGGCGCCCTCTGGGTGGTGTTCACCGCCTACATTCTCGGGCGCAAAGAGCTGAAGCGGATCGGCAACACCCACCTGAAAACCGGCGGTGACGATTGCTACATCAAGGCCATCCTGGCCGATAACCCGAACAAGCGACCGAAGTTGATCTGGCTCAACCTGCTTCTGGTGATCGCGGTGATGGTGGCGCTGGTGATGGGACTGATGAATGCAGCGGTGCTGTTCATGCTCGGCTTCGTGGTGGCGCTGATGATCAACTACCCGCAGTTGGACCTGCAGAAGGAGCGCATCCTCGCCCACTCGGGCAACGCCATGACCGTGGTGCTGCTGGTGTTCGCCGCCGGGGTATTCGCCGGCATATTCTCCGGCACCAAGATGGTGGACTCCCTGGCCAACTCCCTGGTGGAGATGATCCCATCCTCCTGGGGCAGTTTCTTCCCGCTGGTGGTGGCCATCACCAGCATGCCGCTTACCTTCGTGCTCTCCAACGACGCGTACTACTTCGGCATGGTGCCCATCCTCGCCCAGGCCGCTGCGGCCTATGGCATCGATCCGGTGGAAATCGCACGCGCTTCCATCCTCGGCCAGCCGGTGCACCTGATGAGTCCGCTGGTGGCCTCGACACTCCTGCTGGTGGGCATGGTCGATACTGACATCGGCGACTTCCAGCGCTTCACCTACAAGTGGGCGATCCTCACCTCGCTCGTCATTACCGTGCTGGCCCTGCTGACGGGTGCCATCACGCTGCTCGCCTGAGTTTCCGCGCCCGGCGAAGTCGGGCAAGCCCCCTGAAATCTGGCCACGAGGTGTGTTCCTGCACGCCCGCTGGCCGAGTGCGTCCAGAACAAAAAGGTGACGACACCATGAAAACCAACGCCAAGCCCCTGCCTTCCACCCTGGCGTGCCTAGTCGCCTGCCTGGCACCTGCCGCAGGGGCCGCCGGCTTCATCGAAGACAGCAAAGCCAACCTGCAATTGCGCAACATCTACTTCAACGATGACTTCAAGGACGAGACGGGCATGTCCGCCAAGTCCGCTGCCAACGCACAGTCGAAGAAGGAAGAATGGGCCCAGGGTTTCCTGCTGGATATGCAATCCGGCTTCACCCCAGGCCGCTTCGGTTTCGGTTTGGACGCCCTGGGACTGCTGGGTGTGAAGCTGGATTCCGGCGCCGGCCGGGCCGGTACCGGGCTTTTGCCACTGCACGATGACGGCCGGGCCGCGGACGAATTTTCCAGCCTGGGCCTGACCGCCAAGGCACGCTTCGCCGGTACCACGCTCAAGCACGGCACTCATCAGCCCAAGCTGCCGGTGCTGGTGCGCAACGATGCGCGCTTGTTGCCGCAGACTTTCGAAGGCACCCAGGTCACCAGCGCCGATATAGCCGACCTAAGCCTCACAGGTGGTTACTTCGACGAGTTCCGCATGCGCGACTCCAGTGACAACCACTCGATCACTGCCGATGGATTCGCAGGTGATGACGGTGAGGGCTTCTGGTTCGCCGGTGCCGACTACAAGCCCAGCAAGGCCCTGACCCTGAGTTACTACTCTGGCGAACTGGAAGAGTTCTACCAGCAGCACTTCATCGGCCTGGTCCACAGCCTGCCCCTGGGGCCAGGCAGCCTCACCACCGACCTGCGCTACTTCCACAGCCAGGATGCAGGAGAGGCACGCAATGGCGAGTTGGACAACGACATGTACAGCGGCCTGTTGACCTACACCCTGAAGGGCCATGCCTTAAGCGCAGGCTACCAGCAACTGAATGGCGAAGGCGGGCTGCCATTCGTCAACGGCGCCACGGTCTACAGCTTCAGTAATGCCGGTGTCGGCAAGTTCGTCGAGGAGGACGAGCGCACCTGGATGCTCGGCTATGCCTACGACTTTGCGGCCATCGGAGTGCCTGGACTGACAGCTGGCGTTCGCTATTTCAAAGGCCGGGATGGCACGACCGAACTGCGCGGCAATGAGGTGAACGCCCACGAGTGGGAGCGGGACATTGACTTTGCCTACGTGGTGCAGCAGGGGGCTCTCAAAGGGCTTGGTGCGAAGCTGCGCAACATCGCCTATCGCTCCAGCTACAGCAGGGGCCGCGACAACAATCGCCTGTATTTCACCTACGACATCGCGCTCTGGTAGGTCCTGAATGCGGGCTTACCAGCCCGAAGTGGCGCTTAGAAGAGCGGGCGCCGCGCCCGCGTGCTCACAAGGCGCGCGGGCCCTTATTCCTCAAACCACGCTTTTCCGACCACCCGTCTCGACTACCCGTCGCGCCGGCGGAGGTTCCGGAGCCGGGGGCTTTGCCCCCGGCATTTTTTTATCAATAGCGGAGATACGGATTTATGGAGTGGCTGAGTGAGCCTGTTTTCTGGATGGCACTTATGCAGATTATCGCCATCGACATCCTGTTGGGCGGAGATAACGCAGTGGTCATTGCACTGGCGTGTCGGCATCTTCCGGAGGAACAACGACGCCGAGCCATCGTCGGTGGAGTAGCAGGGGCAATCCTGTTGCGCATCGCGTTGTTGTTCTTTGCCATGCAACTACTGGCCTTGCCGTATCTGAAACTGCTAGGTGCGGCGCTGTTGCTATGGATCGGCGTGAAATTGCTGCTGCCCGAAGATGAACAGGCGCACGAAGTAAAGGCAGGCGCGAGCTTCTTCGCTGCAATCAAAACGATCATCATCGCCGACGCTGTCATGAGTCTGGACAACGTACTTGCCGTGGCTGGGGCTGCCGGCGGCAACCTGGTCCTCGTCAGCCTGGGCGTGCTGATCAGCATCCCGATCATCGTCTGGGGCAGCCAACTGGTGCTTAAGCTGATGGACCACTTCCCGCAGGTTGTGCTGCTGGGGGGCGGCTTGCTGGGCTGGATTGCCGGGGGCATGGCTGTAACCGACATCGCGTTGGTGAACTGGACTCCGAACGAGGCCTGGTCCAAGCACCTGGCTGCAGCCAGTGGCGCTGCCCTGGTGATGGGCACAGGTCTATGGCTGCGCACGCGTGCATCAGCAGTGGTTGATTAGTTGAACGGCTGATTTCCAGGATCTCGGTGCTCGCCAGGTATGTAGTCGGATCCAGGCTGCGGTAGCGTTGGCTTTCCGGCTACTCTCTTGTCCTCTACTCATCGCCGAGGTCCTGTAGCTTCCACACTGTTGCTGGTGGGGATGCTGGATCGCGATATCAGCGACTTCCTGACGTTCACCTGGAAGTGGGCAATCTGACTTCCCTGGTGATGACTCTCCTGGCCCTACCTACTGGCGCCATCAATCCAGATTATTGACGGTGCGTTCATCGAGACAGGCGGATGATCTGTCGCGCTAAGTAGGGGCCGATCAGTACGACGCCAAACAGGCGCATGGTCTGCATAGCCAGCACCAGACCGACATCCGCCTGGGTATCCAGAGCAATGATTGCCATGGAGTCCAGCCCTCCCGGACTGGTGGCGAGATAAACGGAGAGGAAGTCCTTGCTCAGCAGATTCGCAATGAAAAGTGCGGACAGGGCGCAAAGAGCAATCAGAGCAAGTGCGCTGAGGAGCATGGACGGCAGCCGACGGACGACGAAGTCGAAGGTCTCGCGATCGAATCGTAATCCCACGTAGCAACCAAGGGCTCCGTAGGCCAGGCACAACAGCCACTGTGGTAGGTCGATGATGAATACTCCGCCCAATTGCATCGCCGACCCAGCCAGTAGCGGCACGAGCAGAGCACCTGCCGGGAAGCGAGCACCGATCAACACACTGCCGGTCAGAACAAGAATGGTGAGGATGCCATTGGCAGGCACAGTGAAGCCGAGGGGGGCTGTGCCAGTCGGGATTTGGGGGGAAGTAACTTCACTACCGAGGGCGTGGCTGACGACTGCACCTATTAGTACTACGCAGACCACTCGCACGTACTGCATCGTGGCGACCACTCGGGAGTCTGCTCCGTGATCCTCGGCCAGAGCCACCATAGCGGACGCCGCCCCGGGAGACAGGCCCCAGGCCGCGTCGCTACCCGGCAGGTCACCGTAGCGCACGAGGAAAAGCGCGACGAGCAAGCTTATAAGCACCGTTATCGCCGTGGCCAGCAGCATGACGGGCCAATCATGAGCAATGCTGGCAAGCGTTTCGGTGTTTAGCGAATGAGCCACCAGCAAGCCGATGCAACCCTGACCGAGTTTGAATGCGAGCGCTGGTACGCGGATGCGCGCGCCCCGCACGCCAAGTCCAATGGCTACCAGCATGGAGCCGAGGAAGTCAGCCGCTGGCATTCCGATCAGTCGCAGCACTTGACCAGCGATTACCGCAAGAACGAGCAGAAGCAGCCACTGCCGCATGAGGGCAATGGAGTCGAGAGAGGGACGGGTAGGCAAGGTGATTCTCCGTGCGCGCTGTGGGGCCGGGTGTGTCCAACGCGCATCGGCAGTATTCTGGTGCTGATTCATCAAGTCTATTTTCTAATTGTGATAAACCGATAATTCAGAGTTATCGATTATGGATCTGCGAGACCTTGCCTATTTCGAGACCATTGCTGAGCTTGGCCACCTAGGCCGCGCTGCGGAGCGCCTGTGTCGTAGCCAACCTGCCTTGACCAAGAGCATTCAACGCCTGGAGGAATCCCTTGGAGCCAGCTTGTTCCAGCGTGATGGCCGACGCATCAAGCTGACCCCAGCGGGGCATTTGCTCCTGGAGCGAAGCCGTCAGCTACGGCACAGCGTTGATGAGACGCGCCGTGAGGTACGCGACTTCGCCAATGGTTTGGTAGGAAATATTCGACTGGGCTGTGCCGTCTCTATGGCCGAATACCTGCTGCCACAGCTCACAGCGACGCTGCTGAGCCTTGCTCCCAATGTGACATTGACACTTACGGTTGGGATGGACGATGTACTTCGAGAGGGGCTGTTGCAGGGAAATCTGGACCTGGTCATTAGCCCCTTCGTCGATAAGGTAGAGGGGCTGGAAACCCATGCTCTGTTGGAGGATCAAGCTGTGGTTGTGGCGCGCCGCGATCATCCGCTTTTCAGCGGGCCTATCGGCCAGCGCGAGCTGTGCCGTTACCGCTGGGTGCTGCCACCTCTCTCAGCCAGTGCGCGCAAGTGGATTGATAATGCCTTCATCAGCCGGCAACTGCCGGCACCCATGGTACAGGTGGAAAGCACGTCGATTTCCTTGATGCCACGTTTGATTGCCCGTACTGACTTACTCAGTTTCATTGCCCGTGAACACCTGTTAGGTGGAAAGGCGGAGGCCAGTCTGCGGGAAATTCCTCTGGCGGAAACCACCATGACGCGGGTAATCGGGGTGAGCTATCGCTCCGAGGGTTACAAGTCGCCGGCGACGGCAACTCTCCTGGATATTCTACTGACTCATCAGGCCAACCTATTCCTACAGCTTGATCCGTGAGGTCCGGCCAACCGACTCCGGAATAGCAGGCCGACGCGACGGGGCATCAAGCAGGCGTGCTGGCTATTGCTGCGCAATCTGGAATACCTGCGCCAGCACGAGCAACAGGTCTACGTCCGCTCTGGCCGATTGCTGCCGTTCGCGAGCGACCGCTATGGAGCGGTCACGACGGGCAGAGTTCGGCGAGAAGCTGCCATTAAATCCGCCTACGAAAGCAGGGGTAGTCCAGGGGGAGACGAACCGCTGGTCGCGTGGGTCGTTAGTAGCTACGAGGTGTTCGTGGTCAGGCCGACGAGCCCTCAATCACCAACTGATAATCGGGGGAATGAATCAGGAGGTGGTCGTGAAGCTTGAAAAGCGAAGTATCGAGTTTGTCCCTCACGCTGAGCGCTATGGCACACCCAGACGGTTGTTCACTATCTGGTTCAGTTCCAATTTCCAAGTGACTGCTCTGATCGTCGGTACGTTGGGTATCGCCTCAGGATTGAGCTTCGCCTGGACATTGCTCGGCCTGCTGATCGGCAATCTCGTCGGCACCATCTTCATGGCCGCACACTCCGCCCAGGGCCCTCATTTGGGCGTCCCGCAGATGATTCAGAGCCGCGCACAATTCGGTGTCTATGGCGCTGCGATTCCCTTATTGGTGATGGTCACGGCGGCGGTGCTATTCCTGGCCGCCAGTGGCGTCCTGATGCGCGATGCCTTGAAGGCACTGGTGCCCATCAGCGATGACCAGGCCATCGTGGCGGTGGGCATTCTGACCTTCATTATCGGTTTCGTAGGCTATGAGCTGATCCACCGTCTAGGGGCGTGGATGAGCCTGATGTCAACGCTGGTATTTGCCAGCGCGCTGGCTTTGATCCTGCTACACCCCAGCGACGCGATATCGACAACGGCAACAGGCGAGGGCTTTTCGCTGATCGCCTTTAACCTGGTGGTCGCGCAGGCGGCGTCCTGGACATTGGGTTACGGCCCCTACGTGGCGGATTACTCGCGTTACCTTCCGGCTGATGTCAGCACACGCGCCACGTTCTGGACAACTTACTGCGGCTGCGCGCTAGGCTCTTTCGCCATGATGGCCTTGGGCGCTCTAGTGGCCGTTGCGATCCCAGCAGCGCTTGGGCATGACTCTGCAACCGCAATTGCCACGCTGTTCGGCCCGTGGGCACCCTTGGCGTTGGGCGTGATCGCGCTCGGGGTGATCCAGTACAACGTGCTCTGCCTTTACAGCGCCTACATGTCTTCGGTGACGATCTTCGGGGCCTTTGGTGGGCTGCGATACGTCACCGCTTCTGCAAAAGCGTTGGTGATGGCAGCGCTGACCGTAGCCGCAACCCTGATCGCCATCGCCACCCAGTATCGTTTTGACACCTTCTTTGCAGACATTTTGATTGGACAGCTCTATCTGCTGATCCCCTGGAGTGCGATCAACCTGGCCGACTACTACTGGGTGTGTCGCGGTCACTATGAGGTGGGCGAGCTGTACGACCCCGAAGGTCGGTACGGGCGCTTCAATGGACGAACGCTAGCGGTGTACGCCGTCTCTATCATCGGCACGATCCCGTTCATGAAGCTTTCGTTCTACACCGGCTTTGTAGCGGACTGGCTAGGGGCGGACATCAGTTGGGCTGTGGGCTTGGTACTCGCAGGGGCACTCTACTGCATGGTGAACAGCCAGCCCTCAATCAAGCACCGTCAATTCCCATCTCCGGTTCCTGACTGATTCCCTAGCGACATGGGCTATACGGAAATTATGAAGTCGCTAGCAGCTTGCCCATGAGCTGCTTCTGGCCGGAAGCTGCCCCTCAAATACGGCAGCTATCGGCCTGAAGCGGGCAGCAGTGAATGGCTGCAAACGATCCACGCCACAGGTTGAACCGCCCAAGACGCTATTGTCAGCCACGGCCACCGCTCCTGATAGCTTCTTGCCTTGCGAAGGAACATTTCGGGTTGGTGGTTCAACGGGTTAATCCGCAGCACTCCGCGCTCTAGCCGGGTAGGGTGGATGACGCTCTTCTCATCCACCAGACAGAGCCAATCCCGCTCACTCGCCCCAGGTTCCTGCATCCCGAATGGCCGCCACCGGCGTTGATAGTGGTCCGCTTGCCGTGAGTCATGAAGCCGATTTGGACAGCGCAGAGGCCCGTGCCGTCAGTGGGCGCCGCCCTGCAGGTAGTGGCGGACGCGGATTTCCACGCCCGGGGTCTGGAACTGCCGGGCGGCCGCCTCGATCCGCAGTTCGCCACGGGTGACCCGCTGGTGGTGGCGCAGGTGTTCCAGCCAGGACTCGTCGACGAAGCACTCCAGCCACAGGCGCGGGTTCTCGCTGTCTTGCACAAGGGTCCAGGAAATCGCCCCGTTGCGTCGGCGCATGCTGCGCACTTCCGCCATGGCGGCCTGGAAATCCGGCGCCTTGGCGGCGTCGATGTCGTATTCCAGGGTGACCATCACCGGGCCGCGTTCCTGGTCCATGCCTTCGGCGAGGATCGGCGCCGGCCAGTGCAATGAGGGCGCCAGGTCTTCCACCGCGGTTACCGGCAGGCGGAAGCGCAGGGCAGCAAGCAGCCCCAGCAACAGCAGGGCGCTGGCGCCCAGCAGCGCAACGGGAATGGAGGTGCGGCTGGCGACCAGGCCCCAGAGGGTGCCGCCAGCGGCCATGCTGCCGAAGAACACCAGGATGTACACGGCCAGGCCTCGTGCCCGCACCCAGCCGGGCACCGAGGTCTGCGCCGCCACTTGCAGGCTGGACAGCACGGCGATCCAGGCCGCGCCGCTCACCAGCATCACCGGCACCAGCAGGTACAGGTTGCGCAGCAGCGCCAGGGCGACCAGCACCAGGGCATAGAGTGCGCTGGCCAACACCACCAGGCGATTGCTGCCCAGCCGCTCGCGCAGGGGCGGCAGGAGCATGGCGCCGAGCACCGCGCCGACACCGACGCTGCCCAGCAGCAGGCCGAAGTCGGTGGCGCTGCCCCGCAGCTCGCCGCGCACGATCAGCGGCAGCAACGACATGCCGGCGCTGGCGCCGAGGAAGAACGCCGCCGCTCGCACCAGCACCGCCTGCAACGGCCGGGAGCTGCGGCTGTAGCGCCAGCCGGCACGCAGCGCGCCGAAGAGTCGCTCGGCGGGCAGCACGGAAGGGCTGGTCTCGCGCTTCCAGGCCACCAGCACGGCGATCACCGCGAAGAAGGAGACCGCGTTCAGGGCGAAGGTCAGCCAGGGGCCGACCAGGCTCACTACGACCCCGGCGATGGCGGGGCCGACCGCCCGTGCCAGGTTGACGCCGACGCTGGACAGCGCCACCGCCGCCGGCAGTTCGTCCTTGCCCACCAGTTCCGGCGTCGTCGCGCTCCAGGCTGGCATCATCAGCGCGGTGCCGATGCCCATGCACAGGGTGAGTACCAACAGCAGCCAGACCGTGGTCAGCCCGAGCAGGGTGAGCGCCGCCAGCACGGTGGCCACCGCCGCCATCCACAGCTGCACGCCGAGCAGGTAACGGCGCTTGTCGACGATGTCCGCCAGGGCGCCGGCCGGCAGCGCCAGGACGAACATCGGCAGGGAGCCGGCCACCTGGACCAGCGCCACGTTCAGCGGGCTGGCCGAGAGCGAGGTCATCAGCCAGCCGGCGCCCACCTCGTGCATCCAGGTGCCGATGTTGGAGGCGATGCTGGCCAGCCACAGCCAACGGAACAGGACATTGCGCAGTGGGCTCCACGGAGAGGTGGTGGGTGCGGTCATGTCAGAACCATCTTTTGAGTGGGTATTGCAGAATCAGGTATAGACGGTCGATGTCGGCCCCGGCATGGGCATCGTTGGCGCGATGGCTGACGTGGGACAGAAAGAGGGAGTGATCGTTCGCCGGGGCGGAGGCAAACGCTGACGGCTATTGCCTGATGTGCTCCGCCAGGAAGTCGATCAGCGTTCTCACTGACGGCAGCAAGCCCCGGCGGGACGGGAACACGGCGTGGACAATACCGCTGCGGGGCACCCACTGCGGAATGATGTCCACCAGCCTCCCCTGATCCAGGTCCTGATCGACCACCATCAGCGGTAGCTGCACGATGCCCACACCGCGCAATGCGGCCTGACGCAACGCGGTCATGTCGTCGGTGATGTAGCGGGGCGTGTGTCGTACTTCGGCATTCGCGCCGTTCGGGCCTTCCAGGTGCCACATATGATCCCGTGGCGGCCCCCAGTCCAGGCTGGGCAGCTTGCTGAGATCGGCCGGCACCAGCGGCAGGTCAAGGTCTCTCAGGAAGTCCGGACTCGCCACCAGGCGTTGCGGGCTTGCCGCCAGGGTGCGCATCACCAGGCCACTGTCTTCCAGCGGCGGAAAACGCACGCGCAATGCCAGATCCAGTCCTTCGCCGATGACATCGACCCGTCGGTTGGTCGCGTCCAGATGCACCTGGACCTTCTGGTTCTCGGCCATGAATTGGCTGACCAGGTCGCCGATCCGATAGTGGAGCAGGGCCGTGGGGCAACTCATCCTGACAACGCCCTGAGGCTCGGCACGGTTACGTTCGATCACCTGACGTGCCGCCTCGGCCTCCACCAGCATCGCCACGCAGTGCCGGTAATATTCCTGGCCCGTTTCGGTCACGGAGAAATGCCGGGTGGAGCGCTGTAGCAGGCGTACGCCCAGGCGCTCTTCCAGCGTGGAGATCCGCCGGCTGAGCTTGGACTTGGGAGTGTTCAAGGCACGACCGGCCGGTGCAAAGCCGCCGTGTTCGACTACCTGGGCGAAGTAGTAGAGGTCGTTGAGGTCGTCCACGATCGTTCACCAAATAGAACTGTGCAGGCAATTTAGCAGCTCAAGTGGCGCTGGCGTTGCAATCCTGTGGTTACCGATTTCTGTGGCCTTGTTCCTCAGCAGTCCAGCGGGTTGCGTTTTTCAGGGTCGATGCCGAACGTGGCGATGGCCTGGGCCACGACCTTGGGTTCGATTTCGCCGCGATCGGCCAGGGCTTCCAGGGTCGCCAGGACCACCCAGTAACGGTCCACTTCGAAGAAATGGCGCAGTTTCTTGCGGGAGTCGCTGCGGCCGAAGCCGTCGGTGCCGAGGACCTTGTATTCCTTGCTCGGTACCCACTGGCGGATCTGGTCAGCGAACAGCTTCATGTAGTCGGTGGAAGCCACGACCGGGCCCTTGCGGCCGGCCAGGCACTGCTCGACGTAGGTCTGCTGCGGCTTCTGCTCCGGGTGCAGGCGGTTGTGACGCTCGACGGCCAGGCCGTTGCGACGCAGTTCGTTGAAGCTGGTGACGCTCCAGACGTCGGCGCCGACGTTGAACTCATCGCGGAGGATCTTCGCCGCTTCGCGGACTTCGCGCAGGATGGTGCCCGAGCCCAGCAGCTGCACGTGGTGCGCGGCGTCTTTCTTGTCTTCTTCCAGCAGGTACATGCCCTTGATGATGCCTTCCTCGACGCCCTCCGGCAGCGCGGGCTGCTGGTAGGCCTCGTTCATCACGGTGATGTAGTAGAAGACGTGCTGCTGTTCTTCGATCATCTGGCGAATGCCTTCGCGGATGATCACCGCCAGCTCGTAGCCGTAGGTGGGGTCGTAACTGCGGCAGTTCGGGATCACTGAGGCCAGGATATGGCTGTGGCCATCCTCGTGCTGCAGGCCTTCGCCATTGAGGGTGGTCCGGCCGGAGGTGCCGCCGACCAGGAAGCCGCGGGCGCGGCTGTCACCGGCCGCCCAGGCCAGGTCGCCCACGCGTTGCAGGCCGAACATCGAATAGAAGATGTAGAACGGCAGCATCGGCTGGTTGTGGTTGCTGTAGGAGGTCCCGGCCGCGATGAACGAGGACATGGCGCCTGCCTCGTTGATGCCTTCTTCGAGGATCTGGCCCTTCTTGTCCTCGCGGTAGAACATCACCTGGTCCTTGTCGACAGGCTCGTAGAGCTGGCCGACGGAGGAGTAGATGCCCAGCTGGCGGAACATGCCTTCCATACCGAAGGTGCGGGCTTCGTCCGGGATGATGGGGACGATGCGCTGGCCGAGCTCCTTGTCCTTGACCAGCTGCGAGAGGATGCGCACGAAAGCCATGGTGGTGGAGATCTCGCGATCACCGCTGCCATCAAGGATGGCTTTCAGGCTGTCCAGCGGCGGGGTTGGGATGCTGAAACTGTTGGCGCGGCGCTTTGGCATGAAACCGCCCAGTGCGGCGCGGCGGGCCTGCATGTACTTGAACTCGGGGCTGTCCTCGGCGAAGCGCACGAAGGGCAGTTGTTCCAGGTCGGCGTCGTTGACCGGGATGTCGAAGCGGTCGCGGAACAGCTTCAGGCTTTCGATATCGACCTTCTTGACGTTGTGCGCGATGTTCTTCGCTTCGCCCGCGCCAGTGCCATAACCCTTCACCGTCTTGGCCAGGACGACGGTGGGCTGGCCTTTGTGGTTGACCGCCTGGTGGTAGGCCGCATAGAGCTTGTAGGGGTCGTGGCCACCACGGTTGAGCCGCCAGATCTCATCGTCGGACAGGTCCTTGACCATCTCCTTGAGTTCCGGGGTGTTGAAGAAGCTTTCGCGGACGTAGGCGCCGTCTTTCGCCTTGTAGTTCTGGTACTCGCCGTCGACCACTTCGTCCATGCGGCGCTGCAGGGCGCCATTGGTGTCCTTGGCGAACAGCGGGTCCCAGAAGCGGCCCCAGACCACCTTGTTGACGTTCCACTGGGCGCCACGGAAGACGCCTTCCAGTTCCTGGATGATCTTGCCGTTGCCGCGAACCGGGCCGTCGAGGCGCTGCAGGTTGCAGTTGATGACGAAGATCAGGTTATCCAGCTTCTCACGGCCTGCCAGGGAAATGGCACCCAGCGCCTCGGGCTCATCACACTCCCCGTCACCGAGGAAGCACCAGACCCGCTGCTTGCCGGCGGGGATGAAGCCGCGGCTTTCCAGGTACTTCATGAAGCGGGCCTGGTAGATCGCCTGGATCGGACCGAGGCCCATGGAAACGGTGGGGAACTGCCAGAAGTCCGGCATCAGCCAGGGGTGCGGGTAGGAGGACAGGCCCTTGCCGTCCACTTCCTGGCGGAAGTCATTCAACTGCGCTTCGCTGATGCGGCCTTCGAGGAAGGCGCGGGCGTAGATGCCGGGGGCGATTGGCCCCTGGATGAAGATCAGGTCGCCGCCATGCTCGTCGGTGGGAGCCTGGAAGAAATAGTTGAAACCAACATCGTAAAGGGTGGCCGAGGAGGCGAAGGTCGAGATGTGGCCGCCCAGGTCCGGATCCAGCCGGTTGGCACGCATCACCATGGCCACCGCGTTCCAGCGGATCAGCGAGCGGATGCGGCGTTCCATGAACAGGTCGCCGGTCATGCGCGCTTCGTGGGTCACCGGAATGGTGTTGCGGTACGGCGTGGTGATGGCGTACGGGAGTTGGGTGCCGCTGCGGGTGGCCAGTTCACCCAGCCGCGTCAGCAGGTAGTGCGCGCGGTCTTCGCCTTCCTTGTCGAGTACGGACTCCAGGGAATCCAGCCATTCCTGGGTTTCGACGGGATCGAAGTCTTGCATGACGAGCTCCACAGGTTTGGCCCCACTGACGCAGGGCTGATGTCATCGTCTGTGCCCGAATCGGGTCGAGCACCCTTACGCCGGCGACTGAAGGACTCCGTTTTTACCACCGATGTGGGCGGGTTCAGTGTTCAGCAAATAGAACTCTGAGGGCGAATCAATGGGGCTACCGAGGCCATCGTTGCGGAGATAACGTTTCTGCCATTGGCTTCAGGAGGTCGGCGATGAAGAAGATCCTCGGCGTATACACCAGTCCTCGGCCCCATTGGGTGGGTGACGGGTTCCCGGTTCGCACGCTGTTTTCCTACGACAGTATGGGCAAGCATGTGAGTCCCTTCCTGCTGCTCGACTTTGCCGGGCCCCAAGATTTCCCGGCTACCTCCCAGCGCCGGGGTGTAGGTCAGCATCCGCACCGCGGCTTCGAGACGGTGACCATCGTCTACCAGGGTGAATTGGCGCACCGCGATTCCACCGGTGCCGGCGGGCTGATCGGCCCCGGCGACGTGCAGTGGATGACGGCGGCCTCGGGCATCCTCCACGAAGAATTCCATTCCGAGTCCTTTGCCCGCAGCGGCGGCACGCTGGAAATGGTCCAGCTCTGGGTGAACCTGCCGGCCCGAGACAAGATGTCGGCACCGCGCTATCAGACCATCCTCGACCAATCAATTCCGGCTATTTCCCTTGCAGGCGGCGCCGGGACACTGCGGGTGATTGCCGGGGAATTCCAGGGTCGCCGAGGGCCGGCACAGACCTTCACGCCGATCGATGTCTGGGACCTGCGGCTCAAGCGCGAAAAGCCGGTGCAGTTGCCGCTGATCGAGGGGCGCACCTCTGTCCTGGCGGTGCTGCGCGGCACGGTGCAGGTGAATGGTTACCAAGTGGTACGCGAGGCGCAGACAGTGCTTTTTGATCGGGCTGGCGACGAGGTTCTGCTGGAGGCCAACGATGAGGCCCTGGTGCTGGTGCTCTCCGGCGATCCCATCGATGAACCCATCATTGGCTACGGTCCTTTCGTGATGAACAGCGAAGCCGAGATACGCCAGGCAGTCGAAGATTTCCAGGCCGGCCGCTTCGGCCAGATGAGCGACTGACGGTCAGATTTCAGGCCGGGTCTTTGCCTAGTCTGAATAGTCCCCACTGTGGATTTGTGGGCCCGCGGTTCGACCGCCATGGCCAGGATGGCGTGTTCCCGAAAAAGAGGAGAGGACTATGAGCAGATTTGCCCAAGTCGCCAATTTCAACGGCAAGACTCCCATTAGTGACCGCGATGATGCAGCGATGCTGCTGATCGAGAGCGACAGGAAGGCCCGGTAGATCGCCAGGGACAACGACGTACCGGAATCGCAACGCAAGTGATCCCCTGACTCGCCTCACAAAGGCGAGTTCTCAACCGAAGCAAGGAGACTCACCATGTCTTTCCAATACAAGCGCCTGGACAAGAACGATGCCGCCGTGCTGCTGGTCGACCACCAGGCCGGCCTGCTTTCGCTGGTGCGGGATATCGAGCCCGACAAGTTCAAGAACAACGTGCTGGCCCTGGGTGACCTGGCCAAGTACTTCAAGCTGCCCACCATCCTCACCACCAGCTTCGAAACCGGCCCCAACGGCCCGCTGGTACCGGAACTTAAAGAGCAGTTCCCCAACGCGCCCTACATCGCCCGCCCCGGCAACATCAACGCCTGGGACAACGAAGACTTCGTCAAGGCCGTTAAAGCCACCGGCAAGAAGCAACTGATCATCGCCGGCGTGGTCACCGAGGTCTGCGTGGCCTTCCCGGCACTGTCGGCGCTCGCGGAAGGCTACGACGTCTTCGTCGTTGCCGACGCTTCCGGCACCTTCAACGAAGTCACCCGTGACGCCGCCTGGCGCCGCATGGAGGCCGCCGGCGCCCAGCTGATGACCTGGTTCGGCGTGGCCTGCGAGCTGCACCGCGACTGGCGCAACGACATCGAAGGTCTGGCGGCGCTGTTCTCCAACCACATCCCCGATTACCGCAACCTCATCACCGCCTTCAACACCCTGACGGCGGGCAAGTAACCCTCAACCCCGGTAGCCATGCCCCAGGGCATGGCTACCGGGCCTTCCACTTTTCCCATCCACAATGTCCTGAGCGGCGAGATCGTCATCACCAGCCAACTCATCGAGTGAGGAGAGCGGACATGGCCGATGCACCCCGGATCAAGGTATTGGGTATCTCCGGCAGTTTGCGGCGCGGCTCCTTCAATACCGAGGCGCTGCGAGAGGCCAGGCGCCTGGCGCCAGCGGGCATGGTCATCGAGCTTGCCGACAGATGAATACCGCCTGATCGTGGATTACCCGATCAGTCTGCTCTAAGGCACTGCATGAACCCGTTGATCGCCTACTTCAAGATCGCCCTGCGCCCCGGTCGTGAGGTGCTGCTGTTTGCGTTGCGTACCGTGGCAGCCGGCTTGCTGTGCCTGTACCTGGCCTTCATCTTCGATCTGGATCAACCGAAGTGGGCCCTGATGACGGTGGTCATCATCAGCCTGCCGTTGGCCGGCATGACGCTGAAGCGCAGCTTCGCCCAGGTGCTGGGGACCGGAGCGGGCGCCGCCGTGGCGGTGGCGATCATGGCGGCGTTCCCGCAGGCGCCGGAGCCGTTCCTGATCTGTCTGGCATTGTGGCTGGCATTCTGTACGGCGGGCGGCACGCTGCTGCGTTACACGGATTCCCATGCCTTCGTACTGAGCGGATTCACCGCCGTGATTGTCGCCACTCTGGCTATTCCAGAGCCGGACGGGACGCTTCTGCTGGCCATCACGCGCTTGACGGAAACCCTCCTGGCAGTGGCCTGTGTCGGTTTCGTCAGCCTGCTCACCGCTCGCCCGCAGGCCGTAGCCAAAGGTTACTTCGCCAAGGTCGACAGCCTGGTCAAGCTCATCGCCGTTCACGCCGCCGCGGTGGTCCGAACCGACGAGGATGAGGCCGCCTTTCGCCAGCGGCAGGCACAACTGGTCACCGAGATCAGCGCGCTGGAAAGCCTGCGCCGGCATCTCTACTTCGACGCGCCGCACCTGCGCAGCGCCGATGGCCTGGTGCAACTGTTCGCCAATCAACTGGTCCTGCTGACGTCACGCCTGCTGGTCCTGCGGCAGCAGCGCGAACTGATCCAACAGCACTGGCAGGGGCCGCTGCCAGCCGACATCCAGCTGCTGCGCCAGCGCGAACTGGCCAGCCTGGACGAGCTGGGGCGTGATGGCATGGCCCTGCCACCGGCCAGCCGAGCCGCGCTTCGGAGTATTCACCAGGGTTTCGATGAATCTGCCGACAGGGCCGAGTTCCTCTCCGAACCGCTGCCCACCCACCTGCACTCTCTGGCCTGGGCGTTGCGCTGGGAGCAAGCCCGCCTGCTGCAGCAACTGGATGAACTGATAGAGCTCAACGAGGCCATCCAGCAGGGGCGGGCGGCCAGTTGCCCCTATGGACGGGGCGGCCTGAATGCACTCCACCTGGACTTCCGCCTGGCCGGCATGAATGCCGTGCGTGCCTTCCTGGCGCTTTCGCTCGCGGGCTACCTCTGGATCGAGACGGCATGGGACGGGGCGCGGGCCGGTCTGATCCTGGTGGCGGTCATGTGCTCGCTGATGGCCACTTTCCCGCGCCCGCTGCTGGCCAGCCAGAACTACAACAGAGGGCTGGTGGTGGCCATCGGTCTGTCGGCGATCTATCAGTTCGCCTTGCTGCCGATCTTTGGTGATTTCGAGATGCTCGCGCTGTGTCTGGCGCCCTTGCTCTATCTGGTGGCGGTTGGATTGGCCAGCCCCATGACCGCGGGCATCGGCATGGGCATCGGTCTGGTCACCCTGTTGATGGTCGGTCCGCAGAATGTCCTGATCTATCACAACACCGCGATGCAGTGGTTCGAGTTCGCCGGGGCCTATCTGGCAGGCGGGCTCCTCTCGATGGTGGTGTTCGCACTGGTGTTTCCCTTCAATCCGGAGCAACGGATCGCCTGGCTGTTCCGCTCGTCCCGCGAGGATGTCAGCCGGCAGGTCACCGGCACGACAGGCCCGGCCGGCCAATTCGATTTCGAGAGCCGCATGCTGGATCGACTCGCGATCATGATCAGTCTGTTGCCGGCAACCACCGACCCACGCTCACGAGAAGTCTTCGAATGCAACCTGATGTGCGTCGGCCTGGCGGTGGCCCTGGTGCAAGCGAACGCCCAACTCGCAAGCAGCAAGGCGCTGCCAGCGGAGCTGCGCGCGGCGCTGCAGCAGGGACTGCGCGACATGGCCGATTACATAGGCGGATTGCGGTTCGTCGACCTGAACAGGCTGCTGCATGAGATACAGCAGATAGGCCAGGCAATGGACGCGCTTCATGAGGCGCACCTGAGCCATGGCCGTGAAGAGTTGAGAAGGCTGTTCATCATGCGCGTTGCGCTGTCGATCGCGGTGGCGTTGCTGCAGCGCTACTACCCTCTGATGGATATGCCGGCGCCGTTGCCGCGAGAGGAGGGCGCCTATGCCCGCTGATTTCGAACTGGGCGGCGTCTACCTGCCGCCGATTGCCCAGGTGCTGCTGCTGAGCCTGCCGCTGTTCCTGGTGCTTGACGCCCTGTTGCGGCGTCTTGGCGTCCTCGCGTTCGCCTGGCATCCGGCGTTGTTCCAGGGCGCCTTGTATGCAGCGATCTGCGCGGTTCTGGTGCTATTGATGGGAGTGAGTGTCTGAAATGCCTGCGATGAAACCCTTGCTGTCCAGGACGCTGACCCTTGTCACCGTGCTCGTTGCATTCGGCCTTGGCTGGTACGCCTGGGAGCATTACACCCGGTCCCCATGGACCCGTGATGCCCGGGTGCGAGCCGACGTGGTGACGCTTGCTGCCGAGGTGAGCGGGCGCATTGTCGAGCTGCCGTTGAGTGACAACCAGTTCGTCAAGAAGGGCGACCTGCTCCTGCAGATCGATCCCGCCCGCTACGAGCTGGCCGTGTTGCATGCGCAGCGGGCGGTGGAAGTGGCGCGCGCGGCACTGGGGCAATCGCAGGCATCCATAGTCGCCAACCAGGCGCTGCTGAGGCAGCGGCGAAGCGAGGAGCAGCGCCGCCAGAAGCTGAGGTTGAGCTCGGCGATATCCAACGAAGAGTGGGAAAAGGCCCGCACCGATGTTGACGTCGCAGAGGCCGGCCTGCTCAGAGAACAGTCCAACCTGGGCCTGGCACAGGCCAACGTGCAGCTTGCCGAGGCTTCATTGCAACAGGCGCGCCTGGACCTGGAGCACACCCGGTTGCTGGCGCCGGTGAGCGGCTATGTCACCAACCTGCTGACGCGCAAGGGCGATTTCGCACAGCCGGGAGCCCCGCTGCTGGCCCTGGTGGACAGCGACTCCTTCCATGTCAGCGGGTACTTCGAGGAAACCAAGCTGCCGCGCATCCACGTCGGTAGCCGGGCCCGGATAGAGCTGATGAGCGGGGAGAAGCTGGAGGGAACGGTGGAAAGCATCGCCTTCGCCATCACCGATCGCGAGAACCTCCCAGGCAGCCGCCTGCTCGCGAACGTCAACCCGAGTTACACCTGGATAAAGCTCGCCCAACGGGTCCCGGTCCGCCTGCGCCTGGCCCCGCGCCCTGACGGGGCCCAGCCGCTGCGGGCCGGAACCACCGCCACCGTCACTATTATCGAGTAGGTCCGCAATTCGGCCTGGAGTACTACCGCACGCGGAAGCCCCGGTCGGTGCTCACGTTTCAGTTCAGCGGAGTCTTCTCGTGGGCGGAGGCACGAAGCCCAACGATGCGGAGCCTTGGTCGGGCTCCGACGTTGGGCCTCGTTCCTCGGCGCCAACCTACTGGTGAATCAGCCGATCACCTGCGGTGGACGTTGCAGCAGGTTCGGGCAATCGCCCAGGTGCAGCCAGGCCTTGCCTTGCCAGTGCAGGACTTCGAGTTCCCGGTCGAGCCACTGGATGACCTCGCGGTAAGGGCCTTTTTCGTCGAAGCGTTCCTCCTGCCGCAGACGCGGGATCACCTCGCGGTTGATCCAGTGGCGGAGGCCGCGGTTCTCCGGGTGGTAATAGAAGATCAGCACGGCATAGACGCCGGATTCGCTGATCAGCAGTTCCTGTTCGAAGTCGCCATGGCTGTTGCGCATCCAGGCGCGTTGCACCTGGTCGTCGTCCAGGTTGCGCTGCACCCGTTCGGGCACCAGTGGATGGTTGATCAGCCGGGCCAGGTCGCTGGAGGAAAACCAGGGTTCTCCATCCAGCATCACGGCACGCAACTGGAGCTTGTGGCGGATGAAAGTGGCGGGCATCAGGACTTCGGCGTCCGGGGACGGGGCGGGGTGGAACTGGGGAAAGTCGGGCATATCCATTACCTCTGGTCGCTTCTTAGGGCGTGGTTGGAGTCGGGAGCTAAGAAACCCACCAGAGACGGGCCGGACGTATTTCCCTTTCGGGTCTTGTATTAGTCCACTCCCGACAGAGCAGAGGTTTTTGCGGGCGCGATTATGCCGCGAGCACAAAAAAGCCGCATGGCTGTCGGGTGCGGAGGACCGCTCTGGTTAGGGCGTTTCTTAGGCGCCGGGGACAGAGGCTATGGGCGGAGCGGGGCAGGAGCAACGCCGTTAGCGCGTGGGATTCGGCTGATTAGCCGCCTTCATCGGATGGCGTTCCGTTGGTTACCCGATATGCGTAAGGGATGCGGACCGCAGCAGATCCATCAGGGCCAGGACGATCAGGGTGGCGACGACGAACCTGGATATGGCGATGAAGGTGGCCGGCAGCAGGGGCAAGTCCAGGAGCCGGCGCAGCAGGGCGATCTGCGAGAACAAGTACCAGATGCAGGCGAGGGCGGTGAGCAGCATCGCCAGCGCTACCTGGATGCCTGCCAGCAAGTTGGCTCCGATCAGCAGGATGGAAAGCGGGGAGGCCAGGTAGCACTGGATGTAGAAGGGCTCGCGCAGGCTGGTGCGGCTTACGCGGACTCGTCGTACCCGCAGCATGGCCATGGCCGGCATCAACGCGTACAGGCCGTAGCTGATGCTGCGCACCAGCAGCGTCAGCCACTCGCCGGAAACCCATGGCGAAGGTCGATCCGGTATGGCGAAGCCAAGGAAATGGGCAAGGACGATGGACAGGATCAGCATCAGCGGTGGGCTGAGCAGGCCGCTGAAGCGCCGGTCAGGCTGCTGCTCGAGCTGTCGTCGGGTGTAGAGCGAAACGGCGATGGGGTTGCGTAGCACTCGCCAGAGCGTTCGCGAAAAGGAAACGGGCCAGGTCGCGACCTTCCAGAGGAATGCTTCGAGCGATTGCAGGCTGCGCAAGAAGACCCCCCTCCGACAGGCATCTGGAGTGGCTGGAGGGTTGCCACGCGCCCCTTCCAGGGACATCACGGGCAGCCCACAACTGATCTGCGCGATGCGATCGAAGCAGATTCAGTTCACCTGAGCATAGTCGAACCCCCTCCGGCATTCGTTTCCCCGCCAGCCGGGAAGGGCGCCCGCAGGGAGGTCGGTCTTAGGCGGCCGTGTGCCCTTGGCGCCGGAGGACGACATGCGTGGCTTTCTCCGACGCGACGAATTCAACGCATTCGTATCCCAGAGCCCGCAAGTCCAGCCCTTCGAACAGCGATTCTCCCCGGCCGAGCAGGACCGGCGAGATAGCAATGTGCAGTTCATCGATGAGGCCTTCACGAAGGTACTGCCGGATGGTGGCCGGCCCACCGCCGATTCGCACGTCCATTCCGGCGGCGGCCTCGCGTGCACGGTCGAGCGCCTCGCGAATGCCGCCTGTTATGAAGTGGAACGTCGTGCCGCCTTCCATCTCGATGGAGGGACGAGCGTGATGGGTCAGGATGAAGGCTGGCACGTGATACGGCGGATTATCGCCCCACCAGCCTTTCCAGTCGGTGTCCGGCCAATTCCCACGAATGGGCCCGAACATGTTCCTCCCAAGAATCCAGGCCCCGACATTCTGAAAGCCACGGGCGGCGAAATCATCGTCAATCCCGGTCGTACCGTCGTCGTTGCCGAACAAGGCCCGCTGGAACGTGCGGGTCGGGACCAGCCACTGGTGCAGCTCCGTCCCGCCAACGCCGAGCGGATTGTCGATGTCTTGCTGCGGACCTGCTCCGTATCCGTCGAGCGAGATGGTGAAGCCCTCAACGCGAACCCGTGTCATCGTTTGCCTCCGTTTGGACGCCTGGCCGGTCATCAACGGACGCCGGTGAAGGCAGTCAATCCGCATCAATGCCAGTTTAGAGAACGGCCAGAAACAACGCTCAACGACTGCCGGTGGCCGATTGCAGCCGCTGGCATACGGCAGCTTCCGGCCATTTCACGCGAGACGTGGGTCAGGCTGTCCTTCCAGTAGGGGCTGAATAACCACGATGGCGGCGTGGAAGTCCAAGCGGTCCATGGCCAGGTCCAGCTCGGTCAGCTTTTCACTGCCCAACTGAGCCAGCAATGACGGTCGCATCCGTCCGTAGAGCGAGCAGGCCTCGAAATTCTGTTGCTGCAGGAGGTCGTAAAACCGAGACACCTTGATCGGTGCGAAGTCTGCAGGGGCATGCTCATCTGGCTCCGCGATGGCATGACCGGCTAGCCAGGCTTTCGCAGCCGTGAGCGTGGCGTCCAGGTCCTCCGTGATCACGGGAAACAACTTCTCGGCCTCTGCGCGGTTGCCGGCACGAATGGCCGATTCCAGTTGCAGTGCGGTCGCGGCAAAGCGCCGTGCGCCCAGGCTGCCCAGGGAGCCCCGTAGCGTGTGGAGCGATATCGCCGCGTCACGGTGCTGCCCTTCCGCCCAGGCACGTTGCGCCTCGGCGATGGGCGTTAGCCCGTGGGCCACCATTTCCTTGACCAATGCCAGGAGGGTGGCGCGATAGGCATGATCCTTCTTGCTGAGGGCAATCAACGGCCCGACATCAAAGGTCGCCAGTTCTTCGACTTCCTCCGGGAGCGTCGAGGACACGGGCATCCGGACAGGGGGGAGCGAAGGCGTCGTGTGGATGTCAGTGGGTAGATGTTGACGGATGGTCTCCAGCATCTGCTCGACGTTAATGGGCTTGGCGATAAAACCATCCATACCTGCTGCTGCGCACTGATCACGTTCGTAGTCCAACACGCCTGCGGAAATAGCGAGTATGGGGAGACTCAATTGCAACTCCTGGCGAATCACCCGAGTCGCCGAGAAACCATCCAGCACCGGCATATGCACGTCCATCAGGACCATCTGATAGCGCTGCGAATCGGCGCGCAATTTGTCGACAGCCTGCTGACCATTGTCGGCGACCTCCACTGTCGCGCCGGCGTGCTCCAACATGCCTTTGGCCACTGCCTGATTCAGCGCATTGTCTTCGACCAGCAGCAGGCGCACACCCTGCAAGGGTTTGGCTGAACCCGTGGTGCCGCTCTCGGGGAGCTCAGCGATATGCAGCTCTGTCCGTGCTGCCAGTGCTTCAAGCAGGGTATCGAAGAGGTTGGAACTGGTGACAGGTTTGATCAGCACCGCATCGGCTAGGGTCGCCGAGGGTGACTGCATCAGTTGGCCCTGCGCGAACGCACTGACCATGACAACCGTGGGTAGAGCGCGCGCGGGGAACAGCGCACGGATCGCCTGCAGGGTACTGAGGCCATCCATCTCGGGCATTTGCCAATCCGCTATGACCAGGTCGTAGAACTCGTTGCGCAGTTGCAGCCTGCGCACCAGTTCCACTGCCTGCTTACCTGACCCCACACCGTCCACTTGCCAGTGCCAGCCGGCGATCATCTTGCACAGGTACTCTCGATTGGTCGGGCTGTCGTCGACGACCAGAATGCGCAAATCGCCCAAGCTGGTTCGTGAGCGTTGCGCAGCGTCTTCGCTGGCCTGACTCGATTGCAGCTGAAGCGGAAGCACAACGCGGAATTCACTGCCGGAGTTGACCGTGCTGTCTACGCTGATGCTGCCATCCATGAGGGTCACCAGGCGTTTCGAAATCGCCAGACCCAGCCCTGTTCCCCCAAAGCGCCGCGCGATTGAGCTGTCGGCCTGGGCGAATGGCGCGAACAAGCGCTCCATTTGTTCGGCGGTCATGCCGATGCCGGTATCGCGCACCCGGAAGCACAGCGTGACCGTTTCCGCGTCGCCCCCCACCCGCTGCACGAGTACTGCGACCTCGCCGCGCTCCGTGAACTTGATGGCGTTGCCCACCAGATTGACCAACACCTGCTGCAAGCGCTGAGCATCGCCGATGCAGGCTTGCGGCACGTCGGGCTCGACCCCGATCACCAGCTCCAGGTCCTTGTGGGCAGCATTGACCGACATGACGGTGGCCAGCGCATTGAGCACATTGTCCAGGCGGAACGGAGCGGGGTTGATTGCCAGTTGCCCGGCCTCCAGCTTGGAGAAGTCCAGTACGTCATTGAGAATGACCAGCAAGGACTCACCAGCGCCCCGCAGCATCTGCACGTACTTGCGCTGATCGGCGGACAGGGAGGTGTTCGTCAGCAGTTGGGCGATGCCCAGCACCGCCCCCATCGGTGTGCGGATCTCGTGGCTCATGCTGGCGACGAATTCGCTCTTTGAGCGACTGGCGAGCTCCGCACGCTCCTTGGCGTTGCGTAGCTGCTGCGCCGCTTCCCGCTCCTGGCTGATGTCCTTGCCAATGCCAAGGAAACCCACGATGGCGTCAGCCGAATTTCGCACGGCGGTGACCGTCAGTTGAACGGGGAGTCGTGAGCCATCTTTGCGCACGTAGGTCCATTCGTGCGTTTCGGCCTGGCCCTGGCGTGCCTTGGCTACGAACACCTCGAACCCTGCAATCGGACAACCCAGCTCCTGGCTCAACTCGATGCCGCGGGTCTCCACCTCCTCGCTGAGATGCAGTACGGAGGTCCGGTGCTGATCGACCAGCTCGTCGGCGCGATAGCCCAGCATCCGCTCAGCCCCGGTATTGAACGTCTTGATGGTGCCGGTGACATCGGTGGCGATGATCGCGAACTCACTGGCAGCGTCGACCAGGGTGCCGAAGCGGATCTCCGACTCGGTGAACGCCACGGTCAATTTCTCCGCGAGCGCCCGAGCGTCCTCGCGCAAGGTGGTCAGGTTCCGCACGACAAAGAACAGCAGCAGGCTGATGAGCGAGCCGCAGATCAGGATGACATTCGCTTTCTGCCGGTCGATCGACGTTTCGAATGCTGGCAGCGTCGTGAATCTGAGGGTCCATTGATGGTCCGCCAGGGTAATGGTCGATTGGTGGGTGAGCGGATTGGGGTACTGGGCTTGTTGCTGCGCCGACAGCGAGCCCGGGGAGTACATCTGGGTCGACTCGGAGTCCCCATCGCCATCAAAGATTTGCAAGGCATATTCAGCGGGGCCGGTGCCAAGCGTACCCGCCATGAAATCGTTGATCCGCAACGCACTGTATACATAGCCTTCCAGTGCCAGGCGGCGTTCGGCCACCGTCGCGATCGGCAAACCGTTGCGATAGACCGGCAAATACAGCAGTGCGCCGACCTGTACGTCGTTCTCCGTTTCCTGCACCAACCTGACCTTGCCCGAGAGGGTGGCCCGGCCTGAATCCCTGGACTGGGTCATGGCAGCGCGGCGCACCGACTCGGTCAGCATGTCGTAACCAAAGGCCCGCAGATTCCGGCCGCTGAACGGTTCGAGGAAAAGGATCGAGCTGTATTCCTCGCGCTCGCCGGGCGGCCAGACCCGGAAATCGGGGAAGCCGTCGGCCTGCACACGACTCTCCAGCGCAGCCTTGTGCTCAGGCGCGAATTGCGTCGCGTAACCGATGCCCTGGATACCCGGATAGGTTTGTTCGACATCCTGGGCCTGCACGAACTGCCGCCATTCGTCACGCTCGACCGACTGGGGCGCGCGGAACAACCCTTGGCCGCTGCGCAGCACTTGTTCGTAGGCCTTCAGGCGTTCGCCGATACGCTGTTTGACATCGTCTTCCAGGTGCGCGAACCGAGCCGAGGCATTAGCGTCAGCCTGTGACGCCATGAAATGCCAGGCCAGCACGGTCAGGCTGAGGCTGACGGCCAGCGCCAACCAATACGGGCGAACTTGACGAAACGTCACAGCGAGCGTCGCTCCCTGGGCGCTCCTGGACCGTTCAGCGAGATCAGCCGCCAGCACCAGACCGGTGACGCTGGTGAGTGCAATGAATATTTCCAGGGTCAGCAGGGACTCATGCAGCGTGCCGCTGGTAAAGGGGCCGAAGCCCTGGGTCGTGCTCCAGACGGCGCTGCCGGTCACCAGCAACACCACCGCCGTCACGCCGCGTACCCCGTAGCGATACGCGGTCCAGGCGATGGCTGGCAACAGCAGATACACCAATGCATGGTTGCTGGTGTCGCTGGGGAAACGCCGACCGAACAGGGCCAGCAGCACCCCCGCCAGCCCTGCCACCGACAGCGCCATTTCGAGGACGGAACGCCTCGCTCCGGCTGCCCGGGATCGAGCGTCCCAACTGAGCAGCAAGGGCGTCAGCATGAGGATGCCGGTGGTATCGCCCAGCCACCAGGTCGTGGCGACGATCGTTTGCGCAGACGCCGGCGCGATGCCGCTGAGGATCAGGCTGCTGGTGCCAATACCCGCGCTGACCGTGCACATCAGCAGGGTGACCAGCACGAATTGGGCGACCGCTTGCGGTGACGCCAGGAAGTGCCCGGATTTCACCCAGGTGCGCAACAGGTAACAACCGAGCACGGCTTCAAGCGTATTACCGGCGGCAATGCTTATTGATGCGACGACCACCGTGCCGTCGGCAGCGACCTGATTGGCGGCGAACACGGCAAAGTTGGCGGCAAAGGCACCGATGGCAATCGCCGGCCACACGCGATAGCCGAACAGCAGCAGCGCGGCGAAGGCAATGCCGGATGGCGGCCAGACCGGCGATGCGTTGGTGTGGGCGAAGGCCAGGAGCAGCCCCAGGCGGGCGGCGCCGTAGTAAAGGGCGGCAAGCGCCAGGACGACGCCCAGCCAGCGTACAGGGGTGGTCGGGTGCAAGGCGCCAGGCCGCATGGGAAGGTCCTTTCCGTTTTTGCCAGGAGTCATGGCCGAGTACTTACGGTGGCGCGGTTACGGCCTGCGGCCTTCGCCTGGTAGAGCGCCTGATCGGCCAAGGCAATCAGCTGTAGCGTGGTGCTCTCCACTGACGGCACCAGGGAAGCCACGCCAACGCTGATGGTAACCAGCTCGGCAGTTTCGGACGTTCGATGGGCGAGCTGCAGACTCCGTACGACCTCACAGAGCCGCTCGGCGAATTTTTTTGCGTCATGGGCATCGCAGTGCGGCAGGATGGTGACGAACTCTTCGCCGCCATAGCGCGCAACCAGTTCACCAGGGCGACGGGCAGCAGTTTCGATGGCTGTGGCGACACGCTGCAGGCAGACATCGCCCTGCGGGTGACCGTAGTGATCGTTGTAGGCCTTGAAATGGTCAATGTCGATCAGGGCCAGCGCCAATGGCAACGACTGCCGCCGGTGCCGCTCGAATTCCTGCGTCAAGGCTTCATCGAAACAACGACGGTTGTACAACCCGGTCAATCCATCACGGTTGGCGAGCTGGCGCATCATGGCCGTGTGTTGCTGCAAACGCAGGTGGGTCTGGACACGTGCCCGCACCACCGGCGGATTGAAGGGTTTGGTGATGAAGTCCACGGCACCGGCTTCCAGCGCCCTGATTTCGCTGTCCATGCCGGTATGCGCCGTGACGATGATGACGGCGCAATCCTTGGTGGTTGGATCGGCTTTGAGCGCGGCGCAGACCTCATAGCCGTTCAAGCCGGTCATCTCCACATCCAGCAGAATCAGCGCCGGCTGATGCAATCGCGCCAAGCCAATGCCCTTTTCTCCGCTGGTGGCGAACAGGATCTGGCATTGGTCCTTGAGCATGCCGCTCAGCAGACGAATGGTGTCGACGCTGTCGTCAACGATGAGAATGAGGCTCGGATCGGCATGTAGCTCGGGCATTGCGACATCCTTTTCGTATATTGCTCTTCGCCCTGGGGTTAACCACCCGGTAGCACCAAGCGCCGCCTTGGCGTTGTTTGCTGCAGCCGCGTCGACTTTATGTCGCCGAACGTCGTAATTAGCCTTCGACTGCGGTGTGCCTTCGAAGTGAAGCTAGCTGAAGGCAGATCTGCAAGACCCAGCCCATTGGGTAGCTTCCAGCCTTTGATTCTGCCCAGCCCTTTCCGCAAGTTGCTCATCTCATTGAACAGCTCACAGCTTCGCGTCTTCCCGGGCCAGAAAAATCGCTGCAACAGTAGATTACTGTTAGGCATCGTATCGAGCCAATCAGGCCTCGGTCGGCCGATAGCAAATGCCAGCCATTGGCGCTGGTTGCCGCTTTCAAGAGGCTGCTTTTGGCCGGTTCCTGCCTGATGCAACTGGCGGGAACCGGCCAAGAGCGGTCGGTAGAAAATGACTGTTTCACAGCCGAATGCTGCCGCTCAGGAAGATGGCAAGATCGGACGCTCGAGTCCTACGAGAGCTGTGCTTGCAGACCGGCAAGTACGGACGGCCGCCAATGGAATCCGCGCCGTGCAGCGTCGAGCACGTGCCGATACAGGTGGGGTGCGCCATCGTACCAAAACCGCTCTCGACATGAGCGATGTCACCCGCTTCCTCGCTGTAGCCCGTAGTGAGGCTGAGCAGCATCAGTGGCCGGTCGCCGTGGTGCGCTTGGACGGGTGCGCCCCGATTAGCGCCTACATCGCCATCGAGAAAGCTCGCACTTCCGCCCTAGGTCGCCATGAATCCAAGACCTACGAGGACATGGTTAACGGTGGGCGCAACGCATTCTTTTCGGCTCCGCTTCTTACCGCCTTGGAAGGTGGCGTGCCGGTGGTGGTGGGCGGCCAGATCGTCAGCGCCATTGGCGTGTGGGGCATCAAGTCAGACCAGGATGCGCAGATTGCCCCCGCCGGCGCCCAAAGCATGACCTGAAACATCGGGATCTGGCTGGCGATTCCGAGCCGTGAAATGTCCCGGATCATCGGGAGCGCCCTCCCTCGAACCTTTCCAGTCGTACCAGCGCGATCGAAACCCGCAGCTTCTGCAGTGCCCCCTTCATGGACAACAAAATGCGTGCATTAGTTTTTTAGATGCATTTGCCTTTGTATAAATCGTTTGAGGAGATGAGATTGGCCTATGTAGATTGACTCACATCGAACTCACCAACGGATGTTTGGCGCTACTTGATTAGGCCAATCATTTGTTAGGCATTACTGCGATAGCCTGAATAAGGAAACAATAATGAGCGCATATATTTCGACCGAAGACTTCCAGCTGGCCAAGGGAAAGTATGACGAGAAGAATCCCGGGGCCTCCTACACACTGAACGCCCAGTGCTATACGGATCAGAAATACTTTGATGCCGAGCGCGAAGCCATCTTCTTCCGCAGCTGGCAGCTGGTGTGCCATATCGAGAAAGTTTCCGAGCCGGGCGCTTACTATGTGGCTGATATCCAGGGTCGCAGTATCGCTGTAGTGCGTGATCGCAATGGCGACCTGCGTGCGTTCTACAATGTTTGCAAACATCGCGCGCATCATCTTCTGGTAGGTGAGGGCAAGGCCAGAGTCATGACCTGCCCATATCATGCCTGGAGTTATAACCTGGATGGAAAACTGCGCCAGGCTCCCCAAACTGACGCCCTCGAGAACTTCGATAAAGGCGAGATTTGCCTCGATCAAGTCCGCGTAGAAGAGTTCTGCGGCTTTATCTATGTCAATCTCGACGCTAACGCTAAATCCCTGGCCGAGCAAAGCGGTAGCCTGGCTGAGGAAATCAACAAGTTCGCCCCCGACATCTCCGAACTTACTTTTGCCCGGCGACTGACCTTCGACATCAAGTCGAACTGGAAGAACGTGGTTGATAACTTCCTGGAGTGCTACCACTGCCCGACTGCGCACAAGGATTTCTGCTCTCTGCTGAAGTTCGAGACTTACAAAGTTACGACCCACGGCATCTACTCCAGCCATATGGCCAAAGGCGGCAACGCCAACAACACGGCCTACAGCGTCGAAGGCGCTACCTGTGACGATCATGCGGTTTGGTGGCTCTGGCCGAACACCTGCCTGCTGCGCTACCCGGGGCGCGCAAACTTCCTGGTGCTCACCATTATCCCCGTCGGTCCGGATCGCACCATCGAGACTTACGACTTCTATTTCGAAACCGCTGAGCCCACTCCCCAGGAAGAGGAAGCCATCGCCTACGTTCGCGATGTACTCCAGCAAGAAGATATTGATCTGGTTGAGAGCGTGCAGCGCGGCATGAATACCCCGGCGTTCCAGAGTGGACGAATTGTAAATGATCCTGCTGGTTCGGGGCTGAGCGAGCATGCTCTGCATCACTTCCATGGCCTGCTACTGGATGCCTACAAAAGCATCGTCAAGTAATCACTAACCAAAGCGGTGGCCGGTGTGCTCTGGCTTTGATGCTGGACGACGGCCCGACCGCACAAGTTCAACAAATGCGTTTGTAGTGAGGATTCCAAGATGGCCAAAAGTATCATCATCACCTGTGCGGTAACTGGTGGCATCCACACGCCGACCATGTCCAAGCACTTGCCGATTACCCCCGACCAGATCGCGGCGGAATCCATTGCCGCGGCAGAAGCCGGCGCCTCGATTATTCACCTGCATGCACGTGATCCGGAGACCGGGCGCCCGACGCCTGACCCGAAGGTCTTCATGCAGTTCCTGCCCGTGATCAAGAACAACTGTGATGCGGTGATCAACGTGTCCACCGGTGGCGGCCTTGGCATGTCACTGGAGCAACGGTTGGAAGCCGCACTGGTGACAAAACCGGAGATGGCCTCGCTCAACTGCGGCTCCATCAACTTCGGCATTTTCCCGATGCTGCAGAAGCACTCCGAATGGCAGCACGCCTGGGAACCCGCCTTCCTGGACATGACTCGGGACTTCGTTTTCAAGAACACCTTCAAAGACATCGAGTACACACTGCGTGAACTGGGTGAAACCCATGGCACTCGATTCGAGTTTGAGTGCTACGACCTCGGTCACCTCTACAACCTGGCCTACTTCGTAGACAAGGGCCTGGTGAAACCGCCGTTCTTCATCCAAATGATTTACGGGATTCTTGGCGGCGTGGGCGCCGATCCCGACAACCTTGCGCATATGCATAGCGTTGCCCAGAAGCTGTTTGGCGACCGTTTTGAATGGTCGGTGCTGGCAGCCGGTCGTAACCAGATGCCGTTCGCCACGCAGTCGGCGGTCATGGGCGGCAACGTTCGAGTGGGGCTGGAAGACAACCTCTATATCGGCCGTGGCCAGCTCGCGACATCCAACGCCGAACAGGTCAAAAAGATTCGCCGCATTGTCGAG
The DNA here is from genome assembly GCF_000949385.2 of Pseudomonas sp. LFM046. Lineage (NCBI taxonomy): Bacteria > Pseudomonadati > Pseudomonadota > Gammaproteobacteria > Pseudomonadales > Pseudomonadaceae > Pseudomonas > Pseudomonas sp. LFM046. The sequence continues at coordinate 3,255,965 of NZ_JYKO02000001.1, read as the reverse complement.
GAACTTGGCTTTACCGTGGCCACCCCCGCTGAAGCGCGCGAGCGCTTGGGGCTCAAAGGCAAGGATCAGGTCGGGTTCTAACAACTTTGCGGAGGTCATCATGATGCAAATAAAGAGTCTGATTGACGGCGTCTTGGTATCTGGCGAGGGCCCGATCGCTCCCGTGATCAATCCCGCCACAGGAAAGATTATTGCCGAGGTGCCGGCGGCGTCGGCCGAGCAGGTCAATGCGGCAGTAGCTGCCGCGGCTGCCGCGTTTCCTAAGTGGGCACGATCTACACCTGGTGAGCGTTCGGCGCTCCTGCTGGCACTGGCCGATGCATTGGAAGCGCGGATCGATGAATTTGCCGAGCTGGAATCCCTCAACTGCGGCAAGCCGCTGCACTCGGTGAAGTCGGATGAGATGCCGTTGACGATTGATGTCATCCGCTTCATGGCAGGAGCGGCACGTTGCATCAATGGCACCCGAGCTGGCGAGTACGTCGAAGGATTCACCTCGATGATCCGTCGTGATCCGGTAGGGATTGTGGGGTCGATCGCTCCCTGGAACTACCCGTTGATGATGGCCGCCTGGAAGATGGCGCCTGCATTGGCTGCCGGCTGTCCGCTGATTCTGAAGCCTGCGGAGCTCACGCCTCTGACCACGCTGCGTTTGGCTGAAATCGCGGCAGACATCTTCCCGAAGGGTGTGATCAATGTGATTGCCGGCAGTGGCTCTACGACCGGCAATGCCTTGATCAACCATCCGCAGCTGGAGTTCGTCTCGCTGACGGGTGGGCCTGCCACGGCGAGCAGGATTCTGGAGGCCTCATCGCGCAGTCTGATGCACACCCACATGGAATTGGGTGGTAAGGCACCGGTGCTCATCTTCGATGACGCGGACGTGAACGCCGTAGTGGAAGGCATTCGAGGAGCCTCGTTCTTCAATGCCGGCCAGGACTGTACACAACCCTGCCGCCTCTACGTCGAGGACAAGATCTACGACAACTTCGTGGCGGATCTGGCCATGCGAGTGTCGTCCATTCAAGTCGGAGGTCCGACCGATGTCGACGTCGAAATGGGCCCCGTTATCTCGGCGAGGCATCTGGACCATGTGTCGGGCTTTGTCGAACGGGCCAAGTCTCTGCGACACACGGAGATAGTCACCGGCGGTCATCGGTTGGATCGAGACGGTTTCTTCTATGCCCCTACCGTGGTCGCCAACGCCCTCCAGCAGGACGAAATTGTCCAGAAGGAAGTCTTTGGACCGGTTATTTCGGTCACGCGCTTCAAGGGCGTAGAGCAGGCCATCGCCTATGCCAATGACAGTGAGTATGGCCTTGCTTCCTCGGTATGGACCAAGGATGTGGGCAAAGCCATGAAGGTGACCTCGGAATTGCGTTGCGGCATTACTTGGGTGAATACGCACGGTGTTTCAACCGCGGAAATGCCCCATGGCGGAATGAAGGCCTCGGGGTATGGCAGCGATATGTCGGTGTACGCGCTGGAGGACTACACCACCGTTCGCCATGTCCAGTTCGCTCATCGCTAACGAAATCACGCGTCCGCCAAGGCAGGCAGTCCTGGATGTTCGCAGCGAGCACCTGGACTGACTGTCGAGGTGCTCGCCGCTGTCGAGAGGTAACGACGATGCCCAGCCAAAACGCAACACTCAATAAGCAAGAATTGGTCGTGCTTGCCATCAAGGACGAGGCAAACAATATCCGCAGTTTTGAACTGGCCTTGGGCGACCGGGGAGATCTACCGGTGGTGGAGGCTGGCGCGCACCTGGCCGTTCACCTGAGCAATGGACTGACGAGGCAGTACTCGCTTTTCGACGCACCGGGTATCAAGAACAGCTACCGGGTTGCCGTACTCAAAGATCCCCAGAGCCGGGGAGGTTCTCAGTACCTGCATGAACAAGTGAAGGTTGGGGACAAGCTGTCTGTCAGCGGCCCCTTCAACAACTTTCCGTTGTCGCCGAATTCTGCCTCCGCGCTGCTCATCGCAGGGGGAATTGGGGTGACACCCATTCTGTCGATGGCCCATCACCTCCATCGCTGCGGCACGTCTTTCGAGCTGTATTACTGCGCGCGCAACCTGCAGGAAGCGGCCTTCGTGGATTTGCTGAGGGACTCCGTGCCGTTCAAGGAATCCGTGGAGATGTACTTTGACGGTGGTGATCCGAGCAAAGGCCTGGATGTGAAGGCACTACTGGCAACGGTGGTGGAAGGTCGGCACCTGTATTGCTGCGGTCCCGGTGGACTTATGAATGCAGTTGAAGCCGCCTCATCACACTGGCCTGCCGACACGGTTCACTTCGAGCGCTTCAAGGCTGACCCGGTAACGACTGCCGCAAACACAGAGTTCAAGGTCTACCTGGCCCGATCCAAAGTGGAACTGGTGGTCCCTTGTGACAAGAGCATCCTCAAGGTGCTCAAGGAAGCCGGCTTCGAGATCGACACTGTCTGTGAAGAAGGGGTCTGCGGCTCCTGCCTGACTGATGTTCTGGAGGGCGTTCCGGAGCACCGGGATCAAATCCTCACCGACGATGAGAAGAGCGCCAACGACGTGATCGCAGTCTGTTGTTCGCGTGCGAAATCTGGTCGCCTGGTATTGGACCTCTAAAGGGGCATGCTTATGTCAGCCTTAGACGGAAAGGTGGCGTTGGTCACCGGTGGTGGCAGAGGCATCGGGTGAGCGATTGTTGAAAAACTGCACGCGTCCGGTGCCCAGGTAATCACCTGCGGCCGCGGCGAGCGGCCAGCCGATCTGCCGACAGCCGTAGCCTGGGTGCACGCCGACCTCACCCGGCAGGAAGGGGGCGCGGCCCTTCACAAGACAGCGTCGGAGTCCTTTGGACGCCTGGACATTCTCGTCAACAACGCTGGCGTCCAGGTGGAAAAGAAGGTGACGGAATCCACTGACCAAGACTGGGATCTGGTCATGGAGATCAATGCGAAAGCAGTCTTCCTATGCTGTCGCGAATTCATTCCGTTGATGGCCGCATCCGGCGGGGGCGCGATCATCAACATCGGCTCCATCAGCGGCAATGTGTCTGACCCTGGCATGGCCCTGTACAACGCCTCCAAAGCCTTTGTCCATGGCCTCACACGGTCCATCGCAGTGGATCATGGCGCGGAGGGCATTCGGTGCAACGCAATTTGCCCAGGCTGGATTCAGACCGAGATGCTCGAGGCAGGCTTTGATGTCGCCAGGAATCCAGACGCCGCGAAGAAAGATGCGTTGGCTCGTCATGCCCTGGGCCGATTCGGCACCCCCCAAGACGTGGCCAATGTGGCGCTCTGGTTGTCGTCCGATGACTCGGCCTATCTCACCGGACAGACCTTCGTCGTTGATGGCGGTTTAACGGCAGCATCCCCCCTGCAACCACGCCTGTTTTGAGCAAAAACCAAGGCTTAATTTCTGATGCAGTAAGAAGGACAACAATGATGACGAAAGTACGTGAGTTTCCGCAGGGCGTAGAGGTCGCCAGCATTCTGGGCGCCGGAACCATCGGCGCAAGCTGGACTGCACTCTTCCTGGCCTCGGGCCTGGAAGTGGACGTGTATGACCCGTCCGAACAGGTAGAAGCCTTTGTGCGTGACTACATCGAGCATGCGTGGCCCAGCCTGGAGCGACTGGGGTTGGCCTCGCGTGGAAATCCGGATCGTGTCCGTTTTTTCAAGACGCCTGAAGAAGCGGTGGCTCGCGCTCAGTTCGTGCAGGAAAGCGTGCCGGAGCGAATCGAGATCAAGCACGAGCTCTATCAGCGCATTGAGAACAAGCTGCACCCTCAAGCAGTAGTCGCCTCCAGCGCCTCGGGCCTTCTGGTCAAGGAAATGCAGCAGGGCTGGAAGAACCCGGGTCGCTTCATCCTCGGCCATCCTTTCAATCCTCCGCACCTGATTCCCCTGGTGGAATTGCTGGCCAACGAAAAGACCGAGGAAGGTGTGCTGGAGTGGGCCGAGCAGTTTTACGCGGCATGCGGGAAGACCACCATTCGCGTCAACAAGGAAGTGCCCGGGCACGTTGCCAACCGCCTTCAGGCGGCTCTCTGGCGCGAGGCTATCCACCTGGTGGTAGAAGGCGTGGCCAGCGTCGAAGACGTGGACAAAGCCGTGTTCGCCGGCCCTGGTCTGCGCTGGTCGGTTATGGGTCCCCACATGCTGTTCAACTTGGGCAGTGGCGGTCACGGCCTGGGAGTCTTTTGTGAGCGTTTCGGTCCGTCGTTCCACCGCTGGTGGGACGATCTGGGGAATCCGAGACTCACTCCCGACGTCATTGCCAAGCTGGCTGCGGGTGTCAAAGTGGAAGAAAACGGCAGAAGCTTTGATGATTTGGCCGCCGAACGCGACCGCAAAATCGTAGAGGCGAGCCGCGCCATGGGTCAGGCAGAATCTGCCGTCGTTGAAAGTGCGGCCAAAAAGGCGCGGTTGGTCACCGCACGTTGATGGACCGTCGGCGGCCGTCCCACAACTCATGGGGCGGCTCGTCGATCACTTGCGTAGCGATCCAAGGGACCGGTCCTAGGCTGAACGCCTAATGGAACGGGACCTGCGGACCAACAATAAGAAGAGACCAGTATGAAAATTCAGCCAACCGTGTACGAGGGCTGCGTTCTGCCGGAGTGGATTGACTACAACGGCCACATGAACGATGCCTGCTACGTCAACGTGTTCAGCAAGGCTATCGACGCCTTCATGGACTACATCGGCCTGGATGAGAGCTTCAGATCCCAGCAGCAGCTCTCCATTTATACACTTCAGAGCGTTGTGCATTACCTGCAAGAAGTTGGCGAAGGTGAACCTCTTCAGGTGGTAGCGCATGTACTGGAGCATGACAGCAAGAAAATCCGGCTGTTCCTGACCATGCAACACGCCTCCAGTCATTCCAGACTCTCGACAATGGAAACGCTCCTGCTGCATGTCGACATGAGCGTCAGGCGGGCAGCAGCATTTCGCCCTGAAACGCTCGACAAGCTCGAGACGCTCGCGAACCAGCAACGCGACCTGGGGTGGCCAGCAGAAGCTGGTCATGGTGTGTCGCTGCAAAAGCGACGCTGATCTCTGGCTGATCCGGGCGTCATGCTCTGGTAGCACGACGTGAAGAAGAGGGTTCCTGACGATGGCAAGCCCCGCTAAACACCTGCCTCCTTTGGCGTACCTGGCAGCTTTCGAGTCTGCAGCTCGACACGAAAGCTTTACCTATGCAGCCGACGAACTCTGCGTCACCCAGAGTGCTATCAGCCGCCAGATCAAACTTCTGGAAGAGACCCTGGGCTGTACGCTATTCAATCGGTCTCACAAGGCAGTCACGCTGACCAGCGATGGGAAGAAGTTTCAACGTGCGGTCACAGCAGCACTGGAGCTCCTCGCGGTCTCTGCGCATGAACTAAAGGCCAAACGTACACCTTCGGTCACCGTTTCGGTCGACCTCGCGTTCGCTTCCTTCTGGCTAATTCCCAAGCTGCCGAAGTTCCGCGTGGCCCATCCGGAAATTGCGGTCCACGTCGACGCCTCCGACGAAGACACTCATCGGATAAACGAGGGAGTTGATGTAGGCATCCAGTTTGGTGATGGCTATTGGACCGGCTGCAATGCTCGTTTCCTCCTTGAGGAGGAAATCTTTCCAGTGTGCAGCCCGGCTTATCTGTCCAAGTCTTCGTCATTGAGTAATCCAGAAGATTTGCTTTCTTCGACACTCATTCATTTCGAGACTCAACATTGGGATTGGATGGACTGGAAAACATGGTTTGCACACATAAACACCACTCTTCCGAAGGATCGCCAGGATCTCTATATCAATAGTTATCCAGCCGTTATTCAAGCGGCGCTAGGCGGTCAGGGTATTGCAATGGGATGGCGGCATTTAGTCGATGATTTGCTTGCGACAGGAGTGCTCGTCCGACCTATCGAAGCGTCGGTTCACACCAAACGTGGTTTTTACCTTGTACACCCTAGTGACAGTTTGCTTTCTGATGAAGCCCGCACATTTTGCGAGTGGATAATTGATGAGTGCAAAAATACTCGCTGATAATCCGAACTGGTGAGTTTTCACAAAAAGCAACGACGCACAACGCCACAGCATTTAACAAGACTTACTTAATAAAAGTAACACAGTCGGCATCGACTTTGTTTGATGTCGATCTGTTTCCGTATAGCCGGCATTTACTGAAGGGGAAATATCCCATGCAGTCTGGAAAGATCGTGGTTCAAAACCTCTACAAGGTTTTCGGACAACAACCACAAGAAGCAATCGATCTCCTCAAGCAAGGCTGGAGCAAGGAAAAAATCCTCGCCGAACGTGGCGCCGTAATCGGCGTCAGCAACGTGTCCTTCAGCGTCAACGAAGGTGAAATCTTCGTGCTGATGGGCTCGGGTTCGGGCAAGTCGAGCCGCCTGCGGGGAGAATGACGATGAGCGAGAAACTGGATCTTGGCAGCTGGGTGAATGACGTCGTCCAGCACCTGCTAGAGAACTACAGCGGCGCCTTCGAAAGCGTCGGCAACGTGGTCAGCGGCTTCGCCGAGCTGATCGAACGCTTCCTGCTCTGGCCGCCGGCCTGGATGCTGATCGCGGTCTTCGTCGCGCTGGGCTTCTGGCGCATCGGCGCCAAGTTCGCCGCCTTCACCGCGGCCTCGCTAATCCTGATCGTGATGACCGGCTTCTGGGAACAGACGGTAGTCACCCTCGGCCTAACCGTCTCTGCGACCTTGATCAGCCTGCTACTCGGTATTCCGCTGGGCATCTGGGCCGCCAAGAGCGAGCGCGTGGCCTACGTGATCCGTCCGGTACTGGACTTCATGCAGACCATGCCGGCGTTCGTCTACCTGATCCCGGCCGCCATGCTCTTCGGCCTCGGCCGCGTGCCTGGGATCATCGCCACCGTGATCTTCGCCATGCCCCCGGCAGTACGCCTGACCGCACTGGGTATCCGCCAGGTGAACAAGGAAATCGTTGAAGCCGGCCAGTCCTTCGGCTGCACCCCCCGGCAGTTGCTGTTCAAGGTGCAGCTGCCCAATGCAATGCCGTCGATCATGGCTGGGGTGAACCAGACCATCATGATGGCGTTGTCCATGGTGATCATCGCCTCGATGGTCGGCGCTGGCGGTCTGGGTAACGACGTGCTCGCCAGTATCCAGCGACTGGACATCGGCCTGGGCTTCGAAAGCGGCATGGCCGTGGTGCTGCTGGCGATCATTCTTGACCGCATCACCGAAAGTTTCGGAACGCGGCAAACCTCCATTCGCGACAGAGCCTTTGTTCGGCTCAGCGCGATGGTAAGCGGTAAGCGCAATAAGCAACGCACCACCTTCGTTCCATTTATGGGAGTCAACGATGAATAACGTTACGAAACTCGCTGCGCTGGGCTTCTTGGTTTGCGCGATAGTACAAAGCGCCTGGGCCCAGGAGCCACAGAGCTGCAAGCAGATCCGCTTCGCCGAAATCGGCTGGGCCGACATCGCAGCCACCACAGGGATGACCACAGTTCTGGCTGAAGGGCTGGGCTACTCAACTCGCAAGATCATGGCGTCGGTGCCCATCGCCTTTACTGGGGTGAAGAACAAGCAGATCGACGTCTTCCTCGGCTACTGGTCTCCCTCAATGGATCCAGTAATCGAGCCCTTCACCAAGGGCGATGGTGTGAAAGTTCTGTCCACTCCTAACCTGGTGGGCGCCAAGTACACCCTGGCGGTCCCCACCTACGCGGCTAACGCCGGCCTTAAGAGCTTCCAGGACATCGCCAAGTTCAAGGATCAGCTCGGCGGCAAGATCTACGGCATCGAGCCGGGTAACGAAGGGAATGGGCTGATCGACAAGATGATCAAGGAGAACCAGTTCGGCCTGAACGGATTCCGCATGATCGAGTCGTCCGAGGCCGGCATGTTGGTCCAGGTGCAGCGCGCGGTGAAAAAGCAGGAGCCGGTGGTGTTCCTCGCCTGGGCCCCGCACCCGATGAACACCCAGTACGACATTACCTACCTCAAGGGCGGTGATGACCTGTTCGGCCCGGACTACGGCGCCGCCAAGGTGTTTACCGTGGTCCCGTCGGACTATGAACAGCGTTGCGCCAACGTCGGCAAGCTGCTGAACAACCTGCAGTTCAATGTCGAGATGGAAAGCCAGTTGATGGAGAAGATCCTCGAGAAGGAAGACCCGGTGAAGGTCGCCACCACCTGGCTCAAGGCCAACCCGGCCATGCTGGACAAGTGGCTCGCCGGCGTCACCACCTTCGATGGCCAGGACGGTGCCACCGCAGTGAAGAGACACATCGGCCTGTAATCCCCGCTCTCTCCCGTACAAAGGGACGCTTGGCGGTCCGAAAAAGGCCGCCAGCGCACATTCTCCATCTCCAATCACTGGCTAGACGAACCGCTGCTCGGGTGGGTCGTTAGTAGCTACGAGGTGTTCGTGGGCAGCCCGACGAGCCCTCAATCACAAAACAATAATCTGATTAATGAATCAGGAGACGGTCGTGAAGCTTGAAAAGCGAAGTATCGAGTTTGTCCCTCACGCTGAGCGCTATGGCACACCCAGACGGTTGTTCACTATCTGGTTCAGCTCCAATTTCCAAGTGACTGCTCTGATGGTCGGTACGCTGGGTATCGCCTCAGGATTGAGCTTCGCCTGGACATTGCTCGGCCTGCTGATCGGCAATCTCGTCGGCACCATCTTCATGGCCGCACACTCCGCCCAGGGCCCGCATTTAGGCGTCCCGCAGATGATTCAGAGCCGCGCACAATTCGGTGTCTATGGCGCTGCGATTCCCTTACTGGTAATGGTCACGGCGGCGGTGCTATTCCTGGCCGCCAGTGGCGTCCTGATGCGCGATGCCTTGAAGGCACTGGTACCCATCAGCGATGACCAGGCCATCGTGGCGGTGGGCATTCTGACCTTCATTATCGGTTTCGTAGGCTACGAGCTGATCCACCGTCTAGGGGCGTGGATGAGCCTGATGTCAACGCTGGTATTTGCCAGCGCGCTGGCTTTGATCCTGCTACACCCCAGCGACGCGATATCGACAACGGCAACAGGCGAGGGCTTTTCGCTGATCGCCTTTAACCTGGTGGTTGCGCAGGCGGCATCCTGGACATTGGGTTACGGCCCCTACGTGGCGGATTACTCGCGTTACCTTCCGGCCCATGTCAGCACACGCGCCACGTTCTGGACAACTTACTGCGGCTGCGCGCTAGGCTCTTTCGCCATGATGGCCTTGGGCGCTCTAGTGGCCGTTGCGATCCCAGCAGCGCTTGGGCATGACCCGGCAACCGCAATTGCCACGCTGTTCGGCCCGTGGGCACCCTTGGCGTTGGGCGTGATCGCGCTCGGGGTGATCCAGTACAACGTGCTCTGCCTGTACAGCGCCTACATGTCTTCGGTGACGATCTTCGGAGCCTTTGGTGGGCTGCGATACGTCACCGCTTCTGCAAAAGCGTTGGTGATGGCAGTGCTGACCGTAGCCGCAACCCTGATCGCCATCGCCACCCAGTATCGGTTTGACACCTTCTTTGCAGACATTTTGATTGGACAGCTCTATCTGCTGATCCCCTGGAGTGCGATCAATCTGGCTGACTACTACTGGGTGTGTCGCGGTCACTATGAGGTGGGCGAGCTGTATGACTCTAAAGGTCGGTACGGGCGCTTCAATCGACGAACGCTAGCGGTGTACGCCGTCTCGATCGTCGGCACGATCCCGTTCATGAAGCTGTCGTTCTACACCGGCTTTGTAGTGGACTGGCTAGGGGCGGACATCAGTTGGGCTGTGGGCTTGGTACTCGCCGGGGCACTCTACTGCATGGTGAACAGCCGGCTCTCAATCAAGCAACATCAATTCCAATCTCGCTCCTGATTCCTTAGCGACGTGGGCTATGCGGAGATATGAAGCCGCTAGCAGCTTGTCTATGGTCTGCGCTGCCGTTCGCGAGCGGCAGCTATATTGGGTCGGAAACGGACATCCGCTTGTTGGGCATGCGTTGAGGGCTGTCCAGCAATTGCGGTTCGAGGGTCGCCGCTTAGACGGAACGCCGGTTAGCTTCGATACCGAAGCGCTTCAACTATCAAAGAGAGCGCCGGCCAGGACTGGCGCTGCTTTGCAAAGCAAATATGCAAGCCAGGCACAGTGGGCCACCAGTCTGTTAAAACGGGAAAGAGACTGCCATCTTCAATATGAGCGCGCACTAGCGGTTCTGGTAGATAGGCCAAGCCAAACCCTGCGAGCGCCGCCTCGAGCGCGGGATAGCTGCCATTGAACATCCATGAGCCATGTACTCGCACCTGGAGCTGCTGATCGCCTTTTTGCAATGTCCAGGCCTGCGCCTCGCCGGCATTCGAAATGCAGAGGTTGATACCGGCGTGATGGGTCAAATCTGACGGATTCTTGGGGCGTTTGCGTTTGTGCAGGTACTCGGGCGCTCCCACAATCGCCATTCGGAAATCCGATGAGATTCGAGAGGCCAGCAAACCCTGGGAAACCTGGTCACCAAAGCGAACACCGGCGTCGAAGTGCTCGGCCACTATGTCCACTGCTCGCTGTTCAATGACGAGGTCGATTCGGACATCGGGGTGCTGGAGCAGCAGCGGAGACAGCTTTGGCCAAAGGATGTTCTTCGCCGCAAAATCTGACGCGGCGATACGCACGGTTCCGGCCGGCTCGCTACGTAGCTCCTCAAAGGCTGCCAATTCATCCGTTATGGTTTGGAGGCGAGGCCCAATTCGCCGGATCAATCGTTCCCCAGCTTCGGTCAGCGACACGCTGCGAGTAGTGCGCGTCAGTAGTCGCAACCCCAACCTTGCCTCAAGTGAGCGGATGGTATGACTGAGCGCGGACTGAGACACGCCAAGATGAGCGGCGGCGCGTGTGAAGCTTCGCTCGTTGGCAACGGCTATGAAGTCGAGGATGTCGCGAAAGCTTTCACCCGGCATAGGGATTCTCCGCCGTCATGGTTTGTGCCGTAAGGCCTCAACCAAAAGGGACATCGCACGCGAATGCTGGTGTCGATTGGGATAGTAGAGATGGAGTCCGGGCCAAACGGGGCACCAATCCTCCAAGACGGAAATCAGTGAGCCCTCCGCGATGCATGGGCGAACCAAATCTTCCGGAAGATAGGCTAATCCGAAGCCTGCTTTCGCTGCCTCGAAGATGTCGTAGGCGTTGTTGAATGTGACCGCGCCGTTCACGCGGGCATTGATCGTCTGTTTGCCCTTGACGAACTCCCACTCATAGAGACCTCCATAGGTAGACGTGCGGAGGTTGATGCAGACATGGGATGTGAGATCGGCTGGCGTCCGGGGGCGTTGTCTGCCTTCAAAATAGCCCGGGGTTCCGACCACCCTGTTCTGCACGTCCGGGCCAATCCGCACAGAGATCATGTCTTTGGCGAGCTCCTGACCGAACCGTACGCCCGCATCGTAGCCCCGTGCTGCGATATCAACGCTTTCGTATTCATTGATCAGCTCGACGTTGAGCTTCGGGTACGCGGGAAGAAACTTTGCAAGCTTGGGCCAGAGGGTGCTTCGAATCGCGTAGTCAATCGCCGTTATTCGGATCGTCCCGACGGCTTCCTCACGAAGTTCTCGCAGTGACTGAAGCTCGTTCTCGATTTCATCAAATTCCGGGGCGAGCCGATCCAACAGTCTTTGTCCGGCCTCCGTTGGCGAAACGCCTCGCGGGCTGCGCGCTAGCAACTCGACCCCCAACCGTTCCTCCAATTCCCGAACGGCCAGGCTCAAGGCGGGCTGAGTGGTGCGCATCGAGGCTGCAGCACGAGTAAAGCTCCGCGCCCTGGCAACCGTTACGAAAATCAGAAGGTCACTGATGTGATCACGCCGCATAGGTGAACCTCACTGGGCGCTGGGAATGATGGTTTCGCTTCAACGCGTACTGCAACCCTCCGATCGAGGCGAAACCAATTGATGAGTGAATCTTATATTGGAATGCCCATTATCCAGTCTACTCGATAGCCAAGCGGCGACTTAAAGTCTCATCACGACAGCAGAAGCCAGTGTGCTGAACGATGCTGGTCCGCCACGTGCGGTTCAGCGGCGGTGAGGAGTTCCAAGCGTCTCGAATATCGTTGAGAGGCATGAAATGTCGACGTTGAAAAACGCGCTGAAGTCAGCGGCCATCGCGATCGCTCTACCGGTTATGGCAGGAGAAGCACACGCCACATCGGTGGCAAAAGGAGCCAACGTGGTTGGCTCACAGAAGGTCACGTTCATCAGTGGTGACGTACGAATGGCGGGGAATCTTTATCTGCCCGTCGAGTATGACCGGAGCAAGAAATACCCCGCGATTGTCGTGGCCCACCCATGGGGTGGCGTGAAGGAGCAGACCTCTGGGCTGTATGCACAGCAACTGGCCAAAAAGGGCTTCGTGACCCTGGCGTTTGACGCCTCCCATCACGGTGAAAGCGGCGGCAAACCGCGTGACCTGGAAGACCCTGCGGAACGCGTTCAGGACATTCGCAGTGCCGTGGGCTACCTGGCCAGCCTCGCTGAGGTCGATGCGAGTCGCATCGGCGCCATGGGTGTGTGCGCCGGCGGCGGCTACGCCTTGAATGAAGCTCAGACCGATCTGCGCGTGAAGGCGGTGGCGGGTGTTGTTGCGTATGACATAGGTGACGCAACCCGTAACGGCATCGAAGGCTTGCCAGTGTCGGCCAGCGATCGCCAGAAACTCCTGGAGCATGTCGCTGCGCAACTGAACAAGGAGGCTGCCGGTGCCCCAGTGCTCGTTCAACAGCTTCTGCCGCCTCGGGAAGAAGTGAACGCAGCTACCCCCCAATTCATTCGCGAGGCCACCGAGTACTACCTCACACCGCGCGGCGCGCATCCGAATGCTCGTAACCGCTACGTGGTGACAACTCCAGGACTGCACATCGCGTATTACCCGCTGGAGCACATGGAGCTGATCTCACCCCGCCCGGTACTGCTGATCGCAGGGGAGAACGCCGAAACCCGCAAATTCAGCGAAGCAGCATTCTCAAAATCGCTCCAGCCCAAGGAGCTGATGATTGTTCCTGGTGCCTCGCACTTCGACCTGTATGACCAGCCCGAGTATGTGAATCCAGCCGTAGAAAAACTGGCGGAATTCTTTGGCAAGAATCTATAGCGGGCGCTTGGCGGAGAAGCGCCGAATCGCTCGCAACCCCACTTCTTCTAGCTTGAGTAATCGACATCATGAACATTTCGTTTGAAAACCAAGTCGCCTTGGTAACTGGCGCGGCGTCGGGTATTGGACTGGCAACCGCGAAAGCTTTTGCGCAGGCAGGCGCATCGGTGGCATTGGCAGACGTGAATGGTGAAGGCGCGCGCGCTGCGGCAGCAGAACTTGCCACGGCCGGCTACAAAGCTATCGGTATCCGTTGCGATGTAGCCGATCTCGGTGAAGTCGAAGCGATGGTAAAAGAAACCGTCGCGACATTTGGTCGCCTTGATGTGGCCTTCAACAATGCGGGTGTGCAGAACGTTCTTGCCGAAACTGCAGACACTTCGTTCGAGGATTTCGACCGCGTGAACTCGGTGAACCTGCGGGGCATCTGGGCCTGCATGAAGTACGAGTTGCTTCAGATGCGTCAGCAAGGCAGTGGGGCAATCGTTAACTGTTCTTCCCTGGGCGGTTTGGTGGGCGGGGCTGAACGTGGAACCTACCACGCTGCCAAACACGGTGTTCTCGGTCTGACCAAAAGCGCCGCGCTGGAGTATGCGACTCGAAACATCCGGGTAAACGCGGTCTGCCCTGGCCTGATCTGGACGCCGATGGTTGATCAAATGGTTGCCGCCGGCCAGAAGGAAGCATTGGACGCCATGCTGCCCGCCATTCCGATGCACCGCCACGGTCGCCCCGAGGAAATCGCCGACGTTGTGCTGTGGCTTTGCAGTTCGGCCTCCAGCTATGTGACAGGTCAATCCATCTCCGTCGACGGCGGCCTCATCATGCGCTGACGGGCACTGCTTCCGGGGCTTGATCAGGTCTGCGCCCCAAACGGTAGGTGGCGGCCACCTCGCACGTCCTTTCGTAGCGGATCGCACCACCTCGATCGACTTTGCTTGGGCCCGGGCGGAGAACCGGACGGGCCGCATACCCTGCAAATCCTATCGGCCATTCCCCTGACAGCCTCCCTCGACAACTTTTTCTCATGCGGTGCAGGAGCTTCCTTCAATGAAAATCAATGCTTACGGCGCCCACGCGGGCCACCAGCCCCTGGAGCCGCTGCGCATCACCCGACGCGCACCGGGCGCCCACGATGTGCAGATCGAAATCGCATTCTGTGGCATTTGCCACTCGGACCTGCACCAGGTGCGCTCCGAGTGGGAAGGCACGCAATATCCCTGCGTTCCTGGCCATGAAATCGTCGGTCGGGTGACTCAGGTCGGCGCCCATGTTTCGTCCTTCAAGCCGGGCGACCTGGTCGGCGTTGGCTGCATCGTCGACAGCTGCAAGCACTGCGACGACTGCGACGCCGGGCTGGAGAATTATTGCGACGACATGATCGGCACTTACAACTTCCCAACCCCGGATGCGCCGGGCTGGACGCTGGGTGGCTATTCCCAGGCGATTGTCGTGCACGAACGCTATGTCCTGCGCATCGGCCACCCCGAGGAGCAATTGGCTGCGGTCGCGCCGCTGCTGTGCGCAGGCATCACCACCTACTCGCCGCTGCGTTACTGGAAAGCCGGGCCCGGCAAGAAAGTCGGCGTGGTCGGCATCGGCGGCCTCGGCCACATGGGCATCAAGCTGGCCCACGCGATGGGAGCTCATGTGGTGGCCTTCACCACGTCCGAGAGCAAGCGCGAAGCGGCCTTGGAGCTGGGCGCAAACGAGGTGGTGGTTTCCCGAGACGCCAGCCAGATGGCGGCCCATACAAAGAGCTTCGACTTCATCCTCAACACCGTGGCGGCGCCCCATGATCTGGATGCCTTCCTGGTCCTGCTCAAACGCGATGGAGCCATGACCCTGGTGGGTGCGCCGGCCTCACCGCATCCCGCAGTCAATGTCTTCAACCTGATCATGAAACGCCGCACGCTGGCCGGCTCGATGATCGGTGGCATTGCCGAAACCCAGGAGATGCTCGATTTCTGCGCCGAGCACGGAATCGTCGCGAACATCGAGCTGATCCGCGCCGAGCAGATCAATGAGGCCTATGAGCGAATGCTGCACGGGGAGGTGAAGTACCGGTTCGTTATGGATAACACCAGCCTGGCCGGGTGAGCCCATCTTCCTCGAAGCACAATCAGTAGACCGTAATGAAGGACGGGAGCCGCCGGCCAAGGTGCAAATCGCTGGCCGTCGACACTCCCATTCTCGCTGTGAAATACCTAGGCAGCTTACCGTGAGGGCGAATCCGTGGGTCGTTCTACGACCGGGCCATTCCAACCAGATCCCCTGAGGTGTGTGTTGGGTCAGATTGCCAATGGCATCGGGCGGCCAGAAGCGAACATTGCAGATGACGAACGAGCATGGGATGAGCATCGCCAGTTTTCGCCGCCAACTGCAGCGCGAGGGGTTTTTCTTTCAGGAACTCAAGGATGAGGTGCGCCGCAGCATCGCCTTCGAATGGCTCATGGGCGAACCTCGGCGATCGTCGCGCTCGACTCACGGGGAGAAAGGGCATTGATCACCGTGGCCGCACAGGACAGCAGGATGCCAACAGCGGCAAGACCGTTCCAGCCTGCCCGGTGTACGCCGTAGTTCCCCAATGCGGCGCCGATCGCTCCGCCCAGGAAATACGATCCCATGAATACGGTATTGAGCCGGCTTCGGGCCTCGGGACGCAGGGTGAATACGCGTGCCTGGTTGGCAACCAGCCCGGCACGACTGCCGAAGTCGAGCAGCACCATGCCGACAATCAGCCAGCCAAGACTTTGTCCGCCCGCGGCGATGAAGGCGAAACCCACGGCGAGGGCCATCGCGCCAGCGAGGACCATGGTGCGTTTGCCCAGACGATCGGCCAGTGCGCCGATATGTGGTGACACGACGATGCCCAGCAGTGCGACCAGGCCAAACAGGCCGATGGTGGCGGAGTCGAACTCGTAGGGTGGTTGTGCCAGCAGCGCGGCAAGCGAGGCCCACAGCGCGCTGAACGCGGCGAACATCAGCAGGCCGCTCGCCGCGCAGTAACGCAGTATTCCTTCCTCGCGGACCAGGCTGCCCAGCGAACGCAGGAGCCGGGCATAGCTGATCGTCGTCAGGCTCGTGGTGGTGGCCAGGTTCTTGGCAACGATGACCAGCAGCAAGGCATCGATGAGCGAGGCCAGTACGAAGACGGCTCGCCACCCCGTGTGCGCACCGACGAAACCCCCGATTGTGCGCGCCAGCAAAAGGCCTGCCGAGAGGCCACTGAGCAGGCTGCCGACGATGCGGCCGCGCTCAGCCGGAGTGGCCAACCCCGACAGGGCGGGAATGATGATCTGCGCAGTGATCGCCGTCACGCCGACCAGGAGGCTGCTCACGCACAGCACTGTGAAGCTCGGCGCCACGGCGCAGAGGATCAAGGCGACGGCATTCGCAGCGATGGCCAGCAGCGCGAGCTGGCGTGGCTGCCGGCAATCGGCGAGCGGTACGATGAGCAGCAGGCCCGCCGCATAGCCAAGCTGCGTCAACGTGGCGACCAGGCCGGCCTGCGTCGGCGCCAGGCCAAACGACGCGGCCATCTGCGGCAACAGCGGCTGGTGGTAGTAGATAGTCGATACGGCCAGCGCGCAGCACGCGGCCATCAGGGTGACAAGGCGATTGGAAACTCCCATCGGAGCTGCGGAAGAGGCAGACATGGCGCCGCCCCTTCACTGCTGCTGCAGGGCCAGCACGAGCCCGCGGGTGTCGACGATGCTGTGGGCAAACGTCGGCCCGTTCAGTTCGTGCGCCGCGTGCATCATTTCCTTGCTGAAGGCCGCTGTCGCATCGCGTACCAGCGTGACGTGATAACCGAGTTCCATGGCGAAGCGCGCGGTTGATTCGATACAGGTGTTCGCCAGCAGACCAACGACGATCACATGTGTGATGCCCTGCTGTTTGAGCTGGAAGTCGAGGTCGGTATTGGCGAACCCGCTTTGCCCCCAGTGCTCCTGGATGATGATGTCGCCCTCCTGTGGCACGAAGTCGGGATGCCATTCGCCTCCCCAGGTGCCCTTGGCGAAGGTATGGCGCTGCTGGATCAGGCGTTGGGTCGGGTTGGGGTGATCCCAGTGGTCGTAGTCGCCGGGCTGCCAGCGACGATGCGGTACGTAGAACACCTGGATGCCATGCTCCCGCGCGGCGGCAACGGACGTGCGCAGGTTGTCGAGCAGATGAACGTCGTCCGCGACGCTTCTGAGCATGGGGAACAGCTTGCCGCCATCGGACAGGAAGTCGTTGTAGGGGTCGACCAGCAGCAGGCCGGTCCGCTCCGGGGAATACACAGGATGGGTCATGACGGTGCTCCAATTGAAAGGAGAGAGTTCCGGGGCTTCTGCTGCACGGGAATCTGCCTCGATTGCCCATTGCGATGGCGCGAGCCTCAACAGGCCTCATATTAACTATGATAATCATAGTGTCAACGGGCACGGGGCTTTGATGGGTACTCCTTGGGGTATTGCAGTCCTGGTCGTGTTACTATGAAAACAATAGTTTCAACGGAGCGAACAGCGTGATGCCAATGCAGGACGAGACAACCGATACCGTATGCCCAGTGGCGCGCTCGGTGGATGTGGTGGGCGACAAATGGACCATCCTGGTCCTGCGTGAGCTGTACATGGGCGCGACACGCTTCGAGGAAATGCAGATCCAGACCGGGGCTACGCCGCAGATGCTGACCTCGCGCCTGAAAGCGCTAGAAGCCGACGGCCTGGTCGAACGCCGGCCCTACAGCGAAAAGCCGCTGCGCTACGAATACCACCTGACCGACAAGGGATGGGACTTCTATCCCGTGATCTACGCACTGCGCGCCTGGGGCGAAAAGTGGTGCAAGAATGCGGATGAAGGCTTGGCCGTGCATTTCGTGCATCGCGCGTGCGGCCATGACGTTGGCGTTGCCAGCGTTTGTCCTCACTGCGGCACGCCAGTGGAACGCAAGGACCTGGAAGCGTCGATCAGCAATCGCTTCCTGGGCGAACGCGAGTCTCGCCGGGAGGCCTTCAAGCGGAAGTAGCTGACGCCGAGAGGCCTGCCCGTGCTGGCGAGTGCCTTGAATTCGCAGGAGGCCGTTCGCGGACCATCGATTGCCAAGGTGTGAACTTCGCCATGTTGTGTGCCCGCAGTGATCTAGACTCCTGGCGCAGTGAAATGGACCGTCCCTTGAGCGGTTGGACGCCTCCCGATCAATGCTCCGTTTCGCCATTGGAATGTCGCAAGGCACTCCATTCACCTTCGATTGAGGCACCTGGAGTCATTGCGATGATCCGCATCCTATCGACGGTTTCCATCTTGTTGGCCATGAGTTTCCCGGTCTGCGCCGACGTGACGCCATTCCCCCCATCATTTCGTACCCAGGACATCGCGGTCGACGGTGCCACCATCCATGTGCGCGTGGGCGGCAAAGGACCGGCCGTTGTGCTGTTGCATGGTTTCGGCGACACCGGCGACATGTGGGCGCCGCTGGCCGCCAACCTGGCCAAGGATCACACTGTGGTGGTACCGGACCTGCGCGGCATGGGCTTGTCGTCGATCCCCGCCGGCGGTTACGACAAGCATACGCAGGCAGGCGACATCCACGCCGTGCTGGGCTCGCTGGGTATCGAACATTCGATAGTCATCGGCCACGATATCGGCACCATGGTCGCCTTCGCCTACGCCTCGCGTTATCCGCAACAGACCGACGCTCTGGTGGTGATGGATGCACCCGTTCCCGGCATTCCGCCGTGGAACGACATAGTCCGCTCACCGATGCTGTGGCACTTCGACTTTGGCGGCCCGGATATGGAGCGACTGGTTGCCGGGCGTGAGCGCATGTACCTGGATCGCTTCTGGAACGAGTTCGCCGGCGACCCGACCAAGGTGGATGAAGCCACTCGTCAGCATTACACCAAGCTCTACGCCCGCCCGGGCGCCATGCACGCGGCATTCGCCCAGTTCCGCAGTATTCGCCAGGACGCAGTGGCCAACGAAGCATCGATGAAAACGCGGCTGAAAATGCCGGTGCTAGCGGTGGGTGGTGAAAAGTCCTTCGGTAGCAACGAAGCCATTGTGATGCGAAACGCCGCCGACAACGTTACGGAGGTGGTGATTCCTGGAGCCGGCCACTGGCTGATGGAAGAAGCGCCGGTGCCGACCGAGAAAGCCATTCGGGACTTCCTGAAGAAGTGAAGCCTGGCGCAGCAGCACTGGCTCACTTACACCTGATCACCTTTACCTACCGGACTGTCGTGAGCGTTCGCTCCGGGTCTGCCTGTGGCTATGGTTCGTCTTAGCAAGACGGACCAGGATCTGCTTTCGGCCGCGGAGTCAATCGAGGGATGCAACACCATGAGTCCACCCGCCTGAATGACCGCCTGCCGGGCAGCCTCGGGTTTTTCAGTGCTCACCGCCGAAGCGCGCCCGCTGCTCCACCTCGAACACGTCCATCAGTTCCTCAAGGAACGCGCTCACCAGTTCCCCAAGCCGGGCCGAGCGGCGCATGGCGGCCTGGAAGTCCACTTCGTAGCGCAGCTGCGCGGGATTCAGGGCGCGCAGCTGGTCCTGTTCAACGTGCTTGGTCGCGTAGTGCTGCGGCAGGAATCCCAGGTGCTGGCCGGAAAGGATCAGCAGCGCGGCGCCGTCCATGCTGTCGGTCAGGGCGGTGAGGTGCTCCAGGGCGGCGGGGGCGGACATTTCGGGCAGCGGGTGGCTGGGCCAGACCCACTCGTGCTCTGCCACATCCTCGCTGCCCAGCTCGCCGGCTCCGGCAAACAACGGATGAGCGGCGCCGCAGTAGGCGATCTGGGTTTCGCGGAATAGCGGCAGGTAGTCGAGCGTGTCGAGGCGTCGCCAGAAGTAGCCGATTGCGAGGTCGAGATGACCGTTGATGAGCTTTTCTTCAAGAACGGGCGAGGACAATTCGGTGAACTGGAAGAAAAGACCCTGGTGACGGGCGCGCAGGCGGGCGATGGCCAAGGCGATGCGCTTGTTGGCCTGCGGATCGATCTGCCCGAGCAGGCCGATGTTGAGGGTACCGCTGAGGGTGCGGTTGATCTGTTGCACTTCGAGCCTAAAGCCTTCAGCGGCAGCCAGTAGGCGCCGCGCGGCGTCGAGGAACTGGTTGCCCTTGGGCGTCAGGGCGAAGCCTGCGCGGCCGCGTTGGCAGAGCCGGAAACCCAGGCGGGTTTCCAGCGATGACAATTGGGTGCTGATGGTCGGCTGGGTGGTATTGAGCGCGCCCTGGGCGGCAGAAATACCGCCAGCCTCGACCACGGCGAGAAAGACGCGGATCAGGCGGATGTCCAGTTCCGTTACGTTGCCCAGCATCTCGAACCTCGGGCGACTCATATAGGTCGCGATCTATGTGAACAGTGGGTGTTCGGTATTTTACGGCGCTCTGGCGAGGCCTAGATTCTGCCTTCGACGGCATGGATTTGCGCGAGTGTAGGGATGCGAGAGGCAGCTGTCACGGGCGTTCAGGGTAGGTCACGCGCGAAGCGCGCCATCTCCCGTCGCCGTGTGCAGCACCGTGCGCAGCATAGATGGACTCCATGGGTAAACGACCGTCTCGAACCCTCCACAAGAACAATATCGCGCAGAGCAGGAGCGTCCCCATGTCTGGGTCCAGCCATTCCGCCCGCACCGCCGAGACCGGCGCTGGGCTGGCCATCGAAGGCCATTCCATCGATTACATCCCCGAGTCCGAGCGCCATGCCCGGCTCTCCAGCCAGGGGCCGTTCTGGTTCCTCGGCAACTTCCACTTCTTCACCATCTCCATCGGCTTCGTCGGGCCGAGCCTGGGCCTGTCCGCCTTGTGGACGACCCTGGCGGGGGCGCTGGGCATCATGTTCGGCACCCTGTTCATGGCCTTCCACGGTTCCCAGGGGCCGGAGATGGGGCTGCCGCAGATGATCCAGTCGCGGGCCCAGTTCGGTTATCGCGGGGTCGTGCTGGCGCTGCTGGCCACGCTCTTCGTGTTCGTCGGCTTCAACGTGGTGAACGTCTCGCTGATCATGGACGGCCTGCACAACGTCTTCGGCATCGAGCCAGTGCCGGTGGCCTGCGCGGTGATCGCCGTGGGTGCCTTGCTCTCGATCTACGGCCACGACCTGATGCACAAGGCCTTCAAATGGGCGTTGATGCTGACCCTGCCGCTCTACTCGCTGGTGACGATCGCGCTGATGTTCGGCGCCGGGCAGGGCGATGCGCCCGCCGCGCAACCGAGCAACCTGGGCTTCAGCTGGGTCGCCTTTGCCACCCAGTTCGCCATCGCTGCCAGCTACAACATCTCCTACGCGCCCTATGTGTCGGATTACTCGCGCTACCTGCCCAGGCACACCAGCCGCGCCAAGCTGATTGCGGCGGTGTTCCTCGGCGCCTCGCTGTCGGGGGCCTGGATGATCGGTCTCGGCGCCTGGCTGGCGCAGCTGCTGCAGGCTTCCGACGCCCTGGTGGCGCTGGACCGCGTGGGTTCTTCGCTGATGCCTGGCCTCGGCCATGTGTTGGTGCTGGTCTCGGTGGCCGGCTTCCTCCCGGTGATTGCCCTCAATACTTACAGCGCCATGCTGACGCTGCTCACCGGCGTCGATTCCGTGCGCCGCATCAATCCCACGCCGCGCGCACGGGTGCTGTCGATCCTGGTCATCACCCTGGTGCTGCTGGCCTGCGTGCTGTCGATCCGTGGCAACGGCATCTCGATCCTCAACACGTTCCTGGTGCTGATGCTGTATTTCCTGGTGCCCTGGACCGCGGTGAACCTGGTGGACTACTTCGGCGTGCGCAAGGGCCGCTACGCCATCCCGCACTTCTTCACGCCCAATGGCATCTACGGAGCCTGGCAGATGCGCGGCATCCTCGCCTACGCGGTGGGCTTCGTCTGCATGATCCCGTTCTTCTACATCTACGATGCCGCCGCGGGTAAGGAAGTGTTCGCCGGCCCCATCGCGCGGATGCTCGACGGCGTGGACATCGCCTGGCTGGTGGGTCTGCTGGTATCGGGCCTGACCTACTTCCTGCTCAGCCGCTCGCTGGACCTGGAGGCGGAGCGCCGCGTAGTCGACGCCATCAGTGAACGCGACATCCTCGCCATGGCCCGCGAGGCCGGCGAGTCGCAGCCTTGAACCCATCCGCAGGAGACCCGTCAATGAATGCTTCCAGACCCGTCACCGTGGCCTGCTGCCAGATCGCGCCCAGGGTGGGCGACCTGGCCCACAACCGCCACCTCGGCGAGCGGGCGATCCGCGAAGCGGCGTTGCGCGGCGCGCAGGTGGTGGTGCTGCCGGAACTCGCACAGAGCGGCTACGTCTTTCACGACCTGGCCGAGGCGCTGGCTCTGTCCGAAACGCTGGAGGGGCCGACCCTCCAGCTGTGGCAGGCGTTGGCTCGGGAGCTGGACATCGTCATCGTCGGCGGTTTCTGCGAGTGGCTGGAGGGTGATCGCGTGGCCAACAGTGCGGCGCTGGTCGATGCCGGGGGCGTGCGGACCGTCTACCGCAAAGCGCATCTGTGGGATGCCGAGAATACGATCTTCACCGCCGGCACCGAGGCGCCGCCGGTGGTGGAGACCGCCTTCGGGCGGATCGCGGTGATGATCTGCTACGACCTGGAGTTCCCCGAATGGGTGCGCCTGCCGGCTCTGGCCGGTGCCGAGCTGCTTTGCGCACCCGTGAACTGGCCGTGGGGCCCGCGCCCGGTTCAGGAACGCCCGGCGGAAGTCGTGCGGGTGCAGGCCAACGCGTCGGTCAACCGTCTGTTCATCGCCGCGTGCGACCGCCACGGCAATGAACGAGGCGTGGATTGGGTGCAGGGCTCGGTGATCGTCGATATGGACGGTTATCCGTTGGCTGGACCGGAGGAGGGCGGCGGCGAGCAGATCGTGCTGGCTTCATTGAATCTGGCGGAGGCGCGTAACAAGCGCATCAGCCGCCACAACCATCTCCACCAGGACCGCCGACCGGCGCTCTATGGCGAGGAAGGCTTGTTGGGCTGAAGTGCTCGTCACCCCCGAGGGAGACCTCGCGTCCGCCCAGGTCAGCCGATCGTCTTGGCCATTTCGGTGGTGGCCGCCCAGCCCAGGTCTTCATACACCGGCTTGCCGGCCTGAGTGGCGTGCAGCACGGCAAAGCTCAACCCGCGCTGCGCAAACTCGGCTTCCGCCAGCTTCATGAGGGTCGACGCCAGGCCCCGGCGCCGATAGGCCGGTTCGACGAACACATTCAGCACATAGCCACGCTGGTCCAGGTTCGGATGGGTCGGATGAGGAGGCCAGTCGATATTCATCAGGCCTATTGCCGCGACGGGCTGCCCAGCGTCCATCAGCGCAAACCCGTAGTAACGACCGTCGGCCAGACGCTGGCGTAGCCAAGGCCGGAAGTGCTCGGTCATCACCCGCAACTCCGAGGGAACGCCTCCAGCCTCCAGGAACATGGTTTCGCGGTGGGCACAGATCATCTCAAGGTCATTGAGTTCCAGCTGACGCGCCTTCAAACCGGAACAGTCGATTTCGCCGAGCATCTCGTTCATCGCAGTGGCCCATTTGCAGTGGTCGATGCTGATGCTAGGGCGGAGGAAAGGTGAACGACAGGTTCAGATCCTGAGGAAAACATCCATACAGCGACGGACCTCGGACCTGGGATGGGACCACCCCGTGAACAAGCCCGTGAGCTACGTGGCGCACCAGACGGGATGGTGTCGTGGAGCCGGGGGTGTTTCGGTTTGACGCGTCTGGTCGCGTTCATATCCCCGAACTACGCTGAACGTAATTCTCAACTACGTACACTTTGTACGGGAATGTTCTTGGGGGCGGCCGTTGGGCCTGGGCACTTGTCCCCATCGGATTCATTCAGGCGCGTCGCTCGAAATGGAAGTTGCAAGTGAAGTCGTTGCGGGCGAGCAACATTCAACTCTGCGATACCAACACGGCAAGGAGCTTCAAATGGTTGACTCCACGAGCAACGTCCACTTGGGTAAACAGACTGAACCCGATAAACAGACGCAGACCGCTGCCGCCAGCGACAAGCTGAAAGTCGGGGCGTTGATCGCCCTGGTTGTCGGCTCCATGGTGGGTGGCGGGATCTTCTCCCTACCGCAGAACATCGCCGCCAGCGCCAGTGCCGGCGCGACCCTGATCGGCTGGCTGATCACCGGCGTCGGCATGCTGATGCTGGCGTTCGTGTTCCAGACCCTGGCCAACCGCAAGCCCAACCTCGACGGCGGTGTGTACGCCTACGCCAAGGCCGGATTCGGCGACTACATGGGCTTCTCGTCGGCGTGGGGTTACTGGATCAGTGCCTGGATCGGCAACGTCAGCTACATGGTGCTGCTGTTCAGCACCCTGGGCTTCTTCTTCCCCATGTTCGGTGAAGGCAACACCCTGCCGGCGATCATCTGTGCCTCGGTGCTGCTGTGGTTCCTGCACTTCCTTGTGCTGCGCGGGATCAAGGAAGCGGCCTTCATCAACACCATCACCACCATCGCCAAGATGGTTCCGCTGGCGCTGTTCATCGTCATCGCCGCGGTGGCGTTCAAGATGGACGTGTTCACCACGGACTTCTGGGGCGCCGGCAACAGCGACCTGGGCACGGTGATGAACCAGGTGCGCAACATGATGCTGGTCACCGTCTGGGTGTTCATCGGCATCGAGGGCGCGAGCATCTTCTCCGCACGCGCCGAGAAGCGGAGCGATGTGGGCAAGGCCACCGTGGTGGGGTTCGTCGGCGTGCTTCTGCTGCTGGTGCTGGTCAATGTGCTGTCCCAGGGGATCCTGGCCCAGGCCCAGCTGTCCGGTCTGAAGAACCCCTCCATGGCCGGGGTGCTGGAAAGCGTGGTCGGCCACTGGGGCGCGGTGCTGATCAGCATCGGCCTGATCATCTCCCTGGCCGGAGCGCTGCTGTCCTGGACGCTGCTCTGTGCGGAAATCCTGTTCGCCAGCGCCCGTGACCACACCATGCCGGAGTTCCTGCGCAAGGAGAACGCCAACCAGGTGCCGGCCAACGCGCTGTGGCTGTCCAACGGGCTGATCCAGCTGTTCCTGATCATCACCCTGTTCAACAGCTCCACCTACCTCAGCCTGCTGTACCTGGCGACTTCGATGATCCTGGTGCCGTACTTCTGGTCTGCGGCCTATGCCTTGCTGCTGGCGTTCCGGCACGAGAGCTACGAGCAGGCCCCCGGCGAACGTAACAAGGACCTGATGATTGCCCTGATTGCGGTGCTCTATGCCGTCTGGCTGGTGTACGCGGCTGGCGTGCAGTACCTGCTGCTGTCGGCGCTGCTTTATGCGCCGGGGGCGATCCTGTTCGCCAAGGCGAAACGAGAACTGGGACAGCCGGTGTTCACCGGTGTCGAGAAGCTGATCTTCGTGGTGGTGGTCATCGGTGCCCTGGTTGCGGGGTATGGCCTCTACAGCGGCTTCCTCAGTCTCTGACAAGGGCAGGGTGGGTGGCGCACGGGGCCACCCACCGGTCCCTGGCGGTTCCATTGATTAGAAGGAGGTTGCAATGGCTACACCCGAAGGAGAGGGACGGAGGCGGATTCTCGACCCCGTTGACCGCGTGACCGAAGTGATTTTCGGACTGCTGATGGCGATGACGTTCGTGGGGTCGCTGAGCGTGGCCACGTCCGGACAGGAAGAAGCGCGAACCATGTTGATCGCGGCACTCGGCTGCAACCTGGCCTGGGGATTGGCCGATGCGGCCATGTATCTCCTGCGGACCTGGACGGACCGGACCCGCAACCGCACGCTGCTGGCCCGATTGAAGGGCAATGCCGGCCCGGCGGAGGGCCAGGCCCTGATCTCCGGCGTCCTGCCCGAGCGCATTGCCATGGCGGCAGGTGCCGAGGGCCTGGAGGCGTTGCGCCGTCGTCTGGCGGAAGATGCCGGTCCGCCAATCCGGGCACGGCTGACGTTCGATGACCTGCTCGGCGCGCTGGGTACCTTCCTGCTGGTGGTGGCTTCAACCTTCCCGCTGGTCATCCCGTTTCTGCTGATCGACGAAACGGGAAGGGCGATTCGCACCTCCAACCTGGTGGCACTGGGGATGCTGTTCGTGGCCGGCTGGGTGCTCGCCCGTTATTCCGGCGGGAGTCCCTGGGCGGGCGGGGCGGGGCTGGCGATCTTCGGGACTGCGCTGTTGTTCGCGATCATCGCGCTGGGGGGCTGACAGGCGCGTTGGTTTGCCTCGATCGGCCGCCGGTTCCCAGTGCGAAGGCCGTAGCTGTTTCCGATGGCATCGGCAATCGGATTCGTAAAAAATATCGCAACGCAAGACGGCGGGCCCCGCACGGGGCCTTCGCCCTCCAACCCCAGCATCGAGACGTTTATGCCATCGATTCCAGACGCCCCCCTCCACGAGGCACAACCATGACCGGCGCCCCGGTCGAACTGGTGCAGACCGGCCCGGAACATGCCGATCTGATCCGCAACCTCTACCAGTTCTATGCCTACGAGTCCTCGGACTGGGAGCAGGAAGACGTGGAGGCCGACGGCCGCTTCTACATCCACGAAGATCATCTGGTGCGCTACTGGCAGGAGCCGCAATGGAGCGCCAACCTGATCCTGGTGGACGGCTTCATTGCCGGCTTCCTGCTGGTCGAGCGTAGCGAGTTGCCGGGGCTCGATGCCCTGGAGCTGGCGGACCTGTTCATCCTCAAGAAGTACCGTCGTCAGGGCATCGGCCGGGCTGTGGTCACGCAGGTACTGA
Organism: Pseudomonas sp. LFM046; assembly: GCF_000949385.2. Classification (NCBI taxonomy): domain Bacteria; kingdom Pseudomonadati; phylum Pseudomonadota; class Gammaproteobacteria; order Pseudomonadales; family Pseudomonadaceae; genus Pseudomonas; species Pseudomonas sp. LFM046. The sequence goes on along the minus strand of NZ_JYKO02000001.1, from coordinate 3,229,194 downwards.
CCAGTGGGGAGGAGGACTGGCTGGTGCGTTTCTACCAGCAGGATGAAGCGGCCCTGGCCTTCTGGCTGGCCGTGCTGGACGGACTGCCGCGTCCGGCGCACACCATCGACCTGGATGACGATCCGCAACTGCTGAGCTTCCTGGTGACGCGAGCGCTCCACTGAACGGGCCGGAACGGTTGTTCGGCACGATCATTCAACTGTCAATTTCGATCATTGAGCCGGGAGGATTGCGGGTCGTATCGTCCTTTCGCACCGGATTGCCACGCGCCTCCACGGGCGCCGCGCGGGCCGCCACAACAAGAATGATCGAGAGGAAGACACGATGTCCGAACTGACCCTGCATCCCCAGGCCGCCGCTTCGCTGCAACGCTGGCACGACATGATCGCCCGGAGCGACCTCACCGAGCTGCCCCAGCTCCTGGGGCCGAATGTGGTGTTCCGTTCGCCCATGGCCCACACGCCGTATCCGGGGCCGGTGGTGGTTTCGACCATCCTCAACACCGTGCTGCAGGTATTCGGCGACTTCACCTATCACCGCCAGCTGGCGACCGCTGACAGCCTCAGCGTGGTGCTGGAATTCAGCGCCCGGGTCAATGGGCGCGAGCTGAAGGGCATCGACATGATCCGTTTCGACGAGCACGGCAAGATCGTCGACTTCGAGGTCATGGTCCGTCCCATGAGCGGCCTGCAGGCGCTGGGCGAAGAGATGGGCCGGCGCCTGGGCGCTTACCTGGCGGCCGCCAAGGCCTGACTTCGCGTCGTTCGGGTGGCGCGACGAAGCCGACCGGGTAGGGTGCGCCGTGCGCACCGGTGGTTGAACGTCGCTATTGGTGCGCATAGCGCACCCTACGGCCAGCCAAGTGCTGGGCGCTCGCTCAGTCATAGGCAGAGCGATAGGCAAAAATGCCCGGCAGCCCACCCGTCATCAGGAAGAGCAGATGGCTGCCCGCCGGGAACGCTCCGTTGCGCACGGATGCCAGCAGACCGGCGAAGGCCTTCCCGCCGTACACGGGGTCTGTCAGCAGGCCTTCATGGGACGCCAGCAGCCGGGTTGCTTCTCGCATCGCTTCGGTTGGAACGCCGTAGGCGTCGCCCCGCTGGCTGCCGTCGATGCTGAGTGTTTCGCCCGACAGCGACGTGGAATCGTCGAGCAACTGCAGGACTTGCCGGGTCTTGTCGAGGGTCGCGGCGTATGCCTGCTCCTGGGTTCCCAGGACCGTGAATCCGGTGATTCGAGTCGATGACCGCGCTTCGGTGAGACCCGCCAACAGGCCGGAGTGGGTCCCGCTGCTGCCGTTGGGGACGATGATCCGGTCGAATTGAAGCCCAAGGGCATTGCCCTGATGGAGGATTTCGGCGGCGCACGCGGCATAGCCCAGACAACCCGTGGGACTGGACCCACCCAGCGGCATGACGAAGGGCTTCCTGCCTTGCCGTTCCAGCTGCTCCACCAGGTCGGCAGCAAACGGCTCGGGGGCGGCGCCCTGGGGCAGGCGGTGGATCGTTGGGCCGAACAATCCGTCCAGCAGGACGTTACCGTTCAGGCGGTAGTCGTCGTCCGTCCGGACCCCGGATTGGGTCAGGATCAGTTCACAGGCGAGGCCTTGGCGCGCTGCGACTGCGGCGGTCAGCCGCGCATGGTTGGATTGCAGGCCGCCCCAGGTGACCAGGGTGTCGGCACCTTGGGCCAGCGCTTCGCCAAGGAGGAACTCCAGCTTGCGCAGCTTGTTGCCGCCACCACCCAGGCCGGTCAGGTCATCGCGCTTCACGTAGAGCGTGCAGCCATTCATGTCCGGCAGCGCACTCAATCGGGACAGCTTCTGGAGGGGTGTCGGGCCCTCCAGCAACGTCACCCTTGGGTAGCGCGCAAGCGCCGCTTCGAGGCGAGTCAGGTCATGTGACATGGACGTTTTCTCCTGGATGAAAGGGGCGCTGGAGGGGAGGGGCACTTGGCGCTCAGGTACCTGCGGCGACCTGAAGCAACGCCTGCTCGAAGTAGTCCGCCGGTTGGGCACCGCTGATCAGTTGCCGGCCGTTGAGGAGGATGGCGGGAACGCCGTGGACGCCTCGGCTGGTGTAGAAGTGCTCGCGCGCCTTCACCTCCTCGCCAAACTGGCCGGAGGTCAACACCTCCAGTGCCTGTTCGCGGGGAAGACCGGCCTCGTCGGCCAGTTCGGCCAACGTCTCGTGGTCGCTGATGTTCCGGCCATCGGTGAAGTAGGCGCGGAACAGCGCCTGGGCAAGGCGGTGCTCCTGGCCCCTGGTCTTCGCCCAGTGCATCAGCCGATGGCTGTCGAAGGTGTTGAAGAAGTGCGTTCGCTTCGCAAGATCGAACTGGATACCCACGTCTCGCCCAAGCGCGCGGATGTGTTCCTGGCTGCGGGCGATGTCTTCGGCGCTGCTGCCGTACTTCTGCATGATGTGCTCGACCGCGTTCTGGCCGGCGGCAGGCATGCTCGGATTCAGCTCGAACGGCTCGAAGTTGAGGTCCACCGCCAGGTCCGGCGGCAGGCGCTCCAGGGCCTGTTCCAGTGCGCCGAGGGCGATGGCGCACCAGGGGCAGACCAGGTCGGAGATGAAATCGATGCGTATGGCTGTGCTCATGGCGGTTGCTCTGTTGCGTCTGCGGATCGATGGAACGGGCCGGTTTCCCGCCCGACCAGAGGCCGGGCGGGAAGGGTGGGATACCGGTCAGCCAGGCTGGTTCTTTCGGTACTCGGTGGTGGTCATCCCGGCGTAGCCCCAGTTATCGGTGTCGACTTCCTCGATGACGATATGGGTGAGGTCGGGGCGCTTGCCCAGCACGCGCTGCAGGGTTTCGGTGATCTCGGCGATGACCTGGGCCTTTTGTTCCCGGGTAACTCCGTCACGGGTGATACGAACGCTTACGAACGGCATCTTGAACCTCCTTGGAGGAGACGAGTGACACCAGGGCAGCAGGACAACGCCGCCCTTGGCAGGGATTGCCGCCACCCGCTCATGGGCCAGGGCGGCTTCGCTGAGAGGAAGCAACGTATCCACCACGGGTTTGACTGGCCTCGTGGAGGCGCGCTGCGTCCAGGCTTTCAGATCCTCGCTATCCGCCATCAGGCATGCTGGACGTGTGCGGTAGCAGTAGGGCTGTGACGGCTTGGGCTGAACTATATTTGTGCCGGTTTGGTGAATAAATATAGGCTCAAATACTTCAGTTGATACGCGGTGTAATGAATCATGAAGCGCCACTTCGATGACATCCAGTTGGGCAGTATCGAACTCTTCTGTCTCGCCGCGGAGGAGGGCAGTTTCACGGCTGCGGCGCTGTCGGCGGGGGTTACCCCGGCGGCGGTCAGCCGGTCGATTTCAAGGCTGGAGGAACGCCTGGGAACGCGTCTGTTCGTCAGGACGACCCGCAGCATTCGCCTGACCGAAAGCGGTCGTGCCTACTTCGAGCAATGCCGCCAGGCACTGACCCAACTGGTGGAGGCTGAACGCGAAGTGATGGGCAAGCAGCTCGAACCTTCCGGCGAGTTGCGCATCAGCATTCCCACGACCTACGGCCACTACCGCATCCTGCCGCTCCTGGCGCGCTTCAGGGAGCGGCATCCGGGCGTGAAGATCGATGTCAACCTGAGCAACCGCAACATCGATTTCGTGGCCGAGGGCTACGATCTGGCGATCCGCGTGCGCGCCCAGCCCGACTCGACGCTCATCGCCCGGCACCTCGAAGATGCACGGCTGGTGGTGATCGCCACCCCGGAATACCTGGCCAGGGCTGGCACCCCCACCGCCCTGGAGGACCTCGAACAGCACGATTGCATCCAGTTCGAACTGCCCAGCAGCGGGCGGCGCATTTCCTGGCTGTTCACCGAGAACGGCAAGGAGAGGGAGATCTTCGCCAGCGGCAATTACTGTTGCTCCGACGACGTCCTCGGCGGCGTGACGCTGGCCAAGCACGGCGCCGGCCTGTTCCAGACCTATCGCTTCATCGTCGATCGGGAGCTGGAAGAGGGCTCGCTGGTGGAAGTTCTCCAGGAATTCGGCGGACGTTCCCGTCCGTACACCCTGCTGTACCCCCACGGCCGCCATGTCCCGCTACGCCTGCGCGCCTTCGTCGACTTCCTGATGGAGTGCAAGCGCGAGTGGAAGGTCTGAACGGCCCTCCTGCGAACTCGTTACATCACGTCACTAATGATGTGTAAAAACCCGCCTTTATCGCTCTGAGACTGCGTCCTACAGTCGCCTCCAACACCTGTCCATCCCCAGTACGTTCGGAGGTTGATCATGAGCAATTCAAGCAAAGTCGTTGTCGTCACCGGTGCTTCCCAAGGTATTGGCGCCGCCGTGGTAAAGGCCTTCCGTGATCTCGATTACCGGGTGGTCGCCACGTCGCGTTCGATCAAGCCGTCCGATGACCCGGACATCCTCGCCGTGGCGGGCGACATCGCCGACCCGGCGACCGCCGAACGCGTGATCCGTGAAGGCGTGGCGCGTTTCGGCCGCATCGACAGCCTGGTCAACAACGCCGGGATCTTCGTCGCCAAGCCGTTCACCGACTACACCGCCGAAGATTATGCCGCGGTGCTGGCGGTGAACCTCGGTGGCTTCTTCCACATTTCCCAACACGCGATCCGTGAGATGGAAAAGCAGGGTAGCGGCCACATTGTCAGCATCACCACCACGCTGGTGGACCACGCTATCGACGGTGTGCCCTCGGTCCTGGCGTCGTTGACCAAGGGCGGCATCAACGCGGCCACCAAGTCCCTGGCCATCGAATACGCCAAGCGCGGCATTCGGGTGAACGCGGTGTCTCCCGGCATCATCAAGACCCCAATGCACGCCGTGGAAACCCATGAGGCGCTGGGCCGGCTGCACCCGGTCGGGCACATGGGCGAGATGAGTGACATCGCGCAGGCCATCGTCTATCTGGACACCGCCGGTTTCGTCACCGGTGAAATCCTGCACGTGGATGGAGGCCAGAGCGCCGGTCATTGAGGCCGGTGCGCAGCGTCGCCGATCGAGGTCGGCGGCGCTGTTTTTTGGGTGGGCTGGCAGATGCCTCATGGCCTGACCCATGAAGAACTTCACGCGGCCAGGACCGATGGTCACATGGACACCCCCGACCGCATGGGCATCGGCCATCTGGTCCGGGAGAAATACCACCTGGAATAGCGGCTCGACCGGCAAGCCCCGGCGCTTATGGCGCCGGGGCTTTCTGCGTCAGCGCTTGCCCTGCGCTTCGCTGCGGATCTGGCTGAGGGACTGGCGGGGCGTGATGGCTTCCGGGTCGATGCGGACTTCGATCAGGGCCGGGCGGCCGGCCTTGGCGCTGCGCTCGAAGGCCGCCGCGAACGCGTCCGTGCTTTCCACGGTTTCCCCGTGCAGCCCATAAGCCTGCGCCAGGGCGGCGAAGTCCGGGTTGTGCAGGTCGGTGCCGCTGACCCGCCCGGGGTAATTGCGCTCCTGGTGCATGCGGATGGTGCCGTACATGCCATTGTTGACCACGATGAAAATGACATTGGCGCCGTAGTGCGCCGCCGTGGCGATTTCCTGGCCATTCATGAGGAAGCAGCCATCGCCGGAGAACGACACCACCATGCGCTCCGGGCAGGTGATCTTGGCCGCCACCGCCGCTGGTACGCCATAGCCCATGGAACCGTTGGTAGGCCCGAGCTGGGTGCGGAACTGGCGGAACTGGTAGAAGCGCTGCACCCACACCGCATAGTTGCCCGCGCCATTGGTGAGGATGGCGTCGGTGGGCAGGTGGTCGCGTAGCCAGCCGATGATCTCGGCCATCTGCACAGGGCCCGGGGAGGGCGTGGCCACGAGGTTGTCCCGGTAGTTGCGATTGAGTGTGCGGGTCCAGTCCGCCCGGCGTGCGCTGTCGGTTGCAGGCAGCTCGGCCGCCAGTTTGGCGAAGGCAGTCATGCCGCTATTGATGCCGAGAGCGGGCTGATAGACCCGGCCCAGTTCCTCGATGCCGGCGTGGACATGCACCAGGTTTTGTCGGGGCACCGGAATTTCCACGGAGGTGTAGCCGTTGGTGGACACCTCGCCCAGCCGTGCGCCAACCACCAGCAGCAGGTCGGCGTCCTTCACCGCCTGGACCAGCTTCGGCCCGGCGGCGAAGCCCAGGTCGCCGGCGTAGTTGGGGTGGGTGTTGTCGAACAGGTCCTGGCAGCGGAAGGAGGCGGCGACTGGCAGGTCGTGGCGCTCCGCGAAGCGGCGGATGTCCGCGACCGCACCGGCGTTCCAGCCACCACCGCCGACAATCATCAGCGGGCGCTCAGCCTGCTGCAGCAGTTGGCCGAGTGCCTGGATGTCCGTCGCGCTGGCCTGGGGTTCGATCGCACGGGCGGGACCGGCGTCGGCCACCTCCACCACCTCGGTCAGCATGTCCTCCGGCAGCGCCACCACCACCGGGCCGGGGCGGCCGTTCATGGCGCGGTGGAAGGCCTGGCTCACCAGTTCGGGAATGCGTCGGGCGTCGTCGATCTCCACCACCCATTTGGCGAGGGGCGCATACATGGCGCGGAAGTCGATTTCCTGGAAGGCCTCGCGGTCCCGCTGGTCCCGTGCCACCTGGCCGATGAAGAGGATCATCGGCGTCGAATCCTGGAAGGCCGTGTGCACACCCACGGATGCGTTGGTGGCGCCGGGGCCGCGGGTCACGAAGCAGATGCCGGGCTTGCCCGTCAGCTTGCCGTAGGCTTCGGCCATGTAGGCGGCGCCGCCTTCCTGCCGGCAGACCACAAGATCGATCTGCTCCCGGGCGTCGTAGAGTGCGTCCAGCACCGCCAGGTAGCTTTCACCGGGCACGCAGAAGGCGCGTTCGACGCCGTGGATACGCAGGGCATCGACCAGAATTCGGCCGCCGTTGCGGCTTTCGATGGGCAGGTTCATGGGGGCTCCTTGGGCAGATGGGCAGTTGAGTCGGTTGCGATCTGGGCTCCCCGGCGTTCTGCCGGCCATCGCGTGATTGTCGATAGCCGGACCACCCCGGGGCGCTCCATCGAACCGGCGGCATTGCCCGGATTCTCCGCAGCATCCGTGCCCTGCACAAACGACATCTCCTCACCATTCCATTCCAACCGGGAATAAGTGGAGCGCGGGGCGCATCAGCCTCCAACGGCGATCGGAGCCCAGCGCATGCCGCGCCGGCCGGGAACACCTCCCATTTCACGCCCATCGCCCCGACTGAACTCATTCCAATCACGCGATGTCTGTCAGCAGTCGGCCCGCCGGGCGGATTGCATGGCCATTCGCTAGCTGGGCGACTGCGCCGCGTCCCGCTCCACCTTGATCGCGTCCCTGTTCACGACCCATTCGCCTGGCCGGCGTTTAACTTGCCCGTTCGCGGGGTTTCGTCCCATCGCCAAGTGAAGATTACCCATGTCCCTATCCCGTCTTTTCTCCGCCCGTGTTTCCACGCTCCAGACCCGCGCCCTCGGTGCCTGCCTGCTTGGGGGGCTGCTGGCGGCCGGTGCCCCGGCGCAGGCCGAGGAAACCGCCGGCAACGCGCGCTGGGTGAGTGATAGCCTGAGTACCTATGTGCGCAGCGGCCCGACTGATGGCTACCGCATCGTCGGCACGCTCACCTCCGGGCAGAAGGTGGAACTGTTGCGCACCCAGGGGGATTACAGCCAGGTGCGCGGCGAGAGCGGCAACGCCGTGTGGATCGCCAGTCGCGATCTGCAGGAGGTGCCCGGCCAGGTGGAGCGCCTGCCGCAGCTGGAACAGAAGGTCGCTGCACTCACCACCGAGCTGGCAGGCATCAACGACACCTGGAAGACCCGCGTGCAGGGCATGCAGGAGACGCTGGATTCGCGCAAGGCGCTGATCGACGAGTTGCAGGCGGCGCGTGCGAAGCTGGACGGGGAGCTCAACCAGGCCCGCTCCGAACTGCGCGACGCTCAGGCCCAACTGGGCGATGAAAACAAACAAGTGCTGATGCGCTACATGGTCTATGGCGGCAGCATCGCCGGTGCCGGGCTGCTCGCCGGTCTGATCCTGCCGACCCTGCTGCGGGTGCGGCGCAAGCGTAATGATCAGTGGGTCTGACTCGCTGACAACCGATCCATCGGGATGGGCGCAATGCCCATCCCGGGGCCGTTGACGCGGCCCGATCTCCTCTCTCCCGCACGACTTCCCTGACCCGCCCCAGCTGCGACGTATCCCTTTGTATCCGGATTCGTTGCCCGCGGGTTGGCATACAAATGTTCCGTCTCCCGGATACGCCGCGGATACACGCCTGAGGCGAAATAGCCACACCCGAACGAGGAAGCCCAAGCGCCTCGGTCCAGGGTTTCAACGCCCTTGTGGCATGACCCGCGCGGCACCGCCGCGCACAGCATCCGGAGAAACACCATGTCCCGTAACCAGTTCTCGACCAAGACTCGTATTGGCCTGATCGCTGTCGCCCTGGCCGGCGGCATCAACATGGCCTCCAGCGCTTTCGCCGTGGAGGCGCTGCCCCAGGGCTACCAACTCGCCGCCGCGGATAAAGCCGGCGAGGGCAAGTGTGGCGAAGGCAAGTGTGGTGCCAGCGGCGCCAGCGCCAAGGCCACCCAGGCCGAAGGCAAGTGTGGTGAAGGCAAGTGCGGCGATGCGTCCTTCGCCCGCACCGACACCGATGACGACGGTCGCGTTTCCCGCCAGGAACTCCTGACCGTGGCCCCGCAGGGTGAGGCGGAATTCATCGCCATGGACACCAACAAGGACGGTTACCTGTCCGAGGGCGAGGTCTACAAGTTCCGCACCAACCAGTACATCTCCAACGGCAAGAAAGTGCCCACCGAGCTGTTCACCAAGCTGAGCCAGGCCAAGAACTGATCCGGCTCCGTCGTACCTCCCTCCCTGTGCGCGTGCCGGGGAGGGGGACTTCGCCTTCAGGAGAATGCCCATGACCTCTGTCCCATCCATCCACGGTGCCGGCCTGGGGCTGCGCCGTGCCCTGATCCCCGAACTGCTCGCGATGGACGCCGGCGCCGTGGATTTCCTGGAGTGCGCCCCGGACAACTGGATCGATGTCGGCGGCGCCTACGGCGAATCCCTGGCGACACTCGCCGAACGCATCCCCCTGAGTTGCCATGGACTGTCGTTGTCCCTTGGCGGCCCATCGCCGCTGGATGGCCACCTGCTGCGGCGCACCCGGCAGTTTCTCGACCGCCACCGCGTCGCCCTGTACAGCGAACACCTGAGCTACTGCTCCGATGACGGCCAGCTCTACGACCTGCTGCCGTTGCCCTTTACCGACGAGGCGGTGCGCCACGTCGCCGCGCGCATCCGCCAGGCACAGGACGCCCTGGGCCGGCGCATCGCGGTGGAGAACATTTCCTACTACGCCGCGCCTTACCAGGCGCTGAGCGAGATCGATTTCCTCCGCGCGGTGTTGGAGGAGGCCGACTGCGACCTGCTGCTGGACGTCAACAACCTCTTCGTCAACGCCATCAACCATGGCTATGACGCCGGCCAGTACCTGGCTGCGATTCCGGCGCAGCGGGTGGTCAGCCTGCATGTGGCGGGGCATTACGACGAGGCGCCGGACCTGAAGATCGACACCCACGGCGCAACCGTGAAAGGCGATGTCTGGACCCTGCTGGAGCAGGCCTACCAGCGGTTCGGCCCTCTGCCGACCTTGCTGGAGCGTGATTTCAATTTCCCGCCCCTGGGCGAACTGCTGGCCGAGGTGGAGCAGATCCGCTCCCGGCAGAGGGCCACGCTGGTGCTGCCGGAGGTGCGTTATGCCTGAGCTCCTCCACCAACAGCTGATGACCATGGCCCGCCACGTGCGCGACCCAGAGCACCATGAACCACCACCGGGCATCGAGGCGCGCCGGCTGGCGGTGTACCGGGAGCTGTTTTTCGGCAATGTCGAATCCCTGCTGTCAGGGGGCTTCCCGGTGATCCGCGCGAGCCTGCCGGCGGGGCAATGGCAGTTGCTGGTGCGAACCTTCTATGCCGACTATCGCTGCAGCACGCCGTTGTTCACCGAAATGGCCGGCGAGTTCGTTGCCTTCCTCGACGAGGGTGCGGGCGAGCTTGCGGGCCTGCCGGCGTGGCTGGCGGAACTGGCCCATTACGAGTGGGTGGAAAGTGCGCTGCTGCTCAGCGACGCGGACGAACCGGCACATGACCCGGACGGCGATTTGCTGGAGGGTGTGCCGCTGGTATCCAGCCTGGCCTGGCCCTTGGCCTATCAGTGGCCGGTGAGTGAGATCAGCCCCGGCTATCAGCCCGACCAGGCGCCGGCCCAGCCCAGCCTGTTGCTGGCCCAGCGCAAGGCCGACCACAAGGTGCATTTCTCGCGCCTGGCCCCCCTGGCCCATGCACTGCTGTCCTCGTTGCAGGAACAGGCATGCAGCGGCCGCGAACACCTGCACCAGCTGGCCGACGCCATTGGCGCCGACCGCCAAGCCATCCTGTCGCAGGGCCTGGCCTTGCTGGTAAACCTGCGCGAGCAGGGCGTGGTGCTGGGCACCCGCGCCTGACACGCAACCCGGTGCCGATTTTCCCCGGCCCACTTCACCACTGGAGACACTGAGATGACCGCAATCCTGGAGAAAACCCTCTACACCGGCCAGACCCGCACCACCGGTGGCCGCGATGGCCAGGGCAAATCCTCTGACGGCGAGCTGCAAGTGCGTCTGAGCCCGCCCGGCTCGGGACGTCCCGGCACCAATCCGGAACAGCTGCTCGGCGTCGGCTGGTCGGCCTGCTTTATCGGCGCCCTGCGCCGCGCCGGGCAGAGCCTGTCGATTCGCCTGCCCGACGACGTGGCGGTAGCGGCCGACATCGCCCTGGGAAACACGGCCGACGGCGGCTTCGCCCTGGCGGCGACCTTGACCGTGGAGCTGCCGGGCCTGGCGGCGGAAGACAAGGCGAAGCTGGTGGATGCAGCGCACCAGCTCTGCCCGTATTCCAAGGCGACTCGCGGCAATATCGAGGTGACCTTCAACATTCCCTGAGTGGCCGTTGCGAACAAAAAAGCCCGCGCATCCGTCCAGATGCGCGGGCTTTTTGCTGGATGGGGTAAGGCCTTTTTGCGCATCGGGGGTTGAACGTTTCTCGGTGTGGGGTCTGCTATTGGTGCGCGCAGCGCACCCTACGGTTGGCCATGTGCCGAGGGCATAGGAGCGGAGGAGCCGGGTCGGTAGGGTGTGCCGTGTGCAGCGGTGGTTGGACGTTACGCGGTGTTGATTCCGTTATTGGTGCGCGCAGCGCACCCTACGGTTGGCCATGTGCCGAGGGCATAGGAGCGGAGGAGCCGGGTCGGTAGGGTGTGCCGTGTGCAGCGGTGGTTGGACGTTACGCGGTGTTGATTCCGTTATTGGTGCGCGCAGCGCACCCTGCGGTTGGCCATGTGCCGAGGGCATGGGAGCGGAGGAGCCGGGTCGGTAGGGTGCGCCGTGCGCACCGGTGGTTTAGCGTTACGCGGTGTCGATCCTGCCAATAAAAAGCCCGCGCACCCCAAGGGATGCGCGGGCTTTTTTGTTGAATCGGGTCAGGCCTTTTGGCGGAACAGCAGGGCGTCCAGGCTGAGTCGGCCGGAGCCCTTGAGCACCAGGGGTACCAGGGCCACCAGGTAGATCAGGGGCAGCTTGTAGTTGCCGAAGCCCTTGTCGCTGATGGAGTAACCCATGGCCAGTTCCGCCAGGCTCGACCAGTGAGCCGGCCAGTGCACGGCGGCGATGGCCACCACCGTCATCACCATCAGCACCGCGGATGCAAGGCGAGTGCCCAGCCCGAGCAGCAGCAGCGCGGGGGCGATCAGTTCGATCCACATGGACATCTGCCAGTTCAGGCCAGCGGGCAGGAGGTCGAAGGGGAAGGGAAAGGCGGACTGGATGTCCGTGAACCAGTTTTCGCCGTTCCATTTTTCCAGGCCGGATTCCAGGAATTCCCAGGCCAGGAACAGGCGCAGGGGCAGGTCGGCGCTCCAGGCGCCGAGACGGTCGAGCTGAGTAAAGGCATTTCTGATCGGGGACAGTGCAACGCTGTTCATGGGGCATGCTCCTTGGCCGGAGTGCGACGGCGGGATGCCGTTGCGGGTGGTTGCATGCTCTCAGGGCGGCTTGTCCCGGATGTGTCTGGCAGGGGGCTCTGTGTATGGCTTTGTACAACGCGTTCAGGGCGCGGGCCGCAGTTCCAGTTGTGCGCACAGGCCGCCGCTTTCGCGGTTTTGCAGGCTGAGCTGGCCGCCCAGGGCCAGGCTCAACTGTTGGGCGATGGCCAGGCCCAGGCCGGTGCCGCCGGTGCTGCGGTTGCGCGAGCTTTCCACCCGGTAGAAGGGTTTGAACACCTCGACCAGCGCGTCTTCGGGGATGCCGGGGCCGTTGTCCAGCACCCGCACCTGCACCTTGCCCTGTACATCAGGTTGCACTTCCAGGTGGGCGCTGCCACCGAATTTCAGGGCGTTGTCGATCAGGTTGCCCAGCACCCGGCGCAGGGCGTGGGGGCGGGTTTCCAGCAACACGCCGCTGCTGCCTTCGAGGCTGACCGCCTGGCCGCTGTCCTGGTAGTCGCAGACCAGACTGTCGAGAAACGCATCGAGGTCCACCCGGCAGACGGCCTCGCTGCCACCGTCCATGCTGCGTGCATAGGCGACGCCTTCCTTCACGAGGTGCTGCATTTCGTTCAGGTCGCTCCACAGGCGCTCGCGCTCGGTGGAGGTGTCCATCTGTTCGACACGTAGCTTCATTCGTGTGATGGGGGTCTGCAGATCGTGGGAGATGGCCGCCAGCAACTGGATACGTTCCTTCAGGTAGGCGGCGATGCGGTCCTGCAGGGCATTGAAGGCACGGGCGGCATAAACCACCTCCTGTGGGCCGTGCTCGTCCAGTTGCGGGCCGGGGCTGTCCGGGTCGAGGTGGTCTACGGCATGGGCGAGCCGGGTCAGCGGGCGGATCGCCATGCGCACCGCCACCCAGGTGCAGAACAGCAGCAGGGCGAGTTGCACCAGCAACACCACGGGCAGCCACTTGGCCACCGGTATGGGACCGGGCGTGACGTCCAGGGTCAGGGGGCGGCCGTCGCTGAGGCGCAGGTGGGCCTGGAAGTGCGGGGTCGGCCCGGGAATGCTCTCGAAGCGCAGGGGGAAGCGCTCGCCAACGGCCCGCTGGATGGTGTTCGCCGCCATCGGCGCCTCTGCCGTCTCAATCGGTTTTCCGGGCAGGCCTTCGTCCAGCCGATAGCGGTAATTGCGCCGCTCCAGCATCGGCAGCCAGGCGGCCCGTTCCTCCGCCGGCAGGCGGTCGAGCAGGGCGACGGCGGTGCTGACGTCGGTTTCCAGGTTGCCCAGCATCACGTCGCGCCCGGTCTGGTAGCGCTCGTAGAACTGCGAGCCGAAGGACAGCCCGTAGGCGAGCACCAGGCCGCTGAAGAAGATCAGCGCCAGGCGAGCGGCCAGGGTGCGCGGCCAGCGCAGCGGCGACATCATTCGCTCGGCTCGATCAGTTGCACGGGCAGCGAGAAGACGTAGCCCTCGCTGCGCACCGTCTTGATGTAGGCGGGCTCGCGGGCGTCGTCCTGCAGGCGCTGGCGCAACCGGCTGACCAACAGATCGATGGAACGGTCGAAGATGTCCGCCTCGCGGCCCTGGGTGAGGTTGAGCAGTTGCTCGCGGCTGAGCACCCGCTGCGGGTGGTCGACGAATACCCGCAGCAGCCGGTATTCGGCGCCACTCAGGGCGACCATGGTGCCCTGTTCGTCCAGCAGATGGCGCGCGCTGGTGTCCAGGCGCCACTGGCCGAAGCCGATCAGCCGGCTGCTCTCGCTGATCTGCAGGTTCGGCGGCAGCATGCGGGTCCGCCGCAGCACGGCGTTGATCCGGGCCAGCAACTCGCGGGCGGAGAAGGGCTTGGTCAGGTAGTCGTCGGCGCCCATTTCCAGGCCGATGATGCGGTCGGTCTCGTCGTTGCGCGCCGTCAGCATCAGAATCGGCGTGGCCTTGTGCTTGCCCACGCGCAGCTCGCGGCACAGGCGCAGGCCGTCGTCGCCCGGCATCATGATGTCGAGGACGATCAGGTCCACCGCATTGCCGTCGAGGAAGGCGCGCATCTGCCGGCCATCCGCTGCCAGGCTGACGCGCAGGCCGTTCTTTTTTAGGTAGTTGCCGACCAGCTCGCGGATTTCGCGATCATCGTCGACGATCAGGATGTGATCGACATGGTCCATGGTCAGTCCTCGTCATTTCGTTGAGGCCTAGTGTATCGGGCACCACGACGCTTGCCCGCCGCCCTTTGTATTCCAGTGTATCCAGCCGCCGCTGGATACCTGGGCTTTCACAATCGTCCTGCGTATCCGCCTGTATCAGGGACAGGTGCCGATACCTGGCGTGGCAATCACCGGTGGCCGCGGACACATCCGCGATATCTCCCACCGCTGGAATGGGCACCCAGTGGATGCCGTGGCGCATCCGCCCTGCAGTTACCTGGATCGAGGCCTGCTGGCCTGATCCTGAACCCTTTTCCGTGAGGTGCCCCATGCTGCTCGTTGCGTTTCTCGGCGGGGTGCTGACGCTGCTCAGCCCCTGCATCCTTCCTGTATTGCCCCTGTTGCTGTCACGCGCAGGCGGGCCGGCCTGGTCACCGGTGATGACCCTGGCCGGCCTGGCCTCGGGCTTCGCCGTGCTCGCCAGCCTGGCGACCGTGTCCAGCGAGTGGGTGGTGGGGGCCAGCCAGATCGGCCGCTACCTGGCCCTGGGGCTGCTGGCCCTGTCGGCGCTGGCCCTGCTTTCGCCGCGAGTGGGCGCCTGGCTGTCGCGGCCGTGGGTATGGCTGGGTGACCGCCTGCAGGGCGATGCCCGGCGACTGCCCCCGGCGCTCTCGTCCTGGCTGCTGGGCTGCGCTGCCGGCCTGCTGTGGGCGCCCTGTGCCGGTCCCATTCTGGGCCTGATCCTCTCCGGTGCCATGCTGCAAGGGCCGACCGCGAATACCAGCCTGCTGCTGTTCAGCTTCGGATTGGGCAGTGCCGTGGCCCTCGGGGCGGTGATCTTCCTCGGCCGGGGCCTTTACCAGCGCTTGCGGCTGTCCCTCGGTGTAGTGGAATGGCTGCGACGTGGCGCTGGCGTGCTGGCCCTGCTGGCGGTCGTCGGCATCGCCACCGGCACCAGCGCGCAACTGGCCGGGGCGAGCTCTTCCCGGCTGGTCACCGCACTGGAACACAAGGCGCTGGAGGGCATTCCGGCCTTGCTGGAACAACTGGTCGGCAGCGCCCGTGCGGAAGGTGTCGGGCAACTGCCGGACCTGGGCGCGATGCCGTCCCTGGACGGCGCCACGGAATGGCTGAATGGCCCGCCGCTGGATGCGGAGTCGCTGCGCGGCAAGGTGGTGCTGGTGGATTTCTGGACCTATGACTGCATCAATTGCCGGAACAGCCTGCCGTACGTGAACCAGTGGGCGAAGCGCTACGGGGACCAGGGCCTGGTGGTGATTGGCGTGCACACGCCGGAGTACCCCTTCGAGCGGATCATCAGCAACGTCCGCGACGCCATCAAGCGGCTCGGCGTTCAGCATCCGGTGGCTGTCGACAACCAGTACCGCATCTGGAATGCCTTCACCAACCAGTACTGGCCGGCCCATTACTTCATCGACGCCAAGGGGCGTGTGCGCCACTTGCACGTGGGTGAGGGCGACTACGAAGAGCAGGAAGCCATCATCCAGGCGCTGCTGCGGGAACGGACCCAGGCCGGGGCGGGCGGCAGCCAGGGCTGACCGTCTTTGGGCGGAGACAAAAAAGCCCCGCTCAAGGCGGGGCTTTTTCATGGCCGGGATACCGGGTCAGGCTCAGGCCTGGACCACCGGGATCTTGGCGTTGGCGGCGACTTCCTTGTACTCGGCGATCTGGTCGAAGGACAGGTAGCGGTAGATATCGGCCGCCATGCTGTCGATGTTCTTCGCGTATTCCATGTACTCGGCCACGGTCGGCAGTTTGCCCAGGATCGAGGCCACGGCCGCCAACTCGGCGGAGGCCAGGTAGACGTTGGTGGCGTCGCCCAGGCGGTTGGGGAAGTTACGGGTGGAGGTGGAGACCACGGTCGAGCCAGCCTGCACGCGGGCCTGGTTGCCCATGCACAGCGAGCAGCCCGGCATTTCCATGCGCGCACCGGCGCGGCCGTAGATGCCGTAGTAGCCTTCCTCGGTCAGCTGGTGAGCGTCCATCTTGGTCGGCGGGGCCAGCCACAGGCGGGTCGGAATGCCGCCCTTGACCTTGTCCAGCAGCTTACCGGCCGCGCGGAAGTGACCGATGTTGGTCATGCAGGAGCCGATGAACACCTCGTCGATCTTGTCGCCGGCCACGGTGGACAGCAGGCGGGCGTCGTCCGGGTCGTTCGGCGCGCAGAGCACGGGCTCTTTCACGTCGGCCAGGTCGATCTCGATGACCGCGGCGTATTCGGCGTCCTTGTCGGCTTCCAGCAGTTGCGGGTTGGCCAGCCAGGCTTCCATCGCCTGGGCGCGACGCTCCAGGGTGCGGGCGTCGCCGTAGCCTTCACCGATCATCCAGCGCAGCAGGGTGATGTTGGACTGCAGGTATTCGGCGATGGCCGACTCCGGCAGCTTGATGGTGCAACCGGCGGCGGAACGCTCGGCAGAGGCGTCGGACAGTTCGAAGGCTTGCTCGACGGTCAGCTCGTTGAGGCCTTCGATTTCGAGGATGCGGCCGGAGAAGATGTTCTTCTTGCCCTTCTTCTCGACGGTCAGCAGGCCGGCCTGGATGGCGTAGTAGGGGATGGCATGCACCAGGTCACGCAGGGTGATCCCGGGCTGCATCTTGCCCTTGAAGCGCACCAGCACGGATTCCGGCATGTCCAGCGGCATCACGCCGGTGGCGGCGGCGAAGGCGACCAGGCCGGAGCCGGCCGGGAAGGAAATGCCGATCGGGAAGCGGGTGTGGGAGTCACCGCCGGTGCCGACGGTGTCCGGCAGCAGCATGCGGTTCAGCCAGCTGTGGATGATGCCGTCGCCCACCTTGAGCGAGACGCCACCGCGATTGCGCATGAAGTCAGGCAGGCTGTGGTGGGTGCGCACATCCACCGGCTTCGGATAGGCGGCGGTGTGGCAGAAGGACTGCATCACCAGGTCGGCGGAGAAGCCGAGGCAGGCGAGGTCTTTCAGCTCGTCGCGGGTCATCGGGCCGGTGGTGTCCTGGGAGCCGACGGTGGTCATCTTCGGCTCGCAATAAGTGCCCGGACGCACGCCCTGGCCTTCTGCCAGACCGCAGGCACGGCCCACCATCTTCTGCGCCAGGGTGAAACCCTTGCCGCTGTCGGCCGGGGATTCCGGCATGTTGAACAGGTCGGAGGCGCCCAGGCCCAGTTCGGCACGGGCCTTCTCGGTCAGGCCACGGCCGATGATCAGCGGGATACGGCCGCCGGCGCGGACTTCGTCCAGCAGCACCGGGGTCTTCAGTTCGAAGCTGGCCAGTTCCTCGTCGCTGCCATGACGGCAGACTTTCCCGGCGTAGGGATACACGTCGATCACATCGCCCATGTTGAGGTTGGCGACGTCGAATTCGATCGGCAGGGCGCCGGCGTCTTCCATGGTGTTGTAGAAGATCGGCGCGATCTTGTTGCCGAAGCAGAAACCACCGGCGCGCTTGTTCGGCACGAACGGGATGTCGTCACCGAAGAACCACAGCACGGAGTTGGTGGCGGACTTGCGGGACGAACCGGTACCGACCACGTCACCGACGTAGGCGACCGGGAAGCCCTTGGCCTTGACCGCTTCGATCTGCTGCAGCGGGCCGACGGAGCCCGGCTGGATCGGCTCGATGCCGTCGCGGGCCATCTTCAGCATGGCCAGGGCGTGCAGCGGGATGTCGGGGCGGGACCAGGCGTCCGGGGCGGGGGACAGGTCGTCGGTGTTGGTTTCGCCAGGCACCTTGAACACGGTCAGGGTGATCTTCTCGGCGAGCGCCGGCTTGGCCTTGAACCACTCGCCATCGGCCCAGGACTGCAGCACGGCCTGGGCGGAAGCATTGCCCTTCTTGGCGCGCTCGGCGACATCGTGGAAGGCATCGAACATCAGCAGGGTGTGCTTCAGCTGTTCGGCGGCGACACCGGCCAGCTCGGCGTTGTCCAGCAGCTCGACCAGGGTGGCGATGTTGTAGCCGCCCTGCATGGTGCCCAGCAGTTCGACCGCGCGGTTCTTGCTGATCAGCGGGGACTCGGCTTCACCCTTGACGATGGCGGTGAGGAAGCCGGCCTTGACGTAGGCGGCTTCGTCCACGCCCGGCGGAACGCGGTTGGTGATCAGGTCCAGGAGAACGGACTCCTCGCCAACCGGCGGGTTCTTCAGCAGCTCGACCAGGCCTGCGGTCTGTTCGGCGTTCAGCGCGAGGGGCGGCAGGCCTTCCTCGGCACGCGCGTTCTTGTGTTGGGCGTAGGTTTCGAGCACAGCGATTTCTCCTGTCGGACGCGAACTGAACCCGGGAGCAGGGCAGGCAAGCGAGGAGGCCACTCGAGTTGCCAGCCGGATGTCCGTTCCCGGGTACGCGTTCTTGTTGGGTAGACGGCTAATCTAGATTGTTGACAATGCGTTCTTGTGGATGCGGAAAATATTGGCAAACAGGATTTTGTGCAAGTGCATTGTCGACACTTCGTCTGATTTAACCGTTATGGCTCCACCAAACGGCGGCGTTGGCGCTGGGCGCGCTCCAGGATTCGGGGCGAACGCATCTGGTCGGCACAGGGATTGTCGACACCCGATCAGGGGCTGCGGGGCGGGGCGTGAGGCGGACCTTCCGGGCGGGGTTGGCCCGGAAGGCAGCGAGCGATGGCGCGGGCGCAGGGGAGGACGCCCGGAGGGGAAGGGGGGCCGTCAGGCGGCGATAACCCGGTTGATTTCCACGGTCAC
This sequence comes from Pseudomonas sp. LFM046, assembly GCF_000949385.2. NCBI lineage: Bacteria > Pseudomonadati > Pseudomonadota > Gammaproteobacteria > Pseudomonadales > Pseudomonadaceae > Pseudomonas > Pseudomonas sp. LFM046. The sequence goes on along the minus strand of NZ_JYKO02000001.1, from coordinate 3,210,362 downwards.
GTGGGCCAGTTCCTCGTGGATGCTGAGCTGCTCGCGCACGCTGTCGGCATCCAGCGTGCCCGCTGTGGCCAGGCTGAGGACGCAGGCGTACTTGCCCTTGGCGACCCGCCAGACGTGCAGGTCGGTGATGGTCGCGGGCACCGGGCCCTGTTCGATGACTTCACGGATTTCCGCCACCACCGGCGCGTCCATTTCCGCGTCCAGCAAGATCCGCGCGGTGTCCCGCAACAGCCCTTTGGCCCAGCTCGCCACTAGCGCCGCGCCCACCAGCCCCATCACAGGGTCGAGCCAGGCCGCGCCCCAGAACTTGCCGGCCAGCAGGGCGATCACCGCCAGGACGGACGTGGCGGCATCGGCAATGACGTGCAGGTAGGCGGAACGCAGGTTGAGATCGTGGTGGTGATGGTCGTGGTGATGAGGGTGGTCGTGGCCTTCGTGGTGGTGATGGTGGTGGTCGTCCCGTAGCAGCCAGGCACAGGCGAGGTTGACCACCAGGCCAATCAGAGCGATGGCGATCGCTTCGTCATAGTGGATGGGGCCCGGCGAGAACAGGCGCTCCACCGATTGGAAGATCATCAGTCCGGCGACGCCCAGGAGCAGGATCGCGCTGGAGTAGCCGCCCAGAATCTCGATTTTCCAGGTGCCGAAGGCAAAGCGCTGGTCGCGGGCGTATCGGCGGGCCGCCGAGTAGGCGAACACCGACAACCCCAGGGCCAGGGCGTGGGAACTCATGTGCCAACCGTCCGCCAGCAAAGCCATGGAGTTGAACAGCCAGCCGCCGGCGATCTCGGCGACCATCATGCAGGCGGTCAGCCATACGGCGAGGCGGGTTTTGCGTTCGGCGATGGGATTTCCCTGGTGAAACGCGTGGGAATGCACCCAACGTTCCGGAGTCCGCGAAATCATGGCTATCATGCTCCAATAAAAGGCTTCGCATACTATACCCCAGTATCCTATTGGAGCGAGTTTCCCCATGGCCCATACGATCAAAGGCAAGAAGCAACTACTGACGCGGGTGCGCAAGATCAAAGGCCAGGCAGCCGCCCTGGAAACGGCGTTGGATCAGGACAAGGACTGTCTGGCGGTGCTCCAGCAGATCGCGGCCATCAGAGGTGCGGTGAATGGCCTGATGGCAGAGGTGATGGAAGGCCACATTCGCGACCACCTTGGCGCGGATGACGTGACGGCGGAGCAGCGTCAGGTCGAGGTGGACCAGATCGCCACCCTGCTGCGCTCATACCTGAAGTAGTCGGTGCGGCCTTCAGGACCTGCGCGGTTCCGCCTTGACCTGTTCCCGAATCAGCTCCAGATAGCGCTTGGCCCCCAAGCCGAGGGCACGGTTCTTGATCCAGACGATGTCCACCCACAGGCGCATTCGGCTGGCCATGTTATCGAACACCACTTCGCTCAGCGCACCCGAGGCGATCAGGGGCTGGATCAGCGGCTGCGGCAGGTAGGCCCAACCCAGGCCGGCCTGCACCAGGTCGAGGGTCGCCAGGTAGCTGTCCGTCAGCCAGACGCGGTGCGACAGCACGACCCTCGGGTCCGAGCCCGTTGGCTCGCCCGTGGCCACGATGATCTGGCGGAGGTTGGACATCTGTTCTTCCGCCAGCGGGTGGTCCTGGTCCGCGCCTGGCGATCCCGGCGCGGCCACCGCCACCAACAGCTGGCTCCCCGCTTCCAGAAAGGTCTCGCGCTCATCGATTCCCGGACGCTCGAAGACCAGCGCCAGTTGCACACTGCCTTCGTGGAGCATGCGCACGGCCTCGGCCTGGGACGCCGAGCGCACTTCGATCTCCAGGGTGGGGAACTCCCGGGCAAGGGTCGCCAGGGGACGGCTCCACGCGCCCGTTTGCAGCTCCGGCGCCATGGCCAGCGTCAGGCGGCGCTCCAGCCCCTGGTGCAGTTGCAGCGCATGGGCATCCAGCAGGTTGAGCTGGCTGGCGACCCGTCTGGCCTGGGGTTCCAGGGCGAAGGCCGCTGCGGTTGGCAGCGCCTTCCGGGTGGAGCGGTCGAACAGCACCATGTCCAGTTCGGCTTCGAGCTGGGAGATCGCCATGCTCACGGCGGACGGCACGCGGCCGAGCTTGCGGGCGGCAGCGGAGAAGGAGCCACCGTCGAGGACGGCGAGGAATACCTTGAGTGATTCGCTGGTGAAGGCCATGGCAGTTTTCAGTTTTGCTGATGACAGTCGTCTTTTTTTATCAGTCCCGTGAACCTAAGTTCTAGTCCAACGACAACAACGCTTGGGAGACGGAGATGAGCACGACAGGGTGGCAAGGACAGGTGGCGCTGGTGAGCGGCGCCGGCAGCGAGGTCGGCATCGGTATGGCAATCGCCCGTCGGCTGGGCGCCTGCGGTGCGAAGCTGATCGTCACGGCGAGCAGCGCGCGGATCGCCGATCGGGTGGCGGAACTGCGCGCCGCCGGCTTCGAAGCCGAGGGCAGGGCGGTGGACCTCACCGACGAGGCACAGGTGAATGAGTTCGCGCGCTGGGCCGAATCGGTCTGGGGACGCATCGATATCCTGGTGAACAACGCGGGCATGGCCATGCAGGGCAGCCCCGAGCCCTTCGCCGACGTGGCGTCCATGGACCTGGGCATCTGGAACCTCTCCATCGCCCGCAACCTCACCACCGCCTTCCTGCTCATCCGCGCTGTGCTGCCGGGTATGCAGGTCCGGGGTTATGGGCGCATCGTGAACATCAGCTCGACGACTGGCACCCGCGGCAGTAACCCCGGGGAGGCAGCCTACAGTGCGGCCAAGGCTGGCATGGTGGGCCTGAACATGGGCCTGGCGCTGGAAGTGGCGCGCCAGGGCATCACCGTGAACAGCGTGGCGCCGGGGTGGATCGCCACCGGCTCCAGTTCACCGGAAGAAGTGGACGCCGCGCGCTACGTCCCGGTCGGCCGCGCGGGTCGCCCTGAGGAAGTGGCCGCTGCCGTTGCCTTCCTGGCGTCGCCGGAGGCGAGCTACATCACCGGCGAGCTGCTGGTGGTGGACGGTGGCAATTGCCTGATCGAAAACAAGGCTCCGTGAGCGGGAGGGCGATGATCATGGCGACTCCGGTCGTACTCATCACGGGGGCTGCGGGTGGCGTCGGCCGCGCCCTCGTGGAGCGATTCATCCAGGGCAACTGGCAGGTCTTCGCCACCGATGTGGATGCCATCGGCCTGGCGGAGCTGCAGGCCGGTCATCCGCTCTGCGGCACCTACACCGCCGATATCCGCCTGCCGGCGGTTTGCGAGGAAACGGTAGCGGCCGCAGTGTCGGCGAGCGGCCGGCTGGACGCGCTGGTCAATGCGGCGGGCGTGTGGCGGGAGGGGCCGGTGGAGACCTTCAGCGAAGCGGACTTCGACATTGTCATGGAGGTGAACCTGAAGGCCGCCTTCTTCATGTGCGCGGCGGCGATTCCGCACCTGAAGCTGTCGGAAGGGGCCATCGTGAACATTTCCAGCGATGCCGGCCGCCAGGGCAACCGGAACGCGGCGGCCTACTGCGCGAGCAAGGGCGGGGTGAGTCTGCTGACCAAGGCGCTGGCCCTGGACCTGGCCCCCTTCGGCGTGCGCTGCAATGCGGTGTCACCGGGGGACATCCAGACGCCCATGCTGAAGTTCCAGGCCGAACGCTATGGGCAGGGCGACCCGGAGGCCTATTACCGGGAGCTACTGGCGAAGTACCCCCAGGGCGAGCGGGCGCGCTTCATTCAACCGGAGGAAGTGGCCGAGCTGGTCTTTTACCTCTGCCAGCCGGGCGCCCGCTCGATCACGGGGGCGGACATGGCCATCGACTGCGGGGTATCGGCGGGTAACTGAGTGCCGGAAGCCCTCAGGCGCCCGGCTGCCTGACCGGCGGCAGACCGCGCCCCAGGTCCAGGGCAATCTGGGTGCGGTTCCGCGCGCCGGTGATCCTCATGATCTGGGAGACATACAGCTTCACGGTGTTCGGGCTCAGACCGAGTTCGCCGGCAATCGTCTGGTTGGCCATGCCACGGCCGACCAGGCGGGCAACATCCTGCTGGCGCTGTGTAAGCCGGTCGAAGGGCGCTGGTAGGGAGCTTTCCGGATTGGCGCCGGCGGGAGCGGACGGGTCGTCGGCCGCGCCGTTGAGCTTGCCGAGATCGGTCTGGAGTTCGTCGATGGCCCGGGCCAGTGCGCTCATGCGCCGATTCAGTTCGGCCCTTTCCCGCTCGCCCTGCCGCCGCTGTTCCAACCTTTGCTCCAGGCAGCGAATCGTCCGCAGGATTTGAACGGGGTCGGCTGGCCTTTGCAGGTAGTCGGCAGCACCCAGGCGCAAAGCGCCGAATGCACACTGCTGGACGAGCTGCTCGGCGAAGACGATGGCTTCGAAGACCCGTGGTGCCTGACAGGCCTGCATGAGCTCGTCCACCAGGCGGACGCCGTCGAGTTCCGGGGCATGCAGGTCGCAGAGCACGATGTCGATGTCCGGGTTATCGACGAACCGCTGCACAGCCTCGCGGCCGGAACCGCAGGTGCTGCACTGATAGCCGGCGGAGGTCAGGAACTGTCGCAACGTGCTCCGGCCATCGTCCTGGTCGGCCGCCACCAGCAGGACATTGGTGGGTCGATTCAGCTGTTCACTCGGCATGGTGTTTCACCTCGCCAAGCGGGTTGTGGACAGAGATTGAGGTCGTGCGGGCAGGGCTCAATGCCTGGGAAAGGTCGCGAAACATGTCAGTCCGAAAGGGGCCCGGATGGCCTGAATTCTTGTTATGTAGGGCTGCAAGTCTGCGGTCGCATGCAGGCACAAGCTTTTCATTCCATGACTTGCACTTCGCATTTCGTGCCAAATGAATCGCGCCAGGGTGCAACTGGTCGCCTCACATCTGAGGCGGCCAGTTGTGGGTCTCTCCCTGGCAGTCCCGGCACCAGGCGTAGAGCGCGTCGTAGATGACCAGGCCCTGGGCGAGCATTGCGTGGTCATCGGCGAAGGTGTGCGACAGCCCGAGGGAGATGGCATAGAGGCCGGCGGACTGCGGTGTGAGATCGAGGCGCGAGGTGTCGGCGCCGCGCACGATGGCCGCCAACTGGCGCAGGGCCGGGTCGTCGAGCCGGTATTTCTTGAGGAAGGCGTCGAAGCTGCAGAACTCGCCTTCGTGGCTGAGCTCGACGCCGGGGATGTCGTAGGGCGCCGCGTCCTGCTCGGCGGCAACCCGCAACACCTCGGCGGCCGGCACGTAGAGAAACTCGGGTTGTGGATCGATGAAGCGCAGGATCAGCCAGGGGCAGGCGATCCGGTCGATCTTCGGGCGTTCACGGGTGACCCATTTCATGCTGCACCTCCCGCCTGGTTCTACAGGCTCCGGGTGGGGTGGCCGGCCTCCTGCCAGCCGGAGAATCCGTCGATCAGGTAGCGGGCATCGAGCCCCATGGCTTCGAGCGTCCCGGCGATGCCCTGGCTGATCTCATGGCCATGGGCGCAATAGAGCACCACCGGCCGGTCCCGTGGCACGCTGTCCTTCCAGGAAAAGACCGCCTCGGGGTCCAGCCAGCGCGAGCCGGCAATGTCCAATCCATCATCGGTGCGTACGCCAGCCCGACGCACATCCAGCAAGGTGAAGGCGCGTCCTGCGGCCTGCCACTCCGCCAGTTCGCAACGGGTGATCCGGCTCATCGCTCACCTCCCGGCCCCGCAGGACCTTGTTCAGCCCTGCAATAGATGCACCATCAGCCCGACCAGCGCACAGGCGAGCAGCACCGGGATCACGCCGCGCTTGAAGCGGAACAGGGCGACGGCCGCCGCCAGCGCGATCAGCGCCGAGGGCCAGTCGAAACGGCCTTCGAAGCCTTCCGGCCAGAGCACGTGGTAACCGAAGAACAGGGCCAGGTTGAGGATGACCCCGACCACGGCGGCGGTGATGCCGGTCAGCGGCGCGGTGAACCTCAGCTCGTTGTGGGTGGATTCCACCAGGGGCCCGCCCGCCAGGATGAAGAGGAAGGAGGGCAGGAAGGTGAACCAGGTGACCAGCGTGGCAGCCAGGGCGCCCGCGAGGAACGCCTGGTCGGCGCCAAACACCGGCTGCACGTAGGCGCCGACGAAGGCGACGAACGCCACCACCATGATCAGCGGCCCGGGCGTGGTTTCGCCCAGGGCCAGGCCGTCGATCATCTGGGAGGGGGTCAGCCAGCCGTAGTGGTCCACCGCCCCCTGGTAGACGTAGGGGAGCACGGCATAGGCGCCGCCGAAGGTGAGCAGCGCCGCCTTGGTGAAGAACCAGCCCATCTGGGTCAGGGTGCCCTGCCAGCCGAAGCAGGCGGTCAGCAGGCCCATGGGCAGCAGCCAGAGCAGGGCGCCGACGAGGATCAGCAACAGCAGGCGCGACCAGCGAAAGCGCGCGTGTTCCGGCGTTGGCGTGTCGTCGTCGATGAGGGCCGGGCCGTAGTCGGCCTGTGCGGCACCGTGACCGCCACCCAGGCTGAATTTCTCCGGTGCCAGGCGGCCGCCGATGTAGCCCGCCAGGGCGGCTCCCACGACGATCAGCGGGAAGGGCAGGTTGAGGGCGAAGATGGCCACGAAGGACGCCGCGGCGATGCCCCACAGCCAGTTGTTCTTGAGCGCCCGCGAGCCGATGCGGTGGGCCGCCTGGACGACGATGGCGGTCACCGCCGGCTTGATGCCGTAGAACAGCCCGGCCACCACCGGCACTTCACCGAAGGCGATGTAGACCCAGGACAGGGCAATGAGGATGAACAGCGAGGGCAGCACGAACAGCGCCCCGGCGATGACGCCGCCCCAGGTGCGGTGCATCAGCCAGCCGATGTAGGTGGCGAGCTGCTGGGCCTCCGGGCCGGGGAGCAACATGCAGTAGTTCAACGCGTGGAGGAAACGCCGCTCGCTGATCCAGCGGCGTCGCTCCACCAGCTCCTGGTGCATGATCGCGATTTGCCCGGCCGGGCCGCCAAAGCTGATGAAGCCGAGCTTCAGCCAGAACAGGAAGGCCTCGAACAGGCCGATGGGCGCGCTGGAGGCGGGGGACTGCTCGGCGCTGCGCACGGTGGTCTCACTCATGGTCTTTCTCGTCATTCGCAAAGGCGGTCAGGAGGCTATCGAAGATGGCGCTGGCGGCGGCCAGGAGCTGGTCGTCGTCGGTGACGCTCTCCCGCAGGCCGGCCAGGACCCGCTCGATGCCGGCGGCCTCCGCCGGCTGGATGCCGCCCACGTCCAGGTAGTGCACCAGGGTCGCGACCTTGCTCAGGGCCGGTTCGTCCAGTTGGAAGCTGGCCAGCAGGGTCTCGAAGGTGACGCGCTGGCCGACATGGCTGAAGGTGGCGCCGTCGAAGTCGAAACCCAGGGCGTCCTGCGGGCAGTCCCGAGGTGACTCCAGCCAGAGGAAGCGGGCGTCCCGATCGATGAAGCGGCGAATGAGCCAGGCGCTGGCCAGGCGGTCCACCCAGGGGCGCTTGCGGGTGGCCCAGAGGCGGCCCTGGTAATCGGAGCGCCGCAGCGCCGCGATGGATTGCTCGTGGCTGCTGGGTTCGTCCGCCGACAGCGTGCGGCTGATGGCGGTTTCCAGGTCCTGCAGGGCTGAATCCACCTGCTGCCGGGCTTCGCCGGGGAAGAAATCGATGTCCGCGAGCTGGGTGAAGGCCTTGCGCAGCTTGCGGATCTGCCGGGTGGAGGCCAGGGCGTTGTCCGCGCTCAGTTGGTTGCGGCAGGCCTCGATCTCGGCGCGCAGGTTGGCGTAGTCCTGGCTGCGGTCGAACAGCGGGATGAAGCGTGCGCCTTCCGGGTCCTCGATGGGCAGCAGGTAGGCGGTGCCATTGATGGACAGGATGTCCCGCTCGATGGCGGCCAGTTCGTCGCGGCAGCCGGGCGTGTTCGGCAGCAGGTACACGCCATCACGCAAGACTGCCGCGCCACAGCCTTTCAAGGCGCGCCAGGCCCGCATGCGCGCGGTGGCGTTGGCGGTGGGCAGGCCGATGACCAGGGAGAGCCAGCGTTCCATGTAGCGTCTCTAACAAAAAATGTTTGAGCCTCTACATTAAGCCTGTAGCGAGAATTCGCAAGCTCTGATTGTCGAGAATGCGCCGACCTATGCCGGTGGGCGAAAGCGAAGGATTCGAGCCTGTCGGGTGCGCCGTGCGCATCAGCGGTTGGACCTGGCGCCGGACCTGACTCCGGAAGCGGTGCGCACAGCGCACCCTACGGTCAGCCAGGTGGCGACGTCAGTGCGGCGCGCGGTTGCGGATGGTCTTCAGCAGGTCATCCGGGGTGATGTGGCCGACCACCTGGGTGGCGGCGCTGCCGGGTTGGGGCAGGTCGAGGATGTGGCCCTTGATCTTGCCCACCACATGCATCTCGCAGGGTTTGCAGTCGAACTTCAGGGTCAGCACTTCATCGCCATGCACCAGCTGCATCGGCGCCACTTTGGTGCGCACGCCGGTCACGCCTTTGGCCTGCTTGGGGCAGAGGTTGAAGGAGAAGCGCAGGCAGTGCTTGGTAATCATCACCGGCACCTCGCCCGTTTCCTCGTGGGCCTCGTAGGCGGCGTCGATCAGCTGCACACCGTGGCGGTGGTAGAAGTCGCGGGCCTTCTGGTTGTACACGTTGTACAGGAACGACAGGTGCGACTCCGGATACACCGGCGGCGGGTTGCTCTCGGCCTTGCGGCTGCCACGGGGATGGGCGGCGACGCGGGCTTCGGTGAGCTGCTCGATGGCTTCGCGGCGCAGGGCCTTGAGCTGCGAGTTCGGGATGAAGAACGCCTGCGGTGCGTCCAGCTCGATGGTTTCGGCGTGGTACTGGGTGGTGCCCAACTGGCCCAGCAGGTCGTGCAGTTGCTCCAGCGCCTGGTCCGGCTTGTTGGCGGCGCCGAACGGGCCGTCCAGGGCGACGGTGGCGCTCACGCCTTCTTCGCTGGTGGCGGTCAGTTCCAGGCGCGCTTCGCGCAGAGTGGCTTTCCAGCTGACGCCAACGCGGCGTTCGGCGGACGTCTTCAGCAGGGCCTGCTGCCAGTTGTGGTCCAGATTGCGGGAGAGCGGATGGTTCGGGCGCAGGCGGGAAAGGCCTTCCGGCATCTCGTTGGGCTCGACGCGATAGCGCCAGCGCTTCTCGCCGTCTTCCTCGAACTCATCCTTCAGCTCGGCGATGTTGGCGCGGAAGCCCACCACCTCACGCTTGACCAGCACGTTGAGGCCGTCGCCGTTGGTCAGCGGTTCATGGGTCACGGCGATCAGGTCGCGCTTGCCCACTTTCTCCACCTGGCCCACCGGCAGGCCGGTGAAGGTGGGGGTGTCGAAGGCGCCGATGTCGATCTTGCGATCGGTGACGAAGTAGTCGGTGCTGCCACGGTGGAAGGTCTTGTCCGGGTCCGGGACGAAGAAGTGGTCCGTGCGGCCGCTGGAGGCGCGGGCGAGGTCCGGGCGACTTTCCAGGATGCCGTCCAGACGCTGGCGGTAGTAGGAGGTGATGTTCTTGACGTAGCTCGCATCCTTGTAGCGCCCTTCGATCTTGAAGGAGCGCACGCCGGCATCCACCAGGGCGCTGAGGTTGGCGCTCTGGTTGTTGTCTTTCATCGACAGCAGGTGCTTCTCGAAGGCCACGACGCGGCCCTGGTCGTCCTTCAGGGTGTACGGCAGGCGGCAGGCCTGGGAGCAGTCGCCGCGGTTGGCGCTGCGGCCGGTCTGGGCGTGGGAGATGTTGCACTGGCCGGAGAAGGCCACGCACAGCGCGCCGTGGATGAAGAACTCGATGGCGGCGTCGGTCTCGTCGGCGATGGCGCGGATCTGGTTCAGGTTCAGCTCGCGGGCCAGGACCAGCTGGGAGAAGCCGGCCTTGTCGAGGAACTTGGCGCGCTCCAGGGTGCGGATGTCGGTCTGGGTGCTGGCATGGAGTTCGATCGGCGGGATGTCCAGTTCGAGGACGCCCACGTCCTGCACGATCAGCGCGTCGACGCCGGCGTCATAGAGCTCGTGGATCAGCTTGCGCGCCGGCTCCAGTTCGTCGTCATGGAGGATGGTGTTGATGGTGACGAACACCCGCACATGGAAGCGATGGGCGAATTCCACCAGCTTCGCGATGTCCGCCACCTCGTTGCACGCGTTGTGCCGGGCCCCGAAGCTCGGGCCGCCGATGTACACGGCATCGGCCCCATGCAGGATGGCCTCGCGGGCGATTTCGACGTCGCGGGCGGGGCTGAGGAGTTCGAGGTGGTGTTTGGGTAGGGACATGGCAATGGCATCCGGCACTAAAGCAGGGGGCGCATTGTAGCGGGCAAGTGCGGCGTCGGCACCCATGGGGTGCCGGATGGTGGATCGGCGCCGGTCAGCGGGCCGGGGGAATGGAGTAGGTGCCCACCACGTGGGCGACCGGGTCGTCCAGCCCCTCCGAGTAGAGGGAAACCTCGCCCATGGCCAGGGTCTTGCCCACCTTCATCAGCCGGCACTCGCCGATGATGCGTTTGCCGGCTTCGGGCTTGCGCAGGAAGTTGATGGTCAGGCTGGTGGTGACGGCCAGGGGCACGATGCCTATCTCGCCCAGCAGCGCCACGTAGAGCGCCACATCCGCGAGCGCCATCAGCGTCGGCCCGGAGATGGTTCCGCCGGGGCGCAGGTCGGAGTCGTCCACCGCCTGGGAGACCGTGGCGCAGCGGTCGCCCACGGCATCCACTTCGACCCGCGCCTGGGGGAACTCCTCGCGGATGAATCGGGCAATGGCTTCTTTCCTGTCGTTCATACGGGGCTCCCGGGTTGGCGTGATCGTCCCGGACGCTGCCACAGGCCAGCCGGTCCTGTCCACGCTGAGAGGTGTTGACCTGGTGCAACACCATTCACATCTTTCTTGGCTAGGCTCTTGGCACCAGTCGTCGAAGGGTAGTCAGGATGTCTTTCATCGATTCAATCGTCGCCCAGGTGCTTGGGCTGGAAGTCGGACTTCACCACGCCTATGCGCGCCTTGCCTGCCGGACCGATGGAGAAGCCCTCCACGACCTGCGTATCAACCTGCGCAAGCTGCGCAGCCTGTTGCGACCGATGCGGCGCCTGGATGCACCGAGAGAACTGGACGCAGCGGCGGCTGATGTAGGCCGCCTGACCACGCCCGTACGCGATCTGGAAGTGCTGATCGTCGAGCTGGATCGCCAGGGCTTCCACGACCAGGCCGAGCGTCGGCGCCACCTGCTCGAATCCAGCTATGGCGCCATCGAGTCCAGCGCCACGCTGCAGCGCTTCATGGCCGTGCTGGATGCCTGGCCCGAGCGGATGCGCGAGGCCGAGCGCGAAGGCGAGCTGGGCGATCTCCGCGAACGGGTGCGAATCCGCCTGCAACGCCAACTCCTGCGGTTGCGCCAGGCCCTGGCCGATCCGGCGTTTGATCGGCATGCGCTGCGCCTGCTGGTCAAGCGCATGCGCTATGCCCATGAAGCCTACCCCCGGCTTTCGCCGATTCCGGGCGAGGCCATCCATGCCTTGAAGGCCGTGCAGTCCGCTTTGGGGGACTGGCACGACCACTTCCAGTGGTGCCTGAAGGCCGATCAGGAAATGGACCTCCTGGTCCTCAAGGATCGCTGGGAAATCGCTGGCGCAGCGGAGCTGAAGGCGGCCGAAGTGGAACTCTCGATCCTGGCCGAATGCCTGGAGCCGGCTGCCCCCAAGGTGGCGTAGGGCATAGCTAGCGCGCCTGCAGCCAGGCGCGTTGGCGTTGCAGCACCGCTTCGGCAGTCGAGCCCACCAGCTCCGCATAAAGGTCCGGCGCAGTGGCTCCCTCGGTGCTGAGCAGCACGACGCGGGAATTGCCATCCAGCCCCACTTGGGCTGCCAGCGGCGCAGACGCCATCAGTTGTGCAAGCCCGGCCAGGCCGGCCGCGGCAGACTCACCCGCCACCAACGGAACGTCACCTGCCGCGCCGGCCGCCAACTGGCGCATGGCGGAAACGGCCGCCTCGTCCTCGATGGTCATGAAGTGGTCGACGCCGCCGGCGAGGAATTTCCAGGCCAGCGGAGACGTCTCGCCGCAAGCCAGCCCCGCCATGACCGAATCCACCGAGCCGCTGGCCCGTGTGGGGTGGCCGGCCAGGGCGCTCTGGTACAGGCAGTCGGCCTGCCGGGGCTCCACGACGATGAAGGTCGGTCGATCGGCGCCGCAGCGTTCCCAGAAGTAGCTGACGACGCCAGCGGCCAGGCCGCCGACGCCGCCCTGGAGCAAGACGTGGGTGAAGGGGCCGCCCGCTTCGATCAGTTCGGCGGCGATGGTGCCGTAGCCCTGCATCACGTCACGGGGAATTTCCTCGTACCTCTCGTAGGAGGTGTCGGATACCACGGTCCAGCCATTGCGGGCGGCCAGCGCTGCCGCTTCCTGCACGGAGTCGTCGTAGTTGCCGCGAATGCGCACGATCACCGCACCGTAGGCGGCGATGGCCTGCTCCCGCTCCTGGCTGACGTGGGCGTGGAGGACGATCACGCAGCGGCAGCCGATGCTCTGCGCCGCAGCCGCCAGCGCGCGGCCATGGTTGCCGTCGGTGGCGCTGATCACGCTGAAGTCGGCGAGGGCGTCGCGATGCTTGCCAGCCAGAAGTGCGCGGGGCTCGAAATCGTGCTCGGGAAAGCGGCGGAGGATCAGTCGCAACAGGGCGATCGGGGCGCCCAGTGCCTTGAAGCTGCCCAGGTCGGACCGCACCGACTCATCCTTGATCAGCAGCTGGCCAACGCCCAATTGCCGGGCCAGGCCGGGCATGTCCCAGAGTGGCGTGGCGGACCCGCTGAGGTGGCTCCAGGTGGACAGCCAGGCGCGGTTCTCGTCGGCCAGTTGCGTGTTCATGAGGGCGCGCAGGTCTTCGGGATAGGCACCGCGCGTGGCATTGGGGTTGGCGATGAGCATGGCGGACTCCAGGCAGGGGAAAAGGGCGGACGATCAGGAACGGCCGGCGAGCCGGTGCAGGACCACGTCCAGCAGCACCCTGGCGCCATCCAGAAGCTGGTCGTCGTCGGTGTGTTCGCGGGGGTTGTGGCTGATCCCGCCCCGACTGGGCACGAAGATCATGGCTGCCGGCGCGATGCGGGCGATCATCTGGGCGTCGTGCCCGGCGCCCGAGGTCATGCGCCGATGGGACAGGCCGAGGCGAACGGCGGAGCCTTCGATGGCGTCGGCCAGCCCCGCATCGAAGGTGACCGGCTGGAAACGCACCAGCTGCTGGCAGCCGATCTCGACGCCTTCGTCCCGGGCAATCCGTTCGAGGAAGGCACCCAAGCGCGCTTCGGCGGCCTGCAGGCGGGCCTCGTCGGGGTCGCGCAGGTCCACGCTGAACACCGCCTTGCGCGGAATCACATTGATCAAATCTGGTTCGAAGCGCATGCAGCCCGCCGTGGCCAGGGTGCCGTCAGTAGCGATTTCGCGCAGCTGATGGATCACCGCCGCCGCTGCCCAGCCGGCGTCGTGACGCAGGCGCATCGGCGTGGTGCCGGCGTGGTTGGCGGTGCCAGTGATGGTGACCTGCTGCCAGGAAATGCCTTGCAGGTTCTCCACCACGCCAATGCGGAGGCCCTCGGCTTCCAGGATCGGCCCCTGCTCGACGTGGAGCTCCAGGTATTCGTGGGGGACCCGGGCGCCGGGCTCCAGGTCGCCGGCGTAACCGATCCGTGCCAGCTCGTCGCCGAGGCGGGTGCCGTCCGTGCCGATGCGGTCCAGCGCCTCGCCGACGGCAAGGCCCCCGGCGTACACCAGCGAGCCCATCATGTCCGGCTGGTAGCGCACGCCTTCTTCATTGGTGAAGGCCGCCACCGTGAGCGGACGGGCCGGCAACTGCCCGGCGTCGCGGAAGGCGCGCACCACGGCAAGCCCGGCCAGTACGCCGTAGCAGCCGTCCAGGGCGCCGGCATTGGCGACGCTGTCGATGTGGGAGCCAATCATCAGCGGGGCCTGCTGGTCCCTGTGGCCGGCCAGGGTGCCGAAGAGGTTACCGATGCGGTCGATCCGCACCTCAAGGCCCAGCTCCTCCATCCACCGCACCAGTTGGTCCCGGGCGGCCTTGTCGGCGTCGGTCAGGGCGATCCGGGTGCGCCCCGGCTGCCCGGCCTCGCGACCGATTTCGCCGAGGACCTGGATCTGCCGGAGCAACGTCTCGCCATCGAGAAGGGGCGCAGCCGGGGCGGCATGTTGGCTCATCGCGTGATCTCCGATGGGGTGATTCCAGTGACGGCGTAATAATATTTCTCGCAGGGCACAGCAATTTCGCGAAGTTTCGGCAATCGGCGGAATTTCATTGAGCGATTCGCGCAGCCTGATCAATTTCATTGCGAGTACTGACCATGAACCTGGATGCCTTCGACCTCAAGCTGATCCATGAAGTCCAGCAGGACGCCGGGCTGCCCCAGGCCGAACTGGGTGAGCGGGTCAATCTTTCTGCGGCGGCGGTCAATCGGCGGCTGAAGCGGCTGACGGACGAGGGCGTCATCCGCAAGACGGTGGCGCTGGTGGATGCGGGCCGGCTGGGTCACCCGTTGACCATCATCGTCGAGGTGGAAGTGGAGAGCGAACGGCTGGACCTGCTGGATGCGATGAAGCGTGGCTTCCTCGCCTGCCCTCAGGTGCAGCAGTGCTACTACGTGGCGGGGGAGTGCGACTTCGTGCTGGTGCTGGCGGTACGCAGCATGGAGCAATACACCGAACTGACGCGGGAGCTGTTCTTCGAGAACAATAACGTCAAGCGCTTCCGCACCCTGGTGTCGATGAGCAATGTGAAGGTGGGGCTGGAGGTGCCGGTGGCGGGGGCGGCCGGCGCGTCCTGAGCGCCGCATGCCGTGGCCGGCCAGGCGCTGTAGCGGGACAAGGGGGCGGGCAGGCACTGCCTGGATGGCAGCCTGCCCGCTGTGTCAGATTTCCACCTGGGTGCCCAGCTCGATCACCCGGTTAACCGGCAGCTGGAAGTAACGCATGCTGCTGTTGGCGTTCTTGTGCAGGAAGGCGAACAGCGCCTCCCGCCAGAGCGCCATGCCGAGCCGCTTGGTGGGAATCACGGTTTCCCGGCTGAGGAAGTAGGTCGTGCGCATCGGGGCGAAGTCCAGGCCCTCGACGACGCAGTCCTGCAGCGCGTCCGGCACGTTGGGCTCCTCCATGAAGCCGAAATTCAGCAACACGCGGAAGAACCCGTCGCCGTAGGGCGTGACCTCGAAGCGTTGCGAATCCTCGATGCGGGGCGTGTCCCGGGTCAGCACTGTCAGGAGCACCACCTGCTGATGCAGCACCTGGTTGTGCAGCATGTTGTGCAGCAGGGCGTGGGGCACGGCATCGGGGCTGGCGGTGAGGAAGATCGCGGTGCCGTCGACGCGATGGGGCGGCTGCAGGCGAATGCTGTCGAGGAAGACCTTCAGGGGCAGGGCGGTTTCGTCCAGGCGCTCGATCAGGATCTTCTTGCCGCCTTTCCAGGTGGTCATCAGTACGAAGAGGATCACCCCGGCGATCACCGGGAAGGCGCCGCCCTGGAGAATCTTCGGCACGTTGGCGGTGAAGAACAGCCCGTCCACCGTCAGGAAGCCCAGCAGCAGCGGAACCGCCAGCCAGCGCGGTGCGCGCCACAGCAGGAGCATCACCGAGGACACCAGGAGGGTGTCGATCAGCATGGTGGTGGTCACGGCCACGCCGTAGGCGGCGGCCAGGGCGCCGGAGGAGCCGAAGCCGATCACCAGCAGCACCACGCAGGTCATCAGTGCCCAGTTCACCACGCCGATATAGATCTGGCCCTGGGCGGCGCTGGAGGTGTGCTGGACCTGCATGCGCGGGATGAAACCAAGCTGGATGGCTTGCTGGCTCAGGGAGAAGGCGCCGGAAATCACCGCCTGGGACGCGATGATGGTGGCCAGGGTGGCCAGGCCGATCATGGGCAGCAGCGCCCAGTCGGGAGCCAGCAGGTAGAAGGGGTTGCGCGCTGCCGACGGGTTGTCCAGCAGCAGGGCGCCCTGGCCGAAGTAGTTCAGCACCAGGCCCGGGAGCACCAGGGAGAACCAGGCGCGGGCGATGGGGGTGCGGCCGAAATGGCCCATGTCGGCATACAGCGCTTCGGCACCGGTCAGGGCCAGCACCACGGCACCGAGGATGGTCACGCCAACGCCCGGGTGGGCCACGAAGAAGTTGAAGGCCCACCAGGGGTTGATCGCCTGGAGCACTTCAGGGTGCCGGGAAATGCCGTAGGCGCCGAGCACGCCCAGCACCACGAACCAGATGAGCATCACCGGACCGAAGAGGATGCCGATGCGGGCCGTGCCGTGTTTCTGCAACAGGAACAGGCCGATCAGCAGCACCACGGTGATCGGCACCACCCAGTGGCCGACGCCGGGCAATGCGACATCCAGACCTTCCACCGCCGACAGCACGGAAATCGCGGGGGTGATCATGCTGTCGCCGTAGAACAGCGCCGTGCCGAACAACCCGAGCAGGACCAGTACGCCACTGAGCTTCGGGTAGGCCGCGGTCGCGCGACGGGCCAAGGCGGTCAGCGCCATCACACCGCCTTCGCCGCCGTTGTCGGCACGCAGCATGAACACCACGTACTTGAGCGAAACCACCCAGAGCAGGGACCAGAGCACCAGGGACAGCACCCCGTAGACACCGGCTGTGCTGACTTCAACGCCGTAATGACCCGAGAAGACTTCCTTGAGGGTGTACAGCGGGCTGGTGCCGATATCGCCGTAGACCACGCCGGCAGCGGCCACCAGAAGGCTCAAGGCCGAGGATTGGGAATGCCCATGGGCATGCGAATGAGCATTTGGCTCCAGGGTTCCAGAGCTCATCGATCAACTCCTGAGAAGAGGTGGCGGCAGAGGGGCATGTGGGGTGGTTGTGATCCAGGGGAATGAAGCGCGCAAGCCGCAGGAGGGGCCTGCCACGAAAGGGCGCAAAGTATCCCGCCTGGATTGTGATTGCGGCGTAAAAAATGCGTAAAAAAATGCCGGAAAGCGCCGTCAGTCGGGGCTTTCCGAGCGGAAGCCGGCAGTTGCCGGGCGCACTGAAATGGCTGCGGCACTGACGGTGCGTCAGGGTGTCCAGTCCACATTGTGTTCTTCAAGGTAGGCGTCGACGGCCGCGCCCACGGTGGGTTGGAAGACGTCGTCGCCGATGTGTGCCAGCACCTCCAGGCGCAGGAGCTTGTCTTTCACCGGGTCCTTCATCTCCGCGAAGCGCAGCTCGATACCAGCCTCGCGCAGCGAATGTTCCAGCTCCACCAGCATGTCGGCCGAGGTCACGTCCACGCTGGTCACCGGCTCGGCCGCCACCAGGACGCGGCGTACCGGTGTCGGCGACTGGGCGATGGCTTCGACGACGCAGTTCTGGAACAGCTCGGCATTGGCGAAGAACAGCGGTGCGTCCCAGCGGAACAACAGCAGGCCGGGTACCCGGCGGGCCTGCGGGTAGCGGGACACGTCGTGGTAGCCGCGAATGCCGTCCACACGGCCGAGCACGGCGTAGTGGGGACGCCAGCCATCCCAGAGGAATTCGATCACCGCGACCACCACGGCCAGGCCGATGCCGGGCACCGCCCCCAGCACCGCGACACCGACGAAGCAGGTGATCGACAGCCAGAATTCCCATTGCTGGATGCGGTAGATGCGCTTCAGGTCCTTGAATTCGAACAGCCCGATCGCGGCGGCGATCACCACGGCGGCCAGGGCGCTGTTGGGCAGGTTCTTCAGCAGGTTGGGGGCCAGCAGCAACAGCAGCGCGACGCCCAGGGCGCCGAACACGCCGGTAATCTGGGTTTTCGAGCCCGCGGCCTCGGCCACCGGGGTGCGCGAGGAACTGCTGCTGATGGGGAACCCCTGGAACAGGCCCGCCGACAGGTTGGCGATGCCGAGGCCGACCATTTCCTGGTTAGGGTCCACCGGCGTGCGGGTCTTTGCCGCGTAGGTGCGGGACAGCACGCTGGTATCGGCGAAAGACACCAGGGCCACGGCGATGCCGCCCACCAGCACCGTTACCAGGTCCTCCGGGCGGAGCCAGGGGAAGGCGAAACTGGGCAGGCCCTCGGGGACCGTGCCCAGCACCTTC
The DNA here is from genome assembly GCF_000949385.2 of Pseudomonas sp. LFM046. Taxonomy (NCBI): domain Bacteria; kingdom Pseudomonadati; phylum Pseudomonadota; class Gammaproteobacteria; order Pseudomonadales; family Pseudomonadaceae; genus Pseudomonas; species Pseudomonas sp. LFM046. The sequence goes on along the minus strand of NZ_JYKO02000001.1, from coordinate 3,192,368 downwards.
ACATGGTGGGTGGCGCCCAGATCGAACCCGCCCACCACGAGGGTTGCCACCACCACGGCGACGAGGATGCCGGGTATCCGGTCGAAGCGCTTGAGCGCCAGGATCAGCACGAGGGTCCCGGCGCCCACGGTAAAGGCAGCCCAGTTGGCCTGGCCCGCCATCAGGGCCCTGGTCAGCGCGAGGATGTCCCGCAGGGGGCCGGCGCTGTCGACGGAAACGCCGAACAGCTTCGGCGTCTGGCTGATCAGCACGGTAAAGGCGATGCCGTTCATGTAGCCGTAGCGGATCGGCTTGGACAGCAGCTCGGTGATGAACCCCAGCCGGAGCAGGCCGGCGCCGATGCACACCAGGCCGGACACCAGCGCCATGGCACTGGCGACGGTGATGGCGCGCATCGGGTCGCCTCCGGACAACGGCAGCACCACGGCGAGAATGATCGCGGCAAGCGCCGAGTCCGGGCCGAGGACCAGGATGCGGCTGGGCCCGAACAACGCATAGGCCAGCAGCGGAACGATGGTGGCGTACAACCCGTAGATGCCCGGCACCCCGGAGGCTTCGGCATAGGCGATACCCACCGGCACCAGCATGGTGGTCAGCACCAGTCCGGCGACCAGGTCCTTGGGCAGCCAGGCACTCTGGTATTCCCGCAGCATCTTCAGGCCCGGCAGCCAGCGCTTCCAGCCCGATTGCACGGCGGAGGAGGGGGGCGGCAGCTGATCCGGCTCCACGGGCGGGTGGGACAGGGTTTCGTTCATGGGGCGCTCCCGGTTGGGGTCATATCAGGACACCGATGGATCAGGGGTAAAGAAGAAGGCGAGGGCCAGGATCAGGTAGACCGCGAGCAGCTGAACGCCCTTGAGCCAGTCCGAGCGTCCGTCACCCGCCACCTGCCCGGTGATCAGGACCGCCAGCAGCACGCTCAGCACCAGACCACCGGAGAAGGCGAGGTCCATGGGCGCCGGGCCGAGGAAATGGCTGGCCAGCACGAGGAAGGGCGCAACGAACAGGGCCACCTGCACGCTGGAGCCGATGGCAATGGACAGCGAAAGGTCCATGCGGTCCTTCATGGCGGCGGAGATCGCCGAGGCATGCTCGGCGGCGTTACCGAGGATCGCCACCACGAACACCCCGACGAAGAGATTGCTGAGGCCCAGTTGCCGGGCGCTGGGTTCGATCGCGCCCACCAGGATCTCGCTGATCCAGGCGATCAGCGCCGTGGCCACGCCGAGGATCGCCAGCGCCTTGGGGATCGGCCAGGGAGGCGACTGTTCCTCGGCGTGTTCCTCCGAGGCCGTACCGGCGAACAGCGACTTGTGGGTGATCAGCGAGAACACCAGGAAGAGTCCATAGACCACCAGCAGCACGTAGGAGATGGTCGTGCTCAGTGACTGCAGCCCTTGCGGGGCGCGAGTGGCAATGGCGGCGTTGTAGGCGGCGGGAAGGATCAGGGCGATAGCGGCCAGGGTCAGCAGGGTGGCCTGGGAACGGGCGGCCGAGGCGTTGTACTGCTGCTCGCGGTGACGCAGGCCGCCGGCCAGCATCGCGGCGCCCAGCACCAGCAGGATGTTGCCGACGATGGAACCCGCGATGGAGGCCTTCACCACGTCGAACAGCCCGGCGTGTAGGGCGCTGAGGGCGATGATCAGCTCGGTAGCGTTGCCGAACGTGGCGTTGAGCAGCCCGCCCACCCCTTCGCCGAAACGCTCGGCCAGCTGTTCAGTGGCATGACCGAGCCAACCCGCCAGCGGCACGATGGCCAGCGCGGCGGCGAGGAAGACCAGCAGGTGGAGGTGTGGCATCGCCCACTCCAGGACGATGGCCACTGGAATGAATGGCAGGAGCCAGTAGCGCATTGGAACAGTTCCCCGAACAGTGCCTGGGTGATTCTCAGGTGGTGGAGCCTTTACAAGGACGGCTGGCGGATGTGCCTCCGCTCTTCCGCGCTCATCGCCTGACTATTTCGAAGCCTAGCCGCCTTTCTGTCGGAAGAAAGGCATGGGCCATCGGAGGAAAGGGCACGGGCGAGGCGCGCGGCGCGAACCCTACGGTGCACCAGGCACAGGCGTAATGACCCGGATCAACCCGCGTTGACGCCGCCGTGTTCGGCCGCGTCGGAAGTCTTTTTCAACGCCCCCATCGGACCCCGCTGCACTGGCTATGCTGAAGCAGTTACACCATCGCAAACGTGCTTTCCGGGGAGCGAACATGGACCTGTCCATCCAGGAGATCGCTGGACAAGGAGGTCAGGTCTGGATGGTGGAGGCTTGCGGCAGGACCTTTCTTTTTTCCAGCCGTGCCGCTGCGCAAGCCTTCGCCGAGAAACTGCGGGAAAGGGTAGACGCACCCCATCGAATTCCGGATGAGGTGTTGCAGCGCTGGGCGGTTGAGCACGAGCGCATGCTTCGGGACCCGTAGCGTTATCAAGGCTGAACAAACCGCCTGATGGGGAATCGGCGGTATCAGGATTCGAATACGCCAGATCAAGAGGGAACAGCCATGTCTTCGTCCGGTATCGCCGAGAGACCCACGGTACTGATCGTGGATGACACCCCCGACAACCTGATCCTGTTGTCGGACTTGTTGAAGGTGCTCTACCGGGTGAAAGCCGCCCGCAATGGTGAGAAGGCGTTGCAGATCGCCGGCGCGGAGGACCCGCCGGACCTGATCCTGCTGGACGTGATGATGCCGGGCCTGTCCGGGTTCGACGTCTGCCGGCAACTCAAGGCGCAGGCGCATACCCGAAATATCCCGGTCATCTTCCTGACCACCCAGGGCGCCATCGAGGACGAGATGCGCGGCCTCGAGTTGGGCGCGGTGGACTACATCACCAAGCCGATCAACCCGCCCAGCGTGTTGCTGCGGGTGGACAACCACCTGCGGATCAAGGCCGCCGCCGACTTCCTTCGCGACAAGAACGAATACCTGGAACAGGAAGTCGCCCGCCGTACACGGGAGGTCACGGCGATCCAGGACGTGACCATCCTGGCCATGGCCTCCCTGGCGGAAACCCGCGACAACGAGACGGGCAACCACATCCGCCGTACTCAGTCCTACATCGAGGCCCTCGCGGAGTACCTGAAGGACCATCCGCGCTTCGCCGCCGAGCTGGACGAGGACACCCGCAAACTGCTCTACAAGTCCGCCCCGCTGCACGACATCGGCAAGATCGGCATTCCCGACCACATCCTGCTCAAGCCCGGCCGGCTCACCCCGGACGAGTTCGAGATCATGAAGACCCACACCACACTGGGACGGGATGCGCTGCAACATGCGGAGAACCAGCTCGGCATGGACGTACCGTTCCTGCGCCTGGCCAAGGAGATCGCCTACAGCCACCAGGAAAAATGGGACGGCAGCGGCTATCCCGAGGGCCGGGCGGGGGAGGCGATTCCGCTGTCCGCGCGGTTGATGGCGGTGGCCGATGTCTACGATGCGCTGATCAGTCGGCGGGTCTACAAGGCGGGTATGTCCCACGAGCAGGCGGTGGCGATCATCCGCGAAGGGCGCGGCACGCATTTCGATCCGGACATCGCCGACGCCTTCCTGACCTTGCAGGACGAGTTCCGCGCCATTGCCCAGCGCTACGCCGACAGCGACGACGACCTGGAGAACAGCTGAAACGCAGCGGCCCGGATTGTGACGCGGGACCGCCTGACATTCGACCAGACCGGGGGGCCGACCATGTCATCACTGCTCGCATTCCTGCAGCGCCTGCCTCTGCGCAGGAGGCTGCTGCTCGGCTTCGGCGTGGTGCTCCTGCTGGCGCTGATCCAGGGGCTCTTCAGCCTTCGCGCCCAGTACGTGCAGAACGCCCAGATCAGCCGGATCTACCAGCGGGAGATGATGGCGCTGGCCCATGTGGAAGCGGCCCGGGTCGCCCTGGCTGAAATGGGGCGAAGCCTGCGCCAGGCAATGCTGGTGGAGGACCAGAACGAGGTGGATGAAGCCCTGGACCTGCTGGCCGAAGCCCGGGCCTCACTGTGGCAGGAAATCGGGTTGGCGCGTCCGCTCATTATCAGTGAACAGGGTCAGGCTCACCTGGCGCGTTTCGAGCAGGTTTTTGCCGACTACCAGCGCACGGTCGAGCAGGCGACGGCGTTCAACAGGCCGTCCGCGGGTTCCTCAGGCCTCCTCAGCCGCAGGCAGGCGATTGCGCTGACGACATCTCCAGCGTTCAAGCGCATTCGCATCACCGCGAACAATGCCCTGGCCGAGATGGCAAAAATCATTCGTGCCCGAGCCGACGGGGAGGTGATCCAGGCAGGCGCCCGTTATCAGCAGAGCGTGCGACTGACGCTCTGGCTCCTCGCATTCGGGGTGGGTGGCGGCCTCTTGTTCAGTACCTTGATCAGCCTTTCGATCCGGCGGCCGGCCGAGCGGCTGCGACGCGCGGTGGAATCCCTGAGTGCCGGCAGGCTGGATACGGCCATTCCGTTCCAGGACTACCCGAACGAAATCGGCGATCTGGCCAGGGCCGTCCTCGCCCTGCAGGCAGAAGCCCGGCAAATGGCCGAGCAGCGCTGGATCAAGACCAATGTGGCGGCCATATCCCGCGACCTCCAGTCCGCCAACAGCTACGCCGAGCTGGGCGATCGCTTCCTGGCGGGCATCGCGCCACTGCTGCAGGTGGGCTACGCCACTGCCTTTGGCCATGAGGAGGACGCTGGTCGGCTGACATTGCTGGGCAGCTATGCCATTCCCGATGGTGCTTCGTTGCCACGGCATTTCCAGCTGGGCGAAGGGCTGCTAGGCCAGTGCGCGAAGGATCGCCGGCCCATGAACCTGCGGGCGCTGCCGGAGAACTACCCGCGCATCGGCTCCAGCCTGGGCGCAGCGATCCCCAGCGAAGTGACGGTGTTGCCACTGGTACGGGGTGAGCGCCTGCTGGGGGTGATCGAACTGGCCAGCTTCCAGCCGTTCAGCACGGATCAGCACGCGTTGCTGGAGGAGTTGATGCCGCTGTTGGCGATGAACGTGGAGATTCTTGAACGTACGCTGCACACCCAGCGGCTGCTCGCCGAAACCCGCCAGCAGGCCGACCTGATGGAACGCCAGGCGGCCAGCCTGAAGGTGCAAACGCTGAAGCTGGAAGCCCAGCAGCGCGTCATCGAGACCACCAAAGCCTGGTACCGGGGGATCATCGAGTCCGCTCCTGACGGCATGATGGTGGTCAGTCGCCAAGGCCAGATCATCCTGGCCAACCCCAAGCTGGAGGAGCTGTTCGGTTATGCCGAGGGCGAGTTGATCGGCACGCTGGTGGAGCAACTGGTGCCTGCCGCATCCAGCGCTCGCCATGCCGGGCTGCGCGAGGGCTTCATGGCCCAGGGCCAGAGCCGGCAGATGGGCGGCACCAACGCCGACCTGCACGGCGTGCGCAAGGACGGCAGCACCTTCTCCGTGGAAATCGGCCTTTCATTGCTGCCCGAATCGGAGGAGCAGGGCCTCTGCGTCTGTGCCTCGGTGCGGGACATCAGCCATCGCCGAGCCATGGAAGCTGCGGTGCAGGAGAGTGAGGAGCGGCTGCAGTACATCCTCGACAACAGCCCCGTCAGCGTTGCGTTCTCGACCCAGGGACGCATCCACTTCGCCAACCCCATGTTCGTTGAGACCTTCGGCGTGGTGCCCGGCGACATGGCCCCCGACCTTTATGTCCGGCCCGGCGAACGCGAGGCAATCTGGGAGCACTTGCAGGCAGGCAAAGCCGTGTACCACCGGGAGGTGTTGATGTACGACCGGGACCGGCAGGAACGGCACATTCTGGCGACCTACCTGCCGATTCAATATCGCGGGGAAGCGGGCTCCCTGGCCTGGCTGTTCGACATTACCGATCGCAAGCTGGCGGAACTGGAGACTGTGCGTGCCAAGGAACTGGCTGAGGAGGCCACCCAAGCCAAGAGCGACTTCCTCGCCAACATGAGCCACGAAATCCGCACGCCGATGAACGTCATCATCGGCATGAGCTACCTGGCGCTGAAGACCGAGCTGGATAAGCGCCAGCGCAACTACATCGAGAAGGTCCACCGCTCTGCCGAGGGCTTGCTCGGCATCATCAACGACATCCTCGACTTCTCTAAGATCGAGGCGGGCTGGATGAGTATCGAGCGGATCGAGTTCCGCCTGGAAGACGTGCTGGACCACGTTGCCAGTCTGGTGGGGTTCCGTGCCGAGGAAAAAGGCCTGGAGCTCCTGTTCCAGACCCGCCACGACCTGCCGACAGCCCTGGTGGGCGATCCGCTGCGCCTTGGCCAGGTACTGATCAACCTGGGCAACAACGCGGTCAAGTTCACCGAGCGGGGCGAAGTGGTGGTGGGCGTCGAGCAGGTGGAAGCACCCGGACTGGCCGAAGGGCAGCTGGAGTTGCACTTCTGGGTGCAGGACACCGGCATCGGGTTGTCTCCGGAGCAATGCGAGCGCATGTTTCAGTCCTTCATCCAGGCCGACTCTTCCACCTCCCGCAAGTACGGAGGCACCGGCCTGGGACTCGCCATCTCGAAGAACCTGGTGGAGTTGATGGACGGGCGTATCTGGGTCGACAGCGAGCTCGGCGCGGGTTCCACCTTCCACTTCCATGCCCGCTTCGGTCGCCAGCTCAACGTCCATCCGCGTCGGATGTTCCGGGCTGATGAGCTGCTTGGATTGCGGGTGCTGGTGGTGGATGACAACGCCATGGCGCGGGAAATCCTGGCCAGCATGGCCGCCGGGTTCGGCCTGGAGGTGGATGTGGCCCGGACGGGCGAGGAGGCCCTGCGCTTCCTGGCCGACGCGGATCGGCGGGGGCTGCCCTACGAGCTGGTGCTGATGGACTGGAAAATGCCCGGCATGGATGGCATCGAGGCGGTGCGGCGCATGCAGGTCGGCGAAGTCGGTACGGTGCCGGCCGTCATCATGGTGACCGCCTTCGGCCGTGAAGAGGCGCTGGAAGCGGCCCATGGCCGGGGCGTGGCGCTGAACTTCGTGCTGACCAAACCGATTACCCCTTCCACCTTGCTGGAAGCCGTGGGCGAAGTCCTGGGCAAGGGCAGGTTGGCCGGCCCCCGCAGCACCGAGCGGCGAGACCAGGGCGCGGACAGCCGCGCGGCTGTCGCCGGCAGCCGCCTGCTGTTGGTGGAAGACAACGCGCTGAACCGGGAACTGGCGCTGGATCTGCTGAACGGTGCAGGCATCACCGTATCCACCGCCAACAACGGCCAGGAGGCATTGGACCTGCTGGCAACCGACCAGGACTTCGACGGCATCCTGATGGATTGCCAGATGCCGGTCATGGACGGCTATGCCACGACCCGCGCCATTCGCCAGCAGCCTGGTCTGGCGACCCTTCCCATCATTGCGATGACCGCCAACACCATGGCGGGCGACCGTGACCAGGCCCTGGCCGCCGGCATGAACGACCATATCGCCAAGCCGCTGCACGTGGACGCAATGTTCAGCACCCTGGCCCGCTGGATCAAACCGCGACCGGGCACGACCAGGGGAGGACCGACAGGGCAGGGTGCTCCCATGGGGTTACCCGGCATCGATGAGCAGGCAGGGCTCGCCACCTGCGCCGGCAAGGCTGACCTGTATCGGCGCATGCTGCTGAAATTCCGCGATGGCCAGCGGGACTTTGCTGAGCAGTTCGCCGCAGGCCGGCGGGATGCTGACCCCAGCGCGGCCCAGCGCGGCGCCCACACCTTGCGCGGCACGGCCGCCACCATCGGCGCGATGGCCGTGGCGGAGGCGGCGAAGCAGCTGGAGACCGCCTGCCGTGAAGGCGCTGCTGAAGCGCGAATCGAAGAGCTGCTTGCGGGCGTATTGTTCGTCCTGGCCCCGGTGATCGCCGGACTCGATGCGCTCGCACCTGACCTCCCGGAACCGGCGCAACCCGCCATCTCGGACCAACAGCAGCTTGGTGAACGGCTGCGGCAGCTGCGAACCTGTTTGGCCGACAGCGATACCGCCGCCATGGAGTACATTGCCGAGCTCTGCACGCTGTTCCACGGAAAACCGGAATATGGGGCGCTGGAGCGAATCGCGACCGCCATCGATGCCTTCGATTTCGACCTCGCGCTGGAGCGTCTGCAGCAGTTCGTGATCGCCGAGGAAGAGCCGGGAAGTGGTGCCTGATCCTGCATCGATACCGTCTGACGCCAGCCACTTGTAGGGGGAAAAGGGGCTTGCTACGTTGAAATCGTAGTCAGACGCATGATGAGGAGGTGCGCCATGAGCGTTAACACCTTGGGCCTGATCATCGTCGCTTGCCTGATCCTTCTGTGCATCGGCATGGCGTTATGGTCCAACCGTCCGGCCATCAAGGCCTGGATGGACGAGCACCACTGGCATTGGCCCCATTTCCGTTGAGGCCCCGCACACAGCCCCTCGAATGAGGGGCTGATTGTTTCGGGAGGCGAATCAGGAAGTGTTGTCCTGAGGATGTGGTCATGAATCACCGGCGCTGCAAGCCGATCCGGTAGGGTGCGCCGTGCGCACCGGCGGTTAGACCGGGTGCCGAAGTCGATCCCGGAATCGGTGCGCGCAGCGCACGCTACGGTCGAGATCAGGTGACAGGGGGGATGCGTGTCCGGCTGTCCTCTCCTCCCGTCCGGCGTCCGCGGAGGAGAGGGATGCCGTCCGGCTTACTGACGGGGCTTCAACCGCTCGTAGGCGAGACGCAGGTCCTGCGCCCAACCGTCCACCACCGGCTTGATGTTCTGCACGGTCAGGGCGGTTTCCTTGTTCTCCAGGGCGGTGCCGGTGCCTTTGCGCACGACTTCAGCCAGCAGCTTGCTGTTGCCGCCGTCAAGGAACATGGCTTCGGTGGCGATTTGCACTTCCTGGTCCCGGGCGCCGACGGCGGTGGTCGTGGCCGCTACGACCAGGGCGATCGGAATGACTTCGTAGGGTTTTAGCCCTTCAGTGGAACTCGACACCGCCGTGATGGCTGGGCGGATCACCAGGCTGTCGGCAGCGGGAGAATTGACGACCCGAATCACTTTCCCGAGCTCACGCTTGAGGGCCGTGTCGTAGTACTGAGCGATGTCCTTGAGGGTGTTCTGGGAAATCTGGTCGGTGGGCTGGGGGCGTGGGTAGAACTGGCTGGGCTCGATGTACACGCTGTTGTAGCGCGACAGGTTCAGCGACGGATCGACCCAGCGGGCCACTTTCGCGCCGCTGGCGGATTCTTCTTCCTTGAGGCGTTGGTAATCAGGCAGGAAGCCCGAATAGTGCTCGGGCTCAACCATGGTGCTGGAGCAGCCCCCCAGCGCCATCAACGCTGCAAATGCCAAAACACCGGACATGGATCGCATGGTCATTCCTCACTTCCTAGTTGGGTAATCCAAGGCGTTCCCCGCAGTTCGCCCCCGGTTTTCTGCTGAACCGGGTGTGGAAACCAATCGGGGGAAACAGGGACATGTCTCCCAGTCGCGGAGACTAGTTCCAGCCTAGTTGACGCCCGGTGAGTCGGCGGGAAATTTTCTGCGGTCGCCGGCAGGTCATGGCGGGCACGCGAAGCCCGGGGCAGCGCGCAAAAAAAACCGGGCGCCCCTCGGGAAAGGGTGCCCGGAAAACGTGGGTTACTCAGAGTTGCAGGTTGGCCAGTTCGCGCGCGATCAGCAGACGCTGTACTTCGCTTGACCCTTCGTAGATCTGGGTGATGCGCGCATCGCGGTAGTACTTCTCCACCGGGTAATCCTCCAGGTAGCCATAGCCGCCGTGGACCTGGATGGCGCTGGAGCACACCTGCTCGGCGATTTCCGAGGCGAATAGCTTGGCCTGGGAGGCTTCGGACAGGCAGGGCAGGCCGGCGCTCTTCAACCGGGCGGCGTGAAGGATCATCAGGCGCGCGGCGTTGAGGCGGACCTGCATATCTGCCAGCAGGTTGCCGATGCTCTGGTGCTCGATGATCGGCTTGCCGAACTGCACCCGTTCCCGTGCGTAGCCCAGGGCGGCCTCGAAAGCCGCGCGGGCGATGCCGAGGGCCTGGGCGGCGATGCCGATGCGGCCGCCTTCCAGGTTCGACAGGGCAATGGCCAGGCCCTTGCCACGCCGGCCCAGCAAGTTCTCTTCCGGGATGCGGCAGTTGCTGAGGGTCACGGCGCAGGTATCGGACGCCTTGATCCCCATCTTGTGTTCACTGCGGTCGACCGCGAAGCCGGGCGTGTCGGTGGGCACCAGGAAAGCGGAGATTCCCTTCTTGCCCAGGTCCGGGTCGGTCACCGCGAAAACGATGGCGAGCCTGGCGCGCTTGCCGTTGCTGACGAACTGCTTGGCGCCGTTGAGCACCCAGTGGCCGTCTTGCAGTTCCGCACGGGTGCGCAGGTTGTGCGCCTCCGAGCCGGCCTGGGGTTCGGTCAGACAGAAGCAGCCAATGGCAGCGCCGGCGGCCAGGTCGGGCAGCCAATGGTCCTTCTGCGCCTCGCTGCCGTAGTTGAGGATGGGGCCACAACCAACGGAATTGTGGATGCTCATCAACGCGCCGAGGGCGCCGTCGCCGGCGGAAATCTCCTCCACCGCCAGGGCGTAGGCGACGTAGTCGATGTAGCTGCCGCCCCAGGCCTCGGGCACCACCATGCCGAGAAAGCCCAGCGCGCCCATCTGTTGCACCAGGTCCTCGTCGATCCAGCCGGCCTTTTCCCAGGCCTGGGCCCGAGGTGCCACTTCGGATCGGGCGAAGTCCCGGGCCATGTCGCGGATCATGCGTTGTTCTTCGGTGAGTTCGAGATCGTGCATCAAACGGGTCTCCCGCCGGTGAAACCGTCAGGCACCACCGAGGGTGCTGACGGGAACTGCGTGCTGCTCATGCTCAGGCTCAGGCTTCCCGGCGGAACAGGTTGATGATGGCGGAGAAGTCCAGGCCGCCGTGACCCTGCAGGCTGAAGGTCTGATAGAGCTGCTGGGCCGCCGCGCCCAGCACCACCGGTTGTTTCGCATGACGCGCGGCTTCGGTGGCCAGGCCCAGGTCCTTGAGCATCAGATCGCTGCCGAAGCCGCCGCTGTAGCCACGGGACGCCGGGGCGTTTTCCAGCACGCCGGGGAAGGGGTTGTTGATCTCGGAGCTCCAGCAGCGGCCGCTGGAGGTGTTGATGATGCCGGCCAGGACCTTGGCATCCATGCCGAGGGAGACGCCCAGGGCCATGGCTTCGGCGACGCCCACCATGGAGATGCCCAGCAGCATGTTGTTGGCGATCTTGGCCACCTGGCCGTTTCCGGAAGCGCCGCAGTGGACGATGTTCTTGCCCATGGCGGATAGCAGTGGCTGGGCCTGGCTGAAGGCAACCTCGGTGCCGCCGACCATGAAGGTCAGCGTGCCGGCGGCGGCACCGCCCGTACCGCCCGAGACCGGGGCGTCGAGCATGGGGTTGCCCTGCGCCTCGGCCTGCCTGGACACCTCACGGGCGCTCAGCGGGTCGATGGTGGAGCTGTCGATCAGCAGCACGCCACGGCTGACGTTCGCCAGCAGACCGTTGCCGCCCAGGTAGACCTCTTTCACATGGGCCGCCGCGGGCAGCATGGTGACGATCACGGCGACGCCGTCACGGGCAACCTCCGCCGGGCTGCTGGCGGAACGGGCGCCCAGTTCCACCAGTGCGGCGGTGGCCTGGGGCGACGGGTCGAATACGGTGAGGCTGTGACCGGCCTTCAGCAGGTTGCGGGCCATGGGGCCGCCCATGTTGCCGAGGCCAAGGAATCCGATATGCATGGTGCTGCTCCAGACGGGCCGGCGTGTGGTGCCGGCCCGGAGTTGGTCATTTCAGGGTGATGGTGGTGTTCACGGCGCCGCCGACTTCGTCCTCGTCGAACCAGCGCTCGGTGACGGTCTTGGTCTGGGTGTAGAACTGCACCACCTGCTTGCCGTAGGGGCCGAGGTCGCCGAGCTTCGAGGCACGGGAGCCGGTGAAGGAGAACAGCGGCACCGGCACCGGGATCGGCACGTTGATGCCCACCTGGCCGACGTCGATCTCCTCCTGGAAGTGCCGCGCGGCAGCGCCGGAGCGGGTGAAGAGGGCGGTGCCGTTGCCGTTCGGGTTGGCGTTGATGAAGGCGATGGCTTCGTCGAGGGTGGCGGCGTTCACCACGCACAGCACCGGCCCGAAGATCTCCTCGCGGTAGATGCTCATGTCCGGGGTCACGCCGGAGAAGATGGTCGGGCCGACGAAGTTGCCGTCCTGGTAGCCCGGCACGCTCGGGCTGCGGCCGTCCAGCTCCAGCTTGGCGCCTTCGTTCAGGCCAGTGGCGATCAGGCCGCTGACACGGTCCAGGGCGGCGCACGACACCACCGGGCCGACATCCGTGCCCGGCTCGCCGCCGGCGCCGATTCGCAGCGACTTGGCCTTTTCCACCAGCTCCGGCAGCCAGGTCTGCGCCTCGCCCACCAGGATCGCCACCGAGAGCGCCATGCAACGCTGGCCTGCTGCGCCGAAGGCGGCACCGGCGAGGTTGTTCAGGGTCTGCTGCTTGTGGGCGTCGGGCAGGATGATGGCGTGGTTCTTCGCGCCCATCATGCACTGGACGCGTTTGCCGTTCAGCGAGGCGCGGTTGTAGACGTGGGTGCCGACCTTGGTGGAGCCGACGAAGGACACGGCCTTGATGTCCGGGTGGTCGCAGATCAGGTTCACGGCATCGGCGCCGCCGTGGATGACGTTGAGCACACCCTTGGGCACACCGGCTTCCAGGGCCAGTTCAGCCAGGCGCATGGTGACCATGGGGTCCTGCTCGGAGGGCTTGAGGACGAAGGTGTTGCCGGTGGCGATGGCCATCGGGAACATCCACAGCGGGATCATCGCCGGGAAGTTGAAGGGCGTGATGCCGGCGCATACGCCCAGCGGCTGGTTGACGGTATAGGTGTCCACGCCGCTGGCAACGTTGTTGGCCAGCTCACCCATCTGCAGGGTGCCGATGTTGGCGGCGTGCTCCACCACCTCCAGGCCGCGGAAGATGTCGCCCTCGGCGTCCGGCAGGGTCTTGCCCTGCTCGGCGGTGAGGATCGCGGCCAGTTCCTTCATGTTTTCGCGGATCAGCTGCTGGTACTTGAGGAAGATGCGCGCACGAGCGCCGATGGGCGTCTTGCGCCAGGTCTTGAAGGCCTCCTTGGCGCTGGCCACGGCGGCGTCCATTTCCTCGGCAGTGGCGAAGGGCACGCGGGCCAGGACCTCCTGGGTGGCCGGGTTGACGATGTCGCGCCACTGGGTGGTGCGGGATTCGACGAATTCGCCGTTGATGAGCAACTTGACGCTGGGAACGCTGGAAGAGGTCATGGTGGTCCTGCCTGCTTTCGTTGGGTCGGGTGGGAACGCTCGGACGGGGTGTCCGAGCGGTCGGGATTTCAGAGAACGGTGCGGGCTCAGCCCTTGAGGTGCGGGAAGTCTTCCTCGAAGAATTCCTGCGGGTGGCGTGCATCGCTCTGGCGGCGTTGCACTTCGATCTGCCGCAGTTCCACCCGGCGGATCTTTCCGGAGATGGTCTTGGGCAGTTCGCTGACGAACTCGATGCGGCGCACCCGCTTGTAGGGCGCCAGGTGCTCGCGAGCGAAGGCGAGGATGCTGCTGGCCAGTTCGGCGCTGCCGGTCTCGCCATGGGCCAGGATCAGAAAGGCCTTGGGCACCGCCAGGCGCACCGGGTCGGGGCTGGGGACCACGGCCACTTCCATCACCGAGGGGTGTTCGATCAGGGCGCTTTCCAGCTCGAAGGGGCTGATGCGGTAGTCCGAGGCCTTGAACACGTCATCGGCACGGCCGACGAAGGTGATATAGCCGTCGTCGTCGATCAGGGCCGTGTCGCCGGTGCGGTAGTAGCCATCGCGCATCACTTCGGCGGTTTTCTCCGGGCTGTCCTCGTAGCGGAGCATCAGGCCCAGGGGGCGGACATCCAGCGGCAGGGCGACTTCACCCTCGTTGCCGGGCATGCCGTCGGGGTCGAGCATGGTTACCCGGTATCCGGGCAGCGGGCGGCCCATGGAGCCCGGCTTGAGCGTCTGGCCGGGGGTGTTGCCCACCTGGGCGGTGGTCTCCGTCTGGCCGAAGCCGTCGCGCAGGTTCATGCCCCAGGCGTGCTGGATCTGCTCGATGATTTCCGGGTTGAGCGGTTCGCCGGCGCCCACCAGTTCTCGCAGACGCAGGCGGCCACGGTAGCTGGCCAGGTCCTCCTGGATCAGCATGCGCCAGACGGTGGGCGGGGCGCAGAGGCTGGTGACGCCGTAGCGTTCCAGCACGCCGAGCAGGGCCGGGGCACTGAAGCGCGAGGTGTTGTGGATGAAGATGCAGGCGCCGGCGTTCCAGGGCGCGAAGAAGCAGCTCCACGCATGCTTGGCCCAGCCGGGGGAGGAGATGTTCAGGTGCAGGTCGCCGGGCTGCAGGCCAATCCAGTACATGGTGGAGAGATGCCCGACCGGGTAGCTCTGGTGGCTGTGCAGCACCATCTTCGGCTTGGAGGTGGTGCCGGAGGTGAAGTAGAGCAGCATCGGGTCCGTGGCCAGAGTCACGCCGTCGGCCTCGAACTCGGCGGAATATTCCAGCGCTGAACTGTGCGGGGTCCAACCCGGAGCCCCCCGGCCGACGCTGATGCGGGTGCAGCCTTCGGCGAGGCCGTTGAACTTGTCGAGGTTGGCGCTACCCACCACCAGGTGGCGGACGTGGCCGCGCTCGATGCGGTCGCGCAGGTCTTCGGGGGTGAGCAGGGCGGTGGCGGGAATCACCACGGCGCCCAGCTTGAAGGCCGCGAGCATGGTTTCCCAGAGGGCGATGTCATTGCCGAGCATCATCAGAATGCGTTCGCCACGCTGCACACCGAGTGCGCGCAGGTGATTGGCGACACGGTTGGAACGTTGTGCCAGCTCCTGGAAGCTGTAGCGGCGTTCGCTGCCATCCTCTTCGACGATCCAGAGCGCGTTGGCCTGGTTGCCCTTGGCCATGGTGTCGAAGTAGTCCAGCGCCCAGTTGAATTCGGTGAGCTGCGGCCAACGGAAATCGCGCACGGCGGTGTCGTAGTCGGTGCGGTGGGCCAGCAGGAAGTCACGGGCGGCAAGGAAGGGGAGGCAGTTGTTGGTCATCGTGAGTGCCCTTGATTGTTCTTGTCGGGTCTTGCCGGACAGTGGCCGGCCTGTTGGATCGAGTATAGGTAGGCGTGAATCAGATAAGAACGCGCAGAAAAACCGGTGCGATGTGCAAAAAAGTCATAGCCATGGCGCGCGGGATAACGGGGGAGGGCTGAAGCCGTAGGCTCGCTGACCTGAGGCCGCCGCACAGAAATCCCTTGGCCACCCTGCACCGGGCATGCGTACATAGAGGCATTCATCCACCATTGACCTGGCAAATATCCAAATGAACATGCAAAAAAGCCCCACCCTCGACCAGGTGAAGTGGGACGACTTGCGCTTTTTCCTGGAGGTGGCCCGCACCCGGACCGCCAGCGGCGCGGCTCGCCGGCTGGGTGTGGACTACACGACGGTGTCGCGGCGGGTGCGCGCCCTGGAGCAGGCGTTGGGGGCGCTGCTGTTCGAGAAGTCACGCGCGGCGGGCTTCGTGCTCACGGTCGAGGGGCAGCGCCTGCTGGGGCACGCCGAGACCCTGGAGAGCACGCTGCAGGCGGCGTGCGAGCAGGTGTCGGGCACACGCCTGGGGTTGTCGGGGCATGTGCGCATCGGCTGCACCGAGGGCTTCGGCTCCTATTTCGTGACCGCGCAGATGAGCCGCTTCCTGGAGCGTTATCCGCATATTTCGGCGGACATCCTGCCGGTTCCGCACTTCGTCAGCCTGTCCCGCCGCGAGGCGGACATCGCCATCACCCTCGAACGGCCGGAGCGTGGGCCTTATGTCTGCTCGAAACTCTGTGATTACCGCCTGCGCCTCTATGCCTCGCCCGAGTACCTGGCGAAGCATCCGCCGATCCAGACGCGGGAGGACCTGGCCGGGCATCCCTTCATCACCTACGTGGAAGACCTGGCGTTCAGTCCCAAGCTGCTTTACCTGAACGACCTGCTGCCCGGCGCCGTGAGTCAGTTGCGCAGCACCAGCGTCATCGCCCAGTACCAGGCGGCGCTGCAGGGGCGGGCGCTGGCGATCCTGCCGTGCTTCCTGGTGGCCGGCGACCCGCGCTTGCAGGCCGTGCTGCCCGCTGATGTGGAAGTCACCCGGCAGTTCTGGATGTACTACAGCGAGGACCTGCGCCGGCTGAAGCGCATCACCCTGGTGGCGGAGTACCTGCACGCCTGTGCCGACCTCAACCGCGCCTGGCTGCTGGGCGAGGAGACCGAACTGCGGATTCCGGACCCGGCGTAACCTTGCCCGATGACTGGTAGTCGGCCTGCTTCACAGGCTCGTCCGGAAGTCGGAATGATGCCCTGGCCGCTCGCTGCTGCGCGACTATGCTGGTGTGCACGGCGCGGGGCAGGCCTGCGCGGGGATGAAGGTTCAGCCGAAGGAGAGCATCGATGGGCACCACCCTGGATCTGCTGGTCAAGCGCGACCGGATTACCGAGTGCCGGGTTCGTGAGGGCCTGCTGAAGGCCGGCGACCTGGGGCAGGGGCAGGCGCTGCTGCGGGTCGACCGCTTTGCCTTCACCGCCAACAACATCACCTATGCCGCGCTGGGCGAGACCCTGGGCTATTGGCAATTCTTTCCCACCGGCGAAGAAGGGATGGGGATCATCCCCGTCTGGGGCTTTGCCGAAGTGGTGCAGTCCCACTGCCCGGAGCTGGAGATCGGCCAGCGCTTCTTCGGCTACTACCCCATGTCCACCCATCTCCGGGTCACGCCGGACAAGGTGCGTCCCAACGGCTTCGTGGATGCGGCGCCCCATCGGCAGGCCTTGCCGCCGCTCTACAACCATTATCTGAACTGCGCCAACGACGCCCTCTATCACGAGGATGACGAGGCGTTGCAGATGCTCCTGCGTCCGCTGTTCACCACCTCCTTCCTGCTGGACGGCTTTCTGGCCGCGGAGCAGTTCTTCGGTGCCCATGACGTGGTGGTGACCAGCGCGTCGAGCAAGACCGCCATCGGCATGGCCTATCTGCTGAACCGCAGCCGGAAGGGCCGGGGCATGGACTATCAGGTGATCGGCCTGACCTCTCCGGGAAATCGGGCTTTCGTCGAGGCGCTAAAGTGCTATGACCGGGTGCTGGGCTACGACGAGCTGGACCAGCTTCCGGGCAATGTCCCGTCGGTACTGGTGGATTTCGCCGGCAACGGCCCGTTGCTGGACCAGGTCCACCGCAAGCTGGGTTCAGAGCTGAAGTACAGCTGCCTGGTGGGCGCCGCCCACTGGGACCAGCGCCAAGGGCGCTCGCCGGACATGCCGGGACCGAAGCCCACGATGTTCTTCGCCCCGACCGAGGCGCAGAAGCTGATCCACAAGGTGGGCAACCAGGCCTTCCAACAGGCCATGGTGGATCGCTGGCGCGCCTTCGCGGGCTACGCCCAGCAGTGGATGGACCTGGAATATGGGCACGGACCGGCGGCCGTGGAGGCGATCTACCAGCAGGTGCTGCAGGGCCACGCGGCCCCGAGGGCGGGGCACCTGCTGTCGATGTAGCGGGTCAGTCGTCGCACGCGAGCATGGGCGAAGGTCAGTGACCTTCGCCTTCTCGTTTCTGGGCCAGGTCCCGGCGGCCGCCAAAGTGGGCCGACTCCAGGCGGTCGCGCCCGCGCTGCTTGGCCTGATAGAGCAGCTTGTCCACGGCCTGGATGAAGGGCAAGGGCTGGTCCTGGTGGCTGGGAACCAGGGTGCCGACGCCCAGGCTGATGGTCAGGAGCGAGGCGACCCCGGATTTCTCGTGGGGGATGCACTGTTCGCGGATCAGCTTGCGGCAGCGCTCGGCCACCTGGCGGGCGGCGGGTTCGTCGGTGGCCGGGAGGATCAGCACGAACTCTTCCCCGCCAAAGCGAGCGACGAAGTCCCGGGGGCGGATGGCGGCGTTCTTCAGTGCCTTGCCCACGCTTCTCAGGCAGTCATCGCCCTGGATATGGCCGTAGTGGTCGTTGTACTGCTTGAAGTAGTCGATATCGAGCAGGATCAGCGACAGCGGCTCGCCGGTGCGCTGGGCGTTGGCCCATTCCATGTCCAGCATGGAGTCGAACATGCGCCGGTTGGCCACGCCGGTCAGGCCGTCCTGGTAGGAGTACTCCTCCAGTTGCTTCTGCAGGTCGATGAGCTGCTGCTCGGCCTTCTTGCGCTCGCTGATGTCGAACATGAAGCCGACCAGGGCTTCCACCTCGCCCTCGGCATTGCGCATGACGTGCACCACGTCGCGAATCCAGACGTAGTCGCCCTGGGGGGTGAGGGCACGGTAGTCCGCTTCGTGGTCGGTGCCCGCCTGGGACTGGGCGACGCAGAAGGCGACCACGGCATCGCGGTCATCGGGGTGCATGCGCTCGGCCCAGTCATTGACGCCAACCCAACTGGACTGGCTCCAGCCCAGCAACGCTTCGATCTGCGGACCGATGTAGGCAAAGGTCATGGTCTTCCAGTCGATCTTCCAGGGGATCGCCCGGGTGGACTCCAGTAGCGCTTTGTAGACCTCGTGGGTGGTTTCGGCGTCGTCTCTCATGGCTGCCCCCGTACTGACCGAATCGGTTGGCGCCTTCCTTTGCGCAAAGCTCTCTTATACCTAATCAGATGGGGTTTCAGTCAGTGGCTTCGAACGCCAGGTGATAGCTGACATCCCCCACGGGCCATTCGCCGCTGAACGAGAAGGCCTGGAAATACTCCGCAGGCACGCCGGGCAGCACCAGGCCCGGGCGCACGATGAAGCCGAAACGGCTGTAGTAGGCGGGGTCGCCCAGCAGCACGCAGCCTTCCGCCCCAAGCTCACGCAATCCGGCCAGGGCGGCGCCCATGAGGCGGGAACCGATGCCCGCACCCTGGCGTGCCGGCGCCACGGAAATGGGGCCCAGGCCGTACCAGCTCGTGGCTCCGGAGGAGATGCGCACCGGCGACAGGGCCACGTGGCCGACGAGCTCGCCGCCGTCCTCCGCCACCAGGGACAGCGACAGCTGCCCGGCACGCCGCAAGCCGTTGACGATGAACTGCTCGGTGCCGCTGCTGTGGGGCGCCTGGGCAAATGCGGCGACGGTCAGGGCTTCGATGGCGGGGATATCGGCGGGCGCTTCCGCGCGGATGACCAGGCTCATGATTTGCCCCCCTGTGCTGGCGCAGTGGCTGCGCCGGGCAACGGCGCGCCCTTCGGCCAGAGCATCCAGAGTTGCCCCGCCTGCTTCATGTTGCCGGCCAGTTCGCCGGCTTCGGCGCCGGTGCCCCAGAAGAGGTCGGCGCGCACTTCACCTGCGATGGCGCCGCCGGTGTCCTGGGCAGCCACCGGACGAGTGACCGGGCTGCCGTCGGGGCGGGTGGTGGAGAGCCAGAGCAGGCTGCCCAGCGGGATCACCTTGCGGTCGATGGCCACGCTGTAGCCGGCGGTCAGGGGCACGTTGAGGGACCCGCGAGGACCTTCGTTGCTGTCCGGATTGAGGCCGAAGAACACATAGCTCGGGTTGGTCGCGAGCAGCTCCTGGACCCGCTGCGGGTTGGCCCTGGCCCAGTCGCGAATGCTGCTCATGCTGACGTCTTCCTGCTTCAGCAGGCCCTGTTCCACCAGCCAGCGGCCCACCGGGCGGTAGGGGTGACCGTTCTGGTCGGCGTAGCCGATGCGCAGTTGGCGGCCGTTCTCCAACTGGATACGCCCGGAGCCCTGGATCTGCAGGAATTGCAGGTCCATGGGGTCGGAGAGCCAGGCCAGTACCGGCGCCTTGACGCCGTTGGCGCGGATGGTGGCGGCGTCGTCATAGGGCTTGAGCACGCGGCCTTCCAGGCGCCCGCGCAGGCGCTTGCCCTTGAGTTCCGGGTAGAGGCTGTCCAGGGCGACGATGATCATGTCTTCCGGGGTGCCGTACACCGGTACCTCGGTTTCCTTGGTGCGTCTCAGGCTGCCGGCATAGACCGGTTCGTAGTAGCCGGTGATCAGGCCCTGCGGGCTGTTGTGGGCGTTGCGCAGACTGTAGACGTCCAGTTGGGCCTTGAGCCAGGCGCGGACGGCAGTGGGGTCTTCCGGCACCTGGCCGGCGCTGCCGCAGGGGGCCGCCCAGATCGGGTCACGGGCCAGTCGGGCGCAAGCCGAGCGCCAGGCGTTGAAACCGGCCAGGAGGTCGGCGTCGTTGGTGGCGGGCAGCTCTTCCCAGGTCGCCCGGGTGTAGGTCTCGACCTTGGGTTGTATGGGTTTCGCGGGTTCCTTGTCGCAACCGGCGACCAGCGAGAGCAGGGCGGCGACGCACAGCGCCAGCCGGCCCCGACGGAAGGAGAGGGCAATCACGTCGTGGTGTTCCTGGTGAGTGATTCAAAGCGGGGTAGCTTGGTGAATGACCGGGGCGACGTCAATTTCGTCGGACGGATGCGTTGATCCAAGTCGATGAAATCAAAAGGAAATAATTATCCAATAGGGTGTTCGCAGCTTAAGGAAGGACCCCAGTCGTGACGCGTACCGTAAGAAACTTTCGCAAGACCCTGGATGCAGTGGCCATGAACAACGAAGCGGCTGCCATTGCCGTGATGCGCGCCGCCGACCGCATCGGCGACCAGGCCCTGAAGGAGCAGTTGTTCAATGTGATCCAGCGGATGAACCAGGATGCCGCCGAATTGCGGGTGGTCCGGGATCACGTCTGAAGGATGAATTCTTTTCGCCTATCCGAAATTGCCGCTTGACCTGAAGGACTCCGCCCCTCTAGATTGCCCGCCATGAATCAATTCCCTTGGTTGTCCGGCCCCTCGATTATTACCGCCATTCCAGCAGTGGCGGGTTAGCCGACGACCAAACAGAAACCCGCCCTCGAGGCGGGTTTTTTCCTTCTGTCTCCTGGGCGCCAAGATCGAAACCAGGAGCCCAGCATGACCACCTTCACCACCCGATCCGCCGTCCCCCTGACCGAGCGCCCGCTGGACGAGCGCGACAGCCTGCTCAAGCACTACGTGCGCAAGATCCTCGCGGCGCCGGTGTATGACGTCGCCATCGAGACGCCCCTGCAGCCCGCCCGCCAGCTCACCGAGCGCCTGGGCAACCAGGTGCTGCTCAAGCGCGAGGACCTGCAGCCGGTGTTCTCCTTCAAGATTCGCGGCGCCTACAACCGCGTGGTGCAACTGAGCGACGAGGAACGGGCGCGCGGGGTGATCGCCGCCTCGGCCGGCAACCATGCCCAGGGCCTGGCCCTGGCGGCGCGGGAGCTGGGGGTGAAGGCGACCATCGTGATGCCGCGCACCACCCCGGAGCTGAAAGTGCAGGGCGTGCGCTCCCGTGGCGGCAAGGTGGTGCTCCACGGCGATGCCTTCCCCGATGCCCTGGCCCATGCGCTGAAACTGGCGGAGGAGCAGGGCCTCACCTTC
The DNA here is from genome assembly GCF_000949385.2 of Pseudomonas sp. LFM046. Lineage (NCBI taxonomy): Bacteria > Pseudomonadati > Pseudomonadota > Gammaproteobacteria > Pseudomonadales > Pseudomonadaceae > Pseudomonas > Pseudomonas sp. LFM046. The sequence continues at coordinate 3,171,025 of NZ_JYKO02000001.1, read as the reverse complement.
GTGCCGCCCTACGACGACCCGGATGTGATTGCCGGGCAGGGCACCGTGGCCATGGAAATCCTGCGTCAGCACGCGGGCCGGCTGGACGCCATCTTCGTGCCCGTGGGCGGCGGCAGCCTGATTGCCGGCATCGCCGCCTACGTGAAGTACTTGCGCCCCGAGATCAAGGTGATCGGCGTCGAGCCCGAGGATTCCAACTGTCTGCAGGCGGCCCTGGCCGCGGGCGAGCGCGTGGTGCTGAACCAGGTGGGGCTGTTTGCCGATGGGGTGGCGGTGGCCCAGATCGGCGCGCACAACTTCGACGTCTGCCGGCACTTCGTCGACGAGGTGCTGACGGTCAGCACCGACGAGATCTGCGCCGCGATCAAGGACATCTACGACGACACCCGCTCCATCACCGAGCCTGCCGGCGCGCTCGCCGTGGCCGGGATCAAGCGGTACGTGGAGCGCGAGGGCGTCAATGGCCAGACCCTGGTCGCCATCGATTCCGGCGCCAACATCAACTTCGACCGCCTGCGCCACGTGGCCGAGCGCGCCGAACTGGGGGAGAAGCGCGAGGCGATCATCGCCGTGACGCTGCCGGAGCGGCCGGGGGCTTTCAAGGCGTTCTGTGAGGCCCTGGGCCGTCGTCAGATCACCGAGTTCAACTATCGCTACAGCTCCGGGGACGAGGCGCACATCTTCGTCGGCGTGCAGACCCATCCGGTCAACGATCCCCGCGCGGTGCTGGTTGAAAACCTGCAAGCCCAGGGATTCCCGGTGCTGGACCTGACCGATAACGAGCTGGCCAAGCTGCACGTGCGCCACATGGTGGGCGGCCATGCGCCGCAGATCGGCGATGAGATGCTGCTGCGCTTCGAGTTCCCCGAGCGCCCCGGCGCCTTGTTCAACTTCCTCAACAAGCTGGGCGGGCGCTGGAACATCACCCTGTTCCATTACCGCAACCATGGCGCCGCCGACGGCCGCGTGCTGGCGGGCCTCGCGGTGCCGCCGGAGGAGCGGGCGGACGTCCGCGCCGCGCTGGACGAGATCGGCTATCCGTACTGGGACGAAAGCGACAACCCGGCCTGCAAGCTGTTCCTGGGCTAGCGCACAGTCGCCTCACCCCTGTGGGGGCGGATGAATGCGCCCCCACAACCCAGTTTCCACCTCAGCAGAAAGACCCTGTCAGACAATTCCGACAAAAGTGATGTTAACGCTAACATCGCCATGTTAGAGTGCCCGCCATTCGAAACCTGATTTCCTTTGGAGGACTGCCCATGTTGACCTGCGGAGAGCTGCTGGTTGAGCTGCTGGAAGGCTTTGGCGTGGATACCGTGTTCGGTATCCCTGGTGTGCACACGGTCGAGCTGTATCGCGGCCTGCCCAACACCCGCATCCGTCACGTGACGCCGCGCCACGAGCAGGGCGCCGGCTTCATGGCCGACGGCTATGCCCGTGTTTCCGGCAAACCGGGCGTGTGCTTCATCATCACCGGTCCGGGCATGACCAACATCACCACCGCCATGGGCCAGGCCTACGCCGATTCCATCCCCATGCTGGTGATCTCCAGCGTCAACAACACCGAGCAACTGGGCATGGGCGGCGGCCGCCTCCATGAGCTGCCCTCCCAGCGCAATCTGGTCTCCGGCGTCGCCGCCTTCAGCCACACCCTGATGCGCCCCGACGAGCTGCCGGAAGTGCTGTCCCGCGCCTTCGCCGTGTTCAACGGCTCCCGTCCGCGCCCGGTGCACATCGAGATCCCGATTGACGTGATCACCGCCCCGGCGGACCACGTGAGCCGCAAGCTGGGCGCGCAGCCGAGCCGTCCGGCCCCGTGCGCCGACGCCATCGCCCGCGCTGCCGGGATGCTCAAGGCGGCCAAGCGCCCGCTGGTGCTGCTGGGTGGCGGCTGTGCCGACGCCGGCGCCGAGGCCCAGCGCCTGGTGGAAGCCCTGGATGCCCCGACTGCCTACACCATCAACGCCAAGGGCGTGCTGCCCAAGGGCCACCCGCTGGCACTGGGCTGCAACCAGGCCTGGGTGCCGGTGCGCCAGATGGTGCTGGAGTCCGACCTGATCCTGGCCATCGGCACCGAGCTGGGCGAGACCGACTATGACGTGGTGTTCGATGGCAACTTCCGCATCGAAAGCCCGTTGATCCGCGTCGACATCGATCCTGAGCAGTTGAACCGCAATTACCCGGCTGACCTGGCCATCCTCAGCGATGCCCGCAAGGCCCTGGCCGCCCTGGCCGATGCCGTGGGCGCCGGTGCCGCCTTCAGCGCAGACAGCGCGGGCTCCAAGCGCGCCGCCGCCGTCCGTGAGCAACTGGATGCCCAGTGGCCGGAATCCTGGAACGGCCAGCGCAAGGTGCTGGAAACTCTCCAGCAGACCCTGCCGGACCTGATCGTCGCCGGCGACTCCACCCAACCCGTGTACTCCGGCAACCACCTGTTCGAAGCCACGCGCCCCCGCAGCTGGTTCAACTCCGCCACCGGCTACGGCACCCTCGGCTACGGGCTGCCGGCCGCCGTGGGCGCCAAGCTGGCTGCCCCGGAACGCCCGGTGATTGCCCTGATCGGCGACGGTGGCATCCAGTTCACCCTGCCGGAACTGGCCTCCGCCGTGGAAGCCGGCGCGCCCATCATCGTGCTGCTGTGGAACAACAGCGGTTACGGCGAGATCAAGCGCTACATGAAGAACCGTGACATTCCCACCATCGGCGTCGACATCTACACCCCGGACTTCCAGGGCCTGGCCCGCGCCTTCGGCTGCAATGCCGAGAAGGCCGAGAGCCTGGAACATCTGGCCGAGCTGCTGAAGACAGCCGCAAAGGCTGACCGCCCGACTGTGATCGAGGTGTGGGAGCACGCGGAGTTCCTGCAGTAATCGGGGAAAGCCTTCGCACATGGGTGAAGGCGAAACCTTCCTGGTAGGGGCGAATTCATTCGCCAAGGGCGGCGTAGCCGCCCCCTGGCAGGCAGCAGGGCGAACCTGCGGCTCGCTTGGCGATTGAAATCGCTCCTACAGGCCGGGAATCGCTTCGACATGGGCTGTTCAGGGATAATGCCCCTCCCCGATAGACGCACGAGGCCAGGATGTCCACCAAGAGCAAACCCACCCTGCAGGATGTCGCCCGGCTGGCCGGAGTTTCCGGGATGACGGTATCCCGCGCCCTGTCCAAGCCGGACATGGTCTCGGAGCAGACCCGGCAGAAGGTCGAGCAGGCGGTGCGCGAACTGGGCTATGTGCCCAACCTGGCCGCCAGCCAATTGGTGACCCGGCGCAGCGGCATCATCGGTGCGCTGATCACCACCATCACCAACCCCATCCTCGCCACCACCATCGAAGTCCTTCAGCAGGGGCTGGCGCGGGCAGGCTTTCACTTGCTGATCGGTGAAACGCGATTCTCCCAGGAGGAAGAGGGCAAGCTGCTGCGGGCCTTCCTCGGCCGCCAACTGGACGGCCTGATCCTCGCCTATGGTTATCACGCGCCGGAAACCCTGGAACTGCTCCAGTCCACCGACATTCCCCTGATCGAACTCTGGGACTTGCCCGAAGGCGATGTACCCCGGCAACCGGTGGGGCAGGTGGTGGGTTTCTCCAACTGGGCCGCCGGCGCCGCGGCCGGGCGTCACCTGGTGGAATGCGGCTACCGCAAACCGGCTTTCTTCGGCTACGACGACGCGCGGGAAAACCTGCGTTTCGCCGGTTTTCGCCAGGCGGTGTGGGACGGGCTGGGCATCGAGCCGCTGCGGTTGAACACCTCGCCCGTACCCCATATCGACGACGGCGTGGACGTGATCCAACGCTTTGCCCGTGGCGAGATCGACTGCGATGGCGCCTTCTTCACCAACGACATGCCCGCCATCGGTGCGCTCTTCACCTGCCAGCGCCTGGGCATCCGGGTGCCGGACCAACTGGGCATCTGCGGCTTCGGTGATCTGCCCATCGCCCGGGTGGCGATGCCGTCGCTGACCAGCGTGCGCATTCCCGCCGAGCGGGTGGCCAATGCCACGGTGGAACTGCTGTGCCAGCGCATCCGTGGCGAGGGCGAGTGGAACTCGCAGGTGGATGTGGGCAGCGAACTGGTGGCGCGGGAGTCGACGGCGCTGCAGTGCTGACCCGGCGTAGGGGCGCTCTTCTGTGGGGGCGAATTCATTCGCCAAGGGCGGCGAAGCTGCTCCCTGAGGCCCTGAGGCCGAACCTTCGGTCCGATTGGCGAATGAATTCGCCCCTACAGGTTATTCGCCCCGAGCAACCAATCTGCGAATGCCAACACGTTGCGATCCCGACAGCCCTCCGGCACCACCAGGTAGTAATCCCCAGACAGCAGCGGCTCCTGGCTGGCGACCACCAGCCGGCCCTCTTCCAGTTCCGGTGCGACGAAGTAGCGCGGCAGCACCGTGACGCCGAGCCCGTGCAGGGCCGCATCCAGCACGAACTGGAAGTGCTCCAGGCGCTGGCCGGGCAGGGCATCGATCTCCCTTGGGGTCAGCCCGGCGCTGAGCAGCCAGATCTGGGTGGAGGACTTGCCCTGGGCACTCAGGGCGCTGTGGTGGAGCAGGGGATAGCGCAGGATGTCCCGCCGTTCGACGATGGGGCCATGGCGCTGCAACAGCGCCGGTGTACAGACCGCGACCATCTCACCCGTCATCAGCCGCTGCGCGTCGAACCCGGGCCAGTGGCCGTCGCCAAAGAGGATGGCGAGTTCAAAACCTTCCAGCTGTTCGTAGAGGCGGTGCAGGTCGTTCATCACCTGCAGTTCGACTTCAGGGTGCAGTTGCCCGTAGTCCTTGAGCCTGGGCAGTAGCCAACGGGTGGTGAGCGAGGGTTCGGCACCGACGCGCAGACGACCCGCTCCCTTGCCGCTGATGAGCTGGGTAGCGGCTTCCAGCTGGTCCAGCAGGGGGCTGATTTCCTCCACATAGCGACGGCCTTCCTCGGTGAGCAGCAGGCGCTGGCGCACCTTCTCCACCAGGGGCTGGCCGAGCAGGTCTTCCAGGTTCTTGATCTGCCGGCTGACGGCGCCCTGGGTCAGGCTGAGTTCCTCGGCGGCGCGGGTGACGCTCATGTGCCGGGCGAACGCGGCAAAGCAGGTGAGCGAAATCATGCTGGGCAGGTGTCGGCGCATGGCAGTTCATTACGTTTTGGAATGAGTGGCAGCAAGATAAATCGATATCCCGCGGTCAACAAGCGGTCCTAGGCTGGCCGCCTTTGACCACGTCATTTGCCTGCGGGAGAACCGATGAACACGACCACCGAACAAGCACTGCGCACTGACCTTGCTGCCGCGTACCGCCTGCTGGATCTGAATGGCTGGAGCGACCAGGTCTTCACCCATATCTCGGTGCGCCTGCCCGGGGAAGAGCCTGTCTTCCTGATCAACCAGTACGGCCTGCTACCGGAGGAAATCAGCGCCTCCAACCTGGTGGCGATCGATGTCGACGGCAACACGTTGAGCGCCGATTCTCCCGAGGTGAATCCCGCCGGTTTCACCATCCACAGCGCCGTCCACATGAACCGCCACGACGCCGTCTGCGTGATGCACACCCACACCTTGGCCGGCATGGCGGTGGCGGCCCTGGAAGAAGGGCTGTTGCCGCTGAACCAGACCAACATGACCTTCTACAACCGCCTCGCTTACTACGACTACGAAGGCGTGCCATTGGACCTGGAGGTACGCCAGCGCATCGTCGACGCCCTGGGCAGCAGCAAGGCCATGATCCTGCGCAACCACGGCCTGCTCACCGTGGGGCGCAGCGTCGCCGAGGCCTACTTCCTGATGTACTACCTGGACCAGGCCTGCCGCATCCAGTTGGCAGCCATGAAGGCCGGCCGGCCGCTGATCGTGCCGGACCACGAGGCCTGCGAATTCACCGCGCGCCAGTTGAACAACGAGCGCTATCACCTGGAAAGCGTGGACCTCGTCTGGAAAGCGGAGCTGCGCCGGCTGGATCGGATCGATCCGTCGTTCCGCGATTGATGGGCCGATAGGCCTTGTAGGGGCGAATTCATTCGCCAAGGGCGGCGAAGCTGCCCCCTGAGGTCTTGAAGGCCGAACCGGCGGTTCGGTTGGCGAATGGATTCGCCCCTACAGGACTCATTGCCCCAATGTGCCATCGCAAAACAAAAAGCCCGGACATTGTCCGGGCTTTTTCGCATCAGGCCGGCGCCGTCGCCGCTGAACCTGCTGCCTCCCTGGCCTTGCGCGCTGCCACGTACTGCAACAGCAACCGCGCACAGAGCACCAGCAGGGTGATACCGATCAGCAGCACCGAGATGGCTGCCACGCTGGGGTCGACGTTGTCCCGCAGACCGCCCCAGATGCGGCGGGGCAGGGTGTTGACGTCGACGCTGGTGATGAACAGCGTCACCGCCACTTCCTCCCAGGACAGCGCAAAGCTCAGCAGGGCAGTCGAAGCGATGCCCAGCTTGAGGTTCGGCATCACCACCAGGAAGGTGGTCTGCATCAGGCTGGCCCCCAGGTTGCGGGAGGCCAGTTCGATGCGTCGGTCGATCTGGCTCAGCGCCACCAGCATGGTCACCACGCCGTAGGGCACCACCATCACCACGTGGGCGATGACCACGCCGGGGAGCGTGTCGTAGCCGAAGCCGGGGGCGATGCGGCCGAGGTTGGTCTCCATGAAGTAGAGGACCAGGGCCGAGATCACCGGCGGGATGGCCATGGGCAGCAGCACCAGTCCGATCAGCACCGTGGCCAGGCGCGAGCGCAGGTACCAGATGCCGAGGCTGAAGCTCACCGCCAGGGCGGTGGCGATGATGCTGGTGGCCAAAGCGATGCCCAGGCTCTGGAGGATGCTCGCCATCCACTCCGGATTGCCCAGCAGGGCCTCATAGTGGCGCAGCGACCAACTGCCGTTGGGCATGGACAGGTAGCGCTTGCTGGTGAAGGACACCGGAATGACCGTCAGCAGCGGGAACAGCATGAAGGCCATGGCCAGGGTGGCCAGCAGGCGGGTGGAAAGGCCCGTTTGATGTGTATTCATGGTCGATCAGCCCACCAGTCGGTTGACACGGGTTATGCGCAGCAGCAGCCAGATCAGCGCGCTGACCAGGGCCAGCAGGACCACGCTGAGGGCGGCGCCCAGGCCCCAGTTGCTGGTCTGGAACATCTGCAGGAAGACGTACTCGGCAATCATCACCGTCTGCCCGCCGCCCAGCAGCACCGGGGTGATGAAGAAGCCCAGGCAGAACACGAAGACCATGATGAAGGCGCCCAGCAGGCCCGGCACGGTCTGCGGCAGCAGCACTTGCCAGAAGGTGCGCAGCGCCCCGGCACCGAGGCCACGGGAGGCCAGCAGCACACGCTGGTCGAGCTGGCGCATGCTGGAAAGCAGCGGGAACAGGGCGTACGGCACCATGAAGTGGAGCATGCCGATGACCACGCCCGTCTCGTTGCGGGTCAGCTGCAGCGGCGAATCGATCAGGCCGAGGCCCATCAGCCCGCCGTTCAGCACGCCGTTGCTGCGCAGGGCGATCAGCCAGCCGAAGGCCCGCACCAGCACCGAGATCCAGAACGGGATGAAGATGCAGATCTCCACCATGCGTTGCCAGAACGGCGGGCTGAACACCCAGCAGTAGGCCAGCAGGTAACCGATGACCAGCGCCAGGGTGCTGACCGTCAGGCACAGGCGCAGGGTGCGCCAGAGCATGTCGTGGATCGCGGGATCGGTGGCGATGCGCTGGTACTGCTCGATGCCGGGCTCCGGCAGGGTGAAGCTCCAACCCACCACGCCGAGGAACGGCAGCAGGTAGAAGACCACCAGCAGCAGGGGCAGGGGGATCAGCAGCAGGCTGCGCTCCAGGTTGGCGGAGTGGGTTGTGCTCATGCGCGGCGGCTCACTTGGAAAGGTGGGTCAGGTACTGTTCCAGGGTGGTGGCGTAGTGGTCGGCGTACCACTCGGTGTTGAGGAAGATCTGCTTTTTGAAGTTTTCCTCGGACGCGCAGTCGGCCTCGCGCTGTTCCGCCGTCATCAGCTTCTGGGTGGCGCTGTTGGACGGGCCGTTACCCAGCAGTTCGAACAGCTTCAGCTGGCCCTCGGGCTGCAGCGCGTGCTGGATGAAGCGCATGGCCTCCTGGCTGCCGCCGGGGTTGTTCTGGAGTACCGCCCAGCTGCTGGAGTTGAGGAAGGCATTGTCATAGCCCCAGCGGACGCGGCCCTCGCTGTCTTCGGCGAGCAGCTTGGCGCGGGTGCTCCAGATGGCGCCTACCGAGACTTCGCCTTCGATCAGCAGCTGCTGGCTTTCCGCGCCCGAGCTCCAGAAGGACAGGACGTGCGGCTTGATCTCGTCGATCTTGCGCAGGGCGCGCGCCACGTCCAGCGGGTAGAGCTGGTCGGCGGGCACGCCGTCGGCCAGCAAGGCGGCTTCCAGCATGCCGTTCATCCACTTGTAGAGGGTGCGCTTGCCGGGGAATTTCTCCACGTTCCAGAAATCCGCCCAGGTGGCCGGGCCCTGGTCACCGAACTGCTCGCTGTCCCAGGCCATCACATAGCTGAACAGGTAGCCGGCGATGCCGTAGTCATGGGACAGGCCGGAGGCTACCTGGCCGCGCTGGATGACGCCGTAGTCCAGGGGCTGGAGGATCTTGTCGCGGCCCAGGGTCATGGCGCTGAAGCTTTCAACGTCCACCACGTCCCAGCTGGGCTTGCCGCTGGCCAGTTGTGAGCGGATGGCGCCTTCAGTGGGACCGGTGCCGTCGATGCGCACCTGGATGCCGGTGCTCTGGCTGAAGCTATCGGTCCAGGCGCGGCGGAAGGCGTCGAGGGCGTCGCCACCCCAGTTCACCACCACCAGCGGCTTGCCGTCCGACGCCCAGCTGATGCCACTGCGCATGGCGAGCGGCGCGGCCGCCAGCAAGCCCATGGCCTGGATGAAGGTACGGCGGTTGATCTGGCCGCCACGGGCTTTCTCGATGAGGATTTCGATGCAGTCGCGTTGATGTTCCTGGCTCATTGGCAAGTCCTCGCGTGGCCCGCTCCGTTGGGGCAGGCCGATTGTTGTTGTAGGGAAACGCTGTGGGGCGGGATCAGGCTTCCAGCAGGAAGCTTCGTTGCACCGGCCAGCTCAGCCAGACCGGCGTGCCGCTGGCCAGCTGGGCGCCCGGGTGGTTGCCGGGCACCGCCAGGTTGATGGCAGGCAGGTCCATGCCGACCTTGAGCGCGAGGTGCGTACTGGCGCCCTGGTAGACCTTCTCGGTGAGGTGCGCGGGCACCACGTTGTGGCCACTGAGATCGGGACGTTCGGTGTGCAGGTCCATGTGCTCGGGACGCACGGCCAGCAACAGCGGCTGGCCACCCAGGACCTGGGGTGCGGCGGCATGGAGATGGCTGTCGCCGCAGCGGCCGCTGGCATGGGCGCCATTACGGGTCACGTCGGCCAGCGGGAAGAGGTTCATCTTGCCGAGGAATTCGGCGACGAAGCGGCTGTTGGGCCGGTCGTAGATGTCTTCCGGCGTATCCACCTGGGCCAGACGGCCCTGGTTGAAGATGGCGATGCGGGTCGACAGCGCCAGGGCCTCGCCCTGGTCATGGGTGACGAAGACGAAGCTGGTGCCCACCTGGCGGTGGATGCGCTGCAGTTCGGCCTGGAGCTGCTCGCGCAGGTTCTTGTCCAGCGCCGAGAGGGGCTCGTCGAGCAGCAGCAGGTCCGGCTCGAACACCAGGGCGCGGGCGATGGCGACACGCTGCTGCTGGCCGCCAGAGAGCTCCGACGGCTTCTTCTTCATATGGGCACCGAGGCCCACCACGTCGAGGATGTGCTTGACCCGGCGCTGGCGTTCCTCCGGTTTCATACCCCGGATGCGCAGCGGGTAGGCGACGTTGTCTTCCACGCTCATGTGCGGGAACAGGGCATAGCCCTGGAACACCATGCCGAAATTGCGCTTTTCCGCGGGGCGACGGCTGATGTCGACGCCGTTCTCCATCAGCGTGCCGGAGGTGGCTTCGAGGAAGCCGGCGAGGATCATCAGCAAGGTGGTCTTGCCCGAGCCGGAGGGGCCGAGCAGGGTGAGGAATTCACCCTGGCGGATGTCCAGATCGATGCCGTCCAGGGCGGTGAAATGTCCGTACTGCTTCCTGATCCCCTGGGCACTGAGCTGGATGGCCTGACTGCTGGGCACGCTGGTGTCTCCCCTGGTTGGGCCGGGCTCGCGGACGAGCCCGGATTGGGCGTTTTTTGGCCATTATTGTCAAAGCCAGCGCTACAACAATCGATTTATTTCAGCATGAATGTTTAGTTTTTTTGGACATTTACGGGCCGGATTAGCATCCATCCTACGGACTGTCGCTTACGTCATGGCGTAACGCGATTCAACGATGCTCCTGCCAGATCTGGGTCGAGGCCTGCAGCTGGGTCTTCACCCAATTGCTGAAAGCCTGCACAGCAGGGCGGTCGGCCTTCTGCGGGTCGGCCACCAGGTAGTAGCCACGGTGGGAGTCGATGGCGATCTCGAAGGGGCGCACCAGCAGGCCTCGGGCCAGGGCGTCGCCGCTGATCAGGTTGTCGCCCATGGCCACGCCCTGGGCGGCGATGCAGGCGGACTGGGCGCAGTGGGCGTCGGAAAAGACAATGCCACGGCCCACGTCCAGCCCGGAGGCGCCGGCGGCGGCCAGCCAGACGCGCCAGTCGCTGTAGTCGCTCATGTGCAGCAAGGGAACGTCGCGGAGCTCCTGGGGACTCTTCAGGCCGCCCATGGCGTTGATCAGACGCGGGCTGCACACCGGGAAGAAGCGCAGCGCGACGATCTGGTCCACCGTCATATCGGGCCAGTCCCCGATGCCGTAGGCGATGAACAGGTCGACGTTGGCGCTGCTCACATCGTCCGGCGTGCGCGGCGAAATCAGCTGCAACTGGATCTGCGGGTATTCCCGCAGGAAGCTGCCGATGTGGTGGCACAGCCAGTAGGTGGCGAAACCGGGATTGCAGCTGACGCAGAGCCGGCCGGAGATTTCCTGGTCATCCAGGCGGCGGCCGGCTTCTTCCAGATTGGAGAGGATGCGGTGCACCTCGCGGGCGTAACGCTCGCCTCGGTAGGTGAGGCCGATGCCGCGGCCGATACGCTCGGTCAGGACAAAGCCCAGGCTCTCCTCCAGGCTGCTGATCTGGTGGCTGATGGCGCTGCGGGTAAGGCTCAGTTCCTGGGCGGCGGCGGAGACACTGCCCAGCCGCGCGACGGCATCCAGTGCACGCAGGGCGGTCATCGAGGGAATACGCATGAGGGCTCCGGATGAGGGGTTATGGTGAAAATATCTAAACATTAGTGGCGAAATAAATCGATTGTTGTATCGCTCTACTCAACAATACTAAGGCCAGCCCGCCGCTGGCCGACCGTCGCGAACGGGCCTTGTCACGCCATCAAGGAATCCTGTTCATGCACGAGCCCAAGCAATTCGCCCTGAACTGGGTGGAACAGCAGCACAAGACCCTGTCGGACTGGCACCAGGTGATCTGGCACTACGCCGAGCCCGCGTTCCGCGAGTACAAGTCCTGCGCCTGGTACGTCGAGCTGCTGCGCAAGGAAGGGTTCGAAGTGGAAGAGGGCAGCGGCGGCATGCCCACCGCCTTCTGTGCCACCTTCAACAATGGCGAAGGCCCAGTGCTGGCCACTTACGGCGAATACGACGCCGTGCCGGGCAACTGCCAGGCGGCCGCTACCCGCAAGATGCCGCGCGAAGGCCTGTCGCGCTTCGCCCCTGGTCATACCGACCCGCATTCGGCCCTGGGCATCAGTGCCCTGGGCGGCCTGCTGGCGGCCAAGGCCGCGATGCTGGAGCACGGCATCCAGGGCACCCTGAAGTTCTTTGGCGAGCCGGCGGAAAAGCTGCGCGCCTCCAAGCCGGTGCACGCGGCCAAGGGTTACTACGACGACCTCGACGCGGCCATCAGCTTCCACCCCACCTACATGCTGCCGCTGAACAACACCACCACCTGGGACACGCACTGCGGCATCGCCTACGCCTACATCTACACCTTTACCTGCGATGACCCGCAGAACTGGATCGCCTCGGACAAATACAGCCCGATCCCGCAGAACCACCTGGCGGCACGGGCACCCGGCGCGAATGACGCGCTGGTGCACTTCTACACCCTGAACGAGAGCCTGCGCCGTTCCACGCTGCCGTTCACCGGCCTGTGGAGCTACAACGAGGCCATCCTCACCGCCGGCCAGGCGACCGCCGACAACCTGCCGCCGCACATTTCGCAGATCCAGTACCTGCTGCGCTGCGACTCCATCGAGCAGGCCGAGACCATCGCCCAGGTGATGGACAACAACGCCGCTGCGGCCGCCCTCGCCACCGGCTGCCAGTGGAAGAAGACCTGGGTGTGCAAGTCCCGTGGCGGCCTGCCGAACCACGTGATGGCCCAGGCCACCTACGACAACCTGGCCATGGTCGGCGCGCCGCGCTGGGGCAATGAAGCCATCGAGATCGCCCAGGAAATCCAGGTCAACCTGGGCCTGGAACCGATGGAGAAACCCTTCCTGCCGGCCACCGAGGAACTGATCGAGCCGCAGGAGTGCGAGCGTCAGCTGCGCCTGCAGATGCCGGCCTGGCAAAAGCACCTGACCTCCGACGACTACCCGGAATACACCTGGCATTGCCCTACCGTGCGCCTGCTGGTAGCCCGGCCGATGTTGTCGGCGCCGGCCGGCTTCACCTACCCGGATTGGGTGGCCAACGCCTTGGGCGGCATCCGCCAGACCATCGACCCGATGATTCAGGTGGCCGCCAAGACCATCGCCGCCACCCTGGTGGACCTGCTCACCCGTCCCGATCTACTGGCCGCCGCCCGCGCCGAGTTCGTCGAACGCACCGGCGGTGGCATCGGTGGCAGCCGCTGGCAGGCGCCGCTGTTGCCGAAGGACTTCCAGGCTCCCCATCGCTACCGCTGGCCGGAATACATCCGCACCGTGCGTGGCGAAGAGTGGTGGATTCCCGCACGCGACGACGAGTGAGGCGCGCGCGCCGCCAGCCACTTACCTCGAACGACTTTCCCAACACGGGCGGGAAGCCCGCGTTCCATCAAACAAGGTGTCACTGCCATGGGTCACTCCACCGATTACCGCTCCAGCCATGTTCCCGGTCCGACCGGCGCCGCCGACCTGGTGCTCACCAACGGCCGCATCTACACGGTGGATGCCGCCAACTCCTGGGCCGAGGCCGTGGCCATCCGTGGCGGGCGTTTCATCGCCGTCGGCGCCACTGGCGATATGGACGGGCTGATCGGTGCCCACACCCAGGTGCTCGACCTCAAGGGCCGCTTCGTCATGCCCGGCCTCTACGATATGCACACCCACCCGGACCTCAAGCTGGCCCCTGGCTACGCGGGCTATCTGGAAGTGGGGGTGGAGGACCCGACGCCCGAGCAGGTCAGGCAAGCCATCCTCGACTACGCCGCTGCTCACCCGGGCGACGGCTGGGTCTACGGCCAGTATTTCGTCCGCTACACCTTCAAGCAGGCCGGCCTGGTGCCGGACCGCGATTGGCTGGACAGCGTTTTGCCGGATCGCCCGGTGGCCATCCTCGACCGCTCCTGGGGCTGCATGATGGTCAACTCCAAAGCCCTGGAGCTGGCCGGGATCGACGCCGAGACCCTGGACCCGCGCCACGGCTACATCGAGCGCGACAGCGTGACTGGCGAGCCCACCGGCATCCTGGTAGACGGCGCCTACGCCATGATCCACGCCGCCATGCCGCCCACTCCGCAGCACGCCCTGAAACGCGCCTATCGCGAAGGCGTGTGGTTCCAGAGCGGCCATGGCGTGGTGGGCACCAAGTACGTGCACGTCTGCGAGCATCGCCTGAATGCGCTGAAGTCCATCGATCAGGTGGGCGAGTTGTCGGTGCGGGTGGAAGCGGCCATCAGTTGGCAGGACGACATTTTTCCGGTGAAGCGCCGCTGGGAGCTGCTGGCCGGCGAGCGGCATTTCTATCGCAGCGCCCGCCTCAATGCCAACGCGGTGAAATTCCATTTCGACGGCACCCATGAGTCCCGCTCGTCCTACCTGTCCAGCGCCTGGCCGGGAGACAGCAGTTGGCGTGGCCACCTCAACCTGACACCGGAACACATCACCGACATGGTGGTGGACATGGACCGCCGTGGCATCCGCGTGATCGCCCATTGCACCGGCGACGGCGCCTCCGACCTGTTCCTCGACGCCGTGGCCGAAGCCCGCCGGCGCAATGGCTACAGCGGCGTGCGCCACCAGTGCGCCCACAGCACCACGCTGCTGGACGGCAACCTGCCGCGCTTCGCCGAGCTGAACGTTACCGCCGAGTTCTCTCCTGTGGGCTGGTTCCCGTCTTCCTTCGCCTACGCCCGCGCGGTGTTCGGCGAGGACCGTATGCAGCGCGCCTACAACTTCAAGGGCGTACTGGAACACGGCGGCGTGGCGGTGATGGGCACCGACTGGCCAGTGTCCAGCATCAACCCCTGGATCGGCTTCGAGGCCATGGTCACCCGCGAGAACCCCTACGGCGAGGAGGAGGGCCGCTTCTACGGCAATCCCATCAGCCTGGAACAGGCCATCCGCGTGATGACGCTCAACGGCGCCTGGTGCATGGGCATCGAGGACAAGGCCGGTTCCATCGAAGTGGGCAAGTCCGCCGACCTCATCGTGCTGGACCGCAACCTGTTCGAGGTGGCGCCCAAGGGCAACATCCACAACACCCAGGTGCAGCTGACCCTGCTGGAAGGCGAAGTGACCTGGGACCGCCATGGCGAGTTCGACGATACGACCTACGCCGCTACCTGGCGCGGCGAACTGCCGGACATCCTCTAAGAGGCAGGACCATGAGCAGACAGGTCCCCATTCCGGTGACACTGGTGTCCGGCTTCCTCGGCGCCGGCAAGACCACCTTGCTGAACCGCATCCTCAACAGTGATCACGGCCTGCGCATGGCGGTGATGGTCAACGACTTCGGTGCCATCAACATCGACAGTCAGCTGATCGTCAGCCAGACGCAGACCACCGTCAGCCTGGCCAACGGCTGCATCTGCTGCACCGTGGAGAGCGACCTGATCGAGCAGTTGGGGCGCCTGCTGGACGACCGCCAGAACCGCCCCGAGTACATCGTGATCGAGGCCAGTGGCGTGTCCAATCCGGGCAAGATCGCCAATACCCTTCGCTACCCGCAGTTCCGTGAGGCGCTGGCCATCGACAGCATCCTGACGGTAGTGGACGCCGAGCAGTTCGAAACGCTGGAAGGGGAAATGGCGCAGCTGGCCATGGAACAGCTGGATGTGGCCGACATCATCGTCCTGAACAAGGTGGACCGGGTCAGCCGTGAGCAGCTTGATGCGCTCAAGGCGCGCTGGCTCTACCCCAACGCCCGGTTGCTGGAGTGCGAGTACGGTGAGGTGCCGCTGGAACTGGTGCTGGGCGTCGGGCGGTTCAAGGGTGGCTGGAGTTTCCGCCCGGCTGCCGCTGTGCAGGCTCCGGTGCTGACCACGGCACGGGAAGAAGACCACGCGGCGATCTTCGATACCTGGAGTTTTTCCAGCGATCGTCCGTTATCCCTCAAGGGCCTGCGCCGGGCATTGTCCGCGTTGCCCACCGATATCTATCGCGCCAAGGGCGTGTGCCAGATCGCCGAAGCGCCGGGCAAGCGCTGCATTCTCCACTTGGTGGGCAGCCGCAATGAGATCAAGCCGGAACCGGGGTGGGAGGGTAGCGAGCCCTATACGCAGCTGATTTTCATCGGCAGGCGTGGGTCCATTGATCCGGAGGGGATGAAGACCTTGTTTGCGGGGTGCGTGATCGAGGGCACCGACGGCCTGTAGGAAAAGCCGCGCCCAGTCCGCCCACTTTTCCTGTCCCCCAAAAAGACTGAAGGCGCCACAAGTGGCGCCTTCTGCCTTTCGAGGGTTTGCATACATCGTGATTGCCTGCCTCTGAACGGCTCCGGGATCAGCTGATGCGGTTGGCACCGCTGCGGTCGGAACCGCCTTCGGCAACGCGGAAGGCATTGGTGCGGTCGGAACCGAAGCCCTTGGTGCGATCAGAGCCACTTTCGGCGACACGGAAAGCATTGGTGCGGTCGGAACCGTTTTCAGCGACGTCGAAGCCCTTGGTGCGATCAGAGCCACCTTCGGCAACGCGGAAGGCATTGGTACGGTCGGAACCGTTCTCAGCCACATCGAAGCCCTTGGTGCGGTCGGAGCCACCTTCGGCGACGCGGAAGGCGTTGGTGCGGTCGGAACCGTTTTCAGCGACATCGAAGCCCTTGGTACGGTCGGAACCACCTTCAGCTACACGGACGCTCTGGGTGCGATCGGCACCGCCTTCAGCGACCACGGCACCCTGGGGCAGGGCGAAGGCAGTGGCGGACAGGCTGGCGATGAACAGGCTGGCAAGGATTTGCTTTTTCATTTTCGGGCACCTCGGTGAGGGGGGTGAAATTCGTCTACGGGGCCCATGTTACGGATGTGATTTCGATGAAGAAGTGATCCTGAGTGATGGTTGCCATCGATGCCAATAATAGTTGGTTAAATACAATAAAAACAAAGAGATAGCGCTTTGTTTCTGGCGTGTATTCGTGTGTATCAATGGTGTGTCCGCAGAACTCGCATAATCGATTTATTCGATTTATCGGCTCGATAGACGCGACCCATTCCTGCATGACTACAGGTCACCCCATCCGTCAGTGACCGTGGGTGCCTTCGCTCCACCTCAGCCAGCGGAGGAGCGCGCTTCATCTTCGGCATTTCCCGCATGCGGTCGAACAAGGCAGTCACGCGGGCCAGCATCGGTGTTTCCGTTCCCAGCGTCCGGGTTCCTGTGGGGTATTCAATTCCGGCATGGAACGCATCAGGTTGTTGTATTAGCGCACGTTCGAAGCGCACTTGTAGGATTTAAAACACCGTCCTACTTAATCAGAGAATAACAATTGAACCTCGGGAAATTATTAAGCCGAAGTGCGCTGTATTGGCCTGATCAGGAAGCTGTCGTTGATTCAAGGCAGCGTGTGACTTATGCGGAGCTTGAAAAAAGAACCAATCGCTTGTCGTCTGGCTTATTGAAACTTGGCCTGCCCCAGGGGGCGCATGTCGCGATATTGGCGTTCAATCGGGTGGAGTTGGTCGAAGCGGAAGTTGCGTTTTACAAGAATGCGATGGTCAAAGTTCCGATCAATGCTCGCCTGTCTCCAGACGAAATTGTCCAGGTATTGAACGATTCGCGCAGCGAGGCCGTTATTACCGGCCCGGTATTCGCTACCGCGCTGATGCAGAACCGCCAGGCGTTGCCTCATCTGAAGTGGGTGATCGCGCTGGCCGAGGAGGGTGGTGACATTACCTACGGGAAGGTGCTGGCGCTGGGCGATGAGACGCCTGTCAATTGCGACCCCGATGATGACCAGTTGGCCGTGCTGCATTACACCTCCGGCAGCTCCGGTGTGCTCAAGGCCGCCATGCTCACCTTCGGCAACCGCAAGGCACTGGTCCGCAAGAGCATTGCGAGTCCGACGCGCCGCGCCGGGCCGGGCGACGTCATGGCCCACGTCGGCCCCATCACCCATGCCAGCGGCATGCAGATCATGCCGCTGCTGGTGGCGGGGGCCTGCAACCTGCTGATCGAGCGCTACGACGACCAGGCCCTGCTGGAAACCATCCAGCGCGAACGGGTCACTCGCCTGTTCCTGGTGCCGGCGATGATCAACCGGCTCGTCAACCTCCCCGGGGTCGAGCGCTACGACCTGAGCAGCCTGAGCCTGGTGATGTACGGCGCCGCACCCATGGCGCCGGCGCTGGTCAAGCGCGCCATCGAGGTGTTCGGGCCGATCCTGGCCCAAGGCTATGGCGCGGGCGAGACCTGCTCGCTGGTGACCATCCTCACCGAGCAGGACCATCTGGTGGAGGACGGCAACTACCAGCGCCTGGCGTCTTGCGGGCGCTGCTACTTCGAGACTGACCTGAGGGTGGTCAACGAGCAGTTCGAGGATGTGGGGCCCGGCGAAATCGGCGAGATCGTGGTGAAGGGTCCGGACATCATGAAGGGCTACTGGCAGGCCCCCGAACTCACCGCCGAAGTCATGCGGGACGGCTACTACCTGACCGGCGACCTCGCCACGGTCGACGAGCACGGTTACGTCTTCATCGTTGATCGCAAGAAGGAAATGATCATTTCCGGCGGATTCAACGTGTATCCCTCCGAGGTTGAACAAGTGCTCTACAGCCTGCCGCAGGTCTTCGAGGCGGCGGTGGTTGGCGTGCCCGACGAGCAGTGGGGCGAGGCGATCAAGGCGGTGGTGGTGATCAAGCCCGGCCAGTCTCTCGACGAGGCCGAGGTCATCGAGCATTGCGGCCGGCACCTGGCCGGCTTCAAGAAGCCCCGCAGCGTCGATTTCGTCGATGAGCTGCCGAAGAACCCTAACGGCAAGGTCGTGCGCCGCCTGGTTCGAAACGCCTATTGGAAAGACAGCGATCGCAAGATTTGAAGCCGCGGAGAGTTGAACTGAAATGATCGAACCAAGCGAAAAAGCCAAAGACATCATCGCCGGTCTCGGCGCCTTCATCCGCGACGAAATCATCCCGCTGGAGAAGCAGGAAAACCTCGAATGGGGCGAGGCACATCCGAGGGAAATCCTCAGGGACGTCTGGAAGCGTTCCTGCGAACTGGGTTTCTACAACGTGATGCTGCCTGAAGACCTGGGTGGCGCGGGGCTGAACGTCGTCGACCTGTGCGCGGTGAAGGAGTCCGCCATTCTCACCGGCTCGATGCTTGCCCCGCACGTGCTCGGCGAGTTGAGCGGCCCGCCGCGCATAGGTCACCTGTTCCGCGTCGCCAGTGGCGTCCAGGTGGAGAAGTTCCTGCAGCCGGTGTGCCGGGCGGAGAAGGCGGTGTGCTTCGCCCTCACTGAAGCGGAGGCCGGTTCCGATGCTTCGGCGATCAAGACCAGCGCGCGGCGCGACGGTGACTTCTACGTGCTCGATGGCGCCAAGCGCTATATCTCCGGTGCCCCCTACGCGGACTTCGCCGTGCTGCTGGCGGTCACAGGGCCGGGGAGTGGGGCAGCAGGCATCTCGGCCTTCTTCGTCGACCTCAAGTCATCGGGGGTGCGAGTCGAGTCGGACTACCAGGTGATGTCCGGGGCGGGTAGCCACGGCAACATCCTGCTGGATAACGTCCGGGTCCCGGCCCAGAACCTGCTCGGCGAGGAGGGGGCGGGGTTCAAGCTGGCGATGGGGCGTATCACCCTCAACCGCCTGCTGCATTGCCCGACCATGCTCGGCATGGCCGGCCTGGCGCTGAACCTGTCGATCGATTACGCCCGTACCCGCGTCCAGTTCGGCAAGCCCATTGCCATGTTCCAGGCGGTCAACCACATGATCGCTGACATGGCCACCGAGTTGCATGCCGCGCGCAGCATGATGTTCGCCACGGCCGCACTGAACGACGCCGGTGGCGATATCAAGGTCCAGGCGCCAATGTGCAAGCTGTTCGCCTCGGAGGCGGCCTTCCGTATCGTCGACCGCGCGGTGCAGGTACACGGCGGCGCCGGGCTGATTCGCGGCAACCCGGTGGAATGGCTGTTCCGCGCCACCCGGATGATGCGCGTCCTGACCGGTACCAGCGAGATCCAGCGCAACACCATCGCCAAGGGCCTCCTGATGCCGGGCTAGCCCCTTCGGCCGCCCAGATTCCTGGGCGGCCACGTTTTCGTGCTCCTGTCGCTGATAACAACAAGCAGGGATTTCAGATGCGCAGCGAAACTGCCTACAACCCCAGGGCTGCCTGGACAATCGCCGCCCTGTTGGCGGTGATGATGTTGGTCAACTTCCTCGACAAGGTGGTCATCGGCCTGGTCGCGGTTCCGATGATGAAGGAGTTGGCGCTGACACCGGCGCAGTTCGGCCTGATCGGCGGCAGCCTGCATTGGCTGTTCTCCATGGCCGCGGTCGCCGGTGGCTTCCTTGCCAACCGCCATCCCGCCCGCATCCTGCTGCTGGGCATGGGCGCGTTCTGGGCAGTGGTTCAGCTGCCGATGCTGTTCACCACTTCGTTATGGGCAATCATCGCCTGCCGAGTGTTGCTCGGCGTCGGGGAGGGCCCGGCTTCGCCGGTTGCCACCCATGCCCTGTACAAGTGGTTTCCCGACGACAAGCGCAGCATGCCGGTGGCCCTGCTGCATTCCGGCAGCGCCATGGGCCTGCTGCTGGCCGGGGTGCTGATTCCGCTGATCAGCCTGCACTACGGTTGGCGGGCGAATTTCGCGGTGCTGGCCGCAGTCGGTCTGGTCTGGTGCGTCGCCTGGTTCCACCTGGGGCGGGAAGGCCAGCTGGACAACGCGCAAGCGCTGCCTGGCGCCAGTATGAGCGTCGAGCGGATTCCCTACCGCCGCCTGCTCGGCGACGGCACCGTGCTGAGCAACTATTTCTGCCATTTCGCCGCCAACTGGTCGCTGGCCCTGACCCTGACCTGGTTGCCGTCCTACCTGGAGGTGGGTATGGGCATCGATGCGTTGAATTCGGGACGCCTTTTCGGCCTGTTCGTGCTGGTCACCACGCCGATGAGCCTGTTCATGGCCTGGTGGTCGGAGCGCCTGCTGCGCCGGGGATTGCCCTCCCGCGTAGCCCGCGGGATGTTCGTCTCGATCTGCCTGCTCCTCAGCGGGTTGCTGACGGCGGCCCTGATCCTTCCGGGGTTGTCGATGGTCGAACGGCTGGTCTGCATGACCCTGGGCAGTGGTTTTGCGTTGGTGATGTATTCGGTCGGTCCGGCGATGCTCGCGGAGGTGACGCCGACTGCGCAGCGCGGCAGCATTCTGGCTATCGGTAATGCCTTCGCCTCCCTGGCCGGACTGTCGGCCCCGGTGGTCACCGGCATTCTGGTCCAGGCCGCTGGCGGTCTGGATGGTAGCGGCTATGCCCGAGGCTACCTGGTTTGCGGCGCGATTCTGGTGATCGCCGGCGTGGTCGGGCTGGCCGGAATGAACCCGCAGAAGTCTCGCGAGCAATTGCAGGGCAGGTATACCGTCGCGGCCGGCGCCGCCCGCTGAGTCACAGATCGTCGACGGGCGCGCGCTGCTGGATCAGCTCGCCCCGCCAGCGGCCGGATTGCACCGCCTCCACCAATATCGCGCGGACCAGTTCGCGCATGCAGGACGCGGCGAATGACAGCGGCCTGTGGATCGAGTGAGCGATGGCAACGGTGCGGCGGATGGGTGGCTCGACGATCCGCCGCGCCACCGCGTTCTGCAGTTCTTCGACCGCTGGCCAGTTGCTGATGGTCGCGGCCAGCCCGTTGCGCACCATGCTGCCGATGCCGTGGGTGGAGTACTGCTCGTAGACCACGTTCAACTCCACGCCGGCCTCCAGCGCGGCCTGTTCGAGGCGGCGGCGCAGATGCAGCGTCCGGGGCACCAGAACCAGGCGGCTGGCCGCTGCCTCGGCGAGGGTGGTGGTGTCGCCACCTGTGGCCGTCCCTTCCGGGCCGATCCAGTACAGGTCCTCGATGAACACCGGTTCGACGGCGACGTGCTCCAGATCCTCGGCGTTCGGCACGATGCCGAAGTCCACCTTGCCCAACTCGATGGCCTGGCCACCTTCCTTGCTCAGGCCATCGCGCACGGTCAGTTCAATGCCCGGGAATTTCGCTTTCGCCCGGGTGATGATGGCCGGCAGCAGCAATGCGGAGGCCGTGACCGGGATGGAGATGGACACATGGCCCTTCGGGTTGCCCTTGGTCGACTCCAGCTCGTCCTTCACCGAATCGATCTTCTGCACTACCGACCGGGCGACCTCATAGAGCCGGCGACCGGCGTCGGTGAGGGTCACGCCGTCGTGCAGTCGCTCAAGCAGTTGCATCTCCAGTTCGCTTTCCAGCAGCCCGATCTGCCGGCTCAGGGCCGGTTGCGCAATATAGGCCCGCCGCGCTGCGGCCGAGAAACTTCCGGCTTCTGCAATGGCGATGAGGTAGCGGAGTTGTTTGAGCGTCATGGTGCGGTTTCCAGGCTATGCCGAAGTGATATGGCATCTATCGAAAGACGATATTTGTAGGGCCGTAAATGGGCTCTTAGTATGGCCTCGAAACTTTGAACATACCACTGCCAGATAAATTGATCTGGCAAGTTGGTGCAAGAAATCCTTCTTTGAATTTTCTCT
Organism: Pseudomonas sp. LFM046; assembly: GCF_000949385.2. Classification (NCBI taxonomy): domain Bacteria; kingdom Pseudomonadati; phylum Pseudomonadota; class Gammaproteobacteria; order Pseudomonadales; family Pseudomonadaceae; genus Pseudomonas; species Pseudomonas sp. LFM046. The sequence goes on along the minus strand of NZ_JYKO02000001.1, from coordinate 3,148,916 downwards.
CTTGAACTTTCAGGTTTGTCGAGAGGTTGTTGGTTTATTGCCTGAAAGATGTGCTGGTTAAGTGAGGGGATGCTTAGTTTTAAAATAATAAGAGGATAAGGGTTTTGATAATTAAGATTTGCGGGGCAACACGATATCCATTACTGCTTCTTTCGCTCGGTTGCATGAGCGCTCCGGCTTCGGCCTTGAACTTCCGCCTCGGTGAAGTGGATGGTCAGCTGGATTCTTCGCTAACCATCGGCGCGAGTGTTTCCACCGAGGACCCGGAGCACGACCTGATGCGCAGCGCCAACGGTGACGACGGGCGCCGCAACTACCGTGCCGGCGATGTGTTCTCGAAACTCTTCAAGGGTGTGCATGACCTCGAGCTGAAGTACGGCGACAGTGGCCTGTTCCTGCGCGGCAGCTATTGGTACGACTACGCCCTGCGTGATGAGGGCCAGCGCTTCAAGGACGTCGAGGATGCCGGGCGCAAGACCGCCATCAAGTCCGCAGGCACACAGTTGCTCGACGCGTTTCTCTACCACAACTACGCCATCGCCGATCAGCCCGGTTCGGCGCGCCTCGGCAAACAGGTGGTGAACTGGGGCGAAAGCACCTTCATCCAGGGCGGGCTCAACGTGATCAACCCGGCCAACCTGGCGGCGCTGCGCCGGCCGGGCTCCGAGGTCAAGGAAGGCCTGGTGCCGGTGAACATGTTCTACCTGTCGCAGAACCTCAGCGAAAACCTCTCGGCTGATGCCTTCTACCAGTTGGACTGGGAACAGACCAATCTGGACAACTGCGGCACCTTCTTTTCCGGCAACGATTACGTACCTGACGGCTGCGTCGGGCTGGACGTCGGCGCCAACCTGACCGGCAACCCCCTGGCGGTGGCCGGTCTGACACCCTTCGGCGTCCAGCTCAACGAAGAAGGCATCCGGCTCGGTCGCGCCGGTGACCAGGACGCCCGCAACAGCGGCCAGTGGGGCCTGTCCATGCGCTGGTTCGTGCCGGCGCTGGATACCGAGTTCGGGGCCTACGTGGCCAACTACCACAGCCGCCTGCCCTATACCGGATCGATCAGCAGTCCCTTCCTGACCAACAACGACTTCGTCCCGCAACTGTGCGCCAACCTCGGGCTGCCGCTGGCTTCCTGCGCCAGGCTGCTCGGCTCGGCTGGGGGGCGCCAGATCGTGGGCGCACTGCGCACCGGCACCTCGCAGTACTTCGTGCAGTATCCGGAGGACATCCGCCTGTACGGCCTGAGCTTCGCCACCACCCTCGCCAGCGGCACGGCGTTGCAGGGCGAGCTAAGTTATCGGCCGAACCTGCCGCTGCAGTTCAATGGCGTCGACCTGGTCCAGGCGGCGCTGAACGATCCGTCGCGCTCGCCGCTGGTTGCCAATGGGGTACTGCCGGCGCTCGACAGTCACCGGAACAACGGTTATCGGCGCAAGGAGGTGACCCAGGCGCAGGTCACCGCTACGCACTCCTTCAGCCAGGTCATGGGCGCCGACCAACTGGTGCTGATCGGTGAGGTCGGCGCGACCCATGTGGGTGGCCTGGAGGGCAGGTTCGGTCCGCGCTACGGGCGCAACAGCACCTTCGGCCCCGGCGAACTGGCGGACAACAGTGTCTGTCTGGCCAGTTCAAAGACGCCGCAGCACTGCAATGACAAGGGCTTTACCACGACGTTCTCCTGGGGCTATCGAGCCCGCGCAGTCTGGAGTTACGCCAATGCCATCGCCGGCATCGACCTCAGGCCCAACCTGTCCTGGTCCCACGACGTGGAGGGTTACGGACCGGCAGAGGGTTCCGGCTTCAGCGAGGGTTCCACGGCCGTCAGCGTCGGCCTGGATGCCGAACTCAACAGCACCTACTACGCCAGCCTGTCGTACACCAACTACTTCGATGGCGACTACGGCACTCGTGGCGACCGGGATTTCGTGGCCCTGAGCCTGGGCATCAACTTCTGAGCGGAGCGATTCGATGAACGACTGCATTCACCTGCGGCGCGGCGGCCTGCTGCTGTCCGCGACCCTGCTGGCCGGCCATGCCCTGGCTGCCGTTGCGCCGGACGAAGCCGCGAGGCTGGGCGCACAACTGACACCAATTGGTGCCGAGCACGCGGCCTCTGCCGATGGTGCGATCCCCGCCTGGGACGGCGGTCTGGCCCCGGCGGCCGGCAAGGCGCAGGCCAATGGCACGCCGGCTGATCCCTTCGCCGCAGACCAGCCACTGTTCACCATCACCGCAGCCAACCTCGAGCAGTACCGCGACCGGCTCAGCCCCGGACAGGTCGCGATGCTCAAACGTTATCCGGACAGTTACCGCCTGCCGGTCTACCCCAGCCGGCGTACGGTCGCCGTGTCAGACGAGATCAAGCGGGCGGCGGCGCACAACGCCGGCGCCACCCGCCTGATCAACGACGGCAACGGCCTGGAGAATTTCCAGGGCGCGGTGGCCTTCCCCATTCCGCAGAACGGCCTGGAGGTGATCTGGAACCACGTCACCCGCTACCGTGGCGGCAGCTTCCTCGCTACCACCGACAGCGCGGCGCCGCAGCCCGGCGGCGACTACGCCATCACCACGACCGAGCAACGCTTCACCCTGCGCGACTGGATCAGCGACTACAAGCCAGGGCAGGGGGACAACCTGCTCTTCTACTACAGCCACAAGGTCACCGCGCCGGCGCGCCAGGCGGGGGAAGTGCTGCTGGTGCACGAAACCCTCGACCAGGTCCGGGAGCCGCGCATGTCCTGGGTCTACAACGCCGGGCAGCGCCGCGTGCGTCGAGCTCCGGACGTTTCCTACGATGCCACCGGGGTGACCACTGCAGGATTGCGCACCGCCGACAGCCGCGACATGTTCAATGGCGCGCCGGACCGATACGACTGGAAGCTGGTGGGCAAGCGTGAGCTGTACATCCCCTACAACAGCTACCGGCTGCTCGCCACCGATCTGCCTTACACGGAAATCATCCGTCCCGGGCACATCGCTCCCGATCCCACCCGCTACGAGCTGCACCGGGTCTGGGAGGTCGTTGCCACCCTCAAGCCAGGCGCCCGACACATCTACTCGAAGCGCCACTACTTCATCGATGAAGACACCTGGGCCATCGCCGAGGCCGACCACTACGACAGCCGCGGCGAGTTGTGGCGTGTCGGAGAAAACCACGGCTATTTCCACTACGAAGCGCAGGTGCCACTGACCGCGATGGAAGTGTTCTACGACCTGCAGGGCGGTCGCTACATCGCCTCTGGGATGACCAATCAGCAGCGCCGGGCCTACGACTTCGGCTATCGCGCCAGCGCCTCGGACTACTCGCCCGGAGCCCTGCGCAGTGCGGGGGTGCGCTAGGTGAGCCGAATCAGGGTGCTGCTGGGCGGCGAGGACCCCGACCCACGCTTTTCCCTGGCCAACGAGCGGACCTTCCTCGCCTGGATTCGCACTGCTCTGGCCCTGTTGGCCGGCGGGGTCGGCATGGAGGCGTTCGCCGATGGGGTGTTCGCGGTGGCGCTCAAGGACGGCCTGGCCCTCGGCCTGTTGGCGATGAGTCTGCTGGTGAGCCTTTGCGCGTTCATTCGCTGGCTGGGAGTAGAGCGGGCGCTGCGGCGGAAGGAGTCGCTGCCGTTGCCAGTGCTTGCGCCGGTGTTGTCACTGGGCTGCCTGCTGATGGGGGGCGTGCTGATCGGCGTGCTCTGGAGTCGGGCTGGATGAGTGAAGCCGATGAGGGCCTGCAGGCGGAACGCACCGTGCTGGCCTGGCGGCGCACGCAGTTGGCGCTGACGCTGGTGGCCTGCCTGGCCCTGCGCGGCCTGCCGCAAGAGGGGCGGATGGCGATGGCGACCCTGTTTCTCTCGCTGCTGGTGGCTCACCTGATCTGCAGCGGAAAGCAGCGTTGCTACGCGCGTTGCCGGGACGGCCTCGCCGGGCGGCGTGCATCGGCGAGCGTGGCGGCTACGGCCAGCCTTGCCCTGGGCGTCGCCGCTATCGCCGCCGCAGGTATGACGGCGATTCTTCTCCCCTGACGGAGTTCGATATGAAACCCCAATGGTCCTGTCTGAACGACGTGAGAATCCTTGATCTCAGCCAACTGCTGCCCGGCCCGCACGCGACATCGCTGCTGTTGCAGCTCGGCGCGGATGTCATCAAGGTCGAGCCGCCGGAATCGGGTGATGGCTCGCGGTCCCTGGGCGCCTCCGTGTTCGCCATGTTCAATCGAGGCAAGCGCTCGCTGGCGCTGGATCTTGGAAATGCCGCCGACCGCGAGGTGTTCCTCGACCTGGTGCGCGGCTGTGATGCCGTGGTGGAAGGCTTCCGCCCGGGGGTGATGAGCCGCCTCGGGCTCGGTTACGAGGCGTTGGCCAAGGTCAATCCGGCAATCGTGCTCTGTTCGATTTCAGGCTTCGGCGAGTCTGGCCCCTATGCGGACCGTCCGGGTCATGACCTGAACTACCTGGCGCTGGCGGGCTATTGGGCGGTGCCCGTGCAGGTGGAGGACCGTATTTCGCGCCCGCGCGTGCGGCTCTCGGACCATGCGGCCTCCTGCCATGCCGCGCTGGCCCTGGCGGTGGCGATCATGAGCGCCCGACAGCATGGTCAGGGGCAGCACCTCGACGTCTCGATCCACGATTCGATTCTCTCCTGGAGTGCGCCGATGGCCTGGCTGGCCCGTGGCTTCGAGGCCGACCCCACGGCCTCGCCGACCGTGCTGCCAGATAACGATCTCTTCGAGACCTGGGACGGCCGCCATCTCGCCCTGGGCATACTGGAGAACAAGTTCTGGCTGGGCCTGCGCGATGCGCTGGGTGGCGAGTTCCCGGCGCTCCTGGACGAGCGCTTTGCCACGCGCGCCGGCCGCTACCGGAACAAGGGGGAGGTCAATGCGCTGCTGAAAACGGTATTCAAGTCCCGAACTCTCGCGGAATGGGACCACGCCTTTAGCGGGCTGGAGCTTCCCGTTTCGCCGGTACTGAATGCCCGCGAACTGTTCGATGACCCGCATGTGACGGCACGCGGCACGGTGCGCCAGCTCCCGGCGGAGCAGGGCATCGGGGTGCGCTTCCCGGTGAAGTTTTCCCTGGGGCTACCCGATGCCAGCGAGCGGGTTCCGGAGCTGGGTGAACTGTCGCTGGCGGCGGCCAGGCGGGTATTTGCGGATGAGGGATGAGTCGCAGAAGGGCGGACCTGCGGTCCGCTTGGCGATTGAAATCGCCCCTACAGGAAAAGCCGCTCCCAGCCCGTCCGCTTTCCTGTTCCCCAAAAAGACTGAAGGCGCCACAAGTGGCGCCTTCTGCCTTTCGAGGGTTTGCATACATCGTGATTGCCTGCCTCTGAACGGCTCCGGGATCAGCTGATGCGGTTGGCACCGCTGCGGTCGGAACCGCCTTCGGCAACGCGGAAGGCATTGGTGCGGTCGGAACCGTTTTCAGCGACGTCGAAGCCCTTGGTGCGATCGGAACCGCCTTCAGCGACATCGAAGCCCTTGGTGCGGTCGGAACCGTTTTCAGCCACGTCGAAGCCCTTGGTGCGGTCGGAGCCACCTTCGGCGACGCGGAAGGCGTTGGTGCGGTCGGAACCGTTTTCAGCGACATCGAAGCCCTTGGTACGGTCGGAACCACCTTCGGCGACGCGGAAGGCGTTGGTGCGGTCGGAACCGTTTTCAGCGACATCGAAGCCCTTGGTACGGTCGGAACCACCTTCAGCTACACGGACGCTCTGGGTGCGATCGGCACCGCCTTCAGCGACCACGGCACCCTGGGGCAGGGCGAAGGCAGTGGCGGACAGGCTGGCGATGAACAGGCTGGCAAGGATTTGCTTTTTCATTTTCGGGCACCTCGGTGAGGGGGGTGAAATTCGTCTACGGAGCCCATGTTACGGATGTGATTTCGATGAAGAAGTGATCCTGAGTGATGGTTACCATCGATGCCAATAATAGTTAGGTGGTGCCTAATAAAAACAAAGAGTTAGGGCGAAATAAAGGTCGCTTTTGCGTGGGTGGAAAGGGCCTTTTGCATGGAAATATATAATCGAAATATTCGATTACAAGGCGGACAAACTTCGTACACATATGGCCTGTGCGGCATGAAAGGCCCATTCCAGAGCGGCTGGGCGGCCAATCATCGATGCGCTGGGGGCGTTCGTTCTGGAGAAGACGGGGAAAGGCGTAGCGGGTGCGGGAAGGGGTAGTAACAGGCCGGGCCTGGGGCCCGGCTGGCGAAGCGGTTCGCCTTCTGCAGTAGTGCGAGGATCAGCGCTTGCCCATGGAGCGGCGGGAGCCGCGCGGATGCGGACCGGGGCGCTGGCCGCGGTCGTGACCCTTGAGGGTCTGGTACCACGGGATGTTCTGCTTCTTGGGCTTGGCCGGGGCGGCTTCGGCTGCCGGGGTTTCCTGGGGCTGGGTTTCGGCCTGGTCGTGGTCTTGGCTGGTCATGTTGGTTCTGCTGTATCTGGGCTTGGCCCGCTGCGGGGCTGAGGGCGCGCATGATACACCAAGTACCGGGCGGCCGGCCTCCCGGGGTGCCCGGTGGCCGGCTGATTCAGGCTTCTTCCTAACCTGGCAGCCAGCCTGTCAGCTCCATGCGGTGGTCCACATGGTTGATGGCAGACAGGATGTGCTCCGGGTCGGTCAATGAGGGCGCCATGGTCCAGCGGTCGATGGGTTCGTTGCCGATCCGCACCATGCCGGTGTGGGTCAACTGGTTGCCGTCCACCAGTGGGTCCGTGTCATAGAAGCCCAGGGCGTAGCGCAGGTCGAGGACATCCTGCGGGTCACCGGTCAGGAGCTGCCAGCCGGGGCCTATGTGGAATTTGTCGACGTACTCCTGCAGGTGGCGCGGCTGGTCCAGTTCAGGCTGCAGGGTGATGGAGTACATGAAGACGTCCCGCCCCATCCGCTCGCCCAGCATCTGCTGGACCTTGCGCAGGTTCGCGGTTGCGGTGGGGCAGGTCCTGCCGCAATTGGCGTACATCATGTTGAGCACCACCACCTTGCCGCGTATCAGGTCCTCGTAGAACGCGACCTTCCTGCCCTGGTGGGTGAAGAGGGTCGGGTTCGGGAACCTGGCGCCGCCTGATCGGGGCTTCTGCTGGTGGTCCATCGTGACGCCGAGGGCACCCAGGGTCGCTAGTCCCAATGCGCCTGCGCCGAGGGTGCCGATCAGCTTTCTGCGAGTGTTCATGGAAATCCTCCCGGCGCCGTCATTCGACGTCGAAGCGCAACATCATCGCGTGGTCTTCGTGGATCAGGTTGTGGCAGTGCATCACGTACTTGCCCACGTAATCCCGGAAGCGGATGAAGATGCGGACGGTTTCATTTTCATGGATGACGAAGACGTCCTTGCGGCCCATTTCATGGGCAGGGACGGGGATCGACTTGCCGTCGAGGACGCGGGAGAGGATGCGGCCTTCTTCCAGATGGATATGGATCGGGTGCGACCAGCCGTCATCGATGTTCATCAGCTCCCAGATCTCGCCGCGTCCCTTGGGCACCTTGAAACGCGGCGACTTGACGTTCACGAACTGGCCGTTGATGGCCCACATGTTGTTGGAGCGCTCGAAGACGAAGGTGCGCACCGGCGCAGCGGCCAGTTCTTGCGGGGTCGGGAGCGGCGGCAGTGTGCGCAGGACTGCAGGAACCCTGCTGAGGTCCTGGGAGGGCGGAAAGCGATCGACCATGATTTTCAGCACCCGCACGCCGGGGTCCTTGACGTCCTTGGGGCCACGGGTTTCTTCCTGCCGCATCCGGTTGACGAGGTAGAGCGTGGTGCCCACCGGGTACTTGGAGAAGTCGACCACGATGTCGCCGCGCTCGGCCACGCCGAGGGTGACGGTGGTCTGGTTGGGCAGGGGCGCGGGCAGCAGATTGCCGTCGTTGGCGATGTAGGTGAAGAGCTGCTTCACGTTGGTCGCGCTGACCAGGGAGAAGGCATAGAACCGGCTCGGCCCGGTATTGAGCAGGCGGAAGCGATATCGCCTGGCGGCCACCTTGAGCACCGGTTCGATCATGCCGTTGACCAACACCTTGTCGCCCAGCACGCCCTCGGGGTTGATCTCGTCGTAGAAGAGCTTGCCGGCGGCGTCGAAGCGGCGGTCGGCAAACATCAGCGGGTAATCGTAGGGGCCACTCGGCAGGCGCAGCGCACCTGGCTTCGCGTCGGCCTCATCGCCCGAGTCCAGCGGGTCGTAGAGCAGATAAAAGCCGACCAGGCCCCGGTAGAGGTTGGGGGCTGTGAAGTCCAGGGTGTGGTCATGGTAGAAGAGCGTGCCCAGGGCCTCGCGGGAATCCCCGATGCCGTCCTGCTCGAAGCCGGCATAGGCGTTGGGATAGAGGTGGTCCTTGAACTCCCCCGAGCCGGTCAGGGTCGGCCCCGCCTTGGTCGGGCTGTAGTAATCACCTGGGAAGCCGTCGCTCTCCGATCCGGCGTGCATGTTGTGCAGGTGGGTGGAAATCTCCGGTGTGCCGAAGCCGGTGTGCCCGGCCGGCAGCTCGTTGAAGATGCGGCAGATCAACGGGCGGCCGTAGCGGGCTGTCAGGGTTGCATTGAACTCGTTGGCCGGCGTGTTCGCCGCGAGGTAGTTCCAGACCTTCTGTGCCGGGTACGCCGGGTTGAATACCCAGTTGCGCTCCTGTGCGCGCAGCACGATAAATTCGGCGCCGAGGTTGAATCGGTTCCAGTGCTGGTGCCGTTGGCGCCCGGCCTCCCTGCGGCTGCTATTGGCCAGTTCGGTGGGGGCGGGGTCCAGGAGTGGGACGCTGGCCGCCGGCACGATCTGATTGGGCAATTGCATGACCCATGGCGTTGTCGCCGGGCTGGGCGGCAGGATCGGCACGGCGGCCTGGCTTGCCGGGGCGCGAAGGAGGGCGGGTGTTGCGGCAGCGGCAGCCGTGAGCTTGAGGAAGTCGCGTCGCGATGAGTCCGCCAGACTGTCTTTCTTGTTCTTGCCGGCTTTCGGATTCTTGCCTTGCATGGGTGTGCTCCACCTCCCCACAGCGAACTCGTGCGAACGGCCCGCCATGGATGCAATGCCCCAGGGCTCGTTTTCCCCATCCGCTCACACGAAGGTGCTGGCCGCAGAATTGCGTCACGTGTTCGGCCAAGGCGCCAATAAAGCGACTAAAGACCCGTCACTTGGTGAGCGCAATTTGAGAAATGACAAGAAAATGCCGCATATGCTGGCCAGTGGCTTCTGGCTCTAGGCGCGGGGCTGAGTGTTTCAGGATGTGTCACGAGGACGGGCGGCGCGAATCGGAAGGCAGGCGGTAGGGCGGCTGGAGCGGAGGTGGAAGCGGCCGGAATGGAGGGGGGATTCCGGCCGCGTTCCGGGGTGTTACTGGTACTTCGAGTGGAACAGGGCGATCTGCTTGACCGGCTTCGGCTCTTCCTTGGTCAGGACGTAGACCACGCGCTGGCCGTCCGGGCCGCCGCCGATGTCGACGTAGCTGAAGGTGGGCTCGCCGATCTTGTACATGTCCATCATGTCGCCGTAGCGGCTGAACACGTAGATGATGCCGTCTTCGTCGCGCAGTTCGCCGTAGAAGGGCTGCGCCGGCGGCATGCTCACATCGATGAAGCGTTTGGCGGACAGGGTGTTCAAATCCTTGCCCTGGTCAGCGGCTTTCAGCACCAGAACGATGTCGCGCCCGAAGCCGTCCTTCTTGCCGAGGTTCTGCTTCACCGGAGCGGTGCCGCTCTTCACGTATTCGCGGTAGGTGGCGTAGTCGTCGAAGACGAACAGTTCCTTCTCGGTGCGGATCTGGTACCAGTCTTCGTTATCCAGAGCCACCGGCTTGGCCGGAGCCGGAGCCTGCACGGCGCATGCACCGAGGGCGGCGGCCAGCAGGGCAGCTGCCAGTGGCTTGATCAGGTTCTTTTTGTCGTTCATCGGAGATCCTCCCCAGGAAAGTTGAGCAGAGAATCTGCCTGCGGCGGATGACCGAATGATGACGGGAATGTGTCGTGATGGTTAAGGCTGAAGGCTTTGTTTTTCAGGTGCTTAGCGTCGTTTCTTCAGCGTGGGTATAGGCCCTGCGAGCCCAATCGCTGCGGTTCGGGCAAAGAAAAAGGGTGAAGGCCTGCGCCTCCACCCTTCAAGGCCCCGCCGAGGCGGGGCAGTCGAGGGACTTTGTATCAGCCGCGGTAGTAGCGCTGCGGCACGAAGGGGGTCTTGGCCACCTTCATGGCCACCCGCTTGCCGCGCACGACGGCCCAGACTTCGTGGTCCAGGGCGGCATGCGCGGCGTCCAGGTAACCCAGGGCCACCGGCGCGCCCAGGCTGGGGCCGAAGCCGCCGCTGCACACCTGGCCGATCACCGCGCCGTCGGCGTCGACGATCTCCGCGCCTTCGCGCACCGGCACGCGCTCCTGCGGCAGCAGGCCGACGCGCTTGCGCGCCACGCCGGCCTGCTGCTGGGCGAATACCTGCGCGGCGCCGGGGAAGCCGCCGGCGCGCACGCCGTCGGCGCGGCGGGCCTTGGAGATGGCCCAGGTGAGGCTGGCCTCGACCGGCGTGGTGGCGCTGCTCATGTCGTGGCCGTAGAGGCACAGGCCGGCTTCCAGGCGCAGCGAGTCGCGCGCGCCGAGGCCGATCGGCTGGACTTCCGGCTGCGCCAGCAGGGCACGGGCCAGGGCGTCGGCGTCGGCCACGGGCACGGAGATCTCGTAGCCGTCCTCGCCGGTGTAGCCGGAGCGGCTGACGTAGCAGTCGACGCCGGCCAGGCGCACGGCGCGGAACTGCATGAAGGTCATCGCCTGCACCTCCGGCGCCAGGCGGCCGAGCACCGTGGCGGCGGCCGGGCCTTGCAGGGCGAGCAGGGCGCGGCTGTCGAACAGCGATTCGATATCGCACTGCGCGCCGATCTTCGCCTGCAGGTGGGCCAGGTCCTGCGCCTTGCAGGCGGCGTTGACCACCAGGAACAGCTCGTCGTCGGCCAGGCGGGCGACCATCAGGTCGTCGAGGATGCCGCCGTTGGCGTCGGTGAACAGCGCGTAGCGCTGCAGGCCGACCGGCAGGTCGAGGATGTCGACCGGCACCAGGCTTTCCAGGGCCTGGGCGGCGCGCTCGCCGCGCAGGCGGATCTGGCCCATGTGCGAGACGTCGAACAGGCCGGCCTGCGCGCGGGTGTGCAGGTGCTCCTTGAGCACGCCGAGGGGGTACTGCACCGGCATGTCGTAGCCGGCGAAGGGCACCATGCGCGCGCCGAGTTCGAGGTGCAGGGCATGCAGCGGGGTTTGGGCGAGGGTTTCGGTAGTCACGCGGAATCTCCAGTAGGGTGCGCCATGCGCACCGATGAACGTCTGTGGTGCGCGCGGCGCACCCTACGGACGGTTGCTCAGCATTCGATGATGTTCACGGCGAGGCCGCCGCGGGCGGTTTCCTTGTACTTGCTCTTCATGTCGGCGCCGGTCTGGCGCATGGTGCGGATCACCTTGTCCAGCGAGATGAAGTGCTGGCCGTCGCCGCGCAGGGCCATGCGCGCGGCGTTGATCGCCTTCACCGAGCCCATCGCGTTGCGCTCGATGCAGGGCACCTGGACCAGGCCGCCGACCGGGTCGCAGGTGAGGCCGAGGTTGTGTTCCATGCCGATCTCGGCGGCGTTCTCCACCTGCTGCGGGGTGCCGCCGAGGACTTCGCAGAGCGCGCCGGCGGCCATCGAGCAGGCCACGCCGACCTCGCCCTGGCAGCCGACCTCGGCACCGGAGATCGAGGCGTTCTCCTTGTAGAGGATGCCGATCGCGGCGGCGGTGAGCAGGAAGCGCTCGACGCCGTCGTCGTTGGCGCCGGGGACGAAGCGGCTGTAGTAGTGCAGCACCGCCGGGACGATGCCGGCCGCGCCGTTGGTGGGCGCGGTGACCACGCGGCCGCCGGTGGCGTTCTCCTCGTTCACCGCCAGCGCGTAGAGGTTGACCCAGTCGAGCACCGACAGGCTGTCCTTGAGGTTGGCCTCCGGGTGCTCGCTGAGCTGGCGGTACAGCGCGGCGGCGCGGCGCTTGACCTTGAGCCCGCCGGGCATGATGCCTTCCTTGCGGCAGCCGGCGGTCACGCAGTCCTGCATCACCCGCCAGATCTTCAGCAGCCCGGCGCTGGTCTCCTCCGGGCGGCGCCAGGCCTGTTCGTTCTCGCGCATCAGGCTGCTGATCGACAGCCCGGTGGCGGTGCAGTGGGCGAGCAGGTCCTTGGCGGTCTTGAACGGGTAGGGCAGCGGCGTGCGGTCCTCGACGATGCGGTCGAGGCCGGCGGCTTCCTCGTCGACCACGAAGCCGCCGCCCACCGAGTAGTACTCGCGGGCGCGGATCTGGATACCGGCGTCGTCGAAGGCGCGGAAGATCATGCCGTTGGGGTGGTAGGGGAGCGGCTTGCGAATCATCGCCAGGTGCTCCTTCTCCACGAAGTGGATCGACTTGTCGCCGCCCAGATGCAGTTCGCCGCTCTGGCGGATGGTCGCCAGACGGGCGTCGACGCTTCCGGTATCGACAGTATCCGGCTGCTCGCCCTCCAGCCCGAGCAGCACGGCCTTGTCACTGCCGTGGCCCTTGCCGGTGGCGCCGAGGGAGCCGTACAGCTCGACTTTCACCATGCAGGTGTCGTCCAGCAGGTTTTCCCTGCGCAGCCCCTCGACGAAACGTGCGGCAGCGCGCATCGGCCCAACGGTGTGGGAGCTGGAGGGGCCAATGCCGATCTTGAACAGGTCGAAGACACTGAGGGACATGTCGCGCTCCTGAGCGTGCGCTCGGCTCTTTCTTATTAGTCAGCGTAGACAGCTGGACGGATCGGGCCCAAAGGCCCGACCGCCGAGCATCCATGTCTTGTCCAGGATGGTGGGGCGAATTCATTCGCGAATGAATTCGCCCCCACAGGAGCCTGAATCAGGCGTCCTGATAAGCCTCGATGGACGGGCAGGCGCAGACCAGGTTGCGGTCGCCGTAGACGTTGTCCACGCGGCCCACCGGCGGCCAGTACTTGCCGTCCACCAGGCTGGCGGTGGGGTACACGGCCAGTTCGCGGCTGTAGTGGTGGGTCCACTCGCCGACCAGTTCGCGGGCGGTGTGCGGGGCGTTCTTCAGCGGGTTGTCGTCCTTGTCCAGTTCGCCGCTTTCCACCGCGCGGATTTCCTCGCGGATGCGGATCATGGCGTCGCAGAAGCGGTCCAGCTCTTCCTTCGATTCGCTCTCGGTGGGCTCGATCATCAGCGTGCCGGGCACCGGGAAGCTCATGGTCGGGGCGTGGAAGCCGAAGTCGATCAGGCGCTTGGCGACGTCGTCGACGCTGATGCCGCTGGTCTCCTTGAGCGGGCGCAGGTCGAGGATGCACTCGTGGGCCACCAGGCCGTTGCTGCCGGTGTAGAGCACCGGGTAGTGCTCCTCCAGGCGGCGGGCGATGTAGTTGGCGTTGAGGATCGCCAGCTGGGTGGCGCGACGCAGGCCCTCGCCGCCCATCAGGCGGATGTACATCCAGGTGATCGGCAGGATGCTGGCGCTGCCGAAGGGCGCGGCGCTCACCGCGCCGTCCTTGCGCGCCATGTGCGCGTGGCCGGGCAGGAAGGGCGCCAGGTGCGCCTTCACGCCGATCGGGCCGACGCCCGGGCCGCCGCCGCCGTGGGGGATGCAGAAGGTCTTGTGCAGGTTCAGGTGGGAGACGTCGCCGCCGAACTGGCCCGGGGCGCAGAGGCCGACCATGGCGTTCATGTTGGCGCCGTCGATGTACACCTGGCCGCCGTTGGCGTGGATGATCGCGCAGATCTCGCGGATGCCTTCCTCGAACACGCCGTGGGTCGACGGGTAGGTGATCATCAGCGCGGCGAGGCGCTCCTGGTGCTCCTCGGCCTTGGCCTTGAGGTCGGCGAGGTCGACGTTGCCGCGGGCGTCGCAGGCGGTGACCACCACGCGCATGCCGACCATGGCGGCGGTGGCCGGGTTGGTGCCGTGGGCCGATTGCGGGATCAGGCAGATGTCGCGCTGGTCGTCGCCGCGGCTGTGGTGGTAGGCGCGGATCGCCAGCAGGCCGGCGTATTCGCCCTGGGAGCCGGCGTTCGGCTGCAGCGACACGGCGTCATAGCCGGTGGCCTGGCAGAGCATGGCTTCCAGCTCGCTGGTCAGCTCCTGGTAGCCCTGGGACTGCTCGGCCGGGGCGAAGGGGTGCAGCGCGCCGAACTCGGCCCAGGTCACCGGGATCATCTCGCTGGCGGCGTTCAGCTTCATGGTGCAGGAGCCCAGCGGGATCATGCTGCGGTCCAGCGCCAGGTCCTTGTCGGCGAGCTTGCGCAGGTAGCGCATCAGCTCGGTTTCCGAGTGGTAGCGGTTGAACACCGGGTGGCTGAGGATGGCGCTCTGGCGCCGCAGGGCGGCCGGCAGGCGGCTGCCGACGCGGGCGGCCAGCTCGGCGAAGACCGGCAGGGCCTGGCCGTCGGCGAACAGCGCCCAGAGCTGCTCGACGTCGGCCGGGGTGGTGGTTTCGTCCAGCGACAGGCCGAGGCGCGCGGCGTCCACTTCGCGCAGGTTGAGGCGCTGGGCACGGGCCTGGGCGTGGCGCTCGGCGGTCTGGCTGCCGGTGGCCAGGGTCAGGGTGTCGAAGAAGGCTTCCTGCTCGACGGTCACGCCGAGCTGGGTCAGGCCCGCGGCGAGGATCGCGGTCAGCTGGTGCACGCGCTGGGCGATGCGGGTCAGGCCCTGCGGGCCGTGGTAGACGGCGTACATGCTGGCGATGTTGGCCAGCAGCACCTGCGCGGTGCAGATGTTGCTGGTGGCCTTCTCGCGGCGGATGTGCTGCTCGCGGGTCTGCATGGCCAGGCGCAGGGCCGGCTGGCCGTGGCGGTCGATGGAGACGCCGACCAGGCGGCCGGGCATGTCGCGCTTGAACGCGTCGCGGGTGGCGAAGTAGGCCGCGTGCGGGCCGCCGAAGCCGAGCGGCACGCCGAAGCGCTGGGCGCTGCCGAGGGCGACGTCGGCGCCGAACTCGCCGGGCGGGGTCAGCAGGGTCAGCGCCAGCAGGTCGGCGGCCACCGCCACCAGCGCGCCCACGGCGTGGAAGCGCGCCACCAGTTCGCGGTAGTCGAAGAGGTCGCCGTTGGCGGCCGGGTACTGCAGCAGGGCGCCGAAGTAGGCGCTGGCGTCGGTGATTTCACGCTCGTCGCCGATCACCACCTCGATGCCCAGCGGCTCGGCGCGGGTGCGCAGCACGTCGAGGGTCTGCGGGTGGCAGTGCTGCGAGGCGAAGAAGGCGTGGCTGGCCTTGTTCTTCGCCAGGCGCTTGCAGAAGGTCATGGCTTCGGCGGCGGCGGTGCCTTCGTCGAGCAGCGAGGCGTTGGCCACCGGCAGGCCGGCGAGGTCGCTGACCAGGGTCTGGAAGTTCAGCAGGGCTTCCAGGCGGCCCTGGGAGATTTCCGGCTGGTAGGGGGTGTAGGCGGTGTACCAGGCCGGGTTTTCCAGCAGGTTGCGCAGGATCGGGCTGGGGGTGTGGCAGGGGTAGTAGCCCTGGCCGATGTAGCTCTTGAACAGCTGGTTCTTGCTGGCGATGGCCTTGATCGCGGCGAGGGCTTCGGCCTCGCCCTGGCCGGCCGGCAGGTCGAGTACGCTGGTGCCCTTGATGCTGTCGGGGATGACGCTGTCGGTCAGGGCTTCGATGTCTTCATAGCCGAGCAGTTGCAGCATGGCCTTGATGTCGGCCTCGCGCGGGCCGATGTGGCGGGCGATGAATTCGTTGGTGGTGGCGAGGGCCGGGGTTTCGATGCTCATGGACGTACCTCAGCCGTTGGCTTTCAGCAGGTTTTCGTAGCCGGCCTGGTCGAGGAGGCCGTCGAGGACGCTGGTGTCGGCCAGCTGCATGCGGAAGAACCAGCCCTTGCCCAGGGGTTCTTCGTTGACCAGTTCAGGGCTGTCCACCAGCGCCTGGTTGATTTCCACCACCTCGCCGTCCAGCGGCATGACGATGTTGCTGGCGGCCTTCACCGATTCCAGCACGGCGACTTCCTCGCCCTGGGTGTAAGCCTGCAGCTCCGGAAGTTGAACGAACACCACGTCGCCCAGCGCGTCTTGCGCGTACTCGGTAATGCCGACGGTGACGCGACCGTCTTCTTCAAGGCGCAGCCACTCGTGGTCGGCGGTGAAACGCAATTCGCTCATCTTTGGTCCTCAACTCGTATGACGCGCCTGTTTCTTCTGCCAGGCGCTTAGCCCCGCACGCAGTCTTGGCTGCGCGCTGTCGCCCCCGCATTAGCAAAGGGGATGCCAGAAGGCTGTAAGCCTTTTCTATCAAGGGATTGAGGGGATTTATGAAGAAACGGGATGAATCTTCCCGTATTGAAATCGCTACAGGGGGAGAGGGCTGATACCCGTGAGAGGGAAGAAGCCCAGAGCGGGCGCGGGTTTCAGGCTGCTGTAGCGAAATCGCTACGATGTATCGATTTCGCTACGGGCGCGCTGAGGCTGGCTCATTAATCGTTATAAATCAGGCAAATAACGATTAAATGTGATGTTGAATGTGAAGAATTTCCATCCTGGGGTGGGCCAGCGCTGCGCTTCAGCCCACCCTGCGGGAGGTGATTTGAAAGATGAATATCCAATATTTTCAATTGGATAGTGAGTAAATCTAGAAATGCACTCAGCTTTTGCCCGGAATTCCGTACTTGCGCAAACGATGGGCGATGGCGGTGTGGGAGGTTTGCAGTCGGGCAGCCAGTTGGCGGGTCGAGGGGTAGGTGACGAAGAGCTTTTCCAGCAGGGCGCGCTCGAAGTTCTCCACGGCCTCTTCCAGGCTGCTGACTTCGCCGTCGCTTTGCCGAGCCACGGCGGTGCCGGCGATGTCCAGGTCGCCGATTTCCACCAGGTTGCTTTCGCAGATGGCGGCGGCTCGGAAGATCACGTTCTGCAACTGGCGGACGTTGCCCGGCCAGCGGTTGCCCAGCAGTGCCTGGAAGGTGCCGGGTGCCAGTCGGCAGGCGGGGCGCTGGATCTGGGTGCAGGCCTGCTGCATGAAGAAGCGGGCCAGCAGCAGGATGTCCTGGCCGCGCTCGCGCAGGGGCGGCACTTCCAGGTTGAGCACATTGAGGCGGTAGAAGAGGTCCTCGCGGAAGGCGCTTTCGCTGACCATCTTTTCCAGATTGCGGTGGGTGGCACTGAGGATGCGCACGTCCACCTTGATCTCGCGATCGCCGCCCACGCGGCGGAAGCTGCCGTCACTGAGGAAGCGCAACAGCTTGGCCTGCAGGTAGGGCGACATCTCGCCGATCTCGTCGAGGAAGACGGTGCCCTGGTGGGCCAATTCCAGCAGGCCCGGTTTGCCGCCACGCTGAGCGCCGGTGAAGGCACCGGGGGCGTAGCCGAACAGTTCGCTCTCGGCCAGATTCTCCGGCAGTGCGGCGCAGTTCAGGGCGAGGAAAGGCTGGTTGCGGCGGGTACTGGCAGCGTGGCAGGCACGGGCCACCAGTTCCTTGCCGGTGCCGGTTTCGCCGCGAATCAGCAGCGGGGCATCGAGGGACGCCACCCGCTGGGCACGGGCCTTGAGGGTGGCCATGGCGGCGGATTCGCCCAGCAGGGAGTCGAAGCCTCCGGCGGCGTGGTCGTGGTGCAGGGCCGAGAGGCGTTCGCCGATGCGGTTGGGCTGGTACAGGGTGAGCAGGGCGCCCGTCAGGTGCTCACCTTCGGTAATGGGGACGGCATCCAGCAGCAGGGCCTGACCCTTGAGCGTCACTTCCCGCAGCGGCAGGCGGAAGCCCTGCTCGAGCAGCGCGCTGTGCAGGCTGTCGTCGCCGAACAGCTGTGACAGCGGTTGGCCTTCGGGCTCCGAGCCGTACAGGGTGATCAGCGCCGGGTTGGCCAGCAGGATGCGGCCGTGTCCGTCCACCGCCAGCACCGGGTCGCTCATCGCGGCCAGCAGGGCGTCGAGTTGCAGGCGCCGGCGCTGGCCGGGGAGGATGTCGACCACCGTCACTTCCTGCACGCCGCGAACGGCATGCAGGGCGTCGCGCAATTCGTCGAGCACTTCGGGGCTGAGGGTGGGGGCGTCGATGTAGACGTTGGGCGGCACCATCTCCACCGCATCCAGGTTGAGGTTGCGGCCGCCGAGCAGCGCCAGAACCTCCTGGGTGATGCCGACGCGGTCGATGAAGGTGACGTGAATTCGCATGTGGACGCTGGGCTGGCGGTTTGAAAGGGGCGAATTATGCCCGGTCTGTCGCCCTTAGGTAACAGGCCGTCGTGCGTCTCGCTGCCAGGCATGAGAGTGGCCCTGCATCCGTCCCCGCAGGCAAAAGGCGCCCGGAAATGAAAAAGCCCCGCGTTTGCGGGGCTTTTCGTTGGGGACTGCATCAGCAGGTCAGGGCTTTCTGCGCCCGGTCGATCACGTTCTTCATGTGATCGGCATCGCCGTATTGCTCAGGGTACAGACGCTCGCTGTGACGGGCGACACCGAATTCATTGACGACGGTGAAGCTGAAGTTGCCGTTGCGAGCGGCAGTGATGTGGCAGGTAAACGGCGCAAAGGCGCTGGTCAGGGTGCTGATGGCAGCTTGGGCTTGATGATGGATGGTCATCGTGTTGCTTCCTTCGTATTGCGGCCAATCGGCCGCCAGACAAATGACTCCGAATCCGCCAGGCAACGGGCGCTGGTCAGATGATCCTTATCGGAGCAAGGGTGCCGGCACTAAGTTCCCGTCGGGGATCTGGCTCTGGCAGCTGGTACTTGGGATGCCAGGTACTGCGCCGGGCAAGGGTCTGGGCCTGGCTGGCAGTCCTGGTCAATCTACCGAGTGCTCATGACAGCTTTACTGCATCGCCCGGAAGGGGCGAGCGCGCGGTCGGTGAGGCATCGGGGGGTGGCCGGGTCCCTTTGTGGGAGCCCTCGGAGGGCGAGGGATCGGAAGGCCGATTGACTTACAACTTGGTACTAACGGCGGCGACCCTAACGGATCACTGAGCAAAAATCAAGCCATTTTAGTGGGTGTGGGGTAACTGGCTGATCGTGATCTCGGTGACCAGAGCGGTGCGGGCCGGCGGCGTGCGGGCGAGCAAGGGGCAGAAGCGTTCCAGCGACTGGATCAGGTCCCACTGCAGTTCGAGGTCGTGGCCAAGGCCGGTGATCTTGTCCAGCAGCCCCACCGATGAGGCCTGGAGGTTGCTGTCCGTGGAACCGGCCAGGTTGGCCGTGACCTGCGCCAACACTGTGGTGAGGGCCGTCATGTTGCGGGTGGTGAGGGCCAGGATATTGGCCAGCAGGGCGATTTCGCTTTGCGGAATCTGTTGGGGAGGAGTCTCGTCCATGTGCGCTCCAGTGTGGCGATCCGCCGATATGGCATCGGGCCATTATCGGTTTGAGATGACATCGTCCACGATGGAGTCACGCCGATGCCGGGTGCTGGCAAATATCTGAATGGCTTGTAGGAAATCTCCCATCAACAAGAAGAACAAGCCACAGGTACTAGAGGACTAGGCCCAAAGCAGCATTGTCGGGACTTTGGTCGGAACCGAAGCTACAGGCGATTCCCTGGATGCGTGGTCGCCATGTCCACTCTGATCGAGCCCTCCAAGCAGCCGCTGAACCTGCAACTGCCCAACGGCCTGGAGGTGCGCATTGCGCACCAGGCCGGCGCGCGGATGGCTGCGGCTCGGGTGGAGGTGCGCGGCGGCAGCCATGACGAGCCGGGCGAGTACCCGGGGTTGGCGCACTTCCTCGAACATTGCGTCTTCCTCGGCAGTCGCGATTTCCCTCCGGGCGAGGGACTGATTCCGTTCGTCCAGGGCCTGGGCGGCCGGGTCAATGCCAGCACCCGCGCGCGCAGCACCGAGTTCTTCTGCGAAGTGCCGGCGACGCATTTGGAGCAAGCCCTGGCGCGGCTGCTGGACATGCTCGCCACCCCATTGCTGGATTCGACTGCGCTTCACCGTGAGCGCGCGGTGCTGGAAGCCGAATACAGCGCCCGTGCGTGCGACCCGCAAACCCTCTGCGAGGCCGCCCTGGCGTATGCCCTGGCTCCCGGCCACCCGCTGGCGGACTTCCACGCCGGCAACGCTGCCAGCCTGGCGCTTGAGTCGCCGGACTTCATCCCAACGCTGCAACGATTCCACCATGACCAATACCAACCGGGCCGAATGCGCCTGACCCTGGTCGGGCCGCAATCTCCTGAGGAGCTGCTGGAGCTGGCTCGGCGATTGGGTAACCCGCTCGAACCCGGCCGGTCTCTGCCCGAGCCATCTGTGCCGCCCATGCTGCCGTTGCGGGCAGACCGGCTCCGCCTCGGATTACCCCGTGACCCGGGGCGGCTGATCATCGCGTTTGCACTGGAGGGGCAGGGTGATGGACTGGAAGCGGCCGCGGGGTTTCTCCAGCGCCTGCTGAATGATGAGTCCTTCGCCGGCCTCCAGGCACGCCTGGCGCTCCTCGGGCTGAGCGACGGCGTGCGCCTGCGGTTGCCCTATGCCCAGGCTGGCCAGGGGCTGCTGCTGATGGAGTTCGAACCGGTGCACGGTGCTGACCGTTCGCAACTGGAGGCTGAGCTGCTGGCCTGGCTGGCCTTCCTCCGTGCCAGCGTCCCCTGGCCGGGCCTCTGGGAGGAACAGGAAGAAATCCTGCGCCGAAGGACCGCCACTTTCGGGCCGCTGGAAACCGCAATGGCGCCTGCGGCACCCAGCAAAGTCGACGTCCGCGCGTTTCTGGAACAACTGCGGCCTGAACGCCTGATACGGCTTGAGACCTGTGAATCCGACGCCGGCCCCAACCTTGAAGTGGCAGGCTTTCCCCTGAACCTGGAGCGGCTGGACACCCGGCCAGCCGCCAGATCCAGCACCCATTGGCGCCTGCCACCGGCCAATCCCTACCTGCACCCGGAGCCTCCCGCGCCGACGAGGCGTTCAGTCGTGCCGTTACTGCCGTGCCTGTCGGGATATCCCGATCAGGGCGCCCTGTTCTTGCGCTGGCTGCCGGGGCAGGGTGGGCTGCCACTGGGGCTCGCCCAAAGCCTGCAGCAGGCTTTGCGGCCCGTCCTGGGGCCTGCCTCACTGGCCGGGCTGGACGGACGATTGCAGCAGGAGCAAGGCGGATTGACCTTGAGCCTGCTGGGTAATGCCAGCCTGCTACGGCAGGCCGCCACAGACCTGCTGCCGATCCTGCAAGCACCGCCGCGCTGGACGCTGGCCCAGGGGCCGCGCCTGCAGCAGGCGGCGCTGCATCGCGCCACCGCCGAACTGCCCATCCGCCAGATGCTCCAGCGCCTGCCGGACCTGCTGGAGCAGCCACCGACCGAAGCCCCGCCCGCGCTCGACCCGCAAGCCCTTGTGTGCTTCTGGTCGCAGGCGCGCTGGCAGGGCCTTGGTCTGGGCGATGTGGGGCTGGAGGTCGAACCGCCTGGTCTGCCGATGAGCCGCGAGGTCCAGGCCGGGGAGGGCGACCGTCGATGGCACCCATTGGAAATGCCCGCTGGCGATAACGCCTTGCTGCTCTTCCATCTACTCCAACCGGCCAGCCCCGCCACCGAAGCCGCCTGGCGACTACTGGCCAGCCTCCTGGAGCCCGCCTTCCACCAGCGTCTGCGCGGGGAACTGCAACTGGGCTACGCACTGGCCTGTGGCTTCCGCCAACTGGGCCGGCAGCGTGGCCTGCTGTTCGCCGTCCAGTCGCCTCGCGTGCCGGTGGCCGGTCTCCTCGATGCGATTCGGGATTTCCTCGCCCGTCAGCGCAAACGGTTGGCGCACCTGAGCGCCGGGGAATGGGGAGAGCGGGTGCGGTCCCTCGACCTGCAACTGTCCCGCCAGGCCGCGAGCTTCCCCGACCATGCCCGCCAATGCTGGCTCGATCGCCTCGCGGGAATGCCCGACGGTCACGCGCAGCGCGTGCGCGACGCCCTGACCCGTCTCCAGCCGTCCCACCTGTTGATGGCCCACGACCAGCTCTGCGCCGGACAGTCCTGCCTCGCCCTGGCCAACGCCGCAGCCCCCTCGCCGGACTGGCACCTCCCGCACTGATCCTCCTCCTCAAGCCTTCCTCTCAGGTCGGTCCTCCGGGCCCGGTCCTTTCGTGCCTGCTCGTTATTCGAGGGTTCTACGACCTCGGCACCCCCCGGTCTTAGGACTTGCCGACGCGGCCTCCACGACCCGGCCAAAGCAGCGGAAAACCCCTGCCATTGCAGCGTATGGCGGCCCTGATGGCGTTTCGATAATCGCCTCCGACTCGACTGGCCCGCCCGGTCGTCCATCCACAGCGGAGAGCGTCATGCACAACAAGAACATCGCCCAAGCCCGTATGTCCCGCCTCGCCCTTGCGGCGGCGGTAGCCCTGGCCACCCAGCAGGCCGCCGCCGAGATCGTCCTCTACGACAAGGACGAGACCACCTTCTCCACCGACGGCTACATCAACGCCTTCTACGTCAACAGCGATGTGGACCGCGCCGGAGAACAGTTCGACCGCCGCCAGGCGCGGGTCAAGATGGGTTTCCTGCCCAACTGGATCGGCTTCAACATGGGCAAGCAGGTGGATGACCTGAAACTCGGCGCCCGCTCTTCCTTCTGGGTCACCATCAACGACAGCGAAACCAATGGCACGGCCACCGCCATCGACGTTCGCCAGTTCTACGGCACCGCCGGCGCGGATTGGGGCGAGGTGCTGATCGGCAAGGACTTCGGTCTGTTCGCCCGCTCCAACATCCTGCTGGACGAACTGCTCGCCGGTTACGGCCAGGTGAGTGACACCCTGGGCCTGGTGGATGGCGGCGGCGTCTCCTTCGGCAACATCGGCAGCGGCTACCCGTACCCGTTCCCGACCTCGCAGATCACCTACCGCAGTCCGAAGACCGACGGCCTGCGCGCCGCCGTGGGCATCATGGACCCGGTGGACACCAACGACGACAGCCCCACCGGCAAGGCCTACCAGGAGAACCCGCGTTTCGAGAGCGAAGTCACCTACGAGTTCGACCTGGGCGGCTCGCAGATCTATTCCTGGGTCAACGGCGCCTACCAGACCTCGGAAAACACCGACCCCAACGTCGACACCGTCACGTCCAAGGGCCTGGGCTACGGCGTTCAGGCCAAGATGGGCGCCTTCACCCTGGTGGGGTCGGGCTTCCACGCCAAGGGCATCAACCCCTTCTTCACCAACAACGCGGGCGAGCCGACCCTGCGCGAAGTGGACAGCGACGGCTACCTGGTCCAGGGCTCCTACCGCTTCGGCAAGAACCGCCTGGCGCTGTCCTACGGCAAGACCAAGGACGACGGCAACGGCGTGGTCAACACCGGCGCCGACTACGAAACCCGCGGCATCGCGCTGTTCCACGACGTCAACGACAACCTCAAGCTGGTGGCCGAGTACAACCAGTTCGAGATCGATGGCCATGAAGGCGACAGCCAGAACGAAGACACCGACACCGTCGCCCTGGGTGCCGTGTTGACCTGGTAAACCCAACCCGAATTGCTCCGGTTTTGGCGGGAGAGGCAGTTGTCCTCCCGCCTTTTTTATTTTGAAGGACGCAGTGGGCGCCGCTCTCTTGTGGATGCGAATTCATTCTCCCCACGGTGTGCCAGGCATCGGGTTCCTACCTTAGGACTAGTCCGGCGCTACCCAAGAAGGATGGGGCGTCCCGGAACCCCTCCGTAGAATTTCCCCATCAACAGCAGGCTTATTGAGTGAGAACCGGGATGCTCGAGGAACCGGCAGAAGGCGTCGTCACCGCCATGTCCCTGGCCAGTGAGGCGGAGGCGGTGGCCCAGGACCTGGCGCGTCAGCTCATTCATCCGCACCTGGGCTTCGTGCTGTTCTTCTGCTCCGCCGAGTACGACCTGGAAGCCCTGGGTCAGGCTCTGGAGCAGTATTTCGGCGGCGTGCGCCTGGTGGGCTGCACCAGTGCCGGCGAGATCACGCCCCAGGGTTACGGTCGCAACTGCGTCAGCGCCGTCGGCTTCGACCATCGCAGCTTCTCCATCGCCAGCGCCCTGGTGGACGAAATGGACCGCTTCGGCCTGATCGACGCCCAGCAACTGGTGGAACGCCTGGTGCAGGACTGCCGGGTCAACTCCTTGGCCCCGATCAAGGGCCACTGCTTCGCCCTGACCCTGCTGGACGGCCTGTCCAGCCGCGAGGAAGTGGTTCTCGCCGCCCTCGGTGCGGCGTTCGGCAGCATCCCGCACTTCGGCGGCTCCGCCGCTGACGACAACCACCTCAAGCACACCCACGTCTATTACGAAGGGCGCTTCCATGCCGGCGCGGCGGTGGTGGTGCTGGTCAATACCGCCCTGGATTTCGAGGTGTTCAGCACCCATCACATCCAGCCCGGCAACGAAAAGCTGGTGGTGACCCGAGCCGACAACGCCAGCCGCCGGGTCTTTGAACTCAACGCCGAGCCGGCGGCGGAGGTTTATGCGCGGATGATCGGCGTGCCGGTGGCGGCCCTGGACCTGCGCTGTTTCGCCGCCCACCCCCTGGCGGTGCGCCTGGGCGAGCAGTACTACGTGCGCTCGATCCAGCGGGTGAATCCGGACCTCAGCCTGACGTTCTACTGCGCGGTGGAAAACGGCATCGTCCTCACCGCCATGCGTACCGGGCCGCTTCTACCCAACCTGGAAACCCTGTTCCAGCAGCTGGGCGAACGCCTTGGCCCGCCGCTGCTGACCATCGGCTGCGACTGCTTCCTGCGCCGCCTGGAAATCGAGGACGACGCCGAGGCCGTGGCGCGCACCTCCGACGTCCTGCGCCTACAACGGGTCATCGGCTTCAACTCCTACGGAGAGCAGTTCAATGGCATGCACATCAACCAGACCTTCACCGGAGTCGCCATTGGCCGCCGGGGTCGCAATGGATTGCGCTGAACACCAGGCACGCCTGGCGGCCCTGGAGGAGGAGAATCGCAAGCTCAGGTGCATCAACGCGGCGCTGATCGAGCGGGTGGAGTCCAGCGCTTCGCGCCGCGACGACAGCTATGCCGCGTTCCAGCACTCGGTGGTGCTGGCCGAGCAGGTGCGCGAACGCACCGATGCCCTGAACCAGGCCATGGCTGAGCTCAAGGCCAGCAACCGGCTGCTGAGTGACGCCCGGCTGCGGGCGGAAACCGCTCACCAGCACCTGATCGATGCCATCGAGAGCATTTCCGACGCGTTCGTGCTGTTTGACCGCGACCAGCGCATCGTCCTTTTCAATAGCCGCTTCAAGTCCTTCTGGGCGCGCACCCGCGCCCGTATCGGCAGCGGTACGCGTCTCGCGGAAATCCGTCGTCTGGCGGAAAGCACCGGGCTGATCGTGGAGGAGCATCGCGGCAGCGACGACAACATCCTCTATCGCCTGCACGACGGGCGCTGGGTGCAGGTCAGCGAGCGCCCCACCCGCGAAGGCGGGCTGGTGATCCTCTACACCGATATCACCGAGGTGAAGCAAAACGAGACCGCCCGCCGCGAGCAGGCCCTGGCGCAGAAATCGCGGCTGTTGCAGCGAGCCGTGGACAACCTGTCGCAAGGCGTGGCCATGGTCGGCGCCGAGGGCACCCTGGAACTCTGGAACCACCGGTTCCTGGAACTCTGCGGCCTGGCGCCGCTGGAGGCCCACCGCTCCTTCGCCGGCGTCATGGCCGACAGCGAGGTTGGCCTGCTCACCCCCGACACCCGCGATATCAACGGCCGCCCCATCCGCGAGATGGAGCAGCGCCTGTACAGCGGCCGGGTGCTGGAAGTCCGCACCCATCCGCTGCCCACCGGTGGCTTCGTCAACACCTTCACCGACATCACCGAGCGTTACCGCCACGCGGAGGCACTGGCGGAGAGCGAGCGCTGGATTCGCCTGATCACCGACCACGTGCCGGCGCTGATCGCCTACCTCAGCGCCGATCTGGTCTACGAATTCACCAACAAGGTGTACGAGGAGTGGTACCGCTGGCCCCGTGGCGCCATGCTCGGCCAGAACCTGCGGGACGTGCACAGCGACGAGCACTGGCGGCGGCTGGAGCCCTACGTGGAGCGGGCGCTGAGCGGGGAGAGCCTGTCCTTCGAGGTCACCGAGACCAACTACAACGGCCAGGAGCGCTGCATGCTGCGCTCCTACGTGCCCAACCGCCTGGCCAATGGCGAGGTGGTGGGCATCTTCGTGCTGATCCGTGACATCACCGAGCGCCGTCGCACGGCCGAGGCCCTGCACCAGGCCTACCAGAACCTGGAACAGCGGGTGCGCGAGCGCACCTCCGAGCTCACCACCCTGAACAATCAGCTGCGTCATGAGATCGAGGAACGCACCCAGGCGGAGCTGCGCCTGCGGGAAGCCAAGTTCGAGGCCGAACGCGCCAACCTGTCCAAGACCAAATTCCTCGCGGCCGTCAGCCATGACCTGTTGCAGCCCCTGAATGCCGCGCGGCTGTTCACCAGCGCCTTGTTGGAGCAGCGGACTCAGACCTGCAACCTGGCCCTGGTGCGCAATGTCAGCAACTCCCTGGAAGACGTGGAGAACCTGCTGGGCACGCTGGTGGACATTTCCAAGCTGGATGCCGGGGTGATCAGACCGGATATCGCGCCTTTTGCCGTCAGCGAATTGCTGGACAACCTCGCCGTGGAATACCGCCAGATCGCCGCCAGCGAGGGCCTTCAACTGGACTTCGTGCCCAGCTCGGCCCTGGTGCGCAGCGACCTGCAACTCCTGGCGCGCATTCTCCGGAATCTGCTCAGCAATGCCATTCGCTACACGCCACGGGGACGGATTCTGCTGGGCTGCCGGCGCCGGCGGCAGAGCCTGTGGATCGAGGTGCGCGACACCGGCATCGGCATCGCCCAGGACAAGCTCGGGGAGATCTTCCAGGAGTTCAAGCGTGGCGAGGTGGTGCGGGAGAAGCAGGACCGCGGCCTCGGCCTGGGGCTGGCCATCGTCGACAAGATCGCCCGGATGCTGGGCCATCGCATCCATGTGGCCTCCACGCCGGGCAAGGGCTCGCTGTTCGCGGTGGAAGTGCCCTTGGCCCGGCGCATGCCCCGGCAGAAACCGGAACGCGACGAGCCCCAGGCGGTGCTGGAGCGCCTGGAGGGCGCGCGGGTCTGGGTGCTCGACAACGACGCCGCCATCTGCGCCGGCATGCGCACCTTGCTGGAAGGCTGGGGGTGCCGTGTCACCACCGCGCTTTCCGAGGAAGACCTGGCGCGCCAGGTGGACAACTTCCACGCGGACGCCGATCTGCTGATCGCCGACTACCACCTGGACAGCGGCTGCAATGGCGTCGATGCGGTCGCCACCATCAACGCCCGCCGCAGCACACCGCTCCCGGCCCTGATGATCACCGCCAACTACAGCAACGAACTGAAGCAACAGATGCGCGAACTGGGCCACACCCTCATGCACAAACCCGTGCGGCCCATGAAGCTGAAGACGGCGATGAGTCATTTGCTGGAGCGGTGAGATTGGTGTGCCCGGCGCACCCTACGGTCGGGCTCGGGGTGTCCCGGTAGGGTGCGCTGCGCGCACCGCTTGGTCACTCGCCAAAAACGCCGTCGATATCGCCTGTACCGCCCCAGTCATTCGGATAGACGCCTTCGCCAACCAAGCGATGAAAGCTCGACCAGGACCAATCCGCTACCCGACCCACCAGGCCATGCTTGACCGGGTTCCAGTGCAGGTAGTCCATGTGTCGCCGGTAGTCGTCCTCGTCACGAATCCGGTGTTCCCAGAAGCGACGTTGCCAGAACGCCAGTTCGCCGCGCGCGAGTTGGCTGCCGCTGAGCTGATTTGCCCCAGTGCAATGTTGGCTCACTCGACGTTTGATGATGGACCAGCGGCGACCGAAATCATGGTCGTTCGTGGGAAGTTGCCAGACACAGTGAAGGTGGTCGGGAAGCAGTACCCAGCCGTGAATGACGAAGGGATAGCGCGCACGGGTATGGACGATGGCTGCGCGAAGCTGCTGGCGGACATCGGGACGGGTCAGCAGCGGTTGCCGCTGGTGGGTTACCAGGGTGAAGAAATACAGCGCGCCCGCGTCCCTGGCGCGACGGTAATTGGACATGCCTGGCCTCCTGCCGGGTATGGGGAGGCCAGCATAGACATCACCAGATCAGTGGGGACGCCGCAAGCACCCACCGGATTGTAGGAAAGGGCTGGTGCGCACGGCGCACCCTACGGTCGGGCGCGGAGTCGACGGTAGGGTGCGCCGCGCGCACCAGCGGTGTCAGGCCCTTTGCGGCACGGCCTGGAACTTCGCTCGCAGCACCAGGGCGATGCCGCCCAGGACGGCCATGGACATCAATGCCAGAGGGGCACCGCGCACACCAACCGGATTGTAGGAAAGGGCTGGTGCGCACGGCGCACCCTACGGTCGGGCGCGGAGTCGACGGTAGGGTGCGCTGCGCGCACCAGCGGTGTCAGGCCCTTTGTGGCACCGCCTGGAACTTCGCTCGCAGCACCAGGGCGATGCCGCCCAGGACGGCCACGGACACCAAGGCCAGGCGCAAGCTGATGTGCTCGCCCAGCAGCAGGGCACCGCCCAGGGCCGCGAGGACGGGGACGCTCAGTTGCACGCTGGCGGCCTGGAGGGCGCCGAGGCCGGGGAGGGCGCTGTACCAGATGGCGTAGCCGATGCCAGAGGTGAGGGCGCCGGAGAGCAGGGCGTAGATCAGCCCCGGCAGGTCCCAGCTGAGCTGGCCGAGAAAGGGCAGCAGGAGCAGGACAGCGAACGGCACGGCGCGGATGAAGTTGCCGGCGGTGGCCGCCAGGGGCAGGCCGGCCTGGCGGCCGAGCAAGGTGTAGGCGCCCCAGGCCAGGCCCGAAAGTAGCATCAGCAGCCCGCCCACCAGCGGCGGCGCACTGGCGCCGGGCAGCAGGAGGACCACCAGCCCACCGGTGGCCAGGGCGAAGCCCAGCGCCTGCTGGGTGTTCAGGCGTTCGCCCCGCACCAGCCCGAACACCACCATGCACAGCTGCACGGCCCCGAACAGCAGCAGCGCGCCGGCCCCCGCGTCCAGTTGCAGGTAGGCGTAGGAGAACGCGGCGGCATAGACGAACAGTGCCGCGGCGCCGCGCCAGTTGCCGGTGGCGGCCAGGGGCTCACGGCGCAGTCGCAGCAGCAGCCAGAGCATCAGGGCCCCGGAACACAGGCGAACGGCGGTGAAGCTCACCGCGTCGATGGCGGTTTCCTTCAGGGCGATACGGCAGAGCAGGGAGTTTCCGGCAAAGGCCAGCATGGCCAGGGCCGTGAGCAGCAGTGTGCGGGCGGCGGGCATGGTCGTCCTTGTGGGCGGGGCGTCAGCGACGCAGGTAGGCGGTGAAGTCGATATCGCTGGCCGACAGGATCGCCTGCACCCGGTTGTGCACGTTGAGCTTGCGCAGGATGGCCGAAACATGGGCCTTCACCGTGGTCTCGGCGATATCCAGGTTGTAGGCGATCTGCTTGTTCGATTCGCCCTTGGTCATGCGCTCCAGCACCAGCAGCTGCTTGCGGGTCAGCGCCTGGAGCAGTTCCGGCGGGATGGCGGGCTCTTCGTGATGACGGCGGGGCGAGGCTTTCTGCGTGCGGATGATGTCGGAGGGCAGGTAGACGTTGCCGTTGAGGATCTGCTCGATGGCGTCGGTCATCTGCGCGCGGGGCGAGGACTTGGTGATGAAGCCCACGGCGCCGTAGGTGATGGCCTGCAGCACCACCTGTTTGTCCTGTTCGGCGGAGACGATCACCACCGGCACGGTGGGCGCCTCGTTGCGCAGGTTGATCAGCCCGTTCAGGCCGTGCATGCCGGGCATGTTCAGGTCGAGCAGGATCAGGTCCAGATCGTCGTGTTCCTGGGTCAGCGCCAGGGCGCTGTCCAGGTCGGCGGTTTCCATCACTTCGCTCTCCGGAAAACCGTCACTGATGACGTTGTGGATGGCTTCGCGGAAAAGCGGGTGGTCGTCGGCAATCAGTATTTTGTACATGGCCTTTCACCTCATTGTTTTCATTATGGTGCGGCGCGCCCGGTGCATTCGGATCAGGGGAACGGCAGGGGACGGGCGGGCTGCAGGGGCAGACCGGCCTGTTCCCAGGCATCGATGCCGTCACGGTACCAGTAGAGGTTGGTGTAGCCCAGCGCGGCTGCGCGCTTTACCGCGTTCCAGCTGAGCCAGCAGTCGGAGCGGCAGTAGAACACCACCGGGCGGTCGAGTCGGCCCTGGCTGGCCTGCTGCAGGTGGCGGCTGAAGTACGCCTGCCATTCGGGCGCGAGCGTGCCGTCGCCGGTATTGGCCAGCCAGAGGCTGCCGGGCAGGTTGGCGTGGGGCTCGTCCTCGATGAAGCGGTCATGCAGCCACTGGCGGCGGTAGACATCCACCAGCAAGGTGTCGGGCTGCTTCTGGAGCAAGGCCTGGAGACTGGGCGTGTCCAGGGTGCGGGCGGGCTCGGCGGCTGCCGGGGTCGGGCTGCGATAGCGGGCGACACGGTAGCCGTCGGCGGAAAACAGCGGCGCGTTGGCCTCTTCGGCCAAGACGGGCAGGGCCAGGACAAGGCAGGTCACGCAGGCGAGGAGGCGCTTCATGGCGAGCTCTCAGTTCTTTTTATGGAGCCATTACAGGCCACCGCCGCTGCTTTTGGAATTCGACGTTGAGAGGGGGTAACCCGTACCAAAGTAGTAGATGCCGCCACCGGGCCAGTTGTCCGGCGGCGGTCATCGGTCGGTCAGACGCCCGGGGTGGAGAAGCTTGCCGTGGCGGCCGTCATCTGGCCCGAGTCGACATCGAAGGTCAGCTGGAAGGTCGCCAGCACGGAAATGGCCGCAACCGTGGGCCTGGCGCCCACCGGCGTCATGGGGAACGTCAGCTCCACCACATCGGTGGGGCGCAGTTCCCGGACCACCTGGTTTTCGCCATGGGCCAGGAACCGGGTACCGCTGGTCGCGCCAACGCCCAGCACATTGAGGAAGTCGATCACCAGGAGAACCCCCGCCGCGCCGTTGAAGTCCGGGTCGCTGAAGCTGGTGCTCCGGATGCGCGCCTGCCCCTTGATGTTGATATCTTCCGTGGGCGTCGTCAGGGTGCCGGCGATCGGGACAATCAGTTGGTCAGCCCTGCGCGGGAACAGCGGCACGGCCCTGGCGATGTCGGAGGCTGTGGCCGCCGCCAGCCCGGCCAGCGTCAGCAGGACGGTGGGAAGATGCCTTCGAGCGATGTTCATCTGAGCCTCCTCGACTCCTCATGGAGCCGCTAGCCGCCCCCGGGTGGAGGGGGTGCGGGTAGCGAATCCGCCTGCCCCGGCGGTGTCGCCCCCTGTTGTTCGAGATAGTGGATCAAGGCCTCCACGTCCTCGTCGCCCAGCTTCAGGTTGGGCATTCGGACCTGGTTGTAGCGATTGAAGAGTTCTACGGCGATGGGGTCCCGCTGTTCCAGCATCTGGTCGGGCGCCTTGATGAAGCGCCGCAGCCAGTCCTTGTCGCGCCGGGTGGTCACGCCTTTCAGGTCGGGGCCAAGCGCCTCGCCCTTGCCGATGGTGTGACAGGCGGCGCAGGTCCTGCGGAACAGGAAGAACCCCGCGCCCTTGTCCTCGATGGCCGGAACGGCTGAGTAGCCCTGGGCTGCCACGCCGCGCTGGTTCTGCCAGCCCATCAGGAAGGTGCTGAGCTTGGCCGCGAGGAAGCGCGGGTTGTCCAGGGTCGACTGGCGCATCCACTGGCCGGTGGGTTCGTTGCCGACCGTCAGGCTGGTCAGGTGCGCGTCCGGGTCCTCGGCATCGGTGCTGGACCAGAGGCCCAGCTTCTTCTGGGCCAGGCGGATGTCGTCTTCCTTGCCGGTGAGGAACAGCCAGTTGGGACCGGCATGGAATTTCTCCGCATAGGCCTTGAGCACCTGCGGGGTATCGGTCTCGGGATCGACGGTGATGGAGTAGAAATGGATGTCGGCCGCCTGGTCGCCCAACTCCTTCTGGACCCGTGCCAGGTTGGCGGTGCTGAGGGGGCAGCTGTCCGCGCAGGAGGTGAAGATCATGTTGATCGCCACCTTCTTGCCCTTGAGCAGGTCCTGGTAGAGATGCACCGTCTTGCCGTCCTGGGTCACCAGCGGCACATCCGGAAAGTAGCCCGGCCCCCAGGGCTGCGCGCCCAGGGCGGCCTCGCCGGACAGCAACACGACTGCCACCAGCGTGGCTAACCACTTCACGCAGCCCATGGTTTCGCCTCCTACCTGAACGCCGTCGGCAGAACTTCATCCGGCGGTACGAAGGTGACGCCCTGTGGCGTCGGGATCGGTGTTGGCAGCGGACGCAGGAAGGCGCCGCCGGCGTCGTCGATTTCCCAGCGCAGCAGCATGGCGTTGTCCTCGTGGGTAGTGTTGTGACAGTGCTCCATGAACATCCCACCGAAGTCGCGGAACTGCATGGTGAGGGTGACGCTGCCCCCCGGGCGCAGGCGATACACGTCCTTGCGGCCGCGTTCCCAGGCCGGAACATTGTTTGGGCTGCCATCGCGGGCGAGGATCTGGCCCTCCTCGAAGTGGATATGGACCGGGTGGTCCCAACCGCCGCCGCCGTTCTTCAGGGTCCAGATTTCGCGGGTGCCGAAGCGCGGGGCCGCCGAGACACGGCCGAAGTCCGCGGCCAGCTTGGCGCCGCCTTCGGCTCCAACACCCCACGGCCCGAAGAAACTGGTGATCGGGTCAGTGGTGGTCTGCTTGGCGCCACGGCCGAACTCGAAGACGCGCTGGGCCGCCACCGGAATCTTCGACAGGTCGGGATTCTGGATCAGCTGCGATGGCACC
The DNA here is from genome assembly GCF_000949385.2 of Pseudomonas sp. LFM046. Classification (NCBI taxonomy): domain Bacteria; kingdom Pseudomonadati; phylum Pseudomonadota; class Gammaproteobacteria; order Pseudomonadales; family Pseudomonadaceae; genus Pseudomonas; species Pseudomonas sp. LFM046. Next base: position 3,116,285 of record NZ_JYKO02000001.1, on the reverse strand, counting down.
TGGCTGGTGTCGGGCTTGGCCGGGTCACGCACGATGCGGAACTCCAGGAAGCGTCCGACACAGGGGTCGCTGGAGGTGCCCGACTGGGCTTCCCGCAGGGTCAGGTCTTCCTTCGGCCGGCGACCGTTCTCATGCTCGGCGAGGTTCACCAGCCAGACCTTGTCGCCGACCTTGTAGCGGGAGAAGTCGATGATGATGTCGTAGCGCTCGGCGATACCCATCTCGTCCAGCGTGGTGAGCACCACCGGGGCCGGCAACAGGTTGCCGTCGTTGGCGATCTGGATCATCGGCGACGCATCGCTCAGGGACAGCTTGAAGAACCGCGCCACTGCCGCATTGAGGATGCGGAAGCGGTACTTGCGCCGCTCGACCTCGAAGAAGGGTTTGTAGACCAGGTTCACGGTCATCACGTCGCCGAGGAACCCATCGAAGTCGAAGATGTTCATGGCCAACTGGCCGTCACCATCCCACGCCTTGTCGGCGAGCATCAGGTTCACGTCGTAATCGAGGTTGCCGTACGACTTGTCCGAGCCGCTGGGCAGCCGCAGGTTGACCCCGTCGTTGAGCTCCTCGTTGCCACGATCCAGGCTGCTGTAGATGTTGAACATCCCGGCGTTGCCCTTGTACACGTTCTGCGAGGTGAAGCTGAACATGTGGTCGTGGAACCAGTGGGTGCTCATGGTCTCGTGGTAGTCACCCTGGACATTGTCGATACCGCCGGCATCGGTGGGTGAGCCGCAACGCGCGTCGGTGGCGCCCGTGTTGACGGTGTTGTAGCCGCCGTGGCAGATCGGATAGTGGTAGTCGTAGAACTGGCCGGGGAAGAAGTAGGCGCCGGTGAACCCGTCGTTCTCCGCCCCGTGGTGGCCGTTGTGCTCATGGGTGGTGATGGTGTGGATGCCGAAGCCGCCATTCTGGGTCGGGTCGTCCGGCAAATGGTTGTGGTGACGGAACAGGATCGACTCGTGGTAACGGCCGATCAGCAGCTTGGGCGGCAGTGTGCCGTTGAAGGTCCACAGTTTCAGTGCGTCCTGCGCTGGCAGGTCGGGATGGAAGGCTGCCGGGAAGTCATCGGTTTCCAGGATGCCGGAGTTGAGGTTGGAAGGCACACCGGGGTGGTACTGGGTGTTGGGCTTTGCACCTTCCTGAGTGACCTCCACCGCAATGGTGGGGAGAAAGCTCTCCCATTGCTGGTGGGCCCAGATGGGGCCCGGAGGCCGCCCCTCGATGGGGCCGGTCTTGCCACCCAGGACAGCGGGAACCGGGCGCTGGGTCTGGTTGGCCTCCTTCAACGGGTCCGGCCCCGGCGTGTTCGGAGCATGCCGCAGCGGGTCCATCACGTTGGCGCCGAAGACGAGAGGCTTGCGTGGCAGCACGTCGAAACGTGGCATGGGTTGGGTGAAGGCTTGCACGCCGAACAGCGGGCTGGGTGGGAGCCCGGTGGGAATGTCGAACGTGGCGGCGTAGGCGCTGCTGGTGAAAGGGCTCAGTCCATGGACCGGAACCAGCAGACCGCTGGAAGTGGCCAACCCCCATTTGATGAAGTCGCGTCGTGTGACTTCCCCCTTGATCAAGGCATTGGCCAGTTCCGCGAAATTCTGCTTGGCAATTTCCGCATCTCTGACACGTGCCTTTGACGTTTCTTTCGGGAGGTACATGCACCCCTCCTTGTTTTTGATCTCCCCCTTGGGCCTATGCAGCTCCAGGCAAGATCTTCGGCCAAGGAGGAAGCCGAAGAATCGGGTTCGGGTGCATTCGGGCTTTCGAGGGGCGCAAAAAACTACCCGCGGCCTCATGCACAGGGCCGAGAGACTGCAGAAGCGGCACGAAAGCTTCCTGCAACGTCACCCTCTCCATTGATAAGAAACATGCTGTTACCCACCCCAGGTGCTGTCAATCAGCCAGCGGACCGCTGTCAGGCTCTTTATACCTAAGTCGTTGGCTTTGATTCCTAAAGGAAGCATGCAGGTTTTAGCTGTAACTATTGCCTGACAAAGGGGGTCTAATTGGCGGGCTACCCGGCCTTGCGCAGTGCGGCGTGCTGGGGGTTGAAACTCAGTACAGCCGCCACTGCGAAGAGCAGTGTCAGGGCCAGGCAGATTGCAATGGCCATTCCGTTGAAGCGCTCGTACAGGGCAAAGCGCACCATCTCCACCGCATGACTGAACGGATTGAGCGCGCACAGCCAATACAACCACTCGCTGGCCTCGCGCATCTTCCACAGCGGATAAAGCGCGGACGAGAGGAAGAACAGCGGGAAGATCACAAAATTCATCACTCCGGCGAAGTTCTCCAATTGGCGGATGCCGTTGGACAACAGCAGCCCCAGTGCGCTGAGCAACAGGGCCGCCAGCAGCAGCGCGGGCAGCACGGCCAGCAAGCCGAAGGCGGGCGGCTGAACGCCGTAGAGCCAGGCGATGGCGAGGAACGCATAGACCTGAAGCAGGGACACCAGCGACGTCGCCAGCAACCTGGCCGCCAGCAGGAAAGGCCGGGGCAGGGGGCTGGTGAGCAGTAGTCGCATGCTGCCCATTTCCCGGTCATAGACCATGGACAGCGAACCCTGCATGCCGTTGAACAGCAGGATCATGCAGGCCAGGCCCGGGACGATGTAGGTCTCGTAGGTGATGTAGGTGTCGTAGGGCTCGATGATGGCGATCCCCAGTGCCGCGCGGAAGCCGGCGGCGAACACCAGCAGCCAGAGCAGCGGGCGCACCAGGGCGCTGAGGAATCGTGTGCGCTGCAGCACGAAGCGCAACCATTCGCGCAGCAGGATGCCGCGCAGGCATTGCCAGTAGGCGGTCAGCATGGGATCGGCTCCGAAATGGCCATGGGTAGGATGCGTTCATGCGGTCAACCGCTCGAAGGCGCCGGCAAGCCCGCCTGCGTGGCGTGAGCCGAGGCTGGCAGCGCTGTCATTGGCAATGATCCGCCCCTGGTGCAGCAGCAGCAGTCGATCCTCGGGCCGCACCTCATCCAGCAGGTGAGTGGTCCAGAGCACCGCCATACGCCGGTCGCTACAGAGCTGCCGGACGTGGCGGTTGAGGCCGTCGCGGCTGGCCGGGTCCAGGCCGGCGCTGGCTTCATCCAGCAGCAACAAACTCGGTTCATGAAGCAGGGCGCGGGCGATCTCCACCCGGCGGCGGTGGCCGCCATTGAGCAGGCGCACCTTGTCGCGCCGGCGTGGAACCAGTTGCTGGCGCTCCAGCTCCCGCTCGATGCGCGCCTGCGCCAGGCGTCGCGGCAAGCCGTGCAGGCAGGCGTGGTAGGCAAGGTTCTGCTCCACGGACAGATCGAGGTCCAGCGTGCTCTGCTGGAACACCACGCCGAGCTTCGCCAGGGCCTTGCGCGGTTCGCGGCGCAAGGAATGGCCACACACGGCTATCTCGCCCTGTTGCAGGTCGTAGAGGCGGGTGAGCAGGGCGACCAGGGTAGATTTCCCCGCGCCATTAGGCCCGAGCAGGGCGGTGAAGCTGCCCGGTTCCAAGATGAAACCCACCTGCTCCAGGGCACGGCGCGCGCCGTAGGAAAACCCGACCCCAGTCAGTTCCAGGGCGCTCATGGGGTCACCACCACGCCCCAGGGATAACGGCCGACCTTGATCGACTTCGTCACCTTGAGGCTGTCCACGTCGATGACCGAGACGTCGCCGCTGATGCCATTGGTCGCCAGCAGCTGCTTCTCATCCGGGGTAAAGGCCAGGTGCCAGACACGCCGGCCCACCAGCAGGTAGTCGAGGACTTCATAGGTTTTCGCGTCCAGCACCGCCACATGGTTGGCCGGGCCCAGGGCGACGAAGGCGTACTTGCCATCGCGGGTCAGCTTCACACCCACCGGCTGCACCTTGTCCGGGTGCACGCCCTTGATCTGGAACTTCAGCACCTTCTGCACCTGGCGGCTGGCCACGTCCACCACGGTCACGGTGCCGCCGATCTCTGCCGAGGTCCACAGCAGCTTGCCGTCCTGGCTGAACTCCACGTGTCGCGGGCGTTGGTCCACCAGGGTGTTGTCTACCAGCTTCTGCGTTGCGGTATCGATCCAGTGCACCATGTTGGTGGTTTCGCTGGTGTTCACCGCCCACTTGCCATCCGGGCTGACGGCCATGCCTTCCGGCTCCACCCCCACGTCGATCTGGCCCAGCACCTGGTCGGACTGGGTATCCACCACCGTCACCAGGGCATCGTCTTCGTTGGAGATGTACAGCCAGCGGTCGTTGGGATGCAGGGCGAACTGCTCGGGGTCGGCGCCGGAGGGCAGTTCCTTGATGATCTTGCGGGTGGCCAGGTCCATCACCTGCACCGTGTCCGAGTCACTGGCGCAGATGTAGAGCAGCTTGTTGTCGCTGGACAGCGCCAGGCCACGGGGCCGCGCGCCCACGGCCAGGCTCGCGGTGACTTCCAGGCTGTCCAGGTCGATGACGCTGATGCTGTCGTCCTTCTCGTTGGAGACATAGGCGGTGGCGGCCAGGGCCTGGCTGGCGATGACCAGCAGGGCGGAGCCGACGGCAGTGGCGAGGGGCGTGGGCATGGTGGTTGTCCTTCTTGTTGTCAGTCGGCCGAGGCGAACTTCCGGCAGGTGCTTTCCGGACGGTCGAAGCCGAGGCTGTCCAGTTCGCTCACCGGGTGCAGGAAGCCGTCTTGCGGCGAGGTGCTGACCAGGGCCCGTGGATGCACCAGGGGAATGGGTTGGCGCAGCTGGCCGTCCCAGTCGCGGTAGCTCAGCTTGCGGCCCTTGAAACCGTCCAGGGGCAGGTCGGCGGACAGCGCCAGCGCGCGGATGGCGCTGGCATCGGTCTTCTTCAGGTGAGTCACGGCGCTGGCGATGCTGCGCACGGCAATCCAGGCGGCGAAGTCCCGGTCGTTCATCCAGCGCCCGGTCAGTTCCTCGAAGCGCTTCTGCAATTGGGCGGCGCCGTAGGTTTCCACCGTCTTGTGCCAGCCGGTGGGCGTCAGCCCCTGGGTGCCGGCGACCGGGCGCGGGTACCAGGTGTTGTAGGGCAGGTATTCGCCGAAATCGCCGCGCTCATCGGCCACCAGCACCACGTCGTATTCCGGGGCCTGGGTGAACAGCGGCATGTCGGCCTGGGCGCTGCGGCGCTGGTCATTGTCGAAGCTCCAGGGTTTCTCCTCGACGATCTTGGCACCGAAGCGCCCGGCGGCTCGGCGTACCGCTGCGGCGTAGGCCTGGTCGTCCGGCGTCTGCCCGTTCACCAGCAACCAGCGCTGCCAACGGCGGGTAGCGAGGAACTGGGCCAGGGCGTCGGCCAGCATGGCGCGGTTCGGCAGGCTGTGCAGCAGGTTGGCCCGGCACTGTTCGCCGCGCAGCTCGTCACTGGGGCTGCCGGCGTTGAACAGCAGGCTGTCGGGCAGGGCGTCGGCCAGCTGCACCACCTGTTCCGCCGGGGCATTGATCACGAACAGCCGCAAGCCCTGGTCATGCAGGGCGCGGGCCTGGGTCAGCAGTCCTTCGGCGGTGGCGGTGCGGACCGCCGTCAGGGTGTAGCTGTGCTTGAGGAAGCGGCCGGTGCTGTTGCTGTCGGTGATGGCCAGTTCGGCGCCGCGCAGCCCCGCGTCCTCCGGTTCGGGGATGACGTTGGACAGCAGCGGCCCACGGGCCGGCGCCCAGGCCAGGTAGCCGATGCGCACGTCCAGGCTGTCGTCTTCGGCATGGACGTGTGTCGCGACCAGGGCGGAGCCGGACAGTGCCAGCAAGTACGCTAGGCCGTGAAGCAGGTAATGGCGCATTTCGTGGCTCCTCTGAACGTGGAGCCAGCATAGGAATGGGGCAGGGCCTGGGAAATATGAAGAAAGTACCGGTCGGGCGGTACCAAGGTAGTAGAAATCGGCCAGCGATTACGCCCTAGGATGGCCGCACAAAAACCAGAAGGAAGCCGTCCATGCGCATCCTCAAACACTTGCTGTTGCCGTTGATCCTGATTCTCAGCCTGGTCGGCTTCGACCGCGTCGGGCCCTCCGATATTCACCAGCGGGGCAGTGCGCCAATGCTGCCGGTCATCTGGCTGGATGAGTGAGCATCCGTGCTCGTGGAGCGTGGATTTTCGGTCGCCCCCCTTCGCCGGGTCTGGACCTACCGGATCGGCTTCATCCGTGGATTTGCTACTGGCGGCGGAGGGGCACTCCTCCGAAGGTACAGGTCTGGAAGTACCAAGGTAGAAGAGCCACGCCGGGCACGCCGCCCTAGCATGACCGTCAAAGGAACCTGCATGAGGACTCCGTCATGGCCATCATCAAGCACCTGCTGCTGCCCCTACTGATGATCTGCTGCCTGCTCGAGTTCGAAGTGGCTCGGGCCGCCAGCGACCTGCCGCGCCACACCCCGTCTGTGCCAGAACAGACTCTCTCCCTCCCGGCACTGCAGCCCAGTGCCGGCTGATTCACCCGACCTTTTCCTCTCCCGTTGAAACCCGCCGGCTGGCGACGGTCTCCCACCGTCCGCCAGCCGGCGGCTGCCTGTGCGTTGGCGGGCGCCGGGCAGGCCGTTCACACGCCTACGCCCGCACTACTACCAAGGGAGGAGGGTCAGGCCACCAAAGCAGGATGGGGGCGTTGCCGGGAGCTTCATACCATGACCCCACAGCGCTCTGATCGGGGCGCCGCCTTGCACAGCAAATGAGGATGTACGTGATGAACAAGAACAGCGCACTTCGCGGCCTCGCACTCCTGGCCGGTCTGACCCTGAGCGGAATCGTCCTGGCCCATGGCGACGTGGTGCCCCAGGCCGTGAACACCGAAGGCCTGGACCCGCTGGGCAAGGAATGGCGTGACGAAAACCCCTATCGCGCGCCCTATGCCAAGCATGATCTGGCGGTGGAGATCGGCTCCTCGGCCTACAACCAGAACTGCGCCCGCTGCCACGGTTTGGAAGCCAAGTCCGGCGGCATCGCCCCCGACCTGCGCTACCTGGAAGTCAGCGCTGATGGCGACGAGTGGTTCAAGGAGCGGGTGATCAATGGCGCGGTGCGCGATGGCGCCGTGTACATGCCGAAGATGGCCGACTACCTCAGCCAGGAAGCCCTCTGGGCGATCCGTACCTACCTGGAAAGCGTCCACGTGGACGAGTGATCGCCATGCGCCTGCTCGTCCTGCTGTGCTGGCTGCTGTGCCTGCCTCTGGCGCAGGCACAGGTGCGGCCCTTTGACGACATCATCGACTCCGGTGTGCTCAAGGTGGCCGTCTACGAAAACTTCCCGCCCTACAGCTTCCAGGAGAACGGGCAGGCGCGGGGCGTGGATGTCGACCTCGCGCAGGCCCTGGCCGAAAGCCTGGACCTGAAGCTGGAGCTGCTCTGGATCACCCCCGGCGAAAAGCTCGACGACGACCTGCGCAACTTCATCTGGAAGGGGCACTACATGCGTCCGGGCGTGCTCGCCGATGTGATGCTGCGGGTGCCCTACGACCGCGATTTCGCGCAGAAGCGAAATGATGTGGGGGAAATCTCCAATGACCAGGTGGTGATGTTCGGCCCCTACCAGCGCGAGCGCTGGCAGGTCGCCTATGACAGCCGACGCCTGCCCGAGGTGCCGAGCATGGGCGTGTTCCAGTTCCACCCCATTGGCGTGGAACTGGACAGCGTGCCGTCCTTCTACCTCACCTCGGTCTTCGCCGGGCGCCTTTCGCGCAATACCCATCACTATCCGGGGCCGGGCGCGGCGTTCGAGGGCATGCGAAAGGCCGAGGTGGACGCGGTGATGGCCCTGCGCGGCGAGCTGGACTGGCTGGAGCACCAGGCCCACGACCCGCAGATCCTGAATGCGGACAACACCTACCCCAACCTCGGCCAGCCGGATTGGGATATCGGCATGGCGGTGCACGAAAGCAATCGCCAGCTGGCCAATGCCCTGGAAGAAACCGTCGACGTCATGGTCCACGATGGCCGCATGGAAAAGCTCTACGCGGGCTACGGCCTGCGCTACGAATTGCCGGGGCTCTATCAGGACGTTCAATGACCGGAGGTGCGGGATGCACAGGCGAAAGTTGTTGCTGTTGGGCCTGCTGGGCTGCGCGGCGCCCCTCCGGGCCGCGCAGGACCCGGTGGAATCGGTGATGTGGGACTACTTCCACCAGCGCCTGCTCGGTGGCCAACCCTACGTCCACGACCCGAAGGTGGTACTGGAAGCGCCGCCATTCGCCGAGGATTCGCGGCAGGTGCCGATCCAGGTGGATGCGCGGGCCTATGCCGGGCAGGTGGTGAAGATCATGGCCTGGGCCGAGCTCAACCCGATCCCACGGATATTCATCTTCCAGCCCGGTGAGCGGGTGGCGCCCATGCTGGCCATCCGCATTCGCATCGAGCAGGCCACGCCCATCCGCGCTGCCGTACTGACCCGCGATGGGCTCTGGCACATCGGCTCAATCCGGATCGATGCCGCTGGTGGCGGCTGCACCGCGCCCAGCGTGGTGCGGGCCCAGGCGGGCTGGGAAGACAGGCTGGGTCAGGTTCACGGCGGACGCTTCCCCCATGGGGAGACCAGCCGGCTGCGCCTGCGCATCGACCACCCCATGGACAACGGCCTGGTCGGCGGCATCCCGGAGTTCTTCCTCAATCAGGCCGAACTGCGGGATGCCAGCGGCAAGGCCCTGGCGACCCTGGAGCTGTTTCCGGCAGTCAGCGAGAACCCCACCATCAGCCTGGATGTGCAGGGCAGGGAGGAGGCCCGCTTGTGGTTGCGGGACAACAACGGCAACGAATTCGAGGCCAGTTTCTAAGGAGGGGGTATGCGACTGTTCGCACTGGTGCTGGCCGGTCTGGCCTTCGCCGCACAGGCTGGCCAGGACTATTCGCTTGCGCCCCGGCAGGTCGCCGAAGGCACCTGGCTGCTGGAAGGCAGCACCGACAATTTCGACAAGGCCAATGGCGGCAACATCGTCAATACGGGGTTCATCGTCACCGAGGCCGGTGTGGTGGTGATCGACACGGGCCCCTCGAAGGCCTATGGCGAGGCCATGCGCCGGGCCATTGCCGTCGTGACCGACAAGCCGGTGGTGCGGGTCCTGCTGACGCACCATCACCCGGATCATGTGCTGGGCAACCAGGCCTTCGCCGACGTACCCATCGCCGCGCTGGCCGGCACGCGGACGCTGCTGGAAGAGCAGGGCGAGGCCATGGCGGAGAACCTGTACCGCCTGGTCGGGGACTGGATGCGCGGCACGGAAGTCGTGCTGCCGACGGAAACCCTGGAGCCCGGCGTACGCGACATCGGTGACCATCGGCTTCGGCTTCTGGCCCTGCGCGGTCACACCGGCGCCGACCTGGCGGTGCTGGACGAGCGCACCGGCGTGCTCTTCGCCGGGGACCTGGTGTTCTACCAGCGCGCCCTGACCACACCGAACAGCCCGGGCCTCGGTGCCTGGCTGGCAGACCTCGACACCCTGGAGAGGCTGCCCTGGAAAACCCTCGTGCCCGGCCACGGACCCATCAGCCAGGACTCCGCGCCCTTTGCGCAGATGCGTGACTACCTGGGCTGGCTGGATGGCTTGCTGAAAGAGGCGGCGGGGAAGGGGGAGGAGATGAACGAAGTGATCCGGTCGCCGATTCCGGAGCGGTTCGCGTCGGTGAATCTGAGTCGGTATGAGCTGATTCGCAGCGTCAGCCACCTGTATCCGAAGTACGAACTGCAGCGGCTGCCGAGGGTGGATGGCGCGGCGGAGTGACCGGGCTCATTGGTGCGCGCGGCGCACCCTACGGTCGAGCCCGAGTGCCGGGTTTGCCTCGTAGGGAGCGCCGTGCGCACCGTCGCGATCCCCGCTGATGGGTTTCGCTCCGCTCTACCACATCCTACGAACGCCCCGCCTTACACCAACTCCCCGTTCTTCAGATCGGTCTTCAGGTAGCGGAGTGACCGGGCTCATTGGTGCGCGCGGCGCACCCTACGGTCGAGCCCGAGTGCCGGGGTTGCCTCGTAGGGCGCGCCGTGCGCACCGTTCCGAGCTCAGGCCTTACACCAACTCCGCGTGCTTCAGCTCGCTCTTCAGGTAGGCGTAGTAGATCGGCGCCGCCACCAGCCCCTGCAGGCCGAAGATCGACTCGAACGCCAGCATCGCCAGCAGCAGTTCCCAGGCCCGGGCGCTGATCTGCCCGCCGACGATGCGGGCATTGAGGAAGTATTCCAGCTTGTGGATGGCGATCAGGTAGCCCAGGGCGCCGAGTGCCACCCAGAGGGAGACCGAAAACCCGGCGATGAAGATCAGGGTGTTGGACATCAGGTTGCCGATCACCGGCATCAATCCAAAGATGAAGGTCAGCAGGATCAGCACCTTGGTCAGCGGCAGGTGGACGTCCATCAGCGGCAGCACCACGCCGAGAAAGATGCCGGTCAGGGTGGTGTTGACCAGGGAAATCTTGATCTGCGCGAAGACGATGTTGCGGAACGCGGTGACCAGCAGGGCCATGCGTGCCATCAGCACGCGGCTGAGCGGGCGCAGGCCCTCGAAATTGGGGATCGGCTGCAGGGCAATGATGGCGCCGAGGATCATGCCGATCAGCATGGTCACGAAGGTATGCGCCGCTCCCTTGCCCAGCAGTTGCAGCTGGCCGACGTGGGAGCGCAACCAGTCCGTCAGTTCCCGGCGCAGGTCATCGGCACTGGCCGGCAGGTAGTTCTCGATGGAGGCCGGCAACTGCGCCCGGGCCTGTTCGGTCAGGGCGATGAACTTCTCCAGCAGCTGGCCGGGGTTGTGCAATTCCTGTGTCACGACGCCGGCAATCCAGACGAAGAACAGCGACAGCAGGCTCACCACCAGGGTGCCCAGCAGGGCCACGGCCAGCCAGCGGGCGCGGCGTCCGCCCGGAATCACCGGCTGCAGGCGCGGGGCCAGGCTGATCACCAGCTCGTAGACCAAGAGGCCCGACAGCAGGCACGGCAGCATGTGGAAGGGCAGCACCAGCAGCAGGCCAATGAAGGCGATGGCCCAGCTGGCCAGGAGCAATTGACGATCGGTAAACAGTTGCATAGTTCCCAGGGGCATTGGTCAGCGAGGCAAGGGGCGGCAGTCTGCCAGCGAGTGGGTCCGCCGCACAATCGGCAGCTGAAGTATGCAGGGGCGTGGCGGTATTGCTACCAACGGAGTAGGAAAATCCGCACTGCGTCCAATTGTTGGCCATTCGTGGCGAACCAAGAATTTGCGGCAGACCGGGAATTTTTCCGGATCACAACAACAAGCCCGCAGAGGTAGCCGCTAATGAAGCTCGCCACACACAACCCGCCTTTCGCCCGGACGCTGATGTGCCTCGCCCTGTTGCTCTCCAGCAGCCTGGCCCTGGCCGGCGTCACCGACGAGGAAATCCTCGATGACGCCAAGTCCACCAAGGAGGTGGTCACCAACGGCCTGGGCCTGCAGGGCCAGCGCTACAGCACCCTGGAAGCTCTGAACAGCGACAACGTGCAGCAGCTGCGCCCGGTGTGGGCGCTGTCCTTCGGTGGCGAGAAGCAGCGCGGCCAGCAGGCCCAGCCCCTGGTGAAGGATGGCGTGATGTACGTCACCGGCTCCTACTCGCGGGTATTTGCCGTGGATGCCCGCACCGGCAAGAAGCTCTGGCAGTACGACGCGCGCCTGCCCGACGGCATCATGCCCTGCTGCGACGTGATCAACCGGGGCGTTGCCCTCTATGGCGACCTGGTGATCTTCGGCACCCTGGACGCCAAGCTGGTCGCCCTGAACAAGGACACCGGCAAGGTCGTCTGGCGCAAGACCGTGGCGGACTACAAGGCCGGCTATTCCATCTCCGCCGCGCCCATGGTGGTCAAGGGCAAGCTGATCACTGGCGTCGCCGGTGGCGAATTCGGCGTGGTGGGCAAGATTGAAGCCTACGACCCGAACAACGGCGAACTGCTCTGGACCCGTCCGACCGTTGAAGGCCACATGGGCTACGTCTACAAGGACGGCAAGCAGGTCGAGAACGGCATTTCCGGCGGCGAAGCCGGCAAGACCTGGCCGGGCGACCTGTGGAAGACCGGTGGCGCCGCGCCCTGGCTGGGTGGTTACTACGACGCGGAAACCGACTCCCTGCTGTTCGGCACCGGCAACCCGTCGCCGTGGAACTCCCACCTGCGTCCGGGGGACAACCTGTTCTCCTCCTCGCGCCTGGCGCTGAATCCGGATGACGGCTCCATCAAGTGGCACTTCCAGACCACGCCCCACGACGGCTGGGACTTCGACGGCGTCAACGAGCTGGTGTCCTTCGACTACAAGGACGGCGGCAAGACCGTGAAGGCTGCGGCCACCGCCGACCGCAACGGCTTCTTCTATGTCCTGGACCGCACCAACGGCAAGTTCATCCGCGGCTTCCCCTTCGTCGATGTCGTGACCTGGGCCAAGGGCCTGGACAAGGACGGCCGCCCCATCTACGACGACAGCAAGCGTCCGGGCGCGCCGGGTGCCGACGGCAAGCACGGCAGCCCGGTCTTCGTGGCACCGTCCTTCCTCGGCGGCAAGAACTGGATGCCCATGGCCTACAGCCAGGACACCGGCCTGTTCTACGTGCCGTCCAACGAGTGGGGCATGGACATGTGGAACGAGGGCGTCGCCTACAAGAAAGGCGCGGCCTACCTGGGCGCGGGCTTCACCATCAAGCCGCTGAACGAGGACTACATCGGCGTGCTGCGCGCCATCGATCCGAAGTCCGGCAAGGAAGTCTGGCGCTACAAGAACTACGCGCCGCTGTGGGGCGGTGTGCTGGCTACCAAGGGCAACCTGGTGTTCACCGGCAACCCCGAGGGCTTCCTGATGGCCTTCGATGCCAAGACCGGCAAGAAACTCTATGAGTTCAACACCGGCTCCGGCGTCATCGGCTCCCCCATCACCTGGGAAATGGACGGTGAGCAGTACGTTTCCGTGCTCTCCGGCTGGGGCGGCGCCGTACCGCTGTGGGGTGGCGAAGTGGCCAAGCGCATCAAGGACCTGAACCAGGGCGGCATGCTCTGGACCTTCAAACTGCCGAAGGAGGCAGTGGTCGCCAAGCGCTGATCCCACTGACAAGGCCCGCTTCGGCGGGCCTTGTCGTTTCTTGGGGATACTCCCGATACCCTGGCGTGGTAGATGGCTGGGGCGGTCAATTTTCCCGATTGGGAAAATTTTCGGCTTTTCCCCAGCCGTCACCCATTTTTTTACCTATCGGGAAAAATATGGCCTCTACCGCGCACTTCTCCAGCATGGCCGAACTGGGCCGGACAGATTTATCGGCCGCTCCACAACCCCGCGACCACTTCCTGGCTGATCCACTGCCTCGGCATCCGGTTCTCCGGGTGGTAGCAGTACACGTAGAGCAAGGCGTGGAGGCCGGATTCGCTGATCACCACTTCCTCGTCGAACCAGCCATTGGCGGTCCGCAGCAGTACGCACTGACGTTGGTCGTCACAGAGTTGGCGGATGATGCAGTCGTTGATGTTGGCATTGACCACGCGGCGCAGGTCACGGGTGGAGAACCAGGCTTCGTGGCCGATGAGGAAGGCGCGCAGTTAGCGGCGGTGGCGCCGGAAGACCTGCGGAGTGATTTCGGGAAGGGTCATAGGGAGAGCTCCGTCCATTGGGTTGGGGAGCCGCCACCAAATCCTTGAAGGGCGGCGGACCGTGCGAGTGTGGAAGTACCGGGATAATCAGCAAGACCGGTCGGGCCGGAGCCCGCTCGCACGGTCCGCCATAGACTGCCGACGTGAGACCCGTCGCTATGGCGTGCTGATTATCAGTGAACGGGCTTCCACACCCGGTTGCGACCCGAGGGGCGCAACGGCGCAAACCCTATCCAAGCCCTCTGTAGTCCAGCAATGCCGTCTCCGCGTAGGCCCATTTCCTGTTCAGGAGCGCGATTTTCCTTCGTGCTGAGGGCGAACCCTCGGGCTCTACGACCAAGGAACCATGGTTTTGTACTGGGCAAAGACCGCTTAATACGCCCCAAACAATGACAAGAAAGGGGTAAGCGATGCGTTACTGCCTGATTCAAAGCTTCCTGATCCTCACTATCGCCGGCACCGCGACCCTGGCGGACCTGCCGCCCTGGCTGGGCATTCTCCTGTTGCTGCCCTTGCCCTGGTTGTTCCGCGCCAGGCAGCCGGGCCAGCCGATGGCCGAGGAGGGCACCGATGTCGCGCGGCTGACCCGCGACCTTTCTCGCAGCACCAGCGTCAACGCCTTGTCCGCCGCCGGGGTGGCCTGGTCGGTCGGTCACCTGGCCGAGCGCCTGAAATCCCAGCTGCAATCCGCCGAGCGCATCGTTGGCAGCGCCGAAGTCATGATCGGAACGGAGGCCGCCACGTCCGCGCTCAGCCAGCAGGCGTTCGCCGCCGCCCATGACGCCCGCCGCAGCAGCGACGAGGGCAGCGAAGTCCTGCAACAGGCCATGGAACTCATGCACCAACTGAGCGCCCGCGCCGGCGCCAGCCGCGAGCTGATTGCCGCGCTCAGCCAGCGCAGTGAGGAAATCCAGCAGGTCGCCCAGGTGATCCAATCCATCGCCAGCCAGACCAACCTGCTGGCCCTGAACGCCGCCATCGAGGCTGCGCGGGCCGGTGAGCACGGGCGGGGCTTCGCCGTGGTGGCTGATGAAGTTCGTGGCCTGGCCGGGCGCACGGCTAGCGCCACCGAGGAAGTGGGGCAGATGGTGGCCGATATCCAGCGCCAGACCGCCCTGGTGGTGGAGCAGATCCAGCAGCTCTCCGCCGACCTGGACGCGGGTGTTGGCCAGGTGGAACTGACGGGCCGCCAACTGGAAAAAATCGCCGGCCTCGCCGCAGCGGTGGAGGGGCAGGTGGACGAAATTGCCCGTGGCGCGCGGACCAATCGCGACCAGTTGGCCAGCCTGTTCGAGGCGGTGGGGCAGATGCGCAGCGACCTGGGCGTCAGTGACGAACAGACGCGCCACCTGGCGGAGGCCGCCAGCCAGTTGCAAACCCAGGCGGAAACCATCAGCGAGCGCCTGGCTGAAGTCGGCCTGGACGACTACCACCAGCGGGTCTACGACTTGGCCCGCCAAGGTGCGGCGGCCATCGTCGAGCGCTTCGAGCGGGATGTGCAGGACGGACGAATCAGCCTCGACGACCTGTTCGACCGGCGTTTGCAGGTGGTGCCCGGCACTTACCCGCAGAAGTACGGCTCGCGCTTCGACCGCTACACCGACCAGGTCCTGCCGGATATCCAGGAACCCTTGCTCAAGCAGCACGAGGGGCTGGTATTCGCCATCGCCTGCACCCAGGAAGGCTATGTGCCGACCCACAACCTGGCCTTCAGCCAGGCGCCCACGGGGAATCGCGAGCAGGACATGGCCCGCAGCCGCAGCAAGCGCATGTTCAACGACCGCACCGGCATCCGCTGCGGCAGTCACCAGCAGCCGCTGCTGCTGCAGACCTACACCCGCGATACCGGCGAGTTGATGCACGACCTGTCGGTGCCCATCGTCGTCCAGGGTCGCCACTGGGGCGGCCTGCGCCTGGGCTACCGGCCGGAACAGGCCGCTGCACCGGCGACCCAGGCTTCGCGCAGGGCCGCTCTGGCACGGGCCTGAGCGCGAGTCGACTACTACCAAATGACGAGAGCCTCGCTCCCATGGGCGCATACCGGGGGGCGGCAGGCGCTGACTAAGATCGGTCCACAACCTGCCCAACCGGGCAGGCACCGACCAGAGAGAGCAACGCCATGATCTACGCACAACCAGGCACTCCGGGCGCCGTCGTCAGCTTCAAGCCGCGTTACGGCAACTTCATCGGCGGCGAGTTCGTCGCCCCGGTCAAAGGCCAGTACTTCACCAACACCTCTCCGGTGAATGGCCAGCCGATCGCCGAATTCCCCCGTTCCACCGCCGAAGACGTCGAGAAGGCGCTGGACGCCGCCCATGCCGCCGCCGATGCCTGGGGTCGTACCTCGGTGCAGGACCGCGCGAACATCCTGCTGAAGATCGCCGACCGCATCGAACAGAACCTGGAAGTGCTCGCCGTCACCGAGACCTGGGACAACGGCAAGGCCGTGCGCGAAACCCTGAACGCCGACATCCCCCTGGCCGCCGACCACTTCCGTTACTTCGCCGGCTGCATCCGCGCCCAGGAAGGCGGCGCCGCCGAGATCAACGAGAACACCGTCGCCTACCACATCCATGAGCCGCTGGGCGTGGTCGGGCAGATCATCCCGTGGAACTTCCCGCTGCTGATGGCCGCCTGGAAGCTGGCCCCGGCCCTGGCCGCCGGCAACTGCATCGTGCTCAAACCCGCCGAGCAGACCCCGCTGGGCATCGCCGTACTGATGGAGCTGATCGGCGACCTGCTGCCGGCCGGCGTGCTCAACGTGGTGCAAGGCTTCGGCAAGGAGGCCGGCGAAGCGCTGGCCACCAGCAAGCGCATCGCCAAGATCGCCTTCACCGGCTCCACCCCGGTGGGCTCGCACATCCTCAAGTGCGCCGCGGAGAACATCATCCCCTCCACCGTCGAGCTGGGCGGCAAGAGCCCGAACATCTACTTCGAAGACATCATGCAGGCCGAGCCGGCCTTCATCGAAAAGGCCGCCGAAGGCCTGGTGCTGGCGTTCTTCAACCAGGGCGAGGTGTGCACCTGCCCGTCCCGCGCGCTGGTGCAGGAATCCATCTACCCGGCGTTCATGGCCGAGGTGATGAAGAAGGTCAAAGCCATCAAGCGCGGCGACCCGCTGGACACCGAGACCATGGTCGGCGCCCAGGCCTCGCAGCAGCAGTTCGAGAAGATCCTCTCCTACCTCGACATCGCCCAGCAGGAAGGCGCGGAAGTGCTCACCGGCGGCGCCGTGGAGAAGCTGGAGGGCAGCCTGGCGACCGGCTACTACATCCAGCCGACCCTGCTGAAGGGCCACAACAAGATGCGCGTGTTCCAGGAAGAAATCTTCGGCCCGGTGGTGGGCGTCACCACCTTCAAGGACGAAGCCGAAGCCCTGGCGATCGCCAACGACACCGAGTTCGGCCTCGGCGCCGGCCTGTGGACCCGCGACATCAACCGCGCCTACCGCATGGGCCGTGGCATCAAGGCCGGCCGCGTGTGGACCAACTGCTACCACCTGTACCCGGCGCACGCCGCCTTCGGCGGCTACAAGAAGTCCGGTGTCGGCCGCGAAACCCACAAGATGATGCTCGACCACTACCAGCAGACCAAGAACCTGCTGGTCAGCTACGACATCAACCCGCTGGGCTTCTTCTGATCCATTGTCGACCAGTGCGGCGCGCCGGACGGGCGCCACACTGCCTTTGCCGATGGCGCCCTGTCAGCGGGAACTGCGCACCTCCATCCCATACCCTGCAGGGCTTTATCGCGACGCGGCCTCGGCCGCGTTTTTCTTTTTTCGGGGGTGATTTCATTCACTGTGCCTTTCGTAGGATGGGTGGAGCGGAGCGATACCCATGCGGACAGGGTGATGGGTATCGCAAGCTCGCGGAACGCCGCCCGACCCATCCTACGAGGGACCTATGCGGCAGTTGGTAGTCTGCGCAGCGAATGAGTTCGTCCCCACAAATCATCATGCCAACCCATTTCGCGGCCCCTACCAATTCACGAGCGAATCTCCTCCGAAAGTACCATTCGGGCCCCTCCGGCCCAGTGGTTAACTGGACTTGCCGGAATCCTCCGGCGTCATAACAAGAGGATGGCTCCATGTGGACTAAACCCGCCTTTACCGATCTGCGCATTGGTTTCGAAGTCACCCTGTACTTCGCCAACCGCTGATCCGCATCGCCCCGGCCCTGTGCCGGGGCCCCCGCCCAGGGCCCATCCCATGCATATCCAGATTCTCGGCTCGGCCGCCGGTGGCGGCTTCCCCCAGTGGAACTGCAACTGCCGCAACTGCCGGGGCGTGCGCAGTGGCAAGGTGCGCGCCCAGCCGCGTACCCAGTCCTCCATCGCCCTCAGCGCCAACGGCATCGACTGGGTGCTGTGCAATGCCTCGCCCGACATTCGTGCCCAGCTGGAGGCCTTCCCGCCGCTGCAACCGGCGCGCCGGGTGCGGGACACCGGCATCTCCGCGATCATCCTGCTGGACAGCCAGATCGACCACGTCACCGGCCTGCTCAGCCTGCGCGAGGGCTGCCCGCACAGCGTCTGGTGCACCGACATGGTCCACCAGGACCTCACCAGCGGTTTCCCGCTGTTCACCATGCTCCAGCACTGGAATGGTGGCCTGGATTGGCAGCGCATCGACCTCGCCAGCCCGGCCTTCGAGATTCCTGCCTGTCCGGGCCTGCAATTCACCGCCATTCCCTTGCGCAGCAGCGCGCCGCCGTATTCGCCGCACCGGGGCAACCCGCACCCGGGCGACAACATCGGCCTGTTCATCGAGGACCTGAACACCGGCGGACGCCTGTTCTACGCCCCCGGCCTCGGACAGGTGGATGAGGCACTGCTTGGCTGGATGCGCCGCGCCGACTGCGTGCTGGTGGACGGCACGCTCTGGCGCGACGACGAAATGCGCCACTGCGAGGTGGGCGACAAGCTCGGCAGCGAGATGGGCCACCTGCCGCAGAGCGGCCCAGGCGGAATGCTCGAGGTGCTCGACGGCCTCGACGGACCGCGCAAGGTGCTCATCCACATCAACAACACCAACCCGATTCTTGATGTCGATTCCGCCGAGCGCGCCGAACTGGGCCGCCATGACATCGAAGTGGCCTGGGATGGCATGAGCATCGAGTTGTAACGCACGCCGAACCATTCAAGGTGCGCACGGCGCACCCTACGAGGGAACCGAGCATGAGCCAGAGCGCCATGAGCCCCACGGAATTCGAGCAGGCCCTGCGCGCCAAGGGCGCCTGCTATCACATCCACCACCCGTACCACCGCGCCATGTACGAAGGGCACGCCAGCCGCGAGCAGATCCAGGGCTGGGTGGCCAACCGCTTCTACTACCAGGTGAACATCCCGCTGAAGGATGCCGCCATCCTCGCCAACTGCCCGGACCGCGACACCCGCCGCGAATGGATTCAGCGCATCCAGGACCATGACGGTGCACCCGGCGAGGACGGCGGAATCGAGGCCTGGCTGCGCCTGGCCGAGGCGGTGGGGCTGGACCGCGAGCAGGTGCTGTCCCAGGAGCTGGTGCTGCCGGGGGTGCGCTTCGCGGTGGACGCCTACGTCAACTTCGCCCGCCGCGCCACCTGGCAGGAGGCGGCGAGCAGTTCGCTGACCGAGCTGTTCGCCCCGCAGATCCATCAGTCGCGGCTGGACAGCTGGCCGCAGCACTACCCGTGGATCGACCCGACCGGCTACGACTACTTCAGGAAGCGCCTGAAAGAAGCGC
Source organism: Pseudomonas sp. LFM046 (assembly GCF_000949385.2). Taxonomy (NCBI): domain Bacteria; kingdom Pseudomonadati; phylum Pseudomonadota; class Gammaproteobacteria; order Pseudomonadales; family Pseudomonadaceae; genus Pseudomonas; species Pseudomonas sp. LFM046. Next base: position 3,097,035 of record NZ_JYKO02000001.1, on the reverse strand, counting down.
GGCGCGATGTCGAGCACGGTCTGCGCATCACCCTCGACCACTACCGCACCTGGGAAGCCCAGCAGCGCATGCTGGAAATCCTGCAATTCAAGCTGGACGTGCTCTGGAGCATGCTCGACGCCATGAGCATGGCCTACGAGCTGGAGCGTCCGCCTTACCACACTGTGACCCGCGAGCGGATCTGGCACCGGGGGATCGCCCTATGAGTGACTTCGATATCCAGCAAGTACCCCACCTGCGCCGGGGCTTTCGCCTGCAATGGGAACCGGCCCAGGGCTGCCACGTGCTGCTCTACCCGGAGGGCATGGTGCGGCTGAACGAGAGCGCCGGGGAAATACTCCGGCTGGTGGATGGCGAGCGTTCAGTGGCGCAGATCATTTTCGACCTGCGCCGACGCTTCCCGGACGTTCCCGGACTCAACGAAGACATCCTGGCGTTCATCGAGGTGGCCCATGCCCAGTTCTGGTTGCAACTCGAAGCCTGAGAACCCGCCGGGGCCGCCGTTCTGGCTGCTGGCCGAGCTGACCTACCGCTGCCCGCTGCAGTGCCCGTACTGCTCCAACCCGCTGGACTTCGCCAAGCACAGCGAGGAGCTGACCACCGCGCAGTGGATCGAGGTGTTCCGCCAGGCCCGCGAACTGGGTGCGGCGCAGCTGGGTTTTTCCGGAGGCGAGCCGCTGGGGCGCCAGGACCTGGAAGAACTGGTCCGCGCTGCCCGCGACCTGGGCTACTACACCAACCTCATCACCTCCGGCATCGGCCTGACCGAAGCACGCATCGCCGCCCTCAGCCAGGCCGGTCTGGACCATATCCAGGTCAGCTTCCAGGCCGCCGACGAGGAGGTGAACAACCTGCTCGCCGGCTCGCGCAAGGCTTTCGCCCACAAGCTGGCCATGGCCCGTGCGGTAAAGGCGGCGGGTTACCCGATGGTGCTGAACTTCGTCACCCACCGGCACAACATCGACCAGATCGAGCGAATCATCGAGCTGTGCATCGAGCTGGAAGCGGACTTCGTCGAACTCGCCACCTGCCAGTTCTACGGCTGGGCCGAGCTGAACCGCGCCGGCCTGCTGCCGACCCGCGCCCAACTGGAGCGCGCCGAACGCATTACCAATGAGTACCGGGCGAAGCTGGCGGCGGAAAAACACCCCTGCAAGCTGATCTTCGTCACCCCCGATTACTACGAGGAGCGCCCCAAGGCCTGCATGAACGGCTGGGGCAGCCTGTTCCTCGACATCACCCCGGACGGCACTGCCTTGCCGTGCCACAGCGCGCGGCAGCTGCCGGTGCAGTTCCCCAATGTGAAGGACCACAGCCTGCGGCACATCTGGTACGACTCCTTCGGTTTCAACCGCTTTCGCGGTTACGACTGGATGCCCGAGCCGTGCCGCTCCTGCGATGAGAAGGAGCGGGACTTCGGCGGCTGCCGCTGCCAGGCCTTCATGCTCACCGGAGACGCCAGCAACGCCGACCCGGTGTGCGCCAAGTCCGCCCACCACGGGAAAATACTGGCGGCGCGGGAGGAGGCGGACCATGCTGCTGGAACCCTGGAGCAGCTGACCTACCGCAATGAGCGAACTTCAAAAATCATTTGCCGCGCCTGAAATCCGTCCCTTCGGTTTCTGGGACAGCCCCTGGAGCGCGGAACGCGCCGTCGCCGCCAGTCGCGACTTCGTCGAGCTGCGCTGCGGACCGTCCGGGCTGTTCTGGACCCTGTTCGACCCCGCCGATGGCCGCACCACGCTCTGGCGCTGGCAGGCGGGGGAGGCAAGCTGCCTGACGCCGGCCGATTTCTCGTTGCGCAGCCGGGTCTACGAATATGGCGGCGGCGCCTTCTGCCTGGTGCCCGGCGGCGTAGTGTTCGTCAACGAGGCTGACCAGCAGCTGTATTTCCAGCCAATGTCCGGCGCTCCTGTCGTGCTGACCCGGAACCCCGATTGTCGCTATGGCGATCTCTGGAGTGGGGCGCAGGGTGTGTTGGCGGTCGAGGAAGAGCAGGGCACCCACCGGCTGGTGGCGATCGCCCTGGCCGATGGCGCACGCGAGGTGCTGGTCGAGGGTGCGGACTTCTATGCCGCGCCACGCATCAGCCCGGATGGCCAGACGCTTGTCTGGATCGAATGGAGCCGTCCCGCCCAGCCCTGGACCGAGACCCGCCTGTGCCTGCGGCGCCGCGTGGGGGCGGGTTGGGGGGCAGCTGAAATCCTGGCTGGAGGGGAGGGCGGTGTGTCCCTGCAACAGCCGCGCTTCGATGCCGATGGGCGTCTGCATTGCCTCAGTGATCGCAACGGTTGGTGGCAGCCGTGGGCGCTTGAGAACGATCAGCTGCGGCCCTTGGCGGCGGCCCATGCCGACCATGGTCCGGCGCCTTGGCAATTGGGTGCTTGCAGCTATCTGCCGGAAGCCGGGCTGCGGTGTTGGCTGGTGGATGGCCAGTGCGACCTGGTCGGGGATGATTGCCAACTGCTGGCGACCGGCTACAGCCGCTTCCGCCAACTGGCGGCGGATGGGGGGCATTACTACTGCATCGCCGCCGGGCCGGAAAACGCCAGCGCTGTGCTGTCCATTGACCGCCGGGACGCCAGCATGCAGGTCCTGGCCGGCGGCAGTGCCGAACTCCCACTCGACGAGATCGCACGGCCTCGGCCCTTGCGATTCCCCGTGGGAGCCGGGGAGTCGGCGTACGGATTCTTCTATCCGCCTTGCAACACGGCCTATCGCGGCCCCGACGACCAGCGCCCACCGCTGCTGGTGTTCTGCCATGGCGGTCCGACCTCCGCCTGCCAGCCGGTCTTCGACCCGCGCGTTCAGTTCTGGACCCAGCGCGGCTTCGCCGTGGCTGACCTCGATTACCGGGGCAGCAGCGGATACGGCCGCGCCTATCGGCAGCGTCTGGCCGGGGGCTGGGGGGAGCTGGATGTGGAGGACGCCAAGGCGCTGTTGTTCCATCTCGCCGGGCTGGGTCTGGTGGACCCGGACAGGGCATTCATTCGCGGTTCCAGCGCCGGTGGCTTCACCACCCTGCTGGCGCTGGTCGGGGATACGCCGTTTTGCGGCGGTGCCAGTTACTACGGCGTGAGCGCCCCCTTGGCGCTGCGGGAGAACACCCACAAGTTCGAGGCCGACTACCTGGACTGGCTGATCGGCGACCCGGTGCGAGATGTCGAGCGCTATCGCCGGCGCACGCCTGTGTTGCGGGCGCGGGAGATCGGCGCACCGGTGATCTTCTTCCAGGGTGGGCAGGACGCCGTGGTGGTGCCGGAGCAGACCGCCAGCATGGTGACCGCATTGAAAGAGGCAGGGCGCCAGGTGGAATGCCATGTCTACCCGGAGGAGCGCCACGGCTTCCGCCAGGCCGCGAACCTGGCCCATGCGCTGGAGGCGGAGTTGGCGTTCTATCGGCGGTTGCTGGAGTAACGAACTGCCCGGGGCGGCTTTGTGTAGGGGCGATTTCAATCGCCAAGCGGACCGCAGGTTCGCCCTTGAGGATCACCGGGGGGCAGCTTCGCCGCCCTTGGCGAATGAATTCGTCCCTACAGGAGATTGCGGCCCCTGGACCAGGAAAGCGCCCAAAGGTCTGATTGAAATGCCCTCGGAATCCAGTAGGCTGGGTCCTACTCACCCCATAAATACAAGAAGAGCTGTTTGATGCGTCACGATATCAGCCCGCTTCGCAAGTTCGTGTCTCCCGAGATCATTTTCGGCGCCGGTTGCCGGCATAACGTCGGCAACTACGCCAGCACCTTTGGCGCGCGCAAGGTGCTGGTGGTGTCCGACCCCGGTGTGCAGGCCGCCGGCTGGGTGGCGGATATCGAAGCCAGCCTGCAGGCCCAGGGCATCGACTACTGCCTCTACACCCAGGTATCCCCCAACCCCCGCGTCGAAGAAGTGATGCAGGGCGCCGAGTTCTACCGTTCCATGGGCTGCAACGTGATTGTCGCCGTGGGTGGCGGCAGTCCCATGGACTGCGCCAAGGGCATTGGCATCGTGGCCGCCCATGGCCGCAGCATCCTGGAATTCGAAGGCGTGGACACCCTGACCGTGCCCAGCCCGCCGCTGATCCTCATTCCGACCACCGCCGGCACGTCTGCCGACGTGTCGCAGTTCGTGATCATTTCCAACCAGCAGGAGCGGATGAAGTTCTCCATCGTCAGCAAGGCGGTGGTGCCGGACGTGTCGCTGATCGACCCGGAAACCACCCTGAGCATGGACCCCTTCCTCTCCGCCTGTACCGGCATCGACGCCCTGGTGCATGCGATTGAAGCCTTCGTCTCCACCGGCCACGGCCCGCTGACCGACCCCCACGCCCTGGAGGCGATGCGGCTGATCAACGGCAACCTGGTGGCGATGATCGCCAACCCCCAGGACATCGCTCTGCGCGAGAAGATCATGCTCGGCAGCATGCAGGCCGGGCTGGCCTTCTCCAACGCCATCCTCGGCGCGGTGCACGCCATGTCCCACAGCCTCGGTGGCTTCCTCGACCTGCCCCACGGGCTGTGCAACGCGGTGCTGGTGGAGCATGTGGTGGCGTTCAACTACAGCGCTGCGCCGGATCGCTTCAAGGTGATCGCCGAAACCCTCGGCATCGACTGCCGTGGCCTGAACCAGAACCAGGTGCGCCAGCGGCTGGTGGAGCATCTGGTGACGCTCAAACACGCGGTGGGCTTCCACGAGACCCTGCGCCTGCACGGTGTCGGGACTTCGGACATTCCTTTCCTCTCGCACCACGCCATGCACGACCCCTGCATCCTCACCAACCCGCGCGAATCCAGCCAGCGGGATGTCGAGGTGGTCTATGAAGAGGCCCTCTGACGATCAGCGCGATGCCCTGACCGGCCTGCTGGGACTGGGCAGCCACTCCGCGCGCAAGAGCCATTACCCGGAGCTGCTGGCACGGCTGGAGGAGCTGGAGACCGAGCGCAACCGCTACAAATGGCTCTTCGAGCACGCGGTGCACGGCATCTTCCAGGCCAGCCTGCAGCAGGGGCTGCGCGCGGCGAACCCGGCCCTGGCGCGGATGCTTGGCTACGACTCGCCCCAGGACTGCCTGTGGAGCCTCACGGACCTCGCCAGCCACCTGTTCGCCGGAGGTGCCGCCGAACTGGTGGAGATCCGCCGCGCCCTGCAACGGGAGGGTGGTCTGTTCGGCTACGAAACCCGATTGGTGCGCAAGGACGGCAGCCACGTGGATGTGCTGATGAACCTGCTGCTGAAGCCCGACGAAGAAGGGCTCGTGGAAGGCTTCGTCGCCGATATCACTGAGCGCATCCTCGCCCAGCAGCGCCTGCAGACCCTCAATGACGAACTGGAGCAGCGTGTGCTGGAGCGCACGCGGGAACTCCAGGGCCTGAATGAACAGCTGCGCGAAGCACGGGATGCCGCCGAAGCGGCCAACCTGAGCAAGGACAAATACCTGGCTGCGGCCAGCCACGACCTGCTGCAACCGCTGAACGCCGCGCGGCTGCTGGTCTCCACCCTGCGCGAACGCGAACTGCCGGGCTCTGAAAAGCAACTGGTGGAGCGGACGCACCAGGCCCTGGAAGGGGCCGAGGACCTGCTGACCGACCTGCTGGACATTTCCAAGCTGGACCAGAGCGCCATCAAACCGGACCTGGATACCTACGCGCTGGAGGACGTGCTCGGCCCCCTGGCGTCGGAATTCCAGAGTGTGGCCGAAGCCGCCGGCCTGGGCCTGCGGGTGCGCATTCCACACCTGTGCATCCGCACTGACTTCCGCTTGTTGACGCGCATCCTGCGCAACTTCCTCAGCAATGCCTGCCGCTACACCGAGCGTGGGCGCATCCTGCTCGGCGCGCGTCGCTGCGGGGATAGGTTGCGGCTGGAAGTCTGGGACACCGGGCGGGGGATTCCGGCAGACAAGCTGGAAGCGATCTTCCTCGAGTTCAACCAGCTGGATGTGGGCCGTGCCGCGGAGCGCAAGGGCGTGGGTCTGGGCCTGGCCATCGTCGACCGCATCGCCAGCATGCTGGAGTACCGTGTCCAGGTGCGTTCGCAACCGGGCCGTGGATCGGTGTTCAGCATCGACGTGCCCCTGGTGCAGGCGCAGCCCCAGGCGCGAGCGAATCCGGAGCCGCGCCCGGTGACCGGCGACCCGCTTCCCGGCCAGCGCCTGCTGGTGGTGGACAACGAGCCGGGGATTCTCGAAAGCATGTCTGCGTTGCTGGCCCAGTGGGGCTGCCAGGTGCTCACCGCCACGGACGTGGACGGCGCACTGGAGGCCCTTGGCGAACAGGCGCCGGACCTGATCCTGGTGGATTACCACCTGGATCATGGCGTGGTGGGCTGCGACCTGATCCAGGCCGTGCGTCAGCGTTTCGCGCGTGAGCTGCCAGCGGTGATCATCACCGCCGACCGCAGCGACCAGTGCCGCCGCAAGCTGCAGGACTTGAGCGTGCCGCTGCTGAACAAGCCGGTGAAGCCGGGCAAATTGCGGGCGGTAATCAGCCAGCTGATCGGCAAGGCGGGCTGACTGGAAACGGGCAACCGGGGGCGTCCGGTCCTGATTGCCCATCGACCTTTGTCGGCCCCAGGCGCGCGACGGTCCGGAAAAAACGTCCAGCTCCAATTCCATGTGCTTGAATCTAGATACCTGGTGCAGCCGCGCGCCGAGTTCGACGAGCCGCGATTCCCTGACCGGCTGATCGCAATTCGCCTGCTGTGGCGACGCCCTGCGTCAGTCCCTGACCGGACCTGAAATGTTCGGAAGGGCACATAACGCACTCCCCGGAGTTCGCTGAGGAACCTGAGGCTTCGGCCTCTAGCAGCAGGGGGTCAAATGATTATTTCAATGTTGTTCAGGGCGGGAAGTCGGACCCGCCTATCATGGGGAACACGCCGCGTCGTTCGAGTGCTGCGGCGAGTGGTCGCCGATGGTCCGGGAGTTGCCGCACCCTTGCACCCCGCACGGAGTGGCGACTGATGTCCCGGCCAATCGCTACAAGACGCTGGCAGTTCCTGCGGCTGGTGATGCCGTACTGGAACGCCGAAGAGAAGTGGAAGGCGCGCGGCTACACCGTGGCGCTGCTCCTGCTCACCCTGGCCCAGGTCGCGCTGGTGATCTGCATCAACTACTGGAACCGCGCGCTCTTCGATGCCCTTGAAGCCCGATCACTGAATCGCCTGATGGTGCAGATCGGCACCTTCGTGGTGATCCTCCTGCTGACCGTGGGCGTCACGGCATTGCACATGCGGGTCAAGCGCTGGCTGCAACTGGACTGGCGCAAGTGGCTCACGGCCAAGGTCCTCGAGAAATGGATGGCCCACGGGCATCACTACCAGCTGCAATTGACCGAGGGCGAGCATGACAACCCGGATGGCCGGATCGCCGAAGACATTCACGTCGTCACCGAAAGCTCGATTTCCCTGACGCACTCGCTGGTCTACTCGCTGCTGATTTTCGGCACCTTTGCCGACATCCTGCTGACGGTGACCGGCAGCATGAATGTCCCCGGAACTGCCCTGATGGTGCCGGGCTACATGGTGATCCTGGCGGTTGCCTATGCCGGTACCGGCACGTTGTTCGGCCTGCTGCTGGGGCGCCCGTTGATCAAGGCGACCAACAAGTTGCAGTCCGCCGAGGCGGATTTCCGCTTCGGGCTGGCCCATGCGCGGGAAAGCTCCGAGTCCATCGCGCTGATGCAGGGAGAAGCCGCAGAGCGCCGGAATTCAACGGCGTACTTCGCGGAACTGGGGCGCCGCTTCTATCGCCAGACCCTCGCGTATCTCGGCATCGTGTCCTTCTCTTCGGGCTACGGCGTCCTGCTGCCGGTCTTCCCGATCCTGGTCATGGCGCCCCAGTACGTCGCCGGCAGCATGACCCTCGGGGTGCTGATGCAGGCCGCGCAGGCGTTCCAGCAACTGACCTCGGCACTCTCCTGGCCGATCGACAACCTGGCCGAACTGGCACGCTGCCGGGCCTCGGCGGATCGGGTAATGAGCCTCTACGGCGACCTGCTGTACCTGGAGGAGCAGGCCGCCGGGCCGCAGGTCGACCGCATCTGCCTGGCGCAGTCGCAGAAGACTGAAATCGTGCTGCGTGACCTGTGCATCTCCAACCCCGACGGCAAGGTCCTGATCGAAGGGCTCAATGTGGTGATCCAGCGTGGCGAGCGGGTGCTGATCTCAGGCGACCCCACCATCACCATCGGCCTGTTCAAGGTGATGGCCGGCCTGTGGCCGTGGGGGCATGGGGAGGTCTGGCTGCCTGCGGGCCCGGCGATCTGCTTCCTGCCGCAACGCCCGTTCCTGCCGGTTGGCAGCCTGCGGGCCGTGTTGAGCTACCCGCACCCGACCGACACCTACGCCGCCAATGCCATGTACGGCGCCCTGGAATGCGCCGGGCTCGCCTGGTTGGCCAAGCGCCTGGACGAAGCGGAGAACTGGCAGAGCGTATTGCCGCTGCGGGCCCAACAGCAGTTGGCCATCGCCCGCCTGTTCCTGCAGCAGCCTGCCTGGGTCTTCATCGAAGAAGCCACCAGCGCCTTTGAACCCAAGGGTGAGGAATACCTGATGGACCTGCTGCACCGCGAACTGCCGGACACGACGCTGATGGCCATCAGCTTCCAGGCAGGTCTGGAGCGGAACTACCAACGCAAGCTCCTGCTCCATCACCTGCCGGATGACGCTATGGTCGGCTATGGCACGCCCCTGCGTGCACTACGAAAAAGTTGAGGGCAACCAGCCGCGCCGGACGCATTCGCGGAAACACCAGGCCGGCGTGGTTTCGGTCTTGTAGCTCCAGAAGAACCAGCCCAGGTATTTTTCGAAGGTCAGCAGTTGCGCGGCGGCATAGCCGCGATAGGCGACGTCCTTCTGGAAGCTGTCCATGTTTTCCAGGGCGTGGTTGAACGGGCCTTCGGCCCAGAGCGAGACCACTTTCAGGTCCAGGCCCAGGCTCCACTCACCACAGTAGGCGGGAATCTTCAGCCGCTGGATGATCCCATCGGCCTCGGTCTTCCACTGGCCGCTGGCCTTGTGCACGTGGGTGTAGATGTCGCTGTCGATATCGATGCGCTCGAAGCACTGGTAACGATGGATATCGAACACCACGTTGGCGAATTCCGGCGCCTGCATGAACCCCAGGTACTCCTCGTAGGCACGGAAGCCGTCGTGGAAGACCACGCTGACCTTGTCCGCGCTGCAATGCCGGCGAATGCGCTGGTAGGCGTCGAGGTTGTAGCCCTTGAGGTAGTCGGTCGGCACATCCCAGCGGGGTTCGTTGAGGACCTCGATGGCGTGCAGGGCGGGCTGGTCGCGGTAACGCTCGGCCAGGCGTTCCAGGACGCTCAGCGAATGCTCGCGGTACTGGTCCTGAGTGTGCCATTCGCAGACATCCTTGATGCCGCCGTTGTCGAAGCCGTTCTGGCAGCCGGGCGCGGCGTGCAGGTCCAGGACGATCCGCAGTCCCAGTTCAGCCGCCCAACCAAAGGCGCGGTCAAGCACCTCGATACCGCCCTCGACGAAGGGATGGCGGGCTTCGCCGTACTTGGTGTGGTAGGGGTAATCCGGCCCGAAGATCCAGTGGCCCAGGGGGATGCGCACGGCGTTGATGCCGCGCTCGCTGAGCCAGACGAAGTCATCGCGGGTGATGAAGCTGTTCCAGTGTTGCTTCAACCGGTCCGGGGCACGTTTGCCCATCTCGGCACACCAGGTGGTTTCATCGGTGGCCTGCAAGCCTTCGAAAAGGCTGGGGGTCATCCACTTCTCGAGCACCAGCCAACCGCCGAGGTTCACACCGCGAAGTTTCTGGCCGGGATTGGCATGAATGGAATTCTGCTGCGCCATGACTGCACTCCTGAGGTCTGCAAGAACTGCATGAAATACGAGGGCAGAATCACTCCGGGTTCCGGGAAATGCCGGCCGTTCTCTGGCCAATCCGTTATCGCGCTGCTCCGTTCCCGAACCTCTGGAATTCTTCCGGCTTGCCTGTGCAAGCCTAGGTCATGGGCGCGGGGCTGCCAGGCGTGTTGGTGATGAAGCGTGGTTCACCCTACGAGCCTCCGATGGATAAGTTTCGCAGGCTCGATCCATCCCGCGAAATGGCGTTGCGCGAGGCCGCTTGTGGCTCAGCCAATCGCTTCGTACGGCAAGCCCACATAGTTCTCCGCAATGGTCCGGCGGCCGGCTTCGGAGCCGACGTAGTAGTCCAGTTCGGTCTGCTGCATGCGGCGGCCGAAGGCGTCGGTTTCCGGGAAGCGGTGGAGCAGGGAGGTCATCCACCAGGAGAAGCGCTCGGCCTTCCAGATGCGTCGCAGGCAGATGGCGGAGTACTGCTCCAGAAGCTCAAGGCGGCCTTCGCCGTAGACCTTCACCAGGATACGGAACAGGGTGTTCACGTCGCTGGCGGCCAGGTTCAGCCCTTTGGCGCCGGTGGGCGGGACGATGTGGGCGGCGTCGCCCAGCAGGAACAGGCGGCCGTACTGCATGGGCTCCACCACGAAGCTGCGCAGGGGCGCGATGCTCTTTTCGATGGAGGGGCCGGTGACCAGTTTTGCCGCGGTCTGCTCCGGCAGCCGACTCTTTAGCTCCTCCCAGAAGCGCTCGTCGGACCAGTCGTCCACCTTCTCGTCGGTGGAGACCTGCACGTAGTAGCGGGTGCGGGTGGGCGAACGCATGCTGCACAGGGCGAAGCCGCGCTCATGGTTGGCATAGATCAGCTCGTCGTTCACCGGCGGCGTATCGGCCAGTACACCCAGCCAGCCGAAGGGGTAGACCCGCTCGAACTCCTTGAGGACGCCGGCGGGTATGGATTGGCGCGACACCCCGTGGAAGCCGTCGCAGCCGGCGATGTAGTCGCAGTCGATGCGCAGGGTCTCGCCGTTCTGCTCGAAGGTGACGTAGGGCGCGTCGGACTTCAGGTCGTGGGGCTGCACGTTGGCGGCGGTGTAGAAGGTGCGCGCGCCGCAGGCCTCGCGGGCTTCCATCAGGTCGCGGGTGACTTCGGTCTGGCCGTAGATCATCACGGTCTTGCCGCCGGTCAGGCCCTTGAGGTCGATGTGTTCGCGGCGGCCGTCGAAGGCCAGTTCGAAGCCGTCGTGCACCAGACCTTCACGGTCCATGCGTGCGCTGACGCCGGCTTCCCGCAGCAGTTCCACCATGCCCTGTTCCAGCACCCCGGCGCGGATGCGGCCGAGGACGTAGTCCGGGCTCTGGCGTTCGATGATGACGTTGTCGATACCAGCTTTTTGCAGCAGCTGGCCAAGGAGAAGGCCGGACGGGCCGGCGCCGATGATGGCGACCTGAGTTTTCATTGTTCTTGTCCTCTCGAAGAGTTCCAGTGGCCGGCTCAAGGCGGTGTCGGCTCACCTGTTGTTGTGATGCGCCTGTATTTTTTGTGGATGAGCACTGGCTTTGAAGGCAATATCCAACGACTTTCATGGATTTTTCGAGGATCGCTGGGTCATGTCGAAACTCACCGCCAATCCCGTTCCGGTGTTCAAGCTGTACGGCGAGACGGCGGCCTGGCCGACGCCGGACCTGATTCACTGGGAGTCCATCGAGTCCCGCAGTCGCTTGCACGAATGGGAGATCCGGCCCCATCAGCACGGCGATCTGGTGCAGCTGCTCTATGTGCGCTCGGGTACCGCCGAGTTGGAGGTGGAGGGCCAGGTGAACCACATCGAACGCGCAGCCCTGCAGGTGGTCCCGACCCTGTGTGTGCATGGCTTCCGCTTCTCCAGCGACGTGGACGGCCATGTGCTGACCCTGGCGCTGCCGCTGGTGGAGCAGGTGGCCGGCCTGCTGGATAGCCAGGCGTTGCTGACGCCGGCATGCTTCGAGGCCGGCGACAGCCAGCCGTACCTGGACACCCTGTTCGAGGCCATCAGCCGGGAGTACGCCCAGCAGGCGCCGGGCAGGGAGCTGATGCTGCAATCGCTGATCAGCGTGCTGCTGGTGTGGATCGGCCGCCGGTCGCTGGCCCAGACCCAGTCCGACGCCCAGCAGCAGGACCGTGGCCGTCTGCACCTGCAGGAGTTCACCCGGCTGCTGGAACAGCACTTTCGCGAGCACCTGCCCATCGAGCAGTACGCTGGGCGCCTGGGCATCAGCGCCGCCCATCTCAATGCCCTGTGCCGGCGCCTTGCCGGGCAGTCCGCCTTGCAGATGATCAACCAGCGGCTGCTGCTGGAGGCCAAGCGCTGCCTGGTCTACACGGCGATGACCATCAATCAGGTGTCGGACAGCCTGGGGTTTTCCGAGCCGGCGTATTTTTCGCGCTTCTTCAAGCGCGGTACGGGGCAGTCGCCGAAGGCGTTTCGGATCAGCCGTTGAAGGATGTGTGGCAGAACCCGCTACCAGCTGTAGGGGCGAATGAATGTGCCCCTACAGCTGGTAGCGTTTGGCGATCAGGTGATCCAGCGAGAGCACACCGGGCCCCCGGGTGATCAGCAGCAGCAGGGTCGCGGCCCAGACGCCGTGGGTCGGGTAGGCGTCGGGGTAGACGAAAATCTCGATCACCAGAGTCATGCCCAGCAGGGCCAGGGCCGAGAAACGCGTGGCCAGGCCGAACAGGATCAGCACCGGGAAAAAGTGCTCGCCGAAGGCCGCCAGGTGGGCGGCGATTTCCGGGGAGAGCAAGGGCAGCTTGTATTCGTCGGTGAAGAGCGGGATGGCTGACTCGGAAAGACGGGGCACGCCCAATTGGAAGGTGCCGTCCACCAGATCGATGACCAGGCCTTCCACCTTGGTCTGTCCAGACTTCCAGAAGATCGCGGCGATGGAGAAGCGGGCCACGAAGGCCACCAGGCTATAGGGAATCCGCTTGCACAGCTCAATGGCCTGATGCACCAGTTTCACCGGCAGATGGCTGTATTGGATCTGGATGGTCGCGTTCATGTGGCCGGTCTCCCGCCCTGAAGGGCGAACTGGGTGATGGCGCCGCCCGCAAGGAGCTGCGCGAGGGTGGTGCCGAGGTCGAATCCGGTGTCGATCGCCAGTGCCGCGGCGACGGCCTGGCCGAGCGGCACACCGGCGCCCAGCGCCTGGATGAAGGCCATGGCGCCGGGGCCGATCCGGCTGACTTCGACTTCAAGTCCGTTGCGCAGGACCAGCGCGCATTCGGGCTGGCCCAGCTCGACCTCAGCCAGTTCCCCCAACCCCTGATGGGCGGCCCAGAGGGACAGGATGGCGAAGTCGGAATCGAGGACCGCCACCGAGGGATGCAGCACCAGGCGCATCCCCGGAAGCTGATCGGGGTCCCCCAGGGCGAGGGCCAGGCTGGCGCCATCCAGCGGTGCCCGGTCGGCGGCGTGGTAGGCGTGAACCCGCGCCAGTTCCAGCCGCGCCACATCGGCCAGGTAGGGCAGGCCGGTGGCCGGTGGGAAGGCGCCGATGAAATCGGGAAAACCGTCGCCATAGAACGCCAGCAAGGCCGAGCGTGGCGGATTCGCCTGGACATACAGGCGGGCCATGGCGCGGAAGAATTCGTCCCCCACCAGTTGCTGGACCACGGGGAAGGTCTCGGCCAGGGCTCCGGTCAGGGAGGCCAGCACGTTATTGCGGTAGACGGCGAAGCGCCGCGCCGGGTCGGAGCCATTCCAGGCGCGCAGGCCGGGAGGGCAGGGTAGCTCCGGGTCGAGCAGGGCGCTGGCGAAGGTCTCGGTGTTCATGCCGCCTCCCGCTGCAGCAACCGGTCGGCACGGGCGGCTTCCTCGGCGAGCACCTCAAAGGCGGGGATGTCGTTGTCCCGCTCGATCAGCGTGGGCAACGGGCCGAGGCGCTCCAGGGTTTCGCGGTAAAGGGCCCAGACGGCAGCATCCACCGGCGAACCGTGATGGTCGATCAGCAGCCGGGCACCGGCGGCATCGCTGTCTTCGGCGAAACCGGCCAGGTGGATTTCACCCACCGCGTGCAGCGGCAGGGCATTGATATAGGCGCGTAGATCGCGCTGGTGGTTGATGCAGGACACGTAGGCGTTGTTGAGGTCCAGCAACAGGCCGCAGCCGGTACGCTGCACCACTTCGCTGATGAACTCGGCTTCATCCAGGCTGGAGCTTTCGAATTCGACGTAGGTGGCCGGATTCTCCAGCAGCATCGGGCGCTTGAGGTGCGTCTGCACCTGGTCGATATGGCGGCAGACCCGCTCCAGGCTGTCCTGGTCGTAGGCCAGCGGCAGCAGGTCATTGAGAAAAACGTCGCCGTGGGTGGACCAGGCCAGGTGCTCGGAAAAGGACGCCGGCTGGTAGCGCTGGATCAACGCGGCGAGGCGATCAAGATGGGCCGTATTCAGGGGCTGGTCGGCGCCGATGGACAGGCCGACGCCGTGAATGGACAGCGAGTAGGCCTCCCGGATCAGGCCCAGGTAGTGGTGGAAGGGACCGCCGTCCACCATGTAGTTCTCGGCGTGTATCTCGAAGAAGCCCAAGGCCGGTCGGGTGTCGAGGATGTCCCGGTAATGCTGGGACTTGAGCCCGATGCCGGCCCGGGCCGGCAATCGGCCGGCAGGAGCGTGAGGGCGAGGGGAGGGGGTCATGGGTCAGCGCTCCTGCCGGTATGGATCAGCTCTTCTTCTCTTCCTTGAACGCCTGGAGCTGGCCGTAACCGGTGGGCGAGGAGGGCGAAGCGGTCTTCTCGCAGGTGCCGGACGGTACGTATTTCCAGTGGCTGCCTTCGTAGTCCATCTTCGCGGTGCCCGCGCAGGAGGTGCCGGCACCGGCGGCGCAGTCGTTCTTGCCTTTCATGGCCACGCCATAGCACTTCTCTTTATCGGCGGCCTGCACGCTCATGGGAGCCGTGGCCAAGCCGATGGCGGTGCTCAGTGCAAGGGCGAGGCTGGTTGCGGATACGACAGAAGCAGTTGAGGTTTTCATGGTTCTTATCTCCGTTTCTGAGGGCAGCAAGGGCTGGTTGCCCAAGTATGGCGGGCTTTCCCGCACTGCTGGGACGCACCGCCTTCGAAATAGGAGACAAGGCCGAGCGCCGGCCGTTACAGCGTGCAAAGAATTTTTTTGAGGGTTGCTTCGGAGGGGCGTCCTTGAGGGACAGTCACGTCGGAACTGTTCTCTGAAACGGCCATCCTGCCTCACCCCGGAACGCGAAGAGGACCGGGGTGAGGCGGCAGGTTGGCGTCTCAATCGTCATGCGGGAGCGGTGTCACGCTGATAGGCCGTCGCGATCATCGTTGTGTCCACATGGTTGATGGTGGTGATGATGCGTTCTGCGTCACACAGTGCCGGCGCCATGGTCCAGCGCCGGGTGCGGTCGTTGCCGATACGCACCATGCCGGTGTGGGTGGCGAGGTTGGCGTCCACTTCCGGCACCGGGTCGTAGAAGCCCAGGCTATAGCGCACGCGCTTGATATCCGCCGGCTCCCCGGTCAGGAACAACCAGCCGGGCAGCACCCTGTGCTTGGTGGCGTAATCCTTTAGTACCTGGGGCGAATCCATCTCCGGGCGGAGGGTAATGGAGTACATGAAGACGTCCCGGCCCACACGACTGCCCAGCAGTGTCTGCAGCTTGCGCAGGTTGCTGGTCATGGTCGGGCAGATGCCTTCGCACATCACGTACATCATGTTGAGCGCAACGACCTTGTCGCGGATCAGGTCGTCATAGAAGCGCACCCTGTCCCCGTCCTGGGTGTAAAGCCACACGTTGGGGAAGGGGGTGGCGCCGGACCTTACGCTGTCATCGTCCGTATTCGGAACGGCGTACCAGAGTGCGCTACCCAATGCGGCAAGCCCTACGCCGCCCAGGAGTGTGCGTCGAGTATTCATAAGCTGCCTCCTGTACCCGGGGTGTCCGGGTTATTCGGGGTGCTCGGACTGGCCGGGTTTGCTGAAGGAGCCGGGCCGGTCGAAGGGGCCGGAGTAGCCGGGGCGGTCGGCGTGCCCGAACTGGAGGGGCCGGCGCTGGCGGACGGGCCTTGCGGGTCGAGTTCGATATCCCACCTGGCCATCATCGCGTGGTCCTCGTGGATCATGTTGTGGCAGTGGATCGGGTGCTTGCCGACGAAGTCGCGGAAACGCAGGAACACCCTCAGGATCGTGTTCTCGCCGAGCACGTAGACGTCCTTGCGCCCCTGTTCATGGGGCGGGATGGGCACCTCGACGTCGTCCACGACCTTGCTGAGGATCCGCCCTTCTTCGAAGTGGATATGGACCGGGTGTACCCAGCCGCCGTGGTCGTTGGCGAGTTCCCAGATCTCGAAGGAACCTTGGCGAACCGTGGCGCTGGCCCGGGTGGGGTCGAAGAACTGGCCATTGACCGCCCACATGCCGTTGCGACGTTCGAAGTCCCAGCGCCGCACCTGCGCCGAGTCGATCTCGGCCGGGTCCAGTGGGCGCAGTTCCCGCAGCGTGTCGGGTACCTGGCTGAGGTCCTGTTCCGGTGGCGCGCGATCAACGACGAATTTCAGCACGGGCGTGCCCGGGCTGGTCGTCCCATCAGGCTTGCGGGTGCTGGTCTGCTCCAGCCGGTTGACCAGGAAGAGTTCGGTACCGATCGGAAACGCCGAGAAGTCCACGACGATGTCGGCCCGTTCGGCCACGCCGAGGCTGACGCTGGTCTGGTTGCGCAGGGGCGCCGGCAGCAGGTTGCCGTCATTGGCGATGTAGGTGAAGGTCTGATCCGCACCGTTGGCGTCCGTCAGGTGGAACTCGTAGAAACGGCTGGGGCCGCCGTCGAGCAGGCGGAAGCGGTATTTGCGCGCCGCAACCCGCAGGAGCGGTTCAATCACACCATTGACCGCGATCTTGTCGCCCAGCACGCCGTCCGGGTCCACCTGGTCCCAGAACAGGATGCCGTCGGCGTCGAAGCGCTTGTCCGCAAAGGCCAGGGGATAGTCGTAAGGGTG
Source organism: Pseudomonas sp. LFM046 (assembly GCF_000949385.2). Taxonomy (NCBI): domain Bacteria; kingdom Pseudomonadati; phylum Pseudomonadota; class Gammaproteobacteria; order Pseudomonadales; family Pseudomonadaceae; genus Pseudomonas; species Pseudomonas sp. LFM046. The sequence goes on along the minus strand of NZ_JYKO02000001.1, from coordinate 3,080,225 downwards.
GCTGGGCAGACGCAGCGCGGAAGGGTTGGGGTCTCGCTCGTCGCCCGAGTCGATCTCGTCGTACAGCAGGTAGAACCCCAGCAGTCCCTTGTAGACATTGGGCCCTGTGAAATCCATGGTGTGGCCGTGGTAGAACAGCGTCCCCAGGGCCTCCCGCAGGTCTCCGATGCCATTCTGGAATTCGTCGAGGCCGGCGCAGATATTGCCGTAGTGATGGTCCTTGAATTGACCGGGGCCACCCAGGGTGGGACCGGCCTTGATCGGGCTGAAGAAGTCAGCGGGGAACCCGTCGCTTTCCGACGCGGTGTGCGCGTTGTGCAGGTGTATCGAGATTTCGGGAGAACCGAAGCCCTGGTGATCCTGGGGCAGTTGATTACGGAAGCGCACGATGCTCGGTCGCCCGTAGTGGCCGACGATGACCGGCCCCGGGGTGGTGACTTCGCCATTGCCCTTGAAGCCCCAGATGGGTTGGGGCGGATAGGCCGGGTTGAACACCCAGTCGGGGCGCTCCGCGGCGCTCAGTTCATAGGTCTCTTGAACGCCCAACTCGTTGAAGCGCTGGTGGGGTACGCGACCCGCCTCCCCGGCGGCGGTATTGGCCGCTTCAGTGGGGGCCGGATCAAGCGTTGTCGCTGCTAGCGGTGTGATCTCGGTGGGCAGCTCGATCGCCCAGGGCGTGCTCGGTGGACTGGATGCGCCACTGCCTTCGCTGGCGGCTGGCAACGACCGGACCAGGAGAGGTGTCGCCATCGCGGCGGCGGAAATCTTGAGAAAGGACCTTCGGGATTCGACATGCGCTGCGCCGAATGTCCGTCGGGGGCCATTGTGAAATGCATTGGAACGGTTCATGGCTACTCCGTCCCCCCAAGCATTGTTCTTGTCAGTGAAAAAAGTACGAACGTGCCCTCGTGCAATCACGCTTGAAAAGCGGCACGTCAGTTGTTTGGCTCAGTTGATGGGAGATACGCGTCATGGGTTGGAATGGCTGGAACACGGGTGTCTCAACCTCCTCAGGGGATGGACTTGGAGGCTGAAAAATTCGTTCATGAATCCCGACGAACGTAACGGTTCCAACACCCATCCGGGGTTGCGCCCTGCCCCCCATTTTCGGGCCTCACGCGTTTCGTCGCGTCTCTTGCCCTCCCGTCAAGGGTGCCGTCGGGGCGTCTTGACTCCTGTTGGCCGCCCACGAAACTCAGGCATCAGGGGTTGAAAAAAACCGTTCGCCAACGATCGGCCCTGCACCTGCAGTACTGCCAGCGATGGCAGTTGCGTCGGCTAGGGGAGGCAGTCATGTGTCATTCCGTGGAGGTCAGTGGGCTTTACACCGCCGAAGGATCACGGCAACTCATCAACTACCCCGACGCCGATGCGGCATTGCCCATCCACGACCCGGTGCGGGGCGTGGTGTGGATTCCCTGGGGGCGACGCAGTCACGAGCAGGGCGAATTGCCCATCACCGGCTGGCTGCCGGACGACGGCACGGTCCCGGAAGGCTGGGGCCGCTTCTGCCCGGCTTCGGTGCTGGCCCGGGTGACCCGCTTCATGGAGATGACCCGGGAAGGCGAGCCGCGCTGGGTCAAGGTGGAAGATGGCCAATCACTGCAATGCCTGCTGCTGCGCCATGGTCATGAACAGCGGGTCTATGTGGTCACCACCCAATTGTCCGATCCGGAGCATCGGAGCTGGCCACTGACGCGGGGGCATGGGGGCAGGGGGTGGCGGCTGAATGGCCATCAGCCCCGTGTGGCACCGCCCTTGTATTAAGCCGATCCCGGAATCGGTGCGCACAGCGCACCCTACGATCCAGAGCAAGCGAGAGGGGTCTGCCGCTTACCGTTCTTTTTTCGTGAAGAATTTCTTCTCGATTATTCGTTTTACGTGAATCAACTGCTGCCTTAATTTCGCCGCAAGTCTGATTGCGAGCCCTGACCGGCTCTTACGTATAACGAGGCCACCATGACCCAGCCTGCTGCCATTTCCCGCAACCCGGCCACCGGCGAAGAAATCGCCCGCTATCCCTACCAGGACGCCGCCGCCCTGGAAGCCAGCCTGGCTTCCGCAAAGCGCGGCTTCGACACCTGGAGCCAGTTCAGCGTCGAGGCGCGTGCCGATGGCCTGCTGCGTATGGCCAAGGCGCTGCGCGCCAATGCCGAGGCCATGGCGCGGATGACCACCACTGAAATGGGCATGCCGATCAGCCAGTCCCGTGGCGAGATCGAGAAGTGCGCCAAGCTCTGCGAGTGGTACGCCGAGCACGGTCCGGCCATGGTGGCCGACGAACCCACTCTGGTGGAGGAAGAGAAGGCAGTGGTGGCCTACCTGCCGCTGGGCCCGGTACTGGCCGTGATGCCCTGGAACTTCCCGGTGTGGCAGGTCATGCGCGGCGCCGTGCCGATCATTTTCGGCGGCAACAGCTACGTGTTGAAGCACGCCCCGAACGTCATGGGCTGCGCCCGTCTGCTGGCCGCTGCCTGGGCCGAGGCTGGTCTGCCGGAAGGCGTGTTCGAAGTCATCAACGTCGAGCCGCCGCTGGTGTCGGTGGCCATCGCCGACCCGCGTATCGCCATGGTCGCGGTGACCGGTAGCGTCGGCGCGGGTGCCGCCATTGCCTCCCAGGCTGGTGCAGCACTGAAGAAGTGCGTGCTGGAGCTGGGCGGTTCCGACCCCTTCATCGTGCTGGCCGACGCTGATCTGGACCAGGCCGTGAAGGCGGCGGTTACCAGCCGCTTCAACAATGCCGGCCAGGTCTGCATCGCGGCCAAGCGCATCATCCTCGAGGCACCGATTGCCGAAGCCTTCACCGAGCGCTTCGTGGCGGCGGTCAAGGCCCTGCAGATCGGCGATCCGCAGGCGGATTCCACCTTCATCGGCCCCATGGCCCGCTTCGACCTGCGCGACGAGCTGGATGGCCAGGTCCAGGCCACCCTGGCTGAGGGCGCGACCCTGCTGCTGGGCGGCCACAAGCTGATCGGTACGGGCAACTACTACGCGCCGACCGTTCTGGCAGACGTGACCCCGGACATGACCGCCTTCCGCAAGGAAATCTTCGGCCCGGTGGCATCCCTGATCGTCGCCCGCGATGCCGAGCATGCGGTGGAACTGGCCAACGACAGCGAGTTCGGCCTGGGCGGCGCCCTCTGGACCACTGATGCGGCCAAGGCGCAGAAACTGGCCCGCCGAATCGTCAGCGGTGCGGTGTTCATCAACGGTTTCACCGCCTCCGACCCGCGCGTACCGATCGGTGGCGTGAAGAAGAGCGGCTACGGCCGCGAGCTCTCCCACTTCGGCCTGCGCGAGTTCCTCAATGTGCAGACCATCTGGCGCGATCGTCGCTGATCGTCCGGGCTGAATGAAGAAAGGGGCTGACCGGATCAGCCCCTTTTTCATTACGCGCGTCCGCTGATGGCTCAGGCGCCCAAGCAGGGTGAAGCCAATCGGGTAGGGTGCGCCGTGCGCACCGGCGGTTTGACAGGGTGCCGGGGACGATCCCGGAATCGGTGCGCACAGCGCACCCTACGGCCTGAAGGTCCCCACAGGAAAGCAGCCCAGCGTCCGAAGCTACGCAATCTGTTCGAGTATATCCCGCACCCGATCCAGCGCCGGGTCGAGGTCCAGGGTCTCGATGGCGCCGTAGCCGAGGAACAGGCCATCGCGCGGCGGTACCTGGTAGGAGAAGCCCGCGAGGGTGTAGAGCCCCACATCCACCTTCCGCGCCAGATCCACCAGCAGCGGGATGTCCAGCGGCACCTTGGCCAGGGCGGCGAGGTGGAAACCGGCCACCGAGGGCACGGGCTCGAACCAGGGCGAGAGGTCGCCCTGGAAGCGTTCGAGGATGCGCTCCCGCCGGCTGGCGTAGATGGTGTGGCAGCGGCGGATGTGCTTGAGCAGGCAACCTTCTTCGATGAACTTGGCCAGGGTCCACTGGGTCAGGGTGGAGCAGTGCAAGTCGGTGATCTGCTTGGCGGCGGTGACCGCTTCGATCAGCGCCGGCGGCAGGATGCAGTAACCCAGCCGCAGCTCCGGCTGAAGGGTCTTGGAGAAGGTGCCGACGTAGGCCACCGCGCCCTGGCTATCGAGGCTCTGCAGGGTGTCGGTGGGACGCCCTTCGTAGCGGAATTCGCAGTCGTAGTCGTCTTCGATGATCACCGCGCCGATGCGCAGGGCCTTTTCCAGCAATGCCTCGCGCCGGGCCTGGCTCATGGACATGCCCAGGGGGAACTGGTGGGAGGGTGTCACGTAGATCAGCCGCACATGCTCGGGAATTGCGTCGACGCAGATACCTTCGGCATCCACCGGCACGCCGATCACCTCCGCGCCCTGGGAGGCGAACAGCTGTCGGGCCGGTGGGTAGCCAGGGTCTTCTACCGCCACGCTGCAGCCGGGCTCGATCAGCACCCGCGCGAGGAGGTCCAGCGCCTGCTGGGCACCGTGACAGACCACCACCTCTTCGGCATTGCAGTGCACACCTCGGGAAAAGGCGACGTGACGGGCGATGGCGTCGCGCAGGGCCGGCAGGCCGGCGGGCTGGCTGTACAGGCCGCGGGATTTCGCCGTCTGGCGCAGGGCGTGCTGGGCGCAACGACGCCAGTCATCCTGGGGGAATTGGTTGCGGATGGTGGCGCCGCCGATGAAGTCGTAGCGCAGGATCGCGTCCATCGACGGATGGCCCAGCGCCGTGGAGATATTCCGCCACTTGGAAATGATCGCGGCGCTGGCCAGGGATTCGTGCCCCTGCTTGCGGCGCTGGACGGAAGCCTGGGCATTGACGAACGTGCCCGATCCGACTTTGCCGGTGAGGAGGTTGTCGTAGGTGAGCAGGGCGTAGGTATCGGACACCGTCTTGCGGGAAATACCCAGTTGCTCGGCCAGCAGACGGCTGGGCGGCAAGCGTGTGCCGGGCTTCAGGCGGCCAGACTCGATGGCCTCGCGCAGCTGCCGATACAGCTGCCCGGACAGGTCCTTGCTGCCCTGGATGACGATGTGCAATTCCATGCCTGGCTCCGGCGGGAGTGAATGACAGAAAAATACCGCAAAGCCTCGAACTCGAACCATGAATCCTGCATTGAAGCCTCCGCTGGCGTGGGTGGCGCGACACACAGGGCGTGGCGTTCCGAGCTCAAATAAAAAGGGCCGCTAGGTGCGGCCCTTTCCGGTGGGGCAGGGTGTGCCTCAGGGCATCATTGCGAAGCCCACGCCGAAACGGTTCCAGGCGTTGATGGTGGCGATGGCCAGGGTCAGGTTGACGATCTCGGACTCGCTGAAATGCTCGCGCAGGGCATTGAACTGGTGCTGGGGAGCATGACGTTCGGGCAGCAGGGTCAGACTCTCGACCCAGGCCAGGGTGGCGCGCTCCTTTTCGGTGAAGAAGTTGGTCTCCTCCCATACGCTGAGCGTCTGCAGGCGAGCCTCGGTTTCACCGGCCTTGCGGGCGTCGTTGGCATGCATGTTGACGCAGTAGGCGCAGCCGTTGATCTGCGAGGCACGCAGGCGGATCAGTTCCAGCAGCGAGGTTTCCAGGCCGGACTTCGCCAGTACCTGCTCCAGGCCGAGCATGGCCTTGAAGGCTTCGGGAACTTGCTTGGCCCATTCGATTCGTGTGCTCATCAGGCTATCTCCAGGTGGGTTCCGCGAACTGCGGCGTTGGGCCTACGTTAGCGCTGCAGCCGGCCACGCCGAATAGCCAATTCGCGGAAAACCCGGCAGGCCAATGGTCGACCCTCGGTCGGGTGAAACGTCCCGGCCAGCTCCCTGTGCTATATCCGGGGGTGAGCAAGGCACGTGCCGACCTTCAGTTGAACCCCCATGCCACGCCCGCCGGGCCTGACGACCCGTGGCCCCGGCCTTCGACAAAGAGGTGATCCCCATGAGCACTCTGCAATGCGTCCATCGCAACTACACCATCGTCGCCGATGTGGTCGAGCACCCGGGCATCCCGACGCCCTGGGCCGCCGGCTGTTACATCACCTCGCCTGATGGCGTGACCTCCCGGCGCATTGCACTGCCGGTGCGGTATGCCTTCCTCTCGGAACTGGACAAGGCGCAGCATGCGTCCATCGCCCACGGCAAGTGGCTGGTGGACCAGTATCTGGATCAGGGGAGCGAGCTGTTCCTGAAGACCGCCTGAGGCCGGTGGGGCAGGGAGGCCCCTTCAGGCTGCATCGTCGCGGGGTTGGTGTTCGCGACAGATCAGTTCGATGGACGGGCGGCTCAGGGGCTCCTGGGTCAGCCCACAGAAGGGTTCGCCGTCCCGTTGCTGGTGGAAACGGCAGGTCTTGCACAAGCCGAAGCCCGGCACATCCACCTGGCGCTGGACGGTCCGCAGCAACTCACCCAGCAGCCGCTCCAGCTCCGTCGCATCCGCGCCCATTTCGGCGGCGGCATTGGCCAGGAAATCCGGTGGCGTCACGGCGCCCAGCAGCTCCCGCGCGGCGGGGGTGAGGACCAGGTGCACGCTGCGCTTGTCGTGCTGGTCCTGGCGCTTCTCGATCAGCCCCTTGGCTTCCAGGGCTTTCAGCGATTGCGACACCGTTCCCTTGGTCAGCCCCAGGTACTCGGTCACGGCCAGGGGCGTATCCGAGTAGTGGTTGCAGCGCGCCAGGTATTCCAGGGCACTGAGCTGCACCGGCTGCAGCTCCGCCAGCAGGGGCTGCTCGCGATGCCAGATGCGCATCAGGCTGGTCAGTCGCTCGAACAGGTCGAATAGGGTCGTCATGATCACCTCCGTCGACAGATAGTATCGAATAAAAACTATATTGACAAAGGGAGGCGCGCGGGTAACCTGGATAACGTATCGATTCGATACCAATTGCTCGGAGAGCGAAAATGACCAACGCCCGCTTCTACCACGCCGGTTGCCCGGTATGCGTGTCCGCTGAACAGAACCTGCTCCACCTGCTCGCCCCCGAAGTGAAGGTGGAGGTGGTTCACCTGGGCGAGCGTCCCGCCCGTATTGCCGAGGCTGAAGCCGCCGGCGTGCAGTCGGTCCCGGCCCTGGTGGTGGGCGGCCAGGTGCTGCACATCAACTTCGGCGCCGCCATCGCTGACCTGAAGTAAGGAGCGGAACATGTACCAGCCCCTGGACTGCGACTTGCACGACCTCCTGGAAATCGCCTGCCTCTATCGCTACCTCGTGCGGGTGGAATTGGTGGGCGGGGGTGGATTCGAGGCCAGGGCGCTGACCACTTACACCAGCGCAGAGAAGGAGGAGTTCTTCGTGCTGGAGGTGGAGGACGGGCCTTGTTCCGTGCGCATGGACAGGCTGCTGGTGATCACACCGCTGGAGGCGAGTGCGCGTTTCGGCCGGGTGGAGCTGGCGGGCAAAGTGTGCGCCCTCTAGGTGGCACGACGTAGGGTGGAAATCGCTTTCCATTTCCACCAGCGAGGTTTCGACCGGACGTCGATGGTGGATAGAAGAGCGCTATCCACCCTACGGCTCCAATCAGCTCTTCCCCGGGTGTTCGAGGCCCCGTCCTTGAGCTAGCCTTCGCAGGCCAGCCGTGATCAGGACCTGCCGTTGAACATCGATAACCGCATCAAATTCCGCCATCTGTTGTGCTTTCTCGAAGTCGCGCGTCAGGGCAGCCTGGCGCGTGCGGCCGACCAGATGGCGGTGACCCAGCCGGCCATTTCCAAGACCCTCAAGGAGCTGGAGGAAGTCCTCGACGCCAGCCTGTTCGAACGCAGCAAGAGCGGCGTCAGCCTGACCGAGGCGGGGCTGGCCTTCATGCGCTACGCCGGGCCCTGCGTGCAGGCGCTGCGGGATGGGGTGAACAGCCTGCGGGAAGGTGAGTACGCCGCCGGTACGGTCCGCCTGGGCGTGCTGTCCACGGTGGAAGGCCTGCTGGTGCCGGAAATGGTGCGGCGGCTGCATCAGCGCCATCCATCGCTGGTGGTCAGCGTGCTCACCGGGCCGGGCGCCTACCTGCTGTCGCAATTGCGCGTCGGCGAGCTGGACCTGGTGGTTGGGCGGATGACGGATAACCCGGAGATCCACGGTCTGACCTTCGAGCACTTGTACAGCGAATCCATGACCCTGGTGGTGCGCGCGGGGCATCCGCTGCTGGCGGAGGGTGCCGACCGCCGCTCCCTGGACGGTTTCCCCCTGGTGCTGCCGCTGGCCGGCACCACCATCCGCAAGCATGCCGACGGCTTTTTCGTGCAGAGCGGCATCAGCCCGCCGCGCCAGCGCCTGGAGACCCTGTCCCTGGCGCTCAGCCGGCGCTACGTGCTGGCCGGCGACGCGGTATGGATCGCGCCGCTGGACGCGGTACGCCTGGACCTCAGCAAGGGCGAGCTGGTGGAGCTGGATCTGGGCTTCAAGGAGCCCGGCGGCTCGGTCGGCATCTGCAGCAATGCCTCCCTGCCGCTCTCCCTGTCGGCGCAATGGGCGGCGGAGACCCTGCGGGAAGCGGCCCTGGACTATCGAGAAGGGCGTCTTACATAACCATTTGGTTATGGACGGCGGGCATGATTTCAATTTTCCGCCGGTCTCTCCTGGATGACACTGCGTCCCACGGCCTCCTGCCTGATCCCGATGGGCCGTCTGACAACTCCAAGAAGAGGAAACCAAGATGTCCGATGCGGAAAACAGCCGCTTCGTCATTCGTGACCGAAACTGGCACCCCAAAGCCTTCACGCCTGACTACAAGACGTCCATCGCCCGGTCGCCGCGCCAGGCGCTGGTGAGCATTGCGCAGTCCGTTTCCGAGACCAGCGGCCCGGACTTCTCTCACCTGAAGATGGGCGAGCACGACAACGACCTGCTGCTCAACTTCAACCACGGCGGGCTGCCCATCGGCGAGCGCATCATCGTTTCCGGCCGGGTCATGGACCAGTACGGCAAGCCGGTTCCCCACACCCTGGTGGAGATGTGGCAGGCCAACGCCGGCGGCCGCTACCGCCACAAGAACGACCGCTACCTGGCGCCCCTGGACCCGAACTTTGGCGGTGTCGGCCGCGCCCTGACCGACAGTGAAGGCCGCTACGTCTTCCGCACCATCAAGCCGGGTCCGTACCCGTGGCGCAACGGTCCGAACGACTGGCGTCCGGCCCATATCCACTTCTCCATCAGCGGGCCGTCCATCTCCACCCGCCTGATCACCCAGCTGTATTTCGAAGGCGATCCGTTGATCCCGATGTGCCCCATCGTCAAATCCATCGCCAACCCTGACGCGGTGCAGACGCTGATCGCCAGACTCGACATGAGCAACGCCAATCCCATGGATTGCCTGGCGTACCGCTTCGACATCGTGCTGCGCGGCCAGCGCAAGACCCACTTCGAGAACCGCTGAGGAGATACCCGCATGCCTATCGAACTGCTGCCGGAAACTCCCTCGCAGACCGCCGGCCCGTACGTTCACATCGGTCTGGCCCTGGCGGCCGCCGGCAACCCCACCCGCGACCAGGAAATCTGGAACCAGATGGCCAAGGCCGATGCGCCCGGCGAGCACATCCTGCTGCTGGGCAACGTCTACGACGGCAACGGCCACCTGGTGCGCGACTCCTTCCTGGAGTTCTGGCAGGCCAACCACGAAGGCGTGTATGACGCGGCCTTCGACCTGGAGAAGCCGTTCAACAGCTTCGGCCGTACCGCCACCACCTTCGACGCCGGCGAGTGGACCCTGCGCACCATCAAGCCCGGCGTGGTGAAAAACGCCGCCGGCGTGCCCATGGCGCCGCACATCAACGTGTCGCTGTTTGCCCGTGGCATCAACATCCACCTGCAGACCCGCATCTACTTCGATGACGAGGCCGCCGCCAACGCCGCCGATCCGGTACTCAACCTGATCGAGCAACCGGAACGCCGCCAGACCCTGGTGGCCCGCCGTTGCGAGGTGGACGGCAAGCTGGCCTACCGCTTCGACATCCGCATCCAGGGAGAAGCCGAGACGGTGTTCTTTGACTTCTAGGGAACGCGAACCCGCTCTTGATGAACTGGCCGAACCCGTCGGCCAGCGCATCGAACGGCACTTCGACGCGCTGCTGGACGCCCGGGGCTACCGGGCCGACAGCGCGCAACGCACCGCCATTGTCCGTCTCGGGCAATGGCTGGAGTCGCTTCTGGCCGGGAAGAAAGGCTGGCTGCGTCGTCCACCCGCCGGCCTCTACCTCTGGGGCGGGGTAGGGCGCGGCAAGAGCTTCGTCATGGATGCCTTCTTCGCCGCCGCACCGCTGAACGGGAAGCGCCGTGTGCATTTCCATGCCTTTCTCCAGGAACTGCAGGCGCGGATGCGCGGCTTCGCGGGCCAGCCCGATCCGCTGGCCCTCGCCGCGAAAGCCCTGGCGGTGGAAACGAAGCTGCTCTGCTTCGATGAGTTCCACGTCCACGACATCGGTGACGCCGTGCTCCTCGGTCGCCTGCTCAGGGTGCTGGTGGAGGAGGGCGTCGGCCTGGTCTGCACCTCCAACTACCCACCCGAGGGGCTATGCCCCAACCCGCTGTACCGGGAACGCTTCAAGCCCGCCATCGCGTTGCTCGAAAGACGCTTCGAGGTGATGAACCTGGATGGCGGCGAGGACTACCGCCAGCGGCGCGGTGAGCTGGAGGCCTGGGGCTGCTATTGCTGGCCACTGTCGGGCTTTGCCGAGGGCTGGATCGAGCGCCAACTGGCCCTGACCGCCGCCGTGGAGCGGGACATTGACGTTGTGGTCAATCACCACCCGTTGCGCTTGAGGGCGAGCGAAGAGAATCGCGCCTGGCTGGATTTCGACGAGCTATGCCGGCGCCCCCATTCCAGCGCCGACTTCCTCTGGCTCTGCCAGCGCTTCCGTCACCTGGCCATCAGCGGCGTGCCCTGCCTGGGGGAGGAAGCCATCGACGTGCAGCAACGCTTCGTCAACCTGATCGACATCGCCTACGACGCCGGAACCCGTCTGCTGCTGGCCAGCGAGGCGTGCCTCGACGACCTCTGCCGAGGCAAACCCCACATGGATTTTTCCCGCACCCGCAGTCGGTTACAGCAGTTGAAGCCGATGCAGCCGGGCGGTGGGAACTGATTGCTGAAGAGTCCTGAATGCTCGAAATACTTGGAATTACCGCGCCTATCTTCATCCTGATCGGTATTGGCTATCTGTCCGCCCGTGGGCGGCTGGTCAACCCCGAGCAGGTTCTGGGCCTCGGCAAGTTCGTCATTACCTTCGCCCTTCCGGCGCTGGTAATTCGCGCCCTGTTGGAAAAGCCCCTGGACCAGGTGTTCGACGCCACCTACCTGCTGGCCTACGGGATCGGCTCCCAGGCGGTGTTCTGGGGCGGCTTTCTGTTCTCCCGGTGGATACGCAAGGACAGCGTCACCGGCAGCGCGCTGAGCGGCCTGGGCATGTCGGTTTCCAACAGCGGTTTCATCGGCTATCCCATCGTCGCCATGGTGCTGGGAGCGCCGGCCGCGGTGGCCCTTGCCCTTGGGATGCTGGTGGAGAACCTGCTGATGATTCCCCTGGCCCTGGCGATTGCCGAACTGGGCCGGCAGAACGGAGGAAGCCTGCGCGCGGCCTTGCTGGACACCTTCATGCGCCTGTTGCGCAACCCGATAATCATCGCCATCAGCATAGGCCTCGCACTGGCCCTGCTCGGGGTTCGCCTGCCGGCTGTACCGGCCAGGGTAGTGGAGATGCTGGCCTCGGCTTCGGCGCCGGTGGCGCTCTTCGTCATAGGTGCCAGCCTCTACGGCCTCAAGGCTGGCGGGCTGGTGAAGGACGTTGCGCAGCTCAGCATCGGTAAGTTGCTGCTGCATCCATTGGCGGTATGGCTGAGCTTTCAATTGCTGCCGCCGGTGGACCCTGTCCTGCGTGTGGCCGGCGTGCTCTTCGCCTGTGCGCCGATGATGAGCATCTACCCCATCCTGGGCCAACGCTTCGGGCTCGAAGGCCGCTGTGCCGCGGCACTGGTGGTCTGCACCGTACTGGCCTTCGTCACGATCAGCAGCTTCCTCGGGCTGCTCGTCTAGTACCTCGGCACGCGTGTCGTGCTGGCTATCCTCTAAGGGACATCCGCACGACCGTGAGGAGGAGGCGACGATGAGCAAGCGATTGAGCGAGGAAGGCATGGACCTGCTTTTCCGGCAAGCACGTACCCACAGTGCCTGGCTGGAGAAAGCGGTCAGCGACGACACCCTGCGCCAGCTCTATGAGTTGATGAAGTGGGGGCCCACCAGCGCCAACTGCTGTCCGGCGCGCATCCTTTTCCTGCGTACGGAGGAGGCCAAGCGACGGCTCCTGCCTGCGCTGGCGCCGGGCAATGTGGACAAGACCATGGCGGCGCCGGTCACCGCGATCATCGCCTACGACACGAAGTTCTACGAACAGCTGCCCAAGCTCTTCCCCCATACCGACGCCCGCGCCTGGTTCGCCGATACCCCCGAGCTGGCGGGCATCACCGCGCGGCGCAACAGCTCACTGCAGGGCGCCTATTTCATGCTGGCGGCCAGGGCGGTGGGGCTGGACTGCGGACCCATGTCCGGCTTCGACAACGCCATGGTGGACCATGAGTTCTTCCCAGCCGACGGGCAGGCCGATGCCTTCCAGCTGGAGCACTTCCCGGACAGCCACGTGAAGTCCAACTTCCTCTGCAACCTGGGTTATGGCGACCCGGCCAAGGTACACCCGCGCGGACCGCGCCTGGAGTTCGCTGAGGCGTGCAAGCTGCTCTAAGGAGCGGGCACCGGGAGTTGTGGGGGCGAATGAATTCGCCCCCACATGGCTCGCCGGGGTGGTGGCGTTTGCCTCGGTGGGGGGATTCCGGCTGCGCCTCTTGAGCGAAGCCGTTGCCGGGCGCCGAGGCACCTGATCAGACCGGGGCGCCGCATGGCGGGGGCAAAAGTAAGACCCGGGGATATCAGGGTCAATTGCGATTATCGAACTTTGGTTCGATAATCGGCCGCATTTGCCGTGACTGCGATCCCCCAAGGACAACAAGAATGACCGAAGAACTACGTGCCCCGTTGGCGCCCATGGCCCCTCCGATCATTGCCTCGCCGGCCAAGCGCATCGAAGCCTTTACCGGTGACCCCAACTTCATGACCTCCCTGGCCCGGGGCCTGGCGGTCATTCATGCGTTCCAGGAGCGCAAGCGCCACCTGACCATCGCCCAGATCAGCCACCGCACCGAGATTCCACGCGCCGCCGTGCGCCGCTGCCTGCACACCCTGATGAAACTCGGCTATGTCACCACCGACGGACGTACCTATTCGCTGCTGCCGAAAGTGCTGACACTGGGTCACGCCTACCTGTCCTCGACGCCGCTGGCAGTCACCGCCCAGCCGATCCTCGACCGCCTGAGCGACCAGCTCCACGAGGCCTGCTCCATGGCGACCCTGGAAGGCGACGAAATCCTCTACATCGCCCGTTCGGCCACGCCCAACCGGCTGATCTCGGTGGACCTCAGCGTGGGCAGCCGCCTGCCGGCTTATTGCACCTCCATGGGTCGCATCCTCCTGGCGGCGCTGGATGACGCCGCCCTGGACGACTACCTGGAGCATGCCGACCTGCAGGTGAAGACCAGCCGCACTGTGCATACCCCCGACGGGCTGCGGGCCAGCATCGATGAGATCCGCCGCCAGGGCTGGGTGATCATCGACCAGGAACTGGAAATGGGCCTGCGCTCGGTGGCCGTGCCGGTGCGCGATTCCGCCGGCCAGGTGCTGGCCGCGCTGAACGTCGGCACCCACGTCGGCCGGGTCAGCCGCCAGGAGCTGGAAACCCGCTTCCTGCCGGCGCTGCTGGAGGCGAGCAAGGAGCTGAGTACGCGGTTGTTCCATTGAGCGCTGCGGCGAAATCAGCTGTTGTAGGGGCGACTTCAATCGCCAAGGGCTGCGAAGCGGCCCCTTCAGGCCCAGGGCAGACCTTCGGCCTGCTTGGCGAATGAATTCGCCCCTACAGGAGCCCAGCCTCCGGCAGCGCACCGCACGCCCAAACATCGTTCGACTATCGAACGCTTTGCCGATTATCGAATTGAACCGCCTGTCGACTCTTCGTAAGGTCTGCACAGCCTTGCCACCAGCCGGCGCGGCCAATAACAACAATGAGAGTCCGTTTCGGTGACGCCAGAAGCACCGGACACGCCCTCATTCCTGTCCCGTCCGAGTCTTCCCCGTCAGAGGCCGCAGAGAACGGCCCGCATGCGGAGGAGGGCCAAAGCAGGAATTCTTGCATGACCAGCCCAGCCCACTTGCCCGCCACGGGCACCCTCGATGTCCAGTCCTTCATCAACACACAGCCGCTGTCCGCCTACCAATGGCGCGTTGTGCTGCTGTGCTTCCTCATCGTTTTCCTCGATGGCCTCGATACCGCCGCCATGGGCTTCATCGCCCCGGCGCTCACCCAGGATTGGGGTATCGACCGTGCCAGCCTGGGCCCGGTGATGAGCGCCGCGCTGATCGGCATGGTGTTCGGCGCCCTGGGCTCCGGCCCGATGGCCGACCGCTTCGGCCGCAAGGTGGTGCTGGTCAGCGCCGTGTTCCTGTTCGGGGTGTTCAGCCTGATTTCCGCCTTCAGCGCCAACCTCGAACAATTGCTCGTTCTGCGCTTCCTCACCGGCCTGGGCCTGGGCGCCGCGATGCCCAACGCCACCACGCTGCTGTCCGAATACACCCCGGAGCGCCTCAAGTCCCTGCTGGTGACCAGCATGTTCTGCGGCTTCAACCTCGGCATGGCCTCGGGCGGTTTCGTTTCGGCCAAGATGATCCCGGCCTACGGCTGGCACAGCCTGCTGCTGCTCGGCGGCGTGCTGCCCCTGGTTCTGGCGGTGGTGCTGCTGGTCTGGCTGCCGGAATCGGCGCGCTTCCTGGTGGTGCGCAACAAGGGCACGGAAAAGGTGCGCAAGGCCCTTTCGCCCATTGCGCCCGGCGAAGTGGCGGTGGCTGCCGGCTTCAGCGTGCCGGAGCAGAAGACCGTACAGAGCCGCAACGTCTTCAAGGTGATCTTCTCCGGCACCTACAGCGCCGGCACCCTGCTGCTCTGGCTGACCTACTTCATGGGGCTGGTGATCGTGTACCTGCTCACCAGTTGGCTGCCCACGCTGATGCGTGACAGCGGGGCGAGCATGGAACAGGCCGCGTTCATCGGCGCGCTGTTCCAGCTCGGTGGCGTGCTCAGCGCCGTGGGCGTGGGCTGGGCCATGGACCGTTTCAATCCGCACAAGGTGATCGGTGTCTTCTACCTGATGGCCGGATTCTTCGCCTACTGCGTGGGCCAGAGCCTGGGCGCGACGACCCTGCTGGCTACGCTGGTGCTGGCCGCGGGTATGTGCGTCAACGGCGCGCAATCGGCCATGCCGTCCCTGGCAGCGCGTTTCTACCCGACCCAGGGCCGTGCCACCGGCGTGTCCTGGATGCTCGGCATCGGTCGATTCGGCGCCATCCTCGGAGCCTGGATTGGCGCGACCCTGTTGGGCCTGGGCTGGAATTTCGAACAAGTGCTGACGGCGCTGGTGGTGCCCGCCGCCATCGCCACGACAGCGGTGATCATCAAGGGACTGGTCAGCCACGCCGACGCGACATGAAGTCCCATGATCGAGCGAGCTAGAGAAGGACAAGGCGAGAAGGGCTGAGGGCGCGGAGTTTACGACCTGTAAATGACAAGTCCGAAGCACGTCTCAACGCAGTTATTCCGAGGCGCAGCCGATCATGCTGATTCGTAACCGTTTATCTCCAGCTGACGCATGTAGGAAAAGGCTCACATAGAATCCCGTAACCGGACCTCGGGCGCTTGCCCTGCGGCATGACGCCCGAGGCCTATAACAACGACAAGAGTGCCGCTTGATGGATAGTCGTCTGCTGAGTGAACGCAGTAGGGTGTTTGAACGTGCAGACCCCTATGCCGTGTCCGGATATGTGAATCAGCATGTCGGGTCACACTGCATTCGCCTGCCCGCCGCCGGCCATCCCCAGGCCAGCCTCAACCACCGCAAGTTCGCCAACCTCGACCTTTGCCGCATCAGCTACGGCGGCGCCGTGCGTGTCACCTCGCCGGCACTGGAAACCATCTACCACCTGCAGATTCTCCTCAGCGGCCATTGCCTGTGGCGTGGCCACAAGCAGGAGCATTACCTCGCCCCCGGCGAACTGCTGCTGATCAACCCCGACGACCCGGTCGACCTGACCTACTCGGATGACTGCGAGAAGTTCATCCTGAAAATGCCGACCACATTGCTGGAAGCCATCTGCGACGAGCAGCGTTGGCACCGCCCCAGCTCCGGCGTGCGCTTCATGCAGAACAACTACCGGCTCGATGAACTGGAAGGCTTCGTCAACCTGCTGGCCATGGTCTGCCAGGAAGCCGAGGCCAGCGATCCGCTGCTGCGGGTGCAGGAGCATTACGCCCAGATCGTCGCGAGCAAGATGCTCAGCCTGATGAAGACCAACGTCAGCCGCGAGAGCCTGGGCTGCCAGGAGGCGTCCTTCGACCGCATCCTGGCCTACATCGAGCACAACCTGAAGCAGGACATCAGCAGCGAATTCCTGGCCCGCCAGGCCAGCATGAGCCTGCGTTCCCTCTATGCGCTGTTCGAGCGCCACCTGGGCACCACGCCCAAGCACTACATCCGCCAGAAGAAGCTGGAGCGTATCCGCGCCTGCCTGGCCGACCCGAGCTGCAACGTGCGCAACGTCACCGAGATGGCCCTGGATTACGGCTTCCTGCACCTGGGGCGGTTCTCCGAGAGCTACAAGAGCCTGTTTGGTGAGTTGCCTTCCGACACGTTGAAGCGGCGGGGGCTCTGATCGGGGCGTCCATCCCCAGGGCGAATGCCTTTCTGTAGGGGCGAACTCATTCGCCAAGCAGACCGCAGGTGTGCCCTGGGGGGATTGCAGGGGGCAACTGCGCCGCCCGTGGCGAATGAATTCGCCCCTACAACGGTTCTCCGCCTCCAGTGATCTGTTACAGCTTTCACCACCCTGCAAAAAACGGATAACGGTCTGCAAAAAGCGGATATTGCCGTTCCCGCCGCATCCCTAACCTGACCTGGCCTGAACAATAACAACGGAGGCCCTGGCCATGTCCCTGGGATTCGACTTTCTGCATTCCCTGCTTGAGGAAGACAAGGAGAAAGGCATCTACCGCTGCAAGCGTGAGATGTTCACTGACCCGCGTCTGTTCGAACTGGAGATGAAGCACATCTTCGAAGGCAACTGGATCTATCTCGCCCACGAGAGCCAGATTCCCGAGAAGAACGACTACCTCACCCTCAACATGGGGCGCCAGCCGGTCTTCATCGCGCGCAACAAGGACGGTGAGCTCAATGCCTTCCTCAATGCCTGCAGCCACCGGGGCGCACAGCTGTGCCGTCACAAGAGCGGCAACCGTTCCTCCTATACCTGCCCGTTCCACGGCTGGACCTTCAACAACTCCGGCAAGCTGCTGAAGGTGAAGGACCCGGCCGAAGCCGGTTACCCGTCCAGCTTCAACTGCGAAGGCTCCCACGACCTGACCAAGGTCGCCCGTTTCGAGTCCTATCGCGGCTTCCTGTTCGGCAGCCTGAACCCTGAGGTGAAGCCCCTGGTCGAGCACCTCGGTGAGTCCGCCAAGATCATCGACATGATCGTCGACCAGTCCCCCGAGGGCCTGGAAGTCCTGCGCGGTTCCTCCAGCTACATCTACGAAGGCAACTGGAAGCTGACCGCCGAGAACGGCGCCGACGGCTACCACGTGAGCTCCGTGCACTGGAACTACGCCGCCACCCAGAACCAGCGCAAGCAGCGCGAGGCGGGTGAAGAGATCAAGACCATGAGCGCCGGCGCCTGGGCCAAGAATGGCGGGGGCTTCTACTCCTTCGACCACGGCCACCTGCTGCTCTGGACCCGCTGGGCCAACCCCGAAGACCGTCCGTTGTACGAGCGCCGCGACGAGCTGGCCCAGGACTTCGGCCAGGCCCGCGCCGACTGGATGATCCAGAACTCGCGCAACCTCTGCCTGTACCCGAACGTGTACCTGATGGACCAGTTCAGCTCGCAGATCCGCATCGCGCGGCCGATCTCCGTCAACCAGACCGAAATCACCATCTACTGCATCGCGCCCAAGGGCGAGAGCGCAGACGCCCGCGCCAAGCGCATCCGCCAGTACGAAGACTTCTTCAACGTCAGCGGCATGGCTACGCCGGACGACCTGGAAGAGTTCCGCTCCTGCCAGCTGGGCTACCAGGGCAGCCGTGGCTGGAACGACATGTCCCGCGGCGCCGCCCACTGGGTGGAAGGTGCCGACGAGGCCGCCAAGGAGATCGAACTGCATCCGCTGTTGTCGGGCGTGCGCACCGAGGACGAAGGCCTGTTCGTGCTGCAACACAAGTACTGGCAGGAAACCATGCTCAAGGCCGCTGAGGCCGAGCAGCAACTGATCCCCGTGGAGGCCGTGCAATGAGCATCTCTTACGACGCCGTGCGCGACTTTCTCTATCGCGAAGCGCGCTACCTGGATGACAAGGACTGGGACAACTGGCTGGAGCTGTACGCCGCCGACGCCAGCTTCTGGATGCCGTCCTGGGATGACCGCGACGAGCTGACCGAAGACCCGCAGACCGAAATCTCGCTGATCTGGTACGGCACCCGTGGCGGCCTGGAAGACCGCGTGTTCCGCATCAAGACCGACCGCTCCAGCGCGACCATGCCGGACACCCGCACCTCCCACAACATCAGCAACATCGAGATCCTCGAAGTGGCCGATGGCGAGTGCAAGGTGCGTTTCAACTGGCACACCCTGAGCTTCCGCTACAAGACCGTGGACAGCTACTTCGGCACCAGCTTCTACACCCTCGACATCCGGGGCGAGAGCCCGCTGGTCAAGGCGAAGAAAGTGGTCCTGAAGAACGATTACGTACGCCAGGTCATCGACATCTACCACATCTAGGGTGAGCGCCATGTCCCACAAGATCGCACTGACTTTCGAAGACGGCGTCACCCGTTTCATCGACGCCAATCCCAGCGAAACCGTGGCCGATGCGGCCTATCGCCAGGGCATCAACATCCCGCTGGACTGCCGCGACGGCGCCTGCGGCACCTGCAAGTGCTTCGCCGAAGCCGGCCGCTATGACATGGGCCAGGACTACATCGAGGATGCGCTGAGCGAAGAGGAAGCCGGCCAGGGCTACGTGCTCACCTGCCAGATGCGCGCGGAAAGCGATTGCGTGGTGCGCGTGCCGGCGTCCTCCGATGTCTGCAAGACCCAGCAGGCCAGCTATGAGGCGAGCATCAGCGCAGTCCGCCAGCTCTCCGACAGCACCATTTCCCTGTCCATCAAGGGCGAGTCGCTGTCGAAACTGGCCTTCCTGCCGGGCCAGTACGTCAACCTCCAGGTACCGGGCAGCGACCAGACCCGCGCCTATTCCTTCAGCTCCCTGCAGAAGGACGGCGAAGTCAGCTTCCTGATCCGCAATGTGCCGGGCGGCCTGATGAGCAGCTTCCTCACCGGTCTCGCCAAGGCCGGCGACAGCCTGTCCCTGGCCGGCCCGCTGGGCAGCTTCTACCTGCGCGACATCCGCCGCCCGCTACTGTTGCTGGCCGGCGGCACGGGCCTGGCGCCCTTCACCGCAATGCTGGAGAAGATCGCGGAGGAGGGCAGCGACCATTCCCTGCACCTGATCTACGGCGTCACCAACGACTTCGATCTGGTGGAGATGGACAAGCTCGAAGCCTTCGCCGCGCGCATCCCCAACTTCACCTTCAGCGCCTGTGTGGCCAGCCCCGAGAGCAGCTACCCGCAGAAGGGCTACGTGACCCAGCACATCGAGCCGAAGCACCTGAACGACGGCGACGTGGATGTCTACCTGTGCGGCCCGCCGCCCATGGTCGAGGCGGTCAGCCAGTACATCCGCGAGCAGGGCATCCAGCCGGCCAACTTCTACTACGAGAAGTTCGCCGCCAGCGCGGCCTGACGCCACGCGATGAAACCGTAGCCCGGATGAAATCCGGGAAGCAGGGCACACACCATTTCAAGGGGCTGCCATGTACAAGAGATTCCAGGACAAGGTCGCGCTGGTCACCGGCGCGGCCCAGGGTATCGGCCGCCGGGTCGCCGAGCGGCTGGTGGAGGAGGGCGCGCGGGTCGTCGCCGTGGACCGTTCCGAGCTGGTCTTCGAACTGGTCGATCAGCTGGAGGCGGACGCCCCGCTGCTGGCCCTGACCGCCGACCTCGAACAGTTCGCCGACTGCCATCGCGTGGCCGCTGCTGCGGTGGAGCGCTTCGGCCGGCTGGACATCCTCATCAATAACGTGGGCGGGACTATCTGGGCCAAGCCCTACGAGCACTACCAGGAGCACGAGATCGAGGCCGAAGTGCGTCGCTCGCTGTTCCCGACCCTGTGGTGCTGCCATGCCGCGCTGCCCTACATGCTGGAGCAGGGCGCAGGCGCCATCGTCAATGTGTCGTCCATCGCCACCCGTGGCGTGAACCGCGTGCCCTACGGCGCGGCCAAGGGCGGAGTGAACGCCCTGACCGCCTGCCTGGCCTTCGAAAACGCCGAGCGCGGCATCCGCGTCAACGCCACCGCGCCGGGCGGCACCGAGGCACCACCGCGCCGAATCCCGCGCAACACCGCGCAGCAGAACGATCAAGAGAAGGCCTGGTACCAGCAGATCGTTGACCAGACCGTCGACAGCAGCCTGATGAAGCGCTACGGCACCATCGACGAACAGGCCGGAGCCATCCTCTTCCTCGCCTCGGACGAGGCCTCCTACATCACCGGCGTGACCCTGCCGGTAGGCGGAGGCGACCTGGGTTAAGCAGCAAAGCCAACCCGTAGGATGGGTGGAGCGGAGCGATACCCATCGTTCCAACGGCGATGGGTATCGTTGAACTCCACCCATCCTACGGTCCGGGCTGTTTCAAACCTGTGGGGGCGAATTCATTCGCGATTGAAATCGCCCCCCAAAGATGTTCCCGGCCGGGCACCGTCACGCGCCCGTCCCTGCGGTTTCTACACAAAAACAACAAAAGAGACACATGCCATGCGAAAACTCGACGTACACGAGATCATCGACAACGCGCGCTTCACGCCCTTCCACTGGATGGTCATGTGCTGGTGCGCGCTTCTGCTCATCTTCGACGGCTATGACCTGTTCATCTACGGCGTGGTCTTGCCCGTGCTGATGAAAGAGTGGGGCCTGACTCCGCTGGAGGCCGGTGCCCTGGGCAGCTACGCGCTGTTCGGCATGATGTTCGGCGCCCTGACCTTCGGTTCCCTGGCTGACAAGATCGGCCGCAAGAAGGGGATCGCCATCTGCTTCGTGCTCTTCTCCGGCTTCACTGTGCTCAATGGCTTCGCCTCCAGCCCCACGGAATTCGGCATTTGCCGGTTCGTGGCCGGCCTCGGCATCGGCGGCCTGATGCCCAACGTGGTGGCGCTGATGAATGAATACGCGCCGAAGAAACTGCGCAGCACCCTGGTGGCCGTGATGTTCAGCGGCTACTCCCTGGGCGGCATGCTGTCCGCGGGTGTCGGCATCTACATGCTGCCGCGCTTCGGCTGGGAGGCGATGTTCTTCGCCGCGCTGTTGCCGCTCCTGCTGCTGCCGCTGATCCTCTGGCACCTGCCGGAATCCGTCGGTTTCCTGCTGCGCCAGGGCCGCGTCGACAAAGCTCGCGCAATACTCAAGCGCATCGACCCGCACGCCGAGATCAGCGACCGCGACGAACTGGTGCTGAACGACGTGAAAGTGCAGGGCGCCCCGGTACTGGAGCTCTTCCGTGAAGGCCGTGGCCTGCGCACCCTGATGATCTGGGTAGCCTTCTTCTGCTGCCTGCTGATGGTCTACGCCCTGAGCTCCTGGCTGCCGAAACTGATGGCCAACGCCGGCTACAGCCTGGGTTCCAGTCTGTCCTTCCTGCTGGCCCTTAACTTCGGCGGCATGTTCGGCGCCATCGCCGGTGGCTGGCTGGGAGACCGCTACAATCTGCCCAGGGTGGTGGTGGCTTTCTTCATCGTCGCGGCGCTGTCCATCAGCCTGCTCGGCTTCAAGAGCCCGACCCCGGTGCTCTACCTGCTGATCGGCATTGCCGGCGCCACCACCATCGGCACCCAGATCCTGCTCTACGCCACCGCCGCGCAGCTCTACGGCCTGGCGTTCCGCTCCACGGGCCTGGGCTGGGCGTCGGGCATCGGTCGTAATGGCGCCATCGTCGGTCCGTTGCTGGGCGGGGCGCTGCTGGGCATCAACCTGCCGCTGCAGCTGAACTTCATGGCCTTCGCCATTCCGGGCGCCATCGCCGCCCTGGCCATGTGCTTCGTCCACCAGCGTCAGCCCAAGGCTGCGCCGCTAGCGACTGCCGCCCAAGGCTGACCCTTGCTCCACCTGCAATCGCAACACTGGCCTGGAGGCAGCATGCGCACGTTGTTCAAGGACTGTTCACTGTCCGCCGTGGTGGCGGGTTTCATCGCCACCATGATTTCCTACGCCGGTCCCCTGGTGATCGTGTTCCAGGCGGCGGAGAGCGGAGGCTTGCCGGCCGAGCTGCTGTCCTCCTGGGTCTGGGCGATTTCCATCGGCAGCGGCGTGCTGGGGATCGCCCTCAGCCTGCGCTACAAGGTGCCGGTGATCATCGCCTGGTCGGCGCCGGGCTCGGCGCTGCTGGTCTCCATGCTGCCGGGCATCAGTGCCGCCGAAGCCGTGGGCGCCTATGTGATGGCCAACGCCATCATCCTGCTGGTGGGGCTATCCGGCGCTTTCGACCGCATCGTCGGCAAGCTGCCAGCGGCCATCTCGGCGGCGATGCTGGCGGGCATCCTGTTCAGCTTCGGCACCCGCCTGTTCACCTCCCTGAAGGACGAGCCGGTGATGGTGATGGCCATGTTCATCACCTACCTGCTGGTGCGGCGCCTGGCGCCGCGCTATGCGGTGATGGCGGTGCTGCTGGTAGGTTGCGCCATTGCCGCCGGTAGCGGACAGCTCAATGCTTCGGCCCTGGTGATCGGCTTCGCCACCCCGGAATGGGTGACGCCGTCGTTCACCTGGCATGGCCTGTTCAACATCGCCCTGCCGCTGGTGATGGTGGCCCTCACCGGGCAGTTCGTGCCGGGGGTGGCGGTGCTGCGCAATGCGGGCTATCCGACGCCGGCCAGCCCCATCATCTCCGCCAGCGGCCTTGGTAGCCTCCTGCTGGCACCCTTCGGTTGCCATGGCCTGACCCTGGCGGCCATCACCGCTGCCATCTGCACCGGCCGTGAGGCCCATGAAGACCCGGCCAAACGCTACGTCTCCGGCGTGGTGGGCGGGGTGTTCTACCTGCTACTGGGCATCTTCGGCGCCACGCTGGTATCGATCTTTACCGCACTGCCCAAGGAACTGATCGCCGCCCTGGCCGGCCTGGCCCTGTTCGGCGCCATCGCCGGTGCGCTGGCCGGTTCCATGGCGGTGCCGGAGGACCGCGAGGCGGCCCTGATCACCTTCCTCGTCACCGCCTCGGGCATGTCCTTTCTCGGACTCTCGGCGGCGTTCTGGGGGCTGATCTTCGGCATCCTCGCCCATCTGCTGCTGACGGCGCGCCGCGTGCCGAAGGCAACACCGGAAAGGGAGAAGGTGCTGGAACCCAATCCCTGACCGATCCGGGCGTCGCCCACGGGAGCTGTCCGTAAGCGACGCCATCCATCTCCCCACCTTACGTGCAGGGCTCCGGAAGAGGGCCCTCGGGGGAGATTTGTCCCAATAAAAACAAGAGCGACAACATGACCAACCATTCGAGCAAGCTGTGTGTACTGCTGTCCGCCGGCGTGAGCGCCGGTCTCGCCCAGGCCGCCGAGTCCGGCTTCGTCCAGGACTCCACCGCCACCCTGCAGGCGCGTAACTACTACTTCAGCCGGGACTTCTCCGACATCGTCGGCCCGAACAAGCAGTCCAAGGCCGAGGAGTGGGCCCAGGGCTTCATCCTCAATTTCAAATCCGGCTACACCCCCGGCGTGGTGGGGTTCGGCCTGGACGCCATCGGCACGTTGGGTATCAAGCTGGACAGCAGCCCTGGTCGGGTGAACACCGGTCTGCTGCCGGTGCAGGACGACGGCGAGGCCGCCGACGAATACAGCCGCCTGGGCGTGGCCGGTAAGATGCGGCTGTCGAAGACCGAGCTGAAGGTGGGCGAACTGCAACCGAACCTGCCGGTGCTGGTGTTCAGCGACATCCGCCTGCTGCCGCCCAGCTACCAGGGGGCCAGCGTCACCTCCAACGAGATTGCCGGTTTGACCTTGCAGGGCGGTCACCTGACCTCCACCAGCCTGCGCAACGAGGCGGGTGACGAGAAGATGCAGGCCATGCTCGGCCACCTGCCGCAGCGCCAGGCATCGAGCGACGCCTTCAACTACGCCGGTGGCGACTATGCCTTCAACTCAAACCGCACCACGGTCAGCGCCTGGTACGCGCAGCTGGAAGACATCTACGACCAGCGCTTCGTCGGGCTCAAGCACAGCGAACCGCTGGGGGACTGGGTGCTGGGCGCGAACCTCGGCTATTTCGACGCCAGCGAGGACGGCAAGCAGCTGATCGGCGCGATCGACAACCAGGCCTTCTACTCGTTGCTGTCGGCCAGGCACGGCGGCCACACCTTCTATGTCGGCTACCAGGCCATTTATGGCGACAGCTCCTTCCCGCGCGTGTTCGCCAACGTCAGCCCGCTGGGCAACGAGGTGCCCACCTACGAGTTCGCCTTCGCCGACGAGCGCTCCTGGCAGGCGCGGTACGACTACGACTTCGCCGCCCTCGGTGTGCCCGGCCTGGTGGCGAGCACCCGCTACATCACCGGCGACAACGTGGATACCGGCCAGGGCTTCGAAGGCAAGGACTGGGAGCGCGACCTGGATGTCAGCTACGTCGTCCAGGGCGGCACACTGAAGGGTCTCGGCGTGCGCGTGCGCAACGTCACGGCCCGTTCCAACTACCGCTCCGATATCGATGAGAACCGGCTGATCCTCTCCTACACCTGGACGCTGTTCTGATTTCGAGCGCCGTCCCTCGCATGGGCACGGCTGCTTTACCTGTGGGGGCGATTTCAATCGCCAAGCGGGTGGGAGGCCCGCCACGTTCAGGCCCAGATGGGGGCAGCTGCGCTGTCCCTTGGCGAATGAATTCGCCCCTGCAGGATCTTCTACTCGCCGATGTAAAAGGAGTTCCATCCATGTCCCGCAAACTCACGGCCGCACTGCTTCTGGGCAGTGGCGGCCTGCTTTGCTTGATCGCCTTCCTGCAGGGCAGCGGATTGTTGTTGATCTTCGCCCTGTTCGGCCTTGCCGGGGGAGGGGTGCTGTACCACCTCATGCCGCCCGAGCCGGTCGAGATCCGGGTAGAGGTGCCGGTCCGCACACCCATCGCCCCCGTCGTTGTCGAGCCCCGCCCCGAACCCGCCGTGGTCAAACCGGCCACTCACCTGCACGCGCCCCTGGCCGAGCTGCTGGACGCCATTCTCCACTGTGAGGCGGACATGCAGTACGCCAACCAGTTGGCCCGCGCGGCAGGGGAGAAGGTGCTGCTGGGTGCCGAAAGCATGCAGGCCACTGCCGGCGCCATCGGCGAGCTGGATGCCTACATGGCCCACATCAGTCAGGTCTTCAACGAACTGGGCAGCCAGTCCATGCAGATCGGCGCCATCGTTGGCAGCATCCAGGACATCGCCAAACAGACCAACCTGCTGGCCCTGAACGCCGCCATCGAAGCGGCGCGGGCGGGTGCTCACGGGCGAGGGTTCGCGGTGGTGGCTGACGAAGTCCGCAGCCTCTCACTGCGGGCCAACGAATCCAGCGGTCAGATCCGCCTGATCGCCGAAGGCCTGCAAAAGGCTGCCGAGGAGGCGAGGGCAGGGATGGAGCATGTCAGCGGCTCCACCCGCGCCGGACTGGAGAAGTCCGCTGCAGCCCTCAACGCCATGGGCGAGATGCGCGCCGGAGCAGCAGCACGGTTGGAGATCGTCGAGCGCATCGTCCAGCGTCTGGCCGGGCAGCGCGTCCTGGCGCAGAAGATGGTGGATCAGATCTTGTAGGGGCGAATTCATTCGCCCCTACAGCAATTGCGCCCCAATGCGCAGTCGTTAGCTTCGCACACATCTGTTCGATAACCGCACGCATAGTCGATTATCGGATTGTTTCGGGGTGGGGCCGGCGGTAATTTCTCCTCACCCCGGCGCCCCAAACGCCCTGGATAACAACACGAGATCGACCATGGCTGAAATCATTTCCCTCCGCGAAGCCGTCGAGCGTTTCATCAACGACGGCGACAAGGTAGCCCTTGAGGGCTTCACCCATCTGATTCCCACCGCCGCTTCCCACGAGATCATCCGCCAGGGCAAGAAAGACCTGCACCTGGTACGCATGACTCCGGACCTGGTGTACGACCTGCTGATCGGCGCCGGCTGCGCCCGCAAGCTGACCTTCTCCTGGGGCGGCAACCCCGGCGTAGGCTCCCTGCACCGACTGCGCGACGCCGTCGAGAAGCAGTGGCCGAACGCCCTGGAAATCGACGAGCACAGCCATGCCGACCTGGCCAACTCCTATGTGGCCGGTGCTTCGGGCCTGCCGTTCGCGGTCCTGCGCGCCTACGTCGGCTCCGACCTGCCGAAGGTCAATCCGAACATCAAGTTCATCGATTGCCCCTTCACCGGCGAAAAGCTGGCCGCCGTGCCTTCCGTTCGCCCGGACGTCACCGTGATCCACGCTCAGAAGGCCGACCGCAAAGGCAACGTGCTGCTGTGGGGCATCCTCGGTGTGCAGAAGGAAGCGGCCCTGGCGGCCAAGCGCTGCATCGTCACCGTGGAAGAAATCGTCGACGACCTGAATGCGCCGATGAACGCCTGCGTCCTGCCCACCTGGGCCCTGACCGCCGTCTGCCACGTACCCGGTGGCGCCCATCCGTCCTATGCCCACGGTTACTACGAGCGCGACAACCGCTTCTATCAGGACTGGGACCCGATTGCCCGCGACCGCGAAACCTTCACCGCCTGGATCGATGAGTACATCCGTGGCACCAAGGATTTCGCAGCGTTCCAAGCCAAGATTGCGGAGGCCAAGTGATGAACGCTCAATCCACCAGTGACTACAGCACCAATGAAATGATGACCGTGGCGGCTGCCCGCCGCCTGAAGAACGGCGCCGTCTGCTTCGTCGGCATCGGCCTGCCGTCCAAGGCCGCCAACCTGGCCCGCCTGACCTCGTCCCCGGACGTGGTGCTGATCTACGAATCCGGCCCCATCGGCGCCAAGCCGAGCGTGCTGCCGCTGTCCATCGGTGACGGCGAGCTGGCCGAAACCGCCGACACCGTGGTGCCCACCGGCGAGATCTTCCGCTACTGGCTGCAAGGCGGCCGCATTGACGTGGGCTTCCTCGGCGCCGCCCAGGTGGACCGCTTCGGCAACATCAACACCACCGTGATCGGCGACTACAACAACCCGAAAGTCCGTCTGCCGGGTGCGGGTGGCGCACCGGAAATCGCCGGTTCCGCCAAGGAAGTGCTGATCATCCTCAAGCAGTCCCACCGTACCTTCGTCGACAAGCTGGCCTTCATCACCTCCGTGGGCCATGGCGAAGGTGGTGACCACCGCCAGCAACTGGGCCTTCCCGGAAAGGGCCCCGTGGCGATCATCACCGACCTCTGCATCATGGAGCCGGAAGCCGGCACCAACGAATTCATCGTGACCACCCTGCACCCGGGCGTGACCCGCGAGCAGGTGGTGGAAGCCACCGGCTGGGCCATCCGCTTCGCCCCGGACGTGGCCGAAACCCCGGTGCCCACCGAAGTGGAGCTGACCGCCCTGCGTGCCCTGGAAGAGCGCACCGCCGCCGCCCATGGCCAGAAAGGGGGTGACGAATGAGCCGCGAGGTCTACATCTGCGACGCCATCCGCACGCCCATCGGCCGCTTCGGCGGCTCCCTGGCCCCGGTGCGCGCCGACGACCTGGCCGCCATCCCGATCAAGGCCCTGGTGGAGCGCAATCCCCAGGTCAAATGGGATGAGCTGGATGAAGTGTTCCTCGGCTGCGCCAACCAGGCCGGCGAGGACAACCGCAACGTCGCGCGCATGGCGCTGCTGCTGGCCGGCTTGCCGGACAGCATTCCCGGTGTGACCCTGAACCGCCTCTGCGCCTCCGGCATGGACGCGGTGGGCACCGCCTTCCGCGCCATCGCCTCGGGCGAAATGGAACTGGCCATCGCCGGCGGCGTGGAATCCATGTCCCGCGCGCCTTACGTGATGGGCAAGGCCGACAGCGCCTTTGGCCGTAGCCAGAAGATCGAAGACACCACCATCGGCTGGCGCTTCATCAACCCGCTGATGAAAGCCCAGTACGGCGTCGACGCCATGCCTCAGACCGCCGACAACGTCGCCGATGACTACAAGGTTTCCCGCGAGGACCAGGACCTGTTCGCCCTGCGCAGCCAGCAACGCGCCGGCCGCGCACAGGCTGAAGGTTTCTTTGCCGAGGAAATCGTTCCGGTGGTGATCAAGGGCAAGAAAAGTGACACTGTGGTCGATCAGGACGAGCACCTGCGTCCCGACACCACCCTGGAAGCCCTGACCAAGCTGAAGCCGGTCAACGGTGAAGGCAAGACCGTCACCGCCGGCAATGCCTCCGGGGTCAACGACGGTTCGGTTGCGTTGATCCTGGCGTCCGCCGAAGCGGTGAAGAAGCACGGCCTGACCCCGCGCGCGAAAGTGCTCGGCATGGCCAGCGCCGGTGTCGCCCCACGTGTGATGGGCATCGGCCCGGTCCCGGCGGTGCGCAAGCTGATGGAGCGCCTGAACCTGGCCGTCGGCGATTTCGACGTGATCGAACTGAACGAAGCCTTCGCGGCGCAGGGTCTGGCCGTGATGCGCGAACTCGGCATCGCCGACGACAGCGACAAGGTCAACCCCAACGGCGGCGCCATCGCCCTCGGCCACCCCCTGGGTGCCAGCGGCGCGCGCCTGGTCCAGACCGCCCTGCACCAGCTGGAGAAGTCCGGCGGCAAGCTGGGTCTGGCGACCATGTGCGTGGGGGTAGGCCAAGGCCTCGCCCTGGCTATTGAACGCGTCTGATGCCTTCTGGTGCGCACGGCACACCCTACCGTAGGGTGCGCTGTGCGCACCGGCCTTTCCTCGACGTCAAGGCTGGCTCCAAAGGGCCGGCTGCTATAAAACGAAAGACCATCCCGCATTCCGGAGCACTGGCTTGAACAGCCCGAGCAACCAACTCTTCGATGCCTACTTCACGGCGCCCGCCATGCGCGCGGTGTTCTCCGACCACGGGCGCGTGCAGGGCATGCTGGACTTCGAGGCCGCGCTGGCCCGCGCGGAGGCGAGCGTGGGGCTGATCCCCGCCGCAGCCGTCGCCCCCATCGAAGCGGCCTGCAAGGCCGATTTCTATGACTATTCCGCGCTGGCCCTGGCCATCACCACGGCCGGTAATTCCGCCATTCCGCTGGTCAAGGCCCTGGGTAAGCGAGTCGCCGCCCAAAGCAGCGAAGCCGAACGTTTCGTGCACCTGGGCGCGACCAGCCAGGACGCCATGGACAGCGGTCTGGTGCTGCAGTTGCGTGCTGCGGCGGAGCTGCTGGAGCAGGACCTTGCCGGTCTCGCCCATGCCCTGGCCCTACAGGCCGAACGCTTTGCCGATACCCCGCTGGCCGGCCGCACCTGGTTGCAACAGGCGACCCCCGTGACCCTGGGCATGAAGTTGGCCGGGGTGCTGGGCGCCATCACCCGTCACCGCCAGCGCCTGGCCGAACTGAAGCCGCGCCTGTTCTGCCTGCAGTTCGGCGGCGCCTCCGGCAGTCTCGCCGCCCTGGGCGAGCAGGCTTGGCCGGTGGCTGAAGCCCTGGCCCGTGAACTGGACCTGAACCTGCCCGACCAGCCGTGGCATACCCAGCGCGACCGTCTGGTGGAGTTCGCCAGCCTGCTGGGCCTGATCGCCGGCAGCCTGGGCAAGCTGGGGCGCGACCTCAGCCTGCTGATGCAGACCGAAGCGGGTGAAGTCTTCGAACCGTCCGCGCCAGGCAAGGGTGGCTCCTCCACCATGCCCCACAAGCGCAATCCGGTGAGTGCCGCCGTGCTGATCGGCGCCGCCACCCGCGCGCCGGGCCTAGTGTCCACCATGTTCGCCGCCATGCCCCAGGAGCACGAGCGCAGCCTCGGGCTCTGGCACGCCGAGTGGGAAACCCTTCCGGAGCTCTGCTGCCTGGTCTCCGGTGCCTTGCAACAAGCGTTGCTGGTGGTCCCCGGCCTGGAAGTGGACGCGGCGCGCATGCGCCAGAACCTCGACCTGACCCAGGGCCTGGTGCTGGCCGAAGCCGTCAGCATCGCGCTGGCTCAGCGCATCGGCCGCGACGCCGCCCACCATCGGGTGGAGCAGTGCTGCCGCCAGGCGGTGAAGGAGGGCGTCCACTTGCGCGCGGTGCTCGGCGCCGATGCGGCAGTCACCGCCGAACTGTCCGCCGCCGAGCTGGATCGCCTGCTCGACCCGGCCCATTACCTTGGCCAGGCCCGCCGCTGGGTGGACCGGGCCCTCGCTGAACACAAGCAATTCTCGCGCTAGGAGTTTTCCATGCCTGCCGTACGTCTCGCCGATGGCGATCTGAACTACCTCCTCGAAGGCCCGGCCGGTGCGCCGGTGCTGGTCCTGTCCAACTCCCTGGGCACCGACCTGCACATGTGGGACGCCCAGATCCCGGCTTTCACCCAGCATTTCCAGGTGCTGCGCTATGACACCCGCGGTCACGGCAAGTCCCTGGTCAGCGAAGGTCCCTACAGCATCGAGCAACTGGGCCGTGACGTACTGGCCCTGCTGGATGCCCTGGACATCCCGAAGGCCAGCTTCTGCGGCCTGTCCATGGGTGGCCTGATCGGCCAGTGGCTGGGGATCAACGCCCCGGAGCGCATTGAGCGTCTGGTGCTGTGCAACACTGCCGCCAAGATCGGCGCCCCGGAAGTCTGGAACCCGCGCATCGACACCGTGCTGTCCGGCGGCGCGCAGGCCATGCGCGACCTGCGCGATGCGTCCATTTCCCGCTGGTTCACCCCGGATTTCGCCGAAGCCCAGCCGGCCAAGGTGGAGCCCATCGTCGGCATGCTGGCCCAGACGTCTCCCGAGGGTTACGCCGCCAACTGCGCCGCCGTGCGTGACGCCGATTACCGCGAGCAACTGGGCGCCGTTCGCGCGCCGACCCTGATCGTCTGCGGCAGCGGCGACCCGGTGACCACCCCTGAGCACGGCCGCTTCATGAAGGAGCGCATTGCCGGCGCCGAGCTGGTGGAGTTCCACGCCGCGCACCTGTCCAACGTGCAGGCCGGTGATGACTTCAGCCAGCGGGTGCTGGCGTTCCTGACCGCTGATCCCTGCTTTTTGTAGGAGCGGGCTCTGCTCGTGAAAGCTTCGCGAGCAGAGCTCGCTCCTACGAGACCCTTCGAGGACTCCTGAATGGACGAAAAAGAACGCTACGAAGCCGGCATGAAGGTGCGCCGCGCGGTGCTGGGCGATGCCCATGTGGACCGCAGCCTGCAAAACCTCACGCCGTTCAATGAAGAGTTCCAGGAAATGATCACCCGCCATGCCTGGGGTGATATCTGGACCCGCCCGGGGCTGCCGCGCCACACCCGCAGCCTGATCACCATCGCCATGCTCATCGGCATGAACCGTGAGGGCGAGCTGAAGCTGCACCTGCGGGCCGCGAAGAACAACGGCGTGACCCGCGAGGAGATCAAGGAAGTGATCATGCAGAGCGCCATTTACTGCGGTATTCCAGCGGCCAATGCCACCTTCCACCTGGCTGAGGCCGTGTGGGACGAGCTTGGGGTGGAGTCGCTGCAAGGCTGACCCGCCGCAGGACAAAGACGCCGCCCGGACCACGCATCCGGGCGGCGTTTTTTATGGGGCCGGGCCATGGGCTTCACCTGTAGGGGCGAATTCATTCGCCATGGGCAACGCAGTTGCCCCCAGGTGCCCCGACAGGGGAGGCCTTCGGTCTGCTTGGCGATTGAAATCGCCTCTACAGGATCTTGCCCAAATTCAGCTCAAACCCCCGCCGCATGCTTCCCGGCGATATAGCCGAAGGTCATGGCCGGGCCCAGGTTGATCCCGCCGGACGGGTAGTGTCCGCCCAGCACGCTCGCCATATCGGTGCCTGCGGCGTAGAGGCCGGGAATGGGCAGCCCGGCGCCATCCAGTACGCGGGCATTGCCGTCCGTGCGCAGGCCGGCGAAGGTGCCGAAGCAACCCGGCTGTACTTTCACGGCGTAGAAGGGGCCCCGTTCGATGGGGGCGACGCAGGGGTTGGGACCGCTGTGCAGGGCGTCTCCGCTGCGGCGGTTGAAGGGCGTGCGGCCACGGCCGAAGGCCGGGTCTTCGCCTTGGCGGGCATGGTGGTTGAATTCTTCCACCGTGGTGGTCAGGCCCGCCGGGTCGATGCCGCACGCGTCGGCCAGCTCGGCGAGGGTCCGCCCGCGCTTGAGGTAGC